>CALUNW010000004.1 GCA_944322145.1 uncultured Atopobiaceae bacterium | reverse complement strand
CTTTATCCCATATTCGCGTCTACGGGTAAAGAAGCGCGGCCACTGCGCGAGAAGTGGCAACTTCAATATAGGAGGAGGAGAAGATGGGAAACATTGTTCTGACGCGCGTTGACTCTCGTCTCATTCACGGACAGGTCATGACCAAGTGGGTCAACCAGGTCCAGGCCAACAAGATCGTGGTCGTGAGCGACGAGCTCGCCGCCGACGAGTTCATGAGGAGCATCTACCTCATGTCCGCGCCGACGGGCGTCGAGGTCGTCTGCCTCTCCGAGGCGCAGGCCGCCGAGAGCTACGCCGCCGATGTCTTCGGCGCCGGCAACGTGCTCCTGCTGCTGCCGAGCCTCAAGGCCCTCAAGAACGTCTACGACCAGGGCGTCAAGGTCGATGCGGTCCAGGTCGGCGGCCTCGGCGGCGGTCCGGAGCGCAAGGTCGTCTTCCAGAACATCACGCTGGACGACGCCGACGCGGCAATCCTCGACGACCTCGCCGCGGCGGGCGTCAAGATCGTCTTCCAGACGATTCCCGAGGACGCGCCGCAGGACGTCGACGCGATCCTGAGGAAGTACCGCGGCTAGTCCCGGCCCCGGCCCTGGTCTTAGGCCGCACGCCTTCACCCCGCACAAAGCAATACTTCATCTAGAGGAGGTACCTATATGGGTACTATGGGCATCGCTATCGCGATGGGCATCTACTACTGGTTTGCCCGTCTGCGCTTTGGCTACACCCTCTCGAGCGCCCTTCTCCAGCCGGCCACGATCGGCGTGTTCGTCGGCCTGCTCACCGGCGAGATGGTGCTCTCGATGCAGATCGGTGCTGCCCTTCAGCTCGTCTACCTCGGCGTCACCTCGACGCCCGGCGGCAACGTCCCCAACGACCCGTGCCTGGCCGGCGTCATCGCCATCCCGCTCGGCGTCATGTCCAACATGAGCCCCGAGCTCGCCGTGGCCCTGGCTGTCCCGTTTGGCGTCATCGGCGTCTTCGTCGACCAGCTGCGCCGCACCACCAACGCCATCTGGGTCCACATGGCCGACAAGTACGCCGAGGACGCCAACACCGCGGGCATCATGCGCTGCGCCTTCGTGTTCCCGGCGCTGATGGGCTTCCTGATCCGCTTCCCGTTCGTCTTCGTCATCGACCTGTTCGGCGCCGAGTGGGCAAACGCCCTCATCGCCGCACTGCCCGACGTCCTCATCCACTCGTTCGAGGTCATGGGCGGCATCCTGCCGGCCCTCGGCTTTGCCCTCACGATCATGGTCATCGGCAAGAAGGAGCTCATCCCGTTCTTCTTCCTCGGCTACTTCGCCGTCGCCTATCTCCAGATCCCCGTCATGGGCATGGCCATCTTCGGCCTGATCATCGCGCTCGTCCTGCGCATGATCCTCTACCCCGACACCGTCAACGCGCAGATCTCCTCGGCCAGCGCCAAGACCGCGGAGACCGCGAAGGCCGGCATCATCACCAAGAAGGACGTCACCAAGTCCTTCTGGATCTGCTACTTCGGCTGCGAGCTCTCCAACTCCTACGAGCGTCTCCAGAGCCTGGTCTTCTGCGCCTCGATGATCCCGACCCTCAAGAAGCTCTACCCGGCCAAGGAGGACCTGGCCGACGCCCTCAAGCGCCACCTCGCCTTCTTCAACACCGAGGGCTCGCTCGGCGGCATCATCCAGGGCATCTCCATCGCCATGGAGGAGGAGAAGGCAACCGAGAAGAACCTGCCCGGCTCCGCCATCACCTCCATCAAGACCGGCCTCATGGGCCCGATCGCCGGCATGGGCGACGCCATCGTGTGGGCCGTGGTCATGCCGATCATCTACGGCATGTTCATCCCCTTCGCCGAGCAGGGCAACGCCCTCGGCGGCATCGCCCCGCTGATCCTGTGGCCCGGCGTCTCCATCGTCATCCAGTACTTCATGACGCAGCGCGGCTACAAGCTCGGCCGTGAGTCCATCACCGGCCTGCTGCAGTCCGGCGTGATGCAGTCCATCATCTTCGCGGCCAACGTCCTCGGCCTCATCATGATGGGCGCGCTGTCCAGCTCCTACATCACGATCTCCAGCCCGCTCGAGATCACGAGCCTCGCCGCCGAGAAGATCCAGGACGAGGCCGGCCGCGCCATCTACCGCTGCCGCGTCACCTTTGACGGCTCCCAGCCCGCCGGGCTCTCGATGGAGGACGTCAACGGGCAGCTTCGCTCCGGCGACCCCGTCGTCTGGGCACGCACGGAGTTTCTCAATCTCGGGAAGATCGACTTCGACCCGCGTCCGCTGAACGAGGGCGACAAGGAGCTCATCGTCAAGCGGCTGCGGGAGATTATGGAGGGATAGGCAATGGGCATGAACTACTACAACGACCGCGTCGTCCTCAACGTGCTGGGCGGCTCCCTCGACAACGCGCGCGAGATCTACCAGGTCGCCGAGGGCCACGTCGCCGTGGGCGTCCTCACGGCGGACTACCCCACGGTCGAGGCCTACGTCGAGGACGCCAACCGCTACATGGAGGTCCTCGAGGGCAACCTCTCCGTCGGCCTGGGCGGCGGCAACCCCAACCAGTGGCGCGCGGTGGCCGAGGTGGCCAAGCACGTCCACGCCAACCACTTCAACCAGGCCTTCTGCGCCGTGGGCTGGACCCGCGCCAACCTCGACGGGGCTCCCTGCCACGTCAACGCCATGGTGGCGCCCTCGGGCACCCCGGGCCTGGTCAAGGTCTCCACGGGCCCGCTGTCCAAGGACTGCGAGAAGCCCGCGCTCGTCGACGCGGACACGGTCGTGGCCATGGCCAAGGAGATGGGCGCCGACTCGCTCAAGTTCTTCCCGATGGGAGGCCTCAAGGTCGCCGACGAGCTCAAGGCCGTCGCCGAGGCCTGCGCGCGCCACGACTTCATCCTCGAGCCCACGGGCGGCATCGACCTGGACAACTTCGACCAGATCATGAAGATCATCCTCGACGCCGGCGTCCCCAAGGTCATCCCGCACGTCTACAGCTCCATCATCGACAAGGCCACGGGCAACACCCGCCCCGAGGACGTCGTCGCCCTCATGGACAAGGTCAAGGCGCTCGTCTAAACAGTTGTCTAGTTATTCCGCACCACTGGTTACAATACAGCTCTCAGCGATATACTTATACTTCGTCTGAAATGTGGGCCCCGGTAGCTCGGGGCCCACAAGAGGACGACCGGGGGAATGACGCCGTGCGCGGCGTCGGGTGCAAGGAAGAACACGTGCCAAAGTACAAGGCCATCGTCAAGGAGATCGAAGAGGCGATCAAGCGCGGGGAGCTCAGGCCCTATGACCAGCTCCCCACGGTCGTTGAGCTCACCAAGAAGTACCACGTGAGCCGCACGACCATCGAGCAGGCGATGGACGAGCTCGAGAAGCGCGGCCTGGTTTCGCGCAAGCGGGGCTCGGGCGTCTACGTCAAGAAGGTCGCCACGCCCACCTTTGCCAAGCCGCTCAACACCGTCTCCCTCACCGACGACATCGACCGCGACCTCGCCGAGAACCCCGAGTGCACGGTGCACGAGTTCACCGTCCTCAAGCCCGACGAGCACATCCGGCACGAGCTCGGCCTGCACGAGTTCAGCTTCACCTTCTACATCGAGCGCTCCCACCTGCACCAGGGGTCCCCGCTCGACATGCAGTACCTCTACTATCCCGTGGAGATCTTCCGCGACATCCGCCTCTCCGCGGCCGAGAAGAGCGTGCGCCCCTGGATCGCCGAGAACTACGAGGTCACCCCGGACAGCTACCACAAGACGCTGCGCGCCGTGACCGCCACCGAGAGGGAGTGCCAGATCCTGGGCGTTGCCGCCGGCAGCCCCCTGCTTGAGATCGAGCAGGTGGGCTACCTCGATGACGGCAGGCCCTTCGAGTACCTGGTCTCGCGCTTCCCCGGGGACCTCGCCGAGTACCAGACCGTGGACGCGGACTCGCTGCCCGTCTAGGTCGGCGCGCAACGCCTCGGAGTGCGTGCGATGCCGGCCCCGCGTACCTCCCGAGGGAGAAGAACATGGCACACACCAGCACCTTCCGTCCGCACCTTCCCCAGGGCTTCTGCCCCCAGGCCGCGATCTTCGACATGGACGGCCTCATGGTGGACACCGAGCCCATCTGGGCGAGCGCGTGGCCGCCTGCCTTTGCCCGCTACGGCCTCACGGTGGTCCCGGGCCTGGTGGAGGCCTGCGTGGGCAGCTCCTACGAGCGCATCTCGCGCATGGTCGCCGAGGCCTACGACGGCAACCCCGACGCGCAGCGCGCCCTGGACGACCACTACGAGATCGGCGCCGAGCGCTTCGTCGCCTCCGGCGCGCCCAAGAAGCCCGGCCTTGACGAGCTGCTGGGCTGGCTATCCGAGAGGGGAGTGCCGTGCGCCGTGGCATCCTCCTCGGAGCGGCGCGTGGTCGAGGCAAACCTGCGCCACGCGGGCGTCTCCGAGCACTTCCGCGCCGTGGTGACCGGCGACGACGGCTACCCGTCAAAGCCCGCACCGGACATCTTCCTCGGCGCCGCCGAGCGCCTGGGGGCCGACCCCGCGCGCACGGTCGTCTTCGAGGACAGCCCCTCCGGCGTGCGCGCCGCGAGCTCGGGCGGCTTTGTCACCGTGATGGTGCCGGACCTCATCCAGCCGGACGACGAGCTCCGCGGCCTGTGCGCGGCGGTCTGCGCAGACCTCCTCGAGGTCCGGGACCTGCTCGCCGGAGCGTAACGCCGCCCGCCCGCTCTGCCGCCCGCCCGCTCACCTATTTGCGCAAATTTCTACTTTTATACACGCGCTAGGATTGCCCCAACGCACGCCCACATCACAAAGGGGTGATCACCATGCACGCAGCCCAGCAGATCAGACGCCGAGAAGGACGCCCGCTCGCGGCCTTCCTCGCCGCCCTGATGTCCGTCGTCGCGCTCGTCCTCGCACCCGCGACGCCCGCCCTCGCGGCGACGGACTTCGACTACACCTACGAGGACGGCTCGCTCGGCTTCTTCGAGTGGCTCGGCGCCGACAACGCGGTCGCCGTGATCGAGCAGTCGCCGAGCATGTCCGTCGTCGGCCCGTACCAGGACCTTAGCAACATGGGCTCCGAGGAGAGCGCCTTCAACCTGGACAACCTGGAGCGCTCGATCGACTTCGTCGAGATCTGCAACCAGCTGCGCTCCCAGGGCCACGGCCTCTCCGAGCTCGTCATCGACCCCTACCTCATGGCCGTCGCGCAGATCGACGTCAACTACTCCGCCAACAACATCGGCCACGCCGGCGTCTACAACGTGGGCGAGAACCTCGCCTGGGGCTACTCCAACCCCTTCACCGGCTGGTACTACGAGGAGAAGGCGATCTACGAGAGCAACCCGTCGGCCCCGTTCAGCGAGGTGGGCCACTACCTCAACATCATCAACGGCAGCTACGGCGCCACCGGCACCGCCTACTCCCTCGGCAGCAGGGTGTACCGCAGCTGCTCCGGGCAGACCTTCTACTGGAGCGCCTCGTATGACGGCGCCTACACCGTCGACGAGTTCCGCGCCAAGCTCGCCGAGTACCGCGCGCTTCTCAACGCCAACGTGAGCTACCAGGTCTCCGCCTCCTCCGCGTCCCACGGCAGCACGTGGGTGAGCGTCTCCAAGGCGTCCGCCGGCACCACCGTCACCATCCGCCTCACGCCCGACTACGCCTACGTGGTCGACGGCGCCCCCACCGTCCGCACGGCCGACGGCCGCACCGTGGCCACCAGCCCAACGGGCACCTCCGGCGAGTACACCTTCGTCATGCCCGCCGCCGACGTCACCGTCTCCGCGGGCTACACGCTGCGCTTCAACGACGTCGACCCCGACGCCCCGGGCAGCTGGTACGTGGAGGCCGTCCTCTGGGCAGAGGCCAACGGCATCATGAACGGCTATGACAACGGCACGGGCAACTTCGGGCCCAACGACGTCATGACGCGCTCCCAGCTCGCGGGCGTCCTCTACAACCGCGCGGGCAACCCGGACGTCGACCGCTCGAGCCTCGAGGGCTACACCGACGTCGCCGACACCTGGTACACCGACGCTGTGGCCTGGGCCATCGAGAACGGCGTCATCGTCGGCAACGCCGGGCAGCTCCGCCCCGACGACCCCGCCACGCGCGAGGAGTTCGTGACCATCCTCTGGCGCCTCGAGGACGAGCCTGCGGGCGCCGGCGACCTCTCCACCTTCCCTGACGGCGGCGAGACCTCCTCGTTCGCCCAGGCGGCCATGGAGTGGGCCATCGGCGCGGACGTCATCCACGGCAACTCCGCGACCGGCACGCTCGACCCCACCGACCAGCTCACCCGCGGCATGGGTGCCGGCCTGGTCATGAACTGGATGCAGGGGTAGCGCGCGACGCTTCACGTCCCACGGCATCGCCCACGGGCGCGGGGCCCTTTCGCCCCGCGCCCCTTTTGCGGGTATACTCACCGCGTAAGACAGCGCCGTAGAATCGGGGTCCGATGCCAGACAAGCCCTTCCTCACCGTCATGCTGCCCGTCTACAACGGCGAGAAGTACATCGCGGACGCCCTGGAGTCCGTGCTCAACCAGCCCTGCCGTGACCTCGAGGTCATCGTCCTCAACGACGGCTCCACCGACGGCACCCTCAAGATCGCCCAGAGCTACGCGCAGGGGGACCCGCGCGTCACGGTGCACTCCCACCCCAACTACGGCATCGGCCGCAACCGCAACGAGGGCTTCCAGTTCGTTCGCGGAACCTGCCTCATCTTCCTCGATGACGACGACGTCCTGGTCCCCGGCTTCTACACCGAGCGGACCAAGGCCGTGCTCCAGGCGCTCTTCGACCATGACATAGAGGCCGTCGTGCCCTCCCGTCTGCACGCCAACGAGGAGCTCACCGGCTGCTACCTCTGCCGCGTGCCGCTCGAGGGCGTCTTCCCCGGCAACGGCGAGGCCTCGCTCAACCTGCCCTACGAGTTCACCACCGTCATCTACCGCGCGAGCGTGATCGAGAACAACAACATCCGCTTCTCCAACGGCTTTCCGGAGATGGAGAGCATCTTCCGCCACCGCGGCGTCTTCTGCTCAAAGCGCGTGCTCTTCACCAACGACTTCCACTTCATCGTCCGGCGGGACAACCCCACACAGCTGACCAAGGTCTGGGACGTGGAGAACATGCTCAACGTCCGGGCTGAGCAGTACGCGGACCTCGTGGAGTGGCACCGCGCGCGCGGCACCACGGGCGTGGTGCTCGAAGAGATGGAGCGGCGCGTGCAGGAGGCTCGGGACGAGCGCGCGAGGTATCGTCCGGAGCGCATCTCGGCCCTCCAGAGGCTGCGCGACGTCCATCGGGCCAAGAAGGAGCATAAGCAGTGGGTCGCGGGCATGGAGCCGCTCCAGAACTACTTCTACGAGGGGTCTCCGGAGAAGGAGGCCGCCCTCGGCGCCGCTCTCGACAGCATCGCCAAGGCTGCGTGCGTCGAGTAGCGCCATAACAGGTAGTAATAGAGATGCAAAGAAGCCCGATGGATTGCCGGGCTTCTTCTTATGTTGGGGCTGCGTTCGCTCGCTTCCGCCGCTGATTGACGTTTTGGAAGACGTATCGGGCATGCGGGCATCCGTCGGATGTCCGTGAGCCGTCAGAAGGGAACCGAGCATCTCAGATATATGAAAACAACCCAAGAGAGCGAGAAGAACGGGCGGGGGTCCCAGGGATGGGGGAGGGGCGCATTAATGAAGCTGAAGAAAGCGACCAAGAATAATTGAGAGACCTGAAGAAACAAGGTTTCAGGTTTGTTACGCAAAAAGCTGTAGCCAAATATAGAATTTGCGCTAAAATAACCAACGGCTCTTCTATTAGGAACCTGATATTCCAAACGTAGCTGCAGGTAGATGCCAAAGAAGAGATTATAAAGGCCGTTATGGCCTCAGCGCACAGAGCGTAACGTGAGGGTAGGTTACCTACCCTTCAGGGGCTTTTTTCGAACATAAGCAAAAAAGTCGTGACTGTGCTGAAAGATAGTGATAGACTGCCACGCAGGATGCAGACTCATTGCCTGCACGCTTTGCCGTCTCAAAGTTGCGAGCAAGGCGGCAAAGTGGGAAAATGAGCAACGGTGTCCTAAGGTTTCTAGATTGTCTTTTGAAAGGAGACAACACATGACAGCTTGCACCAACCATGGGGGGAAGGCCCGCCGCGTCGTCACCGCGGCGCTCGTGGGCGTCCTCTCCGTCGGCACCGTGCCGATGGTCGCGCTCGCGACCGGCGCCGAGGCCCGTCGCTGAGGACGGCGTCCAGACCATGGCCGCCACCGACGTCCAGGCCTTCGAGGACGCCACCGTCGACCTCTCCCTCTCGGGCAACATGACTGATGGCTACTACACCGTTGCGGACGGCACCAACAAGGTTGGTGGCATCAAGGTCAACAAGATCGTGACCGCCAACAACCAGACCATCGACCTGAACCTCACCACGGTCGCCCGCGACTACAAGGTTGAGATCGTCACCGTTGACGAGGACGGCAACTACAGCTCTGCAACCAACGAGGTCGTCAACCCCGGCACCTACGCCGTGAAGGTCACCGCCATCGACGGCGTCTACAAGGGCGGCGAGCTCTACGTCCCCTTCACCGTCAAGCCGGCAACCCTCAACGCAGGCGACCTTGAGGTCTACGAGATCAACGCCAACCCGAGCAAGATCGACGACACGCAGTTCATCTTCACCGGTTCCGAGCTCGACCTCGGCATCAAGAGCAGCACTGGGAGCAGCACCGCGGCGCTGACCGAGGGCGTCGACTACGAGGTCAAGTTCATCACGCCCGACATGGGCCAGGACGACCCGGGCGTCGAGGTCAAGAACATCGGCAAGTACTATGCGGTCGTCACCGGCCTCGGCATCTACGCCGGCCAGACCGTGACCGTCGACACCCCTGTTAACGTCACCGCGTTCAAGCTCGACACCCCCGGCGTGTCCATCCTCTGCGACCCGGTCATCGACAGCAGCTCGTTCCCGGGGCACCCGACGACGGTCTACTACTACAACTCGGTCAACAAGACCTACACGTATCTCGACACCACGCTCGTCGACCTCTCCATTGACAGCACCGGCACCGGCTCCGACGTCTTCGACAAGCTCGGCACGTACAACCTGACCGCCAACCCTGCCAAGGCCGCCGGCCTCAACGTGATCAGCTTCGCCAAGACCACGATTGACAAGTACGATCACGCCGCGACCATCGAGTACAACAACTCTGAGTTCCCGACGAGCTGGGAGACCGACCTCAGCGAGGGTCGCAAGCAGAACAAGTTCAACCCGCTTCTCATCCAGGCGTTCAACAGCAAGGACGAGAAGATTGGGACCACGGTCTACATCTACGACGAGGACGGCGCTCTCGAGGCCGAGATTCAGGATGGCAGGGTCATCACCGGCAACTTCGACGCCTGGCGCAACAGTGCGGGCACCTACACCGTGAAGGTCGTCGCCGGCGACAAGACCAACTACACCGCCGGCGGCACTGCCACCTGCACCGTCCGCATCGTCTGGGGCACCATCGACGCCGACGCCTCCGTCTACTTCAACTACAAGAACGACAAGGGCCAGTGGACCGCCGTCTCCTCCGTCGAGACGACCTACGACGGCTCCGACGTCATGGACCGCATCCAGACCGTCGTGAAGGACGCCGACGGCAAGGAGCTCACCGAGGGCACCGGGGACAAGCAGTACACCGTCACGATCAAGGACGCCGAGGGCAACGTCGTCGACAAGATCGTGGACGCCGGCTCCTACACCGTGGAGATCTCCGTCAAGGGCTACGACGTCACCGGCACCACCACGCTGCCCGTGACCGTCGCCAAGAAGTCCTTCGACAAGGTCGTCAACCTCGAGACCACCCACTTCAGCGCGGTCAACTCCAACTACGACTACCTGCCGTGGCGCGAGGGCGGCGTGCCCGTGTCCGACATTGAGAAGCGCCTCGAGCCCGGCATCGCCGACAACTTCACGGTGACCATCCTCAAGGACGGCGTCGCCGTCAACGAGGTCACCGACGAGGGCGTCTACACGCTGCACTTCGAGCCCAAGACGGACTCCGTCACCGACAACTTCGAGACGCCGGCCGACTTCGAGTTCCTCTGCGTCAAGGACGGAACCTCCGGCGACTTCGTCGACCACACCAAGTTCTCCGACGTCATCTGGTCCGACCACTTCGCCGACTCCGTCGCCTGGGTCTCTGCTGTTGGCAGGGAGTACATGACCGGCTACAGCGACACCAACCTCTTCGGCGGCCGCGACAGCATCACCCGCGCCGACGTGGTGGGCACCCTGTACAAGATGGCCGGCGGCGACGGCCTGACCGTCTCCAACGACCTCTATGACGTGCTGGTCGGCTGGAAGTCCTTCGACGACGTCGACGGCAACGAGTACTACGGCCGCGCCCTCGCCTGGGCCAAGTCCGTGGGCGTCGCCAACGGCGACGGCGGCAACTTCCGCCCGAACGACAAGGTCACCCGCGAGGAGTTCGCGGCCTTCCTGGCCAACTACGCCGAGCTCTTCGACAAGAGCTACGAGGCCGCCGACGAGTCCGCGCTCGACGCGATGCCCGACGCCGGCCAGGTCTCCGACTGGGCCAGGGGCTCCGTCGCCTGGGCCGTCGAGAACGGCATCATGGGCAACGGCGGGTCCATCGACCCCTCCAGCGCCATCATCCGCGGCGACGTCGCCGGCATGGTCTACAACTACGCCAAGTAGCCCCGCGCGCCTTCAGCCTACCCCCCTCCGGGGGGCAGGCTCCCCAGGGGGCTCTGTGGCCCAGAGCCCCCTGGGGAGCCTTTAGGCTCGCACGCAAGCTGTCGCGTGGAGGTCCGTGCGGTAAGGACGGGGCCCTCCCCCTCGGGCGAGCTCGCACGAGGCGAGGGGGAGGGGCGCGCGGCACACGTGGGTCTTCGTCTTACGGCATGCGGGGAGTTTCCCCAAATCGAATTGACTTACGAACACCAAGAGGGGGCGCCTAAGCGGCGCCCCCTCTGTTCCTGTTCTTTGGTTCAGCTTCCCAGCATGTAGCGCACGACCGACGTTCTGAGCGCGGTCCCTCCCCCTTGCACCTGCGAGCGCGACAAGGAGGAGGGGCGCCGCCCACCGCACGGGCCTTCCACGCGACAGCTTGCGTGAGCCTTGAGGCTCCCTTACGGGCTCTGAGGGCAGAGCCCGTAAGGGAGCCCTCCCCCGGAGGGGAGGGACTCTCGGGCGGGACTAGAACTTGTCCGCGTAGTTCACCGCCATGGCCGCGACCTCGGCGCGGGTGATGTCGGTGTGGGCCGCGACGAAGCCGCCGTTGCCCATGATCTCGTTCTCGACGGCCCACGCCACGGACTCCTGGGCCCAGCCGGAGACGTCGGCGCCGTCGGCGATCGCCGCGAGGGCGGAGCCGTCGGAGGCGACGAAGTCGCCGGTGGCCTTGGCGTAGTTGGCCAGCATCGTCGCGAGCTCCTCGCGGGTGATGCTGTCGTTCGGGCGGAAGTTGCCGCCGTGGCCGTTCACGACGCCGGCCTTGTGGGCCCAGGCGAGGGCGCCGGCGTAGTAGGCGTTGCCGTCCACGTCGTCGAAGCCGGTGAGCCAGCCGCCCTCCTCGGTGTACATGTTGTCGTCGAGCAGCGCGGAGCCGCCGGCGAGGTTGAACAGGATGCCCACGGCGTCGGCGCGGGAGATCCTGGCCTCGGGGGCGTACATGTTGGTGCCGCTCATGCCGTTGACGACGTTGGTGAACTTGGCGTCGGCGACCGCGGAGGCGTACCAGGCCGGGGACTTCACGTCGTCGAACGGGTTGTACTTGACGACCTGGAAGGTGAACTCGCGCTCCTCGAGGGAGTAGTTCGCCTTGGCGGCGTCGGACAGGGCGATGCGCACGGTGTAGGTGCCCTCGTCCACGGCCTCCTTGACGACCTTGTCGCCCTTCTTGACGGAGACGACGTTGTACAGGCTCGGGTCGAGGGTCTTGACCTCGTCGCCGTCCACGTACTGCACGCCCGGGACCTCGACCGCGCTGCCGGTCCAGGCGACGGCGTCGTTGTGGTACACGCGGGAGGGGTAGCTGTTACCGCCGAGGTCGTTCTTGTTGGTCGGGAAGAAGCCCTGCTCGCCGTTGTAATAGTAGTTCGTCAGCTGGTCGACGGTCTGCGGGGTCACCGTGAGGGTGAAGTCGATGTCCTCGCCATCGTCGATGGTGAAGGTGATCGGCTTGATGGCGATCTTGTACTCGCCGGCGTCGACGATGGAGTCAACCTCCTCACCGTCCTTGGTGACGGTGAAGGTGAAGTCGGTACCGTACTCGAAGGAGCCGCCCTCGGGGTTGGAGACGGCGGCGCTCACGCGCTCGAGCAGGTCGGTACCGTCGTACTCGAGGGTGCCGGAGGTGCCGGCAATCTCGCCGTCGAGGTAGAAGACCACGTTGTCGCCGTAGGCCTTGTTGCCGTTGACGGAGACGGTGAAGGTCCTGGTGCCGCCGAGCCACTGGTTCTCGTCCTGGAAGGGCTTGACGCGGACGGTCACGGTGTAGGTGCCGGTCTGGGAGAGAGCGGAGGCGTCGACGGTGGTGCCGCTGGCGTTCTTGTAGGTGACCTCGAGCTGGTCCCCGCTCCAGGACGGGGTGCCGTCCTCGTCGCGGACCTTGATCTTGGAGGCGTCGAAGGACTGGCCCTCGGTCAGGTTGACGCTGACGGTGCCGCCAACGGGGTTGGTGGCGAAGCCGCCGCCGTTGACGAGCGTGGCGCCGTAGTAGAGACCATAGGTGTCGTAGAGATCGTCGTTCAGGTAGGAGAACTTGATCGTCTTCTGGCCGGTGACGTTGGCGTCATAGAAGGAATCGCCCTCCACCTTGGCCGAAATGGTCACGGTGTACTCGCCGTAGCTGTCGTCAAAGGCCTTGGCGCCGGAGGGCGCGGTGATATCGGTAACCTGGAAGGACTTCCAGAGGGAGCCAGCCACCTTCTGAAGGATAGCTTTCTTTGCGGCCTCGCCGCTGCCGAGGGTCGTGGTGTCAGAGTAGCTGTCGCCGTGCTTGGAGACGTCGTACTTCTCGACGGAGAAGTTGACGGTGGCGACGGTGTTGTTGTTGCTGTCCTTGACGACCGCGCTGTAGCTGCCGGTGCCGGAGACGGAGATTTCGTACCTCTTGGAAATCAGCTCGCCGTTGGACTTGTACCACTCGACGGTCACGCCGGAGCCGGCGGCAATCTTGGTGCCGTCCGACTTGGCGAGCGCAATGGTCTGCGTGGTGCCGTCGTAGACGAGGTCCTTGTCGTCGGTGTCGCTAGCGTCGGCGCTGTTAACGATGTACGCGTAGGTCCCGGCGTACGAGTTCTCGACCTCGAGGGTGAAGCTCTTGGAGACGGTGTTGACGCCGTCGGAGACCTTGGCAACGTAGGTGCCCATGACCGGCTTCACCTTGAGGCCGTTGAGGTCGGTCAGCGTGCCGGCGAAGTAGGAGGCGGCGAAGTCGGCGGAGACGTTAACGGAGGTGCCGGTGCCGATCGTGTACTTGTGAGCCTCGTCCTTGATGCCGTCGATGTAGTAGGCGCCGTTCTCCGCCAGGCCGTTCCAGACGTTGTTGACGGCGGCATTGCCGACAATCACGGGCATGTCGTAGGTCAGCTCGAGACCGGCGTCGAGGATGTCGGTCGTGCCGGCCTGGCCGGTGACCTCGGTCGGGACGAGGTACTTGCCGGAGCCCAGGTCGAAGCTGACCGGCTTGGAGAGGTCACCGGTGAAGACGGAGCCCTTGCCGTCCTCGGCGGCGCTCACCTTGGCGTCGGTCGACCAGTCGGCGACCAGCGTCTCAATGCCGTCGGCGGTGCCGGTCGCCAGGGCGACCATCGGCACGGTGCCGACGGAGAGGACGCCCACGAGCGCCGCGGTGACGACGCGACGGGCCTTCCCCCCATGGTTGGTGCAAGCTGTCATGTGTTGTCTCCTTTTAAGGGGGAGGCAACGGCAATCGGACAACCACGAGTTCCTGGGCGGGCGACAAGCAGTGGCACTCTTCTGTGCGCGCGGCGGTCGAAGCCGCCAGGGCCCAACCTCCCACTGGCCCGAGCCGCCGGGCCCGTGCGCCGGAGAGGCACCGCGTCGTGGACGGCGCCGAGGCTGCCTCCCGTTCCGGCAGCTCTGACCGGTTGTACATACGCGCTTAATATGAAAGAATATTCAGCATAACGGTACGAGGGAGGGGACAAGGGTGAAGACGCCGGCCGACATCGCAGCCGAGGGCAACGGATACGTCTCGTCCGCCCAGGCGACCTCCGAGGGCATCCCCAGGAGGCTGCTCGCCGAGGCCGTTGCGTCCGGGGAGCTCGTCCGGGTGGGCCGCGGCCTGTACGCCTTGCCGGAGGTCTGGGAGGACGAGCTCTTCATCGTCCAGCACCGATTCGCCAGGGGGACGTTCTCCGATGAGACCGCGCTCTACCTGCACGGACTGACGGACCGCGCCCCGTTCTCACTCACGATGACGTTCCCGAGGTCCTACAACGCCAAGTCAGCGAGGGGGGCCGGGATCGTGTGCCGCACGTGCGCGGACGATGTTCTGGACCTCGGCGCGTGCGAGGTGAGGACCCCGTATGGAAATCCCGTGAGGGCCTACAACGCAGAGAGAACGCTGTGCGACATCGTCCGCGGCCAGGGCGTCATCAACGCGCAGGTCGTCGTCCCCGCCATGAGAGCGTACGCGGCCAGCAGGGACCGCGACCCCGAGAGGCTCATGGGGTACGCCCGAAGGCTCGGTGTCGAGTCGAAGGTGAGAGGCTACTTGGAGGTCCTTCTGTGAAGACCAGCAACGCTGCGCAGCTCAAGGCCCGCGTCAACAACAGGGCCAGGGAGGCGGGCATACCCCCACAGGCCCTCATGCAAAGCTATCTGATTGAGAGGCTGCTCGAGAGGCTGTCCAGGTCGGGCTGGCGTGAGAGGGCCATCGTCAAGGGAGGGGTGCTCATCTCGTCCCTCGTCGGCGTGGCGTCTCGCACCACCATGGACCTAGACACGACCGTCCGCGGGTTTGACCTCACCCACGAGTCCGCGGAGTCGGTGTTCCGGGAGATTGCCTCGGTGCCGTCCGACGACGACTGGGAGTTCGAGTTCGACCGCACCGAGGATATACGCGAGGCGGACGAGTACCCCGGCATCCGGGTGCACCTCAGGGCGGTTTACCCTCCGATGGCGGTGCCCCTCACCATCGACGTGACCACCGGCGACAAGATCACCCCGGAGCCTGTGGAGTATGAGTATCCGTTGCTGTTTGGCGAGGGGTCCATCAACCTGGTATCGTACCCCCTGGAGACGGTGCTGGCGGAGAAGCTGGAGACGGTGGTCTCCCGCGGAGTCGTGAACACGCGCCCGCGCGACTTCTATGACATACACGTGCTGTGGAGGCTGCGGGGCGCGGACTGCGACCGGCGGACCCTGCGCGCCGCCCTGGACGCCACATGCGAGAAGAGGGGGAGCTCGGCCAGGATGGCGCAGTGGGGGCGGGTGCTCAACGAGATCGAGGCCGACGGGTGGATGCTTGCGCAGTGGGACAAGTACGCCCGGAGGAATCCCTACGCCTCCGGGATCAGCCTGCGGGAATGCTGCGAGACCGTGCGGGAGATGCTCTCGTCGATGTAACGGATCTAGGGGTCAGTTTTCCGAGAATCTCATTCGGTATTTTCCGAATCACGCGACCGGGAGGTTGATTGCCATTCGTAGCGCTCGAGCCCATCGGCGCCCCTCGTCGAGTAAGAGCGATATGCAAGAACGGGGCCCAATCGGACCCCGTTCTCGCAAGAAGCTCTTACTCGGCAGCAGACCCTCGCCGGGTCGCGCGAGGCGCCGTCGGCCCTCCCGACGGGTGAAAGATCTGCTCCACGGGCAAATCTTTCACATTGTTTTCGCCCGCGGACCCGCATTTCTCTCACGCGCATCCTCTATTATGTGAAAAACTTGCATCTGATGCAGAACTTTCACATGGAGGTGGCCGTGATCATCCGCCAGAAGTACCTTGACGAGCTCCTTCGCTTCCGGGACCAGGACCTCATCAAGGTCGTCACGGGCGTGAGGCGCTGCGGCAAGTCGACGCTGCTCGACATGGTGCGCGAGCGCCTCGCCGGGGAGGGCGTGGCCGAGGGGCGGCTCCTCTCGTTCAAGATGGAGTCGATGGAGTTCGACGGCATCGGAGACTACCGCGACCTCTACGCCATCGTCCGCAGGCGGGCGGACGGGGTCGAGCGGCCCTACCTCTTCTTCGACGAGCTGCAGCAGGTCGAGGGATGGGAGCGGGCGATCAACGCCCTGCGGGTGGACCTCGACTGCGACATCTACGTCACGGGGTCCAACGCCTTCCTGCTCTCGAGCGAGCTCTCTACGTTTCTCTCGGGCCGTTACGTCGAGGTGCAGATGCTGCCCCTCACCTTTGCCGAGTACCTCGACTTCCGCGGGGCAGAGTGGTTCGGCGCGGGGAGCGCCCAGGCCGACCTCGTGAGGCTCTCCGACGGGTCCTACGGCTCGCTTCAGGCGCTCCTCGACCAGTACCGCCGCTACGGCGGCATGCCCTTCCTCGCGCTCTCCGAGCCCGACCCCGAGCGGCACCGCACGTACATGAGCTCGCTCTACGACACCGTGGTCGTGCGGGACATCCTGGAGCGCGACCGCCGCAGGGGCAGGCGCCAGGTCACCAACCCGGACCTGCTCCGGCGCCTCTGCGACTTCCTCTCCGACAACGTGGGCAACGAGGGGTCCGTGAACAGCATCGCGGGGGCGGTGCGCTCGGAGGGCTCCCGCGTGGCCAACGACACCGTGGACGCCTACATCGCGGCGCTGAGGGAGGCCTACCTCTTCTACCGCGCGCGGCGCTACGACATACGGGGCAAGGAGCTTCTCAAGACCGGCGGCAAGCACTACGTGGTGGACACGGGCCTCAGGAGCTACCTGCAGGGGTACCGCGACGCGGACCAGGGGCGCGTCTTCGAGAACATGGTCTACCTCCAGCTGCTCTACGACGGCTACGAGGTCTCGGTGGGCAAGCTGCGCGCCGGCGAGGTGGACTTCGTCGCCACGCGCGCCGGCGAGCGCCTCTACGTGCAGGTCACCGAGGACATGACCGACCCGGCGACCATGGAGCGCGAGCTCGCGCCGCTGCGGGCGGTGAGGGACTCCTACCCCAAGGAGGTCGTGGCCATGCGCGGCAGCTACCCGACCGACGTCGACGGCATCAGGATCGTCTCCGCCGCCGACTTCCTGCTGCACCGGCGATAGCGCCCGTACCGCCCCGCGTCGGCCGGCACGGGCCGCCCTACGCGGCGTGACGGGCGCGCGCCCTTCTCGCCACCACGAGCGCGCACGCGCCGGCGGCGGAGACGGCGCTCGCGACGGCTGCCGCGCCCCAGAGGAGCGGCGGCTCGTAGGACACCGTGACGGTTCCCTCGTAGCCCGCGGGGACCTCGATGGAGAGCGTGTTGTTGGGGCCGTCGCCGGTGAGCTCGCAGCCCCCGGCGTCCGCGCTCAGCACGTAGTAGGGGTACTCCAGCAGCGGAAGGTCTACCGTGCCGCCGGAGGCGCCGCCCGCGAGCTCGATCGTCATCGTGGTGCCCTCGCGGGACCACGACGCCACGGAGGCGTCCCCCGTCGCCTGGGGCTGGGGGTCGACGTCGGCCAGGATGGGTCCGGTGTTCGTCCCCGCGGGGAGGTACTCGCCCACGAGCACGCCGCCGTTGGACTCCACCTGCGTGTAGTCCTCGGGCGTGTAGAGGCACTGCCGCATGTAGGAGGTGAGCCCCATGAGCGTCTCCACGAGGCACAGGGCGAGAAGCCCCGCGCAGGCGACGCCCATCGCCCGGCGCGAGAGCGCGCGCAGGCCGGGCAGCGCCAGGCAGCCCAGGAACAGCAGGACAAAGCTCAGCGGCCCGAGGAAGCGCCAGGGGTGCTGGATGGTGGCAACCAGCGAGATGACCTTCTCCACGAGCGCGGGGACGGGGTCGTTCCAGGGGAAGTACACGCTGCTCACGTACACCAGGGTCACGGCCATGACCAGGCCCAGGGCGCCGATCGCCCGCGCGCGGCGCGGCACGGCCCTGCCGAGGGAGGTGGCCATCAGGCCCACCCAGAGCAGCGCAGAGGAGATGGCGGCCCAGCCCACGCTGAAGGGCATCTCGTCGACCGTGGTCGGCGGGGAGCTGATGCCGGTCACCGGCGGGGCAAAGAGGAAGATCTGCGCCGGCTGCAGGGCGTGCGTGGCGGCCTTGAGGCGCTTGGACGCGGAGTCAAGCGCGGTCACGGCGAGGTCCGCGTTGAGGTAGTAGTCCGCAAAGGGCACGAGGAAGCCCAGCGAGAGCAGCAGCGCCGCCAGCGCGGCGAGACCCACCTGCCCCCAGGCCCGCGCGTCGTGCCTGAAGACGAGCAGCGCCACCAGGAAGGGGAAGAACAGCACGAAGGCGAGGAGCGTGCTGATGACGTGGGAGTAGATGACCCCCGCCACGCCGAGCGCGCACCAGAGCCACCCCAGGCGCGAGGCGCCCCGCCGCTCGGCGAAGAACATCGAGAAGAGCCCGTACGCTATGAGCGGGAAGAACCCCAGGGCAACGTACTCACCCGCGGAGGAGGAGAGCCACAGCCGGTCGAACAGGCGGTAGGGCGAGAGCGTCCACAGCGCGCACGCCACCATGCCCACCGCGCGTGACTGGAACATCCTGCGGAAGGTCACGTACGTCATGACGGCGCAGAACGCGTTGGCGAGAAGGACGAAGACCCCATAGGACGCCCGCATGGAGAGGCCCAGCAGCCTCAGCGCGGCGGGTATGTAGAGGAAGAGGTCCCCGTAGCACACGGAGACCGGGTAGCCGTACCCGTTGAGCTGCGTGGTCTGCATCCTCACGGGGAACTGCCCGTCCCTCAGGCCCTCAGCGATGCCGTCGATGCGGTAGAGGTGGAAGATGAGGTCCATGAGGTCGTTGTGGGGGATGTAGGAGAGCAGCAGCGGCAGGCTCGCGACGAAGGTGACGAGGGCGACGCCCAGCGCGGCGAGGCGCGAGCGGTCCCTCGGGCAGAGGCGCGGGGACGCCTGGGCGGGGGCGGCGAGGTGGGCGCCCCCCGTGCGTGTTGGCATGGGTCCTCCCGGACGGCTTGGGGC
Source organism: uncultured Atopobiaceae bacterium (assembly GCA_944322145.1). GTDB lineage: Bacteria > Actinomycetota > Coriobacteriia > Coriobacteriales > Atopobiaceae > Thermophilibacter. The sequence continues at coordinate 222,711 of CALUNW010000004.1, read as the reverse complement.
GCGGGCCGGGCGGGGCCGGCCGCGGACGGGCGGGAACGCGGTCAATTATAGGCAAAGGCGGGGGCGGCCGCCGGCAGCCGCCGGTCTCAAAGCCCGCCCGAGGGGATACGTATTAACTGCGGGCAGTGGCGGGCCCCGGCGAGCCCGGGGCGGCCGGAAGAAGAAGGGGGCGCTCATGATCTCCGTGGGAATCGACGTGGCCAAGGACAAGCACGACTGCTTCATCCTCAACTCCGACTACGAGGTCCTGGAGGACGTCTTCACGATACCCAACAGCCACGACGGCTTCGTCCTTCTCACCAAGAAGATAGCGGCGTGCGCCACGCCCGGGGAGGACGTGCGGGTGGGGCTGGAGGCCACCGGCCACTACAGCTACAACATCCTCGGGTTCCTGCTGGCCAACGAGCTGGACACCTACGTCCTCAACCCGCTCTCGGCCAACCTCTACCGCAAGAGCCTCACGCTGCGCAAGACCAAGACCGACCGCGTGGACGCGCGCAACATCGCCGCGATGCTCATCTCGGGCAAGGGCCTCAAGCCCTACCGCGCGGAGGCCCTGCGCGGCGAGGACCTCAAGTCCCTCACGCGCTACCGCTTCGACAAGGTGCGGGACCGCGCTAAGCTCAAGCAGTCGGTATCGCGCCTGGTGTGCATCCTGTTCCCCGAGCTGGAGAAGCTGGTCCCCACGCTGCACATGACGTCGGTCTACGCGCTGCTGGAGAGCTACCCGGGCGCGCGGCAGGTGGCCGGGGCGAGCGAGGGGGAGCTGCGGGAGCTGCTGGCGGCGAGCTCGCGCAACCACCTGCGCGACGAGATGGCGACAAAGATCAGGGAGGCGGCGGCGAGCTCCATAGGCTCGGACATGCCGGCCAAGTCCATGGAGCTGCAGCACACCATCCGCCTCATCCGCGAGCTGGGGGCGGAGATCCGTGAGGTGGAGGCATCCATCGGCGCCATCATGGACGGGCTCGGCTCGCCCATGACCACCATCCCTGGCATAGGGTGCAACATGGCGGCCATGATACTGGCCGAGGCGGGGGACCTCTCGCGCTTTGCGACGCCGGACAAGCTGCTTGCCTACGCGGGGATGTCCCCCTCCACCTACCAGTCCGGCCAGCTCAAGAACTGCTACCCGCGCATGGAGAAGCGCGGCTCGCGCTACCTGCGCTACGCGCTCTACAACGCCACCAAGTACGTGTGCCGCTGGGACCCCACCTTCGCCGCGTACCTCCAGAAGAAGCGCTCCGAGGGCAAGCACTACAACGTGGCGCTCTCCCACGCCACCAAGAAGCTCGTGCGGCTCATCTTCGCCCTGGAGCGCTCGCGGCAGCCCTACCGCCCGGCGCCGGCCGAGAAGGACGGCGACGCCGCGGCGTAGGTGCTAGAGGCGGCCGGTCTTTTCCCGGACGGGCGCAGCATTGGCGAGCTTCCCATCTATTGAGAATAATTGCCGTATGCGGCAGAATATCTCAATAGAATCGACGCTGCCCAGGACGGAGCCCGCATGGAAATCAAGCGTGACAGATATCTCAACAGGCTCATCGACCGTATGCACAACGGCATGGTCAAGGTGGTCACGGGCATCCGCCGCTGCGGGAAGACCTATCTGCTCTTCGAGCTCTTTGGAGACTACCTGCGCTCAGAGGGCGTGGAGGACGATCACATCATCGAGGTCGCCCTCGATGATGAAGAAAACGCCGCCCTCCGCGACCCCTCCGCGCTGTCCGCCCACATTCGCTCGAGGATTGCGAACAAGCACGAGCAGTACTACGTCTTTCTTGACGAGGTTCAATACGCTATCTCGCGCGAGGAGCTTAAGAATCCCGACGCTCCGCCCCGGCTGTACGGCGTGCTCAATGGACTCCTGCGCATGCGCAACGTCGACGTATACGTGACAGGAAGCAACTCGAAGCTCCTCTCGAGCGACGTTATGACGGAGTTTCGCGGGCGCGGGGACGAGGTGCGCGTGCGACCGCTGTCCTTCTCCGAGTTCATGCAGGCTTTCGATGGCGACCGTTACCAGGGATGGGCCGAGTACACGGTATACGGCGGCATGCCGCTTGCAGTCTCGATGCGCACGAGCGAGCAGAAGGCGAGCTACCTCGAGAGGCTCTTTGAGGAGACGTATCTGAAGGACGTCGTGGACAGGCATGGGGTCAGGAGGCACGGGGAGCTCGACGACCTTGTCAACGTGCTCGCCTCCAGCATCGGGACGCTCACCAACCCGAGCAAGCTGGAGAACACCTTCAGGAGCGTGCTCCACTCCAAGATCTCTGCGAACACGATCTCCAGCTACATTGGCTACCTCGAGGACGCCTTTGTCATCGAGGGCGCGCGCCGCTACGACGTGAAGGGCAGAAGCTACATCGGCAGCCCCTTGAAGTACTATTTCGAGGATATGGGGCTCAGAAACGCCCGGCTCGGCTTCCGCCAGGTCGAGGAGAGCCACATCATGGAGAACGTGGTCTACAACGAGCTCAGGGCACGCGGGTACTCGGTGGATGTCGGCGTGGTCGAGAAGCGCGCCCGCGAGGCGGGGAAGGACGTCCGCAAACAGCTCGAGGTTGACTTCGTCGCCAACAGGGGCTCGGATCGCGTCTATGTTCAGTCGGCAATGGAGATGAGAACGCCCGAGAAGGCTGCTCAGGAGAAGGCCTCCCTGCTCGGCATCAACGACAGCTTCAAGAAGGTCGTGCTCGTGCGCGACGTGGTAAGGCCCCTACGAGACGAGCGCGGCGTGGTCACGATGAGCGTGTTCGACTTTTTGCTCGACGAGAGCGCCCTCACTGGGATATAACCAAAAAGGACGCCGGTCCGCGCCGCGCTTGGCGCGATAGCTCGCTTGGCTGGGTCATGCCGCCGGCCATCCACCTCATCTGGAAACCGGCTGGGGGGCGCAGCGCAAGTTAGCGTCGACAAGTCTGTCGGCTAAGAAAAGCAGTGTTGCTCCATGCGGGAGCGTGTCCGTGAGCGCCCCCGCCAAATCAGGGCCCTCCCCCTTAAAAGGAGACAAAACATGACAGCTTGCACCAACCATGGGGGGAAGGCACGTCGCGTCGTCACCGCGGCGCTCGTGGGCGTCCTCTCCGTCGGCACCGTGCCGATGGTCGCGCTCGCGACCGGCGCGGACACCACCGACGGCGTCGAGACCATGGCGGCCGAGTGGTACACCGGCGCCAAGGTGACCAAGGCCACCGACGGCAAGGGCAAGACCCTCACCGGCGACCTCTCCAAGGTCACCCTCGAGGCCGGCAAGGGCAAGTACCTCGCCCCGACCGAGATCTCCAACGGCTTCGAGACCACCAAGGTGAACACCAACGACTACGTGTTCATCTACTACACCAGCGAGACCGACGCCGAGGCCAAGAACAGCAACTGGGTCGCCGCGAGCAACTCGAACAACGCGGCCAAGACCCCGGCGAACTACTTCACCAACACGACCAGCGCTGGCACCTACTGCCTGGTCATCGCCAAGAAGGACCCCGACACCGGGACCTCGACCAGCAAGTTCACCGACCCCATCGCCTTCATGACCGCCAAGAGCGAGGCCGCCCAGGGCGTCAAGGTCGACGGCACCCTCACCTACAACGGAAGCGCTTATGACGCAACGAACATCAAGTTCGTCGACGCCGACGGCGGCGAGGTCGAGGTCGCCGCTGCCGCCGGGATTACCTTCTACTCCGCTGACGGCACCGGCTCCTCCTCCGTCAGCATCACCGACGCCGGCGACTACTACGCCAAGTTCACCGGCACGGATACGCACTCCTACACCGTGCCCGTCACCATCGAGAAGCTCGACCTCTCCAAGGCCACGCTGACCGTCTCTGACGCGAACGCCAGCCTGATTAACAGCACGAACGATCTCCTCCGCTATCTCAGCATCAACGACGTCGAGGGCCTCGCCGCCACCATCAACTTGGCAGATTCGGGCACCTTCTCCGTCACCAAGATCGTCGATCCCGACAAGACGGGCTCCCTGAGCTCCAGCGTCGCCGGCGAGTACACGGTGACCGTCTCCGCAAAGGGGACCAAGAACGTCGCCGCCAGCACCGGCACCGTCACCTACTCCGTCCTCGACAGCAGCGTCTTCAACGACTCCAGCACTGAGTTCAAGTACGACCGTCAGGACCTCAACAAGACCGGTGTCGCCCTTTCCACCGTCGACGTCAGCCTCCTCGACGGCGAGTCCTTCGACGCCTCGAAGATCACCGTCGAGTACGACGGCGAGAAGATCGCTGCCGACGGCCTCGAAGTGAGCTACGAGGTTAACAAGGGCACCGCCACCTCGCCCAACTGGAAGGCATGCGATGCCGCCGACCTTGCCGAGCAGGGCAGCTATCGTGTGACCGTCCGCGTCAAGCCGTTCTCCGTCTTCGGAGGCAGCTCCGTCCTCGGCGGCAGCCGACAGTTCCTCGTCTCCGTCACCGGCACCGAGGTCGACGTCGACACCGGCCTCGCCTTCTTCCTCAACGGCGAGCTCGCGGGCGACAGCAAGACCGTCACCTTCGACGGCTCTGACTGGCTCGAGAAGGTCACCGCTGTCGTCAAGGACGAGGATGGCAACACCCTGACCGAGGGTACCGACTACGAGCTCGAGGTAACGCTTGACGGCGAGGAGGTCACCGAGGCCGTCGATGCGTCCTCCGACGCTTACGAGATTAAGGTCGTTCCGCTGACCTTCACCATTACCGGCACCAGCTCTGATACCTTCCTGCTCACCATCGATGATGTCGATGTCACCCGCCTCGTTGCCGATGTTGCTACCATGGAGTACGACGTCAACGAGACTAACGGCAAGATTCCGACGAACAACTACGATGACGACGACGCCACCAACGACACCGGCTCCCCTGTCGCCAACAAATTCTACGTCAAGTACACCGGCTCCGCCGTCGAGGTCCCCGCGGTGAAGTACCAGGTTCAGCAGGGCACTGGCGTCGATGCGACCTATAGCTACGTGACGCTCGACCCGAGCCTCTACAACGTCGTCTCCATCGAGAAGGGCGGCAAGGTCGTCGAGGAGGCCGTCGAGGAGGGCACCTACACCGTCACCATCGCCCTGACCGACGAGGCCAAGAGCAACTACAACCTCGTCAACGACACCTTCGAGTTCACCGTCAAGGCCTACGGCCACTTCGTGGACGTCAACCCCGAGGCCTGGTACGCGCAGGCCGTCGAGGACGCCTGGTACCAGCTCTACGTCAACGGCGTGGGCGGCACCGACGTCTTCATGCCCGAGACCAAGATCACCCGCGCCGACGCCGTGGGCATCATCTACAACATGGCCGGCGGCACCGCCAGCGACGACTTCCACTTCGACGAGACCGGCGGCTACGTGACCGGCTTCGAGGACGTCGACGGCCACGCCTACTACGCCAAGGCCATCGCCTGGGCCGAGGCCTCCGGCGTCGTGAACGGCCACGACGGCCAGTTCCGCCCGACCGACGACATCACCCGCGAGGAGTTCGCGGCGATGCTCGCCAACTACGCCAAGGCCACCGGCAAGTTCGTCGCCTCCGACGGCTCCGCCCTCGCAGGCCTCTCCGACGCCTCCTCCGTGTCCGCCTGGGCTCAGGAGTCCGTCGCCTGGGCCGTGGAGAACGAGGTCATGGGCAACGGCGGCTTCGTCGCCCCGCAGGACGACATCACCCGCGCCGAGGTCGCTGCCATGGCAGTGAACTACCAGCCCGAGAACCTCGAGGGCCTGAACCGCGACAACCCGACCAAGTAGCATCTCTTGGGCAGGTCGGGGTCCCTCCCCTCCGGGGGAGGGCTCCCCTGTGGGCTCTGCGTTGCAGAGCCCACAGGGGAGCCTCAAGGCTCACGCAAGCTGTCGCGTGAAGGTCCGTGCGGTGGGGCGGCGCCCTCCCCCTCAACGTGCTCGCAGGTGCGAGGGGGAGGGGCTCGCTCAGGGCCTCTCGCAGAAGCGACATGCCAGGAAAACGAACCGAGACAGGAACAGAGGGGGCGCCTCGGCGGCGCCCCCTCTTCATGTGCATAAGTTGATTCTCTCAGAGAAGCCCGTCGCGCGCTCCTGGGGCGCAGGTGCCCCTCTCGTGCCGCGCACCCTCCCCCTCGCCTCGTGCGAGCTCGCTCGAGGGGGAGGGCCCGTCCCACCGCACGGACCTTCACGCGACAGCTTGCGTGCGAGCCATGAGGCTCCCGTGGGGGCTCACGCTCAGATGAGCCCCCACGGGAGCCTGCCCCCAGGGAGGGGGCAGGCTGAAGGGCGTGAACTACTTGGCGTAGTTGAAGACCATGCCGGCCGCGTCGGCGCGGATGATGGTGCTGCCCGGGGCGATGAAGCCGCCGTTGCCCATGATGCCGTTCTCGACGGCCCAGGCGACGGCCTCCTTGGCCCAGTCGGCGACCTCGCCGGCGTCGGGCATCTCGTCCAGCGCGTCGGCGCTGGCGGCCTTGAAGGAGGAGTCGAAGCGCTCGGCGTAGTTGGCGAGCATGCCGGCGAACTCCTGGCGGGAGACGGCCTGGTCCGGGCGGAAGGTGCCGTCGTCATAGCCGTTCACGACGCCGGCCTCCTTGGCCCAGGCGATGGCGCGGCCGTAGTAGGCCTTGCCGTCGACGTCGTCGAAGGACTTCCAGCCGACCAGCTCGTTGTAGAACTTGTCCTCGTCGAGGCCGAGGTTGTCGCCGCCGGCCATGTTGTAGAGGATGGAGGCGACCATGCCGCGGGTGATGTCGTCCTCGGGCCCGAAGAGCCTGGTGCCGTTGTAGCCGTTCATGAAGCCCTTGGCCTTGACCCAGGCGACGGAGTCGCAGTAGTAGTCGGTGTAGCTGACGTCGGCGAAGGTGACGTGGTTGTACACGTCGTTCGCGAAGTCGTTGTAGTTCTGGACGCAGTGGAACGTGATGTCGGCGGGAATCACATAGTTGTTCTCGGCGTCGGCGTTGCGGGCGGTGAAGTGGAGCGTGTAGGCGCCCTCGTCGGTCACGGTCTTGACCTCGTTGCCGGATGCGTCAAGGATAGTGACAAGGACGTCCTTCATCGGGAAGGCGACCCAGCTGTTGCCATTCTTGTACTGCACGTCAAGGCTGGTGAAATAGCCGACGTTGCTCAGGGCGTAGCCGTCGGAAAGCCAAGGGAGGTACTCGAAGGACTTGCTGGAGCCGTCCCAGCTGGCGGTCGTGAGAGCACCAACCTTCACGCCAGAGAGATCCTTCTTTCCGATGGTGATGGTCATTTCGGTGGTGCCGGAGAGCTTGTAGAGCTCGCTCGTCACCTTGAGCGTGTAGGTGCCGGCGTCGACGAGCTCGCCGACCTCCTTGCCGTCGGCGTTGTAGTAGGTGACGTCGCAGTCAGCGATGACGTTGCGCCCGCTGGCGTCCTCAACAGCGACGCGGATGTCGTCGATGAGGTCGGTGCCGTCATAGACCTTGCTGACGGAGGAGACGACCTCCTCCTCGCCGTCGCCGTTGGTGTCGTAGAGGACGGCTGCCTTAGCGTCGGCATTGACGGCCTCGCGGTAGACGGTCACGTCGACGAACTGGAAACCGCCAATCGTGTTGTCAGGGGCGACGTAGCCGACGACCACGTTGTACTCGCCGGGCATGTTCTGCCAGTCCCACCCGAGGGCGAGGACGTCGTTGCCGCTCGCATCATAGACGGAGAAGACGATGTCGCCGTTGGTGACATTGACACCGTCGACCGTGCCGTTGGCCGCGTGGCCGGTGACCTCGGAGAAGTCGAACTGCGTGTCGGCGTCGTTCATGAAGACCTCGTGCGTAGTCTGCAGGGGAGCGCCGTCGTAGCTGAAGTCGACGTTGTAGGACACCTTGTGGGCTGCGAAGTTCGCAGAGCCCTTGATGTTGGGGTCATCGGCGCCCTTGGCGGAGACGACCTTGTAGATGTAGTCGCCGTTGTCGTGCCAGACGGTGTCGGAGGGCATCGCGGCCAGGTCGATGTCGGCCTTGAGCTCGCCCATGATGGCCGAGCCGTCCTCGTAGCGGACGCCGTCAATCCAGATGCAGTAGGGGTTCTCTGGCTCAGTGGCACTGGTGGAGGTGAGGCCGTGGACGTAAGTCGCGCTGGTGGCGCCGGTGAGGTCGAGCGGCGAGACATTGATGGTCTGGGAGAGCTCGACGGTGCCGGCGTAGTGGCCGATGCCGGTGACGACTGCCTTGTACTGGCCGGCGTTCTTCACCTCGGTGGCGCTGGCCTCGGTGGCGTCGTGGCCCACGGGCACGTAGTACACCTCATAGTCGACGCCCTCGTAGACCTTGACGCCGTCGAAGACGAAGTCGAAATCGTGGGACAGTGCGTTGTAGGTGACGGACGTGGGGCCATCGACCGTGACGTTCTTGATCTGGATGGGGTTGATGTCGAACGGCACGTAAATCACGCCGCCCTTGTAGTTGCCGTCGACGGCGGTGACGACAGCGACGTACTTGCCGACCTCGCAGATGTCACCGGTGAGCTCGTCGCCGATGTTCTTGCCATCGGTGCCGCGGTTGTAGTATGCGACCTCGTAGTTATCCTCGGGGTCGTTCGCGGTGATGCTGAAGCTCGCTCCAGCGCCGGTGCCGAACATGCGGACCGCGACGGTGTCGAGAATGACCGGCTTGTTCTCGACGTAGGTGGTCTCCCACACTCCATCCGAGCCCTTGGTCAGGAGGTCATCACCGTGCTGGAAGGTCGCGCTGGTAACCTCAGCGTTGCTGAACGCGCCCTCGGGGTCCGCGAACATGACCTCGATGCCGTCAGCGGTCTCCGTCGCGAGCGCGACCATCGGCACGGTGCCGACGGAGAGGACGCCCACGAGCGCCGCGGTGACGACGCGACGGGCCTTCCCCCCATGGTTGGTGCAAGCTGTCATGTGTTGTCTCCTTTTAAGGAAGAAACAACACGGGATGGGTCATTGCTCGGCCGAGAGGTTCTTCTCGGTTGTCGTCCCCGGCGGGATGCGTGAGGTCTCCGCGCCAATCAAGAACGGGGCCGTGGCAGCCAATGTGCCACGGCCCCGAAGGTGCGGTTCTTCTCGCTTGGCCTTACAGCACGCCGGCCTTGATGGCGTTGCTGATGATGCCGGCGACCTCGCAGCGCGAGATGTTGGAGTTGGGGTTGATCAGGAACGTGCCGTCGGGCTGCGCCGTGCCGTTGACGACGTGCTCGGAGAGGCACCACTTGACGGCGTCGGTCGCCCAGGTGGCGACGGTCCAGTAGTCGGGGCGCGAGTAGAAGATGGTCTCGTCCACGACGTCGCCCGCCTCGTGCGCCCAGTTGTAGATGACGCCCAGGAACTCCTGGCGCGTGATGGGCTGGTTCACGCCAAAGGTGCCGTCGTCATAGCCGTTGAAGATGCCGTTCTCGACGCACCAGTTGACGGCGTTGGTGTAGTAGGCGTCCTCGGGGACGTCGGAGAGGCCGCAGTGCTCGGAGGCCGTCGCGCCGTCGGCGAGGTAGTTGTAGAGCAGGCCAGCAGCGTCCTGGCGCATGAGGTTGTCGAAGGTGCCGAAGTTGCCCTGGCCGTTGTCATAGCCGTTCATGATGCCGTTGCTGCCCACGTACTGGACCGCGTCGTAGTACCAGGTCCCCGCCTCGACGTCGGAGAAGCGGGTCACGGTGTCCTTGATGTACTGGACTGCCTCGGCGGAGTTGAGCGCGCCGGCGCTGCCACTGGTGTTGGTGCGGTCGTTCACGGGGTCGTCGATGGGGTCTGCCGTGGTCTTGAGCGCGTTGACGACCTCGTCCGGGGTGGCTTTGGGCTCGGCGCTGTACATGAGCGCGACGGTGCCGGAGACGATCGGCGCGGAGAGCGACGAGCCGGAGAGCTTGGCGTAGCCGCCGTTGGCGGAGGTGGACCAGATGCTGCGGCCAGGGGCGCTGATGTCCTTGTACTTGTTGTAGTCCGACCAGGAGATGTTGGTGCCGTCGGCCTCGAGCGCGGTGACGCTGATGCAGTCGTCGTAGTCACCGGGGTAGCAGGGCTCGGTCAGGGGCTGGCCGTTCTTGCCGTTGCCGCCCGCGCACACGGTGAGGATGCCGTAGTCGTCGCGCGCGTCGGAGATCTGGGCGCGGAGCAGGTCGTCATCGGCGAAGGTGTCGCCGTAGCCGCCCAGGCTCATGTTGACCACGCGCACGTTGGAGACCCTCTTGGTGTTGATGAGGTCGAAGAGGTAGGCGTAGGCGCGCGCGAGGGCGCCGGTGTTGGTGTTGCCGTTGGTGTCGTTGACCACCTTGACGGGCAGGAGGTTGGCGTTGTAGGACGCGCCGGCGACGCCCGTTCCGTTGTTGGCCACGGCGGCGAGCACGCCCGCGACGGCGGTGCCGTGGCCGCCGTTGTCCGAGGTGCCGGTCATGAGCTTGGTCTCGGCGAGGGTGCGCTCGTAGTAGGAGTCCCAGGCGAGGTCGGCGAGGAGGTTGCCGGCGAGGTCCGGGTGGTCCAGGGTGACGCCGGAGTCAAACATGGCGATGGTCACCAGGTTGTTGGAGCGCGTGATGGACCAGGCGCCCACCAGATCGGCGTTGTAGAGCCAGTACTGGTTGGGGGAGGCGTCCGGGTCCGAGACCTGGGCGTACGGGTCGTTGGCGAGGATGGTCTGGCGCAGGGTCTGCGTCTGCGGGGCGATGCCGTCCGTGGCGGCGTCCTCGTCGACCGCACCGATGATCTGGTAGACGTAGTTGAGCTGGGCGCTCTCGACGCCGGGCAGCTCGAGCGCGGTGGCGAGGGCCTGCTCGTCGGTCTGGCCCTCGGCGGGGCGGGCCTCGAGGGTGAGGGTGCCGTCGTCGGCGGAGACCACGTCGCCGGCGGCGAGGCCGGCGTCGTCGAGCGTGGAGCGCGCGTCGGAGAGCAGGGAGATCTCGCCGGCGCCGGGCTGGGAGACGGTGACGATGATGCCGTCGGTCTCGGCGGGCTCCGCGAGGGCGGTCGCGGGGACGAGGGCAAGCCCGAGGGCGAGCGCTGCCGCGGCGGCAAGTGCGTGGAGTGGCTTCTTCATGATGGGTCCTTTGCGACGAGAGGTCCTTCTCGATTCAGCGGGTTCATTGTACCGCGGCCCATAGGGGAGGGGGTGGGAATTAACCTCTCTGACAGCGTGGGGACCGCGAGCGGCTGTCGCGGGGACGTCGCGGCGGGAAGGCGCTGCGGCTACAGGTCCTCGGCGGTGAGGATCTCCTGCGGGATGAGGCGGGCCCCGTCGAGGACGGCGCGCAGGTAGGCGGCCTCGCTCTTCTTGAGCGCGCCCTCCAGCAGGTCGAGCCCGCGCGTCTGCACGCCGGTCTGGTCCGTGGGCTCGTTGTCCAGCGGGTCGGGGAAGCGCTTCATCGCGCGGCGCAGCATGAGCTGGTAGGCGGGCACGAAGGGTTCCACGGTGAAGCGGCCGTCGGCCATGTCGGAAAGCTTGGCCAGGATGGAGAGGCCAGCGCGGTCGATGTCTCCCCAGTAGAGGATGGTGACGTCCTCGGCGTCGAGCGCGGCGATGAGGTCGGGCAGCTTGTGGGGGTCGTCCACGAGGTAGCCGTTGCCAAAGACCACGCCGTGCACGCGCTCGCCGAACAGGTGCTTGCGACCGTCGAGATAGAGGGCGTTTCTCATGTTGACCCAGGGGTCGAGGTTCTCCGAGACAACGAGTCGCATGTGGCGGTGGTGCTTGGGGATGTGGTGCAGCAGCTCGAGCTTGACCTGCGGGCGGCTGCTGACGATGTCGGAGAGGCCCATGAGGTGCAGCAGCTTGCGGCCCTCGGACTCGAGCGCGAGGAACTTCTCGTCGCCGAAGACGCGGTAGGAGAGCTCGCGCAGGCTTAAGGAGCCGTCGCCCAGGCTCGGGCGGCCGGCGATGGCGGCGTCCAGGGCGAGCAGCTCGCGCTCGTAGAGCGTGTAGGCGTCAGGGGTGCTGAGCAGCCAGCCGTTGATCCACAGGCGCGGATCGAGGTCGATGATCTTGCGGCGGATGTCGTCGAGCTCGGGGGTCTGCTTGCGGACGGTGTCCAGGCGCGAGAGCGTGCGGACGTCGCGGCGGGCGGGCGACTTGGGACGCTCGGTCTTGGCGATGGCGCGGGGGCCGGAGGGGGCGTCCTTCTCGTCCGCGGGGTCGTCCTCATGGGTGGGGACGCTGAGCAGGTAGCCGCCGTCGGTGGGCTCGAGCACGTCCATGGCGAGCAGCGCCTCGAGCTCCTCGGCGCCGGCTCCGTACTTGCCCAGGACCGCGATGACGTCGGCCTCGGTGAGCGGGCGCTTTCGCTGGCGGACGAGGCCGCTGGCGATGCCGCCCGCGTTGCTGCGGTGCGCGGAGGGGAGCTTCTTGCCGAGGAGCTTTGCGAGCTCGACGACGGTGGCCTGCTCCTGCTCGGTGAGTTTCTGTGCCATGGGATGCCTTTCGGGATATGTGTGCTCGATACCAGCATAGCGTGTTAGGTGGGTTGGCGGCGGGGGAGCGCTGGCTCTCCTCCGAGCGACCCGGGACCTCCCGTTTGCTCCGACGCCATGATGCCGTCGCGTAAGGCGCGTAGCACAAAGCGGACCCGCTGTCCTGAGCTCACAGCTAATGTTTTCCCTGCTCGCAGCTGATAGGGTGCAGATATCAGGTACCCAAACAGGGAAAGTAGGGTGGTTGCAATGAGGAAGTTTCGTACGTCTGGTCGCCGGGTGTTTGCCGTGACGCTGGCGCTCGCCGCTGCGGTTTCGCCACTTGCGCTGGTGGGCTGCGATGGCGATGATTCTGGCAGTTCCGCCGGCACTGACGCCCCGACCGCTGAGCAGCAGGAGCCCGCTGAGCAGCAGGAACCCTATACCGTCTCCGAGGAGCAGCTGGATAGCAGCAACCAGTTTGCGACCTACATCACTGGCAAGCTCACCAACAATACGGAGGACGAAGTGAGCTACATTCAGGTTGAGTACAACCTGTATGACGCCGAGGGTGCCCAGGTGGGAACAGCTCTTGCCAACACCAACAACCTTCAGCCGGGTGGGGTCTGGAAGTTCGAGGCAATCGGCACCGCTTCGCCTGACGAAGTAGCTTCGTTTGAGCTTATCGACGTAACGGGATTCTAGTTTTGGATTGTTGCGGAGAGCGCGGAAGGGGGCACATGGCGGAGCGTCTGACGGAGGAGCTGCTTGACGAGCTGCTGAGCTCCTCGAGCCTCGAGGGATATCTCGAGCAGAACAAGCCCAGCTCGCGTACGTTGGCCGAGTACCTCCAGCAGCTGCTCGACGAGAAGGGTCTCGAGCGGTCGCGCGTGGTGCGCATGGCCAACCTCAACGACACCTTTGGCTACCAGATCTTCAAGGGTACGCGCCACCCCAGTCGCGACAAGGTGCTGCAGATTGCCTTTGCCATGGCGCTCACCCTGCGCGAGACCAACCGCGCGCTCACTGCCGCCGGGGCGAGCGAGCTCTACTGCAAGGACCGTCGCGACGCGATCATCATCTTCTGCCTGGACCGCGGGTGCTCCCTTCAGAAGGTCAACGAGGAGCTCTACCGCTTTGGCGAGCGGACGATCTGCTAGCTGGGCGGGCGGCGGGGCGCGCTCGCAGCTTCGTCGCCCGCCAGCTCTGCTAGGATGGGCGCATGAACACGGAAGACGAACTCGCCAGCTACCTCGCCGCCCTCGAGCGTGACGCCTGCTACCGCGTTGACGCGGTGCTCAAGCAGGGCCCGCTGGAGACCACCGAGCGCGTGTACTTTCGTGGCGAGAACGGCGCCGAGCTTGGGCCGTTCGTGCGCAAGCGCATCGGCGGGGAAACCGGTCTGGGCGGCGCGTACGAGGAGGTCTTTGCCGCGGAGCGTCGCGGCGTCCGCTTTGCGCATCTGCCGCGCCTCCTGGAGTGCCATCGTCGCGACGGGGACCTCGTTGTGGTGATGGAGCTCGTCCCGGGCGAGACGCTCGCCGCATGCGTGGGGGAGTGCAAGGGGCAGTCGGCGCGCCTCGAGCTTGCGCGCCGCGTCTTTCCCGAGCTCTGCGACGCGGTGAGCGAGCTGCACGAGCGCCTGGACCCGCCCGTCATCCACCGCGACCTCAAGCCCAGCAACGTTATGGTGTCCCCGGGCGGCGTCACCCTCATCGACCTGGGGATCGCCCGCGCGTGGCGCGCGGATGCCGAGCAGGACACCGTTCACTTTGGCACGCGGACCTATGCGCCGCCGGAGCAGTTCGGCTTTGGCCAGACCGACGTGACGAGCGACGTCTTTGCCCTTGGCATGCTGCTCTTCTTCTGCGCGACCGGGCGCGAGCCCCAGGCGGCGGACCGCGAGGGAGGGTTTGCCGGTGCGGGCGTTTCGGAGGGGCTGCGCGCCGTGATCGTGCGGGCGACGCAGCTCGATCCCGCGGCGCGCTACGGGTCGGTGCGGGAGCTGCGCGATGCGTTTCTCGCCGTTGAGCCGCAGGCTGAGAGATGCCCCAGGGTTGAGGAGCCGCCTGACTTCAACGCGCGGCGTCCTTCTCGGCCTGACCGCGCGCCCTGGCTCGAGCGGATGCCGGGCTGGGTCGGCGTGGCGTGGAACGTCGTGGTGATTTGCATGGTTGCACTGCTGTGCCTGGGATGCGTCGGCGGGTTCCTCAACCCCACGCCCTCCGTTGCCGGCTACCCGCTCTGGCTGATGGCTGTCTCGTACTTTGTCATCATCCCGCTCATGGGCTTGATTGGCGGCTACCTGTTGCTCGATCGACGGCGACTGAGGCGGCGCTTCCCCGCTCTGGCGCGGCTCAGCGTGCGGCAGGAGAAGCGTCGGGGGCTGCTGGTTCTTCTCGGCATCTTTGTGGTGTGGGTCGTGCTTCTGAGCGTGGGGCTGCCGGGCTAGTCTGGTACAGTATATTTACTGTCAATCTCATGCGGAGGTGCCTGATGCCGGCGGTCACTTCTCTTTCGGACTTCAATAGGAACCAGAGCGAGGTCATCGCCCGTCTTTCCGAGACGCAAGAGCCTCTGTACCTCACGCGAAACGGCAAGAGCGCCGTTGTGGTCATGGATGCGGAGGCCTTTGACCGTGCTCTCTCCTTTAGGGAGGAGGTGCGCGAGCGCGAGCTGAGCGTCTATGCCGGACTGCTGCGTGGCTATCAGGACGTCCAGGACGGGAAGGTGTCCGACGCGGCGTCTGCTTTTGCTCGGATTCGCGCGGAGAAGGGCTGGTAGCGCATGGCGTACAACGTCAAGATCACGGAGTACGCCGAAACGTTCATCGTCGAGAACGTCACGAGCGAGCGCGTGCTGAGGCGCATCGAGGACGTGGCCGAGATGCTGGGGGAGTACCCGAGCGCGGGGCCTCAGTACAATCCGGATTATGCGGCGGCGCGACCGCCGTTCCCCTGTCGGTTCCTGCCCCTTCCCGATACGCCGTTCACCTTGTACTACCTCAAAGATGACGACGCCCGCGAGGTGATTATCTTTGATATCGAGTGGACGGCGGGGGACCCGCGGCGGAGGTTCTCTTTCGTGGAGCTTGACTAGTCACTAGCTCAGGAGGCGGATGGTGGCCTCGAGCTCGTTGGCGTTGCCGATGAAGTGGAAGGAGCGCATGCCCGCCACCTCGGCACCGATGCAGTTGTCCTCGTTGTCGTCCACGAAGAGGCACTCCTCGGGCTCCAGGTCAAAGCGGTCGCAGAGCAGGCGGAAGATGGCCGGGTCGGGCTTCATCAGGCGCTCCTCGGCGGAGACCACGATGCCGTCCAGGAAGCGGCAGGCCGGGGCGTGGCCGAGCTGCCTCATGATGTTGGTGTTGGCGTTGGAGAGCAGGTAGATGCCGTAGCCCTCGGACTTGAGGCGGATGGCGAGGTCGTTGGTCTCCTCGAAGGGCTCGGAGTGCTCGGGCCAGTGCTCGAAGCACTCGTCCAGGTTGGGGTGGAGGCGCTCGGGGAGGTGGTGCGCGGCGTAGCGGCGCATGGTCTCGTGCGTGATGGTGCCGGAGTCCAGCAGCGACCACATCGTCGAGCCAAAGAGCGCCTGGTTGAGCAGGGCTGCGTCCTTGGGCGTGTCCGTGAAGAGGCTCGCGAAGTACGGGCCGTCGAAGTTCATGAGCACGCCGCCCATGTCGAAGATGACGTTTCTGACGGGCTTGTTTGCGGCGGGCGCGAGCATGGGGCCTCCTCGGTTGCGGCTGTTGCGGAGAGTATAGCGCGCGGGCGGGACGGGGTGGGGGCGGGCAGGTCATGGCCTACCTGAACAGTTCGTCGTGACTGCCAGTCCTCTCGAAGAACGCGACCTTATCGTTTGAAGACCAAATCACAAGCCAATCTCCGGCGTTTGCGACGTGACACTCTTTGCGGCCGGCCCAGTTTCCAGAGAGGGTGTGCATGTTGTGCCGGCGGCGGAGGATCTCTTGCGCTCTGGGGGGTGTTCTCGAGGACAAGGTCGATGACCTTCTCAAGCTCCGAGAGGTCCCACCCTCTGTGCTTTGCCTTCCTCTTGAGGTCGCGCTTGAATGCCGAGGAGAAGTCTGCGGAGAGTCGGGGCATTAGGAAATCGCCGCCTCAATCAGGTCGTGACCGCTGGAGAAGCGTCCCTCCTTCCCAGACGCGAGAAAACGCTCGCCTTCGGCAATAGCGTAGAGGCTCTCGTCGTTTGGCTCTTCGGGCGCAAACGTGAGGGGAATGCGGTGCGTGTTGACCATCTGCTTGTAGAACGCGCGGGTCACGGAAGAGAGGTCGAGGCCGTAGTAGCTTGCAACCTCGGTGGCTTCACGCTTGAGGTTCTCATCGATGCGAATGGTGAGCGTGGATGTGGCCATTGTTTCCTCCTGCCGCTGACGGCGTGTGTGAGTATAGATGTATTTTACCGCACGTACGTTGTGATATGAATGTAATGCGATTGTCGGCATGAAGCTGTCGTTGGATGACCGTCTGCCAGCTCGTACCTCCATATTCCCGGATGATGCGTGGAAGTTAGGCGTCTGGGAGTAAAGTCCTACACAACCGAGGGAGGTCGCATGAACAAAGACGAGCTGGGCTACGACCCGACCAACGTCACGTCCATTGTCGAGTATGCGCAGCGACTTGTTGGGCATACGCTGCGCGACTTCGTCTACGTGGAGGAGCTTGCCGACACTCGTCGCCGCAGGGGCTCCTTCGGCAATGCAATCGAGGAATACTACTTCAAGTACGATCTCAATAGCGACTCCAACCCGGACTTTGCTGAGGTTGGCCTTGAGCTCAAGACCACTCCCGTCAAGAAGAACTCTCGCGGCGACCTCGTTTCCAAGGAACGCCTCGTCTTCACGATGATTGATTACGACGGGGTTGTGAAGGAGGACTTTGAGCACAGCCAGTTTCTCAAGAAGTCTCGCGACATCCTTCTCATCACTTATCTCTATGAGTCGGATAAGAACGCGCTTGATTACATCATCGAGGCTGCGGCTCGATGGGGATTGCCCGAAGAGGACATCCCGCAGATAAAGAAGGATTGGGAAACGGTCGTCGAGAAGGTTCGATCGGGCCATGCGGAGGATATATCCGGCGGTGACACGCTGTATCTCGAGGCCTGCACCAAGGCGGCGGACTCCACCGTCAGGCGGTCGCAACCTTTCTCGGATGTGCCGGCCAAGCCGCGCGCTTGGGCGCTCAAGGCTTCGTATATGACGGCGGTTCAGCGCAAGATTATCGATGGGATGCGGCAGATTCCCCGGTCCGAGGGCGAAGGGGAGCTCGACCTGCTGGGTCTGCTTCGTATGCGCTTCGCTCCTTATTTCGGGCTCACGGAGAGGGAGCTTGCTGAAAGGTTCAGCCTGTCCCGGTCGAAGGATCTCTGCGCGAGGATAACGCGTCGCATCCTCGGCGTGGGGGACGACGAGAGTATCGAGGAGTTCGAGAAGGCGGGCATCAAGCCTAAGACGCTGCGCCTGCAAAGGAGCGGACGGCCAAAGGAGGCGGTTTCTTTTCCGACGTTCGACTACTTCAAGCTTGCCGAGCGCTCTTTCGAGGATTCCGATTTCCTTGGCTACCTATCTCAGAAGTACCTCTTTGTCATCTACCGAGAGGATGAGGCGGGGGAGTACCGTCTTCGTGACATCTGCTTCTGGCAGATGCCTGAGCGGGATCTTGAAGAGGCCCGAGCCTGCTACGAGCAGATGCAGGAGAACGTGCGCCAAGGCAGGGCGGACATTTCGGTGAAGTCGAGCGAGAACCGCTGCTGCCATGTGCGACCTCACGGCCAGACTAAGAAGGACACGAAGCCGCAGCCCTTTGGGCCGCCCGTCGTGAAGAAATGCTTCTGGCTGAACCAAGGCTATCTGCAGGGAGAGATTGAGCGAGTGCTTTCGGGCAAATACTGTCCGGTCGATCGTCTATCATGATCTAGCAACGCGACACAGACAGCGAATGGAGAAACGTGTCGTCTCAGAAGATCATCAGAGTGGCCGAGCTCTTTGCGGGCGTCGGCGGGTTTAGGCTGGGCCTCGAGGGGTATCACAATCCCGACGAGCTGCAGATGGAGCTCCCGGCAGCGGGTCCTTACAAGACCATTTGGGCCAACCAGTGGGAGCCTCCCGGAACCGAGTCCAAGCAGTTCGCCGCCCGTTGCTACCGTGCGCGCTTTGGCGAGGACTCGGTGGTGAACGAGGACATCCACGTTGTTCTCGACCAGTATAGGCGCGGCGAGATCGATATCCCCGACGTCGACATGGTCGTCGGCGGCTTCCCCTGCCAGGACTACTCCGTTGCCAAGCCCCTGTCTCAGGCGGGTGGCATCGAGGGCAAGAAGGGCGTCCTCTGGTGGGACATCTACGCGTTCCTCCAGCTCAAGCATCCGCGCTACGTTCTTCTCGAGAACGTTGACCGCCTGCTTAAGAGCCCTGCCAGTCAGCGCGGCCGCGACTTTGCAATCATTCTCTCGTGCTTCGATGATTTGGGATATTCCGTCGAGTGGCGTGTGGTGAACAGCGCCGAGTATGGATTCCCCCAGCGTCGTAAGCGTACGTACATCCTTGCGCGGATTACGGGCGAGGAATGGGACCTCGATGACCAGATTTCCACGGGTCTCATGTCGCGGGCGTTTCCCATTGCCGAGGTTGATTCCGCGACTATCGGGCACGTTGAGATTCCCGATGACCCCTACATTGCCACGCGCGACTTCAACAAGGGGGGCAAGGTTTCCCCGTTTATGGACGCGGGCGTCATGCAGGATGGGCACGTCGCCACGTGCAAGGTTGTCGAGCGCTATGACGGCCCGCGCAAGTTTCTGGGCGACGTGCTTGTTCCCGAGGCCGAGGTGCCGGAGGAGTTCTACATCGAGCCCGACAAGCTGCCCCAGTGGGAGTATCTCAAGGGCGCCAAGCACGAGGAGCGCGTTAACAAGAAGACCGGTTTTAAGTACACGTACTCCGAGGGCTCGATGGCTTTCCCCGACGCGCTTGACCGCCCTTCTCGCACCATCCTGACGGGAGAGGGCGGACGAGGGGCCTCGCGCTTCAAGCATGTCATTAAAACCGCTGATGGTCGCTACCGTCGACTTGTTCCTGACGAGCTTGATCGGCTTCAGGGCTTTCCCCGTGGGTGGACCAACACGGGCATGACCGACGGGCATCGCGCGTTTTGCATGGGCAATGCGCTCGTGGTCGGCGTTCCGCATGCAATCGGGCGCGTGCTGGCCGAGCTCGAGGGGTAAGCAATGCCGGACTGTACTTCATCAGACCGCGCATACCTGCCATTTTTGGGGGTATGTTAGCGTTCACAATGGTAGGTATGCGCGGTCGGCCGTTTGTGATGGGGAGGCCGACCTCGCACGTCGCGCATTTCAGTGGGGAATTCTTTGCAAAAACGCGCGATGCGCGGGGTTCGCTGTTTCATCCGCCCTCCCGTCGTGCGTGCTACACTTGGCCCAAGGACACGCCTTCGAAAGGAAACACCATGTCTGACGTGCTCTTTGTTGAGTATCCCAAGTGCAGCACCTGCCGTCGCGCCAAGGCGTGGCTGGACGAGCACGGCGTCTCCTACACGGACCGCCACATCGTCGAGGACAACCCCACCGCCGACGAGCTGGCCGCCTGGCAGGAGCGCTCCGGCCTGCCCGTCCGTCGCTTCTTCAACACGAGCGGCCGTCTCTATCGCGAGCGCAACGTTAAGGCCCTTCTCGATGCCGGACTCTCCGACGCCGACGCCTTCGCACTGCTCTCCGAGGACGGGATGCTGGTCAAGCGCCCGATTGTGGTGGGCGAGGACTTCGTGCTCGTAGGCTTCCGCGAGGCAGAGTGGGAGGCGGCCCTGTGCTAGCGCGCCAGCCGCACCGCTGCTCCCAGGTCCGCGACGACCTCGGCGAGCACATGACCAAAGGCGAGCTGGTCGAGCGCATGGCCGCTGACGACGCCCACGTGAGCAACACGGCGTTCTCCGGTCTGGAGCTTTCCGACGTCGTGGCCAACGGGACCGTCTTTGAGAACGTGATCTTCCGCAGCTGCCAGTTTGACGACGTGAACCTCTCCAACTGCACGTTCACCGACGTGCTGTTCTCGGGTTGTCGCTTCACCGGGTGCGACATGGGCCGTTCCTGGCTCAACCGCTGCGACTTCAGGTCCTGCTCGGCCCCTGGCCTGAGCTTTCTCAAGTCCCGTCTCACCGGCGTCAGCATCTCGGACAGTCAGTTTGGCTACTGCGACCTCTCCGAGGCCACGGTCGAGCACCTCACGGCCAACGAGACCAACCTCTCCGAGGCAAACGTCTACTCAGCCCGGCTGCACCACGTCGCGCTCGACCACTGCGACCTCACGCGCGCCACGGTCTTTCGCTCCAGCCTCGCGGGCGTGGACCTCTCCACCTGCGAGATCGCGGGCCTGCGCGTCTCGGCGGACCTGCGCGAGCTGCGCAGCGCCACGGTGAGCGCCGATCAGGCGGCGCAGCTCATCGGGCTTCTCGGCATCAACGTCAAGGAGGACGAATGGCCCTACTAAATGAGAACGCCTCCCTCGAGGAGGTCCAGGCCGTCTTCAAGAACGACCACTTTGCCACGGACGCGTGCGGCTGCCGCGTGGTCGAGGCCGCGCGCGGGCACGCGGTCACCGAGTTTGACATCACGCCCGGGCATCGCAATGAGAAGGGCGGCGTGATGGGAGGCGCCATCTTCACGGTGGCGGACCTGGCCTTTGCCGTGGCCTCTAACGTGGGCGAGTCGGTGACGGTATCCGTGAGCAGCTCGATCGAGTTCATGAGCGCGGCGAAGGGTAACAAGCTCATCGCTACGGCGGACGTCGACAAGAACGGCCGCACGCTCGCGTTCTACAACTGCCTGGTGACCGACGAGCTGGGGACGCCGGTGGCGCGCGTCACCCAGACCTGCATGCACCTGCAGCGCTAGCGCCGACGCTTGCGCCGCGGCCCTAGCCGATCGGGGCGAGCTGGGAGGGAAGCTCGCCGATGAGCGGGCGCATGTAGGCCATGAGCTCGTCGGTCACGTCCATGCCGTCCTCGGCGATCCACTCGCGCGGGACGTGCTTGACCTGGTTGGCCACCGCGAGCACGTCGACGAGCCTGGTGCGGACCTCGTAGGGGTCGTTCGAGACGCGCTCGAGCGCGCACATCTTGGTCGTCTCGCCGGAAAGCGCCGCGCGAACGCCGGCGCGCCCCAGCTCAAAGGCCTCGTCGAGGTCGGTCTGGCTGGCGACGTAGCTCGCGCAGCGCTGAAGCGTGGAGAGCTCGACGGCGCGGGTCTTGCAGCCGAGCTGCTCCTTGGTGAGGGCCGCGAGGTAGCGGCCTGCCCCCGAGAGCGTGGCGAGGTGGCCGAACTCGTCGGTCCCAACGCCGGGCGCAGCGGCGTGCTCGCAGATGAGCCGGCCGTCCGGGGTGCAGACGCCCTCGCTCACGCCCACCATGACGGTGTTCTTCTGCTCGAGGATGCTCGAGACGCGGTCCATGAGCGCCGACTCGTCGAGGGGGACCTCGGGAAGCAGCACGACGTCGGGACGGGCGAGCGCGAGCGAGGCGGAGGCGGCGAGCCAGCCGGCGTCGCGCCCCATGATCTCGACGTAGGTGACGCTCTTCAGGTCGTAGACGTCCGCGTCGTAGGCGATCTCGTTCATCGCCGTGGCGACGAAGCGGCCGGCGCTGCCGTAGCCGGGGGTGTGGTCGGTGGACACGAGGTCGTTGTCGATGGTCTTGGGCACGCCGATGAAGCGGATGTCGCTGCCGTACTCGCGGCCAAAGGCGCCCAGCTTGGCGATGGTGTCCATGGAGTCGTTGCCACCGATGTAGAGCACCGCCGCCGCGCCGATCTCCTTGAAGCGACGGAAGAGGTGCTGGTAGGTCGCCTCGTCGTCGGCGGGGGAGGGCAGCTTGTAGCGGCAGCTCCCCAGCCAGCTCGACGGCGTGTTGCGCAGGAGTTCGAGGTCGATGGGGTTGGCGAAGGCCTCGTCGAGTCGCACCGAGCGGCCGTCGAGGAAGCCCTGGATGCCGTAGCGCATGCCCTCCACGCGGACCCCCGCCTCGATTCCGGCGGCGATCACGCCCGCGAGGCTCGAGTTGATGGCGGCGGTTGGCCCGCCCGACTGACCGACCAGAATGCACTTCTCGCTCATGGAGGCTCCCGTCTCGATGCGTTTGCTCACACAAGGATAGCGCGCTCCGGCGCGGCGCGCCGCGAGGCGACGAGACGGCGCGCGGGACGCGGCCATCGGCCCTTGTCGGCAAAAAGCCCGAGCCGGGCGCACGGCATGGGGAGAAGGACCGTGCGCCCGGCCCGGGCGAGGTTTGCCAGCCGGCCGGGTCCCCGGCCGCGCCCGCGCTAGGCGAGGTTGTAGAAGGCCGCCTTCTGCAGGTACTCGGCCGAGTCGCCGAGCTCGTCCTCGATGCGGAGGAGCTGGTTGTACTTGGCCACGCGGTCGGTGCGGGCGGGGGCGCCGGTCTTGATCTGGCCGGCGTTCACGGCGACGGCGAGGTCGGCGATCGTGGTGTCCTCGGTCTCCCCGGATCGGTGGGAGACCACGGCGGTGTAGCCGGCGCGCTTGGCGGTCTCGATGGCGTCGAGGGTCTCCGTCAGGCTGCCGATCTGGTTGACCTTGATGAGGATGGAGTTGGCGGCGCCGACCTCGATGCCCTTCTTGAGTCGGGCGGTGTTGGTGACGAAGAGGTCGTCGCCCACGAGCTGGACCTTCTTGCCCAGGCGCTCGGTGAGCTTGACCCAGCCGTCCCAGTCCTCCTCGGCAAGGCCGTCCTCGATGGAGACGATCGGGTACTTCTCGACGAGCTCGGCCCAGTAGTCGACCATCTCGTCGGAGGTGAGCGTGCGGCCCTCGCCCTTGAGCTCGTAGAGCCCGGTCTGCTTGTTGTAGCACTCGGAGGTGGCGGGATCCATGGCAAACATGAAGTCCTCGCCCGGCTTGAAGCCCGCCGTCTCGACGGCCTCCATCAGGTAGACGAAGGGCTCGGCGTTGGTCTTGAGGTCGGGCGCGAAGCCGCCCTCGTCGCCCACGCCGGTGGACAGGCCCGCCTTCTTGAGGGTGTCCTTGAGCGTGTGGTAGACCTGCGTGCACCAGCGCAGGCCGGTCGCGAAGTCCGGCGCGCCCACGGGCATGATCATGAACTCCTGGAAGTCGACGTTGTTGTCGGCGTGGACGCCTCCGTTCAGGATGTTCATCATCGGGACGGGGAGGGTGTGGGCGCCGGCCCCGCCGAGGTAGGCGTAGAGCGGAAGCCCCGCGGACGCCGCCGCGGCGCGCGCGATGGCGAGCGAGCAGCCGAGAATCGCGTTGGCGCCCAGGCGGCCCTTGTTGGGCGTGCCGTCGGCGGCGATCATGGCGGCGTCGGCGCCGCGCTGGTCCTGCGCGTCACGGCCGACGAGGACCTCGGCGAGCTCGCCGTTGACGTGGGCGACCGCCCGGGAGACGCCCTTGCCCTGGTAGCGGGAGGCGTCTCCGTCGCGCAGCTCGACGGCCTCGAACTCGCCGGTGGACGCGCCTGACGGGACGATGGCGCGCCCGAACGACCCGTCCTCGAGCGTGACCTCGACCTCTACGGTG
Source organism: uncultured Atopobiaceae bacterium (assembly GCA_944322145.1). Classification (GTDB taxonomy): domain Bacteria; phylum Actinomycetota; class Coriobacteriia; order Coriobacteriales; family Atopobiaceae; genus Thermophilibacter. The sequence goes on along the minus strand of CALUNW010000004.1, from coordinate 198,828 downwards.
GGGTTGCCGCGGGAGTCGAGCACCTCGCGGCCATAGACCTTGGTAATCCTGCTCATGGCGTGCCTTTCTGTTTGACATGGTTAACTCTTACCCCTTAAGTATACCCGAGTAAACTTGTTCTAGACTGGGAATGTGACGGCGGGGATGCGTCGTCGACTGCGCCACGTCCCCGCCGTCACAGAGGGCTTCGCGTATACTGGTGAGGTTAACGGGCGCGGATGGCTCTCGGGGGCGCCACCGCCGTACGAGGAGGTAGCATGGGAGCGTTCTTTGGCGCTGTTTCTCACCGTGACGTCGCACTCGACGTGTTCTTTGGCGTGGACTATCACTCGCACCTCGGCACGCGCCGCGCGGGCATGGTCTCCTGCCGTCAGGGAGGCGGGTTCAACCGCCAGATCCACTCCATCGAGAACACGCCCTTCCGCACCAAGTTCGAGCATGACCTGCCCGAGCTCTCCGGCACCTGTGCGATGGGCTGCATCTCCGACTCCGATCCGCAGCCGTTGCTCGTCCGCTCCCATCTGGGCGTCTATGCCATCTCCACGGTCGGTGCCATCGCCAACGCCGACGAGCTCGTCGCGCGCTTCGAGGAAGCTGGCCACCAGTTTGGCGCCATGGGCTCCGGCGCCGTCAACGTCAACGAGCTTGTGGCGGCGCTCATCAACTCCCAGGCGAGCATCGTCGAGGGTATCCGCTACGCCCAGGACCAGATCGAGGGCTCGCTCACGCTGCTCATCATGACCGAGGCCGGCGAGCTCATCGCCGCGCGCGACGCCATGGGCCGCCTGCCCGTGCTCATCGGCAAGGATGACGACGGCTACTGCGTGTCCTTCGAGTCGTTTGCCTACGGCAAGCTCGGCTATGCGGACGAGTACGAGCTCGGCTCCGCGGAGATCGTCAAGATCACGGCCGACGGCTACGAGACGCTCTCCGAGGCGCGCGACGAGATGCGCATCTGCGCGTTCCTCTGGGTCTACTACGGCTACCCCAACTCCAACTACGAGGGCGTCAACGTCGAGTGCATGCGCTACCGCAACGGCGCCATCATGGCGCGCGACGAGCGCGAGCAGGGGCTGCTCCCCGAGGTCGACTACGTCGCCGGCATGCCCGACTCGGGCCTGCCTCACGGCATCGGCTACGCCAACGAGTCCGGCGTGCCGCTCGCGCGCCCGTTCGTCAAGTACACGCCCACCTGGCCGCGCTCCTTCATGCCCGCAAACCAGGAGGTCCGCAACCGCGTTGCCAAGATGAAGCAGATTCCGGTGCCCGAGCTCATCCGCGACAAGCGCCTGCTGCTCGTCGACGACTCCATCGTCCGTGGCACCCAGATGCGCGAGACGATCGACTTCCTGCGCGACACCGGCGTGGCCGAGGTGCACATGCGCTCCGCCTGCCCGCCGATCATGTACGGCTGCAAGTTCCTCTCGTTCTCCCGCAGCCGCTCCGAGTACGAGCTCATCGCGCGCCGCAAGGTTCGCGAGCTCGAGGGCGACGAGGGCGAGAAGCACCTCGACGAGTACTCCGACGGCCGCACCGAGCGCGGCCGCTGTCTGCTGCGCTCCATCTGCGAGGAGATGGGCTTCGACTCGCTGGAGTTCCAGAGCCTCGACGGCATGCTCGAGGCCATCGGCATCGACCGCAAGAAGGTCTGCACCTACTGCTGGAACGGCCGCGACTAGCCGTCGCGGGCATTCAAAAGGGGACAGGCGCAGAGCCCCAGGTAAAACCTGTCAATAGTGAGCCACTTTTGACAGGTTTTACCTGGGGCTCTGCGCCTGTCCCCCTTTGAATGGCTAGCAGTTGCCCACGAAGACGTGGTCGAGGTAGCGGCGCGAGACGTCGGCCAGGCGGTAGACGTCGGCGACCGGGGTGGGGCCGCGGTCCGTCAGGCGCCAGCGCGGGAAGAAGCGCGTCACGTGGTGGGTGAGCGTCTCGCGACCCCGACCGCCGTCGAGTCCGGCGAGCCAGCCCGCGAGCTCCTCCATCTCGGCCTCGCCGTCGTTCATCCCCGGGACCACCAGCGTGGTCACCTCGAGGTGGCAGCGCGGGTCGGCGGCGAGCCGCTCGATCGTATCCCGCGCGCACGCGAGCGAGCGCGGCGCACCTCCGCACGTCGCGTAGAAGGCGTCCGAGAAGCCCTTGAGGTCGATGTTGGCCGCGTCGACCAGCCCGTCGAGCGCGTCGAGAACCCCCTGCTCAAAGCAGCCGTTGGACACGAGCACGTTGACCAGGCCCGCGTCGCGCGCGAGCTCGGCGCAGTCGCGCACGTACTCCCATCCCACCAGCGGCTCGTTGTAGGTGTAGGCGATGCCCGCAACCTCGGGACGACTTCGCCGAGCCTCGAGCGTTGCCGCCACGAGCTCGTCCGGCATGACCGTGCGCCAGCGCACGTCCTTCTCGCCCGCCTGGGAGATCTCCCAGTTCTGGCAGAAGGGGCAGGTCAGGTTGCATCCGTAGCTGCCGACGGAGACCACGAGCGTGCCGGGCCGATAGCGCGCGAGCGGCTTCTTCTCGATGGGGTCGAGCGCGAGGGAGGTCACGCGGCCGTAATTGTCCGCCACGATGGTTCCGCCGGCGTTGCGCCGCGCGCCGCAGGCCCCGAGCGCGCCGGGGGCGAGCCGGCAGCGTCGCGGGCAGGTGGTGCAGACGAGCGCGCCGTCCTTCTCGGCCGCCTGGGCGTCCTGGGCGCTCATTCGTGGCGCTCCACCATGAAGCGTTCCAGCCGCACGCCGGGCTCGTCGAGGTCGATGCCGCCCTTGCGCGCGGCAATGCGCAGCTGCTCGTCGACGGTGTCCACGCCGTCGAGCCGGGGCAGCAGCAGGCCGCGGCGCCCGCCGGGCGCGCTCACGATGACGCCGTAGCGCTGCGGGTCGAGGTCCTCCGGGCCTGCCGCGTGCTCCGGCTCGCCGAGGACGTCCACGTCGTAGACCAGCTCGGGAAGCTCCTCGACGGTGACGGGCGGGAAGCGCGGGTCGTGGCAGCCGGCCGAGACCGCGTTGGCGACGATCTCCTCCGCGAGGCTTGCCTGCGTGGGCGCGATGGTGCCGATGCAGCCGCGGAGCTGGCCGTTCTTCTTGAGGGAGACGAAGGCCCCGGCGCGGCGGGCGAGAAGCTCGGGCGGAAGGTCGGCCGGCAGCGGGCTCAGGCGATGCCCCGTGCGCACGCGATGCTCGAGCGAGGCCCGGGCAAGCGCGAGATAGGCGTCCTCGCCGGCGCGGCGGCGCGCCATGTCGGCATTGTGCCAGGACACGTAGGCCTCGTCGAAGGCGCGGGCGGGGTCGGAGCCCTCCGGCCCCGAGGGCGCGAGGACGGCGACGCCGTAGCCCACGCCGAAGGGACCCTCGTGCGAGAGCAGCTCGGCCGTGACGGGCGTGCGGTCGAGCGCGCCGGCCATGATCTGGAAGGAGCGCAGCCCGCACTCGGCGGCACGCTCGCAGAGGCCGGGGTCTGCCGTGAGCAGGTCGAGGAAGGCGCCGGAGCCGAGCGCGCGGCAGGCGAGCGCGTCGAAGACGGGGCCGTCGGGCGCGTAGCCGTAGGGGCCGTCCGCGGCGAGCTTGTGCGAGAGGTCGCCGGACGCAACGTAGGCGACGCGTCGGCCCAGTCGCGCGGCGCAGCGCTGGACGAGCTGGCCCATGCGGTAGTGCTCGAGCGGCGAGAGGCCGGAGATGCCCAGGCGTACCACGCGGTAGGGGACGGGCTCGCGGCCGGAGGCGCGCAGCTCGTCCGCGGCGGCGTCGATGAAGTGCAGCGGAACGAGGACGCCCCAGTCGAGGTCGTGCTCGCGCTCGCCGGCGGTGCCGGCAGGCAGGCCCTCCTCGCGCGCGGCGCGGCAGAGGGCTTCGACGAGCTCCTCGTCGTAGGTCACCCGCGCGCCGTCCGCTGCGTCCCCGAACTGCGCGAACGTGCCGCGCGCGCCCGAGCCCGGGGCGATGTGCAGGTAGTCGAGGTACATCGCGGTGTGCGGGCTCGAGATGACGATGGTCTGCGGCTCCGCGGCGACGACGCGGCGCGCCGCCTCGCGGTAGGCGTCGACGGTGGCCTGGATCTCCCGCTCGCGCCCGCGGCCCACGCCGGGGACGATGAGCGGCGGGTGCGGGACGGCAACTGCGATGACGACGGACATGCTGACCACCTCCGGTGACAATCGCGTCAGGTTTGTCTGCCACACTACGCCGGCTGCTACCATCGTGGCATGGGGGACAGGCCCAATTGTCAGGTTTAGCTCGCAGGAGGTGGGTATGAGCGCGGTGCTTGTGGTCCTAGGGGCAATCTCTGCTGCGTACGGCGTCCTCATGGCGGCGCTCTACCCGGCCGGAGGCTTCTTCCTCGTGTGGATAGCGCTGGGCGCGGCACTCGTGGTCGCCGCGCGGGTGCCGCGGGCGCGGCGCGCGATCTGCGCCGTCTGCGTCGCGGGGGCGCTCGTCGCGGGCGGGCTCTTCGGGCTGATCTTCTCGGCTGCGGCGGCGACGCCGCCGGCGGCGCTCGACGCGCTGGTGGTGCTGGGTGCGGGGCTGCGCCCGGACGGCACGCCGAGCGAGGCGCTGGCGTTCAGGCTCGACGCGGCGCTCGACTACCTCGAGGACAACCCCGACACCGTCTGCGTGGTGTCGGGAGGCCAGGGGCTGGGCGAGTCGCGCACCGAGGCCGACGCCATGTACGACTACCTGCTCGAGCACGGGCTCGACGCGGCGCGCGCCACGCGTGAGGACCGCTCGACGTCCACGGCGGAGAACGTCCGCAACTCCGCCGAGCTGCTGGAGCCGGGCTCCTCCGTGGGCATCGTCACCAACGACTTCCACCTCTATCGCGCCCTGCGCATCGCCGAGAAGAACGGTCTTGCCGGGGCGTCCGGCCTGGCTGCGCCGTCCAACCCGCTCTATCTGCCGCAGAGCGCGCTTCGCGAGTGCGCGGCCCTCGCGAAGGACCTTCTCGTCGGCAATCTGTGAGGGGCATTCAAAAAGGGGACAGGCACGGAGCCCCAGGTGAGACCTGTCCCCTTTTGAATGCCCTAGGCCTCGAGGGTCTCGCGGATGGCGACGATGAACTCGCGCGTTCCCAGCGTCTCGGGCTCGGGCAGCGACGTGATGCGTGCGAGGTCGCCGGTCATGCGGCCGGACTCGATCGTCTTGACCGTGGCGGCTTCCAGGCGGTCGGCAAAGTCCACCAGCTCGGGCAGCTCGTCGAGCTCGCCGCGCTTGCGGAGCGCCCCGGTCCAGGCAAAGATCGTGGCCACGGAGTTGGTCGAGGTGGGCTCGCCCTTCAGGTGCTTGTAGTAGTGGCGCTGGACGGTGCCGTGCGCCGCCTCGTACTCAAAGTATCCGTGCGGGCTCACGAGCACGGAGGTCATCATAGCCAGGCTGCCAAATGCCGAGGACAGCATGTCGCTCATCACGTCGCCGTCGTAGTTCTTGCAGGCCCAGATGAAGCCGCCCTCGGACTTGACCACGCGGGCCACCGCGTCGTCGATCAGCGTGTAGAAGTACTCGATGCCGGCCGCCTCGAACTTCTCGCGATACTCCGCCTCGTAGATGTCGGCGAAGACGTCCTTGAAGCGGTGGTCGTAGGTCTTGGAGATCGTGTCCTTGGTGGCAAACCACAGGTCCTGCCCAGTGGAGAGCGCGTACTCAAAGCAGCTGCGCGCAAAGCTCTCGATGGAGGCGTCGAGGTTGTGCTGGCCCTGGACCACGCCGGGGCCGTCGAAGACGTGGACGAGCTCGCGGCGCTCGGTGCCGTCCTCGGCGGTGTAGACAAGCTCCACCTTGCCGGGGCCGTCGATGCGCATCTCGGAGTTCTTGTAGACGTCGCCGTAGGCGTGACGGGCGATCGTGATGGGCTTCTTCCAGCAGCTCACCACCGGGTCGATCCCGCGGACCACGATCGGTGCGCGGAACACGGTGCCGTCGAGCAGAGCACGGATGGTGCCGTTGGGGCTCTTCCACATCTGCTTGAGGCCGTACTCCTCCACGCGCGCGGCGTTGGGGGTGATGGTGGCGCACTTGACGGCAACGCCCAGGCGCTTGGTTGCCTCGGCGGACTCGACGGTGACCTGGTCGTCGGTCTTGTCGCGGTTCTCGAGGCCGAGGTCGTAGTACTCGGTCTTGAGGTCCACGAACGGGCAGATGAGCTCGTCCTTGATGATCTGCCAGATGATGCGGGTCATCTCGTCGCCGTCCATCTCGACGAGCGGGGTCTTCATCTCGATCTTGGCCATGGGGTCCTCCGGGGTCGCGGCGGTTTACCGGGGACGAATGTAGCACGGCGGGGCGGCGTCGCGCGCAACTTGAGACGTGCTTGTCACAGAAGGGCGTCCTGGCGAGAAGAGCCTCAGCTCGCGCCAAGCCAGCCGGGCAGCTCGGAGCTCACCACGCGCGCGCAGGCGTAGGCGTCGGCGAGCTCGAGCGTTGCCGCGACCTGGTAGCCGGCGGGCGTGACCGCGAGCGCGAGCGCTCGGCCATCGTCCGGGACCAAGAGGCGCACCTCGTTGGCGATGGGGTCGTACGCGGGCGTGGCCAGGCGCGGGTTGCGGCGGACCTCCTCGAGGGTCGAGAAGGACGGCGTGCTCAGGGTCGGGTCGAGCGTCATCTGGGCGAGCTCGGTCACGTAGCGCGCTGGCTCTGCCGGCTCGCCCGCCGAGAATCCCTCGAGCTGCCAGGGGATGTCGCCCGTCCCGGCGACGAGGTCGGCGCGGATGGGTGCGCCGTCATCGGTGACGAGGCCCGTGTCAAAGCGGGCGGAGGCCCCGTCCTCGGAGACGGCGAGCGCGCCCTCGGCGCGGATGCGCGTGAAGGTCATGACCAGGTAATCGTTGAGGACGTGCAGTCCCTCGCCCCAGTTCTCCGGCCGCGCGAGCCCCGCCAGGCGCTCGAGCGCCTCCTCGCGCGAGCCGAGGGAGACCGTCTGCGCGAAGTCGCGCTCGGGGTCCGCGTCGTCGCCCGGGCGCAGGAAGGCCGACCAGGGGCCGTGCGCGGCGACGTCGAGCCCTTCGAGCCCCACCTCGTCCGTGGCGCCCGCATCGACCTCGGTGAGCGCCCAGCGCTTGCCCGCGACCGCGCGCGCAGAGCGGCGCAGGGTCACGCGGACCGGCGTGACGCCGTCCGCCTGGAGGTAGCGCAGCGAGAAGGTGACGTTGCTGCGCGTGCCCTCGAGCGCGCCCGAGGACCGCGCCACGCGGAAGTCCTCCTCGAGCGTGGCCATGGGGTCAACGTTTGCGGGGAGCACCTGATAGAGAACGCTGAGCTGCTCGCTGGAGCAGCGCACGTCGGTGTGAAAGTCCTGGGGGAGGTCCGACTGCGCGCGCGACGCCACGGCCGCCGAGGGCGCGGGCGCCTTCTCGGGCTCCGGCTCTGGCGCGGGGCTGGGATCGGACTGCGGCGCGGACTCGGGCTCCGGCCCGGGCTCGGGCACATAGGTGATGGTGAAGGATATCGGCGGCACGTGGTCCGGCTCGGGTTCGGGTTCGGGCTCCGGCTCGGGTGCGGGCTCCGGTTCCGGCTCGGGCTCCGGCGCAGCCTCAGGCACAACGGCGGCCTCGGGTTCAGGCTCGGGCGCAGCCTCCTCGTTCTTCTCGACCGCGGGCTCTTTCACGACCTCCGGTTCCGGCTCGGGCTCGACCACGCGCTCCACGTGCCGTGGCTTCAGGGGCTTGAGCGCCTTGGCGCCCTTGGCGCGCTTCCACGGCTTGCCGCCAGCTGCAGGCTTCTTCTCGGCGCTCGCCAGACGCTCGAGCGCGCGGTCGTACTCCTCGTTGGCGAGCACGGTGGCGTAGACGTAGCCCTTCTTGAAGACCGTCAGCTTGATGAACTCGCCCAGCTGCTCGCAGAGAGCGCGCATGTCGTCGCAGCCCAGGTCCTCGGGAACGAGGCCGTCCGCCAGCAGCACCTCCTCGACGCGCGGCAGCAGGGTCTGCTTGCCGACGCCGAGCTCTCTCGACAGCAGCTGGTACAGGTACAGGCGGTTGCCTGGGACGATCTTCGGCATGGCCCCTCCTCGGGCAGAAGCGCGCCGGGCGCGCGAGGTTGCGAACTCACTACGTTACTACCCATTTGGGGCGGGCGGGCTTTCAGCTTCGCGAACGGTCGCGCGCCGCCTCCCTGAGGGCGCGGTTGCGCAGGTTGGTCACCGTCGCCTGCATGCCGTGCGGCGCATAGCCCAGGCCCTCGAGCGTCTCGAGGTCTTGCGGGAGGTAGGCCGCGAGCGATAGCTCGGCGGTCTGGACGGGGTTCTCCGGCGCCGGGCCCGGGGTTGCCGCCAGCGCAAAGACGCGTGCGCCGAGGGCGCCGAGACGCTCCTCGTACTCGCTGGCGGGGACGTCCGGGAGCTCCGCGCGGGCGTCGCGAGTCTGCCAGAGCAGCTCGTAGCCCGCGAGCGGCACCTGCGTGAGCATGAAGTCAAACAGCGGCTGGCTGTCGGTGCGCAGCCGCACCTGCGCCCCCGGGGCGAGGACCTCGCGGAAGTCCAGGAGGCGCTCCATGCTCGCCATGCGCTTGCCCGCCTCGCGCTTGCGCGGGAAGGGGGTGGGAAAGTTGAGGTGGATGCAGGAGAGCTCGCCGGGCGAGAAGAACTCGCGGATGCGCATGCCGGAGCCGGGCACCACCACGACGTTGGGAAGGCCGCTCTCGCAGACGCGCTGGGCCGCGTAGGCGACGCAGATCGGCTCGGAGTCCATCGCGACGAACAGGACGTCCGGCTCTCGACGCGCCGACTCCACGGCAAAGGTGCCCTTGCCGCAGCCGAGGTCGAGCCGCACCTCGCGGAAGCGAGGGGGCTGGTCTTGCCGCGCCCCGATGCCGGGCCAGCAGCCTTCTGCCCAGCGGCCCCGCCAGGCGGCGGGCGCGAGCTCGATGGCGCGGGCATAGCGCTCGAGTCGCTCCTCGAGCACGAAGTTCCTGGGCAGGCGGGCGTGCATCCCGTGGGGCATGGCTCTCTCTTTCTGTCATTTGGGGACGTGTTTTTTCGTGCGGACCGTTTGGGACAGGTTAGCGGCAGCGGACGCCGGTAGCTAACCTGTCCCAAAAAGTCTGCACGAAAAAACACGTCCCCTTTGTGCAGAGCTACAGGAGCTCGTCGAGGGTGGCGCCGTAGGAGGGCAGGAACTCGCGGACGAAGTCGGCGACCTCGGGGAGCTCCGCCGCCATCTCGTCCACGGCGGCGCGGCAGGTAAGCTCGGCGCTCGCGAACTCGGCGTTGCCGGCCCGCGCCTCGTCCACGCACTTGATGAGCGCGGAGACCTTGTCGGCCGCCTTTACCAGGCGCCGCAGGTAGAGCTCCTCCTCGCTGGCGCCGTCCGCGGGCCAGAAGACGTCCTCGAAGGCGGGGCGCAGGTCGTCCGGCAGGGTGGCGAGCAGACGCTCCTCCGCGTTCTTCTCGACCGCCCGGTAGGCGTCCCGGATCTTTCCGTCGTGATACTTGACCGGCGTGGGCATGTCCCCGGTGATGATCTCCGACGCGTCGTGGTAGATGGCCACGAGCGCCGCGCGCTCGGCGTTGAGCTCGCGCCCAAACCGCACGTTGCCGATCACGCACAGCATGTGCGCGATGGCCGCCACCTCGAGCGCGTGCTCCGAGAGGTTCTCCGGTCGCGAGCTTCTCATGAGCGCCCAGCGCTCGATGTACTTCATGCGCGAGAGAAGCGCGAGAAAGTGCGACTCCCGTGACTCCCGTGACTCCTGTGACCCAGCCATGGCGGACCTCCGTGACGCTTTGGTTCCTGATGCAGCAATGATATACCGCCCGCCGGACACAAATCCGACGGGCGGCTGGGGGCGAGCTTTGACGGCCGGGCCCTGCGGCGCCGGGCAGCGGCTAGTCCTGGTCCTCCTGGATGCTCTGCAGCGTTGCCATGAGGGCGGGGATGACCTGCTTCTTGCGGCTCACGACGCCCGGCAGCTTGGCGATGCCGTCGTGTGGCTCGGCGTCGAAGGCGCGCGCGATGATGTCCTCGGCGCCCTCCCCGTACCACAGAATCTCGCTCGAGGAGCTCTTGACGTCCGTGAACAGGTAGAACACCAGCGGCAGCTCCTCCTGCATGGCGGCCTCGCCGAGGTAGGGACCCACGAGCGCCTCCGCGGCCTTGCGGCTCTTCTCGGTCATGTAGCTGCCCTGGCCCACGCCAAACTTGACGTTGCCGCGGCTGAAGATCTTGAAGTCGCCGCCGAAGACCTCCTCGGCGGTGCGCCCGGTGAGGTCGGCCCCGGCCTCGAACATCTCGTCCGCGTAGGTGTCGATGTCCACGTTCGCGATCTTGGCGAGCGCGGCCGCGGCGTCGCGGTCGAACTGCGTGCAGGTGGGGGAGCGGAACGCCAGCGTGTCGGAGAGGATGGCCGAGAGCATGAGGCCGGCGATGTCGGCCGGGATCTCGACGCCGTTCTCGCGGTACATCATGTGGACGATCGTGCAGGTGCAGCCCACCGGCATGTTGCGGAAGTAGGCCGGCCCCTCGGTCTCGATGGAGCCGATGCGGTGGTGGTCGATGATCTCCATGATCTCGGCCTGCTCGAGGCCCTCGACGGACTGGGAGCGCTCGTTGTGGTCCACGAGGATGACGTGCTTCTTCTTGGCCGCGAGCAGGTTGGGCGAGCTCACGAGGCCCACGTAGTGGCTGTTCTCGTCGATGACGGGGAAGAAGCGGTGGCGGGAGTGCGCCATCATCTTGCGCGCGTCGTCGACGGCGGTGTTGACGCTCACCTTGAGGATGCCCTCGGAGAGCATCTTGGCGCGCACGGGGATGGCCATCGAGATGATGCGCGCGGCGGCGTAGGTGTCGTACGGGGTGGTGATGATGGCACAGCCGTGACGGCCGGCGGACGCGATGACCTTGCTCGAGACGTGCGCGCTGCAGCAGATCACGAGGCAGCTCGCCTCGCACTCGACGGCGAACTGCTGGGTCTCGTAGCGGTTGGTCACCAGGACGATGTCGCCGGGGTGGACGGAGTCCTCCATCATCTCGGGCGTGGTGCCAACGCAGACGTTGCCGCCGGTCACGCGCGCCATGGGGTCGCCGAGCAGCATCTCGCCCTTGAGGGTGTCGATGATGTTGGCGTAGCAGGTGCGCGCGGTGCCGATGACGCCGCTGTCGAAGACGTCCATGTTGGCGTTGGCGATGTCCTTGACCGCGATGATGCCCTCGAGGTTGTTCTCGTCGTCGGTGACGCAGAGGGTGTCGGTCTTGGTCTCGCGCATGAGGTTCCACGCGGAGAAGAGGCTCATCTCGCCGTCGATGCCGCCCTGGCGCTGGATCTCGGTGTCCTTGATCTGAGGGGTGACGGAGGTGATGAGCTCGGGCTCGGCAAAGCCGAAGTGCTTGAGCACGAAGGCCGTCTCGCGGTTGATCGCGCCCGCGCGGCGCGGCTGGTAGATGTCGGTGTGCTCGACCTCGTTCTTGAGGTGCGCGTAGGCAATCGCCGAGCAGACGCTGTCCGTGTCCGGATGCAGGTGCCCGATGACGTTTACCTTGCGGATCCCTTCTGGCATGGCGGTCCTTCCCCCTGAGTGACTCTCTTTTCTGATTGTGCCACGCGAGCAGGGGCTTTATGCCGGTCGTGCGCGCGAACGGTAGAAATTCGTGCGCGTCGACAAACGGGCGGGCGAGAAGGGCGGTCCGGTTGGGACGATGGGCCAACGGGGCCGGGCGGAGGGTCCCGCGGCGGATTTCTGTTGCAGCCGCTCGTTCTTCTCGCCCGCCACAGGAAGGCTCGGTAGAATGGTGCCGAGAACAAGTCCCTGCTAGAGAAGGCGAGAAACCCCATGGCAGAGTTCGTGTACCAGCTGATCCGCGCCCGCAAGGCCGTCCATGACAAGGTCATCCTCGATGACGTCACGGTGGGCGTCTTCCCCGGCGCCAAGATCGGCGTGGTGGGCCCCAACGGCGCGGGCAAGTCCACGCTGCTCAAGGTCATGGCCGGTCTCGAGGACGTCTCCAACGGCGAGGCCATGCTGAGCCCGGGCTACACCGTGGGCATCCTCCAGCAGGAGCCCCCGCTCGACGAGGACAAGACCGTCCGCGAGAACATCGAGCTGGCCTTTGGCGACCTGCTCGCCAAGATCGAGCGCTTCAACCAGGTGAGCGCCGAGATGGCCGACCCCGACGCGGACTTCGACGCCCTCATGGCCGAGATGGGCCAGCTCCAGGACGAGATCGACGCCGCCAACGGCTGGGACCTGGACTCCCAGCTCTCCCAGGCCATGGACGCGCTGCAGTGCCCGGACCCGGACGCGCCGGTCTCCATCCTCTCCGGCGGCGAGCGTCGTCGCGTGGCCCTGTGCAAGCTGCTGCTCGAGGCCCCCGACCTGCTGCTCCTTGACGAGCCGACCAACCACCTCGACGCCGAGTCGGTCCTCTGGCTCGAGCAGTTCCTGCACAAGTACCCCGGCGCCGTCATGGCCGTCACGCACGACCGCTACTTCCTCGACGACGTGGCCGAGTGGATCTGCGAGGTCGACCGCGGCCAGCTCTACCCCTACGAGGGCAACTACTCCACCTACCTGGAGAAGAAGGCCGCGCGTCTGGAGGCCCAGAGCCAGCAGGACGCCCGCCGCGCCAAGAAGATGAAGTCCGAGCTCGAGTGGGTGCGCTCCAGCCCCAAGGCGCGCCAGGCCAAGAACCGCGCGCGCCTCGAGCGCTACGAGCAGATGGAGGCCGAGGCCCGCGCCTCCAAGCGCGTGGACTTCACCGACATCCACATCCCCGTGGGCCCGCGCCTGGGCGCTAAGGTGCTCGAGGCCGAGCACCTCTGCAAGAGCTTCGGCGACCGCGTGCTCATCGACGACCTGAGCTTTAGCCTCCCGCGCAACGGCATCGTGGGCGTGATCGGCCCCAACGGCGTGGGCAAGTCCACCCTGTTCAAGATGATCGTGGGCCAGGAGCAGCCGACGTCGGGCGCGCTCACGGTGGGCGAGACCGTCAAGCTCTCCTATGTTGACCAGATGCGCGCGGGCATCGACGCCGAGAAGAGCCTCTGGGAGGTCGTCTCGGACGGCAACGACTACATCCGCGTGGGCGAGACCGAGATCCCGAGCCGCGCCTACGTGGCGGCCTTCGGCTTCAAGGGCTCTGACCAGCAGAAGCGCGCCGGCGTCCTCTCCGGCGGCGAGCGCAACCGCCTGAACCTCGCGCTCACGCTCAAGCAGGGCGGCAACCTGCTGCTGCTGGACGAGCCCACCAACGACCTCGACGTCGAGACGCTGGAGAGCCTGGAGGAGGCGCTCGAGGAGTTTCCGGGCTGCTCCGTGGTGATCTCCCACGATCGCTGGTTCCTCGACCGCGTGGCCACGCACATCCTCGCCTGGGAGGGCGACGACGAGAACCCCGGCCGCTGGCACTGGTTCGAGGGCAACTTCGAGGCCTACCAGGCCGACCGCGAGAAGCGCCTCGGCGCCGAGGCCTCCAAGCCGCACCGCCTGCACCGCAAGCTCACCCGCGACTAGGCGGCGCTTCCGTGGCGTAGCACTCGATTCGGCGGCGGGCCTTCGGGTCCGCCGCCTTTTCATTGGGTTTTGCCGCAACAGAGTGGCTCCTTGGGATGCCCTGGCATGTTGTGTGCAGTTTTTCGGCGACCCCTTCAGTAGCGGGCAGGGATCCAGCTGTGAAAGTGCTGGTAGAGACGTCGAACAAAATGACGATACTCGGGCCCTCTTCCAAAAACTGCCTACAAATCCAATTTCTCCCTCAATCAGCCTTCTTGCTGAGTTCATTTCGATAACTATAGAATCACTCTTGATATATAATTCGATGTCCATAAAATCAGATTCAGCAGGACAGCGTGAGAAAGGAAAAGAGATGGGCGAGTCCCTGAGGGAGTGGCTCGACGACCGCGTGGGGCGCAGTGCGGGTTGCGAGCGGGCGCTGCGCGAGGACGGTCGCGACGACGAGGCGACGCTTGAGCGCATTCGCGGAAACGTCTTTGACATCGCGCGCACCGTGCTCGGCGTGGCGGCGCGCCAGGACGATGATGGCGCCGCCCGTTCGTTTTTCACCGGGCGGATGGGTCGGCTGCACGGCGAGTGGCGCGCTGCGCGGGAGCGCGCGCTCGAGCACGGTGACGAGGGGAGTGCCCACGTGGAGCAGGTCAAGCTCGAGGCCCTCTCCGAGGTGCTCCGCGCGACGGACGACCTGCGGGCCGTCTGATGGGAGAGGACGAGCTCGTCGCGCTGCTCAAGTGCCTGGCGGATCGCTCTCGCCTGCGCATCGTCCGCGCGCTCGCGGCCGAGGACCTCTATGTCGAGCTGCTCTCCGAGCGTCTTGCGCTGGCGCCGTCCACAGTTTCGTTTCACCTGAGGAAGCTCGCGGAGGCGAGGATCGTGAGCTCGTACCGCACCCAGTACTACGTGATGTATGCGCTCAACCGGGCGAAGCTCGATCACAACCTGCTCGTGCTCGTGAGCGCATCTGCGGGTGACGAGGGCGAACAGGAGCGCCGCGAGGAGGCCTACCGACAGCGCGTGATCGACTCGTTCTTCGAGTATGGGTGCCTCACGGCCATCCCGCGCCAGCGCAAGAAGAAGCGCATCGTGCTCGAGGTCGCTGCCGAGCGCTTCGAGCCAGGGCGCGTCTATTCGGAGCGCGAGGTCAACGACGTGCTCTCGCCCATTTACGATGACGTGTGCACCCTCCGGCGAGATCTCGTGGGAGAGGGGCTGCTGGCGCGCGACGCCCGGGGCTACTGGCGTCCAGCGCCTGGTCCGGGCGAGCTGGCGTCCTGACGCCGCACGTGGGCACTGCCCCTACTTCCGGGGCGCGCTTTGCAACGCATTTGTCGCCTGACAATTTCCTGAAACATTCTCGTCATAGAACGTCCACAACCAGTTAGAATTAAGGGGCGCCCCCGAGGCGCCCCTTTTTTGACGAGCGACGAGCGGCGCGGCGCGCCAGGACGATAGGAGCATCCATGAACACGGACGGCATCAGGACCCGCAAGGCGGTCATCATCGGCGCAGGTCGCGTGGGCAGCCACGTGGCGCTCTGCCTCATGTTCCAGCACCTCGTGAACGAGATCGTCTTCGTGGACGTCAACGCCGACGCCGCTCGCGCCCAGGCCATCGACCTCGACGACCTGGCCTCGGGCCTCGGCGACTCCTTCACCATCCGCGTGGGCGACTACGCCGACTGCGCCGACGCCCACTTCGTGATCCTCACCGCCGGCCGCAGCCGCCGCCCGGGCGAGACGCGCCTCCAGATGCTCGACGGCACCATCAAGGTGCTCGACGGCATCGTGGGCCCGCTCAAGGAGTCCGGCTTCCACGGCATCCTCATCAGCGTCTCCAACCCGGCCGACATCGTCGTGGAGTACCTCTACCGCAAGCTCGGCCTGCCGCGCAACCAGGTCTTTGGCACGGGCACCTCGCTCGACTCCGCGCGCCTGCGCCGCGTCCTCTCCGAGATCATCGACGTCTCCAGCCGCCAGATCCAGGCCTTCTGCATGGGCGAGCACGGCGACTCGATGTTCATCCCCACCTCGCGCATCTCCGTCGAGGGCATCGGGCTTCGCGAGTACCTCTCCCTGCGTGACGACGTGGTGGACACCATCGACTTCGACGACGTCATGCGCCGCGTGCGCGAGTCCGGCGCCGCGATCATCTCCGGCAAGGGCTGCACCGAGTTTGGCATCGCGTCGGTGGTGGCCGCGCTCGTGACCTCCATCCTGCACAACGAGAAGCGCGTGGTGCCGCTGTCCGCCCACCTCGACGGCGAGTACGGCGAGTCCGGCATCTCCGCCGGCGTCCCGTGCGTCATCGGCAGCACCGGCGTGGACTCCGTGCTCGAGATCGACCTCTCCTACGACGAGCGTCGCGCGATGCGCAAGTCCTGCTCGATCATCCGCGACTACTGCGAGAAGGTCATGCCCGTCGAGGAGTAGACCTCGCAGCAACAGCCGCTCCTGCGCGTAGCGGGCGGGTTTTGGACGCTTTGGCCCCTTCAGAACGTCCGGAACCCGCCCGTTTTTGTCGGCCCAGAATAACGGGCTGGCTGTGGTAATTTCTGGGACTTGAAACGTCCGGAACCAGCCCGTTATCCCGACGACGTGCCGCTTACCAAACCGTCACCCCAAACTTGCCGGGGGGGGGGTTCTCGCAGGGTAGAATAGCGCGCGTGACCGTTTGGCCCCCAAAGACGGGAGACCCATGATCAAGATCGACCACGTGTCCAAGTCCTACGACGGTGGCGCCACCAAGGCGGTGCGCGACCTTTCCCTCGAGATTCGCTCCGGCGAGATCTTTGGCCTGCTCGGCCCCAACGGCGCCGGCAAGTCCACGCTGCTCAACATGCTCGCGGGCGTGCTCGCGCCCAGCTCGGGCACCATCGAGCTCGACGGCGTCAACGTGGCGACGGACCCGCTCGCCGCCAAGCGCAACCTCTGCTACGTGAGCGACTCGCCCGACCACCTGCTGCGCCTCAAGGGCCACGAGTTCCTGCGCTTCATCGCCGACGTCTACGAGGTGCCGGACGCCGTGCGCGGCCCGCGCATCGAGGAGCTCGCGCGCGAGTACGGCATGGAGGGCGAGCTCGACAACCAGATCCAGTCCTACTCCCACGGCATGCGCCAGAAGATGATGATCATGGGCGCCCTGCTGCCCGACCCGGCCGTCTGGATCCTCGACGAGCCGATGACCGGCCTCGACCCCAAGGCGTCGTGGCTGCTCAAGCAGTCCATGCGGCGTCACGCTGACGCGGGCAAGACCGTGCTCTTCTCCACTCACGTGCTCGACGTGGCCGAGAAGGTCGTGGATCGCGTGGGCGTGATCGCTCACGGCGAGCTGCTCTTCGTGGGCACCGTCGACGAGATGCGCGAGCACTTCAAGAGCAACGGCTCGCTCGAGGAGATGTTCCTCGAGCTCACCTCAGAGAACTCGCCGTTTGCGCAGGCCGCAGATCCGGCGGGCGAGAAGGACGACGAGCCCGTTGCCCCGGAGGAGCAGTGATGGCGCGCGCGGCGGCCCAGGACTTCTCCTGGAAGCAGTTCAAGGTGATGCTGCGCGTTGTGATCAAGGGCGAGCAGCACCTCGACGATACCGGCATGGGCCTCGGGGACGACGGCGCCATCAAGCGCCGCGGCCTTCTCTCCTCCCTTGGCTCGGGCGCGCGCAAGGTGGCGATGGGCTTCCTGTTTCTGCTGGTAGCGGCCATGTTCTTCATGATGGGCTACATGCTCGGCGAGGTGGGCGTCACGCCGTACCTGGCCTTCAGCCTCTGCGTGGTCGCCCTGGTGGGCCTCACGGTGCTGACGGGCCTCTACCAGGCCGTGAACATCCTCTACTTTGTGCGCGACCTCGGCTACTACCTGACGCTGCCCATCTCGGCAACGACGATCATGTGGGCCAAGCTCGCCCACTTCCTCGGGATGTCGCTGCTCGGCGACCTCATCCTGCTGCCGGTGGCGCTGGGCTGCCTGCTCTCCGTGGGCGCGGCGCCGGGGACGTGGGTCGCCGTGACGGCGGCCTTCGTGCTGGCGGCGATTGCCGTCAACCTGGCGCTCGTGATCGTGTGCGTGCCCCTCATGCGCTTCTCGCGCCTCGCGCACGACAAGGACCTCTTCTCGCGCGTCTTCGGCGGGCTCATCATCGTGCTGGCGCTGGCCATCGGCGTGGGCAGCCAGTTCGCCTTCCAGGGCGACGGCTTGGCCTCGCTCGCGTCCGGCGCGGGCGGGCTGCTCTCCGGCGGCGTCCCCGCGGTCGTGGTGGGGGTGCTCTGCCCGCCGTCGCTGCTCGCGAGGCCGGTCGTCGAGGGCGACGCGCTCGCGGCGCTGGGCGGCCTGCTCGGCATGCTCGCGAGCGTGGCGCTCTACGCGGCGATCCTCTCGGTCGTGGCGCGCCGGTGGTACTTCGAGGGCGTCCAGGCGCTCCAGGGCGCCGGCGGCAAGCGCGGCAGGCGCGTCGAGGGCGCGGAGCTCACGCAGGCCACCCGCACGCGCGGGTCGTTTGCGGCCAACCTCAGCCGAGACTGGAAGATGATGGTGCGCGTGCCGGTGTTCTTCAACCAGTTTGTCCTGAGCTCGCTGCTCATGCCTCTCTACTTCATCGTGATCATGGTGGTGAGCGGTGTGGTGGGCGTTTCCCAAGCGACCGACGCGGGCATGGACCCGGTGGCTCTGCTCGAGATGGCGCGCTCTCTCACGGCGCTTCTCACCTTTGACAATCCCTCGCTTGCGTGGTGCGCGGCGTGCGTGCTCTTCTTTGGCCTGTTCCTCGGCTTCTCGTCCTACTCGTTCACGATGGGCGTGAGCCGCGACGGCGAGGACTTCTTCTTCCTGCGCGGCCTGCCCATGAACTGGAGCGCGTACCTGGCGGCGAAGTTCGTCTCGCCGTTCGCGCTCTCCACGGTGCCGATGCTCGTGCTGTTTGTCGCTGTCATCGTGCTGCTTGGCGTGCCTGCGGCGGCAGGCGCCTATCTCGTGGCGTTCTACCTGGGCGCGACGGTGTCGCTCGGGCTGCTGTCGCTGGGCCTGGGCGCGCGCTTCCCGCGGCTCACCTGGGACAACGAGGCCCAGCTCGTCAAGGGCGGCGGGGCCACGCTCATGGTCTTCGCAGGGCTTCTCGTGGGCGTCGTCGTGATGGCGCTGCCGGCGCTCGCGCTGCTGGCCGGCGCGCTCTGGAACGTGCTGGCGATTCCGGCGGCGCTGGGCCTGGCGCTCGCGATCTTCGTCGCGGAGTGCGCGCTGCTCGCCTGGTGGGTCTTCGGTCCCACCGCCGCGGCGCTCGCGCGCATCGAGCGCTGATGCGACAATGAGGCAAGCCTAGTTGTCTCAGGGGAGGTTCGCATGAACGTCGGCATCCCGGGCGAGGACAGGGAGCCCGCCGCGCCACAGCGCTACGGTGCGGGGCGTGTGGCGAAGTGGCTGCTTGCGGCCGTGGGCGCGGCGCTTGCCTACCTGGCGGCGCAGGTGGCTGCCCTCGTGGCGATTGAGCTCGCGCTGCCTGCGTCGGACACCGACCGTCTGGCCTTCGTCGCAACGGCGGCGAGCCTCGCCCTGGCGGTTCTCTGGTGGCGCCGCCTCAGGCCGACCGCGCGCCTGCGCCGCGAGGTCGCCCGTCCTTCTCGCCCGGAGCGCCGCGTTCTTCTGACCTGTGTGCTGCTCGTGCTCGGACTGGTGCTGCAGGTGACGCTCTCGATCGTGCTCACGATGGTGCTGACGCTCTTTCCCGAGGTGATGGAGTTCTATCTCGAGCTCATGGAGCTTGCGGGCATCTCGGGGCCGACAGATCTCGTGACGCTTATTGACATCGCCGTGCTCGCGCCCATCGCCGAGGAGGCCATCTGCCGCGGCGTTGCCCTCGAGTTCTGCCTGCGCGCGACCTGCCCGGAGCCGCGTCCCGAGGCTCGCGGCGACGTCCCGACCGCCCGCTTCTGGGCGGCAAACGTCGCCCAGGCGCTGATCTTTGCCGTCATGCATCTCAACATCGTCCAGGGGGCCTACGCGTTTGCCCTCGGCCTGCTGCTCGGCTGGGTCGTGCGGCGCACGGGCCGGCTGCGCTTTGCCGCGCTGCTTCACATGGCGGTCAACGCCTCGTCCGAGCTCATGGACGTCCTGGACCCGCTGCTGGGCGGCGTGCTCGTGCCCACGCTCGTGGTCGGCAGCCTCGTGTCGGCCGCGCTGATCTGGGGCGTGGCACGGCTGACCGCCGAGCCGCCCGCCGACGCCGACACGGTATAGTTTCACCACTGTCACGCCCGAGAAAGGAACGAGATGCCCGCACAAGGCCCCGACCTGAAGGACCTTTTCGACCAGATCAAGCGCGAGGCGGGTGCCAGCTCCGGTGCCAGCGCCTCCTTCGTGGACAGCCTCGCCAAGTGGAGCCGCCGCGCGCTCGTCATCGCGGCCGTCGTGCTGGTGGTGGCGCTCGTCGTCTGCTACTGGTGGTTCCATCCCGCGCTCAACCTGGGCAGCACGCGGGTCTGGATGTGGATCTGCGGCATCTGCCTCGTGGTCATCCTCATCCTTGCCGTGGCCGCGGCGCGCAGCATCAAGCGTGCCCCGATCCTCAAGAAGCTCATGCTGCTCCCGGGCGCCGTCATCGCGGCGTTTCTCGTGGGCCTGTTGCTCTCGCAGCCCTTCGTTCCGGGCAACGCCGAGCGCTACGCGACCGTGCTCCAGACCACGGACGGCGACTTTGCCACGGACATCCAGCAGGTAGACTACGCCGACGTCCCCGTTATCGACCGCGACTCGGCGATTCTTTTGGGCAACCGCGCCATGGGCTCCATTCCGGAGTACGTGAGCCAGTTCGAGATCGCGGACACCTACAGCCAGATCAACTACCAGGGTCGTCCCGTGCGCGTGAGCCCGCTGGCCTACGCCGACCTCTTCAAGTGGTTCTCCAACCGCGACGCCGGCATCCCGGCCTACGTGCTCGTGGACATGGTGACGCAGGAGGCCGAGGTCGTGCGGCTGGAGCAGCCGATCCTCTACTCCGACTCCGAGCCGCTGATGCGCAACGTCGACCGCCACGTGCAGCTCTCGTACCCGGGCTATATGTTCGACCAGAAGTCCTTCGAGCTCGACGACGAGGGCAACCCCTGGTGGGTCTATCCGGTGCAGCGCAAGACCATCGGCCTGTTTGGCGGCACGACCATCGCGCGCGTGGTGCTCGTGGACGCCTGCACGGGCGAGACGGCCGACTTCGCCGTGGAGGAGTGCCCCACGTGGGTCGACCGCGCCTATCCCGCTGACCTGCTCATCGAGCAGTACAACTGGAGCGGAGCCTACCAGGGCGGCTGGCTCAACTCGTGGCTCGGCCAGGAGGGCGTCGTGCGCACCACGAGCGGCACCAACGGCGAGCTGGGCTATAACTACCTGGCGCAGGGCGAGGACATCTACCTCTACACGGGCGTGAGCTCCGTGACGGCGGACAACTCCAACGTGGGCTTCATCCTGGTGAACCAGCGCACCGGCGACTCGCGCTACTATGCGCTCGCGCAGGGCGGCGCCACCGAGGACTCCGCGATGGCCTCGGCCGAGGGCCAGGTGCAGCACCTCGGCTACCAGGCCACCTACCCGCTGCTGCTCAACGTGGCGGGCCAGCCCACCTACTTCATGGCGCTCAAGGACGCCGCGGGCCTGGTCAAGATGTATGCGATGATCAACGTCGAGCAGTACCAGAGCGTGGCGACCGGCTCGACGGTCGAGGAGTGCCAGGAGGCATACCTCGGGATGCTCGCCGCCGACGGCCTGCTCGACGAGGACGAGGCCGCGGACGCCTCCGCGACGCGCGAGGTCGCCGGCACGGTGGCGCGCGTGGCGCAGGCCGTGATCGACGGCAACTCGCACTTCTACGTGACGCTCGAGGGCAATGCGACCATCTACGACTTTGCGCTGCCGGGCCTCGTCGAGATCGTGACCTATCAGGCGGGCGACGAGATCTCGTTCCGCTGCGTCGAGAAGGACGACGACGCGCCCACCGTCACGGTGACCGAGCTGACGTAACCTCTCCGCCGGGTGGCCCCGCCCCATTGCCCCGTGCTCAAACAGCTTCGCCGCGCACAGGACGCGCGGCTGCAGAACTGCGCGCGGGACAATGGGGCGGGGCGCGGTCGTTGATGTCGTCGTCAGGGCCCGGCGGTCTTGCTCCGCGCGCAGTTCCGCATGAGCCGAAGGCCACTTAATGTGGCCTTCGTGCGAAGAGGACTGTTTGAGCACGGAGCAAGACCGCCGGGCCCCCGGGGCGGGCGCTATTGCGGGTTCGTTAGCGCGGCACGCGGTCGTGGTTGATGGGGGCGTAGAAGAGGCGGGCGACCTCGGCGGGGTCGTTGGTCTGGCCGAGGGCCCACATGGTCTTGGCGACGAGGGCCTCGGTGGACATGTCGTCGCCCTTCAGGATGCCGTCCTTCTCGGCGTAGGCGTGCCCGACCTCGTAGACGCCGAGATCGAGACCCTCCTCGGGCACCTGCGTGGTCACCACGAGGGTGCGGCCGGAGTCCACCCAGTCGAAGATGGCGTCCTGGTAGGAGCCGTCGTAGGCGGGGATGCCGCCGATGCCAAAGGTCTCGAGGATGACGGCGTCGTAGTCGCGGCGCAGGAGGTCGAAGATGCTCGGGCGCAGCTCGGGCGTGAGCTTGATCACGATGACGCGCTCGTTGAGGTCCTCGTAGAAGCGTGGCGCGGCGCCGGTCTTGCGGGCGAGCGGGGCGCCGGCGGGGCGGACGATGCGGTCGCCGCGGATGTAGGCCACGGACGGGTAGTTCATGCTCGTGAAGGCGTTGAAGCTCATGGTGCGCTGCTTGTGGGCGCGGGTGCCGCAGATGACCTTGCCGCCAAAGACCACGTTGACGTCGCGGCTGTCGTCGTCGCAGGCGTAGAGCACGCTGTGGTAGATGTTGAGCTTGGCGTCGGTGAAGGGGTTGGCCATGGGCTGCTGCGAGCCCGTGAGCACGATGGGCTTCTCGCTGTCCTGGATGAGGTAGGAGAGCGCCGCGGCGGTGTAGGCCATCGTGTCCGTGCCGTGGAGGATGACGAAGCCGTCGTAGTCGGCGTACGCGTCGCGCACGGCGCGGGCGATCTCGAGCCAGTCGCGCGGGCGCATGTTGGTGCTGTCGATGTTCATGGGCTGGACGAAGTCGAGCTCGCAGATGGTGTCGAGCAGCGGGACCTGACGGGCGAGCTCGGGCCCGGTCATGGTGGGGGCGAGTCCCGACCCGTCCTCGGTCGAGGCGATGGTGCCGCCCGTGGCGATCATGAGGATGCGCCTCACGCGTCCTCACCTCCCAGAAGAAAGCGACGGATCGCCTCGGCGCAGCCGTCGTGGTCGTTGTCGGCCACGACGACGTCCGCGGCCGCGCGCGCCTCCGCGGTGGCGTTGCCCATGGCCACGCCCAGGCCCGCCGCGCGCAGCATCGAGAGGTCGTTCTCGGCGTCGCCGACGGCGATGGTCGCCGCGCGCGGGATGCCGAGGAGCTCAGCGAGCGCGACGAGGCCCGAGCCCTTGTTGGCGCCGGCGGGGGAGAGCTCGAGGCTCGCGTCCTCGGACTCGGCGAGCTCGACGGGCAGGCCGGCGAGCCGTTCGCGCGCCGGCGCGCGCGACGCCGGGTCGGCAAAGTGGAAGATGAACTTCTGCACGGAGGTGGCGGGGTCGAGCAGCACGGTGCGGACGTCCTCGACCGGAGTGGACGTTGCGTCGTAGAGACCCTGGTAGATGCCCATGCGATAGTGGTCCATCCGCTCGAGGTCCGTCGTCTGGCAGTACATGTCGGCGCCGGAGAAGACGTCGATCATGGCGTCATCGTCGCCGACGGCCGCCACGGCGCGCGCGACGGTCTCGTGGTCGAACGATGTGGTGGAGAGGACGCGGTGCTCCGCGAGGTCGTAGAGCACGGTGCCGTTGCAGCAGATGGCGTAGCGCACGCGGCCGAAGCTCGCGTGGTCGAGCTCGATCATCTTGGGGCTGCGGCCCGAGCAGATGGCTACGTCCTTGCCTGCCGCGACGGCCTCGTCAATGGCCTGCGTCGAGGACGGGAGCACGTGCTTGCCGGTGTCGAGCAGCGTCCCGTCCATGTCGAAGGCGATGAGCTGGTAGTCCACGTCTCTCCTCTCGATTGAACCAGAGGAAAGCATACCGCGAACGGTGCCAAATGGGCCTGGAGTCGTGGAGTACTTTTGCGGACCGCGCATACCTCCCGTTTTGAGGGAGATTTCCCCTTCAAAACGGGAGGTATGCGCGGTCAGGCAAAGTAGCCGCCTTTACATCAGATAACAGTACAGCCCTTTAAAAAACTTTGACACTCTGTAAATAATAATATATAACATTATTATGATAACAATTACGGACATAAGTGCTATGCGCCTCTGGGCGCACAAGGGCTTGCTCAACAGGCTGGGCAACCCGTGCTCCTCTCAGACGGACTGGAGCGCTCGGTCGAGCCGCGACGTGCTGAAGAGCGGGCTCGAACTGCTGGGCATCGAGCCAACCAGGGACAATCCAGTCCACATTCTTGTAGATAGCTCCGAAAGAAGGCTGCGCTCTCAGAGGGTGAAGTGTCACGTGTGGTCAGGGCGCCTGCCGGCAGGCTCGCTCTACCAGATTGCTCCAGGGCTGTTGATTACGTCGCCGGCCTTTTGCTGCCTGCTTGACGGCGTGCGCTCAAGTCTTCCCCATGTGGCCTCTCGTGTGATGGAGTGCCTCGGTCTCTATGGCAAGTCTGAAGACTCTCGCGGATTCATGGACAGGGACCCCCTCTTCACAGATGACGAGCTTCGTTCTTATTTGATGTCGGCTAAAGGATGTCCCGGGGTGGATAAGCTTCGACGGGCGCTCGGCTACTCGATGCACCCGGCCCGTTCTCCGCTGGAGACGAAGGCCGCGCTCGTCCTCACTCTGCCGATCAAGCTCGGGGGATATGGATTAACGCGGCCCGAGTTGAACTATCTCATCACTCCACGCGCAGAAGACGTTCCGTTTAGCCAGTTCGCACGATATGAGGTAGACATCTGCTGGCCGGAGAGGCGAACCGTCATTGAGGTTGACAGCACGCTCTATCATGCGAGCGCCGAAAAGATCGACTCGGACGCCAAGAAGAGGAACTCGCTCAAGAGCATGGGGTGGAAGGTGGCCTCGGTGACTTCTGGACAGCTGTCGGGGGACGCTCTCGACGTCTTGGCGCGCCAGATTGCCCGTGACCTGTGGGTTAGTCCAAAGATGCCGAAGCCTGAGCGCAGAGATTGGCTCGTCAAGGAGCTTGAGTAAAACGCCAGACCGCACACACCTCCCGTTTTGAGGGAGATTTCCTCTTCAAAATGGGAGGTGTGCGCGGTCAGGCAAAGTAGCAATCCAGAAATCAGCGGTGATAGTAGCCGCGGCGCTCGTACTTGGGCTCGCAGCAGACGTTGATGCCCAGGTTGCGATAGGTGTTCTTGTCCTGCTCGGAGATGATGACCGAGAAATAGGCGTCGCAGCCGGCCAGCTGCTCGAGGGCGTCGACCGTCTCCTCCGCCTGCGGGTTGGTCGCCGAGGAGAGCGAGAGCGCGATGAGCATCTCGTCCGAGTGGAGGCGCGGGTTGCGGCTGCGCAGGTGCTCGGTCTTGAGGTGGCAGATCGGCACGAGCGCCTCCTCGCTCACCACGTAGGTCTTCTTGGGGATGCCCGCCATGTGCTTGGCGGCGTTGAGCAGAAGCGACGCCGCCGCGCCCATGAGGTCGGAGGTCTTACCAGTCACGAGCGCGCCGTCGGGCAGGACCATCGCTGCCGCCGGGCCGCCCGTCGCCTCCTCCTTGGCAAGGGCCGCCTGGTGCGCGGGCGAGTAGTCGCTCGTGACGCCCGCCTGGCTCATGAGCAGCTCGATCTTGGCGAGCGCGCCCTCGCCCTCGCCGGTGCGGCGCAGCTCCTCGGCT
This sequence comes from uncultured Atopobiaceae bacterium, assembly GCA_944322145.1. Classification (GTDB taxonomy): domain Bacteria; phylum Actinomycetota; class Coriobacteriia; order Coriobacteriales; family Atopobiaceae; genus Thermophilibacter. The sequence continues at coordinate 173,518 of CALUNW010000004.1, read as the reverse complement.
GCGGTGAAGTAGCGGCGCACGATCTCGTTCTTGGCGGCCTCGCGGCAGACGTCGTCGTCGGAGATGCACAGGCCCACCATGTTGACGCCCATGTCGGTGGGGGACTGATAGGGGCTCTCGCCGGCGATCTTCTCCATCATGGCCTTGAGCACGGGGAAGGTCTCGACGTCGCGGTTGTAGTTGACGGTGACCTCGCCGTAGGCCTCGAGGTGCCACGGGTCGATGATGTTGCGGTCGTCGAGGTCGGCGGTCGCGGCCTCGTACGCGACGTTCACGGGGTGCTTGAGCGGCAGGTTCCACACCGGGAAGGTCTCGTACTTGGCATAGCCGGCCTGAACGCCGCGCTTGTTCTCGTGGTAGAGCTGGCTGAGGCACGTGGCGAGCTTGCCCGAGCCGGGGCCGGGAGCGGTCACCACGACGAGCGGCCGGCTCGTCTCGATGTAGTCGTTCTTGCCGAAGCCCTCGTCCGAGACGATGTGGTTGACGTCCGAGGGGTAGCCGTCGATGAGGTAGTGGCGCCAGGAGCGCACGCCCATCGCCTCGAGGCGGCGCTGGAACGCCTCGGCGTGCGGCTGCCCCGTGAAGTGCGTGATGCAGATGCCGCCGACCATGAGGCCGCGCGCGCGGAACGAGTCCATCAGGCGCAGCGCGTCCTCCTCGTAGGTGATGCCGATGTCGGAGCGGCGCTTGGCGTTCTCGATGTTGTCCGCGTTGATGACGATGATGGCCTCGACGTCGTCCTTGAGGCTCTCGAGCATGCGGATCTTGGAGTCGGGCTCAAAGCCGGGCAGCACGCGGCTCGCGTGGTAGTCGTCAAAGAGCTTGCCGCCAAACTCCAGGTAGAGCTTGCCGCCGAACTGCCCTATGCGCTTGCGGATCTTCTCGGCCTGGAGTGCGATGTACTTGTCGTTGTCAAATCCGATGCGCATGGGCGGGGGTCCTCTCTGTGGCGATTTCCAACCAGAAAGGGTAACACGCCCGAGCCCGCCCGTGCCCCAGAGCTCTAACCGGCGACCGAGAAGTACACGAGGTCCACGACCGTCCCCAGAACGAGGAAGTCGATGGAGGCGAGGCTCACCGCGGCGCCCCACGGCATGCCCACCTCGTGCCAGAACATGCGGAAGGTGTCGTCCTCGTGCGGGGTCACGGCGTCGCTCGGCCGGTCGCGCCCGGAGACGAAGAGGCCGCACCCGCCCGTGATCAGGCAGAGGGCGCCCACCAGAAGCAGCAGCTTGCGCGCCCAGTCGAGGCCCGCCGACCAGTCGAGGCCGTGTGACAGGAGCGCGAACACAAACGCGACCGCGGCCAGGCCGAGGGCGGCGACGCCTCCGTACGCCAGCACCCTCGCGGCGCTGCGCAGCGCCTTCGTCGTCTTCTCCGCCATGAGACTCCCTTCGCTCGAGCCTCCATTGTGGCCCTGCCCGACGGCGGGCGCAACGGCGCAAGCGTTTCAGTCTCGTATCACCCTTACGAGGAGAAAACATGGCTTTCAGCTAAAAGCGATAAGATGGCTTATGCACTTTCGGGGAAAGCACCTAGGAAACACATCTTGGGGGATCATATGGACAAGAAAAGCGTCGTGTGCGGGAGCGCCATTCTCGGCAAGGACATGCACGTCAACGTATACGGCAAGAAGGGCCTGCCCGTCGTGATGTTCCCGACGCTGGCCGCCTCTCCGGAGAGCCTCGAGGACGCGGGCGTGGTCGACGAGCTCGCCGAGTACCTCGACTCCGGCATCATCCAGCTCTTCTGCACCGAGACCGTGGACCAGGAGTCCTGGGCCGCCGACGGCGACCCCAAGGAGCGCGCCCAGCGCCAGGAGACCTACTATCACTACGTGGTCGACGAGCTCGTGCCCCTCGTCCACAAGGTGAGCAAGTCCACCGCCCGCCCGCTGGCCATGGGCTGCGACATGGGCGCCACGCACGCCGCCATCGCGCTGCTGCGCCGCCCGGACCTCTTCCAGGGCTGCGTCTGCCTCTCCGGCAGCTATGACGCGCGCCGCTACTTCGGCGACTGGATGGACGCCACCCTCTACGACAACACGCCCAACGCCTTCCTGCCGCAGATGCCGCTCGACCACCCCTACGTGGCCGTGTACAACCAGCGTCAGCTGCTGTTCTGCACCGGCCAGGAGGCCTCCGAGGCCGACTCGCTGCGCTGCACGCGCGAGATGGACGCCAACCTCGTCCGCCTGGGCGTCGAGGCCTGGTGCGACTACTGGGGCGGCGACGTGACGCACAACTGGTACTGGTGGAAGAAGCAGCTGCGCTACTTCCTGCCGATCGTGCTCGCCGACGTCGAGAAGACCACGGCGGCCGAGAAGCCGGCCAAGAAGCGCGCCACGACCACGCGCAAGAAGGCCGCGACCACGACCACCAAGGCCGCTGCCGAGAAGAAGCCCGCCGCCAAGCGCGCCACGGCCAAGACGACCGCCAAGGCCGCCGCGGCAAAGGTCGAGAAGGACGAGGCCGCCGCGACCGAGGCCAAGCCGGCCGCCGCTGCCGCCAAGAAGCCCGCCGCCCGCAAGACCGCTGCCAAGGCGACCTCGACGGCCAAGGCCGCCGCGGCCGAGGAGCCGGCGGCCATCGCCAAGGCCGAGAAGCCCGCCGCTCCGGCCAAGGCCGTGAAGGCCGCGACGCCCGCCAAGGCCGCGACGCCCGCCAAGGCCACCAAGGCCGCCGCGCCCGCGAAGACCACGGCGAAGAAGGCCGCGACGACCAAGGCCACGACCGCCAAGGCCACCGCGACCAAGGCCGCGACCACCAAGAAGACGGCTGCGAAGGGCGACGCGAGCGCCGAGTAAATGAACGTCATCTTTGTCTCGCCGCAGTTCCCGAGCGTCTACTGGCAGTTCTGCGCGGCCCTGCGCCGCAACGGCGCCCGGGCGCTCGGGATAGGCGACACGCCGTGGGAGGCCCTTGCCGACGAGGTGAGGGCCTCGCTCGATGAATACTACTGGGTTCACGACCTCGAGGACTACGAGCAGGTCTATCGCGGCGTCGCGCACTTTGCCTCCCGCTGGGGAAAGCCCGACTGGATAGAGTCCAACAACGAGCACTGGCTCCTGCTCGACGCGCGTCTGCGCGAGGACTTCAACGTCGCTCACGGCCCGCGCCCCGACCAGGTCGCGCGCTGGCAGAGCAAGGCCGTGCAGAAGCCGCTCTATGCCGCGGCGGGCGTCCCCTCGGCGCGCCAGACGCACCTCACGACCTTCGACGAGACGCGCTGGTTCATCGGCGAGATGGGCCACTACCCCGTCTTCGCCAAGCCCGAGGTCGGCGTGGGCGCGGGCGGGACGCGCATCCTGCGCAGCGACGACGACCTGCGCGACCTTCTCGCCACGTGCGGGGAGGTCCCCTATGTGGTCGAGCAGCTGGTGGAGGGGCGGATCTGCTCCTGGGACGCCATCGTGGACAGTCGGGGCGAGCCGCTCTTTGAGAACCAGGAGGAGTTCCCGCCGTCGATGGCCGACGTCGTGCACGGCGGGCTCGACCTGTCCTATCGGTCGCTCCCGAAGGTCGACCCCGAGCTCTCGCGGCTGGGACGGCGGACGGTGTACGCCTTCGGCATCACGAGCCGCTTCGTTCACCTGGAGTTCTTCCGCCTTTCGCGCGACCATCCCGGCCTGGGGCGTGCGGGCGACTACGCGGGCCTCGAGGTGAACGTGCGCCCGCCGGGCGGCACCACGCCGGAGATGATGAACTACGCCCACGCCACCAACGTCTACCAGGTCTGGGCGGACATGGTCTGCTTCGACGAGCGGCGGACGCCGCAGGACGGCACGGACGCCTTCTGCGTCTACGCGAGCCGCCGCGACGCGCATCGCTACGCCCATGGTCACGACGAGGTGCTCGCGCACTGGGGCACGGCCGTCATGTCGCACGGTCGCGTGCCGGCGGCCCTCTCCGACGACATGGGCGACTATCAGTACACGGCCCGGCTGGAGACCCAGGGCGAGGCTGACGAGTTCGTGGCGTTCGTCCACGAGAGGGAGGGTGAGCACGATGCAGATCAGAAGGGCGTGCGAGAAGGACCTGGCGGGGGTGCATCGCCTGCTGAGCCAGGTGCTGACGGTCCACGCTGAGGGCCGGCCCGACCTCTTCCGCGCGGGCACGCGCAAGTACACCGACGAGGAGCTGCTCGCGCTGTTTGCCGACGACGCGCGCCCGGTGTTCGTGGCGGTGGACGAGGAGGACGGCGAGCACGTGCTCGGCCATGCCTTCTGTGCCGTCCAGGACTATCGCGGGTCCAACAACATGCAGCCCATCCTGAGCGTCTACATCGATGACATCTGCGTCGACGAGGCCAGCCGGGGCCGGCACGTGGGCACGGCGCTCTACCGGCACGTCCTCTACTATGCTCGCGAGCTCGGCTGCCACAACGTGACCCTCAACGTCTGGGAGTGCAACCCCGGCGCCCGTGCCTTCTACGAGGCGATGGGCATGTCCGTGCAGAAGACCTGCCTCGAGCAGGTGCTGTAGGCTTGACCCAAAAGGGGACAGGAGCAAATTGGGACACGGTGAAGCGTGTCCCAATTTGCTCCTGTCCCCTTTTGGGTCACCTAGGCTACTTCTCGATGATCCAGCTCTTGCCGAAGTCGTCCGTGAGGCAGACGAAGTCGTCGAAGAGCGGGCACTCACGCGTGCGCACCACGCGGGCGGGATTGCCCACCACGGTGGTGTTGGCCGGAACGTCGTCCACGACGACCGACCCCGCGCCCACGCGCACGCCGTCGCCGACGTTGATGGCGCCGAGCAGGATCGACCCCGCGCCCACCATGACGCCGTTGCCGAGGGTCGGGTGGCGCTTGCCGCCGTGCTTGCCCGTCATGCCGAGGGTCGCGTTCTGGTAGATGAGGCAGTCGTCGCCGATGATCGCGGTGCCGCCGATGACCACGCCGATGCCGTGGTCGATGGTGAAGCGCCGCCCGATCTGCGCCGCCGGGTGGATGTCGGCCCCGTAGCGGACGCGCGTGCGCATGGCCAGCCACAGGGCGAGCGTGCGGTGCCCGTGCTCGTAGAGCCAGTGCTGGCGGCGATAGGCGCGCACGATCTTGAAGCCCACCGAGAAGCGCACGATGTCAGAGACGCTGTCGGCCGACGGGTCGCGCTCGAAGGCGGCCTGGGCGTCCTCTCGGATGAGCTCCCGCAGGCCGGTCGGCACGTTCTTCTCGGCAGATGCCCTGCTCGCAGCGGGCGTGGCGATGGCCTCCATCAGAGCCCCAGGGAGAGGTAGCGCTCGCCCGTGTCGGGCAGCACGGCAACGATGACCTTGCCGGAAAGCTCCGGCCGCGCGGCGAGCGCGAGCGCGGCGCAGGCGGCGGCGCCCGACGAGACGCCCACGAGCAGGCCCAGCTCCCGCGCGAGCCTGCGCGTGGTCGTCATGGCGTCGTCCGAGGTCACGGGCATGATCTGGTCCACGACCGAGCGGTCGAAGTTGCCGGGCACGAAGTTGGCGCCGATGCCCTGGATGCCGTGGGCCCCCGCCGGCAGCCCGGCGAGCACCTGGGACTCCGCGGGCTCCACCGCGACGGCCCACACGGCCGGGTTCTTCTCCTTGAGGAAGCGCGCGGAGCCGCAGAGGGTTCCGCCCGTGCCCACGCCGGCGACGAGCACGTCGACGGCTCCGTCGGTGGCCGCCCAGATCTCCGGGCCCGTGGTCTCGTAGTGCGCCTGCGGGTTGGCGGGGTTGTCAAACTGCCCCGCGATGATGGAGCCCGGCGTCGCCGCCGCGAGCTCCTCGGCGCGCGCCACGGCGCCGGCCATGCCCTCCGCGCCCGGCGTGAGCTCGATGACGGCCCCGTAGGCGGCAGCGAGCTGGCGGCGCTCGACGCTCATGGTGTCAGGCATCGTGAGGATCAGGCGGTACCCGCGCGCGGCGGCGATCATCGCGAGGCCGACGCCGGTGTTGCCGCTCGTGGGCTCGATGATGGTGCCGCCGTCCACGAGGCGCCCCTCGCGCTCGGCGGCGTCGACCATCGCGCGGGCGACGCGATCCTTCGCGGAGCCGCCGGGGTTGGCGGACTCGAGCTTGCCGAGGACGCGAGCCCCCAGACTGTCGCCGAGAAGCGCGGTGAGCTCGACCAGGGGCGTGGAGCCGATCAGGTCCTCGACGCTGCGCGCGACGTTCATGCTGCCTCCCTCTCCGGATGCGTGAGGATAGGGTGGCACTTATAAACCCACCCTACAAGTAGGAATTACAGCGTCGAAACAATGCGGCTGGCCCGGGCGGGCCTCCTCGGGTCGCTAGTACGCACAGTTCGATTAACTTTCATATATCCGCAGGTGAGCATTTCGGATTTCTAGAACTATGCGTACTAGCAGACGGACAAGCGGGCGGGCGAGAAGAACGCCGAGCCCGTTCTAGTACAGCGGCAGGTCGCCGGTGAGCGGGTCGATCTTCTCGGCGGGAAGCGGCTCGAAGGCCAGGCAGGTGTAGGTGGGCTCGCCGTGGAACTCCGTGTGGCCGGCGTCGCGCACGAGGGCGACCGCAAAGCCCTGCTCGCGGCCACGGGCGGCGAGGTCGAGCAGCTCCTCCTCGGAGTCCACGTAGACGCAGACCTTTGCCACGCCGGCGTCGAACCAGTCCGTGAGCGGGGAGGTGTCGTCCTCGTCGTGATAGAGCCAGGCCCAGCCGTCGGTTGCCTGGAGGTCGGCGGCGCGGCCCTCGCGCACGAGGGCCATGAGGACGGCCTCGACGCAGGCGTGGCCCGCCTGCGCGGCGATCTTGCCCTTGCGCATCTTAAGGTCGCGCCTCATGACGATCATCTGCTTGGCGAGGTAGCTGCTGGAAGCCATGGCACTCCAATCTGGTCGGCGGCGGGTGCGGTGTCCCAAAGGGGGACACCGCACCCGCCGACCTCACTGGCGGGAAGAGACGTAGGAGTCGTCGATCGTGATCTTGCAGACGGCGCGCGGGTAGCGCTCGCGCACGACCTCGGAGATCTTCGTGCGCAGCTCGGCGGCGGAGAGCGCGCAGCCCGCGGGCCGCACGCAGTCAAAGATGACGTTAGTGTGCGTGGGGCCTGGGACGCAGCGCAGGTCGTGGATGGAGAGGCGCTCGTCGATGCCCTTCACGGCGAGGTCGATCCAGTGGCGCATGTCGCGCACGGCGGGGTCGTTGGTGACGATGGGGTCGTAGTGCAGCGTCATCACCAGCCCCTCCTCGACCTTGAAGTCCTGCTCGATGTTATCGAGAAGGTCGTGCTGCTCGAGCGGGTTCCCCTCGGCCGCCATCTCCACGTGGGCGCTCGCGAACTGGCGCCCGGGGCCGTAGTCGTGGACCATGAGGTCGTGCGTGCCGAGTACGCCGGCGTAGCTCATGATCTTGGCTCGAATGTGCTCGACGTAGGCGGGGTCGGGCACGGTGCCCAGCAGGGGGCTTACCGCGTCGCGCACGAGCTCGAAGCCGCTCCAGCAGATGAAGCCGCCCACGGCCAGACCCGCCCAGCCGTCGAGGTCAAAGCCGGAGAGCTGGGAGATCACCGCGGAGGCGAGGACGGCAGCGGTTGAGATGACGTCGTTGCGGGAGTCGACGGCGGTGGCCTCGAGGGTGTCCGAAGAGATGGCCCGCCCGAGGCGGCGGTTGAAGGCCGCCATCCACAGCTTCACGAGCATCGACGCCACGAGCACCACCACGACGGCGGCGCTGAACTCGGTGGGCTCGGGGTGGAGGATCTTCTCGACCGAGGACCCCAGCAGATTGATGCCGATGGCGCACACCAGCACTGCCACGACGAGGCCGGCGAGGTACTCGTAACGGCCGTGTCCGTAGGGGTGCTCCTCGTCGGCGGGGCGGCTCGCGAGTTTGAAGCCCAGCAGGCTGACGACGTTGCTCGATGCGTCGGAGAGGTTGTTGACGGCGTCCGCCACGATCGAGACCGAGCCGGCGAGCAGGCCCACGGCGCCCTTGCCCAGGCATAGCACGACGTTGCAGACGATGCAGGTGATGCTCGCGACCAGCCCGTAGCGGGTGCGCACGCGCGCGTCGCCCACGTTGTCGGCGTCGGGCACAAACGTCTTGACGATCCAGTCGGTCATCGAAACCCCCTCGAATGCGCAAACGTGGAGAAGTATACCCGTCCGGGCAGCGTCGGGGGCCTCGCGCTTGGCTCGGGCCCGGCTTAGGTCGCCTCTCGGGTGATCAGGCCCCCTCTCGGGTGAGAAATGTACGACCTTGGCGGGAAAACACTTGGGCTCCGCAGCGTTTGCGCAGGTAAATAACGTGCGTTCTACCGAGAAGAACGGCAAGGTCGTACATTTCTCGCGCGGGGGCGCGGCGGGTGCGGGTGGGGGGCGGGAGGGCCTACGCCAGATGCAGGGCGCGCAGCAGGGGGACCCTCGTCGCGCGGTCAAGGAGCAGCATGATGCAGAGAAGGACGAGGCTCGCGACTGTCCCTGCCACGAGCAGCCCCGCCTGCCCGCCCGCGGCGAGGCCGGCGTCGCAGGCGGCGTCCGCGACGGGGCGCCACAGCGAGAAGAACATCGACTGCATGACGTAGAAGCCGAGGATGGACGGCGCGAGCGCGGCGACGACGCGGCGCGCGGGCGTGTCCGCGGCGACCGCGCGGCCCTGCGCGGCAAGCGCGACCGAGGCTGCGGCGAGCGCAAACGAGAGCAGCGAGGTGGACTTGAAGGAGAGCGCGCCGAGCAGCCACGTGTTGCCCGCGACGGCGGCGCCCCCCTCGAGCAGCAGGGCCGCTCCGCAGCTGGCGGCGAGCGCGCGGCCGGGACGCGCGAGGTTCTTCTCGCCCAGGACGCCGCCCGCGAGGAAGGCGACGAGGTAGGTCACGGCGCTCATGAGCTTGCGCCACTCGAGCAGGCCGCGAACTTCGGAGCCGGGGGAGATAAAGGCGATGTAGGCGTTGACGGCAAAGACGGCCGCGACGAGCGCGGCGACCACGGCGCGGGGCCGGCGCACGCGTCGCCACGCCCAGCCGATGACGGGCACGAACGCCACGCACGCGAGGTAGACCCAGATGAACTCGAGGCCGCCGAGGAGCCATCCGGCCTGGTCGAGCGAGACGCCGTCGAGAGGGACGACCCAGGCGCTCACGGCGAGGGCGATCGCGGCGTAGAGGGCCACGGACGCCCCGATGACGAGCGCGCGGCGGCCGAGGGCGCGCGCCTGGCGGCCCCAGTAGCCGGGCTCGCCGGCCGCCCGCGCGGCCCGCGGCACGAGGAAGAGGCCCGAGACGAGGAAGAAGACGTTGTTGCCGTAGGCGCCGAGCAGGCTCACGCACCCGAGCGCCGCCAGCGCGGGCGCCCCCGCCTGCCAGACGCCGTCGGTCGCGGCGGCAAACCACGGCTGGAACGTGTGGAAGATCGCGATGCCGGCGATGGCGACGAGGCGCAGGGCCTCGATGCTCAGGTTGCGGGGGCGTGCGGTGCTCTCGCTCATGGTCCTCTCCTCGATGGTTCGGCCCAGTATATATCCGCAACGACGTTGCGCGCAGCTGCGCCGAAGCTGCAACGAAGCTGCACCGAACCTGACGACATCGGTCACCTTTTGTATCGTCGCAGCTCAGGCATGGCGTTTCTCGCCAAATGCCCCTCCGCGGCACGGACGCGAGCCCCGCGACGGCGCGCGGGCGCCCTACAATCGGAGCCCCGCGGCAGGGCGAGAAGGACGGCGGGCTCGAGGAGAGGGGGGCGGCATGGGAGCGCTGGAGATGGTGATGGAGGTCGCATGCGTGGCCGGGCTCGCCGCGGCCCTGGGCATCGCGGCGGCGACCGACCTCGCGCACCGCATCGTGCCCAACGGCTGCGCCGTGGCCGTCGCGCTCCTGGGGGTCGTGCGCGCGGCGGCGAGGGGAGCCGTTCCCGCCGCGGCGCTCGGGGCGGCGGTCGTGCTGGCGGTGATGCTCGCGACCGCGGCTGCGTCCGAGCGTCTCGGCGGCAGGCCCGGCGTGGGCGGCGGGGACGTAAAGCTCCTCGCGGCTGCGGGGGTCTGGACGGGGCCCGCCCTCGGGCTCGCGGTCGTGGGCGCGTCCTGCCTGCTCGCGCTCGCGGGTCGTGCGGCGGTGCAGCTGGCGGCGCGCCTCCGGGGAGGGCCGCGGCGCTCGGGGGGCATCCCCCTGGCGCCCGCCGTGGCGGTGGCCACGCTCGTGGCCGTGCTCGGCGGCGCGTCCGCCGCGCCCTGACCCATCCGGGGGCGCGCAAGGTACCGTCTGCGAACTTCTGGCCGGCATGGCGCGGGCGTGAGGATATATCTAGAATGGGTCGCGTGTCGGAACCCCCAACCCTGACGCGCGGCTTGATATACGGGCACGACGGCCCCCGACCGTCGCGCCTGCAATCCTCCCGGCAGGCCGTGCGCGGGCGTCAGACATGGGGCGTGCGCATGGACGCGCGTGCCCGCCGCGGCCTGCTTCGAAGGGACTCCTCTTGATCAAGCTCGTGCTCTCAGACCTGGACGCCACCCTCATCTGGCGCGAGGACCACGTCGTCACGCAGTTCGCGCTCGACGCCATCCACGCGCTCCAGGCGGCAGGCGTCCACTTCGTCCCCTGCACGGGGCGCATCTTCCGCGACCTGCCCCGGATGTTCGCCGGCGACGAGGCCGCGTGCGCCACCGCCGTCACGAGCAACGGTCAGCTCGTCTACCTCGACGGCGAGCTCGTCGAGAAGGTGCCCATCGACCACGACGGCCTGCTCGCCGTGATGGGCCGCCTGCACGACGTCGACGACTCCTACCTCGTGGTGGAGTACGAGGGCGAGAAGGTCGCCGTGGATGCGGACCTCGGCTTCGTGCTCGCGCACCCGGACAACTTCTGGAGCGTCGAGCAGGCCCTCGCGAGCGTGCCCGAGCGCCCCTGCTACAAGGCGAACGTCCGCGTGGTGGGGAGCTTCGGGCGCTGCCAGGAGGTTGCCGCCGAGCTGGCCCGCGCCCTGCCCGAGCTTGATTTCGTCTGTCCGATGCCGGGCACGCCGCACATCGACATCACGCCGCACGGCTTTGGCAAGGACCACGGCGGCGACTTCCTGATGGAGCGCCTGGGCCTCACGCCCGACGAGGTCTGCTGCTTCGGCGACGCCGAGAACGACCTCGCGGTCCTGCGCCACTACGCCAACTCGGTGGCCGTCGCCAACGCGGTCCCGGTGGTGCGCGAGACCGCGCGCTACCACATCGGCCCCGCAGACGAGGAATCCGTGGCCCGCGCCCTTCTCGACATCGCGGAGGCCACGGACGCGGGGCGCATGCCCTCGTTCATGTCCTAGCACCGACGCACTGCCAACCGTCAGCTTCGGAGGGAGCGACCCATGAGGATCATCGACAAGCTCGCGTCAGGCCAGACCTTCTCGTTTGAGATCTTCCCGCCCAAGGGGGAGATGCCGCTCGAGACCGCGTACGCCGTGGCGAGCGAGATGGCGGCGGACCGGCCCGACTGGATCTCGGTCACCTACTCCGCGGGCGGGTCCGGCAACTCGGCAAACACCGTGCCCATCGCCGCCTCCATCGAGCGCGACCTGGGCGTGACCGCGCTCGCGCACCTCACCTGCCTCGGATCCAGCTGCGCCGACGTCGACGCCTACGTGGCGGCGCTCGAGGACGCCGGGATCGAGAACGTGCTCGCCCTGCGCGGCGACCGCGCGCCCGGGCGCGAGGCGCGCGACTTCGCCCATGCCTCCGACCTCATCGCCTACCTGCGCGGCCGCGGCTCCGGCCTCTGCATCGGCGCGGCGTGCTACCCGGAGGGCCACGTCGAGTCCCCCACGGAGCAGGAGAGCTTCGAGGCCCTCTACAAGAAGCAGGAGGCGGGTGCGGACTACCTCGTCTCCCAGCTCTTCTTTGACAACGAGGACTTCTATCGGTTCCGCGAGAAGTGCCTGCGCCACCGCGTCCGCCTGCCCATCGTGGCGGGCATCATGCCGTTCACGAGCGTCAAGCAGATCCAGCGCATGGCCTTCACCTGCGGCGCCTCCATCCCGGCCAAGGTCGTCAAGCGTCTCGTGCTCGCCGGCGACGACCCGGCAGACCAGGCGCGCGCCGGCGTCGAGTACGCCCGCGAGCAGCTCTGCGACCTCGCGGCCAACGGCGTCGACGGCCTGCACGTCTACAGCATGAACAAGCCGTCCGTGGCGCATGCCGCGCGCGAGGCCCTGCTCGCCTGCGGCTACCTCGAGGCCTAGCTTGGCGTCCGCGCGCGAGGACTACGACGTCCGCTCCGTCGAGCGCGGGGAGGTGCTGCGCTATCTGGGCTACGCCGGCCAGGCGCTGACGCCGGAGCTCGACGCGCGCATCGACGAGGTGGTGGCGCACTGCCTTGCGATCTGCCGGCCGCGGGGCGTGACGCGCGTCTTCGGCGTCGCGGGGCGGGGCGAGAAGGGCGGCGTGCCCGTGCTGCGCCTCTCCGGGACCGCTCTTGAGCTCGCCGGGCGCTCGATCGCCGAGCACCTGGAGGGTGCCGTGGCCGTGGGCGTGCTCGCCGTGACCGTGGGCATGGGCGCTGAGGCCGAGCTGCGGCGCCTCTCGCTCACCGACCCCACGGCCCAGGTGATCTTCGACGCTGCCGGCACGGCCGCCGTGGAGCGCGCGGCGGACGCGGCGGAGGCGAGCGTCGTCGCAGAGGCGCACGAGCGGGGGCTCTTCTGCGGCACGCGGTTCTCGCCCGGCTACGGTGACCTGCCGCTCTCCACCCAGCCGGTCCTTCTCGACGCGCTCGACGCGGGGCGTCTGCTGGGCATACGCCTCTCGCCGGCGCTGCTGATGTCGCCCACCAAGAGCGTGACCGCCGTGGTGGGCCTCTTCGAGCGTCCGCGTCCCGAGGCCCATGCCAGCTGCGCGGGCTGTCCCTGCCGCGACTTCTGCGTGCTGCTGCGCGCGGGCTCCACCTGCCGGGGGTAGTCCTTCTCGCCGCCGCGGCGTCCGCCGGCTGAGGTGCGGCAACGTGACGTTTTCGGCCCCCAGGCCGTCGCGTTCCCGCACCGCGCGGGCGACCCGTCACGCGCCGGAAACCCGTCCCTGCTACGATGGGGTAAGAAGAACTCTCCGCCAAGGCCGAGGAGGCCCCATGACCCACGACGACACCCTTGCCGCAGCCCTCGCGGGCGACGGCTTCCTGCTCTTTGACGGCGCCATGGGGACGCAGCTGCAGGAGCGGGGGCTTGCTGCCGGCGAGCTGCCGGAGCTGCTGTGCCTGAGCGCCCCGGACCAGATCACCGCGGTCCATGCCGCCTACGTGGCGGCCGGCGCGGACGTGGTCACCACCAACACCTTCGGCGCCAACGCGGCAAAGCTCGGCGACGCCGCGAGCGTCGAGGAGGTCTTCTCGGCGGCCGTCGCCTGCGCCCGCGCCGCGCGCCCGCGCTACGTGGCGGCGGACATCGGGCCCACCGGGCAGCTGCTCGAGCCCATGGGCACGCTCGCCTTCGACGACGCCTACGAGCTCTTTGCCCGCCAGGCGCGCGCCGCGGACGCGGCGGGTGCGGACCTCTTCGTGATCGAGACCATGGCGGACCTCGCGGAGGCCAAGGCGGCGCTGCTCGCGGTGCGAGAGAACTCCGACCTGCCCGTCCTCGTCACCATGACCTTCCAGGAGGACGGCCGCACGTTCCTGGGCACCACGCCCGAGGTCGCGGCCGTCACTCTCTCCGCGCTCGGCGCCGACGCCGTGGGCATCAACTGCTCGCTCGGCCCGCGCGACGTGGCGCCGCTCGTGGAGCGCATGCTGCCGTGGGCGAGCTGCCCGGTGATGGCCCAGGCAAACGCCGGCCTGCCGCGCGTGGAGGGCGGCGAGACCCGCTACGACGTGGGGCCCGAGGAGTACGCCGCCGCGGTGGCGGGCATGCTCGACGCGGGCGTCACCATCGTGGGCGGATGCTGTGGCACCACGCCCGCCCACATAGCTGCCGAGCGTTCCCTGCTCGCGGGGCGTCGCCCGGCCCCGCGCGCCCTGCGCAACTGCTTTGCCGTCGCGGGCCCGCAGAGGCTCGTCGCGCTCGCGCCCGGCCAGGTGGGCGTCATCGGCGAGCGCATCAACCCCACGGGCAAGCGCAAGATGAAGGAGGCGCTGCGCTCGGGCAACCACGACCACGTCATCGCCGAGGCCATGGCCCAGGAGCGCTCCGGCGCCCAGGTCCTCGACGTCAACGCCGGCCTGCCGGAGATCGACGAGCGCGCCGTCATGTGCCGCCTCGTCTCCGAGCTCCTCTCGGTGACCACGCTGCCGCTGCAGATAGACTCCTCCGATCCTGCCGTCGTGGAGGCGGCCGTGCGCAGCTACCCCGGCAAGGCGCTCATCAACTCCGTCAACGGCAAGGCCGCCTCGCTCGCCGCCGTGGTGCCCATCGCCGCGCGCTACGGCTGCGCGCTCGTGGGCCTCACGCTTGACGAGGACGGCATCCCCGCCACCGCGGAGGGTCGCCTCGCCGTGGCGCGCAAGATCGTGGCGGCCACCGACGCCGCCGGCATCCCGCGCCATGACGTGGCGATCGACTGCCTGGCCATGGCGGCGTCCACGGACCAGACGGCGCCGCGGGCGATCCTCGACGCCATCCGCGCCGTCAAGTCCGAGCTGCCCGGCGTGCGCACGGTCCTCGGCGTCTCCAACATCAGTTTTGGCCTGCCCTTCCGTCCGCTGCTCAACGCCACGTTCCTGGCGGCGGCGCTCGGCGCCGGGCTCGACCTCGCGATCATCAACCCGGGCGTGCGCCGCATGATGGACGTCGTGGACTCCTGGCGCGTGCTCTCCGGCGAGGACGAGCAGGCCCGCTTCTACGTGGAGCACTACGCCGACCGCAGCGACGCGCCGGGTGCGGCGCCGTCCCCGGCGGGCGAGAAGGACGCGGTCCCCGCGCCTGCCGCCGGGCTGCCGGCCGATCCGGTCGAGCGCGCCCGGGCCCTTGTGCTCGACGGTCGCTCGGAGCCCATGGGGGAGGCCATGGCCGAGGTCCTTCTCGGCCACGACGCGCTCTTCTCCATCAACGAGGTGCTGGTGCCGGCGCTTGACGAGGTGGGGCGCCGCTTTGAGGACGGCTCCTTCTTCCTGCCGCAGCTCATGGCATCCGCCGAGGCGGCCAAGGCGGGCTTCGAGGTCGTGCGCGCCGCCGCCGCGCCGGGAGACGCCGCCGCGGCGGGCAAGGGCGAGGTCGTGGTGTGCACGGTCAAGGGCGACATCCACGACATCGGGAAGAACATCGTGCGCATGCTGCTGGAGAACTACGGCTTCGACGTGATCGACCTCGGACGCGACGTTGACCCGGAGGTCGTGGTCCGCACCGTCGAGGAGCGCCACGTGCGCCTGGCAGGGCTCTCGGCGCTCATGACCACGACGGTGCCCGCAATGGCGGAGACCATCGAGCTTTTGCGCGAGCGCGCGCCCTGGTGCAAGGTCGTGGTGGGCGGTGCCGTGCTCACGCCCGAGTACGCGCAGATGGTCGGCGCGGACTTCTACGCCAAGGACGCCACCGAGACCGCCCGCATCGCCAGCGAGGTTCTCGGATAGGTGATGATCCAAAAGGGGACAGACCCCTTTTGGATCATCACCTAGGAATATCTCTTCGCCTGGGTTCCGATGAGGCGAGGATTCGCGGACGAGAGGCTACGAGGCTACAGCCCGACAGCGTCAACCCCATAGGTCGCCTGCTCGGAAGTGAACCCCTCGTACTCGAGCTGCTCGATCAGCCCGTTGCGCGAGAAGGAGCTGAAGTCGAGGTAGCTCTGCGCAGACTTGGCAGCCTGCTCGTTCCAGTCCGCTCCGCAGTTGTCCGCGGCGTAGGTCGCCTGCTCGGAAGTGAACCCCTCGTACTCGAGCTGACCGATGAGGCCGGTGTAGGAGAACGCCGAGAATTCGAGGTAGTCCCGCGCGCTTCCGAGGGCCTGCTCGTTCCAGTCAGCGCCGCAGTTGTCCGCGGCCCACGTTGCGTCCTCGGTGGAGAACTCCTCGTACTCGAGCTGGCCGATGAGTCCCGTGTAGGAAAAGTGCGAGAACTTGAGGTAGCTCTGCGCGCTCTCGAGCGCGTTCTGTTGGCTCACAGTGACGCCAGACGCGGCGTTGGTGTCTGTCTGCGGCGTGTTGGCCTGTGGCTCGTTGGCTTCCGGCTCGTCTGCCTGAGGCTCCGTCTCGTCAAGGCCGTTCGCGAGTGCGGAGGTGTCACCCACGAAAATCTGGGCGAGCTCGGCTCCCGACCCTCCTTCGAGCTCCCAGCCGTCATCTCCCTTTGCGTATTCGAGCTCGATCTGCTTCTCAGAGGGCTCGATTGCCGCCACGGCTTCCATAATCAGCTCGCCGGTCCGCTGGTTAAGCGCATCTTCGTTGGTGATGAGCTCAAGCATGTCGGGGCCGCTCAGAAGCTCGGAGATCATGTCGCCTATCGACCCGTAGAGCTCGGCCATCGATTTGGAGGTGACGGCGAGCTCCGCGGTGGCGGCACCCGCGTCCTCGTCGACGGTCACAGTGCCGATTGTGTAGTCGAAGCCGTCGACCATGGACCTGATGAGCTTCTCGGCGTCAATGCCGTACGACTCAAGCGAGGTCGTGTCCATCGACTCCTTGAGCTCCTCGACGGTGGCGTCGTCGAGATCTTTTATCCTGTCGAGCGTGTCGGAGATGTCTTGGCGAATGAGCTCCTCGGCGCTTGGCTCCTTCGAGCATCCGGAGAGCACCAGCCCACAGACGAGGGCGATTGCGAGGCAGACCGACCCGATTGCGGCCCGCAGGGCACTTCTTTTCATGGGGATCTCCTTTGACGGCGCGCTGCGTGACAGTACCTTCTCAGACTTTTTTCAGCCACGTGTCAGCTGTCTGCCGTCCCATCGGCCGTCGGCTGGTTTTGTTGCGCAAACGGGGCTAGGCACGCGGGCGCGCTCCGTGTGTCCTGCCTGTTGCATCACAGACCGCTCGCCGGCCCCAGGTCCTTCTCGCCGAATGCCTGACACTTTCTGGAAATATGTCCGATATCTTTAACTGACTATGCCGCGGCCGAGGGGGCCGTGGCACGCAATAGACTCCAGAAGTGCAAGGAGAGGGCCTATGGCAAGAATGCACGTCATGGAGCAGAGCGAGTCTCAGGCGATCATGTCGAGCATGCACGAGATGCTCGAGAAGCGCCTCTCGGTGAGCTCGCTCGCTCCGTGCCCCGTCGAGTTCACGGCCTCGTACGTGGCCATGTGCGCGACGCAGAGCTGCGGCAAGTGCACGCCGTGTAGGAACGGCCTGCGCATGCTGCGCCACCTGTTCAACGACGTACTCAACAACCGCGCCACGATGGAGACGCTCGACCTCATCGAGTCCACCGCCCGCACGGTGTACCTGTCGAGCGACTGTGCGATCGGCTACGAGGCCGGCGAGGTGGCCCTCATGGCCATCCGCGGCTTCCGCGACGACTTCGAGCACCACGTGCAGAAGCACGCGTGCGGCTTCGCGCAGCACCAGACCGTGCCCTGCGTCTCGGGCTGCCCGGCCGGCGTGGACATCCCCGGCTACATCGCGCTCGTGGAGGCCGGCCGCTACACCGAGGCGGTGCGCCTCATCCGCAAGGACAACCCGCTTCCGCTGGTCTGCGGCCTGGTCTGCGAGCACCCCTGCGAGATGCACTGCCGCCGCGGCATGGTCGACGACCCGATGAACATCCGCGGCCTCAAGCGCTACGCCGTGGAGCACGCGGGCGACTACAAGCCCATCATCAAGGCCCCCACCAAGAAGCGCGTCGCCGTTGTCGGCGGCGGCCCGGCAGGCCTGTCCTGCGCGTACTACCTCACGCTCATGGGCCACAGCGTCAAGATCTTCGAGCAGCGCCAGCACCTCGGCGGCATGCTGCGTTACGGCATCCCCAACTACCGCCTGCCGCGCGAGCAGCTCGACTCCGAGATCCAGTGGCTGCTCGACTGCGGCATCGAGACCGAGTTGAACCACAGCGTCGACGGCGACGAGCTCGCCCGCCTGCGCGAGGAGTACGACGCCGTCTACCTCGCCATCGGCGCGCACGCGGACAAGAAGCTGGGCCTGCCGGGCGAGGACGCCGAGGGCGTCATGTCCGCCGTCCAGCTCCTGCGCGACATGGGCGACGACAACCCGCCCGACTTCACCGGCCTCACGGTCACCGTGGTCGGCGGTGGCAACGTGGCCATGGACGTGGCCCGCACCTCCGTGCGCCTGGGCGCCAAGAAGGTCATCATCGCCTACCGCCGCCGCGTCGCCGACATGACGGCGCAGGACGAGGAGATCGCCGGCGCCGAGGCCGAGGGCTGCGAGGTCATGGACCTGCACGCGCCCAAGGAGGTCGTCGTGGACGAGAGAGGCCACGTCGCCGGCCTCAAGGTGGAGCCCCAGATCATCGGCGGGCTCAAGCGCGGCCGTCCCGCGCCGCGCCCGGCGGACGGCGGCGACGTCGTGGTCCCGTGCGACCGCGTGATCGTGGCCATCGGCCAGGACATCGACTCCGCCACCTTCGAGGAGCAGGGCGTCCCCACCAAGTGGGGCCGCATCGTCACCGACCCCGACGGAGCCGTCGTGGGCCAGGAGGGCCTGTTCTCCGGCGGCGACTGCCAGAGCGGCCCGGCCACCGTCATCCGCGCCATCAACGCGGGCAAGGTCGCCGCGGGCAACATCGACAACTACCTCGGCTACAACCACAAGATCGAGCTCGACGTCGAGCTGCCCCCGGTGCAGTTCAAGGGCAAGATCAGCTGCGCGCGCTGCGAGATGCGCGAGCGCGAGGCGTCCGATCGCATCAATGACTTTGACATCGTCGAGAACGGCCTCACCGACCAGGAGGCGCACCAGGAGGCGTCCCGCTGCCTGCGCTGCGACCACTTTGGCTTTGGTGCGTTCCGCGGGGGGAGGATCGAGCAGTGGTAAACCTCACTATCGACGGCCGCGCCGTCAGCGTTCCCGAGGGTACGTCCATCCTCGACGCCGCCGCCCAGCTGGGCATCAAGATCCCGACGCTGTGCTACCTCAAGGACCTCAACGAGATCGGCGCCTGCCGCGTCTGCGTGGTCGAGGTCGAGGGCATCGACCAGCTCGTCGCCGCGTGCAACAACACGGTGCTCGAGGGCATGGTCGTGCACACCAACAGCCCCAAGGTCCGCGTGGCGCGCCGCATGAACATGGAGCTGCTGCTCGCCACGCACGACTCCGAGTGCACGAGCTGCGTGCGCTCCGGCAACTGCACCCTGCAGACGCTTGCCAACGACCTGGGCATCTCCGACCTGCCCTACGAGAAGCGCCTCATGCACGACCCGTGGGACAAGTCCTTCCCGCTCATCCGCAACAACGACAAGTGCGTCAACTGCCTGCGCTGCATCCAGGTGTGCGAGAAGATCCAGGGCCTCGGCGTGTGGGACCTCGCCAACCGCGCCACGCACACGAGCGTGAACGTCCGCGGCGGCCAGGACATCCGCGAGTCCGACTGCACCCTCTGCGGCCAGTGCATCACGCACTGCCCGACGGGCGCGCTGCGCGAGCGCGACGACACCCAGCTCGTCTTCGACGCGCTCGCCGACCCCGAGAAGGTCGTCGTGGTGCAGATCGCGCCGGCCGTGCGCGCCGCCTGGGGCGAGAGCCTCGGCCTCGACCGCGCCGACGCCACGGTGGGCCGCCTGGTCGCCGCGCTGCGCCGCATGGGCGTGGACTACATCTTTGACACGAACTTCTCGGCCGACCTCACCATCATGGAGGAGGGCACCGAGCTGCTGCACAAGCTCGCGCACCGCGAGGAGAGCACCTTCCCGATGTTCACCTCCTGCTGCCCGGGCTGGGTGCGCTACGTCAAGGCCGTGCGCCCCGAGCTCACCGACCAGCTCTCCACCTCCAAGTCGCCGGGCCAGATGTTCGGCGCCGTCACCAAGAGCTACTTCGCCGAGCTCAAGGGCATCGACCCCAAGAACATCTTCTGCGTGGAGATCATGCCGTGCGTTGCCAAGAAGCACGAGGTCGCCATTCCCGTCATGAACGACGCCTGCGGCGACCCCGACGTCGACGTCTCGCTCACCACGCGCGAGGTCGACCGCATGATCCGCGCCGAGCACATCGACGCCACCACCCTGCCCGACGAGAAGTTCGACGACCCGCTGGGCACCTCCACGGGCGCGGGCGTCATCTTCGGCGCCACGGGCGGCGTCATGGAGGCAGCGCTGCGCACCGCCTACCACGTGGTCACCGGCGAGACCCCGCAGCCCGACGCCTTCTCCGAGGTCCGCGGCCTGGACGGCTGGAAGGAGGCCACCTTCGACCTGGCGGGCACCCCGGTGCGCGTCGCGGTGGTCCACGGCCTCGCCAACACCGCCTTCCTGCTCGACGCCATCGCCGAGGGCGCGGTCGAGTACGACTTTGTCGAGGTCATGGCCTGCCCGGGCGGCTGCGCGGGCGGCGGAGGCCAGCCCATCCACGACGGCGAGGAGCTCGCGGCCGTCCGCGGCGACGTCCTCTGGGGCCTCGACCGCAAGGCCAAGCTGCGCAACTCCTACGAGAACCCTGCCATCCAGGCAATCTATCGCGACTACCTGGGCGAGCCGCTCTCCGAGCGCGCCGAGGAGCTGCTCCACACCGACCACCACGCCTGGTCGATCCACTAATTCAAAAGGGGACAGACCCCCTTTGAATCATGGGCCCGGACCGTCTACCCCCACGGTCCGGGCCCGCTTTTGTTCTTCTCGTTTCGTCTGGCGTGCGGATGCCGAAATCCCGGACGGGGCGCGACCTAGGCGCAATCGAGGCGCGCTCGGCCCCACTCGGCCACGCGCGCCTTCATGCCGGCGACGTCGAGAACGCCCTCCGCAAAGCCCTTGCGGATGAGGCACTCGGGCACGAGCTCGTCGTACTTCTCGAAATAGGGGATCTCGGCGGGGTAGAGGAGCTCGTTGGGGTCTTCGAGGCGCTCCGCCGCGTCGCATACCACCGAGAAGAACGCGCGCTCGTCCTCCCTCATGACGAAGGTCATGAAGTACGGGCGCGACGAGTTGACGCCCTTGATGCCGAGCTCGCCCGCGCACTTGATCTTGATGAGGCGCTCGAGGGCGAGAAACGCGTAGCTCCCGAGCCAGGGCAGCAGGCAGTACATGGTCTGCCTCTTGTCGTTCTCCCCGAGGCAGACGAGCGGGCCGTCGGTGAGGCGCGAGCCCTGCGCCACGTGGCGCGCCTGGCGAAGCCGCGCCCGCGCGTGGTCCATGAGATAGGGATAGGCGGCATGCTCCTCCAGGACACGGCGCATGCGCTCGAGGACGTGCGTGCTGATGTCCCCCGCGACGTCGCCGAAGTAGGCGGGGACCTTGCCCTTGACCTGCGTGACGTAGAGCAGGTGGCGCTCGTGGTCCACCTCGTCGACGATCCACACGTGGCCCGCGATGGCGACCTTCTCGCCGGGCGGGGGCGGGGCGCACAGCGTGCCGATCTCAGTGGAGTCGCAGCGCACGGTGTACTCCACGTTCTCCTGGAAGACGGCGTAGAACTTGTAGGAGCTCGTCATGCGCTCGCCCGCGAGGCCCACGATGAGGCCGCCCCCCTCGGTCTGCTCGATGAAGTCGTTTCTCAGGAGGTGTCGCAGGAGCTCGCGGAAGTCGTCGGCGCTCACGCGGTGGAAGTAGGTGAGCGTGAGCACGCGGCTCGCGAGCTGCGCGGGGGAGAGCTCCCCCTCGGAGGCGAGAATCGCGAGCGTCTGGTGGCAGAGCAGGCTGTAGGGCAGGCGGTCGAGGCGCGGCGGCTCCACCCAGCGCTCCTCGCGGTAGAGCTGGACGAGCGCGATGCCCTGCAGCAGCTTCCAGGGCACGGTCTCCGGCAGCAGCGTTCGTGGCTCGGGCTGGTCCTCCCGCATGACGAACCACATCTCGGGCGGGCGCTCGCGGCGCCCCGTGCGTCCCATGCGCTGCAGGAAGCTCGAGACCGTGAACGGCGCGTCGATCTGAAACGCCCGCTCGAGCCGACCGACGTCGATGCCCAGCTCGAGCGTGGCCGTTGCCACGATGGAGAGGTCCGACGCCTCGTCGCGCATCCGTTCCTCGGCGCTCTCCCGGATGGCCGCCGACAGGTTGCCATGGTGGATGAGAAACCTGTCCTCCTCCCCGTTGAACTCACAGTACGCCCGCAGCGTCGTGCAGACCTCCTCGGCCTCCTCCCTCGAGTTACTGAAAATGAGGCACTTGTGCCCACGTGTATGCTCGAAGATGTAGCCGATGCCGGGATCGGCGTTGGCGGGCGCGACGTCAGTGCACGCCTCCCGAGGGGCCGGCATTACCTCCGCGCGCAGTTCTGCAGGCGCGTCCTGTGCGCCGAAGCTGTTTGAGCACGGAGGTAATGCCGGCCCCTCGGGAGGCTCGACCGACACGACGTCGGCCTCAAGGCTATTGCCGGTTGTCTGGGCCGTACCCTCGTCTGCCTGGGGGCCGGTGGTGTAGAAGTGCTCCATCGAGATGCGCCAGGTGCGCGGGGGCTCCTCCACGCGGGGTATCACGGTGGCGCGACCGGTGCCGGCGGCGAGGAAGGCGCCCACGGCCTCGGGGTCGCCGATGGTCGCAGAGAGGCCGATGCGCCGCGGCTGCACGCCTGCGATTCTCGCCAGCCGCTCGATGAGGCACAGGCACTGACCGCCGCGGTCCTGCCGCAGCAGGGCGTGAACCTCGTCTATCACGACGTAGCGCAGGTCGCAGAAGAGCTTGGAGACGGCGGCATGGCGGCGCATGAGCAGCGCCTCGAGCGACTCCGGCGTGATCTGCAGGATCCCAGAGGGCCGCTTCATGAGCTTGGCCTTGTGCGAGGACGAGACGTCACCGTGCCAGTGCCACACGTTGATGCCGGCCTCTTCGCAGAGGTCCGTGAGGCGGTAGAACTGGTCGTTGATGAGGGCCTTGGTGGGGCCTATGTAGAGCGCCCCCACCGAGGCGGGCGGCCTCTCCCAGAACTCCGTGAGGATGGGAAAGAAGGCGGCCTCGGTCTTTCCGGAGGCGGTGGAGGCGCACAGCAGGACGTGGTCGTCCGTGTCGAAGATGGCCTCGCCGGCCGCCACCTGGATGCCGCGTAGGCTCTCCCACTCATGCGCGTAGATGAAGTCCTGCACGAACGGCGCGTATCGGTCAAAGACGCCCATGCCCACCGCCCTAGATCGTGAACTCGGCGAAGGCGGCGTCCACGTCATCCTGTCCTGCGGCCACGGCCGGCGCGCTCACGGCGCTCGCGAACGCGTCCGAGCGCAGCAGCGCGTCGACGTCCGTGCCGGGGTTCTGACACACGATGTCGAGGAGCTCGATGAAGTCGCGGATGACCTCGCGCGGCGTGAGGTGGGTGTCCGCGCCGACGCGGCCGAACTCCACCTGCAGGAAGCTCACGAGCTGCGCCTCCGTGAGCGTGCGCTCGTAGCCGAAGTAGCCGGCGTGGATGTCCGCGAGCTTCTCGATGAGGACGAGCAGCTCCTCGTAGGTGAGCGGCTCCAGGTGGATGACCGGGGCGAGAAGGTCCGCGAGCCCGGCGCTCGCAAAGCGCCCCTGGGTGAGGCGGCTGCGCAGGGCCTCGTAGGAGAAGACGCCCCGGCGGCGGTCCTCGATCGACTGCGGCGTTCCGCCCATGATGATGCCGAGGTGGCGCGCCTTGCCCTGGAGCGTGTCGTTGTACATGGTGAGGATCTTCTCGTAGTTGTACTGGCGCGACGTGGCGTTGGGGATCTTGTAGAGGTTCACCAGCTCGTCGATGAGAACGATGAGGCCCTGGTAGCCGGCGCCCACGAGGAACTGGGCGAAGAGCTTGAGGTACTCGTACCAGGTGTCGTCCGTGATGCAGGCGTTGACGCCGAGCTCCCCGCGCGCCTCGGTCTTGGTGCGGAACTCGCCGCGCAGCCACTTGACCACGCCGGCGCGGCGCTCGTCGTCCCCCTCGAGGCTCGCGCCCCAGTAGAGCCTGAGCACCTGCGAGAAGTCAAAGCCGCAGACGAGCTCCTGGATGGGGGAGAGCTGCGCCGCGAGTGCGGCCTCCGGGTCGTCCGCGTCCCGCAGGGCGGCGACCCAGCGGTCGAGCACGAGCTGGAGCGCCCCGCCCTCGGGACGCGTCTTGGTGGAGAGGTTGCGCACGAGCTCGCGGTAGGTAGCGAGGCCCTGGCCCTGTCCGCCCTGGAGGCGCCGCTCGGGCGAGAGGTCGGCGTCGGCCACCACGAAGCCCTTGCCCATGGCGTGCGTTCGGATGGTCTGCAGCAGGAAGCTCTTGCCGGCGCCGTAGCGGCCCACGAGGAAGCGGAAGCTCGCGCCGCCGTCCGCCACGAGGTCGAGGTCGTGCAGCAGCGCGCCGATCTCGCGCTCGCGCCCCACGGTGACGTAGGGCAATCCGATGCGCGGCACGACGCCGCCCTTGAGCGAGTTGATGATGACCGCCGCTATGCGCTTGGGAACCCGTGCCTCGCCCATGCGTGCTCCTCTCCACGTCCAACGGAAGGCCATTCTAGCACAAGTGTTCGGTTATCGTGGGGGATGACGGGGGACGTTCGTCTCCCCTGGGCGGTCTTTCGAGGGGGAGGGGGATGGGACGGGGGCCCTTCAGCATAATGTTAGGGGTCTGAAGAAAGGAACCCATCACATGAGACGCATGATCGGAACCCTCTGCGGCGCTCTGCTCGCCGCCCTGCTCACCTTCCCCGCCGCGGCGCTCGCCGAGGAGGTGGGGACCGTCTCCATCGTCCACACCAACGACACGCACGGCGGCTACGGCCTGACCACGGACGACGACGTGCCGGTGGCCTACTACGCCGTGGTGGCCGGGCTTGCCGAGAGCGCCGATGCCGACCTCGTGCTCGACGCCGGAGACACCTTCCACGGGGAGTCCTTCGCCACGATCGTGAACGGCGAGAGCGTGGCGCGCCTGATGGCCGCTGCGGGCTACGACGCCACCACGCCTGGCAACCACGACTGGAGCTATGGCGCCGACCAGCTGCGCGTCCTCTCCGAGCTGGTGCCGGTGCTGGCATCCAACGTGGTGACGGCGGACGGCTCCGCGTTCTTCTCGACGCCTGCGGTGGTGCGTGACGTGACGCTCGAGTCCGGCGAGACCATCCAGGTCGGCGTGCTCGGCGTGATCGACGAGGACTTCTACACCTCCACGCCCTCCTACAACGTTGCCGGCCTGACCTTCACGGATCCCGTCGCCGCCGCGAGCGCCACGGCCGACGACCTGCGCGAGCAGGGCTGCGAGCTCGTGGTCGCGCTCACGCACAACGAGGACCCGCAGGACTTTGCCGCGCGCGCGACCGGCATCGACGCGGTCGTGGCGGGCCACGAGCACATCGTCATCGACGACGTGGTGACGGCGGCCAACGGGCGCGAGGTGCCCGTCGTGGAGGCCGGCTCCCATCTGGGCTATGTGGGCGAGCTCGAGCTCACGATCGACCGCTCCGACGACGGAACGTACTCCGTGGTCTCCCACGAGGCGACCGCGCATGACCCCGCCAGCCTGGCCTCTCTGGCAAACGAGGACGTGGAGGCCCTGACCTACCAGATCATGGAGGAGAACGAGGGCGTCCTGAGCGAGCCCGTGGGTGAAAGCTCTCAGGCCTATCCCTTCCCCGAGGCGGACTACGACGTCCCCTCCCCGGGCGGCTGGGAGATGGTGCGCACGGAGGACACGGCGATCGGCCACGTGGTCACGGCGTCGTACCTGGCCACGACCGGCGCGGACCTTGCCCTGGAGAACGCCGGCGGCATCCGCGGTGGCATCCCGGAGGGCACGGTGACGGCGGGCGACCTGATCTCCATCTCCCCGTACGGCAACACGCTCTCCACCTATGAGATGACCGGCCAGCAGGTGCTCGACGCGCTCGAGACCTCGCTCGAGATCTCCGCCCAGTGCCGCGCCGTCCTGGCGCAGCAGCTCGAGGCCCTGAAGGCGGGCGAGGACCCCATGCAGTACAGCTGGCCGGACAACAGCGGAAGCGTGCTCGTCTGCGGCGGCGCCACGATGGAGGTCGACTGGTCGCGCCCCGAGGGGCAGCGCATCCGCTCCATCACGGTGGGCGGCGCCCCGCTCGACCCCGCGCGAACTTACACGGTTGCCATGAACAGCTACCTGCCCGGCTGCGAGGAGTACCCGCTCTTCGCCACGCTGCCCGCGGTCCAGGACTTTGGCACCTGCGAGCAGGCGCTGCGCGCCTTCGTGGGCTCCGACGGCTGGGAGGGCCGCATCTACGAGCTCTCCAGCACGGTGAGCTACATCGAGGACGAGGAGCCCTCCGAGCCCGAGACGCCCGAGACCCCTGAGACCCCGTCCCAGCCGGAGACCCCGGAGGAGCCGTCTCAGCCCGAGACCCCGTCCAAGCCCTCCACGCGTCCCTCCGGCGAGAAGGTCCCCGCCACGGGCGATCCGACGAGCGTCCTGGGGCTTGCCGCACTTCTCGGCACCGGTGCGACGTCGCTGGCAGTCGGTGCGCGCCTGCGTCGCCGTTCGGGCGAGCGCGTGCGCTAAACGAAACGCACGATCTGTCTACGGGAGCGCCTCGCGCACGTCGTCGACGTAGTCCTCGACGAGCGCGGGCGCTCCCGTCTCGTCGAACTCGACGACCGTGTCCCCCACGAGGTCGAAGAGCTTCTCGTTGACGGCGTCTACGAGCAGGTCCGCCGAGGCCGTCCGCGGCGCGCGTCCGGCGAGAAGGTCTTCGAGAAGGGCTTGCTCCTCAGGGGTGAGCCCGAGCGCGTCGTTCTTCTCGGCCTGCGCCTGCGCGGGTTCGGGCACGGCCGGCCCTGCTGCCACAGGTTCGGGCTCCTCCTCGCGCTCCTCGTCCACGAGCAGGGCCTCGCGGGTCACGGCGGCGGCCGAGCGGATCCCCGCGAGCTTGGAGAGGTCGATCTCAACGCGGACGGGGGCGTGGGCTTCGCGCCATGCAAGGTAGTCGCGGATCTCTCTGTCGATGAGCTGCGTCAGGTACTTGGGGTCGCCGCGCTCCTTGAGCGGGTGGGGGTAGTCCAGGGCTGCGCGGAGTTGTCGGTCCACGGCGCGCAGCACCTGGCCGAGCTTGGCGCTGCGGCCGCCCCCGTCGTGCAGGGCGGTGCAGGTCCAGATGCCGCCGCGGCACTCGTAGGTGCGCGTCTCGCCCAGATGGTAGACGCAGTCCGCATGCTTTCCGCCCGGGTAGAAGACCGCGGAGGCAAACATCAGGTGCGGCATCGTCCGACGCGCGCCGAAGAGGCTCTCCACGAGGTCCTGGGATCGGCTCGCGTGGTAGTAGCGCGCGAGCCGATCGAAGACGGAACGGGTAACGTCGCGCACGGCATCGGGCTCGTCGCGGTAGAGGCGCGACTCCCCGAGGCGGTGGGTTGAGAGCGCGTCGAGCGCGTTCAGGAGGCGCTCGTCTGCCTCGCGGTCCGTCCCGTAGGCGCGCGGCTCCCTGCGTCTGGCACGCGCAGGCGACTGGTCGAGCGCCGCCTCCTGCGCACGGGCGAGCACGCCGACGGCGCGGTCGTGCTCCACGTCTGCGAAGGGCAGGGCGAGCGCCGGGTCAAGATCGTGGTAGACCGCGTAGTCCACGAGCCAGGGGCGCACGTAGCGGTCGAGCGCGGGCTCGAACTCGCGGTAGGCGCGCCAGAACGACTCGATGGCGCGGAAGGCCGGCTCGCCCGGCTCGACGCCGATGCCGTTGATGAGCTCGTAGAGGTACACGTAGGCAAACGACGTCGAGGTCTTCTCGACCGTGCCGTGCCTGACGTGCGCGCGCCACGTGAAGTAGCCCCTGAGCTGACGGTTGTCCATCACGTCATAGGTGGGGAAGTAGCTCTGGAACGTGCCAGCGTAGGGGCAGCTGTCCTCAAAGCCCGCCATGACGCGCCCCTGCTCGACGAACAGGCGCGCGTCAGTCCAGGAGCGGGCCTCGGGACGGCGGGCGAGGGCGCGCATCTGGCGGACGGGCTCGGGCAAATAGCTCGCGAGCTGCGAGCCGCGCATGAGGATGGGCTCGCTGCCGTAGACCTTGGAGCTGGCGAAGGCGCGGCCCGCCTTGGCGCGGCTGGCCGCGACGATCTGCTCGATGATGCGGTCGATGTCCGCCATGTCACCTCCTCGTTGCTCCTTGCGCCATGATACCCGTGCGCCACGATCGTGCGCTTCGTGCATAATCGACCTTCAGTCCATATAACTCCGATGGCAAATGAAAAATCGACCTTCAGTCCATGGATAATAAGACCATCGAGCTGGGTCGAACCTCATGGAGCAGTCTCTTACTTGTATTTCTGAATCTATCAGTGTTGAGCACAGGAGCGCAGGGCCAAGAGGCCATGGACTGAAGGGCGATTTTGCATTCGACCAACGCAGAAAATGGACCGAAGGCCGATTTTGCATCGTGCTAGCGCTCTCCGCGCACGAAGACGAGCGTCGCCTCGTCCGAGCGGGCCTCGTCCAGCGAGTAGCCGCGCTCCGCGAAGCTGCGCAGCTCGTTTGGCTCCGTAACGCCGCGCTCTGCGCACCAGCGTATGAAGGTGCCGCGCGCGGCCTTGGCCTCAGTGGCAGGCTGTCGCAGACGCCCGTCACGCAGCACGCCGAAGAGGCAGGTCAGGACCTGCGGGCCGTCCGGTCGCACGAAGGGAGTGACGGCGCGCGCGTACTCGACTGACGCGACGTTGACGATGAGGTCGCAACCCTCGGCGGCGAGTGCCTCGTAGAGGGTGTCTCCCCAGAACGCGTAGAGGTCCCGCGCGCCGTCGACGGAGAGGCGCGCCTGCATCTCCAGGCGATAGGGCACCACGCCGTCGAGAGGGCGCAGCATCCCGTAGAGGCCGGAGAGGATGCGCAGGTGAGTGTCGAGCCAGGTGAGCTCGCGCTCGCTCATGACCGCGGGCGCCATGTGCGTGTACTGGATGCCCTCGTAGGCGATTGCCGCCGCGGTGGTGCCGCGTCGCAAGTCCATCTTCCGGAGCCGCTCGTAGTTGAGGTCGGCGAGCCGGTCGCTGCAGGCCCAGAGCGCCTGGGCCTCGTCGCGCGAGAGCCCCTTCAGGGCGCACGCGAGCCGCTGGGCGCGCTCGAGGAAGGCGGGCTCGCGCGCCGGCCAGGGCGGCGCGTCCTGGACCCGCATCTTCTTTGCGGGCGAGGTGATGATTCTGAGCTCCACGCTGCCTCCTTCGGCCACACGTCGCGACGGCTGGCTATCATTATCGCCAAGACGAGGGGAGGTCGCATGAGGGGCACGAGGAAGCTGCGGGTGGCGGTGGCGCTTGCCGGCGCGACGCTGTCTGCCGCGGCGGCGCGCTGGCTCTGGTGCGTGCGCCCCCACCTCGTGCGTACGGCGGGAGGTCCTGCGCTCGTCTACACCACGCGCGACGACGCCGGCGAGCGCGTGCGCGTGCTGCGCACCGGCGGCGTCTACCAGTCCGCGACCTACCTCGGCGAGCGCCGGATGGAGCCGGTCTTTGCGTACTACCGCGCCTTCGGTCGCCTCTTCGACCTGCGGCCGGGTGCCCGGCGCATCCTGGCGGTCGGCGGGGGAGGGTTCGCGTTCCCCAAGCTCGTCGCATCCGCCCACCCGGGCGTCCGCGCCGACGTCGTGGAGATCGACCCGGCCGTCATCGACGCGGCGCGCCGCTGGTTCTTCCTCGACGAGGCCATCGCGCTCGCTCGCGCGGGCGGCGGCGAGCTGCGCGTCATCTGCGACGAGGGGCGCGCCTTCCTCGAGGGCGGTGCCGGTCCCTACGACGCGGTCGTGCTCGACGCCTTCGTAGGCGCGGAGCCGGTGCGCGCGCTCGCGACCGTCGAGGCCCTGCGGGCGGTCCGCCGCGCCCTCGCGCCGGGCGGCGTCTGCCTGGCAAACGTCGTGTCGCGCGACGGCGGCGCGGACGTGAGCTTCCTGCGCTCCGTGGTGGCGACGGCTCTCATGGTCTTCTCTCATGTCGAGGTGGCGCTGGCGACCGACGAGGAGCACGCCGGCGAGGACAACTACCTGGTCGTGGCCTCCGACGGTGCGCTCGGCATGACGGACGCCATCCCCTTTGATGCCGATTTCCTTGGTGAGGTCCTTCTCGATGTGACAAGTATGACAGGTTGAATCGTCACATCTAAGCGCTTCTGACTGAGATTATCTCAAATGGGGTAGACTACCCTTCGTTCAACAATGCTGTACGAAAGGGGTGCGCGCATGCGCCAGTTCAAGACAGAGAGCAAGAAGCTGCTCGACCTCATGATCAACTCCATCTACACCAACCGCGAGATCTTCCTGCGCGAGCTCGTCTCCAACGCGTCGGACGCCATCGACAAGCTCTACCTCAAGAGCCTCACGGACTCGTCGGTGCAGGTGGACCAGGCCAACCTCGCCATCAACGTCGCCTTTGACAAGGACGCGCGCACCATCACCGTCTCCGACAACGGCATCGGCATGACCGAGGCCGAGCTCGAGGAGAACCTCGGCACCATCGCCCACTCCGGCTCCGAGGCCTTCAAGGAGGCCAACGCCGAGGCCCAGGGCGACGCGGTGGACATCATCGGCCGCTTCGGCGTGGGCTTCTACTCCGCCTTCATGGTCGCGCGCGAGGTCTCCGTCATCAGCCGCGCCTGGGGCTCGGACGAGTGCTTCCGCTGGACCTCCGACGGCGTCGAGGGCTACACGATCGAGCCCGTCGCCGCGGACGATCCCGCCTATCGCCCGGCCTGCGGCACCTCCGTCGTCATGACCCTCAAGGAGAACGCCGACGAGGCCAACTACGACGAGTTCCTCAGCGAGTGGAAGCTCCGCGAGCTCATCCGCCGCTACAGCAACTACGTGCGCTACCCCGTCCAGATGCTCGTGACCAAGAGCCGCGAGAAGGAGCGCCCCGCCGACGCCGGCGACGACTACAAGCCGGAGTGGGAGGACTACACCGAGCTCGAGACCATCAACTCGATGACCCCCATCTGGAAGAGGCGCGGCTCCGAGGTCACCGACGAGGAGTACGCCGAGTTCTACAAGTCCACGTTCCACGACTGGGCCGACCCGGCGCGCACCTTCAGCCTCCACGCCGAGGGCACGCTCGAGTACGACGCGCTGCTGTTCATCCCCGGCCAGGCGCCCTTCGACCTCTACAGCCGCGACTACGAGAAGGGCCTCGAGCTCTACAGCTCCAACGTCCTGATCATGGAGAAGTGCGCCGACCTGCTGCCCGACTACTACAACTTCGTCCGCGGCGTCGTGGACTCCGCCGACGTCTCCCTCAACATCAGCCGCGAGACGCTCCAGCAGACCCGCCAGCTCCAGGCCATGGCCCGCCGCATCGAGAAGAAGATCACCTCCGAGCTCGAGGCCATGCGAAACGACGACCGCGAGGCCTACGAGAAGTTCTTCGACAACTTCGGCCGCGGCCTCAAGTACGGCATCTACTCCAGCTACGGCATGAAGGCCGACGAGCTCGCTGGGCTGCTCCTGTTCTGGAGCGCGCGCGAGCAGAAGATGGTCACGCTTCAGGAGTACGTGGCCGCCATGCCCGAGGGCCAGAAGGCGATCTACTACGCCGCCGGCGACGACCGCGAGCGCCTGGCCAAGATGCCCGTGGTGGAGGCGGTGCTGGCCAAGGGCTACGACGTCCTTCTCTGCACGCAGGACGTGGACGAGTTCTGCTTCCAGGCCATGCGCGAGTTCACGGCCAAGGGCCTGCCCAAGGCCTACGCCGACGACGCCGCGCGCGAGGCGGCGGAGAAGGCCGTGGCCGACGGAGCCGAGCCCGAGGTCGAGGACCGCACGGTCGAGCTCAAGAACGTGACCTCCGGCGACCTGGACCTTGCGAGCGACGAGGAGAAGAAGGAGGCCGAGGAGGCCACCAAGGCCAACGAGGGCCTGTTCGGGGCCATGAAGGACGCGCTGGGCGAGAAGGTCGAGAAGGTCGCGGTGTCCACGCGCCTGGCCACCGACGGCGCGCCGGCCGTGATCACCTCCGAGGGCCCGCTCAGCCTGGAGATGGAGAAGGTCCTCGCGTCCGGCCCCGAGGCAGGCCAGGCCCCCAAGGCCGTCCGCGTGCTCGAGGTCAACGCCAAGCACCCGGTCTTCGAGAAGCTGCGCGCGGCGCAGGAGGCGGGCGACGCCGAGAAGGTCAAGCTCTACGCGGGCCTCCTCTACAACCAGGCCCTGCTCGTCGAGGGCATCCTGCCGGAGGACCCCGTGGCCTTCGCCTCCCAGGTCTGCGAGCTGATGTAGCGAAGCGACGCCTGACGGGTCGCCTTTGATGCGGGCCGCGAGGGTATGTACACCTGCCGCGCAGGGTATGTACACCTTGCGGCCCGCATCGTTGCTCTGAGCAAGCCGCCTACCTGCGGATATGCGAGAAGAGTTAGCGGGCGGGGTGTACATACCCTCAGGGCGGGGTGTACATACCCTCGGGAGGCGCTCTCCGCGGCGGGCGTCAGCGACTGCGCAGGGCGTGGGCGAGGTCGCGCAGGGCCTGCGGCAGGCGCGAGCCGTCGCCGACGACAGGGCTCTCGCCGTAGCGGGCGAGGCAGGCGTGCCGGGCGAGGTCGCGCACGGCGCCCTCGAGCGCGGCGTCGTCGAGGCGCGCGCAGATGGCCGCGGCGACGTCCTGCTCGGTCGCGGAGCGCCCCCAGCGCACGCGGGCCCGTCGCGCCACCCGGCAGACGCGGCGCCAGGCGTAGTCCCAGTCCCCGCGCTCGAGCCGCCGTCTGCGGGCGCGCAGCGCGAGCCCTGCCGCCGCCCCGATGCAGCCGAGCGCGCAAAGGCCGAGAAGGGCGGGCGCGAGCCACGCGGGGGGCTCGAGGGGAGCGTCTCCCGTCGCCTCGCCCTCTGCAGCATCGCTCGGGACTCCGGGCTCGTCGGCCTCGGCCTCCGGCTCCTCGTCGGGCGCATCCGCCTCCGCCTGGGGCCGCTGGGACGTGGTCGGCGCCGCGGGCGTCGTGTCCTCGGGCTCGTCGTCCCCGGCGTCGCCCGCCGCGGGCGTCACGTCCACGCCGATCCACCCTATGCCGTCGAGCCAGACCTCGCTCCAGGCGTGGAGCTGGCGCATCGTGACCTCGTAGCTGCCGTCGGCGCTGACGGGCCCCTCGGGCTGGTAGCCCATCGCCACGCGCGCCGGCACGCCGAGCAGGCGCGCGAGCACCGTGAACGCCGTGGCGTAGTGCGTGCAGTAGCCGCGCCGCTCCGCGAGGAAGTCGTCGATGACAGCGAGGTTGTCCTGCCCGTCTCCGCCGGGGGCGTCGAGCGCGTAGACAAACCCGCCCGAGGTGAAATAATCCACGAGCCAGCGGACGACGGCGACCTGGTCGCCGGAGTCGAGGACGCCGTCCGCGCGCGCCTGGGCCACGACGCCGCTCACGTGCTCGCCGCGCTCGCCGCCGATCACGAGCAGCTCGGTCGGGCGGCTGGAGGCGATGCCCGCCGCGCTCAGCGCCGTGGCAAACGTCCCGATAGTGTTCACGTCCTCGACCGAGGTGACGGGCTCGCGGTACGAGCCCGTGGCGACGTAGGCGCGGGCGTCGGTGCTGCGCACGCTCACGGTGCCCGGCGGCACGGGGGAGGAGCCGCCCCTGGTCCGGATGGTGGTCGTCACGGTGGCGGTCGCAACCGCGATCGTCGCGCCCGAGCGAGCCTGGAGGGGCTCGTCGAGCAGGGCGTCTGCGTCCGTGTTCGCGCGCCACGTTGACCCGTCATAGTCCTCGAGGACGGCGGCGCGCAGGTAGAGCGGCCTGTCGGCATTGGTGGTGTAGGTGAGCGCGACGGCGCTCGAGTTGCGCCGCAGGTCGCGCGAGAGGTCCACGAGCGTCTCTATCCGCGTCCCGCCCGAGAGGCCGATCGCGGGCACGCCGTCCGCTCGGGCGGTGAGCGTCCCCGCGGCGCCGAGCGCGCAGGCGAGAAGGACGACGAGCCCCACGCGCAGAGGCCTGCGGTCCCGCGGGGCGGCGAGCCAGGCGAGGGCAAGCCCGAGCGCACAGACGCCGGCGACCCATGTGGGCGACGTCGTGCCCATCACGCTCTGGTCGGCCGCGGCGAGCCCGAGCGGCGCGATCGCGACCGCTGCCCTCGTGGGCCGGAAGCTCGAGAGCAGCGCGCAGATGGCCGCGAGCGCCGTGCCACCGAGCAGGACCAGGAGGTCCCACGCCGCGTCCGCCTCGGCAAACGGCTGTCCCCCGAGCTGCGCCACGCCGGACGCGACGAGGGAGCGCATGGCGCCGAGGGGGTCGGCCTCGCGCGCACCGGCCGCCTGCACGAGCTCCGCCGTGGCCTCGAACACCCCGAAGCCGCGGCGCGCCTCAAAGAGCGAGCAGGCGACGAGCACGCCCGCCGCGAGCGCCGCCACTGCGAGCGCCTCCGCCGCGATCGCCCGCGTAACCGGCCTCGCGCCCCGTCGCGCGAGCAGCGAGCCCGTCCCGCAGCCCGCTGCCGCGCCCGCCGCAAGCAGCGCCGCCGTCGGCATCGCCCACGCGCCGTCGCGAATCATGTCGAGGAAGGGGACCATCGAGAGCAGCGCCAGCGCGCAGCAGCATGCAAGCGCGAGCAGCTCGCAGGGAAGCGTCGTGCCCGCGGCGGCGGGCGGAGCGGCGGCGGGCACCTCGTCCTTCTCGGCCTGCGCACGTCCCTCGTGGGGCGTCGCGGCGGCGAGGCCCGGGTGCGCCTCCACCACCACGAGTGCGCGCCCGAGCGGACCGCGGGAGAGCGCCGTCGCGAGTGAGCCGTGCGCGTCGCAGGTCACGAGCAGCACGCGCCTGCGCCCCGCGCCGCCTCCGGCGAGCCGGCCGACGAGGCGCGCCCGCGCGTCGGCCCCGCCCGCCGCCTCGTCGTCGGCCACGAGCGCGGCGAGGAAGCGCTCCTGCTGCACGGGAGAACGCCAGCTCGCCAGCCCGTCGGTGAGCAGCACGTCGGGAACGCGCCGCAGGCCCCGCAGCAGCGCCTCGGCCGTGACTGCCAGCGCGTCGGCGTCCCGTGCCCCGAGCGTGTCTGCCACCACGAGCACCGGGGGCGCCTGTCCCCCCGCGGTCTCGAGCGACATGAGCTCGCCGTGATGGGCGCTCTGGCGCCACGAGATCTGGCGGAGGCTGTCTCCGCGCTCGTAGGGGCGCACGCCGGAGGGGTCGGGCTCCGCGCTGCGGTCGAGAGAGCGCGCCACGGCCCGCGACGAGACGAGGCGCACGAGCACGGGGTCCGCGACGGGCGGCACGCGCACCTCGCGGTCCGTGGCGTCCACGCGCCGTGCGCGCCAGAAGCCAAAGGCGTCGTGCCAGGTCAGGGTGACGCTGCGCTGCCGGTAGAGGCCGCGCTCGGCGGGCAGGCTGCCCGGTCGCCCAATCACGCGCCCGTGCTGGTCCACGCGTGCCCAGCTGTCCTCGCTGCGCTCCGGCCTGCCCAGCGGCCCGGCGTGCCCGCGCTCCCCGGCGCGCAGACCGCGGGCGAGAAGGACCTCGACAAGGCCGACGGCTCCCGCGAGCGCCAGCGCCGCTCCGGCGGCCGCGACCGCGTGCCACCCGCCCGCCAAGCCGGCGGCGAACAGCGCCGCTGCGACCGCGAGCTGCGCCGTCCCGCGCGCCGTGAGCGCGACGGGCCAGGCCCGGGCTCTGCCGCCCCGGCTCATCTCCGTCTGCCGTCGGGCGCCGGCACCTGCGCGATCGCGCGCCTGAGGACGGCCAGCTGCTGGGCGGTCTGTGACGTCTCGGGGGAGAGGTCGCGCAGCACGAGGCGGTGCGCGAGTACGGCGGGGGCGAGGGTGCGGACGTCGGCGGGAAAGACCGCGGCGCGCCCGTCGAGCAGCGCCCGCGTGCGGCTGATGGCGAGCAGCGCCAGGCCGGCGCGCGGCGAGGCCCCGAGCCGGATCTCGGGCGAGCGGCGCGTGGCGTCGAGCAGCGCCACGGCATAGGCCGCGACCTCCTCGCTCACGTGAACGGTCGACGCGAGCTCCCGGAACGCGCGAACGTCCTCGACGCCGCAGACCTGCCGCACGCGCGCGACGGGGTCGGTGCCGGACGCGCCCCGGAGCATCTCCCGCTCGGCGTCGGCTCCCGGGTAGCCGAGGCTCGTGCGCACCATGAAGCGGTCGAGCTGAGCCTCGGGCAGGGGATAGGTGCCCTCCATCTCCACGGGGTTCTGCGTCGCCAGGACGAAGTAGGGGTCGGGGAGCTCGTAGGTGGTGCCGTCGACGGTGATGCGGCGCTCCTCCATGGCCTCGAGCAGGGCGGCCTGGGTCTTGGGGTTGGCGCGGTTGATCTCGTCCGCCACGACCACGTCCGAGAAGAGCGGCCCCGGGTGAAACGAGAAGGACCGCGTCTCGGGGTCCCACACGCTCACGCCGGTGAGGTCGCTCGGGAGCAGGTCGGCGGTGAACTGGACGCGCCTCACGCGGGCGCGCACCGCGCGGGCGAGGGCGCGGGCGAGCGTGGTCTTGCCCACGCCCGGAACGTCCTCGAGCAGCAGGTGTCCGCCTGAGAGCAGGCACATCACCGCGAGCGCCACCGCCTCGCGCGGAACTGCGAGGGCGGCGCCCAGCTCGGCTGCGACGGCCCCGCCGAGCTCGGCGGCGGCCTCGACGTCCGTGCGCGAGATGGCCATGGCGTCCCCTTTCTCCCGTCACTGCCATGGTAGGGCGCCGCGCCGAGAGGGGCGTCAGGAAATCGGGCGGCACGTCCTTCTCGCCCGCCGTCGGTCGTGGCCGAGGAGCTCCGGGGTATCCGCCCCGCGGCTTTCAGCTTGGACCGCCGCTCCCCGAAGCCGAGAAATCGGCGAGCGGTAAATTGCTATGCTTGCTGTTCGGTGCGTGTTCCATGCGCTGCCGAAAGACAGAGATCGGGGGAGACATGGTCAAGACGCTGGTTCTCGTTCGGCACGGAGCTCCCGAGGTGACGTCGCCCTCGGGGCAGGACATCGACCGCAGGCTCACCACGGCTGGCGCCCGGGCCCTGCGCACCGCCTATCCGCGCGTGTTCTCCCTGCTCGGGGACGACCCCAAGGTCCAGGTGTGGAGCAGCCCCGCCGTGCGCGCGCTCGAGACCGCGGACGTGGTCGCCGCCGCCACGGGCATCGAGGACATCGAGGTGCACCAGTCCCTCTACTCCCAGGACGTGGCCGGCTTTCTCGCGGAGCTCGACGCCGCTGACGTCCCCTGCGTGATCGCCGTCGGGCACGCCCCCTTCGTCGACAACCTCGCGACCCGCCTGCTGGGCCCCTGCCCGTTGCTCGGGAAGGGCGCGGTCATCGCCATCGACCTGGCGTCCGGCTTCTCGGGCCGGGGCGGCCTGCGCTGGTACGTCGCCGGTCCCGAGGCAACGTCGTGGGAGGAGCTCGCGGTCGTCGAGCACGCCGTCGCCGGCGCCGTCCGCGACCTCTCCGCGCGCGCCGACGCGTTTCTCGCCGGCCCGGAGAGCGCCGCGACGCTGCTGCAGTTCAGGATTGCCCTCAGGCGCGTCCGCTCGCTGCTGCAGTTCCTCGCGCCGTGGCAGACCAAGAAGCAGAACCGCCGCTGCGAGCACGTCATCAAGGAGCTGCAGGTGGCCTCCGCGCGGCTGCGCGCCCTCGACATCCTCTCCGAGACCGTGGCGGGCCTCGTGGAGAGTGGCGAGCTGGGCGAGAACAGCCTGCTGCCGATGTCGTGCGCCAAGGAGCGCTCGCTCGAGTGCGCCTCGCTGCTCACGCTGATGCGCAAGCGCCACTCCGCCAAGGAGCTGGGCAAGATCGCCCACGAGCTCGCGCACCACTTCGGCTGGAAGTCCAAGGTCTCTGAGCGCGGCGTCACCGCCGCCGACTTCCGCGCCCACTTCGACGAGCAGTTCAACGAGGTCGACGAGGACCTCTTCGGCCTCGACCTGCGCGACGGCGACGCCGTCTACGTCGCCCGCCGCGACACCAAGGAGATGCACTACGTCGCCGAGCGCCTCGGCGAGGTCCTGGGGCCCGAGCGCGCCCAGATGAGCGAGTACCTGGACGAGATTCAGCGCGAGCTCGGCGCCCTCTCGGACGCCCGCAGCAACAAGCAGCTGGCCGAGGAGTGCGCCAAGAGCCCGCGGTTCCGCGGCGTCCGCGCCGACCTCGGCGTCGTCGCGCGCGACCAGGCCGAGGTCGTCTCCGCCATCACCTCGGGCCTCAGGCGCCGCGAGGTCGAGGACCGCGACGCAGACCAGGAAGAGACCGAGGAGGAGTAGCTTGGGCGAGAAGAACGTGGACGGAGCGGGCTGGCGCGTCGAGCGGGACTCGATGGGGGAGATGCTCGTTCCGGCGGACGCCCTCTGGGGCGCGCAGACCGAGCGCAGCCATGAGAACTTCCCCATCGGCACCGAGCGCATGCCTGCGGAGATCGTGTCCGCGTTCGCCCTGGTGAAGAAGGCCGCGGCGCGCGCCAACTGGCGCCTGGGCCGTCTTGTGCCCGAGGCGTGCGACCTCATCTGCGCCGCTGCCGACGAGGTCCTTCTCGGCCAGCATGACGACGACTTCCCGCTCGTGGTGTGGCAGACGGGCTCCGGCACGCAGTCCAACATGAACATGAACGAGGTCCTGGCCAACCGCGGCAACCAGCTCGCCGCCGAGCGGGGCGTTGCGCTGGAGAAGCCGCTGCACCCCAACGACTCGGTCAACATGAGCCAGTCCTCCAACGACACCTTCCCCACGGCCATGCACGTGGCCGCCGCCGTGGCCGTGACGGGTCGCCTGCTGCCCGCGATCGACCAGCTCGTGGGCACGCTGCGCCGTCTCGAGGAGGAGAACGCGGGCGTGGTCAAGAGTGGCCGCACGCACCTGCAGGACGCGGTGCCCATCTCCTTCCCCCAGGAGATATCCGGCTGGCGGGGCCTGCTCGAGGGCTCCCGAGAGGAGCTCGTGGCCGCGATGGGCGGGCTCTATCGCCTGGCGCTCGGCGGCACGGCGGTGGGCACGGGGCTCAATGCGCCGGCCGGCTTCGACGAGGCCGTCGCCGCGGAGCTCGCCGAGCTCACGGGACTTCCCTTCGTGACCGACCCCAACAAGTTCCGCGCCCTCACGGGCAAGGACGCGCTCGTGTTCTCCCACGGCGCCGTCAAGGGCCTCGCCGCCAACATGATGAAGATAGCCAACGACGTGCGCTGGCTCGCGAGCGGTCCGCGCCTGGGCCTGGGAGAGATCACCATCCCGGCCAACGAGCCGGGCAGCTCGATCATGCCGGGCAAGGTCAACCCCACCCAGTGCGAGGCCGTGACGATGGTGGCCGTGCAGGTCATGGGCAACGATGCCGCCATCGGCGTGGCGGCCTCCCAGGGCAACTTCGAGCTCAACGTCTTCATGCCGGTGATCGCCTACAACTACCT
The DNA here is from genome assembly GCA_944322145.1 of uncultured Atopobiaceae bacterium. Classification (GTDB taxonomy): domain Bacteria; phylum Actinomycetota; class Coriobacteriia; order Coriobacteriales; family Atopobiaceae; genus Thermophilibacter. The sequence goes on along the minus strand of CALUNW010000004.1, from coordinate 134,397 downwards.
TCAGTCCGTTCGCCTGCTCGCCGACGCGATCGTCTCGTTTGACGAGCGCTGCGCCTCGGGCATCACGGCCAACCGCGAGAAGATGGACGAGAACCTCCACCGCTCGCTCATGCTCGTGACGAGCCTCAACCCCCACATCGGCTATGACAACGCCGCGCGCGTGGCAAAGAAGGCCTTCGCTGAGGGCACGTCGCTGCGCGAGGCCTGCGTGGCGCTGGGGCTGCTCACGCCGGAGCGCTTCGACGAGGTCTTCCACCCCGAGCAGATGTGTTAATTGGGGACGTGTTTTTTCGTGCAGACGGTTTGGGACAGGTCTGTTTGTCAGACCTGTCCCAAACCGTCTGCACGAAAAAACACGTCCCCAATTAACGGAACCGAATAACGCGCACCATTTGTTTTCACTTTCTATATTCCCAGTTGGGAATTACGCAAAACTCAAACGGTGCGCGTTAATCTTGGGCCAACGGAATCCTGCCGCGGCCTGCCGCCCCCGCCGGCCGCGCTATCATGGTTGCACCCTACAGAAAGGACTCTCATGGCAGACCAGACCATCGCGACCCGCTGCGTCCAGGCCGGCTACACGCCCGGCGACGGCGAGCCGCGTCAGATTCCCATCGTCCAGTCCACCACCTTCAAGTACGCCACCTCCGAGCACATGGGCCAGCTCTTTGACCTCGAGGCATCCGGCTACTTCTACACGCGCCTGCAGAACCCCACCAACGACGCCGTGGCAGCCAAGATCGCCGCGCTCGAGGGTGGCGCCGCGGCAATGCTCACGAGCTCCGGCCAGGCGGCAAACTTCTTCGCGCTCTTCAACATCTGCGAGGCGGGCAGCCACATCGTCGCCAGCTCCGCGATCTACGGCGGCACGTACAACCTCATCGCGCACACCATGGCCAAGATGGGCATCGAGTCCACGTTCGTCTCGCCCGAGTGCACCGAGGAGGAGCTCGAGGCCGCCTTCCGTCCCAACACGCGCGCCGTCTTTGGCGAGACCATCGCCAACCCCGCGCTCGACGTGCTGGACATCGAGCGCTTTGCCACGGCGGCCCACGCCCACGGCGTGCCGCTGATCGTGGACAACACCTTCCCCACGCCCGTCTTCTGCCGCCCGATCGAGTGGGGCGCCGACATCGTGACCCACTCCACCACCAAGTACATGGACGGTCACGGCGTGGGCGTGGGCGGCGCGATCGTGGACTCCGGCAACTTCGACTGGATGGCCCACGCGGACAAGTTCCCCGGCCTCACCACGCCCGACGAGTCCTACCACGGCATCGTCTACGCCGAGAAGTTCGGCCAGGCCGGCGCCTTCATCACCAAGGCGACCTCGCAGCTCATGCGCGACCTCGGCTCCATCCAGAGCCCGCAGAACGCCTTCTACCTCAACATGGGCCTCGAGAGCCTTCACGTGCGCATGCCGCAGCACTTCAAGAACGGCCTTGCCGTGGCCGGGTATCTCGAGAAGAGCGATAAGGTCACGAGCGTGCGCTTCCCGCACCTGCCGTCCGACCCGTACTACGCGCTCGCGCAGAAGTACCTGCCCGAGGGCGGCTCGGGGGTGGTGTCCTTCGAGCTCGCCGGTGGCCGTGCGGCTGCCGAGAAGTTCATGGCGGCCCTGCGCCTCGCCGCAATCGAGACGCACGTGGCCGACGCCCGCACCTGCTGCCTGCACCCGGCCTCCGCGACCCACCGCCAGATGAACGACGAAGAGCTGGCGGCCGCCGGCATCTCGCCCGCGATGGTCCGCTTCTCGTGCGGCCTCGAGGGCACCGAGGACCTCATCGCCGACATCGAGCAGGCGCTCGCCGCGATCTAGGGGGTTGGCCCCTGGGCCGAGACCGCGCCCTTCTCCGGCGCTCAGACAGCTTCGCTGCGCGAAGAACTCGCGGCGGAGAAGGGCGCGGTCTCGGCCCAGGGGCCGCCTAGCTCGGGCGGCGCCTTTACCGGAAGGGTTGGGACGCGATGAGGTATGTGCTCGATAGGGCCACGTATGCGGATGCGGCAGTGCTGGCTCAGAACCGTCTCCCGGCAAGGAGCTATTTCGTCCCGTATCCGGACCGGGCGTCGGCGGAGGCGGTGCCGCTGGCGCGCAGGCGCTACGAGTCGCCGCTCGTGCGCTGCCTGAGCGGGAAGTGGGACTTCCGGTTCTTCTCGCGCCCCGCCGAGCTTCCCGACGTGCTTGACACCGGGTCCGTGACGTGGGACCGCGTCTCCGTGCCGGGCTGCTGGCAGTTCCAGGGCTACGACCGCCCGTTCTACGTGGACGAGCGCTACCAGTTCCCGTTTGACCCGCCGCGCATCCCCGAGGAGGGGCCGGTGGGCCCGGTCTTCTCGCTCATCGGCGGCGAGGGCGGGCGCCCGCACGTGGCACATCCCGAGGACGAGTACAACTTCGTCGGCGTCTACCGGCGTCTCTTTGGCCTGGACGAGCGCGAGGCGTCCGTCGGGCACGTCATCTCCTTCCTCGGCGTCGCGAGCTGCCTGGACCTCTACCTCAACGGCGAGCGCGTGGGCTATGCCGAGGGCTCCCACGACACGGCGGAGTTTGACCTCACGCCCTACCAGCGCGCCGGGATAAACGAGCTCGTCGCCGTGGTGCGGCGCTGGTGCACGGGCTCCTATCTCGAATGCCAGGACATGTTCCGCAACAACGGCATCTTCCGCGACGTGCTGCTGCGCGAGGTGACCCCCTGCGGCATCTGGGACGTTGACGTGCGGACGCGCCGAGAAGAACGCGCGAGTCGCGTGCGCTACCGCCTCGAGGTCGACGTCGCCCTCGCGGCGGACGGCGAGGTGAGCGTCACTCTGCGCGGCCACGGGCTCGAGCGCACCGCCTCGGCGCGCTCGGCCGGCCGTCGCGCGACCGTGACCTTCGACGGCCTCGACGTGCTCGAGTGGACCGCGGAGACGCCCCGCCTCTACGACCTCGTCATCGAGACGGGCACCGAGTGCGCGCTCCTGCGCGCGGGCTTCCGCGAGGCCCGCGTGGACGGGCGGCGCTTCCTCGTGAACGGCCGCCCCGTCAAGCTGCACGGCGTCAACCACCACGACTCGACCCCTCGGGCCGGCTACGCGATGAGGCCGGCGGAGATCGAGCGCGACGTGCGCCTCTGCAAGGAGCACAACGTCGACGCCATCCGCACGGCGCACTACCCGCCCGACCCGTACCTGCTCGAGCTCTGCGACGAGCTGGGCGTCTATGTGATCGACGAGGCCGACCTCGAGACGCACGGCGCCCTGGTGGGCAAGTTCCCCGCGCGTCAGAACCGCCTCACGGACGACGCGCGCTGGAAGCCGCGCTACCTCGACCGCGCCGAGCGCCTGCTCGAGCGCGACAAGACCCACCCGTGCGTGATCATGTGGAGCCTGGGCAACGAGTCGGGCGGCGGCCGCAATGCCGACGCCATGTACGAGCTCATCCGCTCGCGCTCCGACCTGCCCGTCCACTACGAGGGCGCCATCCACTCGCTTCGGCGTGCCTATGACGTGGGCAGCGAGATGTACGCCACGGTCGACCGCGTGCGGAGCGTGGGCGAGGGCAGCTCGACGACGCGCCGCCTCAACGACCGCCCGTACCTGCTCTGCGAGTATGCGCATGCCATGGGGGTGGGCCCCGGCGGCGTCGAGGACTACTGGCGCGAGATCTACGCCTACGAGGCGCTGATGGGCGGCTGCGTGTGGGAGTTCGCCGACCACGCGGTGCTCCACGAGGACGGCTCCTACACCTATGGGGGCGACCACGGCGAGTGGGAGCACGACGGCAACTTCTGCGTGGACGGCATCTTCTATCCCGACCGCAGACCCTCCACGGGCGCGCGGATCGTTGCCCACGCCTACCGCCCGATGCGCGTCCGCCATCTGGGCGGGGACTTCTTCATGGTGCACAACGCGACGTCGTTCACGTCCGGCGAGGCGTTCTCGCTGCGCTTTGAGTGGAGCGACGGCGGCGTGGCCGAGCTCGTCTGCGACGTCGCCCCGCTGCGTCAGCAGTCCGTCATGGTGCGGCCCACGTCGACGGTCCCGTGCTCGGCGGGCGAGGGCCTGCGACGCAACCGCGCCCGGTGGGTGACCGTTATCACGTGCCGCCGCGCGACGGGGGAGGAAGTCGCACGCGAGCAGATCCAGCTGGCGGAGATGACGCCGCTGGGCGCAGGGCCCCTCGAGCGCCGCGACGAGTTTGCCCCGGGATGCGAGATTTCCAACGAGGGGCTCGTCCTTCTCAGCATCATGCGACCTGCGGCGACGCCCGTCCTGCTCTCGCGGGCCGAGACGGACAACGACCGCTTCCTCTCGGGAGGGCGCCCGATGGAGCGCCTGCGCGCCTGCACGCGCGAGCTGGTCTCCGTCGAGCGGGAGCCGGGCGCCGTCACGGTGACGGCGCGGCTCACCTTCCCGCATCACCGCTTCCTCTGCACGGACACCTACGAGGCCGTGGCGGCGGGCGTGCTCGTGACCTCGCGCCTGCACTGCGAGCGCGGCCGCGGTGACCTGCCGCGCTTTGGCGCGTGCTACCGGCTGGACGCCTCCTGGGACGACGTCGAGTACCTCGGGCGCAACGGGGAGTCCTATCGGGACATGTGCGCGCAGACGCAGGTCGAGCGCGTGCGCTGTCGTGTGGCGGACATGACCGAGCCCAACATCCGCCCGCAGGAAAGCGGCAACCGCATGGACTGCCAGTGCGTCATCCTCTCCAATGGCGAGAAGAACGTGCAGGTCACGGCCATTGACCGACCCTTCGAGCTGGCGGTCAAGCCCTATTCCGACGACGAGCTGCGCGAGATGCGCCATCGCGAGGACGAGGTCCGCACGGGCACCTACCTGACCGTCCAGGCCTTCCAGATGGGCATCGGCACCGGGAGCTGCGGGCCCGCCACGCGCCCTGAGTACCGCTTCGACTGCCGGCAGGACTACGAGCTCCGCTACCTCGTGAGCTGGGAGTAGGCACCGCTATGCAAGCCTGATGGTCTTGTCGCCAATCTGGATGATCGCCTCGAACGTGCCGCCCAGGGCCTCCGCGTAGCGCATGAGCGTGCTCACCTTGAGCGAACTCACGTCGCCGCTCTCCAGCTCGGAGACGCGAGCCTGGCTGATGCCCATGCGCTCGGCCACGTCCATCTGCGTGAGGTGCTCGGCCTTGCGGGCCTCCTGCAGCTCGTAGGCAGTGCACTCCGCGATGAGCTTGAGTGCCTCCCGGTGGATCTCCTCTCGGTCAAAGCCGCGGCGGGCGATGAAGTCGTCAAGTGTGTCCATGTTGGGCGTCCTTCCACGTCAGATACTGTCTATAGCGCCTCTCGGCTTCCGGAATCGCTTTCTTGTCCCACTTTGGCCCACGCGAAAGAAAGCCGGCCTTGTCTCCCGCCAGTAGGGTGACGGCACACCTCTCGCTGTCAAAGACAAAGAGAATGCGAATCTCGCTTCGTCCCGTGGATCTTGGCCTCAGCTCCTTCAGATTGTGGATTGAAGATCCTTTGATGGTGTCTACAAGAGGGCGTCCGAGCTCAGGTCCCTGGACGGCCAGGGCGTCCAGCGCTGCGGCAACCTGTCTTGCCAGGGGCTCTTGGAGTGAGTCGAGCCAACTTCTGATGAATTCCGTCTGAACCGTCCACCTCATACTATAACCTTTCTCCTATATCAAACAAGGCCAAAAGAGCCCTGCGCCCTTGCGGGAGGGAGAAGCAAGTTGCTGTTCGTGTGAGATGGGCCGCTACCTGACGTTCGGATTCGGCGACCTGTCCGATGTGCTGTGCTCTACGACCGCGCCTGTCGCTGGTCCCAGCGTTCCTTCGCTGCAACACCATCCTATTGCAAACACATGTTCGAGTCAACAAGAAAACAAAAGGCCCGCGGCGCGCGCCGCGGGCCCGAGAGAGGCGATGTCCCCCTCGCTACTCCTCGACCTCGAGAAGCTCGATGTTGAAGTTGAGCGCCTTGCCGGCCATCTCGTGGTTCATGTCAAAGGTGATGTTGCCGTCCTCGACGGAGGCCACCACGGCGGGGAAGGGCTGGCCCATCGGCGAGGTGAGCATCACGCGGTCGCCGGCGGAGAGCTCCTCGGCGCCGGGCATGGCGCTCACGGGCACGGTCTGGACGAGGCGCTCGTCGCGCTCGCCGTAGGCGTCGGCGGGCTCGAGGCGGATGTCGATGACCTGGCCGGCCTCCATCTCGCGGACGGCGGCGTCAAAGCCGGGAATCATCTGACCGGCCATGCAGGTGAAGGCCAGCGGCTCGTTGCGGTCGCGGGAGGAGTCGAACTTCGTGCCGTCGTCGAGCGTGCCGACGTAGTGGACCTTGACCTTCTTGCCCTCGTTGCTCATGGGATCTCCTGTCGTGTGGGACGGTACGGGCTGTTCCGGTCCCTGATTGTGACAGATTGGGCGCGTTCGTACTTCGGGCGACCGCGCATACCCCCGTTTTCCAACGAGAATAACCGTCAGAAATGGGAGGTATGCGCGGTCGGCAAAGCTAGTCGCGGTCGGCGCGGTCCCAGATGCGGTCCCAGACGCGCTTCTCCACGAGCTGTCCGCGCAGGGTCGACCAAGCCTCCTCGGTGAGCTGGCTCGCGTCCAGCGTGGCGCCGAGGACCTGCTCCATGTCGGAGCGCGTGAAGACGTGCACGTCGGTATCGGTGCGCGGGCTGTCGTCGTCAGGCTCAGTCTCGTAGACGGTCAGCGTGTCGAGGTCGCTCACCGTGCACATGAGGGCGGCCGCGTTGAAGACCAGAGCACGGTCGACGTAGTCGTCATCGCGGGCGATGTAGTCGCGCTCGTCGTGGGTGGGGTAGCTGTAGGTGACCTCAAGGGCGCCGGCGGACGGGGCGGAGACCCCTCCGAGGTAGGTGCCCAGCGGGAGCGTCTGGACGAGCGTGGTGAGGGCGCTCTGGTCCGGGCTGGCGGTGCTGAGCAAGGTCTGCCCGGAGAGCGCCTCCGGCGTGACGGCGTTGATGTCGTCGCTCAGGTCGTCTGCCGAGCCCTGCGGCGTGCCGGTGGTCTGGTCGCCGGTCGTCTGAGACGTGTCGGCGTCGTTGCCGGTCGTCTGCGACGTGGTCTGGCCGCTGGGCTCGGAGGTCGTCCCGGGCTCGTCGACCTGCTGGACCGTCTGCGAGGTCTGCCCCTGGTAGTCATCGTGCGCCCGCTGCGTGTCCAGCATGTTGAACACGGTGCAGCCCGCTATGCCCGCAACCAGGAGGACGACTGCCACCACCGCTACGATCATGCCCGTGCTCCAGCGCTTGGGCGCGGCGGGTGTGGACGCGGGCGCGGCGGGCGTGGGCGCAGGCGGCGTCACGCCGGCAGGTGGCACGGGGCCGGGCTGCGAGTCGGGCTTCGGCTCCGGTCGGGGCATCACGCGCGTGGGTCCCTCGGCCGCCGTGGGCTCGTCCTTCTCGCCCAATACGTCCTCGATGCTCGTCACGGCCTCGCACGTGCGACGATACGCCTCGTCCGAGCTCATCCCCTGTGCCACGTAGTCGTCATAGCGAGCCACGAGGTTGCCGTAGATCTCCTCCTTGAGCTCGATTGTCTCGGCGTCGAGCACGCGGCCCTCGAAGAGGTGCTCGACGTGCATCCGAATGTCGCTCCTGTCGCTCATTTAGTGCCTCCGTCCTGCCTGAGAAGTCGGTCGATGATGTTTCGTGCCCGGACCCAGCGCGCGGTCGCCTCGGTGAGCTCGGCGCGGCCCGGGTCGGTGATGTGGTAGTACTTTCGTCGGGCGCCCTGGGACTCGTTGCCCCAGTAGCTCTCCACGAGCCCCTGTCCCTCCAGGCGCTTGAGGCTCGTGTACAGCGAGGGCTCCTTCATCTCGTAGGCCCCCGCGCTCGTCTGGGCGACGTCCTTCAAGATCTCGTAGCCGTAGGAGTCGCCGTCGGAGAGCGTGCACAGGACTATGGCGTCGATGTTGCCGCGGATGAGGTCGCTCTCTGCGTCTCTCGTTGCCATGGGTCACCTCCCTCGTCTCGTTCTCTGAGAGCATCGTACCCAAAAGTACTATGTGTGTCGATATACCATTTGAGGAAAGTAACTGTGAGTGGCATAAATCTACGGGCGAGAGGCGGGCGCGGAGCAATGCGGTATGCTTTCTGTGGTCAATTGGCGTGAGGAGGTGTCATGGGGGAGCGCTCCGAGGGCTTCGTGGGGGTCTTCGACTCCGGCCTGGGCGGCATCAGCGTGCTGCGCGCGCTGGTGGCCGAGCTGCCGCACGAGGACTTTCGCTACTTCGGGGACTCTGCCCACGCCCCCTATGGCGAGAAGACCGAGGCCCAGGTGCTCGAGCTCTCCCGCGACATAGTCGAGCGCTTCCTCGCGGACGGCGCCAAGGCCATCGTCATCGCCTGCAACACGGCCACCTCAGCCGCCGCCGCCACGCTGCGCGCCGCCCATCCCAACGTGCCCATCGTGGGCATCGAGCCGGCGCTCAAGCCCGCGGCGCGCGCCTTCCCGCGTGGCCGGATCCTCGTGATGGCCACCGAGATGACGCTGCACCTGGACAAGTATCACGACCTCGCGCGCGCCTGGGGAGGGGAGTGCGAGGTCGTGCCCGTGCCGTGCCCGGGCCTCGCCGCCCGCATCGAGCACGGGAACCTGGGCGCCCCGGACCTCGCGGAGATGATCGAGGGCCTGGTGGGCTCCTATTCCGGCGAGGTGGACGCCGTCGTGCTGGGCTGCACGCACTATCCCTTCGTGCGCGCGCAGATAGAGCGCGTCCTGGGCCCGGGCGTCGCCTTCTTCGACGGCGGAGCGGGGACGGCGCGCCAGCTTCGCGCTCGCCTCACCGACGAGGGCCTGCTCGCGGCAGACGGCCACCTCGGGGCCGTGTCGTTTGCCTCGAGCCTCGACACCCCCGACGAGCTGGCGCTCTACCGGCGCTTCTTCTCGATGCCGCTCTAGGTGCGCGCCGGGTCTTCGGGGTTGTGTGCGGTTTTTTCTTGGCCGCCTTAGTGCCGCTGGCAGGGTCGTAACCCTGACCTGAGGTTTTGCTGACGAATGGGGCGTCCTGCTCGCGGTGCCCTCGAAAAACCGCACACAACGTGACCGAGACCCGGTTGCTTGCCGTTTCCGGCCCGACCGCTGGGCGAGAGGGGCGTCTCCCAGAGTTCCCCGGCGGGCACAATCCCTCCAGGCGCCGGCGCCGCCGGCCGTGAGAGGAGGATCCGATGTTCGACCACCTGTTCAGCCCGTTCAAGGTTCGCGGCCTCGAGCTCAAGAACCGCATCGTCATGCCCGCCATGGGGACGCGCTTCTGCGAGGACCGCTACATCACGCAGCGGCTCATCGACTATCACGTGGCGCGCGCCAAGGCGGGCTGCGCCCTCAACATCGTCGAGGTCTCGAGCGTGCACACGCCGAGCGCCCCGAGCATGTTCGTCTCCCTCTCCGAGGACTGCTACGTCGAGGGGCACCGCCGTCTCGTCGATGCCATCCACGCCGCAGGCGGCACGGCGGGCGTGCAGCTCTGGCAGGGCTCGATCGCCGTCGGCATGGACCGCTCCGCGCAGATGCTCGTCGCCTCCGACCTGCCGCTCGCCCCGGGCTTCACGCTGCCGGCCGTCACCCGCGAGCAGATTGACGAGATCGTGACCTGCTTCGGCGAGGCCGCCCGCCGCGCCCGCGAGGCGGGCTACGACTGCGTGGAGTTCCACTGCGCACACAACTACCTGCCGCACTCCTTCCTCTCCGGCGGCATCAACCGCCGCACGGACGAGTACGGCGGCAGCCTGGAGAACCGCGCCCGCTTCCCGCTGGCCTGCATCCGCGCCATCCGCGCGGCCATCGGTGACGACATGGCCCTGCTCATGCGCATCGACGCGCACGACGACTTCCTCGAGGGCGGCATGACCATCGAGGACACCATCGAGTTCTGCCGCTGGGCCGTCGAGGCCGGCGTGGACGTGCTCGACGTCTCGCGCGGCAACATCATCTCGGCCGCCAACGCCTACGAGGTCCCGCCGATCGACCTGCCGCCCGCCTTCAACATCGACAACGCCGCCCGCATCCGCCGCGAGACCGGCGTGCCCACCATCGGCGTCGGGCGCATCAACACCCCGCAGCTCGCCGAGGACATCCTCGCGCAGGACAAGGTAGACCTCGTGGTCATGGGCCGCGCCCAGCTCGCCGACCCGGACTTCGTGGCAAAGGCGCGCGAGGGTCGCGTCGACGACATCGTCTACTGCGTGGGCTGCGACCAGGGCTGCCTGGACGGCTTCGCGGACATGGAGCACTTCGAGGCCATCACGTGCCTGCGCAACCCCGCACTCGGGCACGAGACCGACTGGGCGCTCGTCCCCGCCGCGACTCCCAAGCGCGTCGCCGTGGTCGGCGCGGGCATGGCAGGCCTCGTCGCCGCTCAGACGCTCAAGCTGCGGGGACACGAGCCGGTGGTATTCGAGGCCTCCGACCGCCTGGGCGGACAGTTCGTGACAGCGGGCATGGCGCCGGGCAAGGCCGAGATGGCCGCGGCCGCGCGCTCCCAGGGCGAGCAGGTCGAGCGCCTGGGCGTCGAGGTGCGCCTCAACGCGCCGTTCACGCCCGAGACGCTCGCGGCCGAGAAGTTTGACGAGCTCATCATCGCCAACGGCGCAGAGCCGCTGACGCTGGGCCTTGCGGACAAGGGCGCGCTCGTGGCCGTGGACGTGCTCGAGGGACGCGTCGCGGTGCCGGAGGGCCCCGCCGTGGTCATCGGCGGCGGGCTGGTGGGCCTCGAGGTCGCGGACCTTCTCGCCAGCGCGGGCCATCCCGTCGCGGTGGTGGAGATGCTCGACCAGGCGGGTGCCGACCTCGGCGCGGCGCGCAAGTCCATGGTGCTCATGAAGATGGCCCAGCTTGGGGTGGACATCCGCACCAAGACCACGTTCAAGGAGCTCGCGGACGGCGGTGCGGTGGTCGAGAAGGGCGGCGCCGCCGAGACGCTGCCCGGAACCGTCGTGGTGGCGGTGGGCTCGCGCTCCGTCGACAACGCCGCGCTTCTCGCCGCGGCGGAGGCGTATGGCGTGCCCGTCCACGTGATCGGCGACGCCAAGAGCCCGCGCCGCGCGCTCGACGCCACGCGCGAGGGCTTCCTCACCGCCAAGGATCTGTAGGCGCGGGGTGGTGCGGCTCCCGTACTGCCGTGGGGCGCAGGGCCGCACCGCCGACCGCATACGGCCCGAGACGCGCCGTTCGCGAGCGCGTCGGGGTGGCTCTTCGAAACGTTGATGATGCTATTCAGAGACGCCCTGCCCCATCCTCCGAGGGGAGACCCCATGAGAAAGCCCAGTCGCACGCTTGCCGGCCTCACGGTGCTCGCAGTGACGATGGCGCTCGCGTTGGCGCCCGTGCCCGCCGCTGCCGTCGGAGACGAGGGCGGAACGCCTCCCGTCGCTGCCGTCGACCCGCTGACGATCGAAGGCTCGGACATCCCTGCCGAGGGCGTCGGCCCCGAGACTGCCGAAGAGGCCGGGGAGGAGGGTGAGGCCGGAGCCGACGCGGTAGACCGGCTCGTGCCCTCGACGGGCGGACAGGGTCTCGAGGAGGCCGACGTTCCTGCCGCGGACGACGCCCCCGAGGGCTCCGACGCCCTCGCCGCGGACGACGCCCCCGAGGACCCCGACATCGCGGAGGACCCCGCCACGGACGACGCCCCCGAGGACCCCGACATCGCGGAGGACCCCGCCACGGACGACGTCCCCGTTCTCTCCTACGCAGCGCACGTCTCCTACGTCGGCTGGATGGCGCCCGTGACGGATGGCATGCAGGCGGGCACGACCGGGCAGGCCAGGAGCATCGAGGCGCTCGATCTTGCGCTCGCATGGCCGGGTCACGAGGGGGCCGTCGAGGCGTCCGCGCACGTGCAGGACATCGGCTGGATGGACTGGGCCTCGGGGGTGGTCGGCACCACGGGGCAGGGGAGGCACATGGAGGCCGTGTGCCTTCGACTCACCGGCGAGCTCGCGGATCGCTACGACGTCTGGTATCGCGTCCACGCGGCCAACGTGGGCTGGCTCGGGTGGGCCTCGAACGGCGAGACCGCGGGGACCACGGGGCTCAACTGGGGCATCGAGGCGATCGAGATACGACTGGTCGAGAAGGGCTCCGCCGCCCCCGTCGAGACGAGCCCTCATGGCGCCTACGTCACGACGCCCGCGCTCTCGGGCCAGGCGCACGTCTCCTACGTTGGCTGGATGCAGCCTTCCGGGGCGGGCGCGGTGCTTGGGACCACGGGCCGGGGCCTTGCGATGGAGGCCTACCGCCTCTCCGTCAGCTCGGGCATGAGCGGCGGCATCACCTACTCCGCCCACGTCTCGGAGATCGGCTGGACGGTGGACTCCGCCAATGGCGAGGGGTCTGGCACCACCGGGCGCGGCCTTGAGATGGAGGCAGTGAAGATCAGGCTCACGGGCACGCTGGCAAGCTTCTATGACGTGTGGTACCGCGCTCACGTGGAGAACTACGGATGGCTCGGCTGGACGTCCAACGGCTCGGCCGCCGGCACCTCGGGCATCGCCTATCGCCTCGAGGCTCTGCAGGTGGTCCTGCTCCCCAAGGGCAGCGCCGCCCCCGGCTCGACCGCTCGCCCCTATGCCACGACGCCCGTGCTGCCTGCCGACCAGGCGGCAATGCTCAATCGCGCCAACGGCTACGCGAGCGCCACGTCCTGGCTGATCCTGGTCGACACCACGAACTGCCGAATCGGCATCTACAACGGGTCGCGCGGCGCCTGGCGACAGGTGGCCAACTGGGTCTGCTCGACGGGCCAGCCCTGGACGCCTACGGTCATCGGCAGGTTCACCGTCACGGGCAAGGGCTACTCCTTCGGACACGGCTACACGTGCTACTACTACACGCAGTTCTACGGCGATTATCTCATCCACTCGATCAAGTACTACCAGGGCACCTTCACCGTGATGGACGGACGCCTGGGGCAGCACGTGTCCCAGGGCTGCGTGCGCCTGCCGATCGACCAGGCCAAGTGGATCTACGACAACATCCCCTACGGCACCACGGTCGTCACCTATCGCTGACGCTCACAGAAAGGCCCGCACTCACGAGTGCGGGCCAGAAGTGCGGGCTATTTAGGATGGGTGGCGGCTCGAGTGCGGGCCGCCACTCGCGTTTTGCGCTTGAGTGCAGGCATCGAGTGACCGCCGGCCCGCACTCGATGCGCGGGGCGAGAAGTGCGGCCGGCCTCCTGGAAAATGCCGAGAAGTGCGGGCGGGCGGCTTTTTGAGAGGCGCGCGGCCCCTCGTCCTTCTCGCTAGACGCGCCTCTTGCCCCAGAAGAACAGGGCCACGGTGCCGGGGCCGGTGTGCACGCCGATGGTGGCGCCGATGGGGAAGACCTCGACCTTGCCGTCGAGCTTGGGGAAGCGCTCCTCCACGCGCGCGGCGACCTCGAGGGCGTCGGCCTTGCACTCGGACTGGCTGATGTAGCACTTGCCGGAGTAGTCGAGGCCGCCCTCGGCGAGCTCCTCCATCTTCTCGACCACGCGGTTGATGGCCTTGGCCTTGGTGCGGATCTTCTCCTTGACGGCGAGCGACCCGTCGGGCGCGACGTCCATCACCGGGCAGATCTTGAGCATGCCGCCCACGAGGCCCGCCGCCTTGGAGATGCGGCCGCCGCGGATGAAAAACGTCAGGTCGGACGAGAAGAACCAGTGCTGGACCTCGCTCTTGTGCTCGTCGGCCCAGGCGGCGAGCTCGGCGGCGCCCATGCCGGAGTCGCGCAGCTCGGCGAGCTTGTCCATCAGCAGGCCGTAGCCCGAGGACGCGGCGAGCGAGTCCACCACGTAGACGTGGCGGTCGGGGTACTTCTCGGCCAGCTGGTCGCGCGCGGCGCAGGCGGAGTTGTAGGTGCCGGAGATGCCGGAGGAGAGCGTCACGTGCACGACGTCTTTGCCCGCCGCCAGGAACTGCTCGAAGTGAGACATGTAGTCGCCGGCGCTGATCTGGGAGGTCTTGGCGTCCGCTCCCGCGAGCATCTTGGCGTAGAGCTGGGCAGGCGGGTTGGTGGCGCCGAAGTCGTCCTTGCAGACCTCGCCGTCGAGGTAGTAGTTGAAGTAGAGGTACTTGATGTCGCGCGCCTCGAGCCAGTCGCGCGTGACGTCGGCGGTTGAGCAGCAGCTGAGAACGTAGCCGGGCATATAGTCTCCCTCTGACGGGTACAATACCGTCTCGAATCATAGCCGAAACCGCCCGCGCCGGACCGTGGCGCGGGCGCAGCGAAGGAGGTTCCCCCGTGACCGAGCCCGTGAAGTTCAAGGACATGCCCTACGAGCGCCCCGACCTCGAGGCCGTGAAGGCTGAGTACGCCCGCCTGGCGCAGACGCTGGCCGACGCCGCGACCCTCGAGGCCGCAGACGCCGCGTTCCTCGAGAAGGACCAGCTCGACCGTCACACGCAGACGGCCGCCGAGCTTGCCATGATCCGTCACGTCATCGACACGCGCGACGAGTTCTATGACGCCGAGGCCTCCTTCTGGGACGAGGCCCAGCCCGAGCTCCAGCAGGCGGCGGACGCCTTCACCGCGGCGCTTCTCTCCTCGCCCTTCCGCCCCCAGCTGGAGGGGAAGTACGGCACGCTGCTCTTTGCCCAGGCCGAGCAGGAGCGCCGCACCATCGACCCCGCGATCGTGGGGGACATGAAGCGCGAGAACGCCCTCGCGCAGGAGTACGTGAAGCTCATCGCCTCCGCGCAGATTCCCTTCGAGGGCGGCACCTACACCCTCTCGCAGCTCACGCCGTTCAAGAAGTCCGCGGACGACGCCCAGCGCCTGGCCGCGTGGAAGGCGGAGGGTGCCTGGTACAAGGAGCACCAGGCCGACTTCGACCGCATCTACGACGAGCTCACCCACGTGCGCGACGCCATGGGCAAGAAGCTCGGCTACAAGGACTACCTGCCGCTGGGCTACGACCGCATGGGCCGGCTCTCCTACGGCCGCGAGGACGTGGAGCGCTTCCGCGAGGCCGTGCGCACCTACGTGGTGCCGCTGGCCGACAAGGTCTATCGCGCGCAGGCCGAGCGCCTGGGCGTGGAGTACCCGCTCTCCTTTGCCGACGAGGCCCTGAGCTTCCGCTCCGGCAACCCCGTCCCGCGCGGCACCGCCGACGACATCCTCGAGGCCGGCCGCACCTTCTACCGCGCGCTGAGCCCCGAGACCGGCGCCTTCTTCGATATGATGCTCGACCGCGGCCTCATGGACGTCCTCTCCACCGAGGGCAAGGCCGGCGGCGGCTTCATGACGCAGATCCCCGACTACGACGTCCCCTTCATCTTTGCCAACTTCAACGGCACGCAGGGCGACGTCGAGGTGGTCACGCACGAGGCGGGCCACGCGTTCTCCTACTACATGAACACCGACAAGATCCCGATCGGCCTCTCCATGCCCTCGATGGAGGCCTGCGAGGTCCACTCCATGTCCATGGAGTTCATGGCATGGCCGTGGGCCGAGGAGTTCTTCGGCGACGACGCGCGCAAGTACCGCTACGCGCACCTGGCCGGCGCCATCACCTTCCTGCCGTACGGCACGATGGTCGACCACTTCCAGCACGAGGTCTACGAGCACCCCGAGATGACGCCCGCCGAGCGCCACGCCACCTGGAAGCGCCTGCTCGGCGTCTACATGCCGTGGATGCGCCTCGACGGCGACATCCCGTTCTACGCGGACGGCGAGGGCTGGCAGCGCCAGAGCCACATCTACGAGAACCCGCTCTACTACATCGACTACTGCCTCGCGCAGACGGTGGCGCTCGAGTTCTGGGCCATGTCGCAGGACGACTTCGCCGGCGCGTGGGAGCACTACATGGCCTACACGCGCCAGGGCGGCACGCGCGCCTTCACGGACCTTCTGGCCCACGCGGGCATGACCTCGCCCTTCGACGACGGCTGCCTCAAGGCCATCTGCGAGCGCGCCACCGCCTGGCTCGAGTCCTACGACCTGACCGGCATCGCGTGATGGAAGGGGACAGTCCCTTTTCATCACTTGCGAGAAAGGCGAGAAGAACGTGAGGAAGAAGGCGCGCGAGCGGCTCAAGGACTTCGGCCCGGACGACAACGGCAAGATGGCCTACCTCGGCGACCATGTGCGCCTGGCGGATGGCCACGACCGGCGCCGCCTGCTCAGGACGCTCTGGGCGGCATGCGGCCTTGCCGTCGTCGCCGTCGTGGGCGCCTCGCTCGCCAATCCGGCGGGGCTCTCCGGCTGCCCCTACGTGGTGCTGCCGTACATGTGCCAGTTCGTGGCGCTCGTGTGGGTGCTCTGGGGCATGGGCCGGCTCTCCGTCGCCGGTGAGCGCGTGCGCGCCTACGTGCGCGACGAGACCGTGGGGGCGCTTCCGCTGCGCTGCGTCGTGGCGGCCGCCCTGGGGCTTGTTGCGGCAGTGGGGGAGGTCGTGCTCCTGGCGACCTCCGGGACCGCGCCCGCAGCCGCCGACCTCGTGTTTCTCGCCTGCGAGGCCGTGGCCGTGGCCGCCCTCGTGGCCGTTCGGCGCACGTGCCTGGCGACCGCCTGGGAGTCCGCATGATCGCCGGGGTCGGCGCGCTCGTCCGCCGCGAGCGCCTCGCGCGCGACTGGAGCCTCAAGGGGCTCGCCCACGGCATCTGCGCCGTGTCGTACCTGTCCAAGATCGAGCGCGGCGAGGCCGACCCAAGCCCGGAGGTAACGGGCGCGCTGCTCGAGCGCCTGGGCATCGCGTGGCACGACGACGAGGCGTTTCTCGCTCGCGCGCGCGACGTGCTGGACCGCGGCTACGACGCCCTCCTCTCCTTTGACGAGGCGGCGTTCCCGGCGCTGCGCGACGAGCTCGCCGACCTTGCCGCCGACCTCGCGACGAGCCCGCTCGTGGCGGAGGCGACGCTGCTCGAGGGGCTTCTCGTCAAGCCCGCCCGGCCGGTGGAGCCCGAGCTCGAGGTCCTTCTTGACGGAAGACTGCTGGGCCTGCAGCGTCTGGCGCAGGGGCGCTTTGACGACGCTCTGCGGCTCAACCCGTGCGCGTATTCGTACCTTCAGGCCGGCGCGTCGGCCTACGAGAGCGGCGAGAAGAACTACGTCCCGGCGGTCGACCTCCTCCGGCGGGCCTATGAGCTGGCCGCGCGGGAGGGCCGGGCGCGCGTGATGCTCTCGGCCAAGGTCTGCCTGGGCAACTGCTACTGCAACCAGCTCGACTTCGAGAACATGGAGGTCGAGTATCGCCTCGCCAGCCGGCTCGCCCGCACGCTGGGCGAGAAGGACATGCTGCGGACGATCTCCTACAACACCGCTTCCGCTCACGCCGAGTGCGGCCACTTCGAGCTGGCCTACGCGTTCTTCTCGACGCTCGAGGACCCGAGCGCGCTCGACCTGCACAAGCTCGCGGTTTGCTGCGAGGGGCTGGGCCGGCGCGACGAGGCGCTCGCGGCGCTCGACCGCGTGCCCGAGGCGCGACGCGAGCCGCGCTCCGAGGTGGGGGAGGACCTTGCGGGCGCGCTCTGCGACGTGGTGCGCTTTCGCCTGGAGCACCCCGACTACCTGCGACGTCCCGAATACGGCAAGGCGCTGCTCGCCGTCTTTGCGCGCTGCCGGGCGGAGCTGCCCATCGGCTTCGCTGCGTTTCACCTGCCGTGGGTCCTCGAGTGGCACACGGATAACCGCCAGTACCGCGCCGCCTTCGAGCTCGAACGCGACTTCCCGCTCAAGCTCCCCGCGGCCGTTGAATATGACGGCGCGAGCGGGGTACAATAAGAGAGACGGCAGGGCCCGCTGTGGTAGGAGGGCCGCGCCCGATAGGACTTCAGGGGACCGTTAGTTCAGTGGCTAACGGTCCCCGTCCGTGTCGTCGCTTGACTCGCTCGTCGCGGACAGAAACCTGATGACACCTGCGGCAAGGCTGAGCTCTGCCGCCGTGTGGGGATTGTACCCAAAGCTGCCATCTTTTCTCATATGAATGGGCTAAGTCTCTTTCAGAACCCATCTGCTCGATGCGTTTTCCCAAAACATCGTCGTCCTTCTCACTTAACGTGCCGTCATACTAAAACCAGTCAACGAGAAGGACGGTGAGACATGGCCGCGACCACCCTCTGGACGCGCGACTTCACGCTCGTGACCGTGGCCTCCGCGCTCGGGGCCATCGGCAGCATCGCGGGCAGCTTCGCGCTCTCGTTTCTGGTCTTCGACGAGACGGGCTCCACGCTCGCCTCGGCGCTCGTCCTCGCCATCCAGCTCGTGCCGTACTTCGTGGTGCCTATCGCGGCCGCGCCGTGGATGGACCGCCTGCCGCGCAAGCCCTTCCTCGTGGCGGGCGACTGCGTGAACGCCGTCCTCTACGCGCTCGCCGGGCTGTATCTGATGCACTGCAGCTTCTCGTACGTGGGCTACCTCGTCTTCTCGCTGATCATTTCCTCCCTCGGCGCGTTTGACGAGCTGGCGTACAACTCCATGTACCCCAAGCTGATCCCCCAGGGCATGGAGCAGCGCGGCTACACGGTCTCGTCGATGCTCTACCCGGTCATGAACGTCGTGATGATGCCGGTGGCGGGCGTGCTCTACGAGACGGTGGGCGTGGGCTGGGTGCTCGTGGCGCAGGGCTGCCTCTCGGCGGCGGCAGCGGCCGTGGAGAGCCGCATCCGCGTCTGCGAGGAGCGGCGCATGAACGGCGAGCGCGCGTCGCTGTCGCTGTGGTGGGCCGACGTCCGCGAGGCGGCCCGCTACTTGCGCGACGAGCGTGGGCTCGCCAACATGTACGCCTATCAGGCCGTGACCAACGGCGTCGCGAGCGGCTACGCGCCGCTGCTCGTGGCGTACTTCTCCACCGCGCCGGGGCTGTCGCCCGCGCTCTACGCGCTCTTCTCGGTGGCGGAGTTTGTCGGACGCAGTCTGGGCGGCGTCGTGCAGTATCGCCTCCGCGTCCCCGACGAGCGCAAGTTCGGCATCTGCTTTGGCGTCTACAACCTCTACGAGCTCATGGACATGGTCCTGCTGTGGCTGCCGTACCCGCTCATGCTGGCCAACCGTGCGGTGGTGGGCTTCTGCGGCATCAACAGCGCCACGCTGCGGCAGGCGGCGGTGCAGACCTACCTGCCCGACGAGCTGCGCGCCCGCATGAACGCCTTCGAGGGCGCGATCGTCATGGCGGGGCGCAGCGTTCTCACGCTGGTCGTGGGGGCGCTGGGGGAGGTGCTCGACGTGCGGGCGTGCATGACGATCGCGGCGGGCTGCGCGCTTGCCGTGTGCTGGGCCACGGTCTGGCGAGCCCGCGCCGACGTCCGCAAGCTGTTTGAGGCGGGCGCCGCGGCGTAGGGCGAGCGCCTGCCCCCTCTTTGGAGCCCTTTTTGGAGGGTATGTACACCCCGCCCGGAGGGTATGTACACCTCGCGGTTCTTATCAGTTTGCAAATCCGCTGGTAGACGGACTGCCGAGAAGGACGGGCGGGCTGGGACGGTGTACATACCCTAAAGAGGCGGTGTACATACCCTCCTGTCGGCTCGGGATGAGCGGCGTATAGTCTCTGGGGTGAAAGACGGACGGGGCGAGAAGGACGGGGAGCATGGAGAAGGTCGACGTCTGCTGGGAGCGTGAGGACGGTCACGTTCTGCGCCTGGCGCGCGCCGAGGACGTGGACGCGTACTGGGCGGGCTTCAACCAGCTTGACCCGGAGGGCGCGCGACTCACGGGAAGCAAGGACCATTACGAGAAGGACGAGGTCACGAGCTTCTTCCTGCGCTGCGTGGACGACCCCGACCGTCGCGACCTGCTGATCTTCTCGCCCGACGGAGCGGTTCTGGGCGAGAGCGTCATCAACGAGATCGACTGGGAGGCGAGAAGCGCCAACTTCCGGATAGCCCTCTTCTGCCCCGAAGCCCGCGACCGGGGGCTGGGCAGCTGGGCCACGGCGCTCACGCGCGACCTTGCCTTCGAGGGGCTGGGCCTTCACCGTCTGGAGCTGGACGTCTTCTCGATCAACCCGCGCGCGGAGCGCGTCTACGCCAAGGCGGGCTTCGTGCGCGAGGGGGTCCTGCGCGACGCGATCGCGCTGCCCGACGGCACCTACTGCGACGACGTCCTGATGGCGATCCTCGTGGATGACTGGCGCGCGCAGCGGGCCGCGACGAACTTGACAATCTAATCTGTCGCGAAGGTCAAATGTTAGGGCGCGATGTGCCACGTGTTCGGGAGCGCGCCTCAACCCTTTGGGGATATGCCGTTTGTCGGGTGGTATACTACCGTTCACCGGAATCGGAGAAACTGGTTTGTAACCACTGCGTGAAAGCGCACGGCATTCGGGCTGGTTTCAGATTTCAAAAAAGTAAACTGCCTAACGCACGTACCGTGGCTCGCTGGGGAGCGTGTCGCGGTCCAAAACATCCCCGCTTACGGGAGGAAAGGTAGGGAACATGCTCGTTACCAGAAGGAACATGCTCGGCCTGTCCGCGGCCACGATGGGCGCCCTGGCGCTCGCCGCGTGCAACAACAACGCTGAGCAGGGCGGCAACGGCGGCGACTCCAACTCCGGCGATCACGCTGGCACGCTCGTCGTCGCCGGCAACGGCCTCGAGGGCAAGTTCTGCCCGCTGTTCACCGCTTCCGCGGCTGACCAGGACGTCGTGAGCTTCAACAACATCACGCTGCTCATGACCGACCGCATGGCCGAGCCCGTCCTCAGCGCCATCGAGGGCGAGACCAAGGAGTACAACGGCACCGACTACACCTACTACGGTCCCGCTGACATCACCATGGAGGAGAACGCCGACGGCACCGTCACCTACACGGTGAAGATGCGCGACGACATCAAGTTCCACGACGGCAACCCGGTCACCATCGACGACGCGATCTTCACCTTCTACGCGTACTTCGACCCGACCTACGACGGCTCCGCCACCCTCTACTCCAACGACATCGTCGGCCTTCAGGAGTACCGCTCCGGCATGGCCACGCTGGCCTCCCTCATCGGCAACGCCGGCCGTGACAACACCGACTTCACCTACTGGACCCAGGAGCAGCAGGACGCCTTCTGGGCGGCCGTCGACGACGGCGGCACCAAGTTCGCCCAGGAGATCGTCGACTACATGATGGAGAACGGCGCCACCGACGTCGCCTCCGCCGCCGCCGGCTGGGCCTACCCCGACCTGCCCGCCGACGCCACCGCCACCGACTTCTTCGAGGCCATCGGCGCCGCCTATGACTGGAACTTCTCCGCGTGCGAGGCCGAGACCGCCGGCTCCGCCCTCTCCGACCTCATCCCCGAGGACGTCTACGCCATGGGCACCCAGGGCGTTGAGACCGGCGACGCCGCCCCCAACGTCACCGGCATCGTCAAGGTCGACGACTACACCATGACCGTCACCACCAACGGCGTCGACGCCACGATGATCTACCAGCTCTCCATCGCCCCGTGCTCCTACAAGTACTACGGCGACGAGTCGCTCTACGACTACGAGAACAACTCCTTCGGCTTCACCAAGGGCGACCTCTCCAAGGCCCGCAGCCTCAACGGCCAGCCCATGGGCTCCGGCGCCTTCAAGTTCGACGACTACACCTCGGGCACCGTCCACATGTCCGCCAACGCCGACTACTACAAGGGCGCCCCGAAGGTCTCCAACCTCAACGTCGTGGAGACCCAGGAGGCCGATATGGTGACTGGCGTCCAGGCCGGCACCCTCGACGTCTCCCAGCCGTCCTACTCCATGGAGGTCGAGAGCCAGATCAAGGAGATCAACGGCAACGACGACGTCAACGGCGACGTCCTCTCCACCTTCCTGCACGACTTCCGCGGCTACGGCTACATCGCCGCTGCCGCCGGCAACGTCTGCGTGAACGGCGAGCCCAGCTCCGATGCCTCCAAGGCTCTGCGCAAGGGCATCTTCACCCTCATCGCCGCCTATCGTGACTCCGGCGTCGCCTCCTACTACGGCGACACCGCCTCCGTCCTCAACTACCCGATCTCCACCTCCTCCTGGGCCTCGCCCAACGAGACGGACCCGGGCTACGAGGTCTGCTACTCCACCGACGCCTCCGGCAACCCGCTCTACACCGCTGACATGAGCGAGGAGGACCGCTACGCCGCCGCCCTCCAGGGCGCCCTCAGCTGGTTCGAGGCCGCTGGCTTCACCGTCGCTGACGGCAAGGTCACCGCTGCCCCCGCCGGCGTCAAGCTCAACGCCGAGGGCGTGCCGAGCTTCCAGTGCAACATCGGTGGCGGCGGCCAGGGCGACCACCCCACGTTCATGATCCTGCAGGAGGCCAAGGAGGCCTTCGCCTCGATCGGCATCGACTTCATCGTGAACGACATCGCCAACTCCGCCGACCTCTTCGCGTCCTACCAGTCCGGCGCCGCCGAGATGTGGTGCGCCGCCTGGCAGTCCACGGCTGACCCCGACATGTACCAGCTCTACCACAGCCAGGGCTCCACGAACTACTACCAGATCAACGACGCCGACCTCGACGAGCTCATCGAGGCTGGCCGCCAGAGCCTCGACACCGAGAGCCGCAAGCCCATCTACAAGGAGGCCATGGACATCATCCTCGACTGGGGCGTCGAGCTTCCTGTCTACCAGCGCTCCGAGTGCACGCTCGTCTCCACTGAGCGCGTGAACGTCGACTCCGTCGTCAAGGACCAGACCCCGTACTGGACCTGGAAGGACGAGATCGAGAAGCTCGAGCTCAAGTAGTTCAGTCTTTCCCAAGCTAAGACGGGTTGGGCGCGGCGGCGATGAGCCGTCGCGCCCCGCCGCTTAGCTGAGGGGGGAGCCTTCCCTGTTGGATTAGAGACCTCCTTCCCGCGCTGGGAGCATAAGGAGCCTGCGCCTTCCAGCGCAGAAAAGGGGTCTCTTCTGCCCGCCCGCACGCGGGCATGAGTGAGAGGAGCGTTTGCGACGTGAGAACCTATATCGCCAAGCGCATCGGAATCTCGGTCATCATCTTGTTCTGCGTGACCTTCATCATCTACGGCCTGATGCGCGCGCTGCCGTCCTCCTACGTGGAGACCATGGCCATGCAGCTCTCCCAGGCCCCCGGCGCCAAGCCCTATGAGGAGTGGCTCGCGCAGCTCAACGCCCAGTACGGCCTGGACCTGCCGGTCCCCATCGGCTACGTCACCTGGCTGGGCGACTTCCTCACCGGCAACTTCGGCGACTCCTGGAAGTTCAACGTGCCGGTGCTGACCGAGTTCTACAACACGATCGGCATCTCCTTTGCCATGGGCGGCCTCGCCTTCGTGTTCTCAACGGCCATCGCGGTGCCCCTGGGCATCTTCGCCGCCACGCACCAGTACTCCAAGGGCGACTACATCATCTCCGCCGTCGCGCTCGCGGGCATCTCGCTGCCCACCTTCTTCTTTGCGACCCTGCTCAAGCTGGTCTTCTCCGTCGGCCTCGGCTGGTTTGACCTCTACGGCCTCATGGGCCGCGACTTCGCCCAGCTCGATGCCGTCGGCCAGGCGCTCGACATGGTCAACCACATGGTGATGCCCGTCGTGACGCTCACGGTGATCCAGATCGGCTCGCTGATGCGCTACACGCGCACCAACATGCTCGAGGTCTTGAACGCCGACTACATCCGCACGGCGCGCACCAAGGGCCTGCCCGAGCACAAGGTCATCTACAAGCACGCTTTCCGCAACACGCTCATCCCGCTCGTGACCGTCATCGGCGGCTCGCTGCCCGGCCTTTTCTCGGGCGCCCTCATCACCGAGACGCTGTTCATGATCCCGGGCACGGGCTACACGTCCTACCAGGCCATGACGGCAGGCGACATCCCCTACACGATGTTCTTCCTGACCTTCATCGCCGTCATCACGCTTCTTTCCAACCTCCTGACCGACATCCTCTACGCGGTGGTCGACCCCCGCGTTCGCATCTCCTAGGAAGGCGGGTGTAACTCATGAGCGATTCCAAGAACGGCATGCCCGCCGAGAAGAACGATCAGGTCGAGAAGAACGACGACCAGCAGTACTCCCTCAACGACGACCGCCGCGTGAAGGTGCTCTCCCCGGGCGCCCTCATCGCCAAGCGCTTCTTCCGCAACCGCCTGGCCGTCGTGGGTCTCGTCATCCTCGTGGTGATGTTCCTGTTCTCGTTCCTGGGCGGCGTCATCAGCCCCTACGGACAGGACGAGACCTTCTCCACCACCACGCAGCTCAACACCCAGTACGCCGGCATCACCGAGACCACCACGCGCCGCTACACCGCGGCCCCCGACGCCGAGTTCGGCGCCCTGGTCCAGGCCAACGCCAACACCGCCATCAACGAGGGCGCCGCGTCCTTCGAGCGCGACGGCGTGACCTACACGATCGAGCAGCCGGCCCCCGACCTCTACACGTTCAGCACGGGCGGCGCGACCGTGGCCTACGCCTCCACCTACGTGGTGAGCGTGCCGGCCGGCATGACGGCCCCGTCGTTCGACTTCCAGATCGCCGCCATCACGGCCATCTCCGCCGCCAACGCGACCGAGGACGCCCCCGCCGAGGACGCCCCCGAGGTCACCGAGGACGGCACCGTCGTCGTCGAGAGCGACGAGGGCGACGCCGCCGACGAGGCCGCCGAGGCCGAGGCCGCCGGCAACACCTTCGCCGCCGACGGCGCCAGCTACACCTTCGACGAGTCCGGCAACGTGATGGACGGCTCCGGCGCCACCGTCGCCATGGTGAGCCCGTTTGTCATCTCCGCCTCCGACGGCAACACCGTCATCCCCGACGACCTGCGCGAGGCCCTGCTCACCGCCATCGACGCCGACGCGTCCGAGGTCGTCTACACCGACGAGGCGGGCGCCGAGCACTCCTACTCGATCGACTACGACGCCTACTCCAAGGTCTACAACGTCACCGAGACCACCGAGAACATGGTCTACGACCGCTACGCGAGCCCCTCGCTCGAGCACTGGCTCGGCACGGACGGCAACGGCATGGACATGCTCACCCGCCTCATGTACGGCGGCCGCGTCTCGCTGATCATCGGCTTCATCGTCGTCTTCATCGCCGCCGGCCTGGGCGTCATCATGGGCGGCATCTCCGGCTACTTCGGCGGCTGGGTCGACAACCTGATCATGCGCATCGTCGACATCTTCTACTGCCTGCCCTCGATGCCGATCATCATCATCCTCGGCTCGGCGATGGACGCCATGCGCCTCGACCCGTGGATCCGCATGATCTACCTCATGCTCATCCTCGGCTTCCTGTCCTGGCCTGGCATCGCCCGCCTCGTGCGCGGCCAGATCCTGTCCCTGCGCGAGCAGGAGTTCATGCTCGCCACCGAGGCCACGGGCATCACGGTCCCGCACCGCATCATTCGCCACCTCATCCCCAACGTCATGCCGCAGCTCATCGTCTCCTGCACCATGAGCCTGGGCTCCACGATCATCACCGAGGCCACGCTCTCGTTCCTCGGCCTGGGCGTCAAGTTCCCGTTCGCCTCCTGGGGCAACATCATCTCTGACGTCAACAACGCCTTCGTCATGACCAATTACTGGTTCATCTGGATTCCCGCCGGCATCTGCCTGCTCCTCGCCGTCCTGGGCTTCAACTTCGTGGGCGACGGCCTGCGTGACGCCTTCGACCCGAAGATGAACCGCTAGGGAGGGGTAGCCAATGTTTGGATCTGATAAGAAGAAGGAGGCGGGCTACCTTTCCGCGAAGGAGTCCCGTCGCATCTCCAAGGAGAACCGCAAGATCACCGAGGGCTACGAGAAGCTGCGCAAGCGCAAGAACGTCGATCCCTCCGAGTACGCGTGCGAGATGAAGAACCCGGCCAACGCTGTCGAGTTCGACGACCTGCACACCTGCTTCTTCACCGACACCGGCGTCGTCAAGTCCGTCGACGGCGTCACCTACGAGGTGCCAGTGGGCAAGACGGTGGGCGTGGTCGGCGAGTCCGGCTGCGGCAAGTCCGTCACGTGCCTCTCGCTCATCCAGCTCCTGCAGCGCCCGCAGGGCCAGGTCACCGGCGGCTCGATCCGCCTCAATCTCGGCGACCACGCCATCGACGTGACCAAGGCCCCCGAGGAGGCCATGCAGAAGATCCGCGGCTCCGAGGTCTCGATGATCTACCAGGAGCCCATGACCTCGCTCAACCCCGTCTTCAAGGTGGGCGAGCAGATCGAGGAGGTCATCGCCCTCCACGACGGCAAGGACTGGAGCCCCGAGCAGATCAAGGCCCGCGCGATCGAGATGATCGAGACCGTCGGCATCGCCAACTCCGAGGGCGTCTACGGGATGTACCCGCACGAGCTCTCCGGCGGCATGCGCCAGCGCATCATGATCGCCATCGCGCTCGCCTGCAACCCGCGCATCATCATCGCCGACGAGCCCACCACGGCCCTCGACGTGACGATCCAGGCGCAGATCCTCGACCTTCTCCGCTCGCTCAAGGACAAGATCAACTCCTCGATCATCCTCGTCACCCACGACCTGGGCGTCGTGGCCGAGATGGCGGACTACGTCGTGGTCATGTACGCGGGCCGCATCGTCGAGAAGGGCACCGCCGAGGAGATCTTCGACCACCCGGCCCACCCCTACACCATCGGCCTCATGGCCTCCAAGCCGGTCGTGGGCAAGAAGGTGGAGCGCCTCTACTCCATCCCGGGCAAGGTCCCCAACCCGGTCAACATGCCCAACTACTGCTACTTCAAGGACCGCTGCGAGCTCTGCGTCAAGGCGTGCTCCGGCGAGTACCCGCACATGGTGCGCCTGTCGCCCACGCACGAGGTGAGCTGCTACCGCTACTACGACAACGCCACGGCCGAGGCCGCCAACGAGACCGCCGCGGTTCTCGACGACCTCATCTCCGGCACGGGCGCCGAGGGGGAGGACAAGTAATGGCATCCACGAACACGACTGTGGACGTCACGTCCACGAAGGCCCCCGCGGCCCCCGGCACCGAGGACATCATCCTCGAGGTCAACGATCTCAAGAAGTACTTCCCGATCAAGGGCGGCATGTTCAACCGTACCCAGGGCTACGTGAAGGCCGTCGACGGCGTGTCCTTCAAGCTGCGCCGCGGCCACACCATGGGCCTCGTGGGCGAGTCCGGCTGCGGCAAGTCCACCACGGGCCGCACCATCCTGCGCCTCGCCGGCGAGAAGACCGGCGGCGACGTGCTCTTCAACGGCCGCGAGGTCTACAGCCTGAACGCCAAGGAGCTCCACGACGCGCGCACCAAGATGCAGATCATCTTCCAGGACCCGTACTCGAGCCTCTCGCCGCGCCTCCCGATCTCCGAGATCGTGGGCGAGGCCGTCCGCGAGCACAACCTCGTGCCCAAGGACGAGTTCGACGACTACATCGAGAAGGTCATGGAGGAGTGTGGCCTGCAGCCGTACCACAAGATGCGCTACCCGCACGAGTTCTCCGGCGGCCAGCGCCAGCGCATCTGCATCGCGCGCGCCCTCGCCCTGAACCCCGAGTTCATCGTCTGCGACGAGCCCGTCTCCGCCCTTGACGTGTCCATCCAGGCGCAGATCATCAACCTCCTGCACGACCTGCAGGAGGAGCGCGGGCTCACCTACCTCTTCATCAGCCACGACCTCTCCGTCGTCGAGCACATCTCCGACGCGGTGGGCGTCATGTACCTCGGCGGCATGGTCGAGTACGGCATGACAGCCGACATCTTCAAGAACCCGCTGCACCCCTACACCAAGGCGCTCTTCTCGGCCATCCCCATCCCGGACCCCAAGGCCAAGCAGAACCGCATCGTGCTCGAGGGCTCCATCCCCTCGCCGGCGAACCCGCCCAAGGGCTGCAAGTTCCACACTCGCTGCCCGTTTGCCAAGGACTGCTGCAAGGAGGTCGCGCCCGAGCAGAAGGAGCTCGAGCCCGGCCACTTCGTGTCCTGCCACCTCTACGACTAGCGCAGGACCCGTGGCTTCGAGGCGCCGGACAGACGACTTCGAGGACGACGGCCGCGTCATCGCCGACATGTCGGCGGTGGAGCGGCCGTCGCTTCTGGGACATGCGCCGCAGCGGGGGAGCGTGCGCCCGTTCGAGCGGCGCGAGCGCCGTCCGCCCGTGGAGCTCACCACCAAAGAGCGCATCTGGCTGGCGCTCGGCGCGCTCAAGGCCGGCCTCACGATCGGCTGCATCTACGTCGTGTTTCTCGGCATCGTGATCTTTGGCCTTCTCGCCATCTGGACCACGCTGTCCGGCGCGTGACAATCAGGACGGGTTCGATTGTCACATCTTCGGCGCAAGCCATAAAGCAGCGGGGCGGACGCCTGCGTCCGCCCCGCTTTGGTGCAGATATGCCGGATGTGACAATCCAACCTGTCCTGATTGTCACGCGCCCGTGCTACAGGCCCATCTCGGCCTTCAGGCGGGCGAGCTCGTCGTCCACCGCGGCGCTGTCGGCAGCGCCGGCGTACTTCTCGGCGAGGGTCTCGGCGTCGTCGACCGGCTCAGAGGAGAGCTCGGCCATGGCGTCGGCCGTGTCCAGCATCTTGTCCGCCTTCTCCTCCATGCGGTTGAACGCCTCGATGGCGCTCTCGGCCTTGTCGGCGCCGGAGGTGTAGCCGGCAACCTTCTCCTGGGTCTTGGCGACGGCCATCTTGGCCTTGATGGTCTCGCGACGAGCCTTGAGGTCCTCGATGTCGTTCACGAGCTTGTCGTGCATCTGGCGCATCTTGTCGGCGTTGGCCTTGGCGGCGTCGGCGGCCTTCTGGAGCTCGGCGCCGGTCGTCTCGAGCTTCTGCTTCTTGGCGAGGAAGACGCGCGCGTCGCCCTCATTGCCGGCCTTGAGCGCCTTCTTGGCGAGGTCTTCCATGCGGGCGACCTCCTCGGCGTTGGCGTCGGCGGCGCGCTTGGTGCGGGCCTCCTCGGCCATGACGCCGGCGGTCTCGCGCTTGACCTCCGCGAGGGACTCGGTGAGGTCGACGAGGTACTGGTCGACCATCTTGGCCGGGTCCTCGGCCTTCTCGAGCAGCTCGTTGATGTTGGCCTTCACGATGGTGGCGAAGCGGTCCAGAATGCCCATGGCTCAGTTCCTTCCTAGTCCTTGTCCTCGTACTTGTCGGCGAGGTCTTCCACGTCCTTGTCCCCGAACTTCTCGAGCGGGGTGTTGAGGATGTCCTCCATCCTCTGCTGCTCCTCGTCCTGCTTGGCCTTGCGGCGCTTCACGACGTAGGCGATCGCGCCGCCCACGGCGATGACGAGGATCACTCCTCCCACGACGAGCATGGTGGTCTGTCCGCGCTGCTCGTCCTCGGCAGCGGCCATGATGCGGTCCGCGGTCTCGGCGAAGGCGTCGGAGAACACCTCCTCGTCGGTGTCGGCATTGTTGTAGGCATCGTTGAGCTCGTCGGCGAGCACGTTCAGGGCCTCGGCGTCCATGATCGAGGAGGCCTCGGTCCCCACGGCGTAGCCGCAGTTGAACGCGCCGGCGCCGTCGTCGCAGAAGACGAGCAGGAAGTGGCCCTCGTCGTTGAAGAGCTGCGGGTAGAGCTCCTCCGCGGCGGCGCTCAGCTCAGCGGTGGAAGTGCTCGTGCCGTTGGGCAGGATGTAGACGTAGGGCTGCACGCCGGTCTTGTCGAAGAACTCCTCGAGGCCGCGCGTGAGGCGGCCGGCGTCGTGGACCCAGTCGCCGTCCTCGTCGGTGTAGTAGTCGGTGCGGTTGACGGCGTCGGCGGGGAGCTTCTCGCGGACGGTCGACGAGGCCTGGCCCGACGTGACGTAGGCAGTGTCGCCGTACGCGCCCGTTCCTCCGCCGCAGGTGGAGAGGCCCGTTGTCAGCACCGCGATGAGCAGCGCGGCCAGGACGATGCCCAGCAGGCCGCCGAGGCATCCGCCGCAGCCGCATCCGCTGCCGCCCATGGCGACCGGCATGCCCACGGTGGGGCGACGGAAGCCTCCCATGCCGCCGAAGAAGGGCATGTGGAAGCTCGGGCGAGGCATGTAGCCGCCGCGCGGGCCGGGAGGAGGGCCGCCGGCGGGACCGCCGGCAGGGCGCGGGCCAAAGCCGCCGGAGCGACCTCCCGAGCGACCACCGGAGCGCGGGCCGCCGCCGGAGAAGCCTCCGGAGCGCCTGCCGCCGCCCGAGAACCCGCCGCTGCGACCCCCGCCGGAGAAGCCGCCTCCGCCTCCGCCCGATCTGCCCATGGTCTGCCCTTCTCGTCAGTTTGCCTGTTGTTAAGTATGACTGATTTAGAGGCGTCCCGCTTGGGTTCAACCACATGAGGGGCGTCGCCGAGTAAGAGTGATATGCAAGAAACGCGGCCGTGAAGCCGCGTTTCTCGTCAAAAGCTCTTACTCGATGAGTTGTCGGCCGAGGCTAGACGCCCAGGGCCATCTGCCTGGCGCGGTCCATCAGGACGCCGACGGCCTCGTAGGGCTCCCAGACGTTGGTGACGGAGGAGTCCATGGGGCACTGGCCGTCCTTGGCGCGGTTCTGGATGTGGCGGACGAGCGTGTCGTAGCTCGTCGCGATGCCCGAGGCCAGGAGCACGGCGCGGCCGGTCCAGGACATGACGGGGGAGAAGACGGCGTCGGGGCCCAGCACGGCGTAGAGCAGCGCCGGGGCCTTGCCCACGACTTTGTCGGCGACGGCGAAGCCGCGCAGGCTGTGGCCCTCCTTGATCATGCGGAGGAGCGGCTTGACGCCACGCTCGCGGCAGACGTGGATCTCGTCTCCGCGCACGGCGACGAGGGTGGCGTCCTTCTCGGCGATGAGCAGGGCTCGGGCAAGGTCGAGGTCGGTGGCGTCCATGTCTTCAATCCTCCCAGATTGGTGGGTGAATCCAAGTCAGCGGGTACTCTACCACAACGGTCGAGGCCGGCAATACCGCTCGCCGAAATCGATATCACAGGCGATTTGCCAGACGCGCGCTTCCTAGGCGCGGACCCCGGCGGCGAAAAAGGCCGCCGCCCGGAGGCGACGGCCCGTGCCAAGACGCTGGCGATAAGAACTAGCCGTTGAGCGCGGCGTTGACGGCGACGGCGCAGGCGACGGTCGCACCGACCATGGGGTTGTTGCCCATGCCGATGAGGCCCATCATGTCGACGTGCGCGGGCACCGAGGAGGAGCCGGCGAACTGGGCGCTGGAGTGCATGCGGCCCATGGTGTCGGTCATGCCGTAGGAGGCGGGGCCGGCGGCCATGTTGTCCGGGTGCAGCGTGCGGCCGGTGCCGCCGCCGGAGGCCACGGAGAAGTACTTCTTGCCGGCGAGGACGCGCTCCTTGAAGTAGGTGCCAGCCACGGGGTGCTGGAAGCGCGTCGGGTTGGTGGAGTTGCCGGTGATCGAGATGTCGACGTTCTCGTGCCACATGATGGCAACGCCCTCGCGGACGTCGTCGGCGCCGTAGCAGTTGACCTCGGCGCGCGGGCCGTCGGAGTACGGGATCTTCTCGACGATGTTGAGCTCGCCGGTGAAGTAGTCGAACTGGGTCTTCACGTAGGTGAAGCCGTTGATGCGGGCGATGATCTGGGCGGCGTCCTTGCCGAGGCCGTTCAGGATGACGCGCAGCGGCTTCTTGCGGGCCTTGTTGGCGTTGAGCGCGATGCCGATGGCGCCCTCGGCGGCGGCGAAGGACTCGTGGCCGGCCAGGAACGCGAAGCACTCGGTGTCGTCACCGAGGAGCATGGCGCCGAGGTCGCCGTGGCCCTTGCCGACCTTGCGGTCCTCGGCGACGGAGCCGGGGACGCAGAAGGCCTGGAGGCCCTCGCCGATCATGGCGGCGGCCTCAGAGGCGCTCGCGGCGCCCTTCTTGATGGCGATGGCGCAGCCGCAGACGTAGGCCCACTTGGCGTTCTCGAACGCGATGGACTGGACGCCCTCGACGATCTCGCGCGGGTTCACGCCCTTGTCGAGGCAGATCTGCTCGGCCTCCTCGAGGGAGGAGATGCCGTTCTCAGCGAGCACCTTGTTGATCTTGTCGATGCGGCGCTCATAGCCCTCAAACGAAACTGCCATTTGGTTTTCCCTCCCTTTCTACTCGTGAACGGGGAAGACGTTGGCGACCGTGTGGGTCTCCTCGTCCGTGCGCGGGTCGATGTACTTGGCGGCGTTCTCCCACTGGCCGTAGTGACCCATGGCGCCGGCGATGGCGTCCTCGGGGGTCTTGCCGGCCTTGAGGGCCTCGGTGAACTTGCCGAGGTTCAGGAACTCGAAGGCGATGATCTCGTTGTTCTCGTTGAGCGCCATGCGGGTGACGTAGCCCTGGGCGAGCTCGAGGTAGCGGGCGCCCTTGGCCTTGGTGCCGAACATGGTGCCGACCTGGGTGCGCAGGCCCTTGCCGAGGTCGTCGAGGGAGGCGCCGACGGGCAGGCCGTCCTCGGAGAAGGCGGTCTGGGAGCGGCCATAGACGATCTGGAGGAACAGCTCGCGCATGGCGACGTTGATGGCGTCGCAGACGAGGTCGGTGTTCAGGGCCTCGAGGATGGTCTTGCCCGGGAGGATCTCGGAGGCCATGGCGGCGGAGTGGGTCATGCCGGAGCAGCCGAGGGTCTCGACGAGGCACTCCTCGATGACGCCCTCCTTGACGTTAAGGGTGAGCTTGCAGGCACCCTGCTGGGGCGCGCACCAGCCCACGCCGTGCGTGAGGCCGGAGATGTCCTTGATCTCCTTGGCCTGGACCCACTTGCCCTCCTCGGGGATGGGCGCGGGGCCGTGATATGCGCCCTTGGCGACGGGGCACATATTCTCGACTTCTGCGGAATACTGCATGTAATACTCCTCTCCGTGGTGTTGAGGTCGGTGCCATGCGACCGGCCCTTGCCAGCAGGGTCTAGTTTACGGCAAAACGGTCCGCGCATGAGTCCCGACGGCGTCGTTTTTCGGGCGCTCGACCGCCGGCGCCCCGCGAGTGGGCTGCTATAATCGCGCTCCATGAGCACAGAGAAGAACATAGCTGCCGAGAGGGACGCGCG
This sequence comes from uncultured Atopobiaceae bacterium, assembly GCA_944322145.1. Taxonomy (GTDB): domain Bacteria; phylum Actinomycetota; class Coriobacteriia; order Coriobacteriales; family Atopobiaceae; genus Thermophilibacter. The sequence continues at coordinate 101,612 of CALUNW010000004.1, read as the reverse complement.
CCCCGCGCGCCGCGCCGTGCCCTCATGGGTCTGGAAGGTCTCCCTCGCCGCCTGCGCGGCCATCTGGGGAGGCTCCTTCGTCGTTATGAAGGACACCCTCGACGTCATCCCGCCGGCGTGGCTGATGGGCATCCGCTTTGCCGCGTCGGCCATCATCGTGGGGGCCCTCTTCTGGCGCACCCTGCGCAACAACTTCGACCTGAGCCACCTTGCGATGGGCGCCATCCTCGGCGTGGCGTCGGGCTCGGCCTTCGTGGTGCAAAACATCGGGCTCGACGACACCACCCCCGGGCGCAACGCCTTCCTCACGGCCACGTACTGCGTGATGGTGCCGTTCATCAACTGGGCGGTGACGCGTCGGCGCCCCGCCGCCAACAACCTCGTCGCCGCGCTGCTCGCGATCGTGGGCGTGGGGCTGGTCGCCCTGGGGGACGACCTCTCGCTGATCATGAGCGGGGGCGACTGGCTCACGCTGGTCGCCGCGGTGCTCTTCGCCGTGCACATCGTGCTCGTGGCGCGCTTCTCCTCCGCGCACGACGTCATGACGCTCACGGTAGTCCAGCTCGCCGCGAGCGCGGTCGTCGCGCTCGGCACGGCGCTTCTCACGGAGACGCCGCCCGACCCCGCGATCTTCTCGTCCGCCGACGTGTGGTTCTCCCTGGGATACCTCGTGCTGCTCTCGTCGTGCGTGTGCATGGTGGTCCAGAACCTGGGGCAGGCGCACGTCCCGCCTGCCCAGGCGTCGCTGCTGCTGTCGCTGGAGAGCGTCTTTGCCGTGGTCTCCAGCGTGATCTTCTACCACGAGCTTGTGACGCCGCGCATCGCCGTGGGATTTGCGACCATCTTCGTGGCGGTGCTCGTGAGCGAGCTCTTCGTCGGTCGATTCAAAAGGGGACAGACCCCTTTTGAATCATCTGGGAGGAAGCATGATTCAGGAGTTTGAGTCCGAGCACGTCTTTGACAACCACTTTGCCCCGCACGAGTCCGTCGCGGACGACTACGTCCTTCACTACACGGAGGCGGGCTGCCTTGCGCGCGTCAGCCACGTCGGGCGCGCGGATGCAGACGCGGGCGACTCGGGCGAGGTGGTAGAGCTGCCGCGCCTCGCGGACTACCCGCGCCCGCCCCGGCACGTCACCTATCTCTTCTCGCTGGGGGAGGAGCGCTTCTTCCTGGCGCTCGACGACCGCGTGGCTGCTCCGGCGGGCTTTGCGTACGAGTCGGTCAACTGGCTGCGCCGGGCCGAGCCCCAGCACCTGCTCTTTGCCGCGGCCACGGGCTCGCAGCTCGACCGCTGGTATCGCGACAACCGCTTCTGCGGACGCTGCGGGGCGCCGACCGAGCTCGCCCCGGCGAGTCGCGAGATCGTGTGCCCGGAGTGCGCCCATATCGTCTACCCCAAGATCTGCCCGGGCATCATCTGCGCCGTCACCAGCTGCGACGGCGATGACGAGAAGATCGTGCTCACGCGCTACGCGGGGCGGACCACCGCGCTCTGGGCGCTCGTCGCCGGCTTCACCGAGATCGGGGAGCCGCTCGAGGACACGGTGCGACGCGAGGTGATGGAGGAGGTGGGTCTTTCCGTCAAGAACCTGCGCTTCTACAAGAGCCAGCCGTGGAGCTTCACGGACACCCTGCTCGTGGGCTTCTGGTGCGAGGTGGACGGGGACCCGACGATTGCCGTGGACCGCTCCGAGCTCAAGGAGGCTCGCTGGTTCTCGCGCGACGAGATCCCCCTGGAGCGAACCGGCGACCGCGCAAGCCTCACCGGCGAGATGATCGAGCGCTTCCGCCTGATGGGCCACCGCGCCTGGGAGTAGCGGCGTCACATCCTCGCACGGAAATCCCCTAAGAACGAAAACGGGGCGGCAGGTTGACCCCGCCGCCCCGCCGACTGCGCCGTGACGCCGTGCTACTGGTAGTTGCGCTCGCGAATCTCGCCGAGGGACTGCTCGGCCTCGGCCTCCTCCGGAGAGAGGTAGTCAATGAGGTCGCCGGGCTTGCAGTTGAGCACCTGGCAGAGGGCCTCGAGAGTGGAGAACCTGACGCCGCGGATGTGACCGTTCTTGATGTTGGAGAGGTTGACCGTGGAAGTGCCGATTCTCTTGGCGAGCTCCGTCGACGAAATCTTCCTCTCCGCCATGACGCGGTCGAGTCTCATGACAATGGGCACCTCATCACCTCCGTGAACGGTTTTTAGATATATCTATATTAGTCTAAACAATGGAGTCAGAATCTTTCTTAAGCGCATCTCCATATCGAACCACCATCGAAAGGCACGCCAAGAAGGTGCCGAACGCAACGAGGCCGAGGGTCTCCTGCGTCCCCAGAAGGCCTGACAGCGCTGGAACGGGCGCAGGCCCCGCGGTCCCGTAGGTGCATCGGAGCGCTGCGTTGAGCAGGGCGCGCCCCGCGATCAGCGCGGCTACGACGACCAGGCGTACCGACTGCGAGGGGCAGAAGGGCGACGCGTCGGTGGCGAAGTGGCGAAGGAACTTGCCGAGAAGCGCCATGGTGACGGCAGCCGCGATCTGCGAGGTTGCGAGAAGTGCGTTGAAGACGGGGTCTCCCCACGTCCCGGGCAGCTTCGATCCGAGCAGCATCAGGCCATGGAGGAGCTCGCAGATGACGGCCAGGGTGACAATGGCGTACAGGATGACGGAACCGACGGCAGCGCCGCGGCTTGCGGTCTGGTGCGCGTCGAGAAGATCTTCGTTCATGATGGTCCTTTCCCCGAAATAGAAACTCAATATGATCGAGGCAGGATCCTGCCATGCGGGACGTAGGCGACCTGCGCCTCGGGCGTCCCGCGCGTGGGCACCACTATTCGATGTTAGGCGCGTGGCATCCCCGCGCCGGCGTCATGTGCCGCCAGCGGCGCGTAATGGCTCTTTATTGGTTATAGCTCAAAGCTAATATTTACACTTAATAATAGTTGAATATAATCAATATAGAAGATGTTCGCATGGTGTACGGGACCTCCGCCCCGCCGCGCCTCACGCGAGCACGAAGCGCTCGATCGCCTCGGCGACGCCGCCCGCGTTGTTGTCCGCCTCGCAGACGTAGCCCGCCGCGCCGCGCGCCTCGTCGGAGGCGTTTGCCACCGCGACGCCGAGTCCCGCGGCGCGGATCATGGGGACGTCGTTGGAGTTGTCGCCGATGGCCATGGTCTCGTCGGCCGCGATGCCCAGGTGCTCGGCGAGCGCGAGCAGGCCCGCGCCCTTGTTGATGCCGGGGGCGTTGAACTCGAGGTAGCGGTTGGACGAGTAGACCACGTCGAGGCCCTCGGTGAGCCCGGCCTCGGAGAGCTCGCGCTCGGTGCGGCGCAGCTCGTCCATGTCGAGGCTCATGAAGAGGAGCTTGACCACGACCTCGCCGTTCTTCTCGACAAAGTCGAGCGTGGGCTCGTGGGTCTCCACGATGTTCATGCGGCCCTCGATGTAGGCGCGCTCGGCCGGCCAGTAGTTGTAGAGGTAGACGTGCTCGAGCGTGTAGACGTGGACGCACAGGCCGCGCCCGATGCCCGCCTCGTAGAGCGCCTCGGCCACGTCCGGCGCGAGCGAGCAGGTGGTGAGGGGATGGGCGGTGTCGGCGTTGTCCGTGATGACGCCGCCGTTGAAGGAGATGACGTACTCGCCCGGCTCGTCGATCAGCCCGAGGTCGGCGAGGGTGTCGTCGACGGACTCGAAGGGGCGCCCCGTCGCGGGGACAAAGCGGACGCCGCGCTCGCGCGCCGCGGCGATCGCCCGGCGGACGCGCTCGGGGATGCGATGGTCGTCGTCGAGCAGGGTCTCGTCGAGGTCGCAGGTGATGAGGCGGTACATCGGTCTCCTTTCGTGGGTAGGGCCTCATTGTAGTCGCGCGCCTGATTGTTACGGTGCAGAATCCATCTGCCGCCCACGCCGCCACGGCGCGCGCCGTTTTATGCATAATCGTGCACTAACACTGGGCCACTGCGCCGCAGACGAGAAAGGCCAACGCCATGACCAGGAAGATTCACATCTTTGACACCACGCTGCGCGACGGCGAGCAGTCGCCCGGCGCGTCCATGAACACCGAGGAGAAGCTCGTCATCGCCCAGCAGCTCATCCGCATGGGCGTCGACGTCATCGAGGCGGGATTTCCCATCTCCTCGCCGGGCGACTTCCGCTCCGTGCAGGAGATCGGCCGCCTTGCCGGGGACGACTGCGTCGTGTGCGGCCTCACGCGCGCCGTCGAGAAGGACATCGACCGCGCGGCCGAGGCGCTGGCTACCGCCAAGCGCCCGCGCATCCACACCGGCATCGGCGTCTCGCCGAGCCACCTGCGCGACAAGCTGCGCATCACCGAGGACGAGTGCGTCGAGCGCGCCATCCACTGCGTCGAGTACGCCAAGCGCTACGTCGAGGACGTCGAGTTCTACGCCGAGGACGCCGGCCGTGCCGACCAGGCGTTCCTCGAGCGCGTGATCCAGGCCGTCGTCAAGGCGGGCGCGACTGTCGTGAACATCCCCGACACCACCGGCTACCAGCTGCCCGAGGACTTCGGCCGCCGCATCAAGGGCCTCGCGGACAACGTCATCGGCATCGAGAACGTCATCATCTCCGTGCACACGCACAACGACCTCGGCATGGCCACGGCCCTTGCCCTCCAGGGCGTCAAGAACGGCGCCCGCCAGATCGAGTGCACCATCAACGGTCTGGGCGAGCGCGCCGGCAACACCGCGCTCGAGGAGGTCGTGATGGCCATCAAGATGCACGGCGAGGAGCTCGACGCCCACACCGACATCGTGACCCAGGAGCTCACCCGCGCGAGCCACCTCGTCTCTCGCATCACCGGCATGAGCGTCCAGGCCAACAAGGCCATCGTCGGCGCCAACGCCTTCGCGCACTCCTCCGGCATCCACCAGGACGGCGTCCTCAAGGCCCGCAACACCTACGAGATCATCGACCCCGCTGACGTGGGCGCCGCCGGCTCCGAGATCATCCTCTCCGCGCGCTCCGGACACGCCGCCCTGCGCCACCGCCTCTCCGAGCTGGGCTACACCTTTGCCGACGACGAGTTCGACGAGGTCTACCAGCGCTTCCTCGAGATCGCGGACCAGAAGAAGGAAGTCTACGACGAGGACCTCGAGTCCATGGTCCAGGAGCGCCAGCGCGACGTCGCGGCGGTCTACACGCTCGAGGCGCTGCAGGTCTCCTGCGGCGATCCGCTGATTCCCACGGCCACGGCCACCATCACTGACGAGCTGGGCGTGAAGCACGTGGTCGCCGCCACGGGCACGGGTCCGGTCGACGCCGCCTACCAGGCCATCGACAAGGTCGTCGCGGTCCACGGCGACCTCGCGGAGTTCTCCGTCAAGGCCATCACGCGCGGCATCGACGCCATCGGCGAGGTCACGGTGCGCATCACGGCCGAGGACGGCCGCGTCTACACCGGCCGCGGCGCGGACAACGACATCATCGTCTCGAGCGCCAAGGCCTACGTCAACGCGATCAACCGCATGATCCAGACCACGCGCTCCAAGGAAGGGAAGTGATGAAAAGGGACTGTCCCTTTTCATCATCGAAGGAGGGTAAGTAAATGGCACGTCCCCAGACCATGGCCGAGAAGATCCTCGCGGCCCACGCCGGCCTCGAGGAGGTCGTTCCCGGCCAGCTCATCGAGTGCGACCTCGACCTCGTGCTCGCCAACGACATCACCGCGCCCATCGCCATCAAGACGGTGCGCGAGATTGGCGCCGGCGTCTTCGACCGCGACAAGATCTGCCTCGTGCCCGACCACTACGCTCCCAACAAGGACATCAAGAGCGCCGAGCAGACCAAGGTCACGCGCGACTTCGCCCACGAGATGGGGATCACGCACTACTACGAGCAGGGCTGCATGGGCATCGAGCACGCCCTTCTCCCCGAGCGCGGCATCGTCGTCCCCGGCGACCTCGTGATCGGCGCGGACTCCCACACCTGCACCTACGGCGGCATCGGCGCCTTCTCCACCGGCGTGGGCTCCACCGACGCCGGCGTGGGCATGGCCACCGGCCGCGCCTGGTTCAAGGTGCCCGAGACCATCCGCATCGTGGTGGACGGCGAGCTTCCCGAGGGCGCCTCGGCCAAGGACGTCATCCTCTATGTCATCGGCAAGATCGGCGTCGACGGCGCGCTCTACTGTGCGATGGAGTTCGCCGGCTCCACGATCGAGGCGCTCTCGGTGGAGGGTCGCCTCACGATCGCCAACATGGCCATCGAGGCCGGCGGCAAGGCGGGCCTGTTCGAGGTCGACGAGAAGTGCCGCGAGTACGTGCGCCGCCGCACCCAGCGCGCCTTCGTCGAGTACCATCCTGACGAGGACGCCCAGTACAAGCAGGTCATCCACATCGACGCCGCCGACATCGTCCCCACGGTCTCCTGGCCGCACCTGCCCTCCAACACCCACCCCGTAGCCGAGAGCCGCGACATCAAGATCGACCAGGTCGTCATCGGCTCGTGCACCAACGGCCGCATCGAGGACATGCGCGCCGCCGCCGAGGTGCTCTGCGGCCGCACCGTCGCCGACGGCGTCCGCTGCATCGTCATCCCGGCCACCCAGGGCGTCTGGCTCCAATGCGTCCACGAGGGCCTGATGGACATCTTCGTCAACGCCCACTGCGTGGTCTCCACGCCCACCTGCGGCCCGTGCCTGGGCGGTTACATGGGCATCCTCGCCGCTGGCGAGCGTTGCGTCTCCACCACCAACCGCAACTTCGTCGGCCGCATGGGCGACCCCACCTCCGAGGTCTACCTGGCGAGCCCCGCCGTCGCCGCCGCATCCGCCGTGGCGGGCCACATCGCGCTGCCGTCCGACCTGTAAGGTCCCGTCGCCTGTCCGGGGGCCCCTGGTCCTTCTCGTCTTGAACTGGCGAGAAGGACCAGGGGCTCCCTGCTGTCTTCGGGTTCTTCTCGCCTGGTGCTCTGACGGGGGCGTTGCTACATGGAATTGAAGTAGGTAACGGGGGTCACCGGGCCTTTTTCCAACCCCGGACTCCCGTTACCTACTTCAATTCCATGTAGCAACGTACCGGGGTGGCAGCCGGGCACGCGGGCCACGGGCTGCCATGCCGCTTGCGTCGGAATCGGGGCCTCTGGCCGCGCCGCCCCTCGCGCCCGCCGGGAGGTCCCTTCCCTGAAATCGATATCCGGGTACTAGAGTCGGTCCTGAGGTCGGCCGCAGCGGGCGGCCGCGCGAGTGCAGGGAGGAACCATGGAGAAGGTCAAGGTCGTCCAGTACGGGTGCGGAAAGATGTCCAAGTACATCCTGCGCTACCTGTACGAGCACGGCGCGCAGATCGTGGGCGCCATCGACGTGGACCCGGCCGTCGTGGGCCAGGACGTGGGCGACTTCGCCGGTCTCGGCGTCAAGACGGGCATCGTCATCTCCGACGACGCCGACAAGGTCCTCGACGAGTGCGACGCCGACGTCGCCGTCGTGACCCTCTTCAGCTTCATCAGCGACATCTACGACCACGTGGAGAAGTGCGTCTCGCGCGGCATCAACGTGATCACCACCTGCGAGGAGGCCATCTATCCCTGGACCACCGCCGCGGCGCAGATCAACCGCCTCGACGCGCTGGCCAAGGAGACCGGCTGCACCATCACCGGCAGCGGCATGCAGGACATCTACTGGATCAACATGGTGGGCATCGTCGCCGGCGGCATCCACAAGATCGAGAAGATCAAGGGCGCCTACAGCTACAACGTCGACGAGTACGGCCTGGCGCTCGCCAACGCCCACGGCTGCGACCTCACGCCCGAGGAGTTCGAGGCCAAGATCGCGCACCCTGCCGAGTTCGAGCCGTCCTACGCGTGGAACGCCGTCGAGGCCATCTGCAACAAGCTCGGCCTCACGATCAAGTCCATCGAGCAGAAGCACGTCCCGTACGTCGCTGAGGAGGACACCTACTCCGAGACCCTCGGCAAGACCATCGAGGCCGGCCGCTGCCTCGGCATGTCCGCGGTGGTCACGGCCGAGACCATGCAGGGCATCACCGTGGAGGAGGAGACCATCGGCAAGGTCTACGGCCCCGACGACGGCGACATGTGCGACTGGTGGATCTCCGGCGAGCCCGACACGGAGTTCCACGTGGTCAAGCCCGCGACGGTCGAGCACACCTGCGCCACGATCGTGAACCGCATCCCGCAGCTGCTCGCCGCGCCCTGCGGCTACGTCACGGCCGACCAGCTCGAGCCCAACGCCTACCTCACCTACCCGATGGAGTACTACTGCTAGTAACCGCTCGCCAGAGCCTGACTGCGCCCGGGGCCGACCGCTCGGCCCCGGGCCTTTGCTTTGACGGCCCCGACGCTATACCCTGACCACAACGTCACGTTCTAGCAAGGGGGCAACCATGTACTTCATCGGCGTCGATCTGGGAACGTCCGCCTGCAAGTTCCTGCTCATGGACGAGCGGGGAGAGATTCTCAACATCACGAGCAGGTCCTACGACGTGGAGTACCCGCGCCCCGGCTGGAGCCAGCAGAACCCGGCGGACTGGTGGCGCGCGGTGTGCGAGGGCGTGCCGGAGCTGCTCGCCGGCTTTGACGCCTCCCAGGTGGCGGGCATCGGCTGCGGCGGCCAGATGCACGGTCTGGTTGCGCTGGACGAGAAGGACGAGGTCATCCGTCCCGCGATCCTCTGGAATGACGGCCGCACCGCCGAGCAGGTCCGCTACCTCAACGAGGAGGTGGGCACCGCGCGCCTGCTCGAGCTCACCGGCAACATCGCCTACGCTGGCTTCACCGCGCCCAAGCTCCTGTGGATGCGGCAGGAGGAGCCCGAGCTCTTCTCGCGCATCGCGCACGTGCTGCTGCCCAAGGACTACCTGAACCACCTGCTCACCGGCGCGTACGCCACCGACGTCTCCGACGCGTCCGGCACGCTGCTCTTTGACGTGGCGCGGCGCACGTGGAGTGACGAGATGCTTGCGCTCTGCGGGCTTGCCGCGATGCAGATGCCGCGTGTCTACGAGAGCTACGAGCCCATCGGCACGCTGCGCCCCGAGGTCGCCGAGGAGCTGGGGCTCCCGAGCGGCGTGGTCGTGGCCGCCGGCGCGGGCGACAACGCCGCCGCCGCGGTGGGGACGGGCGCCGTGGGCGCGGGCACGATGAACATCAGCCTCGGCACCTCCGGCACCGTGTTCATCCCCACTGCGGGCTTCGCGGCGGGGGTGGGCGACCGCATCCACTCCTTCTGCCACGCGGACGGCGCCTGGCACCTCATGGGGTGCATCCTCTCGGCGGCGAGCTGCAATGCCTGGTGGGTGAATGACGTGCTCGGCGCTGACGACATGGCCGCAGAGCAGACGGGGATCGACGCCGCGAGCGCGCCGGCCGACCTCCCGTACTTCCTGCCCTACCTCATGGGCGAGCGCACCCCGCTCAACGACGTCAACGCTCGCGGCGCCTTCGTGGGCATGAGCATGTCCACCTCGCGCGCCGACCTCACGCGCGCCGTGCTCGAGGGCGTGGCCTTCGCCGTGCGCGACTCGGTGGAGATCGCGCGCTCGCTCGGCGTCGACGTGGCGTCCTCGACGGTGTGCGGCGGCGGCGCGAAGAGCCGCCTGTGGCTCCAGATGCTCGCTGACATCCTGGGCATCGAGCTCGTCCTGCCCACCACCGAGCAGGGGCCGGGCTACGGCGGGGCCATGCTCGCCTCCGTCGCGGCGGGCGCGTACGGCTCGACGGGGGAGTGCGCGCGGGAGCTGGTGAGCGTGCGCGAGCGCATCGCGCCCAACGCCGCCCTGGCGGGGGAGTACGAGCGCCGCTACCAGATCTGGCGCGGCCTCTATCCCGCGCTGAAGGACACGTTTGGAACGATGGGAGCTTAGGGCCGCTCGTCCTTCTCGCCCAGAATATAAACGTTTATAAACAGCGAGAAGAACAACGGCACGTTTAGAGACCGCCGATTCCGACAGAAAAGCTACCGTTCGCAGATTTCTAGCTCATCTAAACGTTTTCTAAACGGAACCTAGAGACAGGGCAATTCTAGGGGGCACTCGGCGCTGCCGACGCCCCGGGAGAGGAGATAGGCATGGCACTCAAGTCCAGCAACATCCCTGACGTCAAGCTCGGCATCGTCGCGGTCTCGCGCGACTGCTTCCCGATCGAGCTCTCCGAGCGCCGTCGCGCCGCCGTCGCGGCCGCCGTCGCCGAGCTCGGCGTCGACGCCGTCGAGGTGACCAAGACCGTCGAGTCCGAGGCCGACGTCGAGCCCGCGCTCGCCGAGGCCGTCGCCGCCGGCGCCAACGCGCTCGTGGTCTTCCTCGGCAACTTCGGCCCCGAGACCCCCGAGACCCTGCTCGTCCAGAAGTTCGACGGCCCCGCGATGTGCGTCGCGGCCGCCGAGGGCGACGGCGACCTGGTCAACGGCCGCGGCGACGCCTACTGCGGCATGCTCAACTGCAGCTACAACCTCGGCATGCGCCACCTCGCCGCCCACATCCCGGCCTACCCCGTCGGCACCGCCGCCGAGGTCGCCCAGATGATCAAGGACTTCGTGCCCGTGGCCCGCACGATCATCGGCGTGCGCAACCTCAAGATCATCGCCTTCGGCCCGCGCCCGCAGGACTTCTTCGCCTGCAACGCCCCGATCAAGGGCCTCTACCAGATTGGCGTCGAGATCGAGGAGAACTCCGAGCTCGACCTGCTCGTCGCCTACAAGGCCCACGCGGGCGACCCGCGCATCGCCGACGTCTGCGCCGACATGGCCGCCGAGATGGGCGAGGGCAACTACTACCCCGACCTCCTCGAGCGCATGGCGCAGTTCGAGCTCACCCTGCTCGACTGGGCCGAGCAGCACAAGGGCGCCCGCAAGTACGTGGCCTTCGCCGACAAGTGCTGGCCGGCCTTCCCGGAGGAGTTCGGCTTCGAGCCGTGCTTCGTGAACTCGCGCCTGGCCACCCGCGGCATCCCCGTGGCCTGCGAGGTCGACATCTACGGCGCCCTCTCCGAGTACATCGGCATGTGCGCCTCCGACGACACGGTGACCCTGCTCGACATCAACAACTCCGTGCCCGCCTCCCTCTACCAGGAGCAGATCGCCGGCAAGTTCGAGCACGACTGGCAGCTCACCGACACCTTCATGGGCTTCCACTGCGGCAACACCCCGAGCTGCAAGCTCTGCGCCGATCGCGCGGTCAAGTTCCAGCTCATCCAGCACCGCCTGCTCGAGCCCGAGGGCTCCGAGCCCGACTTCACCCGCGGCACCCTCGAGGCCGACATCGCCCCGAGCGAGATCACGTTCTACCGCCTGCAGTGCGACTCCGACGGCGTCCTGCGCAGCTACGTCGCCGAGGGCGAGGTCCTGCCGGTCACGACCTGCTCGTTCGGCGGCCGCGGCGTCTTCGCCATCCCGGAGATGGGCCGCTTCTACCGCCACGTCCTGATCCAGAAGCGCTACCCGCACCACGGCGCGGTGGCCTTCAACCACTGCGGGCGCGCCCTCTTCGACGCCCTGCGCTTCCTCGGCGTCGAGGACATCGCCTACAACCAGCCCAAGAGCCTCCCGTACCCCACGGAGAACCCCTTCGCGTAGGCCCTTGCCGCTGACATAGCCTGATCCTCCGGACGGGTTCTGAGAGCAGTTCCGTTAATGCTCGAAGAACCCGTCCCCCTTTCGGTAAGAGCTCCCCGGCCCCGACGCTAGAATGGCGCCAACGAAAGTGAGGTGGGGTCCGCATGGCGCGAGCCGCGTCAGGCGGTTTCCTCCCGGCAGCACGTTCTTCTCGACCACGAGCCGCCGGGGCCATTCCCGCGCGCAGTTTTGCGAAGCAACTGTTTGAGCACGGGGATGGCCCCGGCGGCACCGAGAGCGACCAGAAAGGACAACGATGCAGTTCAAAGGGACCGTCTTCCGCTACGGGCGCGACATCGACACCGACGTCATCATTCCGGCGCGCTACCTCAACACGTCCGACCCGGCCGAGCTCGCCAAGCACTGCCTCGAGGACCTCGACCCCACCTTCGTCAGCCGCGTGAAGCCGGGCGACATCGTGGTGGCCGACGAGAACTTCGGCTGCGGCTCGTCCCGCGAGCACGCGCCCGTGGCCATCAAGGCCGCCGGCGTCTCGTGCGTCATCGCCAAGAGCTTCGCGCGCATCTTCTACCGCAACTCCATCAACATGGGCCTGCCCATCCTCGAGTGCCCGGAGGCGGCCGACGCCATCTCCGAGGGCGACGTCGTCTCCGTCGACGCCGACACCGGCACGATCACCGACGAGACCACCGGCGCCGTCTTCCAGGCGCAGCCGTTCCCGCCGTTCATCCAGGAGATCATCAACGACGGCGGCCTGGTCGCGCGCACCAAGCGCGTCATGGCCGAGAGGGGCGTGAACTAGCAATGGCTTCCAAGACCTATCGCATCTGCACGCTGCCGGGCGACGGCATCGGCCCCGAGATCATCGCCGAGGGCAAGAAGGTCCTCGCCGCGCTGGGCGAGAAGTACGACGTCGAGTTCGTCTGCGAGGACCATCTGATCGGCGGCGCCGCGATCGACGCCACCACGGAGGCGGGCGGCCCGGTCTCGGCGCTGCCGACCGAGACGCTCGAGTCGGCGCGTGCCTCCGACGCGGTTCTTCTCGCCGCGGTGGGCGGGCCCAAGTGGACCGACACCAAGGTGGGGGCCGTGCGCCCGGAGCAGGGCCTCCTGGCCATCCGCAAGGAGCTCGGGCTCTACCTCAACCTGCGCCCGGTGCGCATGTTCGACGCGCTGATCGACGCGTCCTCGCTCAAGCCCGAGGTCCTGCACGGCGTCGACCTCATCATCGTCCGCGAGCTCACGGGCGGCCTGTACTTTGGCGGCCACGAGCGCATGATGGGCGTCGAGGGCGCCGGCGTGGGCGGGACGCGCGGCGAGTACGCCCGCGACGTCCTCGAGTACTCCGAGTACGAGGTCGACCGCGTGGTGCGCTGGGCCTTCGACGCGGCGCGGCGCCGCAGGGGCGCGGTCCACTCCGTCGACAAGGCCAACGTGCTCGACACCTCTCGCATGTGGCGCGAGGTCGCGCACAACGTCGCCGCCGAGTATCCCGACGTGACGCTCGAGGACATGTACGTCGACAACGCCGCGATGCAGCTCATCGCCAACCCGGCCCAGTTCGACGTGCTCGTGACCGAGAACACCTTCGGCGACATCCTCTCCGACGAGGCCTCCATGCTCACGGGCTCGCTCGGCATGCTCGCCTCCGCGAGCCTGGGAGACGGCACGGCCCTCTACGAGCCGAGCCACGGATCGGCGCCGGACATCGCCGGCCAGGGCATCGCCAACCCGATCGCGCAGATCCTCTCGGTGGAGCTCATGCTCCGCTACAGCTTTGGCATGGACGACGCCGCCGACGAGCTGGCCGCCGCGGTCACGCGCGTGCTCGACGAGGGCTGGCGCACCGTGGACATCGCCGACGAGGGCACGCCGGCCGACAGGGTCCTCGGCACCGCCGCGATGGGCGACAAGATCGTGGAGGCCCTGGGCTAGACGTTTCCGGGACGCACCAAGGCGCCCCAGAACGCCCCCAGAACGCCCCCAAGGCGCTCTCAAAACCGAATAACGCGCACAGTTTGTTTTCACTTTATATATTCGCAGGTCGCGAAAACGTGAAACGCAAACTGTGCGCGTTATTTCATGTACGTCCCTCGTGCGAGGCAACCTTCCACGGGGTCCGCTCGAGGAGCTCCCGGGCATATCGCTGTGCTTCCGGCCAGGGGAGAAGCGACCAGATGAGCTGCTGCCGGCGCGACCCAGCGCTCGGGCGCCCCAGGAGCGTGCGGAGATGCGACGCGCTTCTCCCGTCGAACTCCTCCATCGCGAGCGCCGCCTCGAGCATGACGACGTCGAGCCCTCCCGGCGCAAACAGGTCGCTTGACGTCACCGGGAGAATGACGCGTCCCATGGCGGCGAGCTCGCGGTTTCTCTTGAGGTCGTCGAGGTACTTCTCGCGAACGTCCCTCATTGCCGCGGCGGGATCCCCCTTCCGGGTGGCCTCCACGACGGCGTCGAGGTCGAGGTGCGCGCGTCCGTCGTAGTTGAACCCCACGTGGGTGCCTGCGATCTCGATGTCGGGCACGCGGGACTCGCGGCATCCGAGGGCGACGAGCTCGGGCGTCGTCCCGTGTCGCACGTTGAGGGAGACCTCTCCCAGCTCATATCCGTTCGCATCTGCGGGGAGGCGCGCCATCAGGGCGATGACGGCCTCGAGGGGCGCCCACGCGCTGTCCGCGACGCGCCGGAGGTTGTTCCGAGCGATGACGGCGCCCCTCCTTCTCCCGCAGGCGTCGAGGTAGCGCGAGATCTTCTCGACGGAGGTGACGGGGGCGATGTCATAGGTGACATCGCCGGTGCGCGGGTCGGTTGCGGAGCGCGAGAAGGAGCCGCAGAGCTCGTAGCCGAGAAGAGCGTGGACCTCGGGCGTCATGACGTCGGCCATCTGAAGGAAGAGGAGCTCGGGGCAGGGGATGCAGAGCTCGTCACCAAGCATGACGAACGAGTCTTTTGGCAAGGCGGCGGGCTGGACGTGGCACGAGAAGAACGACGCCCGGAGACGAGACGCCGCCGTGGGGACGATGACATCGATTGGGCTGCTCTTGTCGGGTGGCGCGGAGAGCCCCAGGGCGTCCAGCGGGACGACGCCCACCGTCCACCGACTCTGAGGGGCGGGGTCGGGCTCGGGCAGCTCGTGGCGGCGGTGCGGGAGCTGCCTGCGTGCGCTGCGGAAGACGCGCAGTGCCCTCAGGGCGCTTTGCTTGCTGACGGCTATGAGCATGGCTGCCTCCCGGCTGTGGTCGTGAGGGGACGCACTGCGGAAATAACGCGCACGGATTGTCTTGCGCGAAAAACTCAACTGCGGATATAGAAAGTGAAAACACGCTGTGCGCGTTAATGGGGCGAGGCGGCGGTGCCCGGGCACCCGGGCACCCTGGCACCCGGGCACCCTGGCGCCCTGCGCGGCGCACGAGTATCCTAGCGGGGACGCCTCTGTCGAAAGGACCCTCCATGACCTACGACTTCACCACCGTTCTCGACCGCGCCGGCCATGACGCGCTCGCCGTCGACGCCATCGGCGCGCCCGGCTCGGGCTACCCCGCGCCCGACGAGGGCTTCGACGCCATCCCCATGTGGGTGGCCGACATGAACTTCCCCGTGGCGCCGTCGATCACGCGTGCCATCCAGGAGCGCCTGCAGTACCCCACGTTTGGCTACTTCAGCCCGAGCGACGCCTATTACCAGGTCATCATTGACTGGCATCGCGACCGCAAGGGCGTGGGCGACCTCCTGCCGGAGCACATCGGCTACCAGAACGGCGTGCTCGGCGGCGTGGTCTCGGCCCTCACGGCCTTTGCCGCGCCCGGCGACCCGGTGCTCGTGCACAGCCCCACCTACGTGGGCTTCACGCACAGCCTCGAGGACAACGGCTTCAAGATCGTGCACTCGCCGCTCGTGCGCGACGCGGACGGCGTCTGGCGCATGGACTTCGAGGACATGGAGCGACGCCTCGCCGAGGAGCGCATCCACGTGGCCATCTTCTGCTCGCCGCACAACCCCTGCGGCCGCGTGTGGGAGCGCTGGGAGATCGAGCGCGCGATGGAGCTCTATGCCGCCCACGACTGCGTGGTCATCTCCGACGAGATCTGGTCCGACATCGTGCGCCCGGGCCTCTCGCACATCCCCACCCAGTCGGTCTCCGAGGACGCGCGGAGGCGCACGATCGCGCTCTACGCGCCGTCCAAGACCTTCAACCTCGCCGGCCTCATCGGCAGCTACCACGTGATCTATGACGGCTACCTGCGCGACCGCGTGACCACCAAGGGCAAGAAGACGCACTACAACAGCATGAACGTCCTCTCCCAGCACGCGCTGATCGGCGCGTACGGCCCCGAGGGCCGCGCCTGGGCCGACGAGCTCAACCAGGTCATCGCCGGCAACGTCGACTGGGCGTGCGACTTCATCGAGCAGCGCCTGCCCGGCGTGAGCGTCTTCCGCCCCCAGGGCACCTACATGCTCTTCCTCGACTGCACGCAGTGGTGCGAGAAGAACGGTCGCTCGATCGACGAGCTCCTGCGCGCGGGGCACCGCGTGGGCGTCTGCTGGCAGGACGGCCGCGCCTTCCACGGGCCGTGCCACATCCGCATGAACCTCGCGCTGCCGCTCGCGCGCGTGCAGGAGGCCTTCTGCCGCCTGGAGGAGCACGTCTTCTGCGCGTAGGCGAGAAGGGCCGCGCGCTCGGGCCCGCCCGCGGCGCCGAGCAGGCGCCCCGCGCGCCGAGTAAGAGAAATATGCGAAAAGCCGCCCTTTTGGTCGCGCTATTTCGCAAATAACTCTTACTCGGCGCCGCCGGGCGTTTGACGAGGCATCGTCTCACAGCAGCGTGCCGTCGGCGAAGCCCTGGTCCACCTCCCTCTGGAACCGCTCCGTCACGAGGTTCTCGCCGTCGGGAACCTTTCGTCCGTAGGCCGTGAGCTGGCCGGACGTCGCGATGATGGTGCGCGTGCAGAACTCCTTCGCCTGCTGCGCGATCAGGGGGAGCGCCCAGCTCGCGGGCTCTTGGGAGAGGTGAATCGTCATGCCGCTCGTGACGATGCCCCCCTTGAAGGGCAGCAGCGTGAGGAGCATGAGCGAGGGTATGTGGTGCACGTGGCTGTCCGCGGGGTCCTGGCTCGCGCCCACGGCGAAGAGGTGGGTGCGGTTCATGTACAGCACGCTGTCTTCGTTCGCGTCCACGACGGTGAACATGTCGCGCAGCGCCCAGCGCCAGGGTCTCGCGCAGTCAAGGTGGCCCTGCGACAGGTGCAGGGGGTTGTCGCGCACGAAGTCGTCGACGAGCTGGCGGTTGCGCCAGAGCGCGTCAGCCACCTGACCGCCGTGCTCGTAGAGCATGCACGGCGCGCCCGAGCGCTCGTGCAGCTCCGACGGGTCGACGATGCCCAGGCGATTGTTTGCGTAGACGAGAAGCGCGTTGATCGTGTCGTAGAAGAGCGTCGCGTCATCGTCGTCCATGTGGGAGTAGGGGACGCAGACGGCCGCCACCGGGCCGTTCTTGGTCTGCCAGTGCAGGCTCATGTGACCTCCTTCGATTGGGTGCGAAGGAGGCTACCAGCCTCGGGAGCGCGGCGTCTGCCACGCAGCTTGCACGGAGCTGCGTGCCGAGGTCAGGGCCTCGCGCTGCCTGTCCGGACGCCGAAAAGTCCGCGAGCGGCGCCCCTAGGCCCGCGTGCGGTCAGCCTCGGCCAGCTTGGCGCGGATGATGCGCCACGCCTCGTCGTTTCTCGTCTCAAACGTTTCCGGGTCGGCGGCAAAGCCGGGCGGCATCGGCCCGGTGTAGGGGACGAAGCCCAGCTTGAGGTACATGCCGCAGGCAGGCCAGCTCTCCGTCTGCGTGGTGAGGTAGAGCGGCGGCTCGCCCGCGGGCACCAGCTCGTCAAAGAGGCGGATGGTCCGGAGCATGAGCGCGCGGGCCAGGCCGCGGCGCTGGTGGGCCGGGTCCACGCCGACCCAGTGCACGCGCAGGCGCGGCTCGCCGAAGTGGTCGCCCCGCCACAGCGAGCTCGTGCCGGCAAGCTCGCCCTTCTCGTCCGCCACGAGAATCATCTGGCGGGAGAGCGCCGCGGGGTCCGCCTCGTAGGTCCGCCCGAAGTAGTCAAGTCCCTCATCAAAGGACGGCAGCTGGCCGAGAAGGACGTGCAGGCGCACCCACGGCTCGCGGAAGCGCGGCTCCCAGGCGGCGAAGCGGTAGCCCGCCGGCAGAGCGACGTCGGCGACGGGCCCGTGGTCCCCGAGCACCATGAGCACGGGAATGTGGGCAACGCTGGTGTCGAGCACGGTCATGGGCATCCTCTCGGGGCGGGTGACAATTAGGGCGGGTGACAGTTAGGACAGGTTAAATTGTCACCTGTCCTAATTGTCACACAAGGGGCCCTACAGCAGCGTCCCGTTGCGGCGAACGAAGCGCCGGCGGACGACCAGGAGAGCCGTCGCGTAGAGCGCAACGATGGCCGCGAGCAGGGCGAAGTATGAGAGGGGCAGCGGCGCGAGGTCGAGCGCCGCGCCGAGCGGCGTGAACGGCAGCGCCGTCACGAGCGCGACGCCCGCCGTGCCGAGGGCGGCGAGCTGAGCCGACGCCCGGCTCTCAACAAACGGAACGCGCTGCGTTCGGACGAGGTGGACCGCCAGCGTCTGCGTCCACATGCTCTCGACGAGCCAGCCTGCCTGGAACGTCGCCACAAAGAGGGCCCGTCCAGCATCGCCGAGGGCACCCCAGGGACCGCCCGCGACGCCGGGGCACACCACGAAGAAGAGGGCGCCAAACGTGAGGAGGTCGAAGACGGAGCTCACGGGACCCAGGGCGACCATGAAGCGGCGGATGGAGGCGCTGTCCCACCTGCGCGGGGCACGAACCAGCTCGTCGTCGACACCGTCCCAGGGAATCGCGGTGCAGGTGAGGTCGTACACCAGGTTGAGGAGCAGGAGCTGGACTGCGCTCATGGGGAGGAAGGGCAGCAGCAGCGAGGCGGCCAGCACTGAGAAGATGTTGCCAAAGTTGGAGCTCACGGTCATCTTCACGTACTTGGTCATGTTGGCGAGGGTCCGGCGGCCGCAGACGATCCCGCGCTCAAGTACGAGGAGGTCCTTCTCCAACAGGATGAGGTCAGCCGCCTCGCGGGCCACGTCCACGGCGGAGTCGACGGAGATTCCGCAGTCGGAGGCCGCCATCGCCGCGGCGTCGTTCACCCCGTCGCCCATGAAGCCCACGGAGCGCCCCTCGCCCCTGAGGACGCTCACCACCCGCGCCTTCTGGGAGGGCGAGAGCTTGGCGAGGACCGAGACATCCCGCAGGCGGCGGGCGAGCGCCTCGTCGTCAAGAGCCTCGACCTCGGAGCCCGTGAGCACGTCACCCGCGGGGATGCCGATCGCGCGGCACACGTGCGCCGCCACGCGCGGGGAGTCCCCGGTGAGGACCTTGGTCTCGACTCCGTGCTCCGCGAGCGCCGCCACCGCCTCGGCCGCGCTCGCCTTGGGCGGGTCGAGAAACGCGAGAAGCCCAACGAGCGTCATGTTCTTCTCGTCTGCCACGGTGAGCCTGCCGACGCCCTCCGGGCTTTCCCTGAGGGCCACCCCGAGGACGCGCATGCCCTGGGTCGCAAGGGCCTCGGCGCGGGCGGTGACGTCGTCGGCCAGCGAGGCGGAGAGGGGCACGGCTCGTCCGTCCAGCTCGGCGAAGGCGCAGGCGTCGAGCACCTCCTCGAGCGCCCCCTTGCAGATCATGAGCGTCTCTCCCGTCCCGTCGCCCACCACGACGCTGAGGCGCCTGCGCTCGAAGTCGAAGGGAAGCTCGTCGACGAGGTCGTACCGATCGCAGAGCTCCTCCACGGAGGGGTCGAGCTCGAGCGCCCGGCGCAGGATGGCCGAGTCGATGAGGTTCTTGACGCCCGTCCCGAAGAAGCTGTTCACGAAGGCGGCGCGCAGCACGCCCGGGTCCTCCGCGCCCCGCACGTCGAGGTGTCGCTCGAGGGCCACGCGATCCTCGGTGAGCGTCCCCGTCTTGTCGCAGCAGAGCACGTCGATGGCCCCGAGGTCGGAGACGGCGTCGAGCCTCTTCACGATGACCCTGTCGCGCGAGAGGTCGACCGCGCCCTTGCCGAGGCAGCACGTCACGAGCACGGGGAGCATCTCCGGCGTGAGCCCCACGGCCACGGAGAGCGAGAAGAGCACGGCGTCGACCCAGTTGCCCTTGGTGAGACCGGACACGAGAACCACCGCCGGCACCATGACGAGCATGAGGACCACGAGCAGGCGGCTCGTGCGGGCGACGCCCTCTCCCGAAGCTGTCGTGCGCCCGCGCCCTTCTGCGGAGGCGAGGCCCGAGGCGGTCTCGCCGATGAGGGTTGCGGCCCCCGTTGCCACCACCACGCCCGTGGCGGCGCCCGAGATCACGCTGCTGCCCAGGAAGGCGAGGTCATCGAGGTCGGTGACGGAGGCGCTGGCGGCGTCTCCCGCGGAGAGTTCCCGGTGCTTCTCGACGCTCTCGGACTCCCCCGTGAGCGCAGACTGGCTCACAAAGAGGTCGCGCGAGAAGATCAGGCGCAGGTCCGCCGGAACGAGGTCGCCCGAGGAGAGGTGCACGACGTCTCCCACGACGAGCTCGTCGACCGGCAGCTCCACACGGCCGGACCCCGCGCGCTCCACGCAGCAGGTGGTCTCGACCATCTCGGCGAGGGCAGAGGCGGCGTCGCTGCTCCTCTCGTCCTGAACGAAGCGCAGCACGCCCGAGACCAGCACCATAACGGCGATGATGGCGGGCGTGGTGAGGTCGCGCGCGCCCGGCCGCGCGAAGACCCAGTCCGTGAGCACGGAGACAACGGCGATGAGCACGAGAATGCCGGTGAAGGGGTCGAGGAACGCAGCGAGCACGCGCCGTGGGAGCGACGGGCGCTCGGTGCCTCCGAGTCTGTTCTCTCCCCAGAAGGCGCGCATCTGCGCGACCTCTTCCTCCGTTAGGCCGGAGGCACGCGTCCCGATCTCTGCGAGGAGCTCATCGGGCGAGATGCTCGCCACGTGGCGGAGCCAGTCGGCTCCGGGACGGGGCGCGCTCTGGGTGACGTTTGTGCGGCGTGCGAGGGCACGCGAGAGGAGGGTGGCCAGCAGCATGGCGCCACCTCGCAATCCCGGGATACGAGAAGGGCCGCTCGTGGCGGCCCGTGGGAGCGCTTCTTGAGCGTGCGCTATGCGCGGCGGCGCCAGCCGTCCCGACCGGCAGGCGTCTCTCCCATGGACCTTGGTGCAACGTGTCTGCGACTGTGACTGTCACTCATGGGAAAACCACCTCCCTCGGGTCCGGGCGCGTGTCCGCCTCTCTGCTCTGGTCAGTATGCCCAATTCTTCCGGGTTCTACAACCTGCCTTCATGTCGTGCCTACATCGCGTGCGTGGAGAAGATTGGCTCGTCCTCCCACCAGACCACGTCTCCCGGCGCATCGAGCGTGGCGGGCACGTCGATGAGCCGCTGGTTGGAGGAGCCGCGGAAGCGCAGCGTGATGTCGTGGAGGTCCTGCACGAAGGGCCCGTCCACGAGGACGTCCAGCGTGTCGAGCAGCCGGTCCGTGACGTCTCCCAGGTTCCACGCGCCGCCGGGCGCCAGCTGGTCCCAGGTGTGGCCCGAGAAGAGCCAGATGGACTTGCTGGTCCCGAAGCGCTCGCGCACCGCCTCGAGAAAGCCCACGAGCCCGGCCTGGTTCTCCGGCTCCATGGGCTCGCCGCCCAGGATGGTGAGCCCGCCCACGTAGGGCACGTCCATCGAGTCCATGATCTTCTCGGCCACCTCCGCTGTGAACGGCTCGCCGGCCTCGAAGTCCCACGCCTCCTCGTTGAAGCAGTTGGGGCAGTGCAGGCGGCACCCGGAGACGAAGAGCGTGGTCCGCACGCCCGGCCCGTTTGCGATGTCGCAGTACTTGATGTTCGCGTAGTTCATTCCAACTCCAATTTGCCGAGAAGAACCTCGGGGACGCGCCGGGCCAAGGCCCGCGTGCCGCACCCCGACAACAGAGCGCGCGGGACCGGAGGTAAGGTCCCGCGCGCAGTTTCGCAGCGCGAAGCGCGAGAGTGTTTGAGCACGGGGCCTTACCTCCGGTCCCGCGGGAGAATGCTACAGGTGCAGCACGCGGTCCTTGATCTCCTCGGTGCGGCCCTGGTTCCAGAACTGGGTGCCGATGTAGCCGCACGTCCTTCTCGCCACGTTCATCTTGGACTGGTCGCGGTTGTGGCAGTGCGGGCACTCCCACACGAGCTTGCCGTCGTCCTCGACGATCTGGATCTCGCCGTCGTAGCCGCAGACCTGGCAGTAGTCGCTCTTGGTGTTGAGCTCGGCGTACATGATGTGGTCGTAGATGTACTGCATGACGGAGATGACGGCCTCGAGGTTGTCCTGCATGTCCGGCACCTCCACGTAGGAGATGGCCCCGCCGGGGGAGAGGCGCTGGAACTCGGACTCAAAGCGCAGCTTGGTGAAGGCGTCGATCGGCTCGGTCACGTGGACGTGGTAGCTGTTGGTGATGTAGCCCTTGTCCGTGATGCCGGGGATGATGCCAAAGCGGCGCTGCAGGCACTTGGCGAACTTGTAGGTGGTGGACTCGATCGGCGTGCCGTAGAGCGAGTAGTCGATGTTCTCGGCGGCCTTCCACTCGGCGCACTTGTCGTTCATGTGCTGCATGACGGCCAGCGCGAACGGCGTGGCCTCCTTGTCGGTGTGGCTGTGTCCGGTCATGGCCTTGACGCACTCGTAGAGGCCCGCGTAGCCGAGGCTGATGGTGGAGTAGCCGCCGTAGAGGAGCTTGTCGATCGTCTCGCCCTTCTTGAGGCGCGCGAGGGCGCCGTACTGCCACAGGATCGGCGCGGCGTCGGAGGTGGTGCCGAGCAGGCGCTCGTGGCGGCAGCGCAGGCCGCGGTGGCAGAGCTCCAGGCGCTCGTCGAAGATCTCCCAGAACTTGTCCATGTCGCGGTTGGCGGAGAGGGCCACGTCCACGAGGTTGATGGTCACGACGCCCTGGTTGAAGCGGCCGTAGTACTTCGGCTTGCCCGGCTCCCAGTTGCCCGCGTTGGACACGTTGTCGTAGCCGTTGCCGGAGCGGTCCGGGGTGAGGAAGGAGCGGCAGCCCATGCAGGTGTAGCAGTCGCCGTTGCCCTCGGTCTCGCCCTTGGAGAGCTTGAACTCGCGCATCTTCTTCTCGGAGATGTAGTCGGGGACCATGCGCTTGGCGGTGCACTTGGCCGCGAGCTTGGTGAGGTAGAAGTACGGGGTGCCCTCGCGGACGTTGTCCTCCTCGAGCACGTAGATGAGCTTCGGGAAGGCCGGGGTGATCCAGACGCCCTCCTCGTTCTTGACGCCCTGGTAGCGCTGCTTGAGCATCTCCTCGATGCAGAGGGCCAGGTCGGCCTTCTCGCGCTCGTTCTTGGCCTCGTTGAGGTACATGAAGACCGTGATGAACGGAGCCTGGCCGTTGGTGGTCATGAGGGTGACGACCTGGTACTGGATGGTCTGGACGCCGCGGGCGATCTCCTCGCGGACGCGGCCCTCGACGATCTGGGAGACCTTCTCCTCGCCGGGGTCGGCGCCGATGGCGGCCATCTCGGCCTCCACCTGGCGGCGGATCTTCTGGCGGCTCACGTCGACGAAGGGCGCGAGGTGCGTGAGCGAGATGGACTGGCCGCCGTACTGGCAGGAGGCAACCTGGGCGATGATCTGCGTGGCGATGTTGCAGGCGGTGGAGAAGCTGTGCGGGCGCTCGATGAGCGTGCCGGAGATCACGGTGCCGTTCTGCAGCATGTCCTCGAGGTTGACGAGGTCGCAGTTGTGCATGTGCTGCGCGAAGTAGTCCGAGTCGTGGAAGTGGATGATGCCCTCGTTGTGGGCCTCCACGATGTCGGCGGGGAGCAGCTCGCGCATCGTGAGGTCCTTGGAGACCTCGCCGGCCATGTAGTCGCGCTGGACGGAGACCACCGTGGGGTTCTTGTTGGAGTTCTCCTGCTTGACCTCCTCGTTGTTGCACTCGATGAGCGCGAGGATCTTGTCGTCGGTGGTGTTCTTGTGGCGCTTCTGGTTCTGCACGTAGCGGTAGATGATGTACTTGCGGGCCACCTCAAAGTGGTCGAGCGCCATCAGCTGGTCCTCGACGAGGTCCTGGACCTCCTCGACGGTGACGGTGTGGCCGGCCTCCATGCACTCGTCGGTGACGTTGAGGGAGGCGAACTTCACCTCGCGCTCCGTGAGGCGCTCGCTCTGGGGCACCTCGGCGTTGGCGGCGCGGATGGCGTTCTCGATCTTGGAGATGTCGAAGGTGACTTCCGAGCCGTTGCGCTTGATGATCTTCATTGCGGCCTCTCTCCCGTTGAAAGGGCGCGCCCGCGAGGACGCGCCCGGATAGACGTATCTGGTGGTAGGAGCTACTATGCCACAATTTCTAGTGGGTACGTCCAGAAAAAAACACTACATATTGTAAATAACCTGCTGAATGCTGTTGATAAGTCATGTCGCGGCTGGTAGCGAATGCGCCTCGGCAAAAAGCTTTTTCCTAATGCGGCGTTCACCGGAGCTTGACCCCTCCGCCCGCTGTCGCTCGCCTTCCTGTGAACGGTCGGAAACGTTCGCGGGAGGCGCCTGCGCGCGGCGATGGCGAAGGGGTAGAGTGGACGGGGTAACGCTCAGGGGGAAGGGACGGACATGCAGTTCTCAAAGCGGCTCGACCTGTTTGGCGACGAGGTGTTCGCCGCGCTCAACGTGCGGCGTCGCGAGCTCGAGGCCGCCGGCCGGCGGGTCTTTGACCTCTCGGTGGGCACGCCGGACTTCGAGCCGCCGGCCCACGTGGTCGAGGCGCTGCGCGCGTCCGCGGCCGACCCCGCCAACTGGAAGTACTCGCTGCACGACAAGGACGAGCTGCTCGACGCCGTCTGCGGCTACTACGAGAGCCGCTTCGGCGTGACCGGCGTCACGCGCGACATGGTGATGAGCTGCCGCGGCACCCAGGAGGGCCTGGGGCACGTGGTCGCCGCGCTCGCCGACCCCGGCGACGTGGGCCTGGTGCCCGACCCGTGCTACCCCGTCTTCCAGAACGCGACGCTGCTCGCCGGCGCGCGCCCCTTCTACTACCCGCTCACCGCCGAGCACGACTTCCTGCCGCACCTGGCCGACGTGCCGGCAGACGTTGCCGACGCCGCCAAGTACCTCATCCTCTCGCTTCCCGCCAACCCCGTGGGCTCGGTGGGGACGCCGGCGGTCTACGAGGAGGCCATCGCCTTCGCGCGCACCCACGACCTCGTGATCATTCACGACAACGCCTACTCCGACATCGTCTTCGACGGCGAGCCGGGCGGGTCGTTCCTGGCGTACCCGGGCGCCGCCGAGGTGGGCGTGGAGTTTCTCTCGCTCTCCAAGTCCTTCAACGTCACGGGCGCGCGCCTCTCGTTTCTGGTGGGCCGCGCGGACGTGGTGGCCGCCGCGCGCAAGCTCCGCGGCCAGGTGGACTTTGGCATGTTCTACCCCGAGCAGGACGCCGCGATCGCCGCGCTCACGGGACCGCGCGACTCCGTCGAGCGCCAGCGCCTGCTCTACCAGGAGCGCCGCGACGCCCTGTGCGACGGGCTCGAGGCCATCGGCTGGGAGCGCCCCAACGCGCACGGCTCGATGTTCGTGTGGGCGCGCCTGCCGCACGGGCGCACGGACTCCGTGTCCTTCTCGCTCGAGCTCATGGAGCGCGCGGGCGTGATCGTGACGCCGGGCGCGAGCTTTGGGCCCTCGGGCGAGGGCTACGTCCGCATGGCCCTGGTCATGCCGCCCGAGCGCCTGCGCGAGGCCGTGGCGGCCATCGCCGCCTCCGGGCTCTAGGGGGCGCTCATGGACGAGAAGAACCTCGAGGTCGCGCCGGTCGTGCCCGGCAGCTGGCCCACCCCGGCCAAGGTGCGCGCCGTCCTTCTCGACGTGGACGGCACCACGCTCAGCCTGGGCCAGAACTGCGAGCCCGCCTCCACCCGAGAGGCCATCCGGCGCCTGGCCGCAAACGGCGTCATGCCGCTTCTGGCCACGGGGCGCACGAGCTACCTGCTGGACAAGATCGACCTCACGGACTTCGGCGGCTTCGTCACCTTCAACGGCCAGCTCGTCGAGGCGGGCGGGCGCGTGATCCACTCCAACCCGCTCGACCGCGCGGACGTGCGCGCCGTGGTGGAGCAGGTGCGCGCCGGCCTCTACAGCTGCCTGTTCATGGAGCGCGAGCGCATGTACGTGAACGCGATGGACGAGCGCGTGCAGGCCATGATCGACCTCACGCATAACCACTACGAGCCCGGCGACCTCGCGTGGGCGCTCGAGGGCGTGGTCTACCAGCTCAATGCCTTCGTGGGTCCCGGCGAGGAGCACCTGATCCTCGACGCTACGAGCCACTGCAAGTGCACGCGCTGGAGCGACGTCTTCTGCGACGTCATGCCGTCCGAGGGAGGCAAGGACGCCGGCGTGCGCATCCTCATGGACGCGCTGGGCCTGGCGCCCGAGGAGTGCGTGGCGTTTGGCGACGGCGGCAACGACGTCGACATGTTCGGGGCCGTGGGCACCTCCGTGGCCATGGGCAACGGCGGTGCCGAGGCCAAGGCGGCGGCGACCTACGTGACCGACCACATCGACGCGGACGGCTTCTGGAACGCCTGCGTCCGCCTCGGCCTTCTGTAAATTGGGGACAGTCCCCAATTTACAGAAAAGTTTTATGTGAATTGGGGACTGTCCCCAATTCACAGAGAGGAGAGCTGTATGAACGGAATGGAGTTCCAGGACCTGGTGGCGGCGTCGCGCACCTATCGCCGCTACAGCGACCAGCGCGTGGGGCAGACCGTGCTCACGGGGCTCGTCGACGCGGCGCGCCTGGCGCCGTGCGGCAACAACATGCAGCTGCTGCGCTTTCGCGTGGTGGGCGAGAAGGACGCGTGCGACGCGGTCTTCCCGCACCTGCGCTGGGCCGCGCTCTACAAGGACTGGGACGGTCCGGCCGAGGGCGAGCGCCCGCACGGCTACGTGGTTATCTGCCTGCCCGCCGAGCTCGCCGACAACCCCATCCGCCTCATCGACGTGGGCATCGCCGCGCAGACCATGGCGCTCGCCGCCTGCGCCCGAGGGCTCGGCTGCTGCATGCTGCGCAGCTTCGACGCCGGGCTCGCCGACGAGCTCGCGCTGCCCGAGGGTTTGGCGCCGGCGCTCGTGCTCGCCGTGGGCGGGCGCGGGGAGCGCGTGGTCCTCGAGGGCCCGGACACCGAGCATGGCCTGACCTATTGGCGCGAGGCGGACGGCACCCACTGCGTGCCCAAGCTGCGGCTCGAGGACCTTCTCGTCTAGCGCTCGGCGCGTCCCGCCCTGCGGCTCGGAGGGTATGTACACCGCCCTTTGAGACTATGTGCACCCCACCGTTCTTATCGGTTTGCAAATCCGCTGGTAGATGGACTGCCGAGAAGAACGGGCGGGCTGGGACGGCGTACATACCCTAAAGAGGCGGTGTACATACCCTCAAGGGGCGCCGCCTGCCGCCTACGCGAACGCGCGGTGCAGCCGCTCGCGTCCCGTGGCGTCGGTGAACGCGATGATCTTGTCGCCCGCCGCGAAGCGCGTGTCGCCCTTGGGCACGATGATGTCTCCGTCGCGGTCGATGGCCACGAGGATCGTGGTGCCGGGCAGCGGCACGTCGCGCAGGGCCTCGCCGATCACGCGCGAGCCGGGCCGCACCTCAACGCGCACGACGGCGTGGCCGTCCTTGCCCAGGCGCAAGATCGTGAACACGTCGCGCAGGTCGAGGCCCTCCTGGACGGAGCGGGCGAGAAGCTCGGCCTGGTTGATGCCCACGTCCACGCCCATGCCCTCGTTGAACATCCAGGCGTTGACGGGGTTGTTGACGCGCGCCACCACGCGGGGCACGCTGTACTCCATCTTGGCGAGCGTGGAGACCACGAGGTTGACCTCGTCCTCGCCCGTCGCCGCCACCACGACGTCCGCGTGGAGGATGCCCGCGCGCTCGAGCACGAGCGGGTCCGCCCCGTTGCCGAGGATGACGTCGCGCTCTCCGAACTGCGCGCGCAGGCCGGCCACGAGGTCCTTGCGCGCCTCGATGACGCGGATGCGGTAGCCGTCCTCGGTGAGCAGCGACGCGAGATAGGCCCCGGTCTTCCCGCCGCCGACGATGATGATGTCCATGGTGCCTCCTACGCGCTCGTGCCGACCATGCTGCGGAACTTCGCCGACGCGCTCGATGCCACGGCGGCATAGATGACGTCCCCGTGCTCCAGGACGGTCCCGAGCGTGGGGATGAAGGTCTCGTTGTTGCGCGAGACGGCGACGACCTCCACCTCGCCGATCGCGGTCACCTCGCGGACCGGGCGGCCCTCCAGCAGCGTCGGCACGTCGGTGCGCACGAGCTGCACGCCCCCGGACCCGATCTCGTAGACCGCATCCATCTCCTGGTAGGTGAGCAGCTCGCAGGCGTGACGGATGCCCCAGTCGGTGGTCGAGATGGTCTGGATGCCCAGGCGCCGGTAGGCCTCGGCCTTTGAGATGTCGTAGAGACGCGCGATGACGCGGGGCACGCGGTAGGTGCCGCGGGCGACGCGCGCGATGACGATGTTGGCCTCGTCCGAGGAGGTGCACGCGATGACGGCGCTGGCGCGGTCGACGCCCGCCTCGGCGAGCACGGCGCGGTCAAACCCGACGCCCAGCACGCGCGTGCCGGAGAAGTCCTCGCCCAGCTCCTCGAGCTCCTCGGCGTCGCGGTCCACGACGGTGACGTCGTGGCCCTGGCGGTCCAGGCGCCGCGCGAGCCCGCGTCCCATGTGGCCGGCGCCCACTACGATGACGTTCATGGCAACCTACCTTCCCTCGGCGCTCGCGCGCTGCGCGCGGCGTCGCTTGATCTGGCGGAACAGGGCCTTGCGCGCCTCCTCCACGGCGAGCACGAGCGGGGGCAGGCAGCAGAGGAACGCGTAGTCGGCGACCCCGAGCGGGCTCGTGTGGAAGACGGACTGAAGGGGCGGGAAGAGCGTTATGAACACGATAAGGCAGATCTCAAAGACGATGCCCACGTTGATGTGGCGGTTGGAGAAGATCCCGCGCGAGAAGACCGAGGCGGTCTCGGTGCGGCAGTTGAGGACCTGGCCGATCTGGGCGAAGACGATCGCGGCGAGGCACATGGTCGTGGCGCGCACGTAGACCGGGTCGAGGTCGTCGCCGATGCCAAACATCTCGAGCCCCGGCACCCAGCCGGCCTCCAGCTGTGCGAAGACGTAGGCCGCCATGGAGACGACGGCGCCCATGAGGCCGTACCAGAGGAAGGCCTTGCGCATGACGCGGGCATTGAGCAGCGGCTCTCTGGGGTCGCGCGGCGGGCGGTCCATGACGTCGTCCTCGGGCGGCTCGCAGCCCAGGCCCAGTGCCGGCAGCATGTCCGTGCCGAGGTCGATGGTGAGGATCTGCATCGTGGTGAGCGGCAGCGGCACGGCGCCTCCCGAGAGCAGGTAGACGGCGCTCGGCACGGCCTCGGGCATGTTGGAGTTCAGGATGTAGATCATGAACTTGCGGATGTTGGCGTAGACCGCGCGGCCCTCCTCGATGGCGTGCACGATGGAGGCGAAGTTGTCGTCGGTGAGCACCATGTCGGCGGCCTCCTTGGCCACGTCGGTGCCCGTGATGCCCATGGCCACGCCGATGTCCGCCTTCTTGAGGGCGGGGGAGTCGTTCACGCCGTCGCCGGTGACTGCCACGATCTCGCCCATCTGCTGGAGGTTCTCGACCACGCGCAGCTTCTGCTCGGGCGCCATGCGCGCGAAGACCACCTCGCCGCGCAGGGCCTCCTTGAGCTCGTCGTCGCTTATGCGCTCGAGCTCCACGCCCGAGAGGACCCGCGGGCGCTCGCCGCGCACGATGCCGATCTTGCGCGCGATGGAGACGGCGGTGAGCCCGTAGTCGCCGGTGATCATGATGACGCGGATGCCCGCGCGCCGGCACTGCTCCACTGCCGCCGCCACCTCGGGGCGCGGCGGGTCCTGCATGACCTCGAGGCCGACGAACGTGAGGTCGCGCTCGACGCTCTCCGGCTCGTAGGCGCTCATCGAGCGGGGCAGGCCGGGGTTGTCGGCGGAAAGGGGCCGGTAGGCCACGGCGAGCACGCGCAGCCCGTCGGCGGCGTAGGCGTCGTTGGCGGCCATGATCTTGTCGGCGAGCTCGCCGGTCATGGGCACGGGCTCGCCGTCCACCCGCACGCGCGTGGAGAGGCCCACGATCTCGCCCGGCGCGCCCTTGACGAAGGCCACGCGCCGCGCGCCGTCGAGCGGCTCGGGGAGCTGGTGGATCGTCGTCATGCGCTTGCGGCGGCTCTCGAAGGGCAGCTCGCGCACGCGCGGCCAGCGGGCCTCCTGCTCGGCGAGGTCCACGCCCGCCTTCTGCGCGGCGACGAGCAGGCAGGCCTCCGTGGGGTCGCCGAGCACGGTGTGGCGTCCGCCCTCCTCCTCGGGCGGCAGCAGGCGCGCGTTGGAGCACAGAGCCCCGCCCGTCACGAGCAGCCGCAGGTCGTCGTCGGCATGGGCGTCCACGTCCTTCTCGCCCAGGCGGACGGAGCCCACGGGCGCGTAGCCCACGCCGGTGACCTCGTACTCGTGGCTCGCGGTCCAGAGGTGGTTCACCGTCATCTCGTTCTGCGTGAGCGTGCCCGTCTTGTCCGTGCAGATGACCGAGCACGAGCCCAGGGTCTCCACGGAGTTGAGCTTCTTCACGAGGGCGTTTCTCCTGCTCATGCGCTGCACTGCCATGGCGAGCGAGAGCGTCACCGTGGGGAGCAGCCCCTCGGGGATGAAGGCCACGATCATGCCCAGGGAGAAGATGAACGCGACGGCGAACTCGCTCTTCACGAACAGGGCGTCGAGCAGGAAGAAGCCCACGCCCATGCAGGTCGCGAAGATGGTGATCTGCTTGGTGGTGCGGTTGAGCTGCAGCTGCAGGGGGCTCTCGGCCTCCTGCATGTTCTGCGTGAGGTGGGCGATCTTGCCAAACTCCGTCTCCATGCCGATGCGCGTGACCACCGCGCGCCCGGTGCCCTCGGAGACCGACGTGCCCGCGAAGATGAGGTTGGGCGTCTCGGCCTGGGTGAGGTCCTCCTCCAGCACGGCGTCGGAGGTCTTGCGCACGGGGTTGGACTCCCCGGTGAGCGTGGACTGGTTGACCTGCAGGTCGGAGGCGCGGACCACGCGCGCGTCGGCGGAGATCTTGTCGCCCTCGGCGAGCACCATCACGTCGCCGGGCACGAGGTCCTCCGCGAGGATCCTCTGCTCCTGGCCGTCGCGGACGACGGTCGCGTAGGAGGGCAGCATCTTCTTGAGGGCGTCGGTGGCCTTGCCGGCGCGGTACTCCTGCCAGAAGCTGAAGCAGCCGTTGATGACGTTCACGAGCCACACGGCCACGCCCAGCTCGGGCAGTCCCGCCACAAAGGCGATGGCGCCCGCCGCCCAGAGCAGGATGGCCATCAGGTGCGTGAAGTTCGAGAGGAACGCCAGGACCGGCGAGGCCTTTCGCTCGGTCTGGATGAGGTTCTTGCCCTGCCGCTCCTGGCGTGCTCGCGCCTCCTCCTGCGTGAGGCCCGCCTGTGAGGTTTCGAGCGCCGAGAAGACCCTGTCGGCGGTGAGCCGCTGCACGGCGACCGGCGTCGCCCGGGACGTGTCGTCCATCGCGCCTCCCTTTCCAAGACGTGCGTACAGCGCGAGGATAGGGCGTCGCGGGCGGCTCCCGCCGCGAGGTGTCGGCGGCTGGCCAAAATGCCATAGCGCGAGCATAAAGATGCAGTTAAGAGGGGGTGTTTGGGCGTTAAGGACGCATTAACGGCGCTGGTTGGCGCGCCGCGGCGTCGCCCGGCGCCGCCGAGTAAGAGAAATGTGCGAAAAAGCGACCCGATTGGGGGCCCTTCTCGCATATTTCTCTTACTCGATGAACTCTTGCAGAAAACTCTTACTCGGCGTGACTCGTCCGGTGCCGCCCGGAGGGTATGTGCACCACCCTTTGAGGGTATGTACACCGTCCCAGCCCGCCCGTTCTTCTCGGCAGTCCATCTACCAGCGGGTTTGCAAGTCGATAAGAACGGCGGGGTGTACATACCCTCAGGGGGCGGTGTGCATACCCTCAAAAGGGCCCAGCCCGGCGCCCGCACTGCGCCGGCCCGGCCCTACTCCGCGCGGACCATGCGGTAGCCCACGCCCACGTGGGTCTGGACGAGCTCGGGGCCGATCTTCTTGCGCAGGGACGCCATGATCACGCGCAGCGACGCGAGGTCGCCCACCTGCCCGGGCCCCCAGGCGTGCTCGAGCAGGTACTGGTGGGTGAGGACCTTGTCGGCGTTTCTGGCGAGAAGGACGAGCAGCCGGTACTCCATCGGCGTGAGGTGCGGCTCCGCGCCGCCCACGCGCACGACGCCCGCCGCATAGTCGATCGAGAGCGCCCCGTTCTCGAAGGTCGCGGTCTCGGCCGGCGCCCCATGCGACACGCGCCGCAGAGCCACGCGCACGCGGGCGAGCAGCTCCCCAACCGAGAAGGGCTTCACGAGGTAGTCGTCCGCCCCGGCGTCGAGCGCGCCGATCTTGTCGGCGTCGTCGGCGCGCGCGGAGACGACGATGATGGGCAGGTCATCCGACCAGGTGCGCACGCGGTGCACGACGTCGATGCCGTCGGCGTCGGGCAGGCCGAGGTCGAGCAGGATCACCTGCGGCGCGAGCTCGGCCGCGGCGGCGATGGCCTCCGCCGCCGTCGCGCAGACGGAGCGGCGCAGGCCGCGGGAGTCGAGCGCGGCGCAGACGAGGCTCGCGATCGCGGGGTCGTCCTCCACCACGAGGATGAGCGGGGCGTCGGGCAGCGCATCAGACATCGGGCACCTCCTCGGCGGGCAGGGTGAGGGAGAAGACCGCGCCATGCGGCCTGTTGTCGCGCACCGTGATGGTACCCCCGTGGGCCCGTGCCACGGCGCGGCACACCGCGAGTCCCAGGCCGACGCTGCGCGTTCCGTCCGCGAGCGCGCCGCCGGAGGTGTGGAACGCCTCGAAGACGCGGTCCTTCTCGGCATCCGGGATGCCCGGCCCGTCATCTGCCACGGTGATGCTCACCTGGGCGCCCTCGCGTTCGGCGCGGACTGTGACGCGACAGCCCCGCGGCGTGTGCGCGACGGCGTTGTTTACGAGGTTGACGAGCGCCTGGACCGCGAGGGTGGGGTCGGCGCGCACGAGCAGGGGCTCCGGCGGCGCCTCGAAGGTCACGACGTGGCCGGCGTCGCCCGCAGCGTGGCGCAGCGCCTCCTCGACGAGGTCGTCCACGAGCTCCGCGTCCGCCTGCGGGCGCACGCCGCCCTCCTCGAGGCGCGTGACGGTGAGGAGGTTCTCCACGGTGGCGCGCAGCCAGGAGGCGTCGTCGCGGATGGTCGCCAGCAGCT
Source organism: uncultured Atopobiaceae bacterium (assembly GCA_944322145.1). Taxonomy (GTDB): domain Bacteria; phylum Actinomycetota; class Coriobacteriia; order Coriobacteriales; family Atopobiaceae; genus Thermophilibacter. The sequence continues at coordinate 68,641 of CALUNW010000004.1, read as the reverse complement.
GCCGGCGCGTGCCCGCGCCGAGGGCGGCTCCGGCGTCGAGAAGGACGTCGGCGTTGCCCGAGATCGAGGTGAGGGGCGTGCGCAGGTCGTGGGAGATCGAGCGCAGCAGGTCCGCGCGGGTCCGCTCCTCGCGGGCGCGGACGGCGGCCTCCTCGCGGGCCCTGAGCGCCGCCACGCGGTCGAGGGCGAGCGCCGCCAGGCCGCAGACCGAGCGCCAGAGCTTGAGCTGCTCGGGGGAGAGGTCGGCGGCAGGAAGGATGCCCGCCACGCCCCGAGGCGCGGCGGTCGGGCCCACGGGCAGGTAGAGGCCCGCGGCGGAGCCGAAGGCCTCCGTCGAGGCGCCGGCCGGGCTCCCGTTGGCGAGCGCGCGCAGGGCGACGGTGCGCTCGTCCGCGACGGTCGCCCCGGTCGGGAAGGGGAAGGCGGCGCGGTCGCCGAGGGAGCGCGCGTCGCCGCGGGCGGGATACCAGACAAAGGAGCGGCCGAGCAGCTCCGCCGAGCTTCTCGCCATCGCGGCCACCACGTCGTCGGGGGCGGTGCAGTCCTGGAGCCGGCCGCTCAGGTCCAGGAGGGCCTGTGCCTGGAGGCGGGCGGCCTCGGCGGTGCGGGCCTGGAGGCGCAGCCGCGCGGCGACGTGGCCGGCGAGCAGCGCCACGACGAACATGACCGCGAAGGTCCCGGGCATCGCCGGGTCGAGGGCAGCAAGCGAGAGCGTGGGCGCGGCGAAGAAGAAGTTGAAGGCGAGGACGGAGAGCGCGGCGGCGATCAGGCACCACGGCCCTCCCGGCGTGGCGAGCGCCACGCCGATGACGGCCAGCACGTAGGTGACCACGACGGTGGCCTCCTGCAGGCCCGCCGCGCGCAGCAGCGCCCCTGCGGCCGTGGCGGCCGCGAGCAGCCCCACGGTCACGAGCAGTGATGAAAAGGGACTGTCCCTTTTCATCACTGGACGAGCTCGGTCACGGCGTCGAACGCCACGCCGCTGGCCTCGACGGCGTCGCGGCCGCCGAAGACGCAGACGCCGCTCGGGGCACCCTCGTCGGCCAGCGCCGCGGCGAGCGCGCGGATGCCCTCGGCGGTCGTGGCGAGCTCCTCGGTGCGCACGGCGTCGCGCCAGCCCTCGGGCTTGCCCCCGAAGCGGGCCACGTCCTGGCGGCGGGCCAGCTGGCGGGGCTTCACGGGCGCGTCGTGCGCGGCGACCGTCGCCACGATGTAGCCCTCGAGCTCCTCGGGAGAGCCGTTCCACGCGGCGAGCCAGGCGGCCGCGCCGTCGTAGCGCTTGAGCGTGGCGTCCACGGACGGGTCGCGGAAGCTCCAGAAGGCGCGCAGCCCCTCGGTCGTGCGCCGGAAGCCGCAGCCGTAGGCGCCGCCCTTCACGCGCACCTCGTTCCAGAGGTAGTCGAAGGAGAGCGCGCGCGTGGCGACCTGCCAGCACCCGACGGTCCCCTCGTCCGCCGCGCTGCGCCCGCAGCCGCGGACGACGTAGCTCACGTCGGAGGGGATGAGGAAGGCCTCGTTGCGGGGCGTCGGCGCGGGGACGGCCAGGCGCCGCTCCGCGCGGCCCGTGCGCGCCAGGCCGAGCTCGCCGCCCGCCTCCCAGAAGCGCGCGCGGCTCTCGGCGGAGCCGGTGAAGCTCACGACGACGTCGTCGGCCGTGAACACGCGCGCGGCGAGCTCGGCGAGGCGGCCCGGCAGCTCCGCCGAGCGCACGTCCCAGCCGTCGAGGAGGTCGCGCAGGAAGAGGTAGTACTCGAGCCCGGACATCGCGCTCGACGCCATGGCGGCGGACGAGAAGTACGTGTTGGCGCGGGCCGCCGCCGCGGTGTGGCCCGAGCTCACGAAGTACTGCTCGAGGGCCACCCGGCGCTGCGTGAGGATGTCGCGCACGCGGGCGAGGTCGTCGAAGCGCGTGGTGCCCCAGACCTCGGAGGGCAGCGTGGCGAGCGCATCGACCTTCTCGGCCAGCGCCGAGGCGCCCACCACGAGCGCGGGGGCGGCGTAGGAGAGGTCGGCGTCGCGGGCGTAGGTCTCGGTGAAGAAGTCGAGCCCGCCGAGATTGGTCTCCACGACGGTGTCGAGGTCGGAGGCCGTGCGGCGCGCGGTGTCGAGCTTGCCGAGCAGGTCGGTGAGCACGCCGACCCACGGCAGGTCGCCAAAGTCCAGGTGCCTCAGGTCGAAGTAGTGGTAGACGTAGTCGATGCCGTGGGTGTCCAGCTCGTGGGCGATGCAGGGCAGCGGCGCGTCCACGTCCTGCGCCGCGGGCTCGGGCGCGGGAGGCTCGACGTCGGCCACGGAGAGGCGCGGCAGGAGCGCGAGCGCCTCGGGGGCGTCCGGCGCCTCCTGCTCGGCGCGCAGCGCGGCGACCTCGGCGCGCACGGCCTCGAGGTCCTTCTCGTCCATGCCCGCGCGCAGGGCCGCGAGCTCGGCAGCCTCCTCGGCGCCGTCGCCGCCGGCCACGGGCGCGATCTCCACCTCGGCGCAGTGGGCGCTCTCGCAGACGAGCTCGCGCAGCAGCCGCTCGAAGTAGCCGCTGTCGAGGCCGGCCTTGAGCTCGGCGAGCGCGTCCTCGTAGCGTAGGTAGTCGAGCGGCCGCTCGTCGTCGTAGAGCCAGCCCGACATCGCGAGCATGGAGAGCGCGATGCCGTCGGGGTAGCCGCCCCAGTCGCCCTCGCGCAGGTTGAACTCCGCCTGGGCGAGCGCCGCCTCGAGCTTGTCGCGCGGGATGCCGCCCTCGGCGAGCTCGGCGCACGCGGACTCCACGAGCGCGCGGAACCTCTCGCCCGCGTCCTCGCGCAGGCCGCGCAGGACGAACATCGCCTGGGGCTGGAGGGTGCCGTCCACGAGCATCGCGGAGAAGTCGTCGGCCAGGCCCGCGTCGAGCACGCGGCGCTTGAGGGGCGCCTCGTTGGAGCCGCACAGGGCGTCGAGCAGCACGTCGACGGCCAGGACGCGCGTGCGGTCCGCTGCCGTGCCCAGCACGTAGGCCAGCCCGATCGAGGCGTTGCTCGGCGCGGTCGCCATGGGGACGACGCGACGCTCGGCGCGCACGGGGGCCTGCAGGTCGAGCGGGTTGGGCGCGCCGGCCCCGCGTCCCTGCGCCCCGGGCTTCGCGGCGCCGCGGAAGCGCTCGTCGATGAAGGCGAGCTCGCGGTCGACGTCGAGGTCGCCGTAGAGGATCACGTAGCTGTTGGGCAGCGCGTAGTGGCGGGCATGGCTGTCCAGGAACGCCTCGTAGGTGAGCTCCGGGATGGCGCGCGGGTTGCCGCCGGACTCGTGCCCGTAGCAGGTGTCGGGGAAGAGCGACCGGCCGAGCTCCTGATAGAGGACGTCGTCGGGGTCGGAGAGCGCGCCCTTCATCTCGTTGAAGACCACGCCGTTGTAGCTGAGCTCGCCCGCGTCGTCCGCCTCGAGGTGCCAGCCCTCCTGCTCGAAGATGCGCGGGCGGTCGTAGATGGCGGGGTGAAGCACCGCGTCCAGGTAGACGCCCATGAGGTTCTCGAGGTCCGCCACGTTGGTGGAGGCCACCGGGTACATGGTCTTGTCGGGGAAGGTCATCGCGTTGAGGAAGGTCTGCATGCTCGTCTTGAGCAGGTTGACGAAGGGCTCCTTCACGGGGTAGCGATCGGACCCGCACAGCACCGAGTGCTCGAGGATGTGGAAGACGCCCGTGTCGTCGACCGGCGGCGTCTTGAAGCTGATGGCGAAGGAGCGGTTGGTGTCCGCGCAGGCCAGCCACAGGGCGCGAGCGCCGGTGGCGTCGTGGCGCATGAGGTAGGCCTGGCCGGAGATCTCCGGCAGCGACTCCACGCGCGTGACGGTGAAGCCGGCGTGGGTCGTGCCCGCGGCGAGCGCGGGGTCGGGCGCGGCAAAGCGGTTCTTCTCGGTCATGGGACCTCCTTGACGGCGTTTTCCTGTGACAGTTTACCCCGACTGCCGCGCGTCCTTCTCGCCTGTCGCGCCGAGCATGCCATATCGTACGGAAATCCCCCCAAGATGGGGCGATTCCGTCCATAATGGCATGCTCGGTCGCGAGGTGGTAGGCTATCGCGGGCCGATCTGAGCGGGGGAGGACACGTGGCCGAGAAGAGCAAGACTGCCGAGAAGGACCAGCCGTCCGGGCGTGACCTCGAGCGGCGCCGCCGCATCCGCCGCGGCATCGTGGCGACGCTGGTGGGCGGCACCTTCTGGGGCCTCAACGGGACCGTCTCCAAGTGGCTCATGGACGCCTATGCGATCGACCCCCTCTGGCTCGTCTGCCTGCGCGAGCTCACCGCCTGCTGGCTCTTCCTCGCCGCGGCCGCCGTGACCGCGCGCGGCCGCGAGCAGCTGCGCGGCGTGTGGAGAAGCCCCCGCGACCTGCTCGCCATCCTCGGCGTGAGCCTGGGCGCGATCCTCTTCTCGCAGGTGGCCTACCTCGAGGCGATCGACTGGACCAACTCCGCCACGGCCACGATCATGCAGAGCCTGGGCATGGTGCTCGTGCTGGGCTACGTCTGCGTGACGATGCGCCGCCGCCCGCGCCGTCGCGAGGCGCTCGGCGTGGTCCTGGCGCTCGCGGGAACCTATCTCGTGGCAACGGGCGGCAACCCCGGTCAGCTCAACCTCCCGCCGCAGGGCCTGGTCTGGGGCCTGGCCTGCGCCGCGGCCGCCGCGTGCCTCTCGATCCTGCCGGCGGCGCCGATGACGCGCTGGGGCAACTTCACGGTGAACGGCCTGGCGTTTCTCTTCTCGGGTGTCATCCTCGCGGCGGTCTACCGGCCCTGGGAGCACATGCCGGCTCTCGACGGCGTGGCGGTGGCGGTGCTCGCGGCGTGCGTCGTGGTGGGAACCTTCGGCGCGTACGCGCTCTACCTGCAGGGCGTGAAGGACGCCGGGTCCATGCGGGCGAGCCTGCTCGGCACGATCGAGCCGGTCACGGCGACGATCGCCACAGTGGTCTGGCTGGGCACGTCCTTCTCGCCCGCGGAGATCGTGGGCTTCGTGCTCATCATCGCCATGGTGTACCTCACGGCGTAGGTCGTGGGGCTGGGGCAGCCTAAAGATCGCGCCCCGCCCGAAGTCCCGGGCGGGGCGCTGAGCCTAAGTCGCGATGGGGCGCGAGACCCTAGATGCTCTGCATGTTGGCCAGCACGCTCGCGTACCACTCGTCGGCGTTGGGCGGGCAGTACTTCTGCGCGCCGGCATAGGTGAGCTGGCCGCCGTAGCCGGACGCGAGGCCGGCGACGTGCGCCCAGATGGCCTCCTCCCAGCTGCTCCAGCTCGAGGAGCCCCAGCCCCAGGCGTTGTACGGCAGGAAGCAGTGGCGTCCCTGGCTGCTCTCCACCATGGAGATGGCGGGGGAGAAGCGCGGGTCGCAGCCGTACTGCCAGGCGGCCTCGGCAAACGTCGTGCCCTGCCCGGCGAGGGGGGAGCCGGCGAGATAGGCGTCGATGCGCGGCGCCCACTCGGCGACGAACTTCTCCTGGTCGCTCTCGGGGATCACGATGTCGGGGTCGGTGGTCTCCGGGACCTCGATGGGCGCCTGGGTGCCGGACTCGTTGGTGAACGTGGCGTCCTCGCCCGGCGTCTGCTCGGCGGCCTGCGCGGCGCGCTGGGCGGCCTCGATGGCGGCGCGGCGGGCGGCCTCCTCGGCGGCGGCCTGCGCGGCGATCTGGGCCTCGAGCCGGTCGCGCGCGTCCTGGGCCTCGCTCAGGGCCTGCGCGGCGCGCTCCTGCTCCTCCTCTGCCTCGCTCATCTGGGCGCTGAGGTTGGCCTGGGTCAGGGCGAGCTCGTCGGTGAGCTCCACGAGCTCGTCCACGGCGCTGGAGTTGCGGGACTGGATGACGTCGAGGTACTGGATCGTGGAGACGAGGTCGAAGAAGTCGTCCGCGGAGAGGAGCAGCTCGATCAGGCTACCGGATCCCTGCTGCATCTTGTAGAGGGAGCGGATGGAGTCGTTCGCGCGCTCCTGCAGCTCGGGGAGCTGGGCCTCGAGCTCGTCGATGTGGTCCTGGTTGGCGTCGATCTGCCCCTCGAGCTCCTCGACGCGCGAGGACGCCTCCTCGTAGGCCAGGTTGCTCTCCTGGACCGCCTGCTGGGCGCTCTGAAGCTCCTCTGCGGTGTCGGCGAGAGCGGTCTTGGGCAGCAGCGCGGTCGAGGCGGCGATGAGGCCGGCGAGGCCAAACGTCACGATCCTGCGCGCGCAGCGGCTGCTAGATGGTGTCTCTGACGACAAGAACAAACCTCCACGAAAGCGGTCCCCAAGGGGCGTGCCAACATAACAAGCCTTCCTATTTTACGGCTCTCGCCGCGCAATCATCGTTCCTACATGACTTGTTCTTTTCCCGCGCCCGCGTAGTACGCACAGTTCGATTAACTCTTATATATCCGCAGGTGAGTTTTTCTCGTTTCTAGAACTGTGCGTACTAGCGGCGCGGCACCGCGGCGGCGCGGCGGCGCGGCACCGCGACCACGCGGCAAAAAGGCGCCCCGCAGCTCGGGGGGCTGCGGGGCGTGGGGGTCGCGATGGGGTCCGGTGCGGTCGCCGGCCCGCTCGCGCTACTTGATGATGAGGGTGTCGCACTCGGTGTTGCGCGTGAGGAACGTGGAGATCGAGCCGAGGATGGCGTACTTGATCGAGGAGAGCCCGCGTGCGCCGCAGATGACGAGGTCGGGCTCGATGACGTCGAGCATCTCGTCCTTGATGGTCTCGCGGATGCGCCCCGCGCGGACGAGCACCTCGACCTTCTTGATGTCGGGGTTGGCCTCGGCGGCCCTCACCTTGGCGTCGATGGACTCGCGGAAGGTCTTCTCGAGCGAGGGGACGATGTCGACGGGGAAGGTGCCGGCGGCCTCCAGCGCCGTCGAGTCGATGACGTGCCCGATGTAGAGCTCGGCGTTGTCGTTGGCGGCCATGACGATGGCGCGGTCGAGCACCTTGTCCTGCTGGTCGGACCCGTCCAGGGAGACGAAGATCTTGTCGTAGCCGAGGTCTTGGTAGGTGGTGGCGGTTTCGGCCATGGTGGCTCCCTTCTCGCGTCCCGCGGACACGATTTCGCGGACTGGCTCAGATATTCCCCGAACGCCTGGGAGCTTGCCGTTTCTCCCGCCAAACGGCATAGTTTTTCGGTGGGGGAGCATGCGCGCGGGAGGGCCTCGCGCCCCGGCGCGCGATGATAGGACGGTTTGGACCCGGGGAAGGGAAGGCTGTGGATATCATCGAGCTCGTAAAGGCGGCCGTGTTCGGCATCGTGGAGGGCATAACCGAGTGGCTGCCCATCTCGTCGACGGGGCACATGCTGCTGCTCAACCAGTTCCTCACGATGAACGTCTCCGAGGACTTCTGGAACATGTTCCTCGTGGTCATCCAGCTCGGCGCCATCCTCGCCGTGTGCGTGATCTTCTTCCACCGGCTGAACCCGTTCTCGCCGAGCAAGGACAGGGGCGAGAAGCGCGACACGTGGCTGCTCTGGGCCAAGACCGTGGTCGCGTGCCTGCCCGCCGCCGTCATCGGCATCCCGATCGACGACTGGATGGAGGCCAACCTCGGCAGCCCCTTCGTCATCGCGGCGGCGCTGATCGTCTACGGCATCGCGTTCATCGTCATCGAGACCGTCCGCGAGCGCCGCGCCGACCGGGCGCTGGCCGAGAAGGGCGCGCGCCCCGCGGGCCGTCACTTCGCCGCGGCCCCGACCGCGGCCCTCTCCCGCTCCGAGCTCGCCGACGCCGACGCGCGCGTGCAGTCCCTCGAGGAGCTCGACTGGAAGACCGCCATCGGCATCGGCCTCTTCCAGGTGCTCTCCATCGTTCCCGGCACCTCGCGCTCGGGCTCCACGATCATCGGCGGCCTCATCCTGGGCTGCAAGCGCACCGTCGTGGCCGAGTTCACGTTCTTCCTCGCGATTCCCGTGATGGTCGGCGCGAGCGGCCTGCGCCTCGTGAAGTACTTCCTCGCCGGCAACGCCCCCACCTCGATGGAGCTTGCGGTGCTCGGTGTGGGCTGCCTCGTCGCCTTCGTGGTGTCCCTCGTCGTGATCAAGTTCCTCATGGACTTCGTCCGCCGTCATGACTTCAAGCCGTTCGGCTGGTATCGCATCGTGCTCGGCATCGCCGTGATCACGTGGTTTGCGCTGCACTAGGGAGAGATCATGAGAAACCGTCGCCCCATCGTCGCCCGCGTTGCCGCGTCGCTGCTCGTCGCCCTGCTCGCCGCCGGCGCCCAGGCCCCGTCCGTCGCGCTCGCCGACGACGTCGCGCAGGCAGCCAACGACCCGGTCTACGCCGCCGACCAGCCGCCCGCGATCTCCTCGCCCGCGGCCTTCCTCGTCGAGGCCGACACGGGCCAGGTCCTTCTCGACCAGAACGCGGACGAGCGCCGCGAGCCTGCCTCGACCACCAAGGTCATGACGGCGCTGGTGACGATCGAGAACGTGGGCCTGGACGAGGAGGTCACGGTCGAGGAGGCGGACTTCGACGAGGTCACGGCCGAGAGCTCCGTCGCGGGCCTCGTGGCGGGGGAGACCCTCACCGTGCGCGACCTTCTCGCCTGCCTGCTGCTGCCCTCCGGAAACGACGCGTCCTACGTGCTCGCGCGCTACGTGGGCGGCGGGGACTGGCACGCGTTCGTGGACCTGATGAACCAGAAGGCCGCTGAGCTGGGCTGCGCGAACACGCACTTTGCCAACCCCTGCGGCCTGCCTGCCGAGGACCACTACACCACCGCGCGCGACCTCGCGACCATCATGCGGGCCGCGAGCACCCACCCCGAGTTCTGCGAGATCGCGGGCGCCGCGACCTGGGACCTGCCCGCCACGAGCGGCAACGACGCGCGCACGCTCGAGAACACCAACCTGCTCATCGACCCCGAGAGCCCCGTCTACATGGGCGAGGGCGTCGTGACCGCGGGCAAGACCGGCTTCACCAACGCCGCCGGCCGCTGCCTGGTGGTCAGCGCGAAGGGCGCGGACCTGAGCCTCGTGGGCGTGGTGCTGGGCGGCTCCCCCTACGCCGACGCGCAGGGCGTCACCGAGAACTACTACGACATGCGCAACATGCTCAATTGGGGCTTCGGCGCGTGGCGCACGGGCGACATCGTGGTCCCGGGCGACGTCATGGGCCGGGTGGACGTGATGCTGTCGAGCGACGGCGACGCGGTCGACGCCGTGGCCGCCGGCGGCGTCGCGGGCACCGTCCCGCGCGAGACGACCCTCGCCGACCTCACGCTCGTGCCCTCGTGGGAGGGCATCGACTCCGAGGCCGGGGCCTTCCACGCCCCGCTCGAGGAGGGCCAGGGCCTCGGCATGGTGGACATCTCCCTGGGGGATCGCTGGCTCGCGTCCCTGCCGATCGTGGCCGCCCAGACGATGGAGCTCTCCATCCCGGACTTCGTGATGTGGTGGCTCTCCGACCCGGTGCACGCCGTCATCGCGGTCGTGTGCGTGGCGGCGGTCTTCGTGGTCGTGGGGCTCGTCTCCGCCTCGGCGCGCCGCCGCAGGAGCTCTCGCTACCAGATGGCCGTGGGCGCGCGCCCGCGCGTGAGGCCCGGAGCCGGCGGCCAGCGCTTCGACCTGCCCGAGCAGCAGCGCAAGGCCGGCCGTCACGCGGCGCCCGGCAAGCACGCGCGCCGCTAGGGGGGAGCCATGACCCGCATCCTGTTCATCTGCCATGGCAACATCTGCCGCTCGACGATGGCGCAGTTCGTGATGGAGGAGCTCGTGCGCCGCGCGGGGCGCGAGGACGAGTTCGTGATCGACTCGGCGGCGACGAGCTCCGAGGAGCTCGGCAATCCGCCGCACCACGGCACCGTGTCCAAGCTGCGCGCGGAGGGCATCCCGGTGGGGCGTCACCTCGCCCGGCGCGTGCGGCGCGACGAGTACGACAGCTGGGACCACATCGTCTACATGGACGCGGAGAACGCCCGCGGCCTGGGCCGCATCCTCGGCGGGGACCCGGACGGCAAGGTGAGCCGCCTGCTCGACTGGACCGCGCGCCCGCGTGACGTGGCCGACCCCTGGTACACCGGGGACTTCGACGCCACCTATCGTGACGTGCTCGCCGGCTGCGAGGCCCTGCTCGCGGCGCTGTAGGGGCGGGCCCGCCTCGGGCGCCGTCGTGCGGCGGGGAGGGTATGCGCACCCAGCCTGTAGGGTATGCGCACTATCAGACCCCGCCGCTCTTCTCGCCCACGCCTCTGACCTGCGCGTTTGCGAGAAGAACTTTGGCGTCGAGTGTACATACCCGGTATGTGCATCGTACATACCCTCAGGTGGCGGAGGCGGCATCAGGCGACGTGGGATTGGTTTTGGCGGAGGCTGCGAAGGAGGCCCGATGGGAGAGAGAAGCGGCGAGAAGAACGGGCTGCTCGACTGGCTGCGTTCCCTGCGCCTGCCCTCAGCGGCGCGCGGCGTGGCGGCAGCTGCCCTGGCGCCAAAGATCCTCCCGGCCGTGCTCGGGCCGCAGCGCGACCTGGGCTCCGAGGAGCTCGGTCCCTACCTGGGCGGGGGCGGCGACGCGCGCGTGCGCGACATGTCGCCGGGGCTCACCGCGCACGAGGGGGAGGTCATCGAGTGGGACCGCGCCGAGGAGGCGGACCGCACCTGGCGCTGGCTGCACGCGCTGCCCTCGGGCGTCGAGGACGTGTGGGCGAGCTCCGACGACGGCACCCGCCTCGCCGGCCACGTGCTCGCGTGCCGCCCGGGCTCCCCGCGCTGGCTCGTCTTTGCCCACGGCTATCACGACAACTGGCGCGCCGGCCTCACCTACGCGCGGCGCTATGCCGAGGCGGGGTTCAACCTGCTCTTCTGCGATCTGCGCGCGCATGGTGCGAGCGGCGGCGACTGGGTGGGGTGCGGCTGGCTCGACCGGCGCGACCTCGTGGCGTGGGCCCGCTGGGTTGCCGACCGGGCGGGGGAGGGCGCGCGCGTGGTGCTCATGGGCATCTCGATGGGCGCCGCCTCCTGCCTCATGGCCTCGGGCGAGAAGGACCTCCCGCCGCAGGTCCGCGCCTGCGTGGCGGACTCGGGCTACTCCGACTTCTGGCGCACGGCGGAAAACGTCGTGTCCACGGGCTCGCTCGGCACGCCGCCCGTCGCGGCGCACCCGCTGCTCGACGTGGCGCGCCGGCGCCTGATGCGGGCACGCGGCGGCTACGACCTGCGGCTCGCCCGCCCGGTTGGCGCGATCGCGTACGCGCGCGTCCCGGTGCTGCTGCTCCACGGCGAGGGCGACCGCGTGGTGCCGGTCGAGATGGCCCACGAGCTCGCGGGCGCGGGCACGGGCCACGAGCTGCATATCTTCCCGGGTGCCGGCCATTGCTGCGCGGTCTTCGCCGACCCTGCCCGCTACTGGGACGCCGTCCTCGGCTTCGTGGGCCGCTGGGCGTAGGAGGGCGCGTCCTTCTCGCCCGCGGCGCCGGGCCCTGGTGCCGGTGCCAGAATCCCGCCATATGCGCGCCATGTCCGGCCGGTGCCAGAATCCCGCCATATGCGCATATCGGTGCCGGAATCCGGGCATATGCGTGTCCGCGGCACGCATTTCTCGGAAATCCGGCACCAAAACACGCATTTCTCGGAAATCAGGCACCGCGCGCAGATGCCGGAAAACCGGCACCGGCAAAGAGCCAATAGTTGCCGCCCGCGCCTCCGCGAATAATTGCCGAGAACTACCGTTGAGCGAACCATAATTCCCGCTCCCCGTTCGCCGTCGAATTGGGCAACCTATCGTCCAATACCTCTGACCAGCGGAAACATCTGCCAGCCACCATTGGAAAGTAGTTGTTCCGCGAAATAGTTGCTACCGTTAACCGACGAATAGTTACCGCTGACAACTATCTGATTGTGCCGTTAATAGTTAATAACGACAATCATTTTCAGCGAGAGTCAAGCTACGGCAAATCAGCAACGAAAGGACACCCAAGATGCGATACCTGCTCCTGGTCAGCCACGGAACCTTCGCCCCGGGCCTGCACAGCGTGCTCGACATGCTGGTGGGGAAGCGCGACGACATCCTGAGCTGCAGCCTGCGCGACGGCGAGGGCGCCGATCAGTACGTGAGCGAGCTCGAGGGCGTCATCGCGCCCATCACCGCAGAGGACCGCGTGATCGTCCTCGGCGACCTCATCGGCGGCTCGCCGCTCACCAACGCGCTCAACACCCTCTCCGCCCACGGTCTTCTCGCCCAGGCGCGCGCCTTTGGCGGCATGAACCTCCCCATGGCGCTCACCGCGGCCTTCGACCTCCAGACCGACGACGAGGACGCCCTGTGCGCCTCGATGCTCTCCGAGGGCCAGGCGGCCATGAGCGAGATGGAGCTGGATCTTGGCTCCGACGAGGAGGACGAGGACCTCTAGTCCGCACGACGCAAGGACGGCGGGTGCGCCCGCCATCAGATAAGAACACGCGTAAGGAGAAGAACATGGCAGTTTCGTTTGTCCGCATCGACGACCGCATGATCCACGGCCAGACCGTCACCCGCTGGGCCCTCGAGTACCCCTGCGACGGCATCATCGCCGTCAACGACGCCGCGGCGTCCAACCCCGTCCTCAAGAGCGCCTACAAGAGTGCCGCTCCCGACAAGAAGACCTTCGTGTGGACGATGGAGCACTTCAAGGAGAAGGCCCAGACCGTTCGCGACTCCAAGACCCGCTACTTCCTCATCACCAAGAACCCCGTCGACATGGCCGAGATCCTCGTGAACTTTGGGTTTGTGCCCGACGACGTCAAGACCGTCATCGTGGGGCCGTGCAACGACCGTCCCGGCACCACCAAGATCGGCAACAACCAGTCGATCACCCAGGAGGAGGCCGAGGCGCTCGAGGCCATCTCCAAGAAGGGCTACACCGTCGACTTCCGCCTGATCCCCGACAAGGAGACCGGCACCTGGGACAAGTTCCGCGGCCAGTTTGGCTTCTAGCCCAGCCCCATGATGAAAAGGGACTGTCCCTTTTCATCACTCACGTTGCTTCGTGGCGGCACGTCCCGGGATGCCGCCGCTCCGGCAAACATAATGTCCCTAGGGGACACCACTCACGGAAAGGTGGTAAGCAATGGTTATTAACGTGTTCCAGGCGGCGCTGCTGGGACTGTTCGCCTGCCTGGCGTCGATGCCCGGCCTCGGCGGCACGTCCATCGGCAACTACACGCTCGGGCGCCCGCTCGTCGCCGGCCTGATCGTCGGCCTCATCCTGGGCGACATGACCCTCGGCATCATCGTGGGCATGGCCATCCAGGTCGTCTACATCGCTCTCGTCACCCCCGGCGGCACCGTCTCCGCCGACGTCCGCGCGGCCTGCTACATCGGCATCCCGCTGGCCATGATGGCCGTCAAGGCCCAGGGCCTCGACCCCAACAGCGCCGACGCCGCCGCTCTCGCCACGACCCTCGGCGCCACCTGCGGCACCCTCGGCGCCATCCTCTTCTACGGCACCGCCACCATCAACCTCGCCTGGCAGGGCATGGGCTGGAAGTGGCTCGAGAAGGGTGACACCCACAAGCTCTACCTCGTGGACATGGTCCTGCCCTGGATCTCCCACATCGTCTGCTCCTTCATCCCCACGTTCGTCATCGTCTACTTTGGCCAGGACATGGTGAGCTTCATCATGAACAGCCTGCCCATGGACGGCCTGCCCATGAAGACGCTGTTCGCCCTCGGCTCCCTGCTTCCCTGCGTCGGTATCGCCATCCTGCTCAAGCAGGTCATCGCCAAGCCCACCGACTTCCTGACCTTCTTCTTCGGCTTCACCCTGGCCGCGGTCATGGGCTGCAACCTCATCGCCGCCTCCGCGATCGCCTGCTTCTTCGCGCTCATCAACTTCCAGATCTCCACGCTCAAGAACCGTCCCGTGGTGGCTGCCGCGTCCGGCGAGCTCACCGCAGCTGACGACGAGGAAGAGGAGGACATCTAATGGCTGACACCACCGCCGCCAAGGGAGGCAGGAAGGTCTCCAAGAAGGCCCTCGCCAAGTCCTTCCGCAACTGGTACTACGGCAACCTCACGTGCTTCTCGCAGGAGCACATGCAGACCTTCGGCTACCTGGTCTCCATGCTGCCGATCGTCGAGGACCTCTACGACAAGAAGGAGGACCAGCAGAAGGCCCTCACCACCTACTCCGCGTTCTTCAACACCGAGCCGCAGATTGGCTCCATGATCGTCGGCGTCACCGTGGGCCTCGAGGAGGCGCGCGCCAACGGCGAGGCCATCGACGACGAGACCATCAACGGCATTCGCGCCGGCCTCATGGGCCCGCTCGCCGGCATCGGCGACTCCCTGATCGTCGGCACGCTCATCCCGATCCTGCTCGGCATCGCGATGGGCCTCTCCGAGGGCGGCAGCCCGCTCGGCGCCATCTTCTACATCGTGGTGTGGAACCTGCTCGCCTACTTCGGCATGCGCCTCGCGTACTATCGCGGCTATGACCTCGGCGGCGCCGCGGTCGAGGCCCTCGTCGGCCCCAACGCCACGGCCCTGCGCGACGCCATCGTGATGGTCGGCACCATGGTCATCGGCGCCGTCTGCGCCACCTGGGTCTCCATCTCCACGTCGCTGCAGCTTCCCGGCGGCGGCACGCTCCAGGGCACGCTCGACGGCATCTACCCCAAGCTGCTCCCGCTCGGCTTCACCATCCTGTGCTGGTGGCTCATGACCAAGAAGAAGGTCAGCCCCATCGTCACGATGCTGATCCTGCTCGTCATCGCCTTCGTCGGCGCTGCCGTGGGCTTCTTCGGCGCCGCCACGATCGCCGCGCCGACCGCGTAAGTCCCGCTCGACGCACCGCACCTTTAGGTTCGCATACCTCCTTCTGCCCGGGCCGTCGTCTCCCCCTGTGCGGCCCGGGCACACCGCTACCGAGAGGAAGACCATGGCACTCGACACCTCCAACTGGACGCGCGAGGACCTCGTCCGAGAGGCCAAGCTCCAGACCGACGCCATCCAGCGGCTGAACGTGTGGCTGCGCATAGGCTACTCGCTGCTGGCCGTCGGGTTTCTCGTGGGGTACTGGGGCTTCTACGGCGGGGGAGGGGCGGGCTTCGGCGTGCTCGGCGTAGCTTTGCTGGTGGTTGGCGCGGTCATGTCCGTCGTCCTCAAGGTGGGCACCACCAACGCCAAGAAGAACGTGCGCGCGATCCTCGACGCCGCGGGCGTGGACCTCGAAGCCGGTTTCAAGAAGGGCGGGAAGTGACGTGGGCGAGAAGAACGGGCGGGGGTGACGCCTCCCCATGGGCTCGTACGACCGCTTCCCCACCGTTCCCGTTCCGGGGCACGAGGTCTTTCTTGGCTATGGCGCCCTGCTGGCCGCACTGGCCCGCCACGTGGACGAACTCCGCGCGGCGGGCCCGTCGCGCGTCGTGGTCTCGTGCGAGTGCTACCCGGGCGTGCGGGAGGACGAGCTGCTGGACGCCCTGCGCGATCTGCGGCCGGACGTTCTTCTCGCCACGCGGGGGCTCTTTCCCGAGCCCGCGGAGCTCACGCGCCGCATGGCGCCCTTCCTCACGGACGACCGCGTCTTCGGGCGCATGTGCTTCGGCGAGCTCGAGGACTTCATGGACGCCGACGCGCTTGCCGCCGCGCGCGAGCGGGTGGCGAGCGCCGAGGGGCTCGTGGTGGTCTGCGGCTTTGGAGCGACGCTCGTCCACCCCGGTGACGTGCTCGTCTACGCGGACGTGACGCGCTGGGAGATTCAGCTCCGCTACCGCGCCGGCATGCCCAACTACGGCTGCGACAACGCGGGCGAGGACGTCCTGCGCAAGGTCAAGCGCGGCTACTTCGTGGAGTGGCGCCTGGCGGACCGCGTGAAGGCCCGCGTGCTGCCCCGGGCGGACTTCGTGGTGGACACCGTGGAGGCGGGCGCGCCCCGCGCCGTCACAGGCGAGGCGCTCCAGGACGCATTGGACGTTGCGGCGAGCCGTCCCTTCCGCACGGTTCCGTACTTCGACCCCGGCGTGTGGGGCGGCCAGTGGATGCGCGAGCGCTTTGGACTGCCGGATGACGCCCCCAACTACGCCTGGTCCTTCGACGGCGTGCCCGAGGAGAACGCGCTCGCCCTGGCCTTTGACAACGCCGTGGTGCGCGTGCCGGCGATGGACCTCGTGCTCCTGCGGCCGCTGCCGCTCCTGGGCGAGGGCGTCTACGCGCGCTACGGGGCGGAGTTCCCCATCCGCTTTGACCTCCTGGACACCATGGGCGGGCAGAACCTCTCGCTGCAGGTGCACCCCACCACGGACTATATCCGGCGCGCGTTTGGCATGGCCTACACGCAGGACGAGAGCTACTACATCCTGGACGCGGGCGAGGACGCGTGCGTCTACCTGGGGCTTCGTGAGGGCGTGGACCCCGGTGAGATGATGGGCGCCCTGGAGGAGGCCAATGCGGGAGGCGCCCCCTTCGATGCCGAGCGCTACGTGAACCGCAGCCCCGCCCGCCGCCACGACCACGTTCTCATTCCCGCGGGGACGGTCCACTGCTCCGGCGCCAACACGATGGTCCTGGAGATCAGCGCCACGCCCTACATCTTCACGTTCAAGCTCTGGGACTGGGGGCGCACGGGCCTGGACGGTCGGCCGCGCCCGGTGCACCTGACACGCGGCCGCGAGGTCATCCGGTGGGACCGCACCACGGGGTGGGTCGAGAAGAGCCTCGTGGACCAGGCGGCGGACGTCGACGAGCCCTGCGGTGCGGCGCGGGTGGAGCGCACCGGGCTCCACGCGCTGGAGCCGCTGGAGACCAGGCGCTACACGGTGGGGCCCGGCGGGCGCGCCCTTCTCGACACGGCGGGCACCGTCAACGTGCTCAACCTGGTGGAGGGCGAGGAGGTCCTCGTGGAGAGCCCCGAGGGCGCCTTCGAGCCGATGAGGGTGCACTACGCGGAGACGTTCGTGGTCCCGGCGGCGACGGGCGCCTTCGCGATAAGAAACGACGGACGATCGACTGCGATGCTGATGCGCGCGCACGTGCGCGGTACGGAGGAGAGATGATGGCTGACGCGCTTTGCGGGGCGTCGGGCGACGGTGCCCTGCCCTCGGTGGTGTTCTCGGACGTTGACGGGACCGTCCTCGATGCGGCGCATCGGGTGAGCCCGCGGACCGCCGCGGCGGCGCGCGAGCTCGCTGCGCGCGGCGTGCCGCTCGTGCTGGTCTCGGCCCGCATGCCGGAGGCGCTGGAGGAGATAAGGCGCGAGCTGGGCTGCTCCGGCCCCACGGTGTGCTACAGCGGCGCCTACGTGATAGACGCGGCGGGCGCGGAGCTGCTGAGCCGTCCCATCGCGCTCGGGTGCGCGCTTGAGGTGCACGACTACGTGGCCTGTGCCTTTCCGGAGCTTTGCTGCATGGCCTACGGCTACCACGCGTGGGTGACGTCGGACCGCCGCGACCCGCGCGTCGCGCGCGAGGAGCGCATCGTGGGCGTGGAGTCGGTCGAGGGGTCGCTCGAGGAGCACTTCTCGGAGCGCGGGCTCCACAAGTTCCTGCTCGCAGGCGAGCCCGCGGCCATCGAGCGTGCGGAGCGCGAGCTGGGCGCGGCGTTCCCGCAGCTCTCCGTGGTGAGGTCCTCGTCCATTCTCTGCGAGGTCATGGACGGGCGCGCGAGCAAGACGGAGGGCATCGGCGCCGTGTGCGAGCACCTCGGCGTGCCCCTCGAGCGCGCTGCGGCGTTCGGCGACGGCCGCAACGACATCGACATGCTGAGTGCGGTGCCGCAGAGCTGGGCCATGGCCAACGCGCCCGCGGAGGTGCGCGCCGCGGCCGCGCGCGTGACCGCGCTCGACAACGACCACGACGGCCTCGCTGAGACGATCTTCTCGCTTCTCGGGGAGTCGTGACGTCCCGACAGGATCGCTTTTCTCGCTTTCACGGGAGGTGTTCTTCATGCAAACTCAGGAAAAAGTTGCTACCATTAACCAACTTGAGTTTGGTGGGGCGACAAGCTCCGTGTGCTCGCTGGAAGGGACGAGTAGCGCGAGGATGGACTACGAGGACGCGGCTAAGAAGCTCATCATGTACTCCCGAGGCGTCGCCAAGGGCTCCATTGGCACGGCCTATGGCATGTCGATGGGCGAGGACCCGGTGCTCGAGTACCTCTCCCGCCAGGACGAGGGGATGAACCCGTCCGACCTTGCCAGCAAGCTCGGCTACACCCGCCCCCGCATGACGCGCATCCTGGACTCGCTGGAGACCAAGGGCTACGTGAAGCGCATCCCGGACGAGAACGATCGTCGCCGCGTGATCGTCTACTGCACGAACGAGGGCCGCGCGCACGCCCATGACAACAGCTCGGGCGGTGTCTCGGGCCTCGCCGCGACCCTGAGCAAGATGGGCGAGCACGATGCGCGCGAGCTGCTGCGCGGCCTCGAGATCGCCTACAGCCTCACCTACGACAAGGACATCTCGATCGGGGAGTCCGACAAGGAGCGCAAGTAGCGCGGCCGCGACCGCGGGCCCTGGTGCCGGTGCCGGAATCCCGCCATATGCGCATATCGGTGCCAGAATCCGGGCATATGCGTGTCCGCCGCACGCATTTCTCGGTAATCCCGCACCAAAACACGCATTTCTCGGAAATCAGGCACGCGCGCAGATGCCGGAAATCCGGCACCAGGATCAACTCGCGGCGCGCTGACCGCGGCCCTGTGTTCTTCTCGCTCGCCGGAGGTTTCTGTCCGGTCATGCCGCTACACTCGTAGGGCAAGAAAAACGGCGAGAGGAACCACGCAGCATGGCGATCGAGCAGACCACACTGTTTCCCCAGGCACAGGCCCCGGCCCCGACCATCGACCTGTCGACCCTCAACCCCGCCCAGCGGGAGGCGGCCGAGTGCACGCGCGGGCCGCTGCTCGTGCTCGCGGGCGCGGGCTCGGGCAAGACGCGCGTGCTCACATACCGCATCGCCCACATGATCGCCGACGAGGGCGTGCGCCCGTGGCAGGTCCTGGCCATCACGTTCACCAACAAGGCCGCCGCCGAGATGCGCGAGCGTCTGGACGCCCTGCTTCCCTACGGCACGCGCGGCATGTGGGTCTGCACCTTCCACGCCATGTGCGTGCGCATGCTGCGCGAGGACCCGGAGCTCGTGGGCTACCGACCCAACTTCACCATCTACGATGACGACGACTCGCGCCGCCTGGTCAAGTCCATCATGGCCGACCTCGACATCGACCAGAAGCAGTTCCCGCTCAACGCGATCCGCGCCAAGATCTCCTCGGCCAAGAACGCGATGGTGGGCCCGAACGAGATGGCGAGCTCGTCCAACCCGGCCGACCGCGCCGCCGCCCGCGTCTACCGCGAGCTCGACCGCCGTCTGGCCAAGGCCAACGCCATGGACTTCGACGACCTGCTCGTCAAGACCTTCGAGCTGCTGAGCCGCCGCCCCGAGGTGCTCGAGCGCTATCAGGACCGCTTCCGCCAGATCAGCGTGGACGAGTACCAGGACACCAACCACGTCCAGTACGCAATCACCAACCTGCTGGCCGCGCGCCACCGCAACCTCATGGTCGTGGGCGACGACGACCAGTCCATCTACAGCTGGCGCGGTGCTGACATCCAGAACATCCTGGACTTTGAGAAGGACTACCCGGACGCCCGCGTGGTGCGCCTGGAGCAGAACTACCGCTCCACGGGCCACATCCTCGCCGCGGCCAACGCGGTGGTGGCCAACAACGCTCGTCGCAAGCCCAAGCGCCTGTTCACCGACGCAGGGGACGGCGAGAAGATCCACGTGTTCCAGGCCTCTGACGAGCGCGACGAGGGCCGCTGGATTGGCTCGGAGATCGAGAAGCTCCATGACGGCGGCACGAGCTACGACGACATGGCCGTCTTCTACCGCACCAACGCGCAGTCGCGCATCCTCGAGGACATGTTCCTGCGCGCGGGCGTCCCCTACAAGATCGTGGGCGGCACGCGCTTCTTCGACCGCGCCGAGGTCCGCGACGTCATGGCATACCTCAAGCTCGTCGTGAACCCGGACGACGACGTGGCCGCGCTGCGCGTGGTCAACACGCCGCGCCGCGGCATCGGCACCACCTCCATCGCCAAGATTCGCGAGCTCGCGGCCGACGAGGGCATCTCGTTCTTCTCAGCATGCGAGCTGGCGATCGCCGAGACGGGCCTGCTCGGCGCCAAGGCGCGCCAGGCGCTCGCGGAGTTCACGGGCGTGATCGAGGCCGGGCGCCACTTCACCGGCGAGCTGGCCGACGTGGTCGACGCCATCGTGGACCGCTCCGGCCTCATCCGCGCCCTCGAGGCCGAGCACAGCGTGGAGGCGGACGGCCGCATCGAGAACATCAAGGAGTTCATGGGCGTCGCCACAGAGTTCGACGAGACGCACGACGCCGTGGAGACCCTCGAGTCCCTGGAGCAGCTCCGCGCCGCGGGCGCGATCGAGCCGTCCGGTGCCGAGGCGGCGTCCCCGACGGGCTCAGCGCTCGCTTCGCTCGCTCGTCAAGACGATTCGCCCGCTGGGGACGCCGTCTCGGCGCCTGCCTCTTTCAGGCCGCCCGTTGCCTCGGAGAAGCTGCCCGCCCTCATCGAGTGGTTGGCGTTGAGGTCCGACCTGGATTCCCTTGCCGGGCAGACCCATGCGGTGACGATGATGACGATTCACTCCGCGAAGGGCCTGGAGTTTCCGGTGGTGTTCGTCGCCGGCATGGAGGAGGGGATCTTCCCGCACGCCTCCTACGACGGCGACCTGGCGGCGGTGGAGGAGGAGCGGCGCCTGGCATATGTGGCCATCACGCGCGCCCGTAAGAAGCTCTACCTCACGCATGCCGTGACCAGGCGCACCTTTGGCTCGGTTCAGGCCAACCCGCCGAGCCGCTTCCTGAACGAGATCCCCGCCGCGGACGTGGAGCGCGTGGGCGTGGGCTCGTCGGGCTTTGCCGGCGTGGGCTGGGAGAAGCGCGGCGACCGCCACGGCACCTTCGGCAGCGGCCGCGGGTCTGCGGTCTACGGCGGCAACGTCTTCGGGTCGCGCACGCGCTCGACCGGCGGGGGAGCGCGTCCTGCCGCGGCCCCCACGGCCGTCGCTCCGGCGCGGCCCACGGCGAGCTCGTCCTTCTCGCCAGGCGACTCCGTCTCCCACAAGACCTTCGGTCCCGGCAAGGTGCTCTCCGTCTCCGGCGACACCATCGAGGTCAAGTTCACGCGCACGGGCAAGACCAAGAAGCTCCTCAAGGGCTTTGCCCCGCTCGTCAAGATCGAGGGGTGACGAAGGGACAGTCCCTTCGTAACATTTATGCGTTCGCATAAGTTTTGAGCAGGAGGCCGTTGATTTATGCGAACGCATAAATTTCGATAGTCGCATCGTGGATTTATGCGTTCGCATAAAGGAGCGTCATGGCACGTTTGAGAAGCGCCAAGGACTTGGGGAGGATCATCCGCGACGAGCGCCGGCGGCAGGGGATGACCCAGGCAGATCTCGCCGGTCTCGCGGACGTGGGAGTCACCTTCCTCTCGCAGCTCGAGAACGGCAAGGACTCGGCGGAGATCGGAAAGGCCATTCAGGTCATGACCATGCTCGGAATCGACATCGACGCAAGCCCAAGGAGCTGAGATGTCGGTGCACTACGTCTACAGGCTCGAGCGCTCGTCCGCGGATCTCGTGGGGACACTCGACGGGCGTGGGACGTCCTTCTCGTATGACGCCGAGTACCTTGGGACGCCCGGAGTCACCCCGCTGTCCCTCTCGCTGCCCCTGAGGCCCGAGGGATTCGACGGGGAGGAGATTCGTCCCTATTTCGAGGGGCTTCTCGCCGAGGGCAGCGCCCGGACGGCGCTGGCTTCCGAGCTCGGCATTGCCGAGGAGGACTGGGTCGGGTTGCTGGCTGCGTGCGGGAGGGAGTGCGTCGGGGACGTGCTGGTGCTCAGCCACCGTCTCTCCGGGCACCCACTGGACGTCTGCGAGTATGAGCCGCTCGGCGACGACGCCCTTCGCAGGACGTTCCTCAACGAGCCGAGCGTCGCACGTGAGAACGTCGCAACGCGGCTCTCGCTTGCTGGCACGCAGTCAAAGACCGCTCTTGCGTACGACGACGAGCTGTCGGAGCGCGGGCGCTGGCTGCGCCCCGTCGGTCTGTCCGCGAGCACGCACGTCCTCAAGACAAGCCACCTTCGCGACCTTCCGGAAGTCGAGTTCCTCTGCATGTCCGCAGCCAGGCTGTGCGGGATGAGCGTGGCAGACGCAAAGCTTCTGCGTCTTGGAAATCCGGTTCTGGCCGTCGAGAGGTTCGATCGCGAGGTGTCTCACGTGGACGGGCGCCTGGTGGTCTCTAGGCGCCATCAGGAGGATATGGCCCAGGCTCTGGGGGTCAACGGAGGATCGAAGTACGCCGAGCTCGACGGCGGGAGCATCCATGTGATGGCGGAGCTCCTGAAGAGGCACGGCGCGAGGCCGGCGAGCGACGTGGCGGGGCTGGCTCAGACGGCGTGTCTGAACTACCTCGTGGGAAACTGTGACGCCCACCTCAAGAACTTCTCGATACTTCACGAGGGACGGGACCGTGACGGGGGAGCGCTCGTCTCCCTTGCTCCGGCGTACGACGTGGTGAGCACGACCTACTTCCCCAATCACCCGAGGCGCCTTGCCATGCGCCTCGGCGACGCGCGGACGATCGACGAGGTGACGCCCGACAGCCTCCATGCGCTCGCTGCAGATCTGGGCATCAGGGACTCTGCGCTCAGGCGCCTTGCGCGCCCGCTTGTCGAGGGGATGGTCGACGGTGTGCGGCGTG
Organism: uncultured Atopobiaceae bacterium; assembly: GCA_944322145.1. Taxonomy (GTDB): domain Bacteria; phylum Actinomycetota; class Coriobacteriia; order Coriobacteriales; family Atopobiaceae; genus Thermophilibacter. Next base: position 45,954 of record CALUNW010000004.1, on the reverse strand, counting down.
CGAGCGAGGGCGAGCTCGGGCCCGTGCTCGAGTCGACCGCCGACATTGCCGATGACCTCGTCGAGGATATGATGCCGCGCGTGAGAATTCTTTCCGAGTACTGCGCCGGCTAGGCGCATGACAAACGAGGGGCGTTGTGATGGAGCATCTTCTGGGCATAGACGCGGGCGGCTGGCTCGACAAGTGCGTGACGCTCGCCGTGGCGGTTGTGATTGCCGTGATGGTCGAGCGCGTGGTCGTGCGGCTCATGCACAGGCTGCTCGACGCCTCGGACCTGCCGAGCGCGTCGCTGTTCATCAACATCGGGCGCGCTGTCATCTGGGTGCTCGCGTTGCTCAGCGTGCTGCAGCCCGTCTTTGGCGTGGACCCGGCGGGCTTCGTCGCCGCTCTCGGTGTGGTCTCGATCGCGGTGTCCCTGGGCATGCAGGACACGATCTCCAACATCATCGGCGGCATCAGCCTGATGCTGAGCAAGGCCGTCCAGCCCGGCGACTACATCTCCGTGGGTGACGTCACCGGCGAGGTCACCGACGTCAACTGGCGCAGCACCACCGTGATGATGCGCGGGGGCGCCCAGGAGGTCATCCCCAACTCGGTGCTCTCCAAGACCGCGCTCACGCGCATCACGCCCTGGAGCGTGGGCTACTGCGGCGTGCCCATCGCCGTGGTTCCGGGGGCGGACCTTAACGCCGTGTCGGACGAGTGTTGCCGCGTGGCGGCGCGCGAGCTCTCGGACCTGCTCGACCCTGCGTTCGAGACCGACGTCATCTTCACCGCGTTCACCGCCTACGGCACGCAGGGCGAGGTCCGCCTGCACGTGCGCCGCGACGTGGTCTGCTCCACGGCGCAGGACCGCCTGGCGCGGGCCCTCTCCGGCATGCCCTGGCTCGCGAGCTGCGTGTAGGGGGCTCTGGGGGCGCTCTCCGCTGTTGTGTGCAGTTTTTGAGCGACCCCCGGAGTAGCGAGTTTGACTGCATGTCCGCTACCTGCGACTTTTCTCTACTCATGTTGGCTCTACCGGGACCATCTTCAAAAAACTGCACACAACTGTGCCGGGTCCGCCCAAGAGCGTGGCATCGTGCCGGTTTGCGGACGCTAAACTGAAGTAGAGAACCGCCGAGAAGACCCCGTGACTCCGGAGGCCCCATGGAGAAAATCGCCAGCTTCACCGTCAACCACCTCACGCTCGAGCCGGGCGTCTACGTGTCCCGCGTGGACGCGGACCCGGCGACCGGCGCCGTGGTCACCACCTTTGACCTGCGCCTCACCGCGCCCAACCGCGAGCCCGTGATGGACACGGCAGCTGTGCACGCCATCGAGCACCTGGGTGCCACCTACCTGCGCAACTGTCCCGAGTGGCGCGACCGCGTGGTCTACTTTGGTCCGATGGGCTGCCGCACGGGCTTCTACCTCATCCTCTTTGGCGAGCACACCTCCGCCGAGGTGGCGCCGCTCGTGCGCGAGACCTTCGAGTTCGTGTGCGACTTCGAGGGCGAGATTCCCGGCGCGCGCCCGGAGGAGTGCGGCAACTGGCACGACGCCGACCTCGCGCAGGCCCAGTGGTGGGCGCGCCGCTACCTGGAGGGCACGCTCGAGCACATCGACGAGGCGCACCTCGTCTACCCGCAGGACTAGGGGGAGCACATGAAGATCGGAATCATCGGTGCCATGGACGTCGAGGTGGAGCACCTCAAGGCGGAGCTTGCGGACGCACGCGTGGAGCGCGTGGCCGGAACGGACTTCTGCTCCGGGCGCCTGGGCGAGAAGGACGTGGTCGTGGTCAAGTGCGGCGTCGGCAAGGTGAACGCCGGCATCTGCGCCCAGACCCTGGCCGACCACTTCGGCTGCACGCACCTCATCAACACGGGCATCGCCGGGTCGCTCGACGCCGCCCGCCTCGACATCGGCGACCTCGTCGTCGCCACGGACTGCGTCCAGCACGACTTCACGGTGGAGGAGCTCGGCTACGAGCCCGGCCTCATCCCGGGACGCGAGCAGGTGGAGTTCGTCGCTGACGCGGGCCTGCGCGAGGCGGCGCTCTCCGCGGCTGCCGCGGCGGCGCCCGAGGTCAACGTGCTCGCCGGCCGCGTTGCGTCGGGCGACCAGTTCGTGTGCTACGAGTCCACCCGCGCGCGCATCGTGGAGCAGTTCGGGGCCCTGTGCTGCGAGATGGAGGGTGCTGCGATCGCCCAGGCTGCCGAGGCCAACGGCGTGCCCTTCGCCATCGTGCGCGCGATTTCCGACAAGCCCGGCACCGAGGGCCAGGCCATGGACTACGCCACCTTCGAGCGCGCCTCCGCCGAGCGCTGCGCCAAGATCGTCGAGTACATGGTCGCCGCCCTCTAACCTCTCCGGCTGCCGTCTCGGGTCGCTGGCCCAGTATTTGATAGCGGGCCGGTTGTGGTCGGTCCTTCTCGTAAAAATGACCGCAACCAGCCCAAAATGGAAAGGCTTACAGTCCTATCACGCCCATGCCCACGAGGGTGGGGCCGGTGTGGACGAGAAGGTCGGCGGAGAGCCCGGTCTGCAGGATCTCGACCGCGTTGCCGATGCGCTCGCGCAGGCGCGGAACCAGCTCCTCGCGCAGCGCGGGGTCGTACGTGCACACCGCCAGGCGCACCTGCTGCCAGCGCGCCGCCTGCTCGGCCACCAGCGCGATCTGCGTGTCGAGCGCGCGCTGCCACCCGCGGGCCTTCTTCTCGATGACGTATTTGCCCTCGGGGCTGCAGGTGAGGACCGGCTTGATGTTGAGGACGGAGCCCACGCGGTAGACGGCCTCGCTGATGCGGCCGCCCTTGCGCAGGAAGTCGAGCTTCTGGACCGAGAAGAACACGCGCACGCGCTCGCTCACCGCCGCAAGCACGCTGCCCAGGCGCTCGAGCGGCATGCCCGCCTCGATCTGGCGCGCCGCCTCCATCACGACGAAGCCTGCCGCGATGCCGATGCTCTTGGTGTCCACCATGACCACCGGGAAGTCCTCCATCTGACGCGCCACCATGCCGATGGTCTCGAAGGTGGCGGAGAGCCCCGACGAGATGGTCACCACGACGGCGCCCACATAGCCGTCGCGCCGCGCCTGCTCGAGCGTGTCGCGGATCTTCATCGGGGAGGGGAGCGACGTGGTGGGGATCTCCTCGGCAAAGCGCTCGACGACCTCCTGCGCGGTGATGTCGACGCCGTTCTCGTACGTTGACCCGTCGGAGTAGTTGATGCGCAGCGGGATCACGCGGATGTCGTGGGCGGCCGCGAAGTCCGCCGGCGTGTCCGTGCCGGAGTCGGTGATGATGGCGATGCGCTGCTCGTTCATGGTTCGGCTCTCCCTCGCGACGTGACGCACGGCGCCACGGTGGGTATCATGTTGGACAGACTATAGCCCTTTCACATGGTTTTGAATACTAGATAATCCGCTTTTGAAGAAATAACGGGGGTGGACGGCATGGCGGACAAGTCTAAGGCCCTGGTTCCGGTGCGCGTCACCGACGAGCGGCGGCGCGAGCTCGCGGAGCGCCTGGGGTCGGTGCACATCTCGCGCATCCGCGAGATGCCCCGCATCGAGCTCTACCTCGACCAGCTGCTCACGCTCGTCTCGCAGGAGCTCGAGTTCATGCGCCTGCCCGACGAGACGCTCGTGACGGGATCGATGGTCAACAACTACGTCAAGCAGGGGGTCATCCCCGCGCCGCGCAAGAAGCGCTACACGCGTCGTCACGTGGCGGCGCTGCTGTTCGTCTGCGCGCTCAAGCGGGTGTTCTCCATCGCGCAGGTGAGCCAGCTCGCGGCGCTCATCTGGGCCTCCGACCTCGACCTCGAGGCGCTCTATGACAGCTCCTGCGATGCCCTCGAGCGTGCGCTGGCCGCCTACGTCACGCCGGGCGAGAAGGACGCGCGCCCCGCGCTCGAGCTGCGCGACCAGGCGGGCAACCCCTCCGCCCCCGAGCTCGCGTGGCTGCTCGGTGCCGCCACCGACGCCCTGGCGTCCAAGGTCGTCGTCGAGCAGACGCTGCTCCTCGGCGAGAGGGGGGAGTGAGCGCCGTGTCGCGCCCGGGGGTCATCTTCGGCGAGCCCGCGGTCGTGCGGAGGCTGGAGCGTCGCAGCGCCCTCGCGTCCGTGACCGGGAGCTCCACCGTCGCCGCCGCGGTCATGGTGGCCGCCGCCCTTCTCGCCCTGGTCGTCGCCAACACGCCGCTCTACGAGGGGGTCGAGCACATCCTGGAGCTGCCGCTGATCGTGGGCGTGGGGCGGCTCGAGGTCTCGCTCACCGTCGAGCAGTTCGTGAACGACTTCCTCATGGCGGTCTTCTTCCTGCTCGTGGGCATCGAGCTCAAGTACGAGACCACGGTGGGCCAGCTCCGGCGCCCGCGCCAGGCGGCGCTCCCCATGCTCGCGGCCGTTGGCGGCGTCTGCATGCCGGCGCTCATCTACGTGGTCCTCAACCTGGGCGGGGCGGCGCGCGGCTGGGCGGTGCCCATCGCCACCGACATCGCCTTCGCGCTGGGCGTGGTGTCGCTGCTGGGGGACCGCATCTCGCCTGCGACCAAGGTCTTCTTCCAGACGCTCGCCATCGCGGACGACATCCTCGCGATCGTGGTCATTGCGCTCTTCTACGGGCAGGTCCCGCAGCTCGGGTGGTGCCTCGCGTCGCTCGCCCTCGTGGGCGTGCTGGCCGCGCTCAACCGCGCCCGCGTCTACTCCGTGGCGCCCTACGTGGCCGTGGGCCTGGTGCTCTGGGCGTGCATGTTCAACTCGGGGATCCACGCTACGCTCGCCGGCGTCATCCTCGCCTTCGCCCTGCCGAGCCGCTCCGACGTGCGCCTCTCCGAGCTCGGCGGCTGGCTCGAGCGCCGCGCCCACGACCTCGACGACACCTACGACGACGAGCACCACGTCCTCGGCCAGCACGACTTCACCGAGGGCGCCTGGCGCACGGAGCGCGTGATGCACCACGTCACCCCTCCGCTGCAGCGCATGGAGCGCTACGTCTCCGTCTTCGTGAACTTCCTCGTGCTGCCGCTCTTCGCCTTCGTCAACGCGGAGCTGCACCTCGTGGGGGAGAACTTCGGCGCGCTGCTCGCGAGCCCCGTCGCCCACGGCGTCTACCTCGGAGCGGTGCTGGGCAAGCCGCTGGGCATCATCGGCGTGACGTGGCTGCTCGTGCGCCTGGGCTTCGCGCGCCTGCCGCGCGGCATGGACTGGCCGCAGGTCGTGACCGTCGGCATCATGGGCGGTGTGGGCTTCACGATGTCGATCCTCATCACGGGGCTCGCGTTCTCCTCGCCCGAGGAGGCCATCGCCGCCAAGTGCGCGATCCTGCTGGGATCTGTGAGCTCGGCGCTTCTCGGCGTCCTCTTCGCGCGCATCGCGCTGCGCGGCGAGCGGCCCGAACGACCCTCTCGGCCCGCGAGGCGTCCCTCGCGCAATTAATGTCCGGCCCAAGGGGTATCCTAGACCCATGACGTTTTGGGGGACGACGTCCGATTGGAGATTCGCATGAGTGGACTCAAGCGCCTGTGCACGGTCATCTTCGTGCTCGCCTGCGCCTTCTCGCTCGCGGCCTTCGCGCTCACGTGGTTTGGCCCGTGGACGGCGGAGGTCTCGGCGCTCTTCAACCTCGAGCCGTTTGCCATCGCCGTGGTCGCGTGCCTCGCGGTGAGCGCGCTCGGCCTGCTGGTGCTGCTGGCGAGGGCCCTGTTCGCCCGCCGCACGGTGCGCACCGTGGAGATCGCCGCGGTGGACGGCGGCGTCATCTCCGTCACGCGCGACGCCATCGCCGCCCAGGCGTCCCACATCGTCGAGGCTGACGGCACGCTCACCGCCGCCCGCGTCCGCGTGGACGCCAAGGCCCGCGGCCACGTCCGCGTGCACGTCCGGGTGCTCCCGCACGAGACCGTGGACGTCGTCGCCAAGGGCGCCGAGCTCCACGAGGACCTCATGGACGGGCTGGCAATCGTGTGCGGCGACAAGGTGGAGGACGTGAGCCTGGAGTTCGTCGAGCCCGAGTCCGTCACGCTCGCCGGCGCCGACGACGACGCCGAGGCCGCCGAGACCCCGGCAAAGCCCGCCGCCAAGGCCCCTGCCCCCGATACCACGAGCGAGATCACGGTGTCCATGAGCGCTCCGCGCGAGCCCGAGCCCAAGCTCGAGTCTGAGCCCGAGCCCGAACCCGAGCCCGAACCCGAGCCCAAGCTCGGCTCCGATCCCGAGAAGGAGGCGTAGGCCATGGCGGACGAGAAGACTCCCAAGCCCAAGATCAACGTGGGCGAGAAGGACGAGCGCGCCCCCGAGCCCGCCCCCGCCGCCCCCGAGCCCGGACCCTCCGCCGACGAGGGGCGCTACACCGTGGGCGACGCCTTCCGCGACGGCGTGAGCCGCCTCAGCGCCTGGGTGCGGCGCACCTTCCCCGGGCAGGAGAAGGCCTTCTGGGGCGCCATCATCGGACTTCTGGCCGCGATCGTGTTCCTTGCCGTGGGTCCGTGGCCGCTCGTCGTGATCGCGATCTTCGTGTTCGTGGGCGTGGCCGCGGGGCAGGTCCTCGACGGCGACCCCCGGATCGTCAACACGCTGAGGCATCTCTTCAACCGGAACAGCCAGTAGCCATCGACGTCGGCCGGGCGCGCCCGGCAGCGAGGAGCAGGACATGAGCAAGAGCACGAGCAAAGAGCCCGAGAAGGTCGAGAAGGACGTCCCGCAGGACGAGCCGGTCGTCGAGGAGACGGCCCTCGCCGAGGTGACGGAGACGGGCACGGACATCGAGGCCTTCTCCGACGAGGAGGACTTCGACTCCGAGGATTCCCTGACCTTCTCCAACGGCGTCATCGAGAAGATCGTCGCCATCGCCATGCGCGAGGTCCCCGGCGTCGTGGGAATGAAGGGCACCTGGTTCAACCGCGTCCAGGACGCCTTCGGCGCGAGCGACTCCACCAAGGGCGTGACCGTCGAGGTCACCCCCGAGAGCGCGGTGCGCGTGAACATCTCCGTGCTGATCGAGTACGGCGCCTACGCCCCGCAGGTCTTCGAGGACGTCAAGAAGGCCGTGGTCAAGCAGGTCACGGGCATGACGGGCCTGGAGGTCGCCGGCGTCAACCTGCGCATCGAGGACGTCCTCACGCCCGAGGAGATCGAGCAGCGCAGCCGTCGCGCCGCAGCCGCCTCCAAGAAGGAGGAGAAGGCCGCGGACGACGCCGAGTAGCTCCGGGCCGGGTCTTCTGCCAATTGGGGACGTGTTATTTCGTGCAGACGGAAAGCGTCTGCACGAAATAACACGTCCCCAATTGGCAGAAGACCCTACACCTCGTACGGGGTGCTCTCGCCCGCGGCAAAGGCGATCAGCGCCTCGACGTTGCTGCGCACCATGCCCTCGACGTCCTCGGCGGTGTAGAACGCCATGTGCGGCGTCACGACGACGTTGGGCAGCGCCATGAGCGCGGCGCGGTCGCGGCCAGCGAGCACGTCGCGACTGCGGTCGAGGTAGTAGAGCCCCGCCTCGTCCTCGATGGTGTCGAGCGCGGCGCCGCCCAGATGCCCGGACTCGAGCGCGTCGAGCAGCGCCGCCGTGTCCACGAGGCTGCCGCGCGCCGCGTTCACGAGCACTGCGCCCTCGCGCATGCGCGTGAGCTCGTCCGCACCGATCATGTGGCGGTTCTCGGGCAGGCCCGGCGCGTGCAGCGTCACCACGTCGGACGCGGCGAGCAGCTCGGGCAGGTCTACGTAGGTGGCGAGCCCGGAGAGCTCGTCCTTCTCGACCGGGTCGTGCGCGAGGACGCGACAGCCAAAGCCCTGCAGCTCGCGCACCACGCACGAGCCGATGGCGCCGGTTCCCACCACGCCGACCGTGCAGCTCCCGAGCGACCGGCCGATCTTGCCCTCGAGCGAGAAGTCCTGCGCGGCGGCGCACCGCTGGACGAACTTGACCTTGCGCAGCGCCATGAGCATCAGCATGATCGCGTAGTCGGCCACGCCCTCGGGCGGGTAGGCGGCGTGCGCCACACGAATCCCCAGCCTGCGGGCATGCTCGACGTCGATGTGGTCGTAGCCGATCGAGCGGGTGGCGATGCCGCGGACCCCGAGCTCGTGGTAGCGGTCCAGCAGCTCCGGCGTCATGGGATTGGTGATGATGCAGAGGGCGTCGGCCCCTTCAGCGAGGCCCACGTTCTCGAGCGTGGGGTAGTCGGGCGTCCAGCCGTACTCAAAGCCGAGCTCGCGGCTCAGCGCGTCGAGATAGCCCAGCTCGTCGTAGGGCCGCAGCGCGTAGGCAAAGATCCTCATGTCCCTCTCCCTCGTCTGTTAATTGGGGACGTGTTATTTCGTGCAGACGGTTTGGGACAGGTCTCTATATAACCTGTCCCAAACCGTCTGCACGAAATAACACGTCCCCAATGTACACCCTTGCTAGAATCGACGTGACTTCGACCAGAGGGGGAGCAATGCGCGACAGTGTGAGCATCGAGGCGGTGCAGGCGGCCGCCCGCGCCAACAACAGGCCCGGACCGGACCATATGAACTGCGGCGAGTCCGTCATCGCGGCGCTCTGGGACGCCTTCGAGCCCGACTTTCCGCGCTCGGTCGTGGCGATGGGCGCCGGCATGGGCGCGGGCATCGGCGGCTCGGGATGCATCTGCGGCGCGCTCGCGGGAGCTGTGGCGTTTCTCGGCCTCATGGTGGGCACCAAGGAGCGCGCCAAGCCGCTCGCGGCCGAGCTGCACGACGCCTTCCGAGACGGCACGGCAAAGCACGTGACCTGCTGCCGCGTGCTCACGCGCGGGATGGACTGGTGGGGCGAGGAGCGCGTCTCCCAGTGCCAGGACCACTGCGCGCTCGCGGCTGGCGCCGCGGTCCAGATCCTCTGCCGCGAGCTCGGCGTCCGCGCGGAGGCGTAAGGTCCGCCCGCTGTGACAGACACCTCCGGGGTATCTGTCACATAAGAACGACGTAGACAGCCACGGCGAGGCCCGCCACGAGGCAGCACGCCTCGACGACGCCGTCGGTCTTGCAGAGGCCCAGGCAGACGCCGCGGCGGGCGGGCCACGCCAGTCGCACCGGGCGGCGCCCCAGCGCATCGAGCGCCAGGTGGGAGGCCATGCCGGCCGCGACGCACGGGGCGAGCGGCGGGCAGACGAGCCACGTCGCCGCGGCAAACCCGGCGAGCGCGAGCAGCGAGTGGGAGAAGCCGCGGTGCGTCGAGAGCCGCGCGGCGCAGCAGAGGGCGAGAAGGGCGATCGCCCCGGCGGCGACGACCTCGAGCCCCGCCTCCGCCGCCCGGCGCACGAGCGGCCAGCCCGCGGCGGCCTCCATGGCCAGGCCCGCGACGAGCAGCGCAGCGCACCCGCCGCGCGCGAGCCGCTCCTGCAGAGGGCGCGCAGTGTTTCTCACGTCAAGGTCGGGGAGCATGCCTCCGAGCGCCCCGCCCGCGGCCGCGCAGGCGAGCCCCGCCGGAGACGCAAGGCCCGGCGCGAGCGCCGACGCCGCGACCAGCCCCGCCGCGGCCCCCACGATGACATGCGTCTTCCCGGTCACGAGCGCTCCGTTCTTCTCGGCTCCCCTCCACATCCGATCATGATACCCGCCGTCAGCCCCGCCCGACCGTGCTACACTACCAACCGACAACGGGGGGCTGGCGCACGCCGGCTGAGATTGGGCCCAGGAGATCGGACGCGCGTCCGAGAGCGGCCCTGACCCAGGAACCTGATCCGGGTAATGCCGGCGTAGGGAAGAGCTTCGCGCGCAACGAGGCACCTACGAGAGACGGGGTGCCTTGGGGCACCCGGAAGGGAGGGCGCGTGAACTGCTCGGTTGCGATTCAGTTCCTGCCCATGGACGCCACCAACGACGACGCAACGTGCGACGCGGTGGACGCGGTCATCGCCTACATCGACTCGACGGGAATCGACTACTTCGTCGGCCCCTTCGAGACGGCGATCGAGGGCGACTACGAGATCTGCATGGAGATCCTCAAGAACTGCCAGCTCGTGGGCGCAAAGGCCGGCTGCAAGCACATGATGTGCTACGCCAAGATCAACTTCCGCCCCGACGGCGACGTCATGTCCACGGACCGCAAGATCGGCAAGTACCACCCCGGCGACCCCGAGTTCGCCCCCAAGAGCGCGGACGCGGCGGCCTAGCATGGCGCGCCCCGTCGACCGCTCCGAGCCCAGCCGCGCGCGACGCGTCCTCACGCCGCTCCTGACCATCGTGGCCCTTCTCGCCCTGTGGCAGGCCGTGGTGGTCGTGGGCATCGTGCCCAACTTCCTGCTGCCCACGCCGGTGCAGGTGGTCCAGGCCCTCGTCGAGGATGCGGCGCTGCTTGCGAGCCACTGCGTGACCACGCTCGCCGAGGCCGCCGCCGGCCTTGCCGCAGGCGTCGCCCTGGGGTTTGTCTTCGCGGTGCTCATGGACCGGTTCGAGTCCTTCTACCTGGCCTTCGAGCCGCTCATGACCATCTCGCAGACCATCCCGACCGTCGCCATCGCGCCGCTTCTGGTGCTGTGGCTCGGCTATGGCGCGCTGCCCAAGGTCGTGCTCGTGATCATCTCGACGTTCTTCCCGATCACGGTCTCGCTGGCCTCGGGCTTCCGCTCGGTCGACCCGGACGTCATCGACCTCATGCGCACCATGAACGCCTCGCGCTGGCAGATCTTCTGGTACGCCAAGCTGCCCGCCGCCGCGGACCAGTTCTTCAGCGGCCTCAAGATCTCCGCCACCTACGCCATCGTCGGCGCCGTCATCGCCGAGTGGCTCGGCGGCAACGAGGGGCTGGGCGTCTACATGACGCGCGTCCGCAAGTCCTTCTCGTATGACCGCATGTTCTCCGCGATCATCGTCATCTCCGCCCTGTCGCTGGGCCTCATGAAGCTCGTGGAGCTCGCCCAGCGCGCATGCATGCCCTGGAAGAGGGCCGAAAGGAACAACAATGAGCGATAAGAACCTCGTCAAGAGCCTCAACCGCCGCCAGTTCGTCGCCGCCGCCGGCGCCGCCGCCGCGAGCGTCGCCCTGGCCGCCTGCGACAGCTCCGCGCCCGCCGCCGACCCCGGCGCCGACGCCGCGGGCGACTCCGACGCTGCCGAGAAGACCAAGATCTCCTTTGTCCTGGACTACACGCCCAACACCAACCACACGGGCATCTACGTTGCCCTCGACCAGGGCTACTTCGACGAGGAGGGCCTCGAGGTCGAGATCGTGCAGCCGCCCGCGGACGGCGCCGACGCCCTCATCGGTGCCGGCGGCGCGCAGATGGGCGTCTCCTACCAGGACTACATCGCCAACAACCTGGCCTCCGACCAGCCGATGCCCTACTCGGCCGTCGCCGCGATCATCCAGCACAACACCTCCGGCATCATGAGCCGCGAGGAGGACGGCATCACGCACCCGGCCGCCATGGAGGGCCACACCTACGCCACCTGGAACATGCCCGTCGAGCAGGCCACGGTCGCCCGCGTGATGGAGGCCGACGGCGGCGACTTCTCCAAGGTCGAGCTCGTGCCGTACGAGGTCGACGACGAGGTCAGCGGCCTGCGCGCCAACATGTTCGACACCGTGTGGGTCTACGAGGCCTGGGCCGTCCAGAACGCCGTGGTCCAGGACTTCCCGTACAACTACTTCAGCTTCATCTCGGTGGACCCGGTCTTTGACTACTACACGCCGGTCATCGCCGCCAACGACGACTTCGCGGCCCAGAACCCCGAGGCCGTGAAGGCCTTCCTGCGCGCGGTCAAGAAGGGCTACGAGTACGCGGTGGAGAACCCCGACGGCGCCGCGGACATCCTCTGTGCCCAGGTGCCCGAGCTCGACGCTGACCTCGTCCACCAGAGCCAGACCTTCCTGGCCGACCAGTACACCGCCGAGGCCGAGAGCTGGGGCGTCATCGACCCCGAGCGCTGGGCCGCCTTCTACCAGTGGCTCAACGACAACGACCTCGTGGCCAACAAGCTCGACGTCAACGCCGGCTACGACCTCTCCTTCCTGGAGTAGCGCATGGCACAGGCTGGCGAGAAGAACGTGCGGCGCGCGGGGGAGGGGCGACGGGAAGATCCGGCGCTCGGACAGTCCTCGCCGCGCACAGGGCGCGCGGCTGCGGAACTCGCGGCGGACCTTCCCGTCGCCCCTGCGCTCGAGGCGCGCGACCTGACGCTCTCCTGGGACGGGGAGCACGTCGTCGTCCAGGGCGTCTCCGTTGACGTCGCTCCGGGCGAGGTCTGCTGCCTCGTGGGGCGGTCCGGCTGCGGCAAGACCACGATCCTGCACGCGCTCGCCGGCCTCACGACTCCTGTGTCCGGTCGCGTCCTCCTGCACGGGGAGGACGTGACCGGACGTCCCGGTCGCGTGAGCTACATGCTCCAGAAGGACCTGCTGCTGCCGAGCCGCCGCATCATCGACAACGTGTGCCTGCCGCTCGTGCTCGCGGGCACGCGGCGCGACGAGGCGCGCGCGAAGGCGGCGCCGCTCTTCGAGCGCTTCGGACTCGCGGGCTGCGAGCGCAAGTGGCCGAGCGAGCTCTCCGGCGGCATGCGGCAGCGTGCGGCGTTCCTGCGCACCTACCTCATGGGCGCGGACGTGACACTGCTCGACGAGCCCTTCTCGGCACTCGACGCCCTCACGCGCACGGACGTACGCCGCTGGTTCGTGGACGTGGCGGCTGAGCTGGGGCTCTCTGCCCTGGTGATCACGCACGACGTCGACGAGGCCGTCTCGATGGCGAGCCGCATCTACGTGCTCGCGGGCGCGCCGTCGGCGGGGGAGCCCAGCCATGTGGCGGGCGTCGTCGAGGTCGATCGCGTGGAAAGCGAGAGCTTCGAGCTCACCGACGAGTACCTCGCCGCCAAGCGCCAGGTCATGGCCCTGCTGGGGTAGCCCGCCGCAGGTACCAAAATCCCGCCGTATGCGCGCCAGCCCCGCCGGTGCCGGAATCCCGCCATATGCGCATATCGGTGCCGGAATCCGGGCATATGCGTGCCCGCCGCACGCATTTCCCGGGAATCAGGCACCAAAACACGCATTTCTCGGAAATCAGGCACGCGCGCAGATGCCGGATATTAGGCACCGGTCAAAACGGGCGCAGGCCTCCGAGACCCGCCCCGCCACACGGCATCAGCTTTGATACCGTAAGCGCTTCGTAAGCCCGGCCCACACAGGTGGGGGAACGACCCCTCTGAGACGTATCGTTACTGCATGCGATGCGTTCGAAGGGAGTCAGGTGGGCTCGAGAGCCAAGACGTTGGTTGCCGGTGTGGTCCTCATCCTCGCTGCGGTCGTGGTGGCCGGCGCCATCGCGCTCGGTCCGCGGGCGCTCGGCTCGGCCGAGCCGCCGACTAGCGAAGCCCCCACCGTCCAGCAGTCGGAGCTCACGACGGTCCGCGGCATCATCGGCTCGGAGAAGGAGTCGCTTTTCGCCGACCCCGAGGCCAAGGAGATCTTCGCGCGCCACGGCCTCGACGTGCAGGTCACGACCTCGGGCTCCTGGGCCATGGCAGAGCGTGCGGACATCGAGGAGTCCGACTTTGCCTCGCCCTCCTCCGAGATCGCCGCCGCGCACATCGAGGACGTCCACGGAGCCGCGGTGCTCTCCACATCTCGTCCGTTCTACTCGCCGCTCGCCATCGCCACGGGCGACACGGTTCTTGCGGTTCTCGAACAAAACGGCCTTGCCGAGAAGCGCGACGGTGTCTGGTACCTCGACATGGCCGCCTACCTTGACGCCGTGGCAAACGGCAGACGCTGGACGGACCTTGCGGGCTCCGACGCCTACCCCTCGAGCCGCAACGTCATGATCACCACGACCGACGTGCGCTCGTCCAACTCCGCGCTCATGTACCTGAGTCTTGCGAGCTACGTGCTCAACGGCAACGCCGTGGTCACGAGCGAGGACGCCGCTCGCGAGCAGGCCTCGACCTCCCTCGCCCGGCTCTTCCTCGATCAGGGCTACTCGCAGTCATCCTCCTCGGGCCCGTGGGAGTCCTTCCTCTCCAAGGGGCCCCTCAACCAGCCGCTCACCCTCATCTACGAGAGCCAGTACCTCGAGGCGCAGATGAACGAGCCCTCGCGCGTGACCGACGCGATGCGCATCTGCTATCCCGCGCCCACGATCTTCTCGGACCATGTGGTCGTTGCCTTTTCCGAGGCCGGGCAGCGGGTCCAGGACGTGCTCGAGAACGACCCCGACATGGCCCGCGTCATAGCTCGGCACGGCTTCCGCGTGAACGGCGCGAACTCAGCCGCCTTCTCCGAGCAGGTGGGCTCCGCCGGCCTCGCCGGCTACGCCGCCGACGGCACCTTCATCGACGCCGCCCAGGCGCCCAGCTACGAAGTGGCCGACGTGATGCTTCAGACCATCGAGGCGCTGTACTAGCGCAGGAGGGGAGAACCGCCATGCCAGCTGCCGCCGCGCGTCCGCGCACACGCCTGCTCACCGTCCTTCTCGCCCTGGTCTGCGCGCTCGCCTGCGTCGTGGCGCTGCCCGCGTGCTCGCGCGAGGGCGCCGCCGAGCCCGCGCCCGACGACGCGCGGGAGCAGCCCGCGATCGACCCCGAGGCCACCCCCGACCCCGACGTCGCCGGCACGACCCTGCGAATCCTCGCCGGCTCCGAGGTCAAGGACATGCTGCCCATCCTCGAGGACGCGCAGGCCGAGCTCGGCATCACCGTGGAGCTCACCTACCAGGGCACGCTCGACGGCACCGAGGCGGTCATGTCCGGCGAGGGCGACTTCGACGCAACGTGGTTCCCCTCCAACGCCTACATGACGCTTTTTGACGAGAAGAGCGCGCTGGTCTCGGAGGAGGCCTCGATCATGCGCACGCCGGTGGTCCTCGGCGTCAAGCGCGACCGTGCGGCGGAGCTCGGCTGGGACGAGAAGAGCCCCACCTGGGCGGAGGTCGTCGACGCAGCGGCCTCCGGGGAGTTTGCCTACGGCATGTCCAGCCCGGTCTCGTCAAACAGCGGCTTCTCGACGCTGGTTGAGCTCGCGACGGCGCTCTCCGGCACGGGTGCCGCCATCACGGCCGACGACGTCACGGCCGTGGCGGCCGACCTCATGCGGTTCGCCCGGGGGCAGGCGCTCGCGAGCGGCTCGTCGGGATGGCTCATGGAGGCCTACGGCAAGGACGCGTCCACCGTCGACGGCGTGTTCAACTACGAGTCGCTCATCCTGCAGGACCCCGACCTCGTCGAGGTTATCCCGCAGGACGGCGTCATCACGGCCGACTACCCGCTCACGCTGCTCTCCGGCAGGGGCGAGAAGGCCGAGGCCGCCTACGGCGCGCTGGTGGACTACCTGCGTCGCGACGACGTCCAGCAGCGCATTGCCGACGAGACGCACCGCCGCACGGACGCCACCACGCCCGACGACGAGCGGATGGCCTTTGAGATTCCCTTCCCCAACCGGCTCGAGACGGTGCGTGCCCTGCTCTCCAGCTGGGTCTCTGAGGTGCGCAAGCCTGCAAACATGGTCTTCCAGATCGACACCTCGGGTTCCATGGGCGGCGAGCGCCTCGACGCCCTCAAGGCAGCCCTGCTCTCGCTCACCGAGACGGGTGCGGACGGCACGGCGGCGCTGCTCACCTTCCAGCCGCGCGAGACGATTCGCTTTGTGGAGTTTGCCTCCGGAATAAAAAGCGAGAAGGACCTCGTTGTGGGGGAGGACGGAAACCTCGCCGACGTGAGCTCCTACGTGAACGACCTCTCCGCGCTCGGCGGCACGGCGCTCTACGGCACGCTCCAGCACGCGCTCGAGCTGGCGGCGCAGACTCGCGCGGACGACAACGTGACCTCCGTCGTGCTCTTCTCGGACGGCGAGAACACCGACGCCCCGGGCATTGACGGCTTTGCGCAGTGGTACGAGGCCAACGAGGCGGTGCAGGGCATCCCCGTCTACGCGATTCTCTTTGGCGAGGCGAGCGCCGACGAGATGGGCCGCCTCGCCGAGCTCACGGGCGGCCGCGTCTTCGACGCCGTGGGCGGCGACCTCACCGCCGCCTTCAAGGAGATTCGTGGCTACCTGTAAAAACGGGACAGGTTTTCTGCACATTGGGGACGTGTTTTTTCGTTCAGACAAAAAGGGACAGGCCATCAGGCTCGAGAGGGGGGCGAATGCAAGGAGACAAGGCACTGGTGACGGGCGTCGCGGCGACGGTCTTTGTTGTCTTTGGAGCCTCCGCGGTCCTTCTCGCCTCGAGCCTCGTCTCGCAGGTGGCGCTCGTCGTGGCCGGTGCAGCCATGTCCGCGGGCTCCTGGATGCTGCTGACCTCGCTCAACATGCCAAAGCACGTCGGCGCCATCGACCTCGACGCGCTCGTGGGAGCCGACCCCACGCTCAAGGAATCCGCGCAGGCCGTGAACGACATGGCAGCGCGCATCGAGGCGGCGTGCGAGGCCGACGAGCCGCACGGCATTTCCGCCGAGGCCGAGCGTCTGCGTACCGTGGTGGGCTCGATGGCCGAGCTCGTGGAGCTGCCCGAGTTCACGACCGCAGGCGCCGAGGAAGACCGCCACCTCGTGCTCTCGCTCGCGACGTCCTGGCTGCCCGGAGCGTGGGAGCAGCTTGTGACCAACGTACGCTACCTCGGCTTTGGCGGGCGCGCCAGCAATCGCGCGCGCAGAAACGTCACGGCTCTCGACGAGCAATGCGCTGACGTCGCCGGAGCGCTCGACCGCATGCGCACGGGCATCGTCGAGGGTGCCTCGACGCAGATAGAGACGGGCTCCGACTACCTGCGGCACCGCCTGGGGCACCGCCCGAGCGAGCTCTCCCTGGGCGAGCCGACCGATGAACTGTCGTAATCGAAGGAACGATCCGACACAAGGATAGGAGACCACCATGGCACACGATCTTCTCGACGCGCCCGATGACAGCTTCGACCTGGAGGTGACGCCGGCGCCGGAGCCCGTCAAGACCGAGGGCGCCCTCGCGCAGGTGCCCGCGCCGAGCGCCGAGGAGCTGCTGCGCCTGAGCGGCAACGCAAGTTCCTGGGTCTCCCGCGTGGCATCCCTGCCGCCTCAGAGCCTGGAGTTCAAGCAGGAGGTCGACGCGATCTTTGAGGTGGGGTCCGACGCCTTCCGAGAGACCGCCAGCACCTCAAGCCGCTTCCTCGAGCAGTCCCTTGCAACGTCCAAGACCGGCGGCGCGCAGGAGCAGGTCTCCAAGAGCCTCGTGGACCTGCGCAACGAGGTCGACGAGCTCGCGCCTGGCGAGGACACCTTCGCCGAGCGCCTGCTGGGTGCGCTGCCCTTTGCCAGCCGCGTGAAGCGCTACTTCAAGCGCTACGAGTCCAACCAGCAGCAGCTCAACTCCATTCTGCTGTCGCTCGGCAAGGGACAGGACCTGCTGCGCAAGGACAACGCCGCCCTCAACGTGGAGCGCCGCAGCCTCTGGGGCAACCTGGGCACCCTCAAGCGCGCCTACGAGCTGCTCACGAGCATCGACGACGAACTCGTGGCGCGCATCGACCGAGAGCGCGCGGCGGGCAACGTCGAGCTGGCATCCTCGCTCGAGAAAGACGCCCTGTTCGCAGTTCGTCAGCGTCGTCAGGACGTGCAGACGCAGGCAGCCGTGACCATCCAGGCCTACCTCTCGATGGGCATCATCCAGCAGAACAACGACCAGCTCGTCCGCGGCGTGGAGCGTGCCAAGACCACCACGGTGACCGCGCTGCGCACGGCGGTGATCGTGGCGCAGTCGCTCGAGAACCAGAAGCTCGTGCTCGACCAGATTGACGCTGTCAACAAGACCACGGATGCCATGATCGACCGCACGAGCAAGCTTCTGCAGGACAACTCCCTGCGCACGCAGCAGCAGGCGGTCTCGAGTGGCGTCTCTCCGGAGACCCTGCGCCGTGCCTACGACGCAGTCTTCTCCACGCTCGACAGCATCGATAAGTTCCGCGAGCAGGCCAACGAGTCCTTCTCCAAGACGATCGACGTGCTCAACGACCAGCTCGAGCGCGCCCGTACCTATGCCGAGCGCATGAACCGCGACGGCGAGGGTGGCGCAGCGGAATAGGTCAGGCCCGGCGGTGCCGGAATCCGGCTGTATGCGTGCCGTGCCCGGCCTGGTGCCAGAATCCCGCCATATGCGCATATCGGTGCCAGAATCCGGGCATATGCGTGCCCGCCGCACGCATTTCTCGGAAATCCGGCACCAAAACACGCATTTCTCGGAAATCAGGCACGTGCGCAGATGCCGGAAATCAGGCACCGGCCAAAACGGGCGCGACGCCCAGCGCGGCCCTCTACTCCGCGCAGATGAGCTCGACGCCGGCGGCCTCGAGCTCGGCGCGCGCCTCGTCGCTCACGTGCGTGTCCGTGATCACGGCGAGGTCCTTCTCGCCCAGGGCGAGCGGCACGGTGCCGTGACGGCTGAACTTCTCGCTCTCCGTGAGCACCACGACGCGCTCCGCATGCCCCGCCATGTCGCGCACCGCCTGGGCGCGCATCTGGTCGCTGTTGGTGAAGCCGGTGCGCGGCGAGAAGCCGTCCGCGCCGGCGAAGAGCAGGTCGACGTAGAACCCCTCGACGCACGTGCGCACCATCGGACCCACCATGACCTGGGAGTCCTTCTGGTAGATGCCACCGAGAAGAACGGTCTGCACGCTCGCGGCGTCGCGCACGTAGCCCGCGATGAAGGCGCTGTTGGTGACCACGGTCACGTCCCGTCCCGCGGCAGCGAGCTCGGCCACGAGCAGCGCGCAGCAGCTTCCGCTTTCCACCATGATGGTGTCGCCGTCGTGCACAAGATCGGCGGCGCGCCGGGCGATCGTGCGTTTCTCCTCGTAGTGATAGGCGAGGCGCCCCTCGACGTTGTCCGCGCTGCGCAGCACCGCGAAGCCGTGCTCGCGACGGATGAGGCCGCGCCGCTCGAGCTCGGTGAGGTCCTTACGCATGGTGACCTGCGAGACGCCGAGCTCCTCGGCCAGCGTCGAGACCTCCACGCGCTCGCGCTCGGTCAGGACCTCCAGGATGCGGTTGGTGCGTGCGGGCATGACGGCTCCTTCGATTGACTATTCGTAAGTATAGCCGTCTTCTACGCTTTCGAACGAAAACCATAATGCGTGGCATATTTGACAGACCGCACACACCTCCCATTTTTGGCGACTATTCTCCTCAAAAATGGGGGGTATGCGCGGTCTCCCGAAATACACCTTAGAAGAACGCGTCGATCCCGGCGTCCACGTACGCCTGGCGGAACTCCTCGAGGTCCTCCTCGTGCAGGTTCGTAAGGCCGTGGAGGCGGTAGTCGCGGCCCAGGAGGTCGTACTTGCTCTCGCCCAGGTTGTGGAAGGGGAGGAGCTGCACGCGCGTGGCGCCCACCTCGTGCAGGCGCTCGGCGAAGCGGCGGGCGTCGTCGAGCCCGTCGTTGAAGCCGGGGATGACCGGCGTGCGCACGAGCACGTCGACCCCGCGCTCGATGGCTCTGCGCGTGTTGGCGAGGATGAGGTCGTTCTCCACGCCCGTGCCCTCGCGGTGCGCGGCCGCGTCCCAGTGCTTCATGTCGATGTAGGCGTGGCTGAGCAGCTCCGTCACGCGCTCGAAGTCGCGCGCGGGCACGTGCGCCGTGGTCTCCACGTTGGTGTCCACGCCCGCCTCGCGCAGGCGCCCCAGCAGTTCAACGCAGAAGTCCGGCCAGGTGAGCGGCTCGCCGCCGGAAAGCGTGACGCCGCCTCCGCTCTGCTGGTAGAAGGGCTCGTCCTGCATGCACTCCTCGAAGACGTCCTCCACCGTGCGCGTGCGGCCGGCCACCGTGAGCGCGCGACCTGGGCAGCCCGCCACCGCGGCCGCCGCCTCGGCCGAGCCCGCGTCCACGGAGCGCACGTCCACGTGGTGCTTCTCGTCCGGTCCCGCTGCCTTCGCCCCGGGGCACGCCGCCAGGCACGCCCGGCAGCCAACGCAGCTCTTCTCGTTCCACTCGAGCTGCGGCGCGCGGGCCTGGCTCTCCGGGTTGGAGCACCAGTAGCAGCGCAGCGGGCAGCCCTTGAGAAAGACCACGGTGCGGATGCCCGGGCCGTCGTCGAGGCTGAACTTCTGGACGTTGAAGACGGTGGCGGACTGCATGGCGGGCTCCTTCTGGGCGGACGGGCGGCAAGTGGTTCTTCTCGGCAGCTCAATGGTAGTGAACTTACGAACGAAAGTAAATATTCTTGCGAACGTTGACACACGTTCTTCTCGCTGCTATAAGTATGACAAAGCCAGAAGGCGTCCCGGGAGAAGGGGAGTCGCAGATGTCCCAGACCAACAGCAGCCACTTCGGAGAGCTCACGCCCCGCATGAAGGCGTTCCGCGAGGAGATGCTCGACGAGAAGCCCTACATCGACGCCGAGCGCGCGGTGCTGGCAACCGAGGCCTACAAGGAGTGCCAGAACCAGCCCAACGTCATGAAGCGCGCGCTCATGCTCGAGAAGATCCTCGACAACATGAGCATCTACATCGAGGACAAGACCCTCATCGTGGGCAACCAGGCCACCAAGAACCGCAACGCCCCGATCTTCCCCGAGTACACGATGGAGTTCGTCCTGAACGAGCTCGACACCTTCGAGAAGCGCGACGGCGACGTCTTCTACATCACCGAGGAGACCAAGCAGCAGCTCCGCGACCTCGCGCCCTTCTGGGAGAACAACAACCTGCGCTCCCGCGGTGAGGCCCTGCTGCCCGACGAGGTCCAGGTCTACATGGAGACCGGCCTCTTTGGCATGGAGGGCAAGCTCAACGCCGGTGACGCGCACCTCGCGGTCAACTACGCCCGCGTGCTCTCGGACGGCCTCGCAGGCTACGAGGAGCGCGTCCGCGCGTGCCGCGCCGCCCTCGACCTCACCGACCCCGCCTCCATCGACAAGAACGTCTTCTACAAGGCCGTCCTCGTGGTGATCTCCGCGGTGCGCCGCTTTGCCGGGCGCTACGCCGCGCTCGCCCGCGAGATGGCGGAGGCCGAGAAGGACGAGGCGCGCGCCGCCGAGCTGCGCCAGATCGCAAAGACCTGCGAGCGCGTGCCCTACGAGCCCGCCCGCTCCTTCCGCGAGGCCGTGCAGTCCGTCTGGTTCATCCAGCTCATCCTGCAGATCGAGTCCAACGGCCACAGCCTCTCCTACGGCCGCTTCGACCAGTACATGTTCCCGTACTACCAGGCCGACGTCGCTTCCGGCGCCATCACGTGCGACGAGGCGCTCGAGCTGCTCACGTGCCTCTGGATCAAGACGCTCTCCGTCAACAAGGTCCGCAGCCAGGCACACACCTTCTCCTCCGCCGGCAGCCCCATGTACCAGAACGTCACCATCGGCGGCCAGACCACGGACAAGAAGGATGCGGTCAACGACCTGTCGTTTCTCGTGCTGCAGTCCGTGGCGCAGACCCGCCTCACCCAGCCCAACCTCACGGTGCGCTACCACGCGGGGCTCAACAAGGAGTTCTACGACGAGTGCATCGAGGTCATGAAGCTCGGCTTTGGCATGCCCGCCCTCAACAACGACGAGGTCATCATCCCGTCGTTCATCAACTGGGGCGTTGCCGAGGAGGACGCCTACAACTACTCCGCCATCGGCTGCGTGGAGACCGCGGTGCCGGGCAAGTGGGGCTACCGCTGCACGGGCATGAGCTACGTGAACTTCCCGCGCATGCTGCTCGTGGTGATGAACGACGGCGTGGACATGACCACCGGCAAGCGCTTTGCCAAGGGCTACGGCTACTTCAAGGACATGAAGAGCTACGACGAGCTCATGGAGGCCTGGGACAAGACCATCCGCGAGATCACCCGCGCGAGCGTCATCGTTGAGAACGCCATCGACCTCGCCTCCGAGCGCGACGTGCCGGACATCCTCTGCTCCGCGCTCACCGACGACTGCATCGGCCGCGGCAAGACCATCAAGGAGGGCGGCGCGGTCTACGACTTCATCTCCGGCCTGCAGGTGGGCATCGCCAACATGGCCGACTCGCTCGCCGCGATCAAGAAGCTCGTGTTCGACGAGAAGCGCATCACCCCGGCCGAGCTCTGGGCCGCGCTCGAGGACGACTTCACCTCGCCGGAGAGCCGGCGCATCCAGTCCATGCTCGTGAACGACGCTCCCAAGTACGGCAACGACGACGACTCCGTGGACCAGCTCGTGGTCAAGGCCTACGACTCCTACATCGACGAGATCGCCAAGTACCCCAACACGCGTCACGGCCGCGGCCCGATCGGCGGCATCCGCTACGCCGGCACCTCCTCGATCAGCGCCAACGTGGGTCAGGGCATGGGCACCATGGCAACCCCCGACGGCCGCCACGCCCACGAGCCGCTGGCCGAGGGCTGCAGCCCCGCGCACAACGCCGACACCCACGGTCCCACCGCCGTCTTCAAGTCCGTCTCCAAGCTCCCCACCGAGAAGATCACGGGCGGCGTGCTGCTCAACCAGAAGATGGCGCCCACGATGCTGGCCTCCGAGCGCAACAAGCAGAAGCTCGAGATGCTCATCTCCACGTTCTTCGACCGCCTGCACGGCTATCACGTGCAGTACAACATCGTGAGCCGCGAGACCCTGCTCGACGCGCAGGCCCACCCCGAGAAGCACAAGGACCTGATCGTCCGCGTGGCCGGCTACTCCGCCTTCTTCAACGTGCTCTCCCGCGCCACCCAGGACGACATCATCGCCCGCACCGAGCAGACCCTGTAACATGATGAAAAGGGACAGTCCCTTTTCATCACCCAGCGAAAGGAAGCCCTCATGAAGCTCATCATTGACGATGCCGACGTCAACGCCATCAAGCGACTGGTGGAGTACTACCCGGTCGACGGCGTGACCACCAATCCCTCGATCCTGGCCGCCTCCGGACGGGCGCCCTTCGAGGTCCTGCGCGAGATCCGCGACATCATCGGCCCTGACATGGAGCTCCACGCCCAGGTCGTGGCGCGTGACGCCGAGGGCATGGTCGCCGACGGCCGCCGCATCGTCGCCGAGCTGGGCGAGAACACCTTCCCCAAGGTCCCGAGCGTCCCCGAGGGCTTCAAGGCCATCCGAATGCTCGCCGCCGAGGGCATCCGCACCACGGCCACGGCCATCTACACCCCCATGCAGGCGTTCCTCGCGGCCAAGGCCGGCGCCTCCTACGCCGCGCCCTACATCAACCGCATCGACAACATGGGCTATGACGGCGTGGGCGTGGCCATGGAGATCCACGACATCTTCCGCGCCAACGGCCTGCCCTGCGAGGTGCTCGCCGCGAGCTTCAAGAACTCCCAGCAGATCCTCGAGCTCGCCCGCTACGGCGTGGGCGCCGTGACGGCCGCCTCCTCCGTGATCGAGGGCCTGGTCAAGAACGCCGCCATCGACGCAGCCGTGGACGCCTTCACGGCCGACTTCGAGGGTCTCGTCGGCCCCGGCAAGACCATGGCCGACCTGTAGACGTCTGTCCGACAACTCGCCTTTCACCGAGTAAGAGTTTCTTGCAAGAATCGGCCTCAAATTGGCCCGATAATCGCAAGAAACTCTTACTCGGTGCACGTTAGGCGAGAAGAACGGCGTCTGTTCTTCTCGCCGCGCACAACCTCAACAGCAAGAGGCCGCCCCCAACATGCTAAGCAGGATCATTCGCGAAGCGCAGTCCTGCGCGCATGTTGGGGGCGGCCCCGTTACAGGTGAGTCAGCCGGTTACGCCAGCTTGAGGAACGCGCGGTAGCCGCGATATGCCTCGTAGACGTCGGCCTTGCTCGTGGCCTCCCACGGAGCGTGCATCGAGAGCACGGGCACGCCGCAGTCGATCACGTTCATGCCGTAGACGGCGAGGATGTAGGCGATCGTGCCGCCGCCGCCCGCGTCGACCTTGCCGAGCTCGGCGGTCTGCCAGGCGACGCCGCCCTCGTCCATGACGCGGCGGATGGTGGCGATGTACTCGGCGTCGGCGTCGTTGGAGCCGCCCTTGCCGCGCGAGCCGGTGAACTTGTTGAACGTCAGGCCGTGGCCGAGGTAGCAGGAGTTCTTGGGCTCGAAGACGCTCGCGAACGCGGGGTCGAAGCCGGCGGAGACGTCGGAGGAGAGCATGTTGGAGCGCGCGAGGCAGCGGCGCAGGGCGAGCTGACCGCTCACGCCGGCGAGCTCGAGGACCTCGGCCATGACGTTCTCGAAGAAGTTGCTGGTCATGCCGGTGGCGCCCACGGAGCCGATCTCCTCCTTGTCCACGAGCAGGGTCACCGCGGTGCGCGCGGGGGCCTCGCACTCGAGCTGGGCGACGAGGCTCGTGTAGGCGCAGACGCGGTCGTCCTGGCCGTAGCCGAGGATCATCGAGCGGTCCAGGCCCAGGTCGCGGGCCGCGCCGGCGGGCACGACCTCGAGCTCGGCGGAGAGCAGGTCCTCCTCCTCGATGCCGAGGGCGTCGCGCAGGATGTTGAGGACGCCGGCCTTGACCGGGCTCTTCTCGGCATCCTCGTCCTTCTCGGCGTCGGCGTCCACCACGATCGGGCGGTTGCCCACCAGCACGTCGAGCATCTCGCCCTCGATGACCTCGGTCGCCTTCTTGGACATCTGCTGAGCGCCGAGGTGGGGGAGCAGGTCGGAGATGCAGAAGACGGGGTCGTCGTCCTTCTCGCCGATGACCACGTTCACGACCGAGCCGTCCTTCTTGGCCACGACGCCGTGGATGGCGAGCGGCATGGCGACCCACTGGTACTTCTTGATGCCGCCGTAGTAGTGGGTGTCGAGCGTGACGAGCTCGTTCTTCTCGTCCACGGGGTCCTGCTTGACGTCGAGGCGCGGCGAGTCGATGTGCGCGCCGAGGATGTTGACGCCCTCGGTCAGCGGCGCGGTGCCCAGGTGCACCAGCATGAGGGTCTTGCCGCGGTTGACGGCGTAGACCTTGTCGCCGGCGGAGAGCGGCGCGCCGGACGCGATGCGCTCCTCGAGGCCCTCGTAGCCGGCCGCGCGGGCCAGCTCGACGGCCGCGGCGCAGCACTCGCGCTCGGTCTTGTTGTCGGAGATGAAGGACTTGTAGTCCTCGCAGATGCGGTTGAGGTCGGCGAGCTGCTCCTCGCCGTAGCCCTTCCAGGCGTTGGGACGCTCCATGGGGCTCCTTTCATCGGGGTCGACACAACGGTTCGAAATTTTAGCTCAGTCGGGGCACGCCGCCAATCCGGCTCGGCGTCCTCACACCTCCGTCACTTCCGCGGCCGCGGGCCCTGCGCGTTGTGTGCAGTTTTTTGAAGGGCCCTCTGGTATCGCACTCTTGTAAAACCTTTCTACCTGCGGTTTTATAGCGAACAGAAAGGTTGTTACTCGGGCTGCCTCCAAAAAACCGCACACAACGCGAGAAGGGAGTGCCGCGACGCCGGCTCAGCGCTCAGCCGGCCGTTCCGTCGCCCTGCCCAGCGCTCGCGTTAGCGTTGCTGCCCGCGCCCGCCTCCGCGCCGGAGCCGTCGTCCGCCGCGCCGCCCGCGTCCGTGGCGTCCTCGGGCTTCTGCTGCGGGATCTCCTGCCCGGCACGTGCGTATTCTCTTCTGTGATACCCCTCAGCGAACGCAATGTGCGACATCACAAAGACCTTACAGGCCGCTGCCCCAAAATATGGCTATGAGACCGATTTCCCCCTCGGGCGGCGGCGCGACGCGGTATCATCTATGCGTACGGTCCTTCCGGGTTACCAACACGTATGGAGGTCAACATGCTCGTCAACGCTACTGCCATGCTCCAGGCCGCGGCCAAGGGCCACTACGCCGTGGGCGCCTTCAACACCAACAACCTCGAGTGGGCGTCCTCGATCCTCGACGCCGCCGAGGAGCTGCAGTCCCCGGTCATCATCCAGTGCACCTCCGGCGCCGCCAAGTGGCAGATCAGCTACAAGGTCGTCGCCGACATCGTCAAGCAGCTCGTCGAGGACAAGAACATCACCGTGCCCGTGGCCCTGCACCTCGACCACGGCACCTACGAGGACGTCTTCAAGTGCATCGAGGCCGGCTTCACCTCCGTCATGTACGACGGCTCCCACGAGGAGACCTTCGACCTCAACCTCAAGCGCACCGAGGAGGTCGTCAAGGCCGCCCACGCCAAGGGCATCTCCGTCGAGGCCGAGGTCGGCGGCATCGGTGGCGTCGAGGATGGCGTCGCCTCCAACGGCGAGCTCGCCGACCCCCAGCAGTGCAAGGCCATCGCCGACCTGGGCGTCGACTTCCTCGCCTGCGGCATCGGCAACATCCACGGCATCTACCCCGAGAACTGGGCCGGCCTGTCCTTCGAGCGCCTGGGCGAGATCAAGGCCCTGACCGGCGACCTGCCGCTCGTCCTCCACGGCGGCACCGGCATCCCCGTCGACCAGATCCAGAAGGCCATCTCGCTGGGCATCTCCAAGATCAACGTCAACACCGACCTCCAGGTCGTCTTCGCCGAGGCCACCCGCAAGTACATCGAGGCCGGCAAGGACCAGCAGGGCAAGGGCTACGACCCGCGCAAGCTCCTCAAGCCGGGCCGCGACGCCATCGTCGACCGCACCAAGGAGCTCATCGTCGAGTTTGGCTCCCAGGGCAAGGGCTGGGCGTAAGCGAGAAGAACGCGCGCGTCGCATAGGCAACGCAAACGCCCGGTCCCGCAGCGCGCGGGGCCGGGCGTTGTTTGTGTTGCGGGCGGCATGCCACGAACTCGCCTACGTCTGTACTTTGCTGGCGTGCACAAAGGGGCGAGAAGAACCCGCAACCTCACTACCTGCGAAAACGCTGGGGCGGCAGGTTCTTCTCGCCCGTAAAGTACAGACGTAGGCGAGTTCGTGGGACCGGCGCAGGACGCCCGCGTCCGGCGCCTGCGTTAGATCGGCTTGGCGGTGCAGGGGCCCGCGTCGTCCGGGCGGATGAGGTCCGCAAGCGTCTTGGAGTCGAGGTAGCCGGCCGTCACGCGGCCGAGGTCGCGCCAGACGTCGACGGTGGTGCAGCTGTCGCGGTTGGGGCAGAGCTCCTCGTTGGTGCAGTCGAGGCAGCTCACGGGCGCGAGCGACCCCTCCGCGGCGCGCAGCAGCTCGCCGAGGGTGTAGTCCTCGGGCGCTCGCGTGAGCTTGTAGCCGCCGCCCTTGCCGCGCTGGCTCGTGACGTAGCCGGCCTTGTGCATGAGGGAGATGACCTGCT
The DNA here is from genome assembly GCA_944322145.1 of uncultured Atopobiaceae bacterium. Lineage (GTDB taxonomy): Bacteria > Actinomycetota > Coriobacteriia > Coriobacteriales > Atopobiaceae > Thermophilibacter. The sequence continues at coordinate 18,911 of CALUNW010000004.1, read as the reverse complement.
CGAGGTACTTGCGCGAGATGTTTTGCCGGCGCGAGACGTCGCCCAGCGAGACCCAGCCGTCGTGCGCGGCGAGGTCGGCCATCGCACGCAGCGCGTACATCCCCTTGGTCGAGAACATTCCAGCCATCTCATCACCTCCGATGATTCAAAAGGGGACTGTCCCCTTTTGAATCATTTTCCTCGGGCCTCGAGCATCTCATCGAGCGTGCGCCAGGCGAGCTCGGCACACTTCACGCGTGCCGGCATGTGCGCGATGTCGCGCAGCAGCACGCCGTCCTCGAGGGCGTCGAGCGCGGTCTCGTCGGTCTCCTCGCCGCGGACCATGCGCATGAACAGGGCGCAGAGCTCGCGCGCCTCCTCGGGCGTCTTGTCGATCATGAGGTCGCTCATGATGTCGGCGCTCGCCTGGGAGATGGCGCAGCCGTGCCCGGTGAACGCCGCCTCCTCGATGGTGCCGTCGTCGGCAAAGCGCACGGAGAACGTGAGCTCGTCGCCGCAGGAGGGGTTCACGCCCTCGTGGCTGCAGTCGGCGTCCTCCATCTGGTACTTGTAGTCGGGGTGCGAGACGTGGTCCATGAAGGCCGCGTTGTAGAGGTCAGTTACTGCCATGGAAGATCCCCCAGACCTGGCTCAGGCCGTCGACGAGGCGGTCCACGTCGGCGGCGTCGTTGTAGAACGCGAGGCTCGCGCGGCAGCAGGCGAGGTTCTCCACGCCGAGCCACGCCAGCAGCGGCTGCGCGCAGTGGTGGCCGGCGCGGATGCACACGCCGGAGGCGTCGAGGATGCTCGCCACGTCGTGCGGGTGGACGCCGCGCACGTTGAAGCTGATGACGCCGTGGTGGCGCGCCGGGTCCGCCGGGCCGATGAGGTCAACAAAGCCCAGGTCGGAGAGCCGTTCCATCGCATACGCCACAAGCTCGCCCTCACGCTCTGTCACCGCGTCGAGGCCCACGGTCTCGGTGAGGTAGGCGAGCGCGGCGCCGGTGGCGTAGATGCCGGCGGCGTCCTGCGTGCCGGCCTCGAACTTCTCGGGCACGGGGGCCCAGGTGGCGCCCTGCTCGGTCACGGAGTCGATCATCTCGCCGCCGGTGAGCATCGGCGGCATCTGCTCGAGCAGCTCGTGGCGGCCCCAGAGCACGCCCACGCCCATCGGGCCGAGCGCCTTGTGGCCGGAGAAGGCCAGGAAGTCCGCCCCGAGCTCGTCCACGTTCACGCGCAGGTGCGGGACGGACTGCGCGGCGTCGACGACCATCACGGCGCCGACGGCGTGCGCCGCATCCGCGAGGCGACGAATGGGCAGCTCGCAGCCCATGACGTTGGAGACGTGCGCCGCGGACACGATCTTGGTTCGCGGGCCGATCTTCTCGGCGATCTCGTCCTCGGCGAGCGTTCCGTCCTTCTCGGGGTAGAGGTAGACCAGGCGCGCGCCGGCGGCGCGGCAGGCCTGCTGCCAGGGGATGAGGTTGGAGTGGTGCTCCATGATGGTGATGGCCACCTCGTCGCCGGCCCCCAAGACGCAGGGCGAGAAGGACTTGGCCACGAGGTTGAGGCTCTCGCTCGTGTTGCGCGTGAAGATCACGTCGCGGGCGTCGGGCGCGCCGATGAGGGCCGCCACCTGCGCGCGCACGGCGGCGATGGCCGCGGTGGCCTCCACCGAGAGGCTGTAGAGCCCGCGCAGGGGGTTGGCGTTCATGGTCTCGTAGAAGCGGCGCTGGGCGTCGAGGACGCAGGCGGGGCGCTGCGCGGTGGCAGCGCTGTCGAGAAACGCTATCTCGGGGTGGCTAGCCAGCAGCGGGAAGTCGTCGCGATACATCACGCCTCCTCCGGATGATTCAATTGGGGACAGACCCCTTTTGAATCATCGTCCTCATGATTCAAAAGGGGTCTGTCCCCAATTGAATCATCCACTACAGCGCGGGCCTCGTCGCAGGGGGCGTTCATGAGCGCCTCCTCGTAGAGGGCGCGCACGAAGAGCTGCTCGGCGTCCTCGCGGGAGAGCCCGCGGTCGGCGAGGTAGGCCAGCTGCTCGGGGCTCACCGAGCCGATGGTGGCGCCGTGGTTGCCGGCGACGTCGTCCTCGTCGCACAGAATCGTGGGAAGCGTCTTGTTGACCACGTCGTCGCCCAGCACGAGCACGGTCTCGGCCTCGTTGCCCTGCGCGCCCTTGGCGCCGTGGATAAGGTCGATCGTGGTGCGCAGGCCCTTCTTGGCCGCGCCCTCGAGGACGCCGGAGTAGGAGAGCTCGGAGCGGGTCTTGCGGCCGCGCTGCCGGACGATCTCGTTGATGTCGAGCACCTCGGCGCCGCCCGCGTGGTAGCGGCAGTCCAGGTCGATGCGCGCCCGGGCGTCGGCCAGGTCGCAGGCAAAGCCCAGGGCGACGGTGGCGCCGCCGAGCAGGCGCTGGTGCACGTCGACGCGCGCGTCGCGCCCGGCGGAGATGCCCACGCTCTCGAGGTGCTGCCCCGCGCCCGCGCTCACGTACTCGTAGAGGTGCACGCGCGCGCCGGCCTCGGCGATCACGCGCAGAAGCGACGCGGAGGTGCCGGCCTCGCCGTCCTTCTCGCCCCCCGCCGCCACGACGATGGTGGCCTCGGCGCCCTCGCGAACCATGACGCCGGTGTCGGCGACCTCTCCCGCGCCCACGGCCACCACGATCGGCTCCTCGCGCTTCTCGCCACGCGGGACCTCCACGTAGCGCGCGCCGGCGGCCTGGGACTCGGCCCAGTCCGTGACCTCGCGGCCCATGCCGCACTCCACGCCCTCGAAAAGGCGCGGAAGCGAGAAGTACACGTCGCCGGCACGCCCGCGCGCCGGCACGGTCAGCGTGATGTCGTTGGTGCGCAGGCGGTTCCACGTCTGCGCGGGGGCAACGTTGACGCGCTCGAGGGCGATCTCGGGCGTCGCGGCGCAAGCGGCCTCCGCAGCCGCGTTCTTCTCGGCCATCATCCGATCGCCCCTTCCATCTCGAGCTTGATGAGGTTGTTCATCTCCACGGCGTACTCCATCGGGAGCTCCTTGGAGATGGGGTTGGCAAAGCCGTTGACCACGAGCGTGCGCGCCTCGGCCTCGGAGCAGCCGCGGCTCATGAGGTAGAGGATCGTGTCGTCGGAGATGCGGCCAATCGTGGCCTCGTGGCCCACCTGCGCGGTGGCGTTGCGCACGTCCATCGCGGGGATGGTGTCGGAGCGGGAGATGTCATCGAGCATGAGGCTCTGGCAGCTCACCGAGCAGCGCGCGCGGTCGGCGCGCCGGCCGATCACGACCGACGAGCGGAACGTGTTGACGCCGCCGTCCTTGGAGATGGACTTCGTGGAGACGGACGCGGTGGTGTCCGCGCCGTTCATGATCACCTTGCAGCCGGTGTCGAGGTCCTGCGTGGCGCCGGCGAAGGTGATGCCGGTGAACTCGCAGCTGCTGCGGTCGCCCGCCATGATGGTGGTGGGGTAGAGGTAGCTCACGTGGCTGCCAAAGGAGCCGGAGACCCACTCCATCTTGGCGTCGGCGCCGATCGTGGCGCGCTTGGTGTTGAGGTTGTACATGTTCTTGGACCAGTTCTCGATCGTGGAGTAGCGCAGGCGCGCGCCGTCCTTCACGAAGAGCTCCACCGCGCCGGCGTGGAGGTTGGCCTCGTAGTACTTGGGCGCGGAGCAGCCCTCGATGAAGTGCAGGTCGGCGCCGGGCTCCACGATGATGAGCGTGTGCTCGAACTGGCCCGCGCCCGCCGCGTTGAGGCGGAAGTAGCTCTGCAGCGGGTAGGGCAGCGTCACGCCCGCGGGCACGTAGACGAACGAGCCGCCCGACCACACGGCGTAGTGCAGCGCCGCGAACTTGTGGTCGGTGGGCGGGATCAGCGTGCCGAAGTACTCGCGCACGACGGGCTCCCACTGGGGGTCGTGCAGCGCGTCCTCGATCGTGGTGTAGACGACGCCCTGCTTGGCCACGTCGTCGCGCATGTTGTGGTAGACGATCTCTGAGTCGTACTGGGCGCCCACGCCGGCGAGGCTCTCGCGCTCCGCCTCGGGGATGCCCAGGCGCTCGAAGGTGTCCTTGATGTCGGCGGGCACGTCGTCCCAGCTCTTGGCCTGCTTGGTCTTGGGCGAGACGTACGTGGAGATGTGGTCCAGGTCCAGCCCCGCGATGCTCGGGCCCCAGTTCTCGGCCATCGGGCGCGCGTGGTAGAGCTCGAGCGCGCGCAGGCGCATCTCGAGCATCCACTCCGGCTCGTCCTTCTTCTCGGAGATCGCGCGGACGATCTCGGGCGTCAGGCCGTCGTCGTAGCGCTCGTAGCCCTCCTCGGACTTGGTGAAGTCGTAGAGGGAGCGGTTGACGTCGGCGACCTGCGTGCGCTTGCGCTGATCGCTCACTCGGCATCACCGGCCTTGGGGCATCCCGGGCACTCGGCGCACGACGCGTCGCCCTTCTCGCCCGCGCGCTCGAAGCGCTCGAAGCCGTGGGCGTCGATGTCGGCGATGAGCTCGGCCGGCCCCTCGGCGACCATGCGGCCTTTGACCATGACGTGGGTGCGGTCGACCTCGAGGCGCTCGAGGATGCGCGTGTTGTGCGTGATCACGATGAGCGCGCCGCCGACCTGCTCGCGGTAGGCCTGGATGCCGCGGGAGACGATGCCCAGCGCGTCCACGTCCAGGCCCGAGTCGGTCTCGTCGAGGATGGCGAGCTTGGGCTGGAGCAGCAGGAGCTGCAGCATCTCGATCTTCTTCTTCTCGCCGCCGGAGAAGCCCACGTTGAGCTCGCGCATGAGGAAGCTCTGGTCGAGCTCGAGCTGGTCGGCGATCTGCCCCACGCGCTCGCGGAACTTGCGCGCGGTGGTCTTGAGCTCGGGGCGCTTCTGGCAGATGGTGCGCAGGAAGCTGTAGAGCGGCACGCCGGGCACCTCGACGGGGGCCTGGTAGGAGAGGAAGATGCCGGCCAGCGAGCGCTTGTCGGCGGAGAGCTCGGTCACGTCCTCGCCCGCGAAGGAGATGCGGCCGGAGCTCACGCGATAGACCGGGTCGCCCATGATGACGTGTCCGAGCGTGGACTTGCCGGCGCCGTTGGGGCCCATGAGGACGTGGCACTCGCCCTCGCCGACGGCAAGGTCGACCTCGTGCAGGATGGGCTTGTCCTCGGTGCCTGCCGAGAGGGCGCTCACGTTGAGTAGCTGAGATGCCATGGTCTGCCTTTCTCCTCGCGGGCCGCGCCGGGTCCGCGCCTGATTCGCTAGCCTAATTCATACTAATGAGTGGGGAATTAAAGGCAAGCCTCGGGGCGAGAAAAACCGGCGCTTCGCAACAAATCCTACTAGCTTGGGGGTATTTTCAGCCGCGGACGTTTGCGGGGTCGTTACGGTCGCGTGCGTCGTGCCGGGCGAGAAGTACCATGGCGCAGGGCTTGTTGGCGGCGGCGGGAGGCTCTTCTTAGCATGGACGCGTGGAAGCGGCTCGGCGGCTTCATCGGGAGCCACATGGCATTTGTCTCGCCGGCGTGCGTCGTGCTGGGCGTGCTCTTCCCGGACCAGCTCTCCGTCCTCAAGCCGGCCGTGACGGCGCTCTTTGCGTTCATGACGTTCCAGAGCTCGCTCTCCAACACCTTTGGCAACCTCGCGCGGGTGGTGCGCCGCCCGCTGCCGATGCTCGTCTCGCTCGCGCTGGCGACGGTGGCCATGCCATGCGTGGCGTGCGCGCTCGCGACGGCGCTCTTCGGGACGAGCCCCAACCTGGTCTGCGGCATCGTGCTCGAGTACAGCGTGCCCGTCGCCGTGGTCTCGGCCATGTGGACCAACATGCTCGGCGGCGACCCGGCGCTCTCACTGGCCACGATCCTGGTCTCAACGGTGGCTGCGCCCGTGACCATCCCACTTACGTTGCACCTGCTGCTGGGCCAGGTCGTCGAGGTCGATGCCGCACGGATGATGGGGGAGATGGCGGTCTCCATCGCGCTGCCGGCGCTCGCGGGCACGGCCCTCAACGACGCCACGCGCGGCCGCGCGGCGCGCGAGCTGTCGCCGGTCGTCGCGCCGGCGGCAAAGATTGCGCTCGTGCTGGTGATCCTCTGCAACTCGACGGGCGTGGCGCCCTACGTGCGCGCGCTCACGCCCCAGCTCGTGGGCGTGGCGGCCTTCATCTGTGCGTTCGCGGCGTGTGGGTATGCGCTCGGCCTGGGGGCCGCGCGGGCGCTTCGCCGACCGCACGAGCAGGAGGTCTCGATGACCTACCTCGTGGGCATGCGCAACATCTCCGCGGGAGCGGTGATAGCGGGGGAGTACTTCCCAGGCGAGGTGATGTTTCCCGTGGTCATCGGGACGCTCTTCCAGCAGGTGCTGGCGGCGGGGTTCGGCACGGCGCTGCGCCGGCTGGGCCGCGCGGGCGGTGAGGGCTCCGTCCGGCGTCGGATGGTCAGCTAGCTGCAAAAACGTCCTTCAATCCATATTTCGGCATCGCCGGATGCAAAAACGGCCTTCAGTCCATGGAAAATGGACCCTGCGAGGCGGCACGTGGTCCATGAGAAAAAGCAAAACGTCTATTGATTAAAGCAATAAAGATTCATCCCCCGAAAACCAGCGGAATCTTATGGACTGAAGCGCGTTTTTGCATTTCACGCGTTCCCAATATGGACTGAAGGCCGATTATGCAGACGCGGGCCATGATGAGACGGGGCGTGCGGACTAGCCGCGAGTCCAGCGGCGGCGCGGCCGGCCGTCGTCCAGGATGACGGCGAGCGCGGCCACGGCCACGACGGCGATGAAGATGAGCTTTTTCATGGTGACCTCCTGGCCTCGGGTTCTTCTCGCCTTGCATTGTCGGTGCGCCGGAGTCGCGGGGCCATCGATGCGCCTTACCGCCGGCTTGCGCTTTCGTAAGGTTGCGATGTTGCGACAGGGCCCCGCGCGCCGCCGGCCCCTGTCGTAGAATGGGGCGCAGTGACGATAGGAGGACCTATGCCCCTAACCAGAGAAGACGTCGCGGGCATCGCGGACTACGCGCGCATCGCGCTCACGCCCGAGGAGCTCGACGAGATGACCGCCTACATGAACGACGCCGTGGCGCTGCTCGACCCCATCCGCCAGTACGACCTTGAGGGCGTGGAGCCCACCTTCCACCCCATCGGGGATCTCTCCAACGTGATGACCGACGACGTGCCGGACGACGAGGTCCGCCACCTGCCCGTCGACGTGGCGCTCGAGAACGCCGGCGCGTCGCGCGACCGCAGCTTCCGCGTCCCGTCCATCCTCGGCGACCAGGGAGGTGACCGCTGATGGCAGCCAACTTCGACCAGCTCTCCGCGCGCGAGATCGCCGCGGGCGTCGCAAACGGCGATTTCACGGCCGTCGAGGTGGCCCGCGCGGCGCTCGACGCCGTGGAGGCCCGCGACGGCGAGGTCAAGGCGTTCCTGCAGGTCTCCGCGGACCTCGCGCTCGCCGCGGCCGAGGCCACCGACCGCGCCCGCGCGGCAGGCGAGAGGCTCGGCCCCCTCGCCGGCGTGCCCGTGGCCTTCAAGGACAACATGCACCTCGTGGGCACCCGCACCACCTGCGCCTCGCGCATGCTCGAGAACTACGAGTCCACGTTCACGGCAACCTGCGTCCAGCGCCTGCTCGACGCCGGCGCCACGCCCGTGGGCAAGACCAACATGGACGAGTTTGCCTTCGGCTCCTCGACTGAGTCCTCGGCCTTCCACCCCACCGCCAACCCGTGGGACGTCGCGCGCGTCCCCGGCGGCTCCTCGGGCGGCTCGGCCGCTGCCGTCGCCGCAGGCGAGGTCACGGTCTCGCTGGGCTCGGACACCGGCGGCTCGATCCGCCAGCCGGCCTCCCTCTGCGGCGTCGTGGGCCTCAAGCCCACCTACGGCGCCGTCAGCCGCTACGGCGTCGTGGCCTTTGGCTCCTCGCTCGACCAGGTCGGCCCCTTCGGCCGCCGCGTCGAGGACGTGGCCCTTGCCATGAACGCGCTCACCGCCGGCGGCCGCGATCCGTGGGACTCCACGAGCCAGCCCGTCGCGTGCGACTTCGCCGCGCACCTCGACGACCCCATCGAGGGCCGTCGTGTGGGCGTCGTCCCCGCGCTCATGGAGGCCGCCGGCCTCACCGACGAGGTCCGCGATGCCGTGAGCGCCGCCGCCCGCGCGCTGGCCGACCAGGGCGCCGAGCTCGTCGAGGTGGACCTTCCCAACATCGCCTCGGCCATCGCGGCCTACTACGTGATCGCGCCGTGCGAGGCTTTCTCCAACCTCGCGCGCTTTGACGGCGTGCGCTACGGCTACCAGGAGCCCGGCCAGGCCACGCTGGCCGAGCAGACCTCGCTCTCCCGTGCGCACGGCTTTGGCGAGGAGGCCAAGCGCCGCCAGATGCTGGGCGCCTACCTGCTCTCCTCGGGCGTCTACGATACGTACTACTACCCGGCGCAGCAGGTCCGCACCCTCATCACGGCCGACTATGCCCGCGCGTACGAGAAGTGCGATGTCATCCTCATGCCCGCCGCGCCGCGCACGGCGTTCAAGTTCGGCGAGCTCTCCGACCCCACGCAGATGTACGCGTCGGACATGTTCACGATCTCCAACAACATCGCTGGCAACGGCGGCGTCTCGGTGCCGCTGGGCCTGGGCGCCGCGACCGGCCTGCCCGTGTCGGCGCAGCTGCAGGGCCCGGCCTTCGCCGACGCGCGGCTGCTCACGTTTGCGCGCGCGATCGAGCGGTCCTTCTCGCCCGACGGCGGGGCCCCAGTCGCGCCCGCCTTTGCCGGGAAGGGGGGTGAGCTCGCATGAAGAAGCTCGCCGAGGTCCTCAAGGACTGGGAGGCCGTGATCGGCCTCGAGGTCCACACCGAGCTCACCACGCTTGAGACAAAGATGTTCTGCAACTGCCGCCTCTCCCACGACGACCCGCCCAACACCAACGTCTGCCCCGTGTGCCTGGGCATGCCGGGCGCCCTGCCCGTGCCCAACGAGAAGGCCATCGAGTCGATTGTGATGGCGGGCCTGGCCACCAACTGCCAGATCATGCGCCACTCCATGTTCTACCGGAAGCACTACTTCTACCCGGACATGGCCAAGAACTTCCAGACCACGCAGGGGCCGGTGGCCTTCTGCATGCACGGCCACCTGGACCTCGAGGTCTCCGGGGCCGGAGCCAAGGAGCGCCCGGACGCCACGGTCGAGAAGGACGCCGACGGCGGCTACGTCGCGCCCATCCGGATCCTGCGCATCCACATGGAGGAGGACGCCGCCAAGATGGTGCACGTGGGCGGCGAGGAGGGCCGCATCACCGCGGCGACCGAGTCCCTCATCGACTACAACCGCTGCGGCACGCCGCTGATCGAGCTCGTCACCGAGCCCGACCTGCGCACGCCCGAGGAGGCGCGCCTCTTCATGGAGAAGCTGCGCCAGACCTTCCTCACCCTGGGCATCTCCGACTGCTCGCTCGAGAGCGGCTCGATGCGCTGCGACGGCAACATCTCGCTGCGCCGTCGCGGCACCACGGAGTTTGGCACCAAGACGGAGATGAAGAACATCAACTCGTTCAAGAGCCTCCACGACGCGCTCGAGTACGAGATCTGCCGCCAGGCCGAGGTCCTCGAGGAGGGCGGCATCGTCTACCAGGAGACGCGCCACTGGGAGCCGAGCCGCCGCCGCACCGTGGTCATGCGCGTCAAGGAGACCGCGGACGACTACCGCCTCTTCCCGGACCCCGACCTCGCGCCCTTCGACCTCACCGACGAGTTCATCGACCGCTGCCGAGCGCGCATCCCCGAGCTGCCCGACGCCAAGCGCGACCGCTACGTCGCCGACTACGGCCTCAAGCGCGCCGACGCCGCCCAGCTCGCCGGCGATCCCAAGGTGGCCGCCTTCTTCGAGGAGTCCCTCGAGGGCGTGGCCGAGAAGAACGTGGGCACGCTGGCCAACGTCATGGTCAACCTCGTGCCGAGCTACGACGCACTCACCGTGGGGCAGGTCCGCGGCATCGCCGGTCTTCTCGCCGAGGATGCGCTCACGTTTGCGCAGGCGCGCGAGGTGCTCGACGCGATCAACGGCACCGACGAGGACGCGGTCGCCTACGTGGACGCCCACGGCATGCGCCAGTCCACCGACGAGGGCGCGCTCGGTGCCATCGTCGACGAGGTGCTCGGCCTCTGCACCGACCAGGTCCAGCAGTACCGTGACGGCAACAAGAAGGTGCTCGGGTTCCTCGTGGGCCAGTGCATGAAGGCGGCAAAGGGCTCCGGCAACCCCAAGGCCTTCAACAAGATGCTCGCCGAGAAGCTCGAGGGGTAGACGCCCCAAAACGACGGTGCCCCGCCTTGCACGCAGGACTGCGCTTCGCGAAAGATCCTGCTCAGCAAGGCGGGGCGCCGCCGTTTTGGGGCGGCCTCTCGTTCGTCGCGAGGCGCCGATAAGGGGCCGGTTGTGGACGGTTTCGAGGCAAAAAGTGACCACAACTGGCCCGTAATTCTCGGCTGCGCAGGCGTCCCAACCTGATAGACTGCCGACTCCGAAGGGGCAGGGCGTGCCGGAGGGGGCAGCGGTGGACGAGCAGATCGAGGCGGCGGTCGAGCCGGTCTCAGAGGTCGTGAGCGAGGACGAGGCGCAGCGTGCCGAGCGGCTCTCAAAGAAGCGCATGGCCTACAGCTTCCCGCAGTTCTTTGGCCTGCTCAACGTGGGCCTCATCCTCACGGCCGTGGCGCTCGTGCTCTTCAAGACCCCCAACCACCTGGCCTTCGGCGGCACCACGGGCTTTGCCATCCTGTTCAACGCGGCGATCCCGGCTCTGCCCGTCTCGGTCTACATGTGGATCATGAACGCAGTGCTCGTGCTCCTGGGGTTCATCTTCCTGGACCGCAAGGCGGTGCTGTGGAGCGCGTTCGCGTCGTTTGCGCTCTCGGGCTACACGTCGCTCTTCGAGTGGCTGTTCCCCGTGAGCCAGTCCATCACCGGCGACCTCTGGCTCGACGTCTGCTTTGCCGTGCTGCTGCCGGCCGTGGGCTCGGCCATCGTCTTTGACATCGGCGCGTCCACCGGCGGCACGGACATCCTTGCCATGATCTTGCGCAAGCGCACCGACATCGAGATCGGCAAGGCGCTCTTCGCCGTGGACGTGGCCGTCGTGGTGGCGGCGATCGGCATCTTCGGCGCGCGCGTGGGCCTCTACTGCGTGCTCGCGCTCATCGGCAAGACCTTCGTGGTCGACGGCTTCATCGAGTCCATCCGTCAGCGCAAGGTCTGCCAGGTCATCTGCGACCACCCGCGCGACGTGGAGGAGTTCATCGTCAAGAAGCTCGGCCGCACCGCCACGCTGCAGTTTGGCTGGGGAGCGTACTCCGGCAAGCGCGTGGTCATCCTCACGAGCGTGCTGTCGCGCCGCGAGGCCATGAAGCTGCGCCTCTTTGTGCGCGCCACCGACCCGGGCGCCTTCATCACGATCACCAGCAGCTCCGAGATCATCGGGCGCGGCTTCCGCGGCGTCAACTAGGGGGCGCGTGCCGCCTCCGCGCCTCGCCGGGCGCGTCCCGCCGAGCCCGCCCGCGCCTCGACTTTTGTACGAACAAAAGTTGGGGCGGCAAAGCATAAAATTACATATATCATCTAAGAGGATGTACGAGCCTATCGAGGTCGTACAAAAGTCGGACGAGAAGGACACTGGGCGACGACGCCCCTGCTAGGCGAGAAGAACCTCGGCCCGCAGCAGCCCGCCGACTCGCTACTCCTTCGGGCCGTTCTTGGCCTCGTCGAGGTAGCTGTAGAGCGTGTACTTGGAGATGCCGAAGAACTTGCAGACCTTGGGGCCGGACTTCGTGATGAGGAACGCCCCCGTGTCGTTGAGGTAGCGGATCGCGCGGACCTTCTCCTCCTTGGTCATGAGCGCAACCGGCGTGCCCACGAGCTCCACGCTCTGCTCGATCAGATCGTCCAGGAGGTCGGCGACGCTGCGCACGATCGGCTCGGGCTCGCGGGGCGCGCTCGGCTCGGTTCCCACGACCTCGGCGATGGTGTCGCCCATGGCGCGCAGCAGCGTGATGTCGTAGTTGAGCGCGAAGATGCCCACCGCGCGTCCGCTCTCGTCGCGGATGAAGACGGTCGACGACTTGAGGATCTTGCCGTCCGCGGTCTTGGTGAGGTAGGCGAGGCGGTCCTCGAGCTGGGCGTCGCCGGCGTGCAGCGCCTCGAGCACCACGTGGCTGGGCCCGTCGCCCACCTTGCGGCCGGTCACGTGCCCGTTCTCGATGGCGACGATGGAGTGGCTGGGATCTGCGCTCTCGAGGTCGTGCACCACGACCTCGCACCCGCTGCCAAACTGCAGGGCGAGCGCGTGGGCGAGTCGCTTGTAGAAGTCGAGCTGCTCTGGGCTCATGTGGTTCTCCTCGGGGCGTCGAGCGCGGCAGGGTCGGGGCATCCTGTGCCCGCGCGCATGAAAATATGTCAGGCGCGGTCGGCTGTCAGGCGGCTCGGGGGGCACCGTGCACTTGTTCCGCTATCGCGTTATAGCATATCGAGACTAACGAAAAAAGTGCTCAGAGGCCAAATCGCCAACCGCTCACGCCCCTCAACCTACCGTCTAACAGATTTTCATCAAAGCAGACAAATTGTTAGCCACGCCGCGCAATACTATCGAAACATAGTCGCATCATCGTGGAGAGGACGATCATGTCGAAGGCCAAGGCGCAGACCGCAGAGGTCAAGGAGGCGCACGACTACCTGTTCCAGCGTGAGGGGATGCCGCCCGTCGGCGACATGATCCCCTGTGCGCTCCAGCACGTGCTGGCGTCGTTCGCCGGCATCATCACCCCGGCAATCCTCATCGCCGCGACGTTTGACTTCACGACGCAGCAGCGCACCGACATCATCCAGGTGGCGCTGATTCTCTCCGCCATCGACACGGCCCTGCAGGCCTTCGCTCCGTTCCGCCGCATCGGCGGCAACCTGCCCATCGTCATGGGCGTCTCGTTTGCGTTCCTGCCGGCGCTGCAGGCCATGGGCGCCACGTTCTCCTTCGGCGCCCTGCTCGGCGGCGAGATCGTGGGCGGCGTCGCGGCCATCCTGTTTGGCGTCTTCTACGGCAAGCTCAAGCAGTTCTTCCCGCCGGTGGTCACGGGCACGGTGATCTTCACGATCGGCGTGTCGCTGTACCCCACCGCCATCAAGTACATGGCGGGCGGCGAGGGCACAGATCTCTGGGGCACCCCGCAGGCCTGGTGCGTGGCGCTCGTCACGTTCGCCGTGGTCTTTGGCCTCAACAACTTTGCCAAGGGCACGCTCAAGCTCGGCAGCGTCTTCTTCGGCATGATCGCCGGCATCATCGTGTCCGCTCCGTTCGGCATGCTCGACTTCTCCGCCGTGGGCTCCGCCGGCGTCTTCGCCTTCCCCAAGATCATGCCCTACGCGATCGAGTTCCACCCCGAGGTCTGCATCACGCTCGCCGTGGTCTACCCGATGGTCGCCATCCAGGTCATCGGCGACGTCTCCGCCGCGTGCCTGGGCTCCATGGACCGCATGCCCACCGAGCGCGAGCTCTCGGGCGCCATCGTCTCCCAGGGCGCGACGTCGCTCGTCTCCGCCTTCATCGGCGGCCTGCCCACCTCCGCGCTCGGCCAGAACGTGGGCATCATCTGCTCCAACAAGGTCGTCAACAGGTGGGTCTTCGTGATCGTGGCGGTGGTCTTTGCCGCCGCCGGCCTGCTCCCGCAGCTCTCTGCTCTGCTCACGGCCATCCCGCAGCCCGTCATCGGCGGCGCCACCGTGGGCGTGTTCGGCACCATCACCATGAACGGCGTCCGCATGTTCACCAAGGACGGCCTCACGCCGCGCACCACGACCATCGTGGGCACCTCCGTCGTGTTTGGCCTGGGCATCTGGATGGCATCCGGGTGCCTCGCCGGCCCCGGCATGCCCTCCTGGGTGACCACCGTCATCGGCTCCAACGCCATCACCCCGGCCGCCCTCATGGCTATCCTGCTCAACCTCATCCTGCCCGCCGACCCGCCGCACGAGATCCGCGCCGCGGCGACCAAGGAGCAGGCCGTCGCCAAGGTCATGCCCGCAAGCAAGGAGTAGGTCCTTCTCGCCCGTCAATTGGGGACAGTCCCCAATTAACACAAAAGATTTATGTTAATTGGGGACTGTCCCCAATTAACAGACAGGAGACAGACATGCTGCTCGTCACCAACGGTCGCGTCATCACGCGCGACGCCGGCAACGCCTACCTCGAGGATGGCGCCGTCGCCATCGATGGCGAGAAGATCGCCGAGGTCGGCCCCGCCTCCGAGCTCGCCGAGAAGTACCCGGGAGCGGAGGTGGTCGACGCCCACGGCGGCGTCATCATGCCGGGTCTGGTGAACTGCCACACCCACATCTACTCCGGCCTTGCCCGCGGCCTCTCCATCAAGGGATGCAACCCCACCAACTTCCTCGAGAACCTCGAGCAGCAGTGGTGGAAGATCGACGACAACCTCACGCTCGACGGCACCCGCGCGAGCGCCTACGCCACGGTGCTCGACAGCCTGCGCGACGGCGTGACCACGATCTTCGACCACCACGCGAGCTTCTGCGAGATCCCGGGGTCCCTCTTTGCCATCAAGGACGTCTGCGAGGAGACGGGCATCCGCGCGTGCCTGTGCTACGAGACCTCCGACCGCCGCGGCGAGGAGAAGCGCGACCAGGGAATCGCCGAGAACGCCGAGTTCGCGCGCTGGGCGGCCAAGGCCCAGGCCGAGGGCAACTCCATGATCGCCGCAATGTTCGGCGGCCACGCCACCTTCACGCTCTCCGACGAGACGATGGACAAGATGGCCGAGGCCAATAACGGCCTCACCGGTTTCCACATTCATGTCTGCGAGGGCATGAACGACGTCTGGGACTCCCGCCAGAACCGCGGCGGCATCTCGCCGATTGAGCGCCTGCTGCAGCACAATCTTCTCGGCCCGCGCACGATGCTCGGCCACTGCATCCACGTCACGCCCGCCGAGATGGACATCATCAAGGAAACCGGCACCCACATCGTCAACAACCCCGAGTCCAACATGGGCAACGCCGTGGGTTGCGCGCCGGTGCTCGAGTTCTTCCGCCGCGGCATCCCCGTGCACATGGGCACCGACGCCTACACGCACGACATGCTCGAGAGCCTCAAGGTCTTCCTCATCATCCAGCGCCACAACGCGGCGATGCCCAACGTGGGCTGGGTCGAGGCCATGACGATGCTCTTCCAGAACAACCCCGCCATGGCGAGCGCCTACTTCGGGCGCGAGGTCGGCGTGCTCAAGCCGGGCGCCGCGTCCGACGTCATCGTGATGGACTACCCGGTCTTCACGCCCTTCTCGGACGAGAACATCGACGGCCACATGCTCTTCGGCATGATGGGCAAGAACTGCCGCACCACGATCGTCAACGGCAAGGTGCTCTACAAGGACCGCGAGTTCGTGGCCTTCGACGAGGAGCGCATCAACGCCTGGACCCTCGAGCAGTCCAAGAAGCTCTGGGGCACGCTCAACGAGCGCACGTATTAGGAACAGACGGCCTCCGCGGGGCCGATCGTCACCCAATCGCCGGCGCGCGGTCTCGCCGGCGGGCCAAATGATTCAAAAGGGGTCTGTCCCCTTTTGAATCACGGAGAGGAGCAACAATGAGCGACGTCATGAGGCCGATTCCGTTCGCGCAGGTAATGGACTGGATCCTGACCGAGCACGACACGCAGGCCAGCATCTTCGGCGTGCGCAAGGCCTACGTCCACGAGGGCGGCGCCGAGCCCATCTTTGCCGAGAAGATCGAGACCCCCTTTGGCCCGGCCGCCGGCCCCAACACCCAGCTGGCGCAGAACATCGTGGCCTCCTACGTGGCGGGCTCGCGCTTCTTCGAGCTCAAGACCGTCCAGATCATGGACGGCGAGGAGCTCTCCGCCTGCGTGAACAAGCCCTGCATCGTGGCCGAGGACGAGTGCTACAACTGCGAGTGGTCCACCGAGCTCACGGTGCCCGACGCCTTCGCCGAGTACGTCAAGGCCTGGTGGGCCTGCAAGCTCATCGCCCGCGAGTACGGCCTCGGCGACCCCGACGGCTTCGTCTTCAACATGTCCGTGGGCTACAGCCTCGAGGGCATCAAGAGCCCCAAGGTCGACGCCTACATCGAGGGCATGAAGGACGCGTCCGGCACCGAGGTCTGGGCCGAGTGCCGCGACTGGGCCCTCGCCAACCTCGACCGCTTCGCCAACGTCGACGCCGACTTTGTGAACTCGGTCTCCCCGCAGGTCTCCAACTCCGTCACCGAGTCCACGCTCCACGGCTGCCCACCCGACGAGATCGAGCGCATCGCCACCTACCTCATCACCGAGAAGGGCGTGAACACCTACATCAAGTGCAACCCGACGCTGCTGGGCTACGACTTTGCCCGCAGCCGCCTCAACGAGCTGGGCTTTGACTACATCGTCTTCGACGACACGCACTTCCGCGAGGACCTGCAGTGGGCCGACGCCGTGCCGATGTTCGAGCGCCTGATCAAGCTCTGCGCCGAGAAGGGCCTCGCCTTCGGCGTCAAGCTCACCAACACGTTCCCGGTTGACGTGACTCGCGGCGAGCTGCCGAGCGAGGAGATGTACATGTCCGGTCGCTCGCTGTTCCCGCTCACGATCGAGCTTGCGCGCCGCATCGCCCGCCAGTTCGACGGCCGCCTGCGCATCTCCTACTCCGGCGGCGCCGACGCCCGCAACATCCGCGAGCTCTACGCGGCGGGCATCTGGCCGATCACCATGGCGACCAACGTCCTCAAGCCCGGCGGCTACGAGCGCTTCTTCCAGATCGCCGGTCTTCTCGCCGGCGAGAAGCGCTCCGAGGTCGTGGACGTTGACGCCGTGACCGAGCTCGCCGCCCGCGTGGCCTCCGGCAAGGACTACCAGAAGCCCATCAAGCCGGCCAAGCCCCACAAGATCGACGCCGAGCTGCCGCTCATGAGCTGCTTCACGGCGCCCTGCCGCACCGGCTGCCCCATCAGCCAGGACATCCCGGCCTACCTCTCCCGCGTTGACGAGGGCAGGTTCGCGGAGGCCCTGCGCATCATCGTCGAGAAGAACGCGCTGCCGCACATCACCGGCAACCTCTGCCCGCACCCCTGCGGCGCCAAGTGCGAGCGCGCCTTCTACGAGCCCGACGGAGCGCGCATCCGCGGCCACAAGCTCGACGCGGCCCGCGGCGGCTTCGACGAGGTCCTGCGCGAGCTCAAGGCCACCCCGGTGGCGCCGGTCCCGGGCGCCGCGGGCAAGAACGTCGCCGTCATCGGCGGCGGCCCGGCCGGCCTCGCCACGGCGTTCTTCCTCACGCGCGCGGGCGCCGAGGTCACGATCTTCGAGCGCACCAGCGCCCTCGGCGGCGTCGCGCGCCACATCATCCCCGAGTTCCGCATCTCCCACGATGACATCGACCGTGACGTCGAGCTCTGCCTCGCCTTTGGCGCCAAGGCCGTGCTCGGCCGCGAGGTCTCGAGCGTGCAGGCGCTTCTCGACGAGGGCTTCACCGACGTCGTGGTTGCCACCGGCGCGTGGGCGCCCGGCAAGGTGGGCCTCAAGGCCGGCGAGGAGATCGACGTCCTGGAGTTCCTCGAGGCCGCCAAGGCAGGCGAGCCCCTGGAGCTGGGCACCGACGTCGTGATCGTGGGCGCCGGCAACACCGCCATGGACGCCGCGCGCGTGGCCAAGCGCGCCGCGGGCGTGCAGAACGTGCGCATCGTCTACCGCCGCACCAAGAAGGAGATGCCGGCGGACGAGGAGGAGCTGCAGCTGGCGTGCGAGGAGGGCGTCGAGCTCTGTGAGCTCCTGGCCCCGATCGGCGTGGCCGACGGCAAGCTGGCCTGCGAGGTCATGCGCCTCGGCGAGCCCGACGAGTCCGGCCGCCGTCGCCCCGAGGGCACCGGCGAGACCGCTCAGGTTCCCGCCACCGCCGTGATCTGCGCGGTGGGCGAGCAGATCGAGCGCGGCCTTTACGAGGGCGCGGGCGTGGAGCTCGACCGCCGCGGGCGCCCGGCCGGCACCGCCACCGGCGTGGACCACGTCTGGGCCGCCGGCGACTGCCGCCGCGGGCCGGCCACCTTCGTGGAGGCAATCGCCGACGCGCAGGCCGTGGCGCGTGCCATGGTGGGCGCCACCTTCGAGTCCTTTGAGGAGAAGAACGTCCGCGACGACAAGCTCGACGCCATCATGGCGCGCAAGGGCGACGTCTGCGTCGACGTGGCCGCCGACCGCACGAGCCGCTGCCTGGGCTGCGCCACCGTCTGCGAGGTCTGCTGCGACGTCTGCCCCAACCGCGCCAACGTGGCCATCAAGGTCCCGGGCCTCGCCCAGCAGCAGGTCGTCCACGTGGACGGCATGTGCAACGAGTGCGGCAACTGCGCCGTCTTCTGCCCGTGGAGCGGCCGCCCGTACAAGGACAAGCTCACGCTCTTCTGGAGCTCCGAGGACATGGACGCGAGCGAGAACCGCGGCTTCCTGCCGCTGCCGGACGGCACGTTCCGCGTGCGCCTCGCCGGCGGCGAGGGCACCTATGACGTGCGCGACGCCGCGTGCGGCCTGCCCGAGGACGTGCGCCTCACCATCTGCGCGGTCTGCGACGACTACGCCTACCTGCTCGCCAAGTGATGAAAAGGGACAGTCCCTTTTCATCACCCGCACCACCCGCGCCGAGTAAGAGTTTCTTGCAGTTTCAGGGCCCAAATCGCCCCGCTTTTCGCAAATAACTCTTACTCGGCGAGGAGCCGGAGGGAGCCGCCCTCCGCACGACCATCCACGAGGGGAGAGACATGGACGACGAGACCAGGCGCATCTGGGTCGCCGACGAGGGCTGCATAGGCTGCCGCCTCTGCGAGCGCGCCTGCCCCGCGGGCGCCATGCACGTCGAGGACAAGCAGGCCCGCATCGACTACAGCCTCTGCATCGCGTGCGGCATGTGCGCC
>CALUNW010000003.1 GCA_944322145.1 uncultured Atopobiaceae bacterium | reverse complement strand
AGCCCCATGCAGTACCGAAGGGATTTGGGGCTAGTCGCATAGGATGGATTTGGTCCAGGATTCCCACCGCAGTCCCTTCTGCTCAAAACTACTTGACTAAACACAAGCGCCGAGGCCTGCCCCTCGCTGAGGTCCTCGGGGTTCTTGAGCAGCGGGAACCTGAGGCCCTTGACCCCCTTGGCGGGGTCCGCGCGGGCCTCCTCGCCCTTGCGCGGCCTGCCCCGCCCCCGCTTGGGGCGCGGGGCCCTGCGGGCCTCCCGCCACGCCTCGCGCCGGAGGTCGTCGAGCGCCTCGGTCGCCCAGGAGACCGCGTGGAACGGGTCCACGGCGAGCTCGGCGCCGGGCAGCCGCTCCGCGACGACGTCGGCGACCCGGCGCGCCCCGTCCGCGGTGACGACCTCGATGGAGCCCCTTGGCTGGATCACCGTTCCGGGAACCGGTATCGACCTACCTGTCCGCCAAGCTCCTTCTCCAGCTCCAGCCTAGTATCTGACTCGCGCCGCTATAAGCGAAAGCCGAAGAGATGCGTCTTAGCCAAGAAAATAAGGTTGGCCTTATCCTACTGCATAATTCGTGTGTTATAGTTAGATGTCTCTAACTTTTTTGGGGGCGATAGCCATGCACGAACGCAAGGGCTTCTGGGACAAGAACGCCGGTCGGTACGACCGTTTCATGCGAAACGACCGGGCGGCGTATGAGAAGATGTATGGGCTGATCCGGCCGGTGGTGAAAGCAAAAACCGTACTGGAGGTTGCCACCGGCACGGGGCTTATCGCAAAGAGCATCGTGGATGCGGCGGCGCACATCGAGGCTACGGACGCTTCTGCAAAGATGATCCTTGAAGCAGAGCGGGGCAATCAATCCGCAAAGCTGCACTTTTCCGTACAAGATATGTTCCGCCTGCCCTATGCACAGAAGTCCTTCGAGGTGGTGATCGCGTCCAACGCGCTTCACATAGTGCCGCATCCGGAAAAGGCCCTGCAAGAAATAAGGCGGGTGCTGAAGGACGACGGCGTGCTCATCGC
This sequence comes from uncultured Atopobiaceae bacterium, assembly GCA_944322145.1. Lineage (GTDB taxonomy): Bacteria > Actinomycetota > Coriobacteriia > Coriobacteriales > Atopobiaceae > Thermophilibacter. The sequence continues at coordinate 256,487 of CALUNW010000003.1, read as the reverse complement.
GCCAACCTTCACCCACGCGGGGAGCTCGGTTTCCGGCAAGGCAAAAGCCTTTTTCATGAGCATGGCGGGATTTCCCCTCCACAGCAGGTGGACAAGCGAGGAATACCTGCGTTTCCTGCGTCAAAACGGCTGGGCGGTGCAGAAAAGCGCGGTGCTGAAGGCCTCGTTCCCGTTGACCTATGCGGAATGCACGAAATCGGAGGGGCCAGATGTCGTTCTTTGAAAACACCCGCAAGCCCGTGGGCCTCGGCGGAAAACTTATGGTTGCCATGATGAATCTGGGCCACAGCCCTGTGGCGCGGTGGGGACTTCGATTTCTGCGGCTTGCGCCAAACGCCAAGGTGCTGGATTGCGGCTGCGGCGGCGGGGCGAACATAAAACGGCTGCTGAAAAAATGCCCGCATGGCGTCGTCAAGGGCATCGACTATTCGCCCGTCAGCGTGGAGAAGGCTAGAAAGCTCAACCGAACTGCAATTCAGGAGGGGCGTTGCGCCGTTCTGCAGGGCAGCGTGGCGGATATGGCGTTTGAGGATAGCTACTTCGATGCCGCCACGGCCTTTGAGACCGTCTATTTCTGGCCTGATTTGCCCCGATGCTTCCGTGAGGTCCGGCGGACGCTGAAGCCAGGCGGGACAATTCTTATCTGCAACGAGAGCAATGGCGATACGGACAAGGACGAGAGGTGGACGCAGATCATCGGCGGCATGACCATCTACAAGGACATTGAATTAAAGGCGTGTCTGGAGCAGGCGGGTTTTCACGAGGTGCAGATACGCAAAAAGAAAAGGTGGCTCTGCGTCACGGCGCGGAAGTAGGGGTATCAAGCACGGGCATTTTCGCATCCATCCTGCACATGGCGATAGGCATGACGGCCATAGCGGCTGTGTTGGCGGCAATCATGACATTTTTTATTCACTGAGGAAGAAACCTATGAAATGCAAAATTGAGAAAAACACCGTGCAGGAGACGCTGATCCTCCCGCTGTATTCCCGGAAGCTGTGTACGGAGCTGTACCCGAACCTTTACAAGGATGAAACAGCGGCTCGTCTGCTCGACCAGATCGACTACGACTTTTCAGAGGCAGAGAAAAACTCCCGCAGCCTGATGCAGCGCTTTGGTGCGCTGGAGGTGGCCATGCGGCAGGGTGATCTTGCTTTCGAGGTGCGGGATTACCTGAAAGGCCACCCCAATGCGGCGGTGGTCAACCTGGGCTGTGGGCTGGACAACACCGGCAGAACCTGCGACAACGGTAGATGCAAGATCTACAATCTGGACTTCCCGGATGTGATTGCCTTGCGGCAGCAGCTGCTGCCCGCCGAGGATCGAGAACAAAATATCCCCTGCGATCTGAAAGACACTGCATGGTTCGGCAAAATCGATGCCTCCGGCGGGGCGGTGTTCTTTGCCTCCGGGGTGTTCTATTACTTTCTGACCCAGCAGGTCCGGGAACTGGTGCGGGAGATGGCGGACGCTTTCCCCGGCGGTGTGCTGGTCTTTGATGCTGCCAATCGAACGGCAGTAAAGATGATCGCAAAAACGTGGCTTAAGACTGCAAAAATCAAGGATGTGGGGGCATATTTTGCGGTTTCGGATGCCGCCAAGGAAATCGGCACGTGGAACAGCCGTCTGCAGGTCACAAGTCGCGGCTATATGCTGGGTTACAACGATTTGAGAGACCCTTCTGTTAGCGGCTTTTTCCGGTTTCTCGCAAGGGTCGGTGACAACGGGATGAAAATGCAAATCGTGAAAATAAGATTTTGAGAGTCAAAAAAGAAGCGCATTCACTTTGATGTTGAAGAAGACGGCTTTCACGGCGCGTATTGGGCGTGCAAGGACACACATACAGCAGCGGGCACGGATTCGATTGAAACCGTGCCCGCTATCTGATACTATATTATTTTATCGAACGTCTGTTCTATTCCCACTCGATGGTCGCGGGAGGCTTGGGCGTGACGTCGTAGACCACGCGGTTCACGCCGGGGACCTCGGCCACGATGCGGCTGGAGATGCGGCCCAGCACGTCGTAGGGCAGCTTCGCCCAGTCCGCGGTCATCGCGTCGGAGCTCTCCACCGCGCGCACGATCACCGGGCGCGCGTAGGTGCGCTCGTCGCCCATCACGCCCACGGAGCGGATGTCCGGTAGCACGGCGAAGTACTGCCAGCAGCTGTGCTCGGAGTTGCGCTCGCCCGTCTCCTCGAAGAGGCGCTCATTGTAGGCGTCGAGCTCCTCACGCACGATGGCGTCGGCGTTCTTGAGGACCTCGAGCTTCTCGGAGGTCACCTCGCCGATGATGCGGATGGCCAGGCCCGGGCCCGGGAACGGCTGGCGGTAGACCATGCGGTCCGGCAGGCCCAGCGCCACACCCAGCTCGCGCACCTCGTCCTTGAAGAAGTGATCGAGCGGCTCGATGAGGTCAAAGTGCACGCCCTCGGGAAACGGGATCAGGTTGTGGTGGCTCTTGATCGTGGCCGCCTTGCCGCCCGTCTTGCGCGCGCCGGACTCGATGATGTCCGGGTAGATGGTGCCCTGCGCGAGCATCTCCACGCCGCCGATGCGCTGCGCCTCGTCGAAGAAGACCTTCCAGAACTCGGAGCCGATGCGACGGCGCTTCTCCTCCGGCTCGGTCACGCCGGCGAGCAGGCGCTCGTAGCGGCGCTCGGCGTGAACGTGCACGAGCGGCACCTGGAACTGGTCGCGGAAGACCTCCTCGACCATCTCGGGCTCGCCCTTGCGCAGCATGCCGTGGTTCACGAAGACGCAGGTCAGCTGGTCGCCAATCGCGCGGTGCACGAGCGCGGCCACCACGGAGGAGTCCACGCCGCCGGAAAGGCCCAGGATGACCTTGCGGTCCCCCACCTGCGCGCGAATCTCCGCGACCTTCTCCTCGATGATGTTGTCCATGGTCCAAGTGGCCTCGAGGCCGCAGATGCCAAAGAGGAAGTTCTCCAGCAGCGCGCGGCCGCACTCGGTGTGGCGCACCTCGGGGTGGAACTGCGTGGAGTACAGCTTGCGAGAAGGACACTCCATCGAGGCCACGGGGCACACGTCGGTGGAGGAGGTGACGACGAACCCCTCGGGAGCGCGGCTCACCGCGTCGCGATGGCTCATCCACACCGTCTGCTCGTCGGGCGTGCCCTCGAACAGCGCGGAATCGCCGTCGCGCCTGATGACGGCCGGGCCGTACTCGCCCACCTCGGAGTGGGCGACCTCGCCGCCGAGCGTGACGGCCATGATCTGGTGGCCGTAGCAAAAGCCCAGCACCGGCAGGCCCAGCTCGAGGATGGCGGGGTCGATCTTGGGCGCGTCCTCGGCGTACACGCTCGCGGGGCCGCCGGAGAGGATGAGCGCGGAGGGGCCCATCGCGGCGAGCTCGGCGGCGGGGATGTCGCAGGGCACGATCTCCGAGTAGACGTGCAGGTCGCGCACGCGGCGCGCGATCAGCTGCCCGTACTGCGCGCCAAAGTCCAGAACCGCCACAAACTGCTTGGGAGTAGCCTCGCTCATGTATCCTCCGGTCTTCTCGCCTGGTTGAGAGCACATGGTCACAAAACCTAATCATTATTGCATTTTCGAAAGAAAGCGCGCTGTTTGCAGACCCTTCATGCTCCGTCCATCTACATTACGTATGATGCTTGAGTTGTGTAAGCGCCGCTTGAGGGGGCCTTGGCCTCCCAACGACAGAGAGGTCCATCGTGGCCAATAAAAAAACGCATAAACGCATGACGAGCGCCGACCAGGCGCGCCTCTCGGAAAGTCGCTACGGAAGTGGAAGCCGCCCCCAGCCTGGGATCGCGGACGAGCCGCGCACGACCAGAAGGTCGTCGAGCGCCGCCTCGGACCCCCGGCTCCAGGCGCCCTCGCGCGCCGACGGCGTCGAGTCCTACCGGCGCAAGCAGCGCAAGAAGGGGCGCGGCCGCGTGCTGCGCGGCGTCCTCGTGTCGCTGCTCGTGGTGCTCATAGGCGCCGGCGTGGCGCTCGCGCTCTACGTCAAGAACATCGACGACCGCCTGCGCGACGATGACGTCGTCAACGACACGCTGATCGAGCAGCTCGACCAGGTCGAGCCGCAGGAGCCCTTCTACATGCTGCTCCTGGGCGTCGACAAGAGCGCGGGGCGCGAGGACGAGTGGGGCGACGACACCTCGAACTTCCGCTCCGACACGATCATCCTGACGCGCGTGGACCCGCCCGCGCAGAAGGTCACCCTCGTCTCCATCCCGCGCGACACGCTCGTGGACATGGGAGAGAACGGCGAGCGCAAGATCAACGACGCCTATGCGCTCGGCGGCGCCGCCTACATGACCGAGATCGTGGCCGACTTTGCCGACGTCAGGATCTCCCACTACGCGGAGGTCGACTTCGAGCAGCTCACCTCCATCGTCGACACCATCGGCGGCATCGAGGTCACGCTGCCGGTCGCGGTGCACGACGAGCTCGCGGAGATCGACCTGCCCGCCGGCACCCAGACGATCAACGGCACGCAGGCGCTCGGTCTGTGCCGCGCGCGCCACGCCTACGACGAGTACGGCGGCGGCGACTTCTACCGCGCCGCCAACCAGCGCATGGTCATCGGCGCGATCGTGAAGAAGGTCCTGCAGCTCGACCTGGTAACCATGACCACCACGGTCTCCGAGCTCGCCGACAGCGTCACGACCGACCTCAGCGCCCTGGAGATCCTCAGCCTGGTGGGCCAGTTCCGCAACCTCGACGCCGACAACGACATCTACTCAGGCCAGACCCCGACCATCTCCGAGTACATCAACAACATCTGGTACGAGCTGCCCGACGAGGACGCCTGGCAGGAGATGCTCGAGCGCGTCGACGCGGGCGAGTCCCCCTACTCCGACGCGACCCAGGACTTCACTGCGGGCGTGGCGGGCTCCATCGGCGGGCACACCAACATCTCCGACGCCGACGAGTCCGATGCCGGCGCCGACAGCGAGGCCGCTGCCCTCGAGCCCTCCTTCGTGGGCTCGGTGAGCGTGCTCAACGGTGCCGGCGTCTCCGGTCTCGCCGGCCAGACGTCCGAGGCGCTCATCGCCGCGGGCTTCACCGCAGAGGCGGGCAACGCCCCGCAGACCGTGTCCACGACGACGGTCTACTACAACGACGAGTCCCATGCCGCGGCGCTCGGCGTGGCGCAGACCCTCGGCATCCCCGAGGCAAACGTCGTACCCAACGACGGCAGCTACACCACCGCCTACGACGTCGTCGTGGTCCTGGGCACCGACCAGGCGTAACCACGGGCGAGAAGAACAGGCGATGCAGCAAAAGGGGCCCGCGCAGTGCGCGGGCCCCTTGCTCCGTCATTCAACCGCTGACGGCAGGCCGCCCGTCGACCTTCTAAGCAGGAGTTTTTGAGCGCGAAGCGCGAACACTCCTGCGTGAAGGTCGACGGGCGGCCCCCGCCTGACGTCACACGTTGAACCTGAAGTGCATCACGTCGCCGTCCTGGACCACGTAGTCCTTGCCCTCGATGCGCAGCTTGCCGGCGTTCTTGCATCCCGCCTCGCCGCCGAGCTCGACGTAGTCCTCGTAGCTCGCGACCTCGGCCTTGATGAAGCCGCGCTCGAAGTCGGAGTGAATCACGCCGGCGGCCTCGGGGGCCTTGGCGCCGACGCGCACGGTCCAGGCCTTGACCTCCATCTCGCCCGCGGTGAAGTAGCTCTGCAGGCCCAGCAGCCGGTAGGCGGCCTGAGCGAGCGTCTCGAGGCCGCTCTTCTCGAGGCCGAGGTCGGCCAGGTACTCGGCCGCCTCCTCGGGGTCGAGCTCGGAGAGCTCGGCCTCCACCTTGGCGCAGATGGGGATCGGCGTCACGCCGTCGATGGGCGCAAGCTCCTCGCCCAGCTGGTCCTCGTCGACGTTGGCCACGTAGAGGATCGGCTTCATCGTGAGCAGGAACAGGCCCTTGGTCTCGGCGCGCTCCTCGTCGGTCATCTCCATCGTGGCGGCGCGCTTGCCGTCGTTGAGCCAGTCGAGAAGGCGGCGCGCCACGTCGCCCTTCACCGCGAGCTCCTTGTCGCGCTTGGCGTCCTTCTCCAGACGCGGGAGCTGCTTCTCCAGGGACTGGATGTCGGCCAGGATGAGCTCGGTCATGATGGTGTCGGCGTCGCCCGCGGGGTCGACGAACTCGCCCACGCGCCCGACCTCGCGCATGACGTTAGGGTCGGTGAAGTAGCGCACCACCTCGCAGATGGCGTCGGTCTCGCGGATGTTGGCGAGGAACTGGTTGCCGAGGCCCTCGCCCTCGTTGGCGCCCTTGACCAGGCCGGCGATGTCCACGAACTCAACCGTCGCCGGCACGATGCGCCCGGGGTTCACGATCTCTGCGAGCTTGCCCAGGCGCTCGTCGGGCACGTCGACGATGCCCACGTTGGGGTCGATCGTCGCGAAGGGGTAGTTTGCGGCCAGGCCGCCCTTGCGCGTGAGCGCGGTGAACAGGGTCGACTTGCCCACGTTGGGCAGGCCCACGATGCCAATGGAAAGCGACACGTTCTTCTCCTTACTGCTTCTGGTCCCCGGCGTCGCCGGAGCCGTCGTCGAGCTTCTCCAGGACGTCGGCCACGCGGCCGAGCTGCTGCTTGCCCAGCTCCTTGTACTCCTCGGCCTTTGCCTTGGCCTGCGCCTTCCTGCGCCTGACCTCCTCGGCGAGCTTGTCCGGCACCACGAGCTCGCGCACGTCCATCGGCTCCATGACGAGCGCACCGTCCTCGCACACGGTCACGCAGGCGCCGCAGCTCACGCAGTAGGCGCTCTTGACCGTGACGTTGCCGCGCTTGTCCACGTCGATGGCATGCGTGGTGCACGCCTTGGCGCACTCGCCGCACATGGTGCACAGGCTCGAGTCGCACACGGGGACCTCGAGCTTCACGAAGTCCGCGAGGCCCTCGTCGCGCTGGAGCGCGCCCATCATGAGCTTGCGGCCCTGCGTGAGGTAGCGCTGGCGGTTGCTAGAGGTCTTGGCGCCGACCGCCGCCTCGAGGTCGCGCTGGATCTGGTCGAGGCGCTTGCTGTGGTCCGAGATCTTCTTCGCCACGGCCTGGGCGCCCGCGAGGGCGGGGTTGGTCCGCGTGACCAGGCGCTCCGCCGAGTGGAGGGCACCGCTCACAAACTGGCTGCGCTTGTAGGCGCGCGTGAGCTCGTGGGTCATCGCGGCCTCGTCGACCTCGAGGCCCATGCCCGCGTCGGCCCACTCCTCCGCCGTGGCGATGGCGTCGGAGTAGACCTCCTCGCCGGTGGTGGTGCGGCAGCGGTCGCAGATGCCCACGGGCAGGTAGATGCTGATGTTGTTGTAGTCCGCCATGAGGGAGAACCACAGGTCGCGCGGCACCGATCCCACGCACGCGAGGACCACCTCGTTGCCCTTGGGCAGGCGCTTGAGCGCGCGGGTGCACGTGACATAGCACTGCTCGTAGGCGGACGCGGCGCGTGCGATCTTGTCGTAGAGCTGGCGCGGCGTGTGCTGGCGCGTGGAGAAGGTCTCCGTGGGGCACACCGCGGCGCACAGGCCGCACTTGCGGCACTCGTCGCCGATGATGACCGACTTCTTGTGGATCCTGAGCGCGTTGGTGACCGGGCAGACGTCGAGACAGCGCGAGCACACGTCCTCGCGGTCGGCGGCCACGCGCAGGCAGCGGTTGGAGTTGGCGAAGGGCTTCTCCTTGTAGTCCGCCGGGTTGAAGACCTTGCGGTTCTCGGGGTCGTCCACGAGCGAGCTCACCATAGAGCACGGCAGGTCGGAGAGCGCCCGCCAGTCGCTCTGCAGGTCGATGAGGTCGTCTAGGAAGTCGCGTTTCTCGGCCACGGGCCCGCTCCCCTCTCCATGGTCTTCTCGGCAGCTCTTTATTGTACGCCTTACACCACGGGAGGTCCGGCCCGCCCCCGCTCTACCGGGTATGTACACCCCACCCTGAGGATATGTACACTCGGCGGGATGCCACGTTCTTATCGCCAATGCTTCTACCTGCGGAAATGCCGATGGCCTCAAATCGGACGGTGTACATACCCTCGAGGCGGGGTGTACATACCCTCGAGACCCGCCAAAGCGCGGCCGAGAAGGGCGCGCGCCCGCGACGCGCTACGCCAGCGGCGGCATGGGCTCCCAGGTGGGGTCGTGCAGGATGGCGCGCGCGTCGCGGTGACCGGCGACGAGGCGCGCCATGCCGCTCCCGAGGTGGTCGCGGTCCACGATCAGCAGGCGCAGGGCCTCCTTGGCAAAGGTGAGCGCGGTCCCCACGGCAAAGCCGAGCGCGGAGTAGTCGCCGTACAGCATGAAGTAGCGCGCCAGGTAGCCGCGGTTGCGCGTGATGTAGTAGCGCGTCATGTCGGACGTGGAGTTGAGCTGGCGCACCGAGCCGATCTCCTTGTTGGCCACCTCCCGGCGGCGGGAGAGCACGTAGTCGGGCACGTAGATGACCGGCCCCACCTTGCTCGCCAGGTAGCCGTAGAGGGCGTCGTCCAGGTAGATGAAGAAGCGGGCGTCGGGCAGACCGATCTTCTCGACCACCCGGCGCGAGAAGCACCCGCCCTCGAAGCACAGCGCGTTGCAGAGCTTGTAGCGCTCGCCGGGACGCCAGCCGTCGCGCGAGAAGGGGTTGTAGATGGCCAGCCGCGGCCAGAAGCGGTGCTGCCAGAAGAAGTGGCCGTCGTCGAAGTCGCGACGCTGGCCCATGATGGCGTCCGCCTCGCCGCTCCAGCGCTCGAGCGTCTCAAGGCCGTCCGGGAGCACCGCCACGTCGTCGTCCATGACCCAGAACCACTCCGCGCCCAGCTCGAAGGCCCGGCGCACGCCCTCGGAGAAGCCGCCGGAGCCGCCGGTGTTCTCCTCCATGGGGTCGTAGACCACGCGCGAGGGCCCGCCCTCGGCGTCCGGGTCGTCGTCTGCGGGCGGCCACTGCGCGTCCAGGCGCTCGGCAAAGCCCGCCACCAGACGCGCGGTCTCGCCCGAGTTCTCGTTGTCCACCACGACGACGCGCCACGGAGCCGTGGTGAGCTCGAGGATGGAGTCGAAGAGCTCGGCGAGGAGCCCCTGACGCTTATAGGTCACGATCACGATGGCCAGGCGCCTCATCCTCACTCCCTCCATGGTCGCACGCCGCCGCGAGGCATCGCCGTATAGTATAGGGTACGTCCACGCCAGCCCAAAGACAGGGGACACATGAGCAGCACCTCCACACCCACCGAGCATGACCTCGTCTCCGTTGTCATCCCCATCTTCAACGTGGAGGCGACCCTCGACGAGTGCCTGCGCAGCGTGGAGTCCCAGACGCACCGCGAGCTCGAGATCGTCTGCGTGATCGACGGCGCCACCGACGGCTCGGCCGCGATCGCGCGCGAGCACGCGGCGCGCGACGCTCGCTACGTGATCATCGAGAAGCCCAACGAGGGGTACGGCGCCTCCTGCAACCGCGGCATCGCGGTTGCGCGCGGGTCGTGGATCGCCCTCGTGGAGCCGGACGACGTCGTTGAGCCCGGCTGGATCGGGGGGCTCCTCACCTGCGCCGCGTGCTACGGGGGCACCGCGGGCGTGGACGTGGTGAAGGCGCCCTACTGGCGCGTCTTCCCCGGCAGGGACGGCGGGACGCCCACGCGCGTGAGCTGCCCCTACCAGGGGCGCGTCTGCCCCGACTCGCAGCCCTTCGCCGTCGGGGACGGTATCGAGCTGATGCTGCACCACCCCGCCATCTGGTCGGCGCTCTACCGGCGCGGGTACCTCGTCGAGAAGGGCATCCGCTTCGTCGAGGTCCCGGGGGCGGGGTGGGCGGACAACCCCTTCCTCGTGGACACGCTCTGCCGCACCGACCGCATCGTCTACATCGACCAGCCCGGCTACTGCTACCGCGAGCGCGACCTCGACGAGGCGGAGAGCTTCGCCGCTCGCTCCCCGCGCGTGCCGCTCGAGCGCTGGAACGACATGATGGACGCCGCGGCGCTCGCCGGCGTGGACGACAGCCGCGTGCTCGACGCGCTCGCCCTGCGCGGCGTCAACTACGCCCTCATCACCGCGAACGCCGTCGGCGAGGACGCGCCCGAGGTGCGCGACCTGATCAAGGACTCGATGGAGCGCCTCGACGCGACCCTCGTGTTCAGGAGCGCCCTCATCAGCCCGGCCGGCAAGCGCCTGTTCGCGCGCGTCCGCGGGCTGGAGCCCCCGCGCACGGGCGGCATCCCCTACTACGCCCGCCTCGCGCGCGAGGCCGCCTACCGCGTGCGCACGGGAGGGCTCTCGTTTGCGCTGGAGACGCTGCGCCGCCGTCGGCGCGGCGGCCGCGTGTAGCGCCGGGTGAGAAGGGCGGCCCCCTTTTGAGGGTATGTACACCGCCCCCTGAGGGTATGTACACTGCCCGGCCAGCTCGTTCTTCTCGGCAGCTCATCTACCTGCGCGTTTGCAATCAACCCAAAACCGGCGGGTGTACATACCCTAAAGGCGGGGTGTACATACCCTCAAGCGCCGGACGAGAAGGGCGCGGGGGCGAGAAGGACCAGGGACCGCGCCGCCCGCTACTCCCCGCGCACCACGGCGTCGAGCCCGGCGGCCTCGCAGCGCGCGACCACGCCCGCGACGTCGGCATCGGAGAGCTGGGGCACGCCGCGCAGCGCGTAGTCGCGCCCGAGCGAGTCGTACTTGCCCTCCCCCAGCTGGTGGAACGGCAGCACGTCCACGCGGCGCAGGCCCAGCTCGGCGATGCGCGCGACGTTGGCGGCCACGCAGGCCGCGTCGTCCGTGAAGCCGGGGATGATCGGCATGCGCGCGACCACGCGGGCGCCCAGGTCCTGGACGTCGCGGAGGTTGGCGTCGCGCACGTCCGGGTCGATCCCCGTGAGCTCGAGGCTCTTTATGCGGTCGGCGATCTTGAAGTCAACGAGAAGGACGTCGCAGGCCGCGACGAGGCGCGCGGGGTCCGCGAGCGGCAGCGCGAGCGTGGTCTCGACGGCCGTGGAGAGGCCCGCGGCGCGGCACGCCTCGAGGAAGGCGCACAGGAAGTCCTGCCGCAGCAGGCACTCCCCGCCGGAGACCGTCACCCCGCCGCCGCTCTCCTCGTAGAAGGCGCGGTCGCGCTCGACCTCCGCCACCAGGTCGTCGACGGTGCGCGAGCGGCCGAGAAGCTCCTTGGCCCCCGTGGGGCAGTCCTCGGGCGCGGTGGCGCAGGGCCCGCCGCCCGGGCGCGGCGAGCAGTGGATGCAGAGGCGCTCCCTGAGCGAGACCTCCGGCTCGGTCGAGAGGTTCTCGGGGTTGCAGCACCACGGGCAGCGGAAGGGGCAGCCCTTGAGGAAGACGACCGTGCGGATGCCGCCCCCGTCGTGCAGCGAGAAGCGCTGGACGTTGGTGACCGTGGCGACGGGAGAGGCGCCCTGAGCCGACGACGCTGCCATGCTCAGCCCAGGGTGTGCTCGGTGCGGTTGATGATGTCGTCCTGGATGGCGCGCGCGAGCTCGACGAACATCGCGGAGTAGCCCGCCACGCGCACCACGAGGTCGCGGTGGTTCTCCGGGTGCTCCTGCGCGTCGATCAGCGTGGCGCGGTCGACCACGTTGAACTGGATGTGCTGGATGCCCAGGCGGCAGAAGCTGCGCAGGTACGCCACCAGGCGCGCGAGGCCCGCCTCGCCTTCCAGCGCAGACGGCGAGAACTTGACGTTGAGCAGGGAGCCGTTGGTGTCGCGCACGTTCTCGAGCTTGGAGACGGAGAGCAGGCTCGCGGTGGGGCCGTTCTTGTCGCGCCCCACCATCGGCGAGAGGCCGCCGTCGGCCAGCTGCTCGCCGGCGTGGCGGCCGTCCGGCGTGGCGCCCACCGCTGCCCCGAGCGGGATGTGGGCCGACACGGTGTAGCTGCCCGGCTGGAAGTGCCCGCCGCGGGGGTTCTCGTACTTCTCGACCTCCTGGCCGTAGTGGGCGAGGAAGCGCCTGCCGATCTGGTCCACCTCGTCGACGTCGTTGCCGTACTTGGCGTAGCGGTTGATGAGGCGCTGGCGCCAGACCTCGTCGCCCGGGCCGGACCAGTCGCGCGCGAGCATCGCGAGCAGCTCGCCCCAGGAGAGCGCCCCCTCCTCGAAGACGGCCTTCTTGACGGCGTACAGCGAGTCGGCGAGGTTGGCGGTGCCCACGCCCTGGACGCCGGAGGGGTTGTAGCGCGCCCCGCCGGCCGTGATGTCCGCGCCGCGCTCGAGGGAGTCGTGCACGAGCGTGGAGAGCAGCGGCGTGGGCGAGGTCTCGCGGTGCGCCTCGTCGCAGACGTTGCAGCCGCGCACCATGAGCGCGACGTAGTGGTCGATCGTGCGCGCGACCTCCGCCTCGAGGTCCTCGTAGCTTGCAAAGCCCTCGGGGTGGCCCGTCATGGCCAGCTCCAGGCAGCGCATCATGTTGAACATGCAGATGTCGTGCAGGCCGTACATGCGGCCGGGGATGGAGAGCTCCACGCAGCCCACCACCGCATAGTCGCGCGCGTCGGCGAGGCTCACCCCGCGGCGCACGAAGGACTCCACGTTGACCTCGTCGCCGAAGCACTGCGGCAGGCCGTCGCCCAGACGGATGACCTCGGCGGCCTTTCGCAGCAGCGCGTCGGGCGTGCCGGCGTGCAGGCGCACGCTCAGGTTGGGCTGGGGCAGGCGCGTGTCCTTCTGGAGGTCGAGCAGCAGCTCGGATAGCTCGCTCGTGGCGTCTCCGCCCGCGGCGTCCACGCCGCCCACCACGAGGTTGTAGCCCGTGGGGAAGCCCGCGAAGAAGCGGGCGCTCTCGGTGGAGCGCACAAAGACGATGGTGTTGGTCTTGAGGTAGAAGCACTGCAGCAGCTCGCGGACCTCTGCCTCGCTCGCGCCGGCCGCCACGCTCGCGCGCCAGTACGGCAGGAGGTACTGGTCCATGCGGCCCAGGCTGATGGAGCTCGCGTTGGACTCGTGCTGCAGAGCCACGCAGACGAGCCACGTCAGCTGCAGGGCGTCGTAGAGGTCGCGGCAGGGCTCGGTGGCCACGTGGGCGAGCACGTCGGCCAGGCGCGCCAGCTCCGCCGCGCGCCCCGGCGTGTCCGGAAGCGCCACGTCCGCATGGGCGTCCTCGGGCGCGCGCCCCTCGGCCGCGGCGCGCACGACGCCCTCGTAGCGTCGCACGTAGGCGATGAGCGCCTCGACGCAGAGGGCCGACGCGCGCAGGAAGTCGTTGCCCGGGCAGGCGGCGCGCCGTGCCTCGACGTCGGCGAGCAGCGCGCCAAGGCCGCGGTCCAGCACCTCGGGGATGTCGGCGATGATGTGGCCCTGGCCCTTGTCGGTCTGTGCCACGGCAAACACGCGCTCGGCCTCGGCCGCCGCCACGTCCGCGGGACGGTGGGCCTGGTACCAGTCATTGAGGCTCCGACCGGCCCAGAAGGGGTAGAGCACCTCGCGGTACGTGCGCTTGTCCTTCTCGCTCATCTCGAAGGTGTCCTGCGGGCGCACCGGGAACTGGTCGAGCTCGTCCATGATCCAGTAGGGGGACATCTCCGGGGAGAGCACGCCGGCGCGCGGCGTGGGCGTGCGGTTGCCGGCGAGCAGGTCGTCCCCATCGAGCACGATCTGGTGGTTCCGAAGAAGGTGCGCGAAGGCCCTCGCGCGGCGCATGACCGGCGGCTCGCCCTCCGTCTGGAGGTAGCTCTCGCGGTAGAGCAGCGCGCGCTCGAGCGAGATCTGGCGCGGGCGCGCGAAGAGGCCGTCCTTGATGCGCTGGGTGCGGGGCGTGAGCATGGTCCTCCCTTGGTCGTCGCTGGGCACGGTGCGGCGGGCGGCCCGTCACACGAAGAGATCGGGCGTCACGTCGGCGATGCCGGGGCTCAGCAGCGAGAGCAGCTGCGTCTGGACGCAGACGATGGCGGCGTTGCGCGCGCGAATGGGCGCCAGCAGGGCGCGCACCGCGTTGCTCCGGGGATGGGCGACGCTCGCGGCGACCTGGGCGCGGTCGGTGTCGATCATCTCGGCGACGATGCGGCGCTGGTCTCCCGAGGGGACGCGGCTCCTCCTGCCGCACACGACCTCGATGCACCCGGCGAGCTGCTCGACGTAGCGGCTCTGGAGCATCTCCATGCTCGCAGCGTCGCCCTCGAGGCCCCAGTGGCGATAGAGGTCGAGAAGAGCGGAGTGCTCGTCCTCGAGTCGGCGATACCCCTGCTGGACGCGCGAGCTGCCGCGGGAGCCGGCAAGCTGGCGCGCGACATGGTAGCAGCAGCCGCCGAGCACGCCCACGCGCTCGACGTCGCGCAGGAACCCCAGAACGAAGGCGTGGCCGTACCGCCCGCCGGGAGCAAACGTCACGTCGCGCTCCTCGATGAGGCGGCGCGAGAAGAGCTTGGCGCAGGTCGGCAGGAGCTGGCCATCGGCGAACAGCCTCCATGCGGCCGAGCGAAAGTCGTGCTGCGTGGCAAAGGTCTCGCCGTCGGCGGACGCCGTCGTCTCTGACGACCTCCCGTCCCCCGTGACAACAGTGAGGGAGAATCCGCCTATGACGAGGTCGAGCGCCCCGTCCTCCGCCGCGTGGACGAGGTCCGCGAGCATCGTCTTGTCGGCCCAGCCGTCATCGTCCACGACGAGGACGTACGTGCCCCGGGCGCGCCTGAGCGCCAGGTCCAGCGCCTCCGGCTGGGAGCAGGCCTCCGCGCGCGCCACGGAGATGCGCATGTCGCGCTCGGAGAGCGCCTCGAGCTGGCGGACGGTGTCGTCCGTCGAGCCCCTGTCCACGACGATGAGCTCGAAGTTGGAAAGCGTCTGGCCCTGGAGGCTCTCGACGCAGCGGCGCACGGTCTTCTCCGCGTCATGGGACGCCATGAGAATGGAGACCGTTGGTGCTGTCGGCGTGTAGTGCGACACTGCCCCGCGTCCTTCCGCCCTGCCCGGAAAACGTACGAATCGTCACGTCTCCTAGGGTATCAGCGCGCACGGCGTCGCACGGCGTTCCGGGGGGCCCTTGCAAAATGAGCACAGTGCGCCTATGCGGCGGACACCAGCAGCCCCAGGGCAACGCAGAGCTGGGAGCGCTCGATCAGCTGCGCGCCCGTCTCCACGGGGTTGCCCGCCTCGTCCGTCACCGCCTCGGGCACCAGGACCGCCTCCGAGGAGACGAGGTTGGCGCCCACGGCGGAGAGCGCCTCCGCAAGCGACATCAGCTCGGCGGCGTCCATGTCCGTGCGAATCTTGGAGAGCAGCTCGGAGGCCTGGCTCACCACGTCGGTGATTCCCGACCCGGCGATCGCCGCCGCCTCGTCGAGCACGTCCTCCGTCGCCACGACCACGTGGTCGAAGGTCACTCCCGTCGCCGAGGAGAGGTGGCCCACGCACGCGGCGTATCCCTGGCTCGCGTACGCCTCCGCGAGCGTGGCAGGGGTCTCGGAGTCGACCTTCGCGTCAACGGGCACGGTGACCAGCGCGGCGGTCCCCTGCGTGCGGTTTATGGTGAGGATGCGCGCGGACGCCAGCGAGGGCCCCACGGCATCCAGGCCGTCTGCAGTGAAGAGCACGACGCTCTCAAACTCGTCGCCCGAGGCAACGTAGCCCGCGGCCTCCGGGGTCGCCTGCGCCGCCTGCGCGGAGAGGGCGTCCGAGATGTCCTTGTCGCCCAGGTTGCTCTCGAGCTTCACGCGGTTCCAGACGAACAGAACCACGGCGACGACGGCAGCAAGGACCAGGACGCACACGACGCCCCCGATGACGTTACGGTACGGGGTGTCCCGCGGGACGTCGCTGCGCTCGAACCTCTCGCGCTTCCTCAGCATGACGGCCTCCCCCTTTGCGGTCGGACGGATGTCTTAGAACAGGATACCCAAGGAGCCGGACACAAGGCCCACGACAACCGCCACGGCGTAGACAAACAGCGTGATGACGGCGTTCTGGCGCAGGTCGGCGTTGGTGCGCCAGAGCACGAGCAGGCCCACGCCGCCCGAGGCGAGAAGCCCGGCGAGCATGGGGCCCGTCGCAAGCGCGCCCTCGAGGTAGAGCTCCGTGATGGCGACGCTGGCCCCGCAGTTGGGAATCAGTCCCACGAGCGCGGAGAGGAAGGTGGCGCGCACGGGGTGGTTGGCGACGGCGGTGGCGAGGGCGTCGACCCCGACCAGCTCGATGACGAGGCCAAACGCAAAGGTGATGACAAGGATCCAGGCACCCACCTGGACGGTGTGGACGGCGGCGGAGCGCACGATGGCCCAGCGGCCGTGCCCGTGGTCGTGCCCGGCGTCATCGTCGTCGCAGTGGCAGTGGGCGCGCTCGCAGAGCTCGTGGATGTGGACGTGGCCGTCCCCCGCGCGGCGCAGGAGGCGCAGCGCGACGTCGACGGCAAAGCCCACCGCCACGCCCACGACGACCTTAGCGGCCATGATCGCGAGCATGCGGCCGGCGGGCTCCCCGTGCGCCAGGAAGACGGGGATCATCTCGTCCGAGGTGGAGAGGATCACGGCGACGAGCGTGCCGACCGTGACCACGCGGCCCGCGTAGAGCGTCGCCGCCATCGCGGAGAAGCCGCACTGGGGAATGGCGCCCAGCAGCGCGCCCACGGCGGGCCCCGCCTTGCCGGAGCGCTCCACGACGGCCTGGACGCGGTCGGCGCTGGCGTGCTCGAGCGCCTCCATCGCGAGGTAGGTCACAAACAGAAACGGGACGAGCCGCAGCGTGTCGCCCACGCTGTGCTCGAGAACGTGCATGAACAGCTCCAAGGTGCTTCCTTCGGTTGCGCGCCCTCACTCCCAGGGCGTCAGAGAGTTTTCGGGATATTCTACCCCGACGAACGTGAGGCCTTTCGCCGGCGCGCACGGCCCCGCCGCGGTGCGGTCGCGAGCCTCGAGCACCCGGGCGACCCAGGCGGCGTCGCGGTGGCCGCGCCCCACCTCCACGAGCGTGCCCGCGATGGTGCGCACCATGTTGTGCAGGAAGGCGTTGCCCGTGACGTCGATGGCCACGAGCTCCTCGCCCGCCTCCGTCACGCGGCTCACGGAGAGGCGTGACACGCAGCGGCAGGTGGGCTTGCCCTCGGCCGAGACGGCCTTGCAGAAGCTCTTGAAGTCGTGCTCCCCCGCCAGGGCCTGGGCGGCGGCGTCCATGACGTCCGCATCCAGCGCGCCGCGGTACCACCAGGCGTGGTCCCAGGCGAGGACCGGGCGGGCGTCGGAGGCCGCGATGCGGTAGCGATAGCTGCGCGCAAGGGCGTCAAAGCGCGCCGAGAAGCCCGCTGGCGCGCGGTAGAGCGCCTGCACCGAGAGGTCGTCGGGCGTGAGCGCCACGAGGCTGCGCATGAGGCGCGTGCCCGAGAGCGCGTCCTTCTCGTCCGACGAGACGGGGACGCTCACGTACTGCGCGATGGCGTGGACCCCGGCGTCGGTGCGGCCGGCGCACGTGAGCTCGCAGGGGCGGCGCAGGGCGGTCTCGAGGGCGCGACGCAGCTCGCCGGCAACGGTGCGCGCGCCGCCGGGCTGCTCGGCAAAGCCCGCGAAGCCCGCGCCGCGGTAGCCGAGGCGTATGACAAGGGTGGCGCCTTCGTGCATGGGGGTCCTTTCTGCTCCACGTAAGGGTAGCACGCCCGGGACCGGCGCGATGGTTGGGCGAGAAATGTACGACCATGTCCGGAGGCCGATACAGCGGATGCAATGTTTTCGCAGGTAGATACGGCGCCTTGCTCTTCTCGCCAGGCGAGAAGGGCGCGAAGGTCGTACATTTCTCCGGTGCGGCGGACGGGGTCGGGGCCGGCGCCGGCAAGGCCGGGGCGCCGTCACACCAGCGCGGCCGCCAGCGCCCAGGCCGCGCCCACGGCAAGCGCCGCCCAGTCACGCGGGCTCAACGGCTCCGCCATGCTCGTCTGCTCGCCGGTGTAGCAGCGGTCGCACATGGCGTCGGCCAGGTCGTCGGCGCGCCGCAGCAGCGCCACGACCAGCGGGACGAGCACCTGGCCCCACCCGCGCAGCGTGGCCACGAGCGACCCGCCGAGTACGGCGCCGCGCGCCCGCTGGGCGCAGCGGATGCGCTCGACCTCGTCCATCGTGAGGGGGATGAAGCGCAGGGCGACCGACGCGGCTGTCGCGATGCCCCCCACGGGAACGCCCACGCGCGAAAGCGGGGCCATGAGCTGGGAGAGCGCGGTCGCAACTGCCGTGGGCATGGTCGTGGCGGAGAGCGCGAGGGCAAACCCCACCAGCAGGACGATCCTCGCCACGGCGGTGACGCTGCGCGAGAGGCCGTCCGCCGAGAGGCCGGGCTGGCCCACCAGCACCACGGCATTGGCGACCACGGAAAACGCGAGGACGACCGCCGCAGGCCGCAGGCCGCGAAGGACCGTGAGCGGCGAGGTCCTGCTCGCCACGAGGACGAGCGTCAGGCCGGCGAGGACGACCAACAGGCCCTTAGGCGCACTCGCGGCAAAGGTCGCGATCGTCACCAGGACAAGGAGGACGAGCTTCACGCGCGCGTCCACGCGGTGCACGAGCGTGTCGCCGGGAACGTATGCGCCCGGCGCGGCTACCCTACGCATGGGTTGCCCCCTCTCGGGCGGCCCGGGCGCGGACCAAAAGCGGAGCCTCGAGCCCCGCGGCATCGAACAGGCCCGGTCGGCGGCGCGCGTCGGCCGCGGAAGCGGTCGCGACGATGACGCCATCGCGGATGTAGACGACGTCGTCCGCGACGTCGAGCCACTCCCCGGCGTCATGGGTGATCACGACGACGGCCGCCCCCTCGTCGACCAGCATGCGAACGACGCGGGCAAGCTCGGCCCTGCCCGGAGCGTCGAGGCCGGCGCTCGGCTCGTCAAAGACATAGGCGCCGGGACGAGCCGCGACCACGCCCGCCAGGGCAACACGGCGCATCTGGCCGCCGGAAAGCGAGAAGGGCGAGCGGCCGAGGAGCTCCTCGCCCACGCCCAGGCGCGCCGCGGCGGAGCGCGCGAGCTCGCGGGCCTCGTCATCCCCCGCCCCGCGGGCGCGCGGGCCGTAGGCGACGTCGTCGAGCACCGTCTCGCAGAAGAGCTGGTCCTCGGGACGCTGGAACGAGAGGCCTACCATGCCCGCGCGCACCGGCGCCCCGCCGAGCGTGGCCGCGCCCGCATCAGGAGCGAGCACGCCGGCGAGAACGCGCGCGAGGGTGGTCTTGCCGGAGCCGGACGCGCCCAGCAGGAGCGTGAGCCCCTCGGTGTCCAGCCCGACGCCACGAAGGACCGGGAGGCCGTCGTAGCTCACCACGACGCCCTCGGCGCGCAGGGGGCACACCTCGACGCCCCGCGTGGGGCGCGCGGCGCTCTCCGGGACATAGGGGGCGAGCGACTCCACCAACCCGGCGCGAGAGAGCGGGGCGCCGTCGCTGACAGCACTCGCCAGCGCCACCGTCACCGGGTCCTCCGCAAGGCCGGACGTCTCCAGGGCCTCCCGACAGCGCAGGAAGTCCTCGGGGGCGCCCTCCCAGGCGACGGCGCCCCCCGAGAGCACGATGACGCGCGTGGCGTCGAGCAGCGCCTCCCCGGAGTGGGCGATCTCCAGCACGGCTACGCCGGCCGCCACGAGCCCCCTCACGACCGCCCGCATGCGCGACCGCGCGGCCTGGTCGAGATGGGACTCCGCCTCGTCGAGGACCAGGTGGCGGGGCCTCAGGGCGAGCGCCCCCGCCAGGGCGAGGAGCTGCTGCTGGCCCCCGGAGAGCTCGCTGGTCAGCCGCTGCGCGAGCCCCGCGATGCCGCACGTCTCGAGCGCCTCGGCAACGCGGTGCCGCACCTCGTCGCGCGACAGGCCGAGGTTGCGCGGCCCAAAGGCGACCTCGTCAGAGCAGAGGTCGCTCACGATCTGCGTGAGGGGGTCCTGGCGGACGTAGCCGGTCGCCCGTGCCAGGACGGCGCGCGGCGCGGCAGAGACGTCGTCGCCGTCAAACAAGACGGAGCCGCGGCTGGGCCGAAGCGAGCCGTTGAGCAGCTTGCCCAGGGTGGACTTCCCCGACCCGTTGCGGCCGAGAAGAACGAGGTGCTCACCAGGCCCAAGGGAGAGCGACACGTGGTCGAGCACGTTCCTCTCGCCATCAAACGAGAAGCTGACGTCACGCAGTTCGACCATGTCCCTCCCTCCTGCGGCAGAGTTGGCAATGCAACCTGACGCCAGCGTCAACGATCAGCAAACCAAAAAGGGCCCCGGCAGTACCGGGGCCCCAGACGTGCGCTATGAGCTGGGCGCTACTCGGCGTCCTTCTCGGCGGTCTCCTCGGCGGGAGCCTCCTCGGCAGCGGGCTCCTCGGCCTTGGGCTCCTCGACGGGAGCAGCCGCGACCTTGGTGACCTTGGCCTTGGGAGCGGCCTTGGGGGTGACAGGCTCGGTGACGAGCTCCATGATCACGACCTCGGCGGCGTCGCCCTTGCGGGGGCCGAGCTTCATGATGCGGGTGTAGCCACCGTTGCGGTCGGCCCACATGCCCTGAGCGGCCTTCTCAAAGACCTCGCGGACGAGCTCCTTGTCGCCCACCTTGGCGATGGCGAGACGACGGCTGGCGATGTCGCCCTTCTTGGCCCAGGTGATGACCTTGTCGACCTCGGGGCGGATGGCCTTGGCGCGAACGTCAAGGGTCTTGATGCGGTCGTTCTCAAACAGGGCACGGATGAGGCTCTTCTTCATGGCCTTGGTGTGGCTGGCGTCGGTGCCGAGCTTCATGCCCCTCTTCTTGTTGTGTCGCATTTTCTAGCTTCTCCTAAATCCGGCTGCGCCTAGGCCTTGAGGGACAGGCCCATGGTCTCGAGCTTGTCCTTGACTTCCTCGATGGACTTGACGCCAAAGTTTCTGATGTTGAGAAGGTCGTTCTCGGAGAACTCCACGAGCTGGCGCACGGAGTGGATGCCCGCGCGCTTGAGGCAGTTGTAGGAGCGGACGGAGAGGTCCAGGTCCTCGATCTGCTTGTCGAGCTCGACGTTGTCCTCGACGGCACCCGTGGCGAAGATGGAGGCATCCTCGACCGGCTCGTCCTCGTCGGCCAGGCCCATGAACGCGGTCATGTGCTGGTTGATGATGTTGGCGGCCTCGACGATGGCGTCGCGCGGGGAGATCGAGCCGTTGGTCTCGATCTCGAGCACGAGGCGATCGTAGTCCGTGTGACGGCCGACGCGGCAGGCCTCGACGGCCTTGGCGCAGCGACGCACGGGGGAATAGAGCGAGTCCACGTGGATGATGCCAATCGGGTCGCTCTCGCGCTCGTTGTCCTCGCCGGACACGTAGCCGCGGCCGACGCCGATGCGCATCTTCATGGTGAGGTGCGCGCCGGCACCCAGCGTGCAGATGACGTGGTCGGGGTTCACGAGCTCGAACTCGGCCGGGATGGCGAAGTCTCCGCCGGTGACGGTCATGGGGCCGTCGACCGAGATGCTGGCCTCAGCCTCGTCGCCCGTGCCCATGGAGCGGAACACGAGGCCCTTGACGTTGAGGACGATGTCGGTGACGTCCTCGTAGACGCCGTCGACGGTGGTGAACTCGTGCTGGACGCCATCGATCTGGATGGCCTCGACGGCAGCACCGGAGAGAGACGAGAGCAGGACGCGACGCAGCGAGTTGCCGAGCGTGTCGCCGTAGCCACGCTCGAGCGGCTCGGCGCTCACGCGCGCGAGGTTCTCGTTGATCTCCTCCACCGACACCTGGGGTCGGATGAATTCGGACATTGCTACCTCCAAACCTGGTCGGGCTTACTTGGAGTAAAGCTCGACGATCAGCTGCGCGTCGATGTCGAGGTCGATCTGATCGCGCGTCGGGAGCTGGAGGACGGTGCCCTTGAGCTTCTCGATGTCAACCTCGAGCCAGGCCGGCACGGCCATGTGCTCGGAGGAGATGAGGGCCTCCTTGATGGGGAGCAGGTCGCGAGCCTTCTCGGCCACGGCCACGACGTCGCCAGCCTTCACCTGGTAAGAGGGGATGTCGACACGCTTGCCGTTCACGGTGATGTGGCCGTGACGGACGGTCTGACGGGCCTCCTTGCGGGTGCGGGCAAAGCCGAGGCGGAAGACGACGTTGTCGAGACGGCACTCGAGCAGGGTCATCAGGTTGTCACCGGTGATGCCCTCGATCTTCATGGCACGGTTGTAGTAGCCACGGAACTGCTTCTCGAGAACGCCGTAGATGAACTTGGCCTTCTGCTTCTCGCGGAGCTGGATGCCGTACTCGCTCTCCTGGCGGCGACGACGCTTGGGCTCGCGGTGAGAGGTCTTGTTGATGCCCATCACGACAGGGTCGATGCCGAGCTGACGGCACCTCTTGAGGACCGGGGTCCTATCGATAGCCATTGATATTCCTCCTAGCTACACGCGGCGACGCTTGCTCAGACGGCAACCGTTGTGCGCGATGGGGGTCTTGTCCTGGATGCCGGAAACCTCGAGGCCAGCGGCCTGGAGGGAGCGGATGGCCGTCTCGCGGCCCGAGCCGGGGCCCTTGACGAAGACGGCGACCTTGTGCAGGCCGTGCTCCATGGCCGCCTTGGCAGCGGCCTCGGCGGCGAGCTGGGCGGCGAACGGCGTGGACTTGCGGGAGCCCTTGAAGCCGACGGTGCCGCCGGACTGCCAGGAGATCACGTTGCCCTGGGGGTCGGTGATCGAGACGATCGTGTTGTTGAACGTGCTCTTGATGTGGGCCTGGCCCACAGCGATGTTCTTGCGCTCGGAGCGGCGCACGCGAGTGGTGCGCTGGTTCTTCTTCTGCGGCATTGTCTACTCCCTAGCCCCTCTTCTTGGCACCGATCTGACGCTTCTTGCCCTTGCGGGTGCGAGCGTTGGTGTGGGTGCGCTGACCGTGGACAGGAAGGCCCTTGCGGTGACGGAGGCCGCGGTAGCAGCCAATCTCCATCAGACGGGCGGTGTTCTGCCTCACCTCGCGGCGAAGGTCGCCCTCGGTGGTGAAGTTGGCATCAATGTAGTCGCGGATCTTGGTGACCTCATCCTCGGTCAGATCCTTGACGCGGGTGTCGGGGTTCACACCGGTCTCAGCGCAGATCTTGGTGGCGCTGGTGCGGCCGATGCCATAAACGTAGGTGAGTCCGATCTCAACGCGCTTCTCGCGCGGCAGATCGACGCCGTTAATACGGGCCAACTGAAGCTCCTTCCTTAGCCCTGACGCTGCTTGTGGCGCGGGTTATCGCAAATGACGTAAACCTTGCCATGGCGACGAATGATCTTGCACTTGTCGCACATCTTCTTGACCGAAGGACGTACCTTCATGCGTCTTTCCTTCCGATCGTGCTGATACGAACTATCTACTCGCCCAGCCGCTGGCGTGAATATCCAAAGCTGAATGGGGCCTACTTGTAACGGTAGGTGATGCGGCCCCTGGTGAGGTCGTACGGGGAGATCTCCACGACGACCTTGTCACCCGGAAGGATGCGGATGTAGTTCATCCTGATCTTCCCGGAGATGGTGCAGAGAATGGTCTTGCCGTTCTCCAGCTCCACGTTGAACATGGCATTGGGCAGGGGCTCGACGACCTTGCCCTCAAGCTCGATAGCATCTTGCTTGCTCAAAGTTCTTCCCTCTCAACGCTGCCACAGCGACCAATAATCATACCTAAACTTCACAAGAAGTTCCAGGCTGCATCAGACGCACACAAGCGTGAGACGGTGGGGACAGTGACCCAAATGGGGACAGGATACTTTTGGGACATCGAAAGCATGTCCCAAAAGTATCCTGTCCCCATTTGGGTCACTGTCCCCACCGTCTCACGCCCTTTTGAAGGGCCTACTCCTCGACGCCGCCCTGCATCGGGCACCACGGGCCCTTCTCGTCCTCGGTGAGGATGACGGGGCCGTCGGCCGTGATGGCAACGGTGTTCTCGTAGTGGGCGGCGGGCAGGCCGTCGCGGGTGACGACCGTCCAGCCGTTTGCGAGCGTGACGCACTCGTAGGTGCCCATCGTGATCATCGGCTCGATGGCGATAACCATGCCTGCCTGGAGACGCACGCCGCGGCCGCGCTTGCCGTAGTTGCGGACCTCGGGATCCTCGTGCATGACGCGGCCGACGCCGTGACCCACGTAGTCGCGAACCACGCCGTAGCCGTTGGACTCAGCGAGCTCCTGAACGGCGGCGCCGATGTCACCGAGGTGGTTGCCCGGAACGGCCTGCTCGATGGCGGCCTTGAGGCAGTCGCGCGTACACTCGCAGAGCGCCTTATAGGACTCAGAGGGCTCGCCGACGTAGAAGGTCCACGCATTGTCACCGACCCAGCCCTGATAGGTGGCGCCGGTGTCGATCGAGATGATGTCGCCGTCCTGGAGCACCGTCGTGGGAGAGGGAATGCCGTGGACGATCTGCTCGTTGACCGAGGAGCAGATGCTCGCGGGAAATCCCCCATACCCCTTGAACGTGGGGACCGCGCCGTGAAGGCGGATGAAGCCCTCGACGACCTGGTCGATCTCCTTGGTGGTGGCGCCGGGGCGCACGAGCGCCCCGGCGCGACGAAGGGCCGCCTTGGACAGAGCCCCGGCGGCCTTCATCTGGTCGATCTCAACAGGTGTCTTGATGTTGATCATAGACCGAGGAGAGCCTTGGCGTCGGCATAGACCTCGTCGACGGGACGGTCTCCGTCAACCTCCTTAAGAATGGAGTGACCCTTGTAGTACTCGATGAGCGGAGCGGTCTGGGTGGCGTAGACATCAAGACGGTGCTGAATGGTCTCAGGCTTGTCGTCGTCACGCTGATACATCTCGCCGCCGCAGCGCGGGCAGGTGTCGACGCCGGCCGGCGCGGTGTAGCCGCAGTCGCGGCAGGTGCGGCGGGAGCTCAGGCGCTCGACGATGACGGCGGGCTCAACGGAGACGAGCAGCGCGGCATCGAGCGTGCGGTTCATGGCAGAGAGCTCGGAGTCGAGGGCGACGGCCTGCGCGGTGTTGCGCGGGAAGCCGTCGAGGAGGAAGCCCTTCTGGGCATCGTCCGCCTCGAGACGCTCCTTCACGAGGTCGATGACAAGATCATCGGGAACGAGCTGGCCGGCATCCATGTAACCCTTGGCCTTCTTGCCGAGCTTGGAGCCCTCCTTGATGGCCGCGCGAAGCAGGTCACCGGTGGAGATGTGGGCAAAGCCAAACTCCGCAACGAGCTTCTGGGCCTGCGTGCCCTTGCCGGCACCCGGCCCTCCCAGAAGAACGATGTTCATGATGCCTACCGCCTTTCTCTAACTTGAGCCTGTCCTGCCGACGACGACCTACTTGAAGAAGCCGTCGTAGTTGTGCATCTTGAGCTGGCTCTCGATAGACGAGAGGGTGTCCATGGCGACGCTCACCATGATAAGGATGGACGTGCCGCCAAAGGCCTGGATGAGCGGGTTGCCCGTGAACCAGAAGATGACGGTCGGGACAACCGCGAGCACGGCCATGAACAGCGCGCCCGGAAGCGTGACGTGGTCGATGGTGCTCTTGATGTACTCCGCCGTCGCGGCGCCGGGGCGCACGCCGGGGATGAAGCCGCCCTGCTTTCGGAGCTGGTCCGCGGTCTCGGTGGGGTTGAAGACCATCGAGGAGTAGAAGTACGCGAAGGCGACGATGAGAAGGACGGAGAGCACCCAGTTGATCCACCCGGAGGACAGGGCGTTGGCAAAGGCCTGCACCCAGTCGACGTTCGGGAAGAAGACGGCGAGCTGAGCCGGGAGGTACAGGATGGCCGAGGCAAAGATGATCGGCACGACGCCGGCCGTGTTCACCTTGATGGGCAGATAGGTGGACTGCCCGCCCATCATCCTGCGACCCACGACGCGCTTGGCGTACTGGATGGGGATGCGGCGCTGCCCGCGCTCGACGAAGACGATGAGCGGGATGACCGCGACGATGACCACGAGGGTCACGACCGTCAGGATGATGTTGCCCGCAGAGGTCACTGAGCTGATGAGCGAGGTGGGCAGACCGGACATGATGTTCGCGAAGATGATGAGCGACATGCCGTTGCCCACGCCGCGCTGCGTGATGATCTCGCCGAGCCACATGATCATGAGGGCACCGACGACCATGGTGAAGACGACCAGGACGTCAAGCAGAATCTCGGGCGCGCCG
The DNA here is from genome assembly GCA_944322145.1 of uncultured Atopobiaceae bacterium. Taxonomy (GTDB): domain Bacteria; phylum Actinomycetota; class Coriobacteriia; order Coriobacteriales; family Atopobiaceae; genus Thermophilibacter. The sequence goes on along the minus strand of CALUNW010000003.1, from coordinate 230,513 downwards.
GCATTGGCAAGGCTCACGCCATAGCTCCTGAACAGGAACAGGTAGCCGATGGCGTTGAGCAGGGCGAGACCGATCGTGAGGTAACGCGTGTACTGCGTGATCTTGCGCTGACCGGCCTCGCCCTCCTTTGCAAGCTCGCCAAGGGACGGAATCACGGCCTGCAGGAGCTGCAGAATGATCTGAGCCGTGATGTAGGGCATGATTCCGAGGCTGAACACGGACATGCGGGAAAGCGCGCCACCTGAGAAGAGGTTGAGCACGGCCATCGCACCGCTCGAGGAAAGACCGGACTGATAGGCGCCGAGAAGATCCTGGAACGGCGCACCCGGAACGGGCAGATACGCGCCAAAACGGTAGAGCAGGAGAATGCCCGCCGTCAGGAGCAGCTTCTGCCGAAGCTCCGGAATGCGAAAAGCATTGGCGATTCCCTTTAGCACGCCTGCTCGACCTTTCCTCCGGCCGCCTCGATCTTAGCCTGGGCAGAGGCGGAGACCTTGTCCACCTTGACGGTGAGCTTCTTGGTGAGCTCGCCGTCGCCGAGGACCTTCACGGGAATATAGTTGTGCTTGATGACGCCCTTGGCAACCAGGGCATCGGCGTCCACGACGTCACCGTCGGCGAACAGCACCTCGAGGCGGGCGACGTTCACGGGAGCGTACTCGACGCGGTTGTGGTTGGTGAAGCCGGGGAGCTTGGGGAGACGCATCGCGAGCGGCTGCTGGCCGCCCTCGAAGCCCTTGCCCTTGCCGCCGCCGGAACGGGAGAGCTGGCCCTTGGTGCCGCGACCGGCCGTGGTGCCGTGACCGGACGAGTTGCCGCGGCCGATGCGCTTGCGGTTCTTGCGCGAGCCCTCCGCGGGACGCAGATCGTTGAGCTGCATGAGTGACTCCTAGTTCTCTTCCACGGTGACAAGGTGCTTGACCTTGAAGATCATTCCACGAATGCTCGGGTTGTCCGGCTGCTCGACCTCATCGCCGATCTTGCGAAGGCCAAGAGCGCGGCAGGTGGCCGTCTGGTCCTTCTTGACGGAGGCCACGGCGCTGCGCACGAGCTTGATCTTGAGGGACTGAGCCATCGTTAGTTCTCCTTCCCGCAGAACATCTCGCCGACGGTCATGCCGCGACGCTCGGCGGCCTGCTCGGGGCTGGAGAGCTCCTTGAGGCCCTCGGCGGCGGCCTTGATGATGTTCATGGCGTTGTTGGTGCCGAGAGACTTGGAGAGCACGTTGGTGATGCCAGCGAGCTCGAAGAGCGGACGCACCGGGCCGCCGGCGATGACGCCGGTACCCTCGATGGCCGGTTTGATCAGGACGCGGCCGGCGCCATAGTGGCCCTCGACGGTGTGCGGAATGGTGCCGTGCTCGGTGACGGGCACCTTGAACATGTTCTTCTTGGCGTCCTCGATGCCCTTCTGGATGGCCAGGGGCACCTCGGCGGACTTGCCCATGCCGAGGCCGACGTTGCCCTTGCCGTCACCGACGGCCACGAGGGCGACGAGGGACATGCGGCGGCCGCCCTTGACGGTCTTGGAGACGCGGTGGATGTAGACGACGCGCTCCTGAAGATCCGTGTCCTGCTGGCGCTTACGATCTCGTGCCATTGAATCCTCCTAGAACTTCAGGCCCGCGCTGCGGGCACCGTCTGCCAGAGCCTTGACACGGCCGTGATAGATGCGACCACCGCGGTCGAAGGTGACCTCGGTGACGCCCTTCTCGACGGCACGCTTACCGACGAGCTCGCCCACGAAGGTGGCGGCGTCCTTGTTGGAGCCGAGCTTGCCCGTGGCGCGGAACTCGGGGTCGAGCGTCGAGGCGGAGCAGATGGTCTTGCCGTCGGCATCGTCGATGACCTGAGCGTAGATGTTGGCGTTGGTGCGGTGCACGCTGAGGCGCGGACGCTCAGCGGTGCCGAAGATCTTGGCGCGGACGCGGCGCTCGCGGCGCTTGAGGCCGGCCTTCTTCGCCTGCTGCTTGTTCATTCCTTCTCCTTAGACGTGCCATTACCTGACGGGGTAATGGTCTTTTCCTTACCTCAGGCTACTTGGCGGCCTTGCCGAGCTTCCTGCGGATGTGCTCGCCCACGTAGTGGATGCCCTTGCCCTTGTACGGCTCGGGCGGGCGCTTCATGCGGATCTCGGCGGCAACCTGGCCGACCTGCTCCTTGGAGATGCCCTTGACGTTGATGTGCGTGTTGTCGGGCACCTCGAACGTGATGTTCTCGGGAGCGGGGTAGATCACGGGGTGGGAGTAGCCCAGGGAGAGGTCGAGGTCCTTGCCCTTGAGCGTGGCGCGGTAGCCGACGCCGGTGAGCTCGAGCTTCTTCTCGAAGCCCTCGGAGACGCCCACGACCATGTTGTGGAGAAGGGTGCGGGTGAGACCCTGCTGGGCGTTGGACGCGGTGGACTCGTCAACACGGACGACGTGGAGCTCCTCGCCCTCCTCCTCGATCTTGACGAGGTCGGAGAAGGTGCGGGTCAGCTCGCCCTTGCCGCCCTTGACGGTAACGGTGGTGCCCTCAACTGTCACAGTGACTCCGGCGGGAACCTGGACAGGCTGCTTACCAATACGAGACACGTCAGTCTCCTTTCATTCCTGCCGGGAGTTACCAGATGTAGGCGATGACCTCGCCGCCGATGCCCTGCTTGCGGGCGTCGCGGTCGCACATCATGCCCTTGGAGGTGGAAATGACGGCGGTGCCGAGGCCACCGAGGACGCGCGGGAGCTTGTCAGCGGTGGAGTAGATGCGAAGACCCGGCTTGGAGATGCGACGGATGCCGCGGATGACCTTCGCGTGACGGGCGCCGTACTTGAGGGTGACGTGCAGGGTCTTCTGCGGGGTCGTGTCCTCGACCTCGTAGCCTGCGATGTAGCCCTCCTCGCAGATGACGCGGGCAACCTCAACGAGCACCTTGGTCGAAGGCATGGAGACCTCCGGCTTGTTGGCAGCGTTGGCGTTGCGAATGCGCGTCAGCATGTCGGAAATGGGATCAGTGATCTTCATGGATCATTCTCCTTCGGTAATGATGAACCTGCGTGTCCGGTTCGCCTGCACCCATGGCGCAAGCGCCTGGACGCGAGAGCCCCGTCGTCCTACCAGCTAGCCTTGCGGACGCCAGGAAGCTCGCCCTTGCTCGCAAGCTCGCGGAAGCAGACGCGGCAGAGGCCGAACTTGCGATAGACGGAGTGGGGACGCCCACAACGCTGGCAGCGGTTCTGCTTGCGCGTCGAGAACTTCGGCTCGCGCTGAGCCTTGACGATCATCGATGTCTTAGCCACAAATCCTCCTTCAGTGCACTCTGGCTCCCCGGCGGCGCCGGGAAGTCGGTTGATATTTGACCTACTCAGCCTTGAACGGGAAGTGGAAGGCCTTGAGCAGCGCCTTGCCCTCCTCGTCGGTCTGAGCGGTGGTCACGATGGTGATGTCCATGCCGCGGGTGTGGTCGATCTTGTCGAAGTCGATCTCCGGGAAGATGAGCTGCTCGGTGACGCCCATGGAGAAGTTGCCACGACCGTCGAAGCTCTTCGGGGAGATGCCGCGGAAGTCGCGGATGCGCGGAATGGCGATGGAGATGAGGCGATCGAGGAACTCCCACATGCGGTCGCCGCGCAGGGTGACCTTGGCGCCGATCGGCATGCCGGCGCGCAGGTGGAAGGTCGCGATGGACTTGCGGGCGTGGGTCACGAGCGGCTGCTGGCCGGTGATGGCGCGCAGGTCAGCGACGGCGCCGTCGATGGCCTTGGCGTCCGTGGCGGCCTCGCCGACGCCCATGTTCACGACGATCTTCTCGATCTTGGGGATCTGGTTGACGTTCTTGTAGCCAAACTGCTTCTGGAGCTCATCGCGCACGGTGGCGAAATACTGCTCCTTGAGGCGGGGGGTGTACTTCTCGTCTGCCATGTTCTTCTCCTTAACTCATGGGGTTCTCAGCACGGGGGTTCCGACCTCGTGCCTCCCGACCTTGGCGGAGCCGGGAGCCTTGTCGTGCGTCCGCGGCAGAACTCTCCCTACCTACAGACGCAAGGAAACAGTTTATTCCTTTGCACACAGAAATTCCAGCACGTCGTTCACATGCGCGGGACGTCCACAAACCGCCCGGGCATACGCGCCGGACGGCAGGCGCACTCAGCCCGCACTTCTCGTCGCGGCGCATCCAGTGCGGGCCCGCGCGCATTGGATGCGCGCACTTGATACAATATGCCAACAAGAAGGGCGCACTCAGAGCATCTAGAGCCCTAATCCGCCCACACTCGACGCGCGCACTCATGAGTGAGGGCATCTCCACGCGCTGCGCCAGCATCGGCGTCAACCCAAATCGTCTTTTGTGTTTAGCACGGACCCAAATCCAGATTTGTGCCCGCATCCGTGGCGACCATCGGATCCGCTTGTCCTTCTCAGTTAAGTGATTCTCGCAGGAGTTTGCGCGCGAGCTCGAGGTCTCCCTCAGGCCGAGAAGTGCCCGCCACTCCGGACCCAAATCCGGATTTGTGTTCTCCAAGAACCCAAATCCGGATTTGTGTCCACACCAAGACCCACAACCGAGAAGAACCTGCTGGTCGGAGCCCTTTGCCCGCAACGCGGAGAGCCCCCGGTATTCCAAAGAGAAGTTTCGCGAAGCGCACTTCTCGAAGGAATACCGGGGGCTCCCCCATCGCGATGCGGTCAAGCTCCTAGAACTTGGCGCCGCACTTCTTGCAGACGCGGACCTTCTTGCCCTCGTCGTTGACGTCGTGGCCAACGCGGGTGGGCTTGCCGCAGGTCGGGCAGACGACCATCACGTTGGAGGCGTCGATGAAGGCCTCCTGCTCGATGATGCCGCCCTGCTGGTTCTGGGCGTTGGGGCGCACGGCCTTCTTGGCCACGGCGACGCCCTCGACGAGAACCTTGCCCTCGACGGGCTTGGCGCGGAGGACGGTGCCCTCCTTGCCCTTGTCCTTACCGGAGAGCACGACGACCTTGTCGCCGCTCTTCACATGCATCTTAGCCATTCGTCCTCACTCCCTAGAGCGTCTCAGGCGCGAGCGAGACGATCTTCATGTACTTGTGGTCGCGCAGCTCGCGAGCGACGGGCCCGAAGATACGGGTGCCCTTGGGCTCGCCGTCCTTGTTGACCAGGACGCAGGCGTTGTTGTCGAACCTGATGTAGCTGCCGTCCTTGCGACGGGTCTCCTTGACGGTGCGGACGATGACGCAGCGAACGATGTCGCCCTTCTTCACCTGTCCGCCCGGCGTGGCCTCCTGAACGGCGCCGATGATGACGTCGGCCAGGCCGGCGTAACGACGCTTGGAGCCACCGAGGACCTTGACGCACTTGACGCGTCGGGCGCCGCTGTTGTCAGCGACGTTGAGCATGGTCTCCATCTGAATCATTGGTGTTCCTCCGAACGTGTGCCCACCCAGAGGTGCGTCCTCACGTGCGACGCACGTGGGCGGGGCTCGTCACTGATACTTACTTGGCGCGCTCGACGATCTCCACGAGACGCCAACGCTTGGTCTTGGACAGCGGGCGGGTCTCCATGACGGTGACGGTGTCGCCGAGGCCGGCCTCGTTCTTCTCGTCATGGGCGTGGAGCTTCTTCGAGATGGTCATCATCTTGCCGTACTTGGGGTGACGCTTGCGGTAGTCGATCTTGACCGTGATGGACTTGTCGCCGGAGATGGAGACGACAGTCCCGGTGACGACCTTACGAGCGTTCCTGGTGGTCTCAGCCATAGTCATTCTCCTGCGATCTAGTTCTGCGCGGCGGACTTCTCCGCGGCGATCTGACGGGCGCGCTGCTCGGTGAGGACGCGCGCGATGTCCTTCTTGACGGTCTTGACGCGAGCCGTGTTGTCGAGCTGGCTCGTGGCCATCTGGAAGCGGAGGTTGAAGAGCTCAGCGCGGCCCTCCTCAAGCTTCTTGGCGAGCTCGTCGTCGCTCATGGCCTTGATCTCGGTGTACTTCATTGACTATTCCTCCCCGTCCTGCTCGGTGCGGGTGACGATCTTGCTCTTGATGGGCAGCTTGTGCTGAGCGAGACGGAGGGCCTCACGGGCGACCTCGTCGGAGACGCCGTCGATCTCGAACATGATGCGGCCCGGCTTGACAACGGCCACCCACTCCTCGGGGTTGCCCTTACCGGAGCCCATGCGGGTCTCGGCCGGCTTCTTGGTGATGGGCTTGTCCGGGAAGATGGTGATCCAGACCTTGCCGCCACGCTTCATGTAGCGGGTCATGGCGACACGGCAGGCCTCGATCTGGCGGTTGGTGATCCAGTGGGCCTCGAGCGCCTGGATGCCGTAGCTGCCAAAGTGCAGCTCGGTGTTGCCCTTGGCGTGACCCTTCATGGAGCCACGCTGGACCTTGCGGTGCAGAACGCGCTTAGGTGCGAGCATTAGCGGCCCCTCCTCTCATTGCGACCACGACGGGGACGGCTGGAGCCCTCGAGCGCCGGGCGCGGGGTGGCCTGGCCGGGGAGCTTCTCGCCGAAGTAGATCCAAACCTTGATGCCGCAGGCGCCCATGGTGGTGCGGGCGGTGGACTGGCCGTAGTCGATCACGGCGCGGAGGGTGTGCAGAGGCACGCGGCCCTCGCGGTACCACTCGCGGCGGCCCATCTCGGCGCCGTTGAGGCGGCCGGAGCACTGGATGCGGATGCCCTTGGCGCCGGCCTTGCGGGCGGACTGGACGGCCTTGCGCATGGCGCGACGGAAGGCGACGCGGCCCTCGAGCTGCTCGGCGATGGACTGGGCGACGAGGTTGGCGTCGAGCTCGGGGCGCTTGACCTCGACGACGTCAACGGCGACCTGGCCCTTGGAGACGCCGGCGACCTTCTCGAGGTCGGTGCGCAGGACGTCGATGTCGGCGCCCTTCTTGCCGATGACGATGCCCGGGCGGCCGGTGTAGATGGTGACCTTCACCTTGTCGCCGGCGCGCTCGATGTCCACACGGGACAGGGCGGCCTTGGCGAGGCGCTTCTCGAGGAAGGAGCGGATGGCGAGATCGTTGCCGAGGTTCTCGGCGTAGTTCTTATCGGCGTACCAGCGGGAACGCCACTCCTCGGTGATGCCGAGACGGAAGCCAGTCGGCTGAACCTTGTGACCCATGCTTTCCCTACGCCTCCTTTCGAGGAGCGACGACGACGGTGATGTGGCTCATGCGCTTGTTGATGCGAGAAGCGGAGCCCTTGGCGCGCGGACGAATGCGCTTGAGCGTCGGGCCCTCGTCAACGTAGGCAAGCTTGACGACGAGCGTGTCCTCGCGCAGGCCGTTGTTGTTGACGGCGTTGGCGATCGCGGAGCGCAGGACCTTGGCCACGTCGACGGAGGCGGCGCGGGTCGAGAACTGCAGGACCTCGAGGGCCTTCTCGACGGGGAGGTTGCGGATCAGCGAGACGACGGCGCGAGCCTTGCGAGGGGCGACGCGGACGTACTTGGCCGTCGCGCGGACCTCGTTGGTGTTGTTCTGAGGCATGTTAGCTCCCTACCCTACTTTTCCTTGTGACCACGGAAGGTGCGGGTGGGGGCGAACTCGCCCAGCTTGTGCCCGACCATGGACTCGGTGACGTACACGGGCACGTGCTTGCGGCCGTCGTGAACGGCGATCGTGTGACCGACCATCTCGGGGAAGATGGTCGAGGAGCGCGACCAGGTCTTGATGACCTCCTTGGTGCCGGCCTCGTTCTGAGCGGCGACACGCGCGAGGAGGCGAGTCTCCACGAACGGGCCCTTCTTGAGACTTCTGCTCATGCTTTCTATCTCCTACTACTCGTGTTGCGACTACTTGGACTTGCGGCGACGGATGATCAGGCGGTTGGAGGCCTTCTTCGGGTCGCGCGTCTTGTAACCCTTCGTCGGCTTGCCCCAGGGCGTCACGGACGGACGGCCGGAGGTGTGGTTCTTGCCCTCGCCGCCGCCGTGCGGGTGATCGACCGGGTTCATGACGGTACCACGGACGGTCGGGCGGACGCCCTTCCAGCGGTTGCGGCCGGCCTTGCCGATCACGATGTTGGAGTGCTCGGCGTTGCCCACCTCGCCGATGGTGGCGCGGCAGGTAAGAAGGACGCGGCGAAGCTCGGAGGAGGGCATGCGCAGGACGGCATAGCCGTTGTCCTTGCCCATGAGCTGCACGGAGGTGCCGGCGGCACGGGCCATAGCGGCGCCCTTGCCGGGCTGGAACTCGACGGCGTGAACCAGGGTGCCGACGGGGATCTCGGAGAGCGGCATGCAGTTGCCGGGCTTGATGTCGACGTCCTTGGTGCCGGAGAGGACCACGTCACCGACGTGCAGGCCCTCGGGGCACAGGATGTAGGCCTTGGCGCCGTTGGCGTAGTGCAGCAGCGCGATGCGAGCGGAGCGGTTGGGGTCGTACTCGATCGTGGCGACCTTGGCCGGCACGTCGTCCATGCGGCGCTTGAAGTCGATCTTGCGGTACTGACGCTTGTTGCCGCCGCCCTGGTGACGGGTGGTGATACGGCCGTTGTTGTTGCGGCCGGCCTTCTTGGGCAGGGGCTCGAGAAGGGACTTCTCGGGCTTGGTGCAGGTGATCTCGGAGAAGTCCGAGACCGTCTGGAAACGCCTGCCGGCGCTCGTGGGCTTGAGGTGCTTGACTGCCATTGACTCTTTCCCTTCTTTTCCGTTGGCCGTCCCGCTCAGGGAGTGGCGGGCGACACCGGATTACCACGGTACCGCGCGTATCCATCACGCGCGGCATAAGAGCCCGGCCCCTTTTGGGGGCGCGGGCGGGGTGCCGAAGCTACTCGGCGGCCTGCTGCTGGCTGCCGAAGATCTCGATCGTCTCGCCGGCGGCGAGGGTCACGACGGCCTTCTTCCAGGAGCGCGTGGTGCCAGGGTTCTGGTAGCGGACGCGCTTCTTCTTGCCGGAGACGTTCATGGTGTTGACCTTGACCACGTGCACGTTGAAGAGCTTCTCAACGGCGGCGGCAATCTCCTCCTTGGGAGCGTTCTTGGCCACCTCGAACGTGTACTTGCCCTGCTCCATGAGGTCGAAGGAACGCTCGGAGACGATCGGGCGGATGATCACGTTGTAGACGGAGTTCATTATGCGAGCACCTCCTCGAGCTTCTTCGCGATGTCGGCGGTCATGACGAGGGCGCCGTTGTCGATGAGGTTGCGGGTGTTGGCCTCGGAAACGCCGATCACGTTGACCTTCTTGAGGTTGCGGAAGGAGAGATAGGCGTTGACGTCATCGTCGGAGACGACCACGGTCACGCGCTTCTCGGAGATGCCGAGAGCGGCGAGAAGGGCCACGGCCTGCTTGGTCGAGGGCTTCTCGAAGGAGAGGCTGTCGACGAGGACGAGCTCGCCGTCGGCGACCTTGCCGGAGAGCACCGAGCGCATGGCCAGCTTGACCATCTTGTTGTTGATGCGCTTGGCGTGGCTGCGCGGGGTGGGCCCGAAGATCACGCCGCCGCCGGTCCACTGACCAGCGCGGATGGAGCCCTGGCGAGCGCGGCCGGTGCCCTTCTGACGATAGGGCTTGACGCCGCCGCCGGAGACCTCGTGGCGGTTCTTCACGGAGTGGGTGCCCTGACGGGCGCAGCTCTCGATGGCGACCACAGACTGGTGGATGACGGGGATGTTCGGCTCGATGCCGAAGACGCCGTCGGCGAGCTCGGCCTCTGCGACCTGAGCCCCCTCGACGTTCTTGATTGCGTACTTGGACATTCTGTCCTCCTTGTTAGCCTAAGAGTTTTCCTGGCACTTAGGCCATGCGGATCTGGACGAGAGCGTTCTTGCCGCCGGGGACAGCGCCCTTGACGAGCATGAGGTTCTGCTCGGCGTCGATGCGGACGAGCTTGAGGTTCTTGACCGTCACGCGAGCGTCGCCCATGTGGCCGTACATGTGCAGGCCCTTGCGGACGCGCGCGGGGTAGGCGCACTGGCCGATGGAACCCGGACGGCGCTGGTTGCGGGAGCCGTGGGTCATGGGGCCGCGGGAGAAGTTCCAGCGCTTGACGGTGCCCTGGAAGCCCTTGCCCTTGGAGGTGCCGATGACGTCGACGGACTTGACGTCGGCAAAGTCAGCGACGGTCACGACGTCGCCGGTCTTGTGCTCCTCGCCGTTCTCGACGCGGACCTCGCGCAGGTAGCGCATCGGCTCGACGCCGGCGGCCTTGAAGTGGCCGGCCATGGGCTTGTTGACGTGCTTGGCGGAGATGTCTCCGAAGCCGATCTGGACGGCGTCATAGCCGTCGGTCGCCTTCGTCTTGACCTGCGAGACAGTGCAGGGGCCAGCCTGGATGACGGTGACGGGCACGACGTTGTCGTTCTCGTCCCAGATCTGCGTCATCCCAAGCTTGCGGCCAAGGATCGTGCTGACCATGCTCTTTCCTAACCCTCGGTGGTCATGGGACCTGTGGGGCACCCGTTGCCCCTCCCCAGCGGACCACGTCCTGTATCTGCTGCTCCTTTGGGGCTCGACATAGCTGTCCCCATTAGCGCAGCCTGTCTAGTCTACACGCGCACGGGCGAATTCACAATGTCTCCGCAAAAGTTTTGTGGGCCCTGAGCTGGGCCTTGATTATCAACTTTATCCGAACACCTCCCACATTCATCCGTACATGTGCGGATGAATGTGGGAACCCGATACCCTGAGGGCCGGATCGGCCGGCCCCGGGAGATCGGAGGACGGCATGTCCGGAAAGAAGAAAAGCGGCTCCGCAAGGGCGGTCCCGAGGGCCTACGGAAGGCTCACGAGGCACGAGCGGGACACGGTCCAGAGGATGCTGGAGCGCAGGGCGTCGTGCAGGGAGATCGCGAGGGAGCTGGGCAGGTCGCCCTCGACGGTGAGCGCCGAGGTGGCGTCGCACAGGTTCGTGACGGCGCCGAAGGCCAGGCGCGGCGAGCGCGTGGACGCCTCCGCCGACCTGTCGGCGGCCTGCCCGCGCCTGGCGGCGTGGCCGCGATGCTGCAACGGCTGCGGCCGGTACCGCGCGATCGGCTGCAAGCGCCGCCCCCACGTCTTCTACGAGGCCCGGGCCGCGCAGCTGTGCGCCGACTCGGTCCTCGTCTCGTCCAGGCGCGGGATAGACGCCGACGAGCCCGCCGCGGCGGCCAGGCTGGAGGCGATAAGGGACTGCCTGCGCCGGGGGCTGTCGCCCGAGCAGATGGCGGCGCGCAACGGCGGCCCGGTGGACCTGTCGCCGTCGACCATCTACCGCTGGGTCTCGGCGGGCTACGACGGCATGACCAACATGGAGCTCAGGCGCAAGGTCGGCTACAGGCCGAGGAAGCGCGCCGCGGGCCGGGCGGCGACCCGCCACTCCGCCCGCAGGTCGCATGCCGCGTTCCTCGCCCTCGGGGAGGACGCGTGCGCCGCGGCCTGGGAGATGGACACCGTCGAGGGGGCCCGGGAGGACTCCGCCTGCCTGCTCACGCTGCTGCACCGCCCCAGCAGGCTCCAGCTCGCGCTGCCGCTGGAGGAGAAGACCGCCGGGTGCGTCGCGGACGCCCTGGGGGGCGTCCGGGCCATCCTCGGCGCCGACGGGACGCGCCGCGTGTTCCGCGCCGTCCTCACCGACAACGGCGCCGAGTTCTCCGACGAGGCGGCGATCGCGGCGCTGCTCGGCGAGGGGCCGGGCGAGACGAGGCTGTTCTACTGCGACCCCAGGCGCAGCGACCAGAAGGGCGCCTGCGAGCGCAACCACGTCGAGATCAGGAAGCTGCTGCCCAAGGGCGCCGGAATCAGGTTCGACCGGCTCGTCCCGGCCGACCTGGCGCTGGCCATGTCGCACGTGAACTCCGAGCCCCGCGGCGCGCTCGGCTTCGCGACGCCCGCGCGCGCCTTCAGGGCGATGCTCGGGGAGGACGCGGCGGCGCTGCTGGACGCCTACGGCGTGGGGGACGTGCCCATCGGGGAACTCGACCTGACGCCGGGGCTCATCGAGAGGGCGCGCGCAGAGAGGGGCGATGCCCCGCTGGCCTAGCCTAGGAGAAAAACGGAACCTTGATTATCAACTTTATCCGAACACCTCCCACATTCATCCGTACATGTGCGGATGAATGTGGGAACCCGATACCCTGAGGGCCGGATCGGCCGGCCCCGGGAGATCGGAGGACGGCATGTCCGGAAAGAAGAAAAGCGGCTCCGCAAGGGCGGTCCCGAGGGCCTACGGAAGGCTCACGAGGCACGAGCGGGACACGGTCCAGAGGATGCTGGAGCGCAGGGCGTCGTGCAGGGAGATCGCGAGGGAGCTGGGCAGGTCGCCCTCGACGGTGAGCGCCGAGGTGGCGTCGCACAGGTTCGTGACGGCGCCGAAGGCCAGGCGCGGCGAGCGCGTGGACGCCTCCGCCGACCTGTCGGCGGCCTGCCCGCGCCTGGCGGCGTGGCCGCGATGCTGCAACGGCTGCGGCCGGTACCGCGCGATCGGCTGCAAGCGCCGCCCCCACGTCTTCTACGAGGCCCGGGCCGCGCAGCTGTGCGCCGACTCGGTCCTCGTCTCGTCCAGGCGCGGGATAGACGCCGACGAGCCCGCCGCGGCGGCCAGGCTGGAGGCGATAAGGGACTGCCTGCGCCGGGGGCTGTCGCCCGAGCAGATGGCGGCGCGCAACGGCGGCCCGGTGGACCTGTCGCCGTCGACCATCTACCGCTGGGTCTCGGCGGGCTACGACGGCATGACCAACATGGAGCTCAGGCGCAAGGTCGGCTACAGGCCGAGGAAGCGCGCCGCGGGCCGGGCGGCGACCCGCCACTCCGCCCGCAGGTCGCATGCCGCGTTCCTCGCCCTCGGGGAGGACGCGTGCGCCGCGGCCTGGGAGATGGACACCGTCGAGGGGGCCCGGGAGGACTCCGCCTGCCTGCTCACGCTGCTGCACCGCCCCAGCAGGCTCCAGCTCGCGCTGCCGCTGGAGGAGAAGACCGCCGGGTGCGTCGCGGACGCCCTGGGGGGCGTCCGGGCCATCCTCGGCGCCGACGGGACGCGCCGCGTGTTCCGCGCCGTCCTCACCGACAACGGCGCCGAGTTCTCCGACGAGGCGGCGATCGCGGCGCTGCTCGGCGAGGGGCCGGGCGAGACGAGGCTGTTCTACTGCGACCCCAGGCGCAGCGACCAGAAGGGCGCCTGCGAGCGCAACCACGTCGAGATCAGGAAGCTGCTGCCCAAGGGCGCCGGAATCAGGTTCGACCGGCTCGTCCCGGCCGACCTGGCGCTGGCCATGTCGCACGTGAACTCCGAGCCCCGCGGCGCGCTCGGCTTCGCGACGCCCGCGCGCGCCTTCAGGGCGATGCTCGGGGAGGACGCGGCGGCGCTGCTGGACGCCTACGGCGTGGGGGACGTGCCCATCGGGGAACTCGACCTGACGCCGGGGCTCATCGAGAGGGCGCGCGCAGAGAGGGGCGATGCCCCGCTGGCCTAGCCTAGGAGAAAAACGGAATAGACGGACCGACCGTCCGGCTGAGTCTGGGAAGAGGTGCCGGGCGGCGGGCGGGGCATGGCCACCGGACCCATCGAAACACATCTCCACCATTCCTTCAACTGGGAAAATGGCGCCCCCGGGGCCCGAGAGGGGCCGCGGGGGCGTTCGGTTAACTGCGGGAGCGAGCCATCAGCTCAATGTGTTCGGCTGAGATCGGAAATCAACCGCCCTGAGCTGGGGCTCCATTTTCCGCGCCGCCGGGCGTATCCATTGGCGGCGCGAGGTTCTTCTTGGTTGCTTAGGATGTTCCGCGCGTTACGGTGGTCCCTGCTGTTCCGCTTAAGGATCGCGTCCTATCCGAGGATGCGGCGCCCTTCTGCTTAAGGATCGCGGCGCATCCGAGGATGGAGCGCCCTTCTGATTAAGGAATCCGCCGCATCCGCCGGGGGCGCGCCGCTTCTTTCTGGATGGGCGGCGATGTTTAAGCGGCGAACCGCCCGAACGCCGAATGGGCGGCGATGTTTAAGCGGCGAACCGCCTGGACGCCGAATGGGCGGCGATCTTTAAGCGGCGCGGCAAGGATTCCGGGAATGCGCGGCAATCCTTAAGCTCGGCAGCATGGCGAGAAGAACGCGTTGCCGCTAGACGTCCTGATTCACGATCTGCTCGCACGCAAACGTGCGCGCCACGGGATCGAACTCGTAGACCAGCACGCAGCAGTTACCGAGGTGGACGTCCTGCGGGCAGCGCGCGAGCGGCTCCCAGGCGCGCTTGAACTGCAGCGTCGCCGAGCCGTGGCTCACCGCGAGCACCGTCTGCGCGCACGAAGAGAGCATGAGGTCCGTCAGCGCCCCGACGACACGCTCGCGCAGGGCGGCGCTGCCCTCCCCGCCAAACGGCACGAGCGCCTCGCCGGGATCCCAGAGCTCGGCGGGGACATCGGAGGCCGGCCCGCCCTCGAAGGGGCCGTAGCTCCGCTCGATCAAGCCGTCGACAGGCTCCACTTCCGGCGCGGGCAGCCCGGCCGCCGCCAGCTCCTCGCGCACAATCTCCGCTGTGGCGAGCGCACGCCCGAGCGGAGACGAGAAGATCCTCTCAAAGCGCACCCCCTGGTCGGCGAGCCACGCGCCGGCCGCGTGCGCCTGCTCGACGCCGAGCTCGGTGAGCGGGGAGTCGCAGTGGCCCTGCACGCGGTGCTGGAGGTTGAACTCGGTCTGACCGTGCCGCAAGATGTAGAGACGCGGCATGCTAGAGGGCCTCCGTGATGGCGGCGAGCAGCTCGTCGTAGGACTCGAGCGCCGGAAGGTCGGGGTTGGCCTCCTGGATCGCTACCGTGCTCCTAAAGAGGAAGCCCGCCTTGCTCGCGCGGATCATGGCAAGGTCGTTGAAGGAGTCGCCCGCAGCGATGGTCTCATAGCCGCAGGACTGGAGCGCGCGGACGGTCGTGAGCTTGGAGTTCTCGCAGCGCATGACGTGATGGACGATCTCGCCGGACGGCGCCACCTCGAGCGAGTTGCACATCAGCGTGGGCCAGCCGAGCTTGCCCATGAGGGGGCGCGCAAACTCCTCGAACGTGTCGGAGAGAATGACGACCTGCGTGCGCTCGCGCAGCGCGTCGAGAAACGCGCGCGCCCCGGGCAGCGGGTCGATGCGGGAGATGACGTCCTGGATCTGGCGCAGGCCAAGGCCGTGCTCGCGCAGGACGCCCAAACGAAACGCCATGAGCTTGTCGTAGTCCGGCTCGTCGCGCGTGGTGCGGCGCAGCTCGGGGATGCCCGACTCGTCAGCGAACGCGATCCAGATCTCCGGCACCAGCACGCCCTCAAGGTCCAGGCACACGATGTTCATAAGACACCCTCCAACGACGCCGTTCTTCTCGCCATACTAGCGTGCGGGAATAGCGCAATGCAACGCAAGCTGTGGCATGGCACCACCCGTGAAACAATCGTCGCGCCCAGACGAAGCACGCCGGTCTCTTTGGACGACGGGGATCTCTAGATCGGATTGAAGGAGCCGCCATTGGCGCTGGAGTTCATGTCCAGACTTTCCGCATAGGACCGCATCTCGGCGTACTGCTCACGCTGTAGGGAGCTGCCGCTATCGTACTGAAGGTCGGTCGCCAGGTAGACGACGTACTTCTTGTCCTCGCTCAGGCCCGCGACGAAGGAGGCGGGGATGTCCGCGTAGGCATTGTCCCCCCAGTCGAACGCCTCGAGCGTGAAGACCCTCCCGCCGTAGCCCGCCTCCAGAGCCTTCGAGTAGCTAAAGACGAGGGTGGTGGAGTCGACGGGCTCGATGTGCCACAGACCATCCTCGACCTGGCTTCGAGGCATATAGAGGTTAAAGTGGTCAGTGGAGAGAAGCGCGAGGCCGTCTGTGAGGCGAAGCGTGATGTTCGAGGCAATGTCATAACCGGCGGTCGAACCCGCCCCATCAGAGTCGTCGTGAGATGTGGACGCATCCGAGCCGTAGGAGGAGCCCGACGAGGCTCCCGCGCTCTTCTCAGCGTCGCCATCAAGCAGCTCGTCGGCCTCGAAGTCCTCGTACTCAAGGCTCTGAACGTCGGTCACCCGAATCTCATCCCCGAGAATGGTGTAGTAGTTGAGGCCGTCACGCACCCTTCCGTAGGGCTTGCCACGGAACAGGCAGTGGTCCACCTCCTCATCCCCCGCTGCATCGGCGTCAAAAACATGACGATAGGGCTTCTCGTTGGATGCCTCGTAGAGCACGCCCCCATCGTAGATGACCACGTCGACCGTGTCCCGTATCTCCCGCTCGAGCCCCACGTCCTCGAGGGCGTCCTCGCCTGCCCGCAGCACCAGCAGCTTGTCTGAGACCAAATACACGTCATCGCCCTCCGCGAGGAGCAGCGACTCATCGTAGCGATCGCGCGCCTCCTCTACGATGACCGCCTCGGCACCGTCGAGACCGCACCTCAAGAGGGCACCGTCCTCGCCGAGCACGACAAGCGAGCCATCGGCAACGACGTAGTCCCAGACGCCGCTCATCAGCCCCTCTTCGTCGCCGCCGTCGACGGGCGCACCGTACAAATCGCCCTCCACGAGATAGATGATCCCCTGGGACGTCACCCAAAAGTCCTCAATGCCGCCCTGCGCAACAAGAAGCTCCGCATCCTCCGCATCATCCCTGGCGTCCATGCGGTAGATGCCGCCGTCCGTGGAAACGTACAGAACGCCGTCGAGCGCAGCGAGGCGACGGACGTCGTCATCAAAGGCGCCGGCGTCCTCAAGCTCCTCGAGCCCGCCGTTACGCGCGATCGAAGCCACCCGGAGCTCCTCGTCCTCTCCCCAGAAAAGGTAGTCATCGACGAACTCGACATAGGCAGATGCGCGGCCCTCGACCTCGGGGGCCTCATCGGGGACCTCCGCAGCCTCCTTGGACGACGCGTCCGACACGGCCTGCCCGCTGCATCCCGCAAGCCCCACAACAAGCCCGGCGCCAAGAAGGGCGCACAGCGCGAGAAGGACAAACGCGGCGTTCGGCCTAGTCGGACGTCTCATGGCTGCCCCATTCACTCAGTTTCCAACGGCAGCCTATCACATGCCTCGTCGTCCTCTTGCTCGCACCCGCGCTCATAACGCCAGGCGGCACCAGACCTCGTCCTGACGGAACATCGCTGGGCCAAAGTGGCGGCGAGAAAGAAGAACGCCCCGACCTCCTTGGAAGGTCGGGGCGCCCAAACCGTGCGTTAGCGCTTAGAGCTTAGAGCTTAGAGCTTGATCTCGATGTCGACGCCGGCCGGCAGGTCGAGGCGCATGAGCGAGTCGACCGTGGAGGGCGAGGGGTCGAGGATGTCGATGAGGCGCTTGTGGGTGCGCATCTCAAACTGCTCGCGGGAGTCCTTGTCCTTGTGCGGCGAGCGGATGACCGTGTAGAGGTTGCGCTCGGTGGGCAGGGGGATGGGGCCGGACACGCGGGCACCGGTCTTCTGGGCGGTGTCGACGATGAGCTTCGCGGACTGATCAACGACCTCGTGGTCGTAGCCCTTGAGGCGAATCCTGATCTTCTGGCTTGACACTGTGTACCTCCAAATGAGCTAGGGCTCGTGGTCGTTGACTTAAGAAGCGTTTCCGCCGTTCTTGGCGACGATCTCGTCGCGAATGTTCTTCGGGACGGGCTCGTAGGAGTCGAACTGCATGGTGTAGCTCGCGCGGCCCTGCGTCTGGGAGCGGAGGTCGGTGGCGTAGCCGAACATCTCGCCCAGGGGCACCTTGGCCTTGATGACCTTGGTGTCGCGACGGTCCTCCATGCCCTCGATCTTGCCGCGGCGGGAGGAGAGGTTGCCCATGACGTCGCCCATGTACTGCTCGGGGGTCTCGACCTCGACGGACTCGACGGGCTCGAGCAGGATCGGGTCGGACTTGCGCAGGGCCTCCTTGATGGCCATGGAGCCGGCGATCTTGAAGGCGGCCTCGGAGGAGTCGACCTCGTGGTAGGAGCCGTCGATGAGCTTCACCTTGATGTCGACGACCGGGTAGCCGGCGATGACGCCGCTCTCGAGCGCCTCCTGGATGCCCTTGTCGATGGAGGGGATGTACTCCTTCGGGATGACGCCACCGACGATGGCGTTCTCGAACTCGTAGCCCTTGCCCTCCTCGTTGGGCTCCATGTCGATGATCGCGTGACCGTACTGGCCGCGGCCGCCGGACTGGCGGACGAACTTGCCCTCGGCGTGCATGACGGCCTTGCCGGCGGTCTCGCGGTAGGCGACCTGGGGCTTGCCGACGTTGGCGTCGACCTTGAACTCGCGGCGCAGGCGGTCGACGATGATCTCGAGGTGCAGCTCGCCCATGCCGGAGATGATGGTCTGGCCGGTCTCGTGGTCGGTGTGGACCTGGAAGGTCGGGTCCTCCTCGGCGAGCTTGGCCAGGCCCACGGACATCTTGTCCTGCTCGGCCTTGGTCTTGGGCTCCACGGCGACGGAGATGACCGGGGTCGCGAACTCGATGGACTCGAGGATGACCGGGTGCTTCTCGTCGCAGAGGGTCTCGCCGGTGGTGGTGTTCTTGAGGCCGACGCAGGCGACGATGTCGCCGGCGAAGCAGGCGTCACGGTCAACGCGGTCGTTGGCGTTCATCTCGAGGATGCGGCCCAGACGCTCGCGGTTGTCCTTGACCGAGTTGTAGACGTAGGAGCCCGCCTCAGCCTGACCGGAGTAGACGCGGATGTAGGTGAGCTTGCCGACGTAGGGGTCGGTCATGATCTTGAAGGCCAGGGCCGCGAAGGGCTCCTTGGCGTCGGCGTGACGGACCTCGGGCTCACCCTTGAGGTTGGTGCCGTCGATCTCGGCGACGTCGAGCGGGCTCGGGAGGTAGTCGACGACGGCGTCGAGCAGCTCCTGGATGCCCTTGTTCTTGTAGGCGGAGCCCACGAAGACGAGGTTGAGCTCGCCGGCGATGACGCCCTTGCGCAGAGCGGCCTTGAGGTCGTCGACGGGGATCTCGGCCTCCTCGAGCACGGCCTCCATGATCTCGTCGGAGAAGTTGGAGGCGGCGTCGAGCAGCTCCTCGCGCTTCTCCTGGGCGAGGTCGGTGAACTCATCGGGGATGGCGTCCATGACCTCGGGGTAGATCATGCCCTTGGCGTCCTCCTTGAAGTCCCACGCGGTCATGGTGACCAGGTCGATGAGACCCCAGAAGTTGGACTCGGAGCCCATGGGGATCTGCGCGGCAACGGCGTTGGCGTGCAGGCGGTCCTTCATGGTGTCGATGGCGTGGAAGAAGTCGGCGCCGACGCGGTCGTACTTGTTGATGAACGCGATGCGGGGGACGCCGTACGTGGTGGCCTGACGCCAGACGGTCTCGGACTGCGGCTGGACGCCGGCGACGGCGTCGAAGACCGCGACCGCGCCGTCGAGGACGCGCAGGCAGCGCTCGACCTCGGACGTGAAGTCAACGTGACCCGGGGTGTCGATGATCTGGATGACGTGATCCTTCCAGAAGCACGTCGTGGCGGCGGAGGTGATGGTAACGCCGCGCTCCTGCTCCTGGACCATCCAGTCCATGGTGGCGGCGCCGTCGTGGACCTCGCCGATCTTGTGGGTCTTGCCGGTGTAGTAGAGGATGCGCTCCGTCGTGGTGGTCTTGCCCGCGTCGATGTGGGCCATGATGCCGATGTTGCGGAGGTCCTCGAGCTTGTACTTAGGCTTTGCCATGTTGCTTCTCCTCGGTCTCGCGGACTAGAAGCGGTAGTGAGAGAAGGCGCGGTTGGCCTCGGCCATCTTGAAGAGGTCCTCGCGGCGCTTCACGGACGCGCCGACGCCGTTGGAGGCGTCGAGGATCTCGTTGGCAAGACGCTCGGCCATGGTCTTCTCCTTGCGGGCGCGGGAGAAGTTGACCATCCAGCGGATGGCGAGCTGGGTGGCGCGACGGGAGTTGACCTCCATGGGCACCTGGTAGGTGGCGCCACCGACGCGCTTGGGCTTGACCTCGAGGGTCGGGCGGATGTTGTCCATGGCCTTCTTGAAGACGGTCAGGGCGTCCTCGCCGGACTTCTCGGCGACGATGTCAAAGGCACCGTAGACGACGCGCTCGGCGGTGGCCTTCTTGCCGTCGAGGAGGACCTTGTTGATGAGCTGGGTCACGAGGCGGTTGTTGTAGACAGCATCCGGCTGAATCTCGCGACGGTGAGTCTTAGATGCACGACGCGGCATGTTTGTATCTCCTCAGATCTTGGGTGCGATTACGTGACGGGCTACTTGGGGCGCTTGGTGCCGTAGCGGGAGCGCGCCTTCTGGCGGTTCTGCACGGCGGCGCAGTCGTAGGCGCCACGGATGATCTTGTAGCGGACACCGGGGAGGTCACGCACGCGGCCGCCGCGGATGAGGACGATGGAGTGCTCCTGGAGGTTGTGGCCCTCGCCGGGGATGTAGGCCGTGACCTCGATGCCGTTGACGAGGCGCACACGGGCGACCTTGCGGAGGGCGGAGTTCGGCTTCTTGGGGGTGGTGGTGAAGACGCGGGTGCACACGCCGCGCTTCTGGGGGTTGTGCTGCAGGGCTGCGTTCTTGGACTTAGACTTGACGGTCATGCGCCCGTTGCGAACGAGCTGGTTGATAGTAGGCAAAGTTCTCTCCTTCTATACCTATCGACGTGCCTGTTTGTTGTATTCAAGGGCCGAGCAGCACCTCTGCCCCGGATTGACGCGACGTTGAACATTACGCGTCCGCGCGGCTGATGTCAAAACGCCACGGGGCCGGGCGTATCCATCCTTCACGATATGCACACGCGGGCGAGAAGGACGTTCTTCTCGCCTGCCCCCGCACTCGATGCCCGCACTCATGAGTGCGGGCCCGACCGCACTTGTTGCGCGCACTCAACGACAAATGCCGAGAAGAGCCTCGCACTCGATGGTTCTTCTCGGCAATTATGCCCGCACTCGATGCCCGCACTCATGAGTGCGGGCGCACTCTCGCGCGTTGGCGAGAAGTGCGCCCGTCGAGGCAGCAAAGCTTGTTCGCGGCACCTACGCCCAGGCGAGGCCCACGGCGCCGAGGCCGAGGTGCTCGGCGAGGACCGGCCCGCCGTCCTTCACGCGGACGCGGGCCTCCGGGAAGCGGGCGCGCACGGCGAGAAACACCTCGCGCGCCTCGACCCCACGCGGGCCGAAGTGGCAGATGACCATGTCGCTCGTGCCGGAGGGCACCTGCTCGGCCATCGCGGCGGCCATCCCGCGGGCGCCGCGCCCGTCCTCGATCTTCTCGATGCCGCCCTCGGACAGGCGCATCACCGGGTAGCGGTTGAGCTTGGTCGCCACGGCGCGACGGATGGCGCCGAGCCGGCCGCTGCGGGACAGCGCGTCCATGTCCGGCACGCTGAAGACGATGCGCGTGTCCTGGCGCAGACGCGTGAGGTCCGCGACCACCTCGGCAAGGGTGCAGCCGCCGTCGGCCAGGGTGCGAGCGCGGCGGACGAGAAACTCGAGCGCCCCCGCCGTGACCCAGGAGTCGAGAACCGCGAGGCTGTCGCTCGCGAGGTGCGTCGCGGCGTCCTCGGCGCTGCGGAACGCCCCGGAGAGGCGCGAGGAGATGGTGATGCAGAGGACCTCGTCGCCCTTGCCGAGCAGGTCGCGGAACACCTGCTCGAAGACTGACGTGCGCACCGCGTGGGTGGCGACGTGGTGGCCGCCTGAGAAGGCCTCGGCGTAGTCGCCGTTCTCGCCGACGAAGCCCTCCTCGTGCCAGGTCGCGTCGACGGTGTAGGTCATGGGGACCACGGTGACGCCGAGCTCGGCGGCCTCGGCGCGCGTGAGCCCGCAGGTGGAGTCGGTCACTATCGCGAGCATATGCGGTTTCCTCCCATTGCACGGAACTTGTCGTAACGGCGAGCGACGAGCTCGTCGGGCGCGAGGCCGGAGAGCTCGGCGAGGGCGAGCTCGACCTGGCGCATGAGGTCATGGGCGATCTCGGCGTGCGTGAGTCCGAGGTCGGGCACGACCCCGTCCACGATACCAAGCTTTTCGAGGTCCGCGGCCGTGATGTGAAGGGCCGCGGCGGCCTCGTCGGCGCGCTTGGTGTCCTTCCAGAGGATCGAGGCGCAGCCCTCGGGGCTCACGACGGAGTACGCGGCGCTCCCGAGCATGTAGACGCGGTCCGCAACGGCCAGCGCCAGCGCGCCGCCGGAGCCGCCCTCGCCCACCACGACGCTCACGATGGGGGCCTTGAGGCCGCTCATCTCCACGAGGCTCGACGCGATCGCCTCGCCCTGGCCGCGCTCCTCGGCGCCGATGCCGCAGTAGGCGCCCGAGGTGTCCACCAGGCAGAGCACGGGACGGTGGAACTTCTCGGCCTGGCGCATGAGGCGCTGGGCCTTGCGGTAGCCCTCGGGGTGCGCCATGCCGAAGTTGCGGCGCACGCGCTCCTTGGTGGTGTTGCCGCGCTCGATGGCGATCACCGTGAGGGCGCGGCCGCCCTTCCAGCCGATGCCGGCCACGATGGCGGCGTCGTCAGCGAAGAGGCGGTCGCCGTGCAGCTCGACGAAGCCGTCCAGCCCGCGCTCGAGCAGCTCGAGCGCCGTCGCGCGGTCCGTGGAGCGCGTGAGCTTGACGATGTCGTAGGCGCTCTCGGGCTCCGGGGCGCGCTTGGGGCGCCCGCCGCGACGACCGCGGGGCTCCTCGTGGGAGAGCGCGTGCGGGGCGCCCGGCGCCGGCGCGACGCCCTCGTGGAGGGCGAGAAGCTCGGCGAGGGTCGCCTTCATGTCCCTGCGCTCGACGATGAGGTCGCAGAAGCCGTGCTCGAGCAGGAACTCCGAGCGCTGGAAGCCGTTGGGCAGGCGCTTGTGCGTGGTCTGCTCGATCACGCGCGGGCCGGCAAAGGCCACCAGGGCGCCGGGCTCCGCGATGATGACGTCGCCCTCCATGGCAAAGCTCGCCGTGACGCCGCCGGTGGTGGGGTCCGTGAGCACGGTGACGTAGAGCAGGCCCGCCTCGGAGTGGCGCCTCACGGCGGCGGAGATCTTGGCCATCTGCATGAGGGAGGTCGTGCCCTCCTGCATGCGCGCGCCGCCGGAGACGGTGAAGCCCACGACCGGCAGGCCGAGCTCGGTGGCGCGCTCGAAGGCGCGCGTGATCTTCTCGCCCACGACCGAGCCCATCGAGCCCATCATGAAGTCCGCGCTCATGAAGAACAGCGCGCACGCGTGGCCGCCGACCGTTCCGCGCCCACAGATGACGGCGTCGGCCTCGTGGCTCGTCTCGCGGGCCGCCTCGAGCTTCTCGGCGTAGCCCGGGAACTCGAGGAAGTCCGTGGCGGCGAGCTCGCGGTCCCACTCCTCGAAGCTCCCCGCGTCGACGGTCATGCGCATGCGCTTGCGACCGGAGACGCGCAGGTGGCGCCCGCAGCGGGGGCAGACCTCGAGGTTGGCGACGAGCTTGTCCTGGTCTATGACGCGCCGGCAGCCCGGGCACTTGACGAGGACGTGGCGCTCGGGGAACTCGGCGGCGACCTCGGTCACCGGCCCCTCGAGGGCGTTGACGCTCTTCTCGCGCTTACTCATAGAGGTGCTCCATCAGGTTGGTGTGGTAGTTTCCCGAGACGAACTCGGGGTTGGAGAGGATGTCGAGGTGCAGCTCGCTGTTCTCGGCCACGCCCTCGATCACGAGCTCGCCGAGGGCCGAGCGCATCTTGCGGATGGCCTCCTCGCGCGTCGACGAGCAGACGATGAGCTTGCCGAGCAGCGAGTCATAGTAGGGCGGCACGACGGCGCCCACGTAGAGCGCGGAGTCAAAGCGGACCTGCGGGCCGCCCGGGACGTGCAGCATCGTGACGTCGCCGCACGACGGGAGGAACTCCGGGGTCTCTGCGTTGATGCGGCACTCGATGGCGTGGCCCGAGATGGAGATGTCGTCCTGCGAGAAGGGCAGCTCGGCCCCGGAGGCAACGCGCAGCTGCCACTTGACGAGGTCGATGTCGCTCACGAACTCGGTGACCGGGTGCTCGACCTGCAGGCGCGTGTTCATCTCCATGAAGTAGAAGTTGCCGTCGTCGGCGTAGAGGAACTCGATCGTGCCCACGCCCACGTAGCCGACCGCGCGCGTGAGGTCGCGGGCGGCCTTGTGCATGCGCTCGCGCACCTCGGGGCGGGCGTCCAGGCACGGCGCCGGGCTCTCCTCGATGAGCTTCTGGTTGCGGCGCTGCACGGAGCACTCGCGCTCGCCGAGGGAGACCACGTTGCCGTGGGCGTCGGCGAGGACCTGCACCTCCACGTGGTGGGCGGGCGAGACGAACTTCTCCATGTAGCACTCGCCGTCGCCGAAGGCCGCCTCGGCCTCGGCGTGCGCCTCGGTGAAGGCGCGGCCGGCGTCCTCCGGGCGCTCGACCTTGCGGATGCCGCGGCCGCCGCCGCCGGAGCGCGCCTTGATCAGGACGGGGCAGCCGATGCGCTCGGCCTCGGACACCGCCTCGTCCGCGCTCGCCAGCAGGTCGCAGCCCGGGACGATGGGCACGTCGGCGTCGCGTGCGGTGCGGCGCGCCGCGTCCTTGTCGCCCATGCGCTCGATGACCTCGGGCGAGGGGCCCACGAAGACCAGGCCGCACTCGCGGCACTCGCGAGCGAAGTGCGCGTTCTCCGAGAAGAACCCGTAGCCCGGGTGAATCGCCTTGGCGCCGGACTGCAATGCCACGGTGAGGATGGCGTCCTCGTTGAGGTAGGAGTCGGCGGGACGGGGGCCGCCGATGCAGTAGGCCTCGTCGGCGAGCGCCACGTGCAGCGCCTCGGCGTCGGCGGTGGAGTAGACGGCAACGGTCTTGACGCCCATCTCCTTGCAGGCGCGAATCACGCGGACGGCGATCTCGCCGCGGTTTGCAATGAGTATCTTGTCGAACATCGTCGCCTCCTGGCGTGATTCAAAAGGGGACAGACCCCTTTTGGATCATGGGGTTCGATGATTCAAAAGGGGTCTGTCCCCTTTTGAATCACATCAGGGCGAAGGACATCTCCGCCTGGCAGCACAGCTCGCCGTTCACGCGGGCCTCGCCCGTGGCAAAGCGGAAGGGCCCGCGGCTCTTGGTGATGCGGCAGGTGAGCTCGATGGTGTCGCCGGGACGCACGGGATGCTTGAAGCGGACCTTGTCGAGGCTCGTGTAGAAGGGCGTGGCGCCCTTGGCCGCGAGGTCGTTGGCGAGAAGGACGCAGCAGTTCTGCGCGAGCATCTCGCACTGGATGACCCCGGGGACGATGGGGTTGCCGGGGAAGTGGCCCTGAACGAAGAACTCGTCCCCGGTGATGGTGATCTTGCCGTGGGCCTCGCCGTCGACGACCTCGGCCTCGTCGAGAAGGAGCATGGGCTCGCGATGCGGCAGCAGGCCCTTGAGCTCTTCCTTGTTCATGTGCGTTCCTCTCCCGATGTGACAAAGGGATGGCCCCTTCGTCGCATCTAGTAGACCTTCATGAGGCAGCAGCCGTACTCGACGAGGTCGCCGTCCTTCACGCAGATGTCGACGATCTCGCCGTCCTGCTCGGCCGTGACCTCGTTCATGACCTTCATGGCCTCGATGACGCAGAGGGTGTCGCCCTTCTTGACCTTGGAGCCCACCTGCACGAAGGGCTCGGCGCCGGGGGCGGGGGCGGCGTAGAAGACGCCGACCATGGGGGCGCGCACCGCGGTGGTGTGGGACATGTCCAGGGGCTCGTCAGCCTCCGCGGCGGGAGCGGGGGCCGGAGCGGTCGCAGCGGGCGCGGGGGCCGCGACCGGCAGGGGCGCCGCGACCGGCAGGGGCGCCGCGGCAGGGGCGACGGCGCCACACTCGAGCTCGACGGCCGACCCGTCGGACTCCTCGACGCGCACGCGGGAGAGCCCGTGGCTCCTCATGACGTCAGCGATCTCAGAGATCTTGGCAGCGTCCATCGCTAGCTCCTCTCGACGGCGCGCAGGGCGAGCGCCGCGTTGTGTCCGCCGAACCCGAGGTTGGTCGAGAGCGCCCAGGTGAGCTTACACTCGACGGCCTCGTTGGGGGTGTAGTCGAGGTCGCACTCCGGGTCGGGCGTGTGGTAGTTGATGGTGGGCGGCACGACGCCGTCCTCGAGCGCGAGCGCGCAGGCCATGGCCTCGACGGCACCGGTCGCGCCGATCATGTGCCCGGTCATGGACTTGGTGGACGAGACGTGCGCCGCGCGGGCGGCGTCCTCGCCGAGGGCCTGCTTGAAGCCGCGGGTCTCGGAGGCGTCGTTGAGCTTGGTCGATGTGCCGTGGGCGTTGATGTAGAGGCCCTCCTCGGGCTTGACGCCGCCCTCCTCGACCGCGAGGCGAATGGCGCGCGTGATGCCGGCGGCCTCGGGGTCCGGGCTCGTGATGTGGTAGGCGTCATCGGTGTTGCCGTAGCCCACGACCTCGGCGTAGATGTGCGCGCCGCGGGCGACGGCGTGCTCCCACTGCTCGAGGACGAGCACGCAGGCGCCCTCGCCCATGACGAAGCCGTTGCGCTCCGCGTCGAACGGGCGGCACGCGGTGGCCGGGTCGGGGTTGGTGGTGAGGGCGCGGCAGCTCGTGAAGCCCGCGATGGAGTCGGGCATGATCGCGGCCTCGGCGCCGCCGGCCAGGATCGCGTCGGCGTAGCCGTGCTTGATGGCGCGGAAGGCCTCGCCCACGGCGTGGGCGGAGGTGGCGCAGGCGGTCACGACGGGCAGGGTGGGTCCGAGCGCCTTGTGGCGGATGGCGATGTTGCCGGAGGCCATGTTGGCGATCATCATCGTGATCATGAAGGGAGAGGCGCGGCGCGGGCCGCGGTCGGCGATGACGTGGACGTTGTCGGCGAAGGCGTTGATACCGCCCACGCCCGAGCCCACGTAGACGCCTAGGCGCTCGCGGTCGATCGCGTCCTCGGCGTCAAGGCCGGAGTCGACCATGGCCTCGTCGGAGGCGACGAGCGCGTACTGGGAAAAGAGGTCCAGGTGCGCCGCCTCCTGCTTGCCGAGAAGGGCGGCGCCGTCGAAGCCCTTGACCTCGGCCGCGACCTTGACCTTGAAGTTCTCGGTGTCGAAGTGGGTGATGGGGCCGATGCCGCACTTCCCCGCCTTCATGGCCTCCCAGGTCTCCTTGGCGGAGTTGCCGAGCGGCGTCACGGCGCCGATGCCGGTGATTGCAACCCTGTGTTCCATCTCATCTCCCATCGTGATTCAAAAGGGGACAGACCCCTTTTGGATCATTCTCATATGATTCAAAAGGGGTCTGTCCCCTTTTGAATCACTACATCGCCATGCCGCCGTCGACGCGGATGACCTCCCCGGTCACGTAGGACGCAGCGTCGCTCACGAGGAAGCGCGCGACCGCGGCCACCTCGTCGGCGCTCGCAAGCCGGCCGAGGGGGATCTGCTTCTCGTAGCCCTCGACCACGCTCTCGGACAGGACGGCCGTCATGTCCGTCTCCACGAAGCCGGGCGCGATGGCGTTCACCGTGACGCCGCGCGGAGCGAGCTCGCGCGCGAGCGACTTGGTGAGGCCGATCAGGCCCGCCTTGGACGCGGCGTAGTTGGCCTGGCCGGCGTTGCCCATGAGGCCCACGACGGAGGCCATGTTCACGATGCGGCCGCCGCGCTGGCGCATGAAGGCGCGCGCGAGGGCGCGCGCGGTGTGGAAGGCGCCCTTGAGGTTGACGTCGATCACGCGGGAGAAGTCCTCGTCGCTCATGCGCACGAGCAGGCCGTCGCGCGTGACGCCCGCGTTGTTGACAAGGGCCCAGACGCCCCCGAAGTCCGCGAGGACCGCCTCGACGACGGACTTGACGGCCTCGGGGTCCGAGACGTCGCAGCGATAGGCGCGCGCGGTAGCGCCCGCCCGCTCGCAGGCCGCGACGGCCTCGGCGGCGGCAGCCTCGTTGCCCGCGTAGACGAGCGCGAGGTCGAAGCCGTCGGCGGCAAGCCCCTCGGCAATCGCGCGGCCGATGCCGCGCGAGGCGCCCGTGACGAGGGCGACGCGACGGGAGGCATCGCGCTCGAGCGCGCCGTTCTTCTCGGCCATCGCTACTCCCCCTTCTCGGACAGGGCGGCGAGAACCGCCTCGAGCTGCTCCGCGGTCTCGCACGGCAGCGCGGTGACGCCCTCGAGCGTGCGGGTGACGAGGCCCGTGAGGGTCTTGCCGGGCCCGACCTCGATGAAGGTGTCCACGCCCATCGCAGCCATGGCCTCGAGGGTGCGGACCCACTGCACGGGGTTGGCGACCTGGCTGGAGAGCAGCTCCACGCGCCCGGCCTCGTCGGCGGGATAGGAGCCTGCGGTGCGGTTGGCCAGCACGGGGACCGAGGGCTCGGCCGGCGCGTGACCGTCTGCCAGGTAGGCGGCGAGGCCGCGCTCGGCCTCCGCCATGAACGGGCTGTGGAAGGCGCCGGAGACGGCGACCTTCATCGCACGGCCCTTGGCCTCCTTGACGAGAAGATCGAGCTTCTCGCAGGCCTCAGCGGTGCCGGCGACGACGGTCTGCAGAGGGCTGTTGTAGTTGACCGGCCAGGCCTCGCCGGCCTCGGCCGCGAGGCGCTCGACCGTGGCGGCGTCGAGCTTGACGACGGCGCGCATGGCGCCGGGGTTCTTCTCGGCCGCGTCCGCCATGAGCTCGGCGCGGTGGCACACGAGCTCGAAGCCCTGCTCGTCGGCGTAGGCGCCGGCGAAGGTGAGCGCGGCGACCTCGCCGAGCGAGAAGCCCGCGACGACGTCCGGCGTCACGCCACGCGCGGCCAGGGCACGCGCGCAGGCGAGGTCGGCGGCAAACACGCAGGGCTGCGTGTTGATGGTCTGGGAGAGCTCCTCCTTGGTGCCGGAGAGGCACTGCTCGGTGGTGCCGGGGCGGACGGCGTCGGCGGCGTCGAAGACCGCCTTGGCCGCGGGCTCGGACTCGATGAGGTCCGCGCACATGCCGGGGTGCTGGGCGCCCTGGCCGGCGAAGAGAAAGGCTACCTTACCCATTGCATCGCTCCTGCCAGGACCTTCTCGGCCCCGTTGACGAGGTCGTCCACGATGTCGAGCGCGCTCTCGCGCTCCCTCACCATGCCGGCGATCTGCCCGCACAGGAAGCTGCCGTTCTCGTAGTCGCCCTCCTTGGCGGCCTTGCGCAGCGCGCCGGTGCCGAGGGCGTTGAGCTCCTCCTCGGACGCGCCCGCGGCCTCCATCTGGGCGTACTTGTTGGAGAACGGGTTCTTGAGCGCGCGGACGGGATGGCCGGTGGAGCGGCCCGTCGCGCGCGTGGAGATGTCGTTGGCCTTGAGGACCATGTCCTTGTACTGATCGGACACCGTGCACTCATTGGCAACGAGGAACCGCGTCCCCACCTGGACGCCAACGGCACCGAGCATGAAGGCCGCCGCGACGCCGCGCCCGTCGGCAATGCCGCCTGCCGCGATGACGGGAATCTTCACCGCGTCGACGACCTGCGGCACGAGGGCCATCGTCGTGGTCTCGCCGATGTGGCCGCCGGACTCGGTGCCCTCGGCCACGACGGCGACGGCGCCGGCGCGCTGGACGAGCTTGGCCATGGCGACGGAGGCCACCACGGGGATGACCTTGATGCCGGCGGCGTTCCAGGCCTTCATGTACTTGGTCGGGTTGCCGGCGCCGGTGATGACGACCGGCACGTGCTCGTCGATGACGACCTGGGCCACCTCGTCGGCAAACGGGCTCATGAGCATCACGTTGACGCCGAAGGGCTTGTCGGTCTTCTCGCGCAGCTCGTGGATCTGGTCGCGCAGCCAGTCGGCGTTGGCGTTCATGGCCGCGATGATGCCCAGGCCGCCCGCCTCGGAGACCGCCGCCGCCAGGGAGGCGTCGGCGATCCAGGCCATGCCGCCCTGGAAGACGGGCTTCTCGATGCCGAGGAGGTCGCAGATGGGGGTGCGCAGCATGGCTAGTTCTCCAGGAGGGAGTCGACCATCTCGACGAACTCGCCGATGGTGGTGGGGTTGGACTCGGCGTCGATCTCGATGCCGAACTCGTCCTCGCAGGCCATGACGGCCTCAACGGTGGCCAGGCTGTCGAGGCCAACCTCGGCGAGCGTGGTCTCGGCGGTCAGCTCGACGTCGTCGAGGCCGCCCTGCTCGCGGACGATCGCGCACACGCGCTCAAAGGTGCTCTGGTCTGCCATTGTTGGTACTCCTTCTTTTTCCATGCGCCCGGCGGGCGCTCCAATGGACGTGTTGGGGGCGCTACTCCCAGCGCAGGAGGCAGGCGCCCGTGTCGAGGCCGGCCCCAAAGCCCACGAGGGCGACGAGCTGGCCGGGGGTGAGCTTTCCGGCGCGGACGAGCCGGTCGAGGGCGAGCGGCACGCAGGCGCTCGAGATGTTGCCGGTCTCCGCGAGCGAGCGGGTGACCTTGGCGTCGTCGATCCCGAGGCGGGAGACGGCGGAGGACAGGATGCGCTCGTTTGCCTGGTGGAACACGAAGTGGTCGATGTCGTCGACGGCCACGCCCGCCTCGCTGGCGAGCTCGGTCACGGAGGTGCAGATGGCGTTCACGCCAAACTTGAAGACGCGGCGGCCCTCCATCGCGAGGGTGCTCGCGGGGCGCTCGGTCTGGTCGTAGGGCGAGGTGCCGCCGATGCCGGGCACGTGGAGGATGTCCACGGAGGGCTCGGTCGTGAGACGCATGGCGAGGGGGTTCTCGTCGCCGGCGCCCAGCACCGCTGCCGCGGCACCGTCGCCAAAGAGGACGCACGTCGCGCGGTCCTCCCAGTCCACCAGGCGGCTCATCTTCTCCGCGGCGACCACGAGCACGCGCTCGGCGCGGCCGCGCGCGAAATAGCCGTCCGCGACGTCGAGGGCAAAGATGAAGCCCGCGCAGGCCGCCGACACGTCGAAGGCGGGGCACGTCGCGCCGAGCAGCTCGGCGATGGCACAGGCCTCCGCGGGGATGAGGTGGTCGCCGCTCGTGGTGGAGCAGATGATGAGGTCGAGCTGGTCGGGCGTGACGCCGGCAGCCTCGAGGGCGACGCGGCTCGCCTCGACGGAGAGCTCGTCGAGCGACTCGGTGGTGCAGATGCGACGGCTGCGGATGCCCGTGCGCGGGAAGATCCACTCGTCTGAGGTGTCAAGGAACTCGGAGAGATCGTCGTTGGTGACCGAACGGGCCGGAAGCGCCGAGCCCGTCCCGAGAATGCGAAATCCCACCTGCCCGCCTTCCCTCGTTGTTAACGTGTCAACATCTTCTACGTAGGCTAGTCAATGCTGCGCCAAAGAGGCTCAGCATTCTTGGGCTTCTCAATATTGCCACGAGTCCTCCATATGCGCATCAGCGGATACAATCGTCTTCGTCGATGTTATGAGGAGGCCCCATGGGCGCATCGGGCGCGCTTCGTATCTTTGAGGAGGTGGGCTCCACCAACGACGTCGTGCGCGAGCTCGCCGAGAAGGGCGGCGCGCACGGGGCCGCGGTCGCCGCGCGCCGGCAGACGGCGGGGCGCGGGCGGAGGGGGCATGTCTGGGAGTCTCCCCTCGGCAACCTCTATCTTTCGATCTTGCTGCGCCCTGACGTCGCGCCGTCGCGACTGCCGGGACTTGCCGCGGCCTGCGGGCTCGGCGCGCTCGACGGGCTGGGGTTTGCGGGCGTCTCAAACGAGGTCCAGCTCAAATGGCCCAACGACCTTCTCGCTCAGGAGCGCAAGCTGGGGGGCATCTTGGTCGAGGTAGGTCGCGGCAGCGCCGGAGATGTCTTCGCAGTGTGTGGCATTGGCATCAATTTGGAAATTTCTCCCCGCAATCTGGGAGCCATCTGCCTGGCGGAGCTGGGGAGCGCAACGTCCTTCTCGGCCCTTGCGGAGGCCCTGCGCGACGGCGTCGTGGCGAGTGTCGACTCCTGGGCGGGCGCGGGCGGCATCGAGCCGCTTGCCGGCATCCGCGACGACTACCTGGAGCATCTCGCCTGGCGGGGCGAGAAGGTCGTGGCCCTCTCGCCCGTCGGCGAGCGGCTGGACGCAGGGGTCCTCGAGGGCGTTGACGTCTGGGGTCGCGTCGTCGTGGGGACGCCCCACGGCCCCCGACGCTTCTCGGCCGAGCAGGCCTCCCTGCGCCCGGCGCCCTAAGCCGCCTCACCATGAACTCGCATACGTCTGTACCTTGTTTCCGGGCCTGAACTTTGAGCGTCACGTTTTAGCAGGTAGAAGAGTCGGCTGTTCTTCTCGGCACTTCCGGCGCGCAATTAAAGTACAGACGTAGACGAGTTTGGAGCGGGGCGGGCGGGGCGGGCGCCGGCTCACACGTCAAGCAGGGTGTCCCAACTTCGCAGAACCTCGCCGCGCAGCCTTCTGCCGACCTCACGCTCGCGCTCGGTCTTTGGTCTCCAGGCAATCCCGCGCTTCTCGGCCACCAGCTTCGAGAGCGCCTCGACCCGCTCCTCGGTCGTCAGCTGAGCATAGGTAGCGGGCAGCACGGTGACACCCATGAGCTCGAGCGCCGCAGCGCGGTTGGCGTCAGAGAGGTAGCCCTCCCCGGTTGCGTGCGAGAGCTTGCTCTGGCATTCAAGATCCAGCCCCTCGTCCCAATAGAGATCGCAGTAGCACGACGCCCGCTGCGCAAGCGCCCGCGCCTCGCGCGAGAGCACGATGCGTCGGTTATGGGCAAAGCCCGCATGCCCCTCTCCGCCAAGGCGTCGAGAAAAGCCGAGGATGACCCCTGCCTGCGCCTCAAACGGCGACGCAGCCCCGGGCACCACCAGCTCGGCCGCCCGCAGCAGTCGCGTCCTTCCGCGACGGCCCGGCGCGGACTCGCCCGCCCTTATCAGCCCCTGCTTGCTAACGAGCGGACGTCTCGTCCAAAGATCGGTCAGCCGGCCCTTCTCGTCAAGGCAAGGCCACCAACCGCCCAGCCGAGGAAGGCGCCCCTCGCCAATGAGCAATTGCAGCACCTCGCGCACGCGCTCCGGAGCATCATAGACCGAGAACGTTCCGCAGAGCTCCGTGGCGAGAAGAACCGTCTGCACCGGGCTTGCGCGCGACGCGATCTGAAGCAGCGCCTGCGCTGGGCCGACCACCCCCACGCCGTCGGAGATTCGCGTCACGCACGACTCGGGAACGCCAGATTGCCAGAACCGTGGCCGCACGAGCGTTGCGCGCCGGCTCTGTTCGCGACGTGTAACAAGCACGTCGACGGGAGCATCCATCCCCACGGCAAGCACGTCGGAGACC
Organism: uncultured Atopobiaceae bacterium; assembly: GCA_944322145.1. GTDB lineage: Bacteria > Actinomycetota > Coriobacteriia > Coriobacteriales > Atopobiaceae > Thermophilibacter. The sequence goes on along the minus strand of CALUNW010000003.1, from coordinate 197,548 downwards.
TCCCTGAGCGCCCGCGACTCGGTGCCCGCGTTGCGCCAGCGAGCGCCCTCGGCGCCAAACTCCCGAGCAAGCGGCAGGCTCGAGCATGCCCTTCTGAGCCCGACTAGATCCTTGTCGCCGATGAGGTCCTGCAGCAAAGAGTCGTCAATCGACCCCGCCGCAAGAAGGCGGACGATCGGAGGGACCCTCCAGTAGCGAAACGCGGATATGTCACAGACGATGGCTTCCATGCGCGGAGGCTAGCACGTTCGCCGCTCGCGCGCTCACGCCGTCGAGGCACATCTCCGCCTCATTCAGCTAGCGTCAGCTTCGCGCATCTTACTCGCCGCAGCTAGACGGCGCTGTCGCCTTCAGAAGTGCCGATAAGTGCCTGGCGGCGATTGTTTCGTCAAACCTTCGCAGACGGTCGATTTCCCCCAATGAGCGGCCGGCAATCGCTGCCCCCGTCGCCGACAGAGGCCACCGAGCGCCCCGGGCCCGTCCATCACGAACCCGCGTATGTCTGTACTTTAATCGCGCACTCGGCAAAGTGGACAGAACAGCCATCCCGTCTACCTGCGGAAACGCGGGAGCTATAGACAGGACTCAACGTCAAAGTACAGACGTACGCAGGTTCGCGCGGCGGGGCGGCGAGCGGGGCGCGCGCAGCGCCGCAAGAAGAAAGGCGCCGGTCCCGCAGCGGGGGCCGGCGCCCGAGTCGTGCGCAGGGGAGGCGACTAGTCGTCGCTCTCGGACTCCTGACGAACCACCTGGGAGAGAAGGTCGTCGAGGGAGCCCAGGTCCTCGTTGATGATGTCGGAGTCGCCGGACGGCGTCTCGGAGCCGCCGATGAGCTCGTCGTCATCGAAGTGGTGCGTGGACGGCACCGCCGTGCCGAGCATGATGTCAGCGTCGGCGTCGGGCGAGAAGACCATGTTCAGGAGCTGGGACAGGTCCTCGCTGTCGGCCTCGGAGTCATCGGGCTCGAGGATGTAGAGCAGGCCGCGGGCCTCGAGGCCGTCGCGGAGCTCCTCGATCGCCTTGGCGCCGATGCCGTCGATGCGCAGCAGGTCGTCCTCGGTCTTGCCGATGAGGTCGCCCACCGTCTCGATGCCCACCTCGCTGAACTTGTTGGTCCAGCGCTGCGAGACGCCGAGGTCGTCGAACAGGTAGAGCTTGGCGTCCTCGCTCGAGAGCGTGCGGCCGTTCTTGGAGTACACGCCGCCGAAGCCGTAGTCGTCGCCCACCCAGTCGAGCTGCTTGGGGAGCTGCTCCTCGATGCCCTTGAGCTCGTCGGGAGCCCACTCGGGCAGGCTCTTGGCGAGCGGGGAGGTGGGGCCGTCGATCTTGGTCCCGTGGTAGGTGAGCTTGACGTCGTGATAGGCGGACAGGCCCGTGCCGGCCGGAATCTGCTTGCCCACGATGACGTTGGACTTGAGGTCGAGCAGGTGGTCGACGTCGCCCTCGATGGCAGCCTCGGTGAGGACGCCCGCGGTGCGGATGAACGACGCGCTGGAGAGCCAGGAGTCGATGGAGCTCGCCACCTTGAGGGTGCCGAGGATGACCGGCTCCGCCTCCGGCGGGGTGCCACCGGCAAGCGTGACGTTGCGGACGGTGTCGGCGAAGACGTAGCGGTCGACATACTGGCCGAGCAGGTACTGGGAGTCGCCCGGGTTGGTCACCTGGACGCGGCGCAGCATCTGGCGCGCGATGACCTCGATGTGCTTGTCGTTGAGGTCGACGCCCTGGGAGGTGTAGACGTCCTTGACCGACTCGACGAAGGTGTGCATCGTCGACTCGATGTCGGTGAGCCTGCGCAGCTTGCGGAAGTTGACGAAGCCGCGGGTGATCTGGTCGCCGGCGCGGACCTCGACGCCGTCCTCGATGCCCGGCATGAAGCGCACGGACGCGGGGGCGCGCCACTCCTCGATGATGCGGGAGGCATCCTCGGAGTCGTAGATGCGCAGCAGGTACTCGGTCTGCTCAGGCGTGATGCGCAGCGTGCCGGAGACGGGCGCGAGATCGGCCTCGCGGCCGAGGATCTTCTCGTTGACGTTGCCGACGACGTCGAACATGCGGGCGACCGTGGGGAGGCCCTGCGTGATGTCGTCAGCGCCCGCGACGCCGCCGGAGTGAATCGTGCGCATTGTGAGCTGGGTGCCCGGCTCGCCGATGGACTGGGCGGCGATGATGCCGACGGCCGTGCCGATGTTGACGGGGCGGCGTGTGGAGAGGTCCCAGCCGTAGCACTTCTGGCAGACGCCGTACTTGGACTTGCAGGTCAGCAGCGCGCGCAGCTCAATCTTCTTGAGACCGTGCTCGACGAGCATCTCCAGGTCGTCCTTGGACTCGACGTAGGCGTCCTTGGCGATGAGCACCTCGCCCGTCTCGGGGTCGCAGATGTCATTGAGGGCGCAGCGGCCGATGAGGTCGGTGTCCACGGAGGTCTGGCCCGGCTTGATGAGCGGGTAGGTGACGCCCTCGTCGGTGCCGCAGTCCTCCTCGCGGACGATGACGTCCTGGGCCACGTCGACCAGACGACGGGTCAGGTAGCCGGAGTCGGAGGTGTGGGACGCGGTGTCGACGAGGCCCTTGCGCGCGCCGTAGGTGGAGATGAAGTACTCCAGCGGCTCGAGGCCCTCGCGGAAGTTGGCCTTGATCGGCAGGTCGATCGTCTCACCGGACATGTCGGCCATGAGGCCACGCATGCCGGCGAGCTGACGGAGCTGCGTCTTGGAGCCACGGGCGCCGGAGTCGGCCATCATGTAGATGGGGTTGTCCTCGGCAAAGCCCTCGAGCATCTCGGAGCCGAGAAGGTCGGTGCACTCGGTCCAGGCGTTGACGACCTCGACGTGACGCTCGCGCTCGGAGAGGAAGCCGTCCTCGTAGTACTCGTTGATCTCGTCGACGCGCGACTGCGCCTCGTCGAGCAGCTGCGGCTTGTCCTCGGGGATGACGGCGTCCCACACGGAGACAGTCAGGCCCGCGATGGTGGCGTAGTGGAAGCCGGTCTCCTTGATGGCGTCGAGGATCGGCTCGACCTCCGCCGTGGTGTAGCGGTCGCAGCAGTCGTTGACCAGCGTGGAGATGTCGCTCTTCACCATCTTGTAGTTGATGAAGGGGTAATCCGCCGGCAGGCACTGACGGTTGAAGATGATGCGGCCCGGCGTGGTCTCGAAGCGGGCGCCGTGCTCGGTGACGTCATAGTCCTCGAAGACGCCCTTGCTCGTCATGACGCGGAAGATCTTGCGGCCGTCCTGCTCGACGTTGGCGTCGGCGGCGGAGACGCGCACGATGACCGGCTGCTGGATGCCCAGGTCACGCTTCATGTCGATGGCGAGAAGCGCATCGTCGAAGTCGGCGAAGACCGGGGTCTCGTCGGTCTTCTCGCCCTTCTCGGTGGTGAGGAAGTAGGCGCCGAAGACCATGTCCTGGGACGGCACGGTGAGCACCTTGCCGGACGCCGGGGATCGCAGGTTGTTGGACGAGAGCATCAGCACGCGAGCCTCGGTCTGGGCCTGCGTGGAGAGCGGCACGTGCACCGACATCTGGTCGCCGTCGAAGTCGGCGTTGAAGGGGGCGCACACCAGCGGGTGCAGGTGGATGGCCTTGCCCTCAACGAGGACCGGCTCGAAGGCCTGGATGGACAGGCGGTGCAGCGTAGGTGCGCGGTTGAGAAGGACGAGGCGGTCCTGGATGACCTCGGAGAGCACGTCCCAGACGGCCGGCATCTGGCGGTCGATGGCACGCTTGGCGCCCTTGATGTTCTCTACCTTGCCGAGCTCGACCAGACGTCGCATCACGAACGGCTTGAAGAGCTCGAGGGCCATCTGCGAGGGCAGGCCGCACTGGTGCAGCTTGAGCTTGGGGTCGACGACGATGACCGAGCGGCCGGAGTAGTCGACGCGCTTGCCGAGCAGGTTCTGGCGGAAGCGGCCCTGCTTGCCCTTGAGGGCCTCGGCGAGCGACTTGAGCGGGCGACCGCCACGACCCGTGACGGGACGGCCGCGACGGCCGTTGTCGAAGAGGGCATCGACGGACTCCTGAAGCATGCGCTTCTCGTTGTTGACGATGATCGCCGGGGCGTCGAGGTCGAGCAGGCGCTTGAGGCGGTTGTTGCGGTTGATGACGCGACGGTACAGGTCGTTGAGATCGGACGCGGCGAAGCGGCCGCCGTCGAGCTGGACCATCGGGCGCAGGTCGGGCGGGATGACGGGGATGACGTCGAGGATCATGTTGGCCGGATCGTTGCCGCCCTTGAGGAAGGCGTCGACGATCTCCAGGCGCTTGATGGCCTTCTCGCGCTTCTGCTTCTGCGCGTCATCGGAGGCGATGACCTGGCGCAGCTCCTGGGCCTCGGACTCGAGGTCGATGCTGCGCAGCAGCTCGCGCACGGCCTCGGCGCCCATGCCGCCCTTGAAGTAGATGCCGTAGTAGCGCTTGAGCTCGGAGAACAGGCCCTCGTCGGAGATGAGCTCGCGCTCCTCGAGCTGCATGAACTTCTCGTAGGCGTCGCGGCGGAGAGCCTTCTCCTCCTCGTACTCCTCCTCGAGGTCGGCGATGCCGGCGCGGATCTCGTCGGCGGAGAGGGGCTCCACCTCGCCGAACTCGTCCTCGGAGGGCTCGCCCTGCTCCTTCAGGCGCTCGATCTGCTCGTCGCGCTCGGCGTCGAGCTCCTCGAGGTCCGCGGCCAGCTCCTCCTTGAGGTCGTCGGCATCGGCCTCGCGCGCCTCGGTGTCGACGTGCGTGATGATGTAGCTCGCGAAGTACAGGACCTTCTCGAGGTCCTTGCTCTTGATGTCGAGCAGGCGGGCCAGCGGGAAGCTCGTGGGGCTCTTGAAGTACCAGATGTGGCTCACGGGCGCGGCGAGCTCGATGTGGCCCATGCGCTCGCGGCGCACCTTGGCCGTGGTCACCTCGACGCCGCAGCGCTCGCAGACGATGCCGCGGAAGCGGATGCCCTTGTACTTGCCGCAGGCGCACTCCCAGTCCTTCTGCGGGCCGAAGATCTTCTCGCAGAACAGGCCGTCCTTCTCGGGCTTGAGGGTACGGTAGTTGATGGTCTCGGGCTTCTTGACCTCGCCGCACGACCAGCTGCGGATGCGGTCGGCAGAGGCGAGCGAGATCTTGATAGCGTCGAAGTCAGTGGTGTCGAAATCTGCCACAGTCGCTACTCCTTATCGCTCAGAGCGTCGCCAACGAGGGCGGCGTCGGCGTTCTCAGGGTCACGGTCGAGGTCGAGGCCGAGGTCGTCGTCAGCGGCCATGTCGGCGAAGACGTCGACGGCGCTCTCCGCGGCGGTCGGCTGCTCCTCCGCGGCACGGTCGGCGCGCTTGCGGTAGGAGATGGGCTCGATGTCGAGCGCGAGCGAGCGGATCTCCTTGACGAGGACCTTGAAGGACTCGGGGATGCCCGCCGCGGGGACGTTCTCGCCCTTGACGATGGACTCGTAGGTCTTCACACGGCCGTTGGTGTCGTCGGACTTGACCGTGAGGATCTCCTGGAGGACGTTGGCCGCGCCGTAGGCGTAGAGGGCCCACACCTCCATCTCGCCGAAGCGCTGGCCGCCGAACTGGGCCTTGCCGCCGAGCGGCTGCTGGGTGACGAGGCTGTAGGGGCCGGTCGAGCGCGCGTGGATCTTGTCGTCGACCATGTGGCCGAGCTTCAGGATGTAGCTCGTGCCCACGGTGATCGGGCTCTCGAAGGCCTCGCCGGTGCGACCGTCATAGAGGGTGGTCTTGCCGAGGTCGTTGAGCTGCGGGACGAACTCCTCGCGCATGTGGTCGCCGTAGTCGAGCTTGGCCTTGTTCATCAGGTTGATGTTGGTGCGGCGCAGAAGCTCGGCGACCTCGTCGTCGGTGGCGCCGTCAAAGACGGGCGTGGCAACGCGGATGGGGCCGGGCACGTAGCGGTCGGAGTTATCGGACTCGTCGTCCCAGCCGTGGGACGCGCCCCAGCCGAGGTGGCACTCGAGCAGCTGGCCGACGTTCATACGGGAGGGGACGCCCAGCGGGTCGAGAAGGACGTCGACGGGCGTGCCGTCGGCCATGTAGGGCATGTCCTCCACGGGCAGGACGTTGCAGACGACGCCCTTGTTGCCGTGACGACCGGCGATCTTGTCGCCCTGCTGGATCTTGCGGCGCTGCGCGACGAAGACTCGCACGAGCTCGTTGACGCCGGGCGGGAGGTCGTCGCCGGCCTCGCGGCTGAAGCGCACGACGTCGACGACGCGGCCGTAGGCACCGTGGGGCATCTTGAGCGAGGTGTCGCGGACGTCGTGGGCCTTGGCGCCGAAGATGGCGCGCAGCAGGCGCTCCTCGGCGGTGAGGGCCGTCTCGCCCTTGGGCGTGACCTTGCCGACGAGGATGTCGCCGGGGCCGACCTCGGCGCCGATGCGGATGATGCCGTCATCGTCGAGGTTCGCGAGCATGTCCTCGGAGAGGTTGGGGATCTCGCGGGTGATCTCCTCGGGGCCGAGCTTGGTGTCGCGGGCGTCGATCTCGTGACGGGAGATGTTCACCGAGGTGAGCAGGTCCTCCTGCACCACGCGCTCGGAGACGATGATGCCGTCCTCGTAGTTGAAGCCCTCCCACGGCATGTAGGCCACGGTGAGGTTGGTGCCGAGGGCGAGCTCGGTGTGGTCGATCGAGGTGCCGTCGGCGAGCGGCTGGCCGGCCTCGACCTTGTCGCCGGCGTGCACGATCGGGCGGTGGTTGATGCAGGTGGACTGGTTGGAGCGCTGGTACTTGGGCAGGTCGTAGCGCTCGGAGCCGTACTCGTCGGAGTAGACCACCACGTGGGCGGCGTCGACCTCGGAGACCGTGCCCGCGTGCGCGGCGCAGATGAGCTCGCCGGAGTCGAGCGCGGCGCGCTCCTCCATGCCGGTGCCCACGTACGGGGCGCTCGTGCGAATCAGGGGCACGGCCTGGCGCTGCATGTTGGCGCCCATGAGGGTACGCTTGGCGTCGTCGTGCTCGAGGAACGGGATGAGGTTGGCGGCCACGGAGAGCAGCTGGCGCGGCGAGACGTCCATGTAGTCGACCTCGTCGACGGCAACCTGCGCGGGCGCGCCGAACGAGCCGTCGAAGTCGCGCGTACGGGCGATGACGCGCTCGGGGTAGCTGATGTTGCCCTTGGAGTCGACCTCCACGAAGCGGCCCGTCTCCGGGTCAAACGGCGTGTTGGCGGGGGCGATGTTGTGCGCCTCCTCCTCGTCGGCGGTCATCCAGTCGATCTTGTCGGTGACCACGCCGTTCTCGACGCGACGGTACGGGGCCTCGATGAAGCCGTACTCGTTGACGTGCGCGTAGAGCGCAAGCGAGCCGATCAGGCCGATGTTGGGGCCCTCGGGCGTCTCGATCGGGCACATGCGGGAGTAGTGCGAGTTGTGGACGTCGCGCACCGCGGTGGGCACGTTGGTGCGGCGGCTGGAGCCGGACTTGTGGCCAGCGAGGCCGCCCGGGCCGAGCGCGGAGAGACGGCGCTTGTGGGTCAGGCCGGCCAGCGGGTTGGCCTGGTCCATGAACTGGGAGAGCTGCGAGGAGCCGAAGAACTCCTTGATCGCGGCGACGATCGGGCGGATGTTGATGAGCGACTGCGGCGTGATGTCGTCGACGTCCTGGGAGGCCATGCGCTCGCGCACGACGCGCTCCATGCGGCTCATGCCGATGCGGAACTGGTTCTGAACCAGCTCGCCCACCGTGCGGACGCGGCGGTTGCCGAAGTGGTCGATGTCATCGAGGCGCTTGGTGGTGTCGCCGGCGGAGAGGGCCAGCAGGTAGCGCAGCGCCTCGACGATGTCCTCGCCGGTGAGCACGCGCTCGCCGGTCTCGGAGTCGATGCCGAGCTTCTTGTTGACCTTGTAGCGGCCGACGCGCGCCAGGTCGTAGCGCTGCTCGTTGAAGTAGAGGCCGTCGAGCAGGGAGCGGGCGGAGTCCACGGTGGGAGGCTCGCCCGGGCGCTGGCGGCGGTAGATCTCGAGGAGGGCGTCCTCGCGCGTGGTGGCCACGTCGCGCTCGAGCGTGTTGCGCACGACGTCGGAGTCGCCGAGGAGGGAGAGGATCTCGTCGTCGGTCTCGGCGATGCCGAGGGCGCGCAGGAACATCGTCGCGGACTGGCGACGCTTGCGGTCGATGGAGACCACGAGGTGACCGCGCTTGTCGACCTCGAACTCGAGCCACGCGCCGCGCGCGGGGATGAACTGCGCCTTGTAGACGCGCACGCCGTTGTCCATCTCGGAGGCGAAGTACACGCCGGGCGAGCGGACGAGCTGCGAGACGACGACGCGCTCGGTGCCGTTGATCACAAAGGTGCCGCGCTCGGTCATGAGCGGGAAGTCGCCCATGAAGACGAGCTGCTCCTTGATCTCGCCGGTCTCCTTGTTGACGAAGCGCACGTCAACGAAGAGGGGGGCCTGGTAGGAGATGTCCTTGGCGCGGCACTCCGCGATGGTGTGCGCGGGATCGCCGAACTGATGGTCGCCGAAGGTGACCTGCAGCGTGTGGGCGGAGTTCTCGATCGGGGAGAACTCGGCGAAGGACTCGGCGAGCCCCTCCCCCATGAAGCGCTCGAACGACTCCTTCTGCACGGAGATCAGGTTCGGCAGCTCCATCGCGGGAGCAATCTTGCTAAAGGTCTTGCGTCCGGTCGTTCCTTGTGGTTTCGTAAGAGCAGTCTTTGCGGTAGACACCAGGCTTTTCCTCCTTCAAAAAGGGTGGAAGGCGGCAATTGTCGCAACGTAATAAGTTACCGAAACACCCCCTCCCGGTCAACGAAAAGCCTTGACTTGCGTACCGTTTTCGAGTATGTTCTCCCGCTCACTCAATCTACCTGCACAAATGTTATTTCGAGAAGAGCCTTGATGTGAAGGTTCGGTGGTGCCCCTTTGGAGGGCCCCGTCGCCGAGCTACCGCTCGCCGACGCGCCCGCACTTCTCGCCAGCCGCCGGGAGGCCGCCCGCACTTCTCGGCAGCTGTCATCAAGTGCGGGCCGGAGCGCACTCGATGCCCGCACTCGACGCCATACGCCGAGAAGAACCCCGCACTTGCGGCCATCACGCGCCAAAATCGCCCGCACTCGATGAGCGCACTCGTTAGTGCCCACCGGCAGCACGTCGCCTGCGAACGGAAAAGGGGCCGGACCCGTGGGTCCGACCCCTTGAAGGTGCGCTGTGCGCGTAAACCCGAAGTAAGCAAACTTACTTGAGGGTGACGACGGCGCCGGCCTCCTCGAGCTGCTTCTTGGCGGCCTCGGCGTCGTCCTTCTTGGCGCCCTCGAGGACGGCCTTGGGGGCACCCTCGACGACCTCCTTGGCCTCCTTGAGGCCGAGGCTGGTCAGAGCACGGACAACCTTGATGACGGCGATCTTGTTGTCGCCGAAGGACTCGAGGACGACGTCGAAGTTGGTCTTCTCCTCCTCCTCGGCGGCAGCGCCGGCAGCCGGAGCGGCGGCGACGGCGGCGACGGGGGCGGCGGCGGAGACGCCGAAGGTCTCCTCGATAGCCTTGACGAGCTCGGAGGCCTCAAGAAGGGTCATCTCCTTGAGGGCGTCGATGATCTCCTCGGTGGTAAGCTTAGCCATTTTAGGTTTCCTTTCGATCCCGCGCGGCGTGCGCGGATTGTCCTTGTGTTGTGAGGCGGGCGCCTCGGGGTGCGCGGACAGGCCGCGCCGCTGCTAGGCAGCCTGCTTCTGCTCGGAGACAGCGTTGACGGTGCGGGCGAGGCCAGCGGGGACCTCCTTGACGCACACGGCGATGTCGCGCGCGAAGCCGCTGATGAGACCAGCGATCTGAGCCATGAGCTGCTCGCGGTTGGGCAGGTCGGCGTAGGCCTTGGCCTCATCTGCCGTGAGGGCCTTGCCATCGGCGATGGCACCGACGAACGCCATCTTCTTGAGCTTCTCGGACTGCTCCTTGATGACCTTGGCGGCATCAACGGGGTCCTTCTCATAGAAGACGTAGGCGCAGGTGCCGGCGAGCATCTCGTCGATGTTGGGCATCCCGGCGTTCTCGAGGGCGATCTTGACGATGTTGTTCTTGTAGACCTTCATCTCGGCGCCAGCCTCGCGCAGGGCGCGGCGGACCTCCTGAGTCTCCTTGACGGAGAGGCCACGGTAGTCAACAACGAAGACGCCGCTGGAGGCCTCCAGGGAACCGGCGACCTTCTCGAGCATAGCGACATTGGACTTGGACGGCATGTGTTCTGTACACCTCCTCTTCGATGCGGTCGGGCACGAACCGCCGACAGGCGGGCCTTCCGCATGAGAAGACCCCGCTGGCGCGGCCAAAGCGGGGTCCTCGAAGATGCAATCTCTGAGACCACCTCGGCAGGCGGGTTTCCCCTTTGAGCCTTGCGGCACCGGCTGTCTTTGGCAGCGGACGTGCTGGTGATACACAAGACGGGCGTCTTGCGCATAGGCCATTGTGGCACGACGCAAGACGCCCGTCAAGCACTCAAGAAATCTCCAAGCGAGAAGAACGCGCTGCTACTCCTCCATGAGGTTGCGCGTCTTGGTGGAGTCGACCTTGATGCCAGGGCCCATGGTGGTGGAGATGACCACGGACTTGACGTACTTGCCCTTGGCGCTGGACGGCTTCACGCGGAGCAGCTCGTTGATGAGCGCGCCGTAGTTCTCGACGAGCTTCTGGGTGTCGAAGGACACCTTGCCCATCGGGACGTGGCAGATGCCGTAGCGGTCGGCGCGGTACTCGACGCGGCCGGCCTTGAGCTCGCCGACCATCTTGGCGACGTCCATGGTCACGGTGCCGAGCTTGGGGTTGGGCATGAGGCCGCGGGGGCCGAGGATCTTGCCGAGGCGGCCGACCTTGCCCATCATGTTGGGCGTGGCGATGGCGGCGTCAAAGTTCAGCTCGCCGGCCTGGATCTGGGCGACGAGATCGTCGGAGCCGATGACGTCGGCGCCGGCGGCCTCGGCCTCGCGGGCCTTCTCGCCCTCGGCGAAGACGGCGACGCGGACGGTCTTGCCGGTGCCGTGGGGCAGCGCGATGGAGCCGCGGACGTTCTGGTCGGCCTTGCGGGTGTCGACGCCCAGGCGGACGGCGACCTCGACGGTCTCGTCAAACTTGGCGGGGGACAGCTCCTTGGCGAGCTCCATGGCCTCCTTCGGGGAGTAGAGCTTGGCGCTATCGACCTTGGCGGCTGCGGCCTTGTAGTTCTTTCCGTGCTTAGGCATGTTCTTTCCTCCTGTGGTCAGCGGGCTTTGCGCCCTCCCACATCGGTGATGAAAGGGGACAGTCCCTTTTCATCAGTTCCTTGATGATGAAAAGGGACTGTCCCCTTTCATCACTTAAAGCAGGTGTTACTCGGCGACGGTGACGCCCATGGAGCGGGCGGTGCCGGCGATGATCTTCTTGGCGGCCTCGATGTCGTTGGCGTTGAGGTCCGGCATCTTGATCTCGGCGATCTTGGTGAGCTGCTCCTGGGAGAGCTGGCCGACCTTGTCGCGCTGGGGGACGCCGGAGCCGCCCTTGAGGCCGAGCTCCTTCTTGATGAGCTCAGCGGCGGGCGGGGTCTTGCAGACGAAGTCGAAGGTGCGGTCCTCGTAGACCGTGATCTCGACGGGGATGATGTCGCCCTGCTTGTCCGCCGTGGCGGCGTTGAACGCCTGGCAGAACTGCATGATGTTGACCTGGGCGGCACCGAGGGCGGGGCCGACGGGAGGCGCGGGGTTGGCGGCGCCAGCCGGAATCTGGAGCTTGATGAAGTGCGTGACCTGCTTCTTGGCCATGATGTTCTCCTTGGAACCGTGTGCGAACGTACTATGAAAGCGCCCAGCCCGAGAAGCTTATCCTCACCGATGCCGGGTGGGCGGGATCTCCTAGCTGATGACGGAAATCTGGTCGAGCGTGAGCTCGACGGGCGTCTCGCGACCAAAGATCGTGAGCATGACCTTGACCTTGCCGGACTCGGGCATGACCTCGGAGACAAGGCCGTCGAAGTCGGCGAGGGGGCCGGAGAGGACCTTGACCGACTGGCCGGCCTCGATGTTGGTCGCGGTGCGCTTGGGGACGGCGGCGGTGGTGCCGCGCGCGCCCGTGCGGCGCATGATCTTGTCGAACTCGTCGCGACGCAGCGGCGTGGGCTTGCCGTCCAGGCCCACAAAGCCGGTCACGCCCGGCGTGTTGCGGACGACGGCCCAGGTGTTGTCGTCGATCTCCATGCGAACGAGAACGTAGCTCGGGAAGACCTTGGACTCCTTGGTCTCGCGCTTGCCGCCGTCCTTGATCTCGGTGACCTCCTCGGTCGGGATCTGGATGTCGACGACGCGGTCCTCGAGGCCGTAGGTCTCGATGCGGTGCTCGAGGTCGGCCTTGACCTTGTTCTCGTAGCCGGAGTAGGTGTGAATCACGTACCAGCGCTTAGCCATCCTGCCTACCCCCTCAGTCCCGTGTAGCCAATGAGCGCGGCGACGATGCCGGAATCGACGAGCCAAATGACGATGCCAAAGACGATCAGCATGGCGATGATGGCGACGGAGTAGCTCTTGAGCTCCCCGCGAGAGGGCCACACGACGCGGCGCATCTCGGAGCGGACGTCGCCGAGGTAGTTGCGAATGCGACGGATGGGGCCGGGGTGCTCCTTGGCGCGCTGCTCCTTGGCAGCCTTCTTCTCGGCCTTGGCGGCGTCCTTCTCGGCCTTGGCAAGGTCCTTGGGGGACTCTTCAGGAGCAGAGGCGGCGCGGGCGGCCTCGACGCGAGCACGCTCCTCGGCTCGGGCCTTGCGGACGCTCCTCTTGTTACGGTCCTTGTTCGCCATCCATCGACTCCTAAAAAACGGTCCCTTACATGGAAACCGGCTAACCCCGAAGGGAAAGCCGGTGGTGAAATCTGGCAGGCCAGGAAGGACTCGAACCCTCAACAAACGGTTTTGGAGACCGCCGCTCTACCATTGGAGCTACTGGCCTGTGATGAAAACCCACCTAGGTTAGCGGGTCTCCCTGTGAAGCGTGTGCTTGCGGCACCACGGGCAGTACTTCTTCAACTCCATGCGATCGGGGTTGTTGGACTTGTTCTTGTCCGTGGTGTAATTGCGGCGCTTGCACTCAGTGCACGCGAGGGTAACTAGAGTACGCATTGATCCTCCTGAAGAACTTCTCGTTGGAGGGGGTTTCCCTCGAACGTGACGCGATGGAGAACGATACCATCGGTACGCCCAGGTTGTCAACCCCCTGACGACGATACGGCGCCCATCACAAAATCCGCAAAAGGCGAGAAGAACGCGCAAAAAAGACCCGGCGTCACGGGGACGCCGGGTCCAGAACTAGCTTCGAGAGAAGTTAGTCGAGAATCGTGGAGACACGGCCGTCGCCGACGGTGTGGCCACCCTCGCGGATAGCGAACTTGAGGCCCTGCTCCATGGCGATCGGGTGAATGAGCTTGCACTTGACGGTGATGTGGTCGCCAGGCATAGCCATCTCGACCTTGTTGCCGTTGGTGTCGGTGAGCTCGGAGATGTCACCGGTGACGTCGGTGGTGCGGAAGTAGAACTGCGGACGATAGCCGGCGAAGAACGGGGTGTGACGGCCGCCCTCCTCCTTGGTGAGGACGTAGATCTCACCGGTGAACTCGGCGTGCGGGGTGACGGAGCCGGGCTTGGCGATGACCTGGCCGCGCTCGATGTCCTCGCGCTTGATGCCACGGAGCAGGATGCCGACGTTGTCGCCAGCCTCGCAGAAGTCCATGGTCTTGCGGAACATCTCGATGCCGGTGGCGACGGAGGTCTGCTTCTCGCGGATGCCGACGATCTCGACGGGGTCGTTGAGCTTGAGGGAGCCACGCTCGACACGGCCGGTGGCGACGGTGCCGCGGCCGGAGATGGTCATGACGTCCTCGATGGCCATCAGGAACGGCTTGTCGTTGTCACGCGGCGGGGTCGGGATGTACTCGTCGACGGCGTGCATGAGCTCGATGATGGAGTCGACCCACTTCTGCTCGCCGTTGAGGGCGCCCAGGCCGGAGCCGCGGATGATCGGCAGGTCGTCGCCGGGGAAGCCGTACTCGGAGAGGAGGTCGCGGGTCTCCATCTCGACGAGGTCGATGAGCTCCTCGTCGTCAACCATGTCGCACTTGTTGAGGAAGACGATGATGTAGGGGACGCCGACCTGACGGGCGAGAAGGATGTGCTCGCGGGTCTGGGCCATGGGGCCGTCGGTGGCGGCGATGACGAGGATGGCACCGTCCATCTGAGCCGCACCGGAGATCATGTTCTTGATGTAGTCAGCGTGGCCCGGGCAGTCGACGTGAGCGTAGTGACGCTCCCAGGTCTCGTACTCGATGTGGGCGACGTTGATGGTGATGCCGCGCTGGCGCTCCTCGGGAGCCTTGTCGATGTTCTCGAAGGCGGTGTAGTCGGCCTTGCAGCCCTCGGTCTCAGAGAGGACCTTGGTGATAGCGGCGGTCGTGGTGGTCTTGCCGTGGTCGACGTGACCAATGGTACCGATGTTTACGTGGGGCTTGGAACGATCGAACTTCTCCTTGGCCATTGCCATCCTCCTTCTGGAACCGACCCTGAGGCCAATCCTTGGACTTACTGCGTTCTTATGCCAAGCGGCGCCGAAGCGCCGCCAAGAACTCTGGTACCGGTGACTGGACTCGAACCAGTGACATCGCGGGTATGAGCCGCGTGCTCTAACCAACTGAGCTACACCGGCGTGGTGCCGTGCGACTGAAGGGCGGAAATGGAGCCCGCGACCGGATTTGAACCGGTGACCTCTTCGTTACCAACGAAGTGCTCTACCGACTGAGCTACACGGGCAGATGGTGGGGATGCTTGGACTCGAACCAAGGAACCCAGAGGGAGCGGATTTACAGTCCGCCGCAGTTGCCGCTGTGCCACATCCCCATTCCGTTTTCAGCCACCCGCGAGGCGCTTTCTCCCTCGCAAGCGGGGAATAATTTACGACGTTGCAACCCCGTTGTCAACGTATACCTCCCACCCGGGCGTATCCATACTCACGAGGTCAACACATCTGCAGGTCACAGTGGGTATCTGAGGCGTCTTCACAATCGAGGCCGCGCCCACGAGGGGCACGGCCTCGAAAAAAATTTCTGGAGCCGGTAGAGGGAGTCGAACCCCCAACCCACGGTTTACAAAACCGTTGCTCTGCCATTGAGCCATACCGGCGCGTTTCCATGATAGCCGACTTGCCGTTTGCGTGTGAGGCGGTGGGGACAGGCGCGTGACAATTAGGACAGGTTGAATTGTCATGCGCCCGTCCCCACCGCCTCACTGGCCGCGGAGGATCTTCCAGAGCTTCTCGCGTGCGGCGGGGTCGATGCGGTCCTCCAGGCGCATGTGCTGCGTCTGGCGGGCGGCGTTCTCCTTGCGGTACTCGACCGCCAGGGCATCCATGTTGGTCACGAGCACATCGCTGGAGACGCGCGTCACCGGGATGCCTCCGACCGTGGCGCGAATCGTGCTGTCCGACGTCACCACCGTCACGGCGTGCGGCGCGAGGCGGGCCTCCGTGACCAGGCGCTCAATCACCGTGTCCGCCGACTCGCCGGCAGGCGAGAAGATCACGCGCACGCCGGCCTTGGAGAGGTCGGGGCGCTCAGGCGACACGTTGCCCGCGGCGTCGAACACGACGACCGGCTCATAGCGGCCCTTGGCATAGGCGGCAACGTCAGAGATCAGCAGCTCGCGCGCCTGCTCGAAGGGATCGCCCTCCGCAGTCTCGTCCATGCGGGCGAGGTAGCGCGCGGACTTGTAGATCACGTTGTACCCGTCCACGACGAGCAGCTCGCGCGACGAGGCGCGGGCATCAGGCATCGGGGCCCTCCCCCGTCTCCACGCGACGCAGCCACTCGTAGCAGAGCACCGTCGTGGCCTGTGCGACGTTGAGGGACTCCACGCGTCCTCGCTGGGGGAGACGGCACGCGAAGTCGCACTTCTCGGCGACCAGGCGCGAGATGCCCTCGCCCTCGGAGCCCATGACCAGCGCGAGGCGCCCGCCCATCGGCGCGTGCCAGACGTCCTGCTCGGCGTGCTCGGTCGCGGCACAGGCCCAGAAGCCCGCCCGCTGCAGCTCCTCGACGGCGCGGGCCAGGTTGGGGACCTGCGCGATCGGAAGGTGCATGACCGCACCTGCGGAGGTCTTGTACGCGCCGACGCCCACCGACGCGGCGCGCGCCTTGGCCACGACGACGCCCGCGGCGCCCACGACCTCGGCCGTGCGCACGATGGCGCCGAAGTTGCCCTGGTCGGTCACGTGGTCGAGCACGACGACGAGGGCGTCGCCCTTACCGGCCGCCTCGATGACGTCGGAGAGCTCGGCGTACTGGAAGGGACGCGTCCGCACGACGACGCCCTGGTGCGCGCCGTGGCTCGAGAGGGAGTCAAGACGGGCGCGGGGAACGCGCTCCACGGGGACGCCGGCCTCCTCGAGGCGCGCCGCGATGCGCTCGAGCGCCTGGTCGCGCTCGCCCGAGCGCTCCTGCACGAGGGCCGAGCGCAGCGGCATCCCGCAGGAGAGCGCCTCCTCGACGGCTCGGCGCCCCTCGATCAGGTCCGTGCGCTCCTGGGGGCCGCGGCGAGCGGCGCCCGGCAGGGGCCGGGGCGGGCGGTTCTTCTCGCCCCGCGCGCCCTTGCCCGCGGACGGCCGTACGGGCCGCGCCCCCTTGCCCTTGCCGCCGCGAACGTCGCGACCGGGCGTGCGTGACTGGTTCTTAGCCACACCTACTCCTTACGGTGGACGCGCGCGCCAGACGCCGTGTCCTCGACCACGAGGCCGAGCGCGGTGATGCCGTCGCGGATGGCGTCCGCGACGCCCCAGTTCTTCTCGGCGCGGGCGGCCTGGCGCGCGGCGAGCAGGGCCTCTGCGGCCTCTGCGGCGGACGAGCCCTCGTAGCCGGCATGCTCGCGCGCGAGCTCGACGAGGCCCTCGGGCAGGTCGTCGTCGCCGGAGGAGCGGCCCAGCTCGATGCCCATCACGTCCGCGAGCTCGCAGAGCATGTCAGCGGCGCGCAGGCACACGGCCGTCGAGGTGTCGTCGGCGGCCTCGGCCAGATAGGTGTTGCAGGCAGTCACCAGCGAGAAGATCGCGGCGAGGCCGCCGGCGGTGTTGAAGTCGTCGTCCATCTGACGGCAGAACTCCTCGCGCGCCTCGTCGATCCTGCGGCCGAGCGTGCGGTCGGCGTCGTTGAGCTCGCCGTCCTGCGGCGAGCGCTCTGCCGCCCAGCGCAGGTTGCGGGCGCAGGTCTCCAGGCGCTCGAGCGTGCCGGCGACGCCCTCGAGGCGCTCGAAGGAGAAGTCGAGCGGCGCGCGGTAGTGGGTCTGCAGCATGAGCAGGCGCACGGCGTCGGCCGGGTACTTGTCGAGCACCTCCTTGAGCGTGTAGAAGTTGCCGAGGCTCTTGGACATCTTCTCGCCGTCGACGCGGAGCATGCCGGTGTGCATCCAGGTGTTTGCGAGCGCGCTGTCCCAGGCGCACATGGCCTGGGCGGTCTCGTTCTCGTGGTGCGGGAAGATGAGGTCGGCGCCGCCGCCATGGATGTCGATGGGGGTGCCCAGGTAGCGATGAATCATCGCGCAGCACTCGGTGTGCCAGCCGGGGCGCCCGTCGCCCCACGGGGAGGGCCAGCTGGGCTCGCCGGGCTTGGCGGCCTTCCAGAGGGCAAAGTCGAAGGGGTCGCGCTTCTCGTCGTTGACCTCGACGCGCTCGCCGGCGCGCATCTGGTCGAGGCTGCGACCGGAGAGGATGCCGTAGCTGTGGTCGGCGCGCACCGAGAAGTACACGTCGCCCGAGGGCACCGAGTAGGCCACGCCACGCTCGATGAGGAGTGTGATCATCTCCTGCATGGCCTCGATCTCATGCGTGGCGCGCGGGCGGATGTCGGGGTCGAGCACGCCGAAGCGGTGCATCTGCTCGATGAAGGCGGCGGAGCACTCCTCGGCGACCTCTGCGGCGCTGCGGCCGGTCTCGTTGGCGCGGTTGATGATCTTGTCGTCCACGTCGGTGAGGTTCTGGGCAAAGGTGACCTGGAAGCCCTTGTACATCAGATAGCGACGGATCACGTCAAACGCGAGGAACGTCCGCGCGTTGCCGATGTGGATCTGGTCGTAGACGGTGGGGCCGCAGACGTACATGCGAATCTTGCCGGGCTCGATGGGGACGAGCTCCTCCTTCTTGTGCGTCTGGCTGTTATAGACGAGCATGCGCGCTCCTTCTTTGGCTGGCTTGCGTTGGACCAGTATAGCGCGGGGCACTACGAGCAAGCGTCACTCCCGGGCGTCGATGCCACAGGTGCCAAAAACCTGGCAAATGCGTGTTTCGGTGCCGGAATCGCCTCATATGCGTATCGTCGGCACGCAGATGAGGCTATTCCGGCACCAATTTACTCAGATGTCGGTTTTCTGGCACCACACGCGGGAGACGCTTTTCCGGCACCTGGGCAAACGCGGCAGGCGAGAAGGACTAGCGCCCGTCGTCGAGCAGGGCGACGGCCCATGCGGCGATGCCCTCCTCGCGGCCCACGAAGCCGAGCCGCTCCGTCGTGGTGGCCTTCACCCCCACCGCCTCGACCGGAACGCCGAGCGCCTCCGCCATCCGCGCGCGCATCTGCTCGCGATGGGGCGCGAGCTTGGGCGCCTGGGCGGCGACGGTGCAGTCGACGTCGAGGATGCGGTAGCCGCGCTCGCGGGCAAGGTCGGCGACGCGCGCCATGAGGACGAGCGAGTCCGCGCCCTCGTAGGCAGGGTCGGTGTCGGGGAAGAGCCTGCCGATGTCGCCCGCGCGCATCGCGCCGAGCACGGCGTCCATGAGCGCATGCGCGAGCACGTCCGCGTCGGAGTGGCCGGCGAGCCCACGCCCGCACGGCACGTCGACGCCGCCTAGCACCAGGCGCCGTCCCTCGGCGAACGCGTGCACGTCAAACCCGTGACCTATGCGCAGCATGGTAAGTCCTTTCTCTGGAGACGGTGCGTGACCCAAATGGGGGCAGTGGCCCAAAAGGGGACAGGATTAAATTGGGACATCAGACGATGTCCCAATTTAATCCTGTCCCCTTTTGGGCCACTGCCCCCATTTGGGTCACGTCAGCAGCCGGCGCTCGAGGGTCGCCTCGGCGATCGCAAGGTCCTCGGGCACCGTGATCTTGATGTTGTCGCGCGGGCACTCGACGCAGCAGACGCGTCCGCCCATGCGCTCGACGAGCGAGGAGTCGTCAGTTCCCTGGTACTCGTCGCGGGCTGCGGCCTTGTGCGCGGCAAGAAGAACCCGACGCCGGAAGACCTGCGGGGTCTGCGCAGCCCAGTAGAACGAGCGGTCGGGCGTGGCCACGATCGTCGTGCCCTCGACGAGCTTGAGGGTGTCGATGGAGCGCGTCGCCAGGATCGCGCCGGCAAGCGCGGGATCGCGGCGGACCGCCTCGATGGCGCGCTCGATCATCTCGGTCTCTACGAGCGGGCGCGCGGCGTCGTGCACCGCGACGAACTCGCGGGCGCGCGGGACCGCGCCCAGGCCGGAGAGGACCGAGGCCTGGCGCGTCGCGCCGGACGGCGCGAGCGTCACCGGCTTCTGCAGGGAGAGGCGCGAGAGCACGTCCTTCTCGACCTCCGCGGCGCGATCGGGCGAGCAGACCACCACGATTCCGGCGACCGACGGGGCGCGATCAAACGCGACGATGGACCAGCACATGAGCGGCAGCCCGCAGAGCTCGACGAACTGCTTGCCCCGGGGGTCGCCAAAGCGCTCCCCCGTGCCCCCTGCCACGATGACGGCATGGGTGTCCGCAGGGCGCTCCTCAGAGCCGACGCGCTGGGCGCAGGCCGCCGCGCAGGGCGCCTCCCCGCCCATCACTCGCCCTTGCCCCACATGCGGTGCAGGCTGTTGGCGAGGACGTCGGGGTTCTTGACGCCGATCTCGCCGAGGCGCGACGGGTCGTCGTCGACTGCCTCGAGGACCTCCTGCAGCGAGCCGTACTCGTCGACGATCTTGTCCGCCATGCCCTCGCGCACGACGGGGACGCGCGAGAGCGTGCGCAGGCCGAGCGGGGTCATAATGCTGTCCTCGCCGAGCTCGTCGGTGAAGCCGAGGATCTTGGCGACCGTCTTGGCGGAGCGGAGCTGCGTGTTGACGGTGTCGTGCAGGCGTCGGCGGACGGTGCGCGCCGCCTCCTCGGAGGACTCCGCCGCGTAGTCGCGAATCATGAGGGTGTAGGCCTCCTCGACGCCCGCGAGGTACTCGTCGCGCTGCATCTGGGCGATCTTGCCCTCGCGCCCGAGCTGGACGATGCAGTCGTCGAGCTCCTTTCCCGCGCTGAGAAGGACCTCGAAGAGGTAGAAGATGTCGGTGAGGTCGCCGAGCGTGACCATGTTGTCGAGCTCGAGGCTCGTGAGGCGCAGCAGGTTGCGGTCGAGCTGGGACCGGGTGTTCTGCATGGCCACCGTCAGCTGGTTGACGGTGGTGAGCAGGTCGCTCACCGGCTTGACCTGGAAGCCCTTGCCGTCAACGTAGACGTTGATGACCGAGCGGCGCGAGGACACGGAGACGACCATGGCCTTGGTGAGCAGGCTCATGCGCGCGGCCGTGCGGTGACGCGTGCCCGTCTCGGAGGTGGGCAGGGACGGGTCAGGGTTGAGGTGGTAGTTGGCGCGCAGGATCCTGGTGAAGTCACGGTCGACGACCACGGCGCCGTCCATCTTGCAGAGCTCGAACAGGCGGTTTGCCGTGAACGAGACGTCGAGCTTGAAGCCGTCGTCGCCGGCGGCGAGCACGTTCTCCGTGTCGCCCACGCAGACGAGCGCGCCGAGATGGCCGGCGAGGATCATGTCGAGCGCCACGCGCAGGGGCGTTCCCGGCGCGGTGTTGCGGATAGCGTCCTGAAGGCGCTGCTCGCGATCGGCAGCGCCCGTGTCGAGCTGGGTGACATCCATGGGCGGCCCTTCGTGCGCGGCCGGCCCGCGGGCTGCGGGCCGGCACCTGGTACGTCTGAGTATATCGCGCGCGGCAGCGGACGCGGAGTGGAACGGCGGCCTCCGAGGCCATGCGCCGGGCCGTCAAATGGGGACAGGTACAAAACCGCAGGTAAAACCCGCCAAAAGTCTTTCACTTTTGGCGGGTTTTACCTGCGGTTTTGTACCTGTCCCCATTTGACGGCTATGCGCCCGAGGCGAGCTGGCCGCCCGCGCCGGCGGAGCCCGACGAGGGCTCGGGCAGCGAGGACAGGTCCGGGCTCATGAGGTGCTCGCGACGACGGGGCGCGGGAATCTCCCCGGTAGCGTGCTCAAAGACGAGCGCGCCGTCCTTCTCGTCCACGCGAATGATCTCGCCGCGGTGCCAGAGCCCCTGCAGCAGCTCCTCCGAGAGGGGGTCCTCAACGAGCGTCTGAATGGCGCGACGCAGCGGGCGCGCCCCGTAGACCGGGTCCGCGCCCTCCTTGGCCACGAAGTCTCGGGCGGCGTCGGTGAGCTCGATGGACATGCCCTGCGCGATGAGGCGCTCGCGGAGGTCGGCCACCATGAGCTCGACGATGCCGCGCAGCTGCTCGGGCGTGAGCGACTTGAAGACCACGACCTCGTCCACGCGGTTGAGGAACTCGGGGCGGAAGTGCTTCTTGAGCTCGGACATGACGCGGCTCGTGATCTCCTTGTCGGAGAGGCCGGACGCCCCCTGGGCCGAGAAGCCCATGGTGGTGGTCTGTGCGATGTCGCGCGCGCCGATGTTGGACGTCATGATGATGACGGTGTTGGAGAAGTCCACGTGGCGGCCCTGGCCGTCCGTGAGCCGGCCCTCCTCCAGAATCTGGAGAAGGACGTTGAACACGTCGGGGTGCGCCTTCTCGACCTCGTCGAAGAGCACGACCGAGTACGGCCGGCGGCGGACGGCCTTGGTGAGCTCGCCGCCCTCGTCGTAGCCAACGTAGCCCGGAGGCGCGCCGACGAGCTTGGAGACGGTGTGCTTCTCCATGAACTCGGACATGTCAAAGGAGATGAGCGCCTCCTCGGAGCCAAAGAGGAACTCCGCGAGCGCCTTGGCGAGCTCGGTCTTGCCCACGCCCGAGGGGCCCAGGAAGATGAACGAGCCGCCCGGCCGGCGCGGGTCCTTGAGCGGGCTGCGGCTGCGACGGATGGCCTTGGCCACCTTGGTCACGGCCTCGTCCTGGCCCACGACGCGCTGGTGCAGCACGTCCTCGCAGCGCAGGAGCTTGGAGGCCTCGGCCTCGGTGAGGCTGGAGACGGGCACGCCGGTCATGGACGAGACCACGTCGGCGATGTCCTCCTCGTCGACGGTCACCACGTTGGCGGCGAGCTCCTCGCGCCACGCTGCCTCGAGCTCGTCGCGACGGGCGACGAGCGCCTTCTCCTCGTCGCGCAGGCGCGCCGCGTCCTCGAACTCCTGGGCCGCGGCGGCGGCCGACTTCTCGTCGCGGACGCGCGCGAGGTCGGCGTCGACCTGGGCTATCTCGGGCGGCAGCGCCATCTTGTGGACGCGCGTGCGGGCGCCGGCCTCGTCGAGGACGTCGATGGCCTTGTCCGGCAGGAAGCGGTCCTGGACGTAGCGGCTCGAGAGCGTCACGGCGGCCTGGATGGCGGCGTCGGTGTAGCGGACGTGATGGTGCTTCTCGTAGCGCTCCTTGAGGCCCTCGATGATCTTGATCGTGTCCTCGGGGCTGGGCTCGCCGATGTTGACGGGCTGGAAGCGGCGCTCGAAGGCCGAGTCCTTCTCGACGTGCTTGCGGAACTCCTCGGCCGTGGTGGCGCCGATGACCTGGATCTCACCGCGCGAGAGGGGCGGCTTCAGGATGGAGGCGGCGTCGATGGAGCCCTCGGCCGAGCCCGCGCCGATGACGGTGTGGATCTCGTCGATGAAGAGGATGTCGTTCTCGGACTCCTCGAGCTCGCGCACGACCTTCTTCATGCGCTCCTCGAACTCGCCGCGGTACTTGGAGCCGGCGACGAGGCTCGCGAGGTCGAGCGTCCAGATCTGCTTGCCGCGCAGGATGTCCGGCACGTTGCCCGAGGCGATGAGCTGGGCGAGACCCTCGACGATGGCCGTCTTGCCCACGCCCGGGTCGCCCAGGATGAGCGGGTTGTTCTTCTGGCGGCGCGCCAGGACCTGCATGACGCGCTCGATCTCGCGGTCGCGGCCGATGACGGGGTCGAGCCTGCCGTCCGCGGCGAGCTTGGTGAGGTTGCGGCCGTACTGCTCGAGGACCGACCCCTCCTCGCCCTGCTGGGAACCGGGGCCGCCGAAGCCCGCCATGCGCACGTCGGCCGTGGCGGCCTGCCGCGGGGCCTCGCTGCTCTTGGAGGAGAGCTCCGCCACGGCGTTGCGCACGGCGTCGCCCGAGACGCCCATCTGGCGCAGCGCGTCCATCGCGCGCCCGTTGCCCTCGGAGACGATGCCGAGCAGCAGGTGCTCGGTGGCGATGTAGTTCTGGCCGTGCGTCATGGTCTCGCGATAGGCGCCCTCGAGCACGCGCTTCGCCCGCGGCGTGAACGGGATGTGCCCGCCGGGGACGGGCTCGTTGTCGCTGGCCGTGAGCCCGCGCACCGTGGAGAGCGTCTCGTCGTAGGTGATGTCGAGCTTGGCGAGGGCCTGGGCGGCGACGCCCTCCCCCTCCTTGATGAGCGCGAGCAGCAGGTGCTCGGTGCCCACGTACATCTGGCCGAGGTTTCTGGCCTCGTCCTGCGCGAGGCTCATGACCTTGCGGGCCTTGTCGGTGAACTTCTCAAACATGGGGTCATTCTCCCTCGTGATGGTTTCGCAAGTATAGTTTGTACCCACGCGCCGCCGCGCGCAAACGGGACGTCACTTCTCGGCTGCGCTCAGGAGCCCGCCCACACTTCTCGGCATCCTCCAAGAAGGGGCCCGCACTCGCTTCCCGGCGCATCGAGTGCGGGCCCCGGCGCACCCGGCGCGCGCACTGGGTGACAAACGCCGAGAGGGGCCGCGCACCCGGGGCCACCTCGCCCAAGAACCGCCCGCACTTCTCGCCCGCACTCATAAGTGCGCGCACGGAGTGCGGGCTGACACACGCTCCTCACCCGCGGTCTTAGCGCCGGACAGGCACCGGCATCCCCCCAATCCTCCGAGCAGGCAAAACACGGCGATTCGTGGAGTTCCCATGTAGGACCGAACTCGCCCCTCGCGGACGGCATCGCCCGTACCAGCGTCGTATCCTGCGCGCCCCCTCCCCTCCCGCAGCAACCCAGAAGCTGCGCGAAAGCCCCCGTCAAGCTGGGGCGCAGCTGCCCGCACGCGTGCCTCGCTAGGCTTTTGCGCCATGGAGCCGCCCCTCTGGGGAGGCCGCTCACAAGGAGGCCCGCATGGATGTCTTTCTCGCCGGAACCGACTCCCTCAAGCTGACGCGCATCGCGCGCAAAGACCCCGATCTAGCCCTTGTTCCCGCCGGAGACGCCCACCGGCACGCCGAGCAAACTCCTCTGGACATCACTGCTCTCAGGCTTGCCCTGCCAGAGGAGATGAGCGCGTTTACCCCCACCCAGCCCCTCTCGCTCACGTTTTTCTCGCGCGAAAGCCGCTCGTCAGCCGCATGCCTCTCGTCCCGAGCGCTCCTCACGCGTCTCCCAAATGATTCGTTTCTCGAGGTCGTCCAAGCCAACGGCGAGCCCTGGCACTATGCGGGAAGCGACGAGCTCCACCTGTATGTGGAGTCCCCCGGGCTGAGTTTGGTGCGTATGGAACAGCAGGTCCAGCGGCTCGTCAAGCACGGCGCCCTCACGCCAAACGCCGCATTCATCAAGCTGCTCACGTTTCCCATGGAGGCATGCGGCCTATATGCCCGCAACGCCTCCGACCCCGCGCACGGCCCCTGCACCTTTGAGCTCGAGCCCATCCAATCGCCCGAGAAGATCGTTGAGCTCTTGGACGACCTCGAGGGAATCCGCGGGCTGAGACGCGCTCGGCGCGCCGCGTCGCTCGTGCAGAGCGGCGCCGGGTCGCCGGAGGAGACGCTGCTATCGCTCGCGTTCAAGCTGCCCGAACATCTCGGCGGCATCGAGGCCCCCGCCTTCCTGGAGAACGAGCCCATCGACTGGCCGCAGGAGGTGCGCCACCTCATCGAGCACAAGCAGATGCGGCCGGACTTTCACTGGCCCGGTCACCTGACCGCCGGGGAGTACAACGGCAAAGATCACATAAGCGAGGCCGCCTTCGAGGAGGACCAGCGACGCATCCGCGACTATCAGCGCTGCGGCATCTCCGTCTTCCCCGCGAGCTACAAGAACGTGCGCACCATCCATGCCCTCAACGGCTATCTCGCGAGCGTCGCACACTCGCTTGCCAAGACGGAGGGGCCGGAGTTCGAGGCGCGGGTTCGACGCGCACTCGAAGACGAGGGGGCGACGCACGCGAGGAGGGTCCTTCTCAGCCAGACGCTTCCCGCCATCCCCAGCGAGAAACCCTGCTGGTAGAGCGGTGCTTTGTGCCCCCTAGCGAACGGAGCCCGCACTTCTTGCGCGCACTTATGAGTGCGGGCGAGAAGTGCGGGCGGATTATGCGCGGGGCGACCTCGAGTGCGCGGTCCTTCTCGGCGTTTGTCACCCAGTGCGCGCACCAAGTGCGCTGGGGCCCGCACTCGATGCGCCGGGCAGCGGAGTGCGGGCCCCTTCTTGGAGGATGCCGAGAAGTGCGGGCGGGTTCGCGGGCGATGCGGAGAAGTGCGGGCGCGGCTACTTGCCGAAGGTGTCGCGATCGGGCGCGATGGCCTTCATCGCGTCGATGGTGCGCGAGAAGAGCTCGTCAAGCTCCATGCCGCAGAGCTCGGCGCCCTGGCGGATGACGTCGCGGTTGCAGCCCGCGGCGAAGCGCTTGTCCTTGAACTTCTTCTTGAGCGACTTCACCTCGAAGTCCATGACGGACTTGCTCGGGCGCATGATCACTGCTGCGCCGATGAGGCCCGTGAGCTCGTCCACGGCAAACAGGACCTTCTCCATGGGCAGCTCAGGCGCGGGCAGGTCGGGGTTGTTCATCGAGTTGTGCGACTGAATCGCGCGCACCAGGGCCTCGGAGCCGCCCGCCGCGCGGATGAGCTCGCCCGCGTAGGTGGTGTGGCCCACGGGGTCGTCGAGGTGCTCCTCCCAGTCGAGGTCGTGCAGAATGCCCACGACCTCCCAGAAGTCGGCGTTCTCGGGGTCCTCCTGGAGCGCGAACTGGCGCATCACGCCGCCCACGGTCGCGCCGTGCTCGAGGTGGAACTCCTCCTTGTTGTGCGCGGCGAGAAGGGCGAGCGCGTCGTCGCGGGAGATCCCGGCGACAAGCGCCGCGGGAGCCTCGTCCGCCGCCGCGGAGACCTTCTCGGAGTCGGCGGCGATGGCGTCGACGGAGGCTGCCGCGTTGTCGGTCACCACGCCCGCCACCTGAGCCTCGATGTCGGCCTTGGTGATGGTCTCGGGCTTCATGGCCGGGAAGAGCAGCACGTCGCGGATGGCCGGCTGGTCGCAGAAGAGCATCACCATGCGGTCGATGCCGTAGCCGATGCCGCCCGCCGGGGGCATGCCGTACTCGAGGGCGCGCACGTAGTCATAGTCGTAGCCCATGGCCTCGTCGTCGCCCATGCCCTTGGCCGCGACCTGCTCGGCGAAGCGGCCGGCCTGGTCGACGGGGTCGTTGAGCTCGGAGAAGGCGTTGGCGTACTCGTGGCCGGCGATGACCAGCTCAAAGCGGTCGGTCAGGCGCGGGTCCTCGGCCTTGCGCTTGGAGAGCGGGGAGACCTCCTCGGGATAGTCGCAGACGAAGGTGGGGTTGACGATGGTCTTCTCGCCCAGCTCGTCGTAGAGCTCAAAGAGGAGCTTGCCGGCGCCCCAGTTGGGCTGCGGCTCGATGCCGTTCTTCTCGCAGAGCTCGCGCAGGTGCTCGATGGGGGTGTCCATCGTGAGCTCCTCGCCCACGCACTCCGAGGCGATCTCGGAGAGCGGGCGGCTCGCCCAGGTGCCGGACATGTCGATCTGCTGGCCCTGGAAGGTGATGACCTCGTGGCCCTCCTCGCAGCCGCAGACCTCGCGCGCGATGGCCTTGAACAGGCCCTCGGAGAGGCGCTTCATGCCCTCGAGGTCGGAGTAGGCGCAGTAGGCCTCCATCGAGGTGAACTCGGGGTTGTGCGTGAGGTCCATGCCCTCGTTGCGGAACTGGCGGCCGATCTCGAAGACGCGCTCCATGCCGCCCACGATGAGGCGCTTGAGCGGCAGCTCGGTGGCGATGCGCAGGTAGAAGTCGCGGTCGAGCGCGTTGAAGTGCGTCACGAACGGACGCGCGTTGGCACCGCCGAGGATGGCGTGCATCATCGGCGTCTCGACCTCCATGTAACCCTCGCCCTCCATGTAGCGGCGGATGAGGGAGATGATCTGGCTGCGCTTGCGGAAGACGTCGCGGACCTCGGGGTTCATGATGAGGTCGACGTAGCGCTGGCGGTAGCGGACCTCGCGGTCGGTGAGGCCGTGGAACTTCTCGGGCAGGGGGCGCAGGGACTTGGAGAGCACTGTGAGACTCGTCGGAGACACCGAGAGCTGGCCGCGGCGCGTGCGCATGATCGTGCCGGCGGCGCCCAGGATGTCGCCGAGGTCGAGGTTGGAGAGAAGCGCCCAGCCCTCATCGCCGAGCACGTCGTGGCGGCAGAAGAGCTGGATGGAGCCGGAGACGTCCTCGAGCACGATGAAGGCGGCCTTGCCCTGCTTGCGAAGGGCGCGGATGCGGCCGGCGACGCTCACCACGTCCTCGGTGTCCGTGCCGTCCTCGAGCTCGGCGTACTTCTCCTCCAGCTCGGCGGCATGAGCCGTCACCTCGGAGGCGATGGGATACGGGTTGACGCCCGCGTCGATGAGCGCCTGGCGGCGCGCGCGGCGCATCGAGCGCTCGTCAGTGGTTGCTGCGATGGTCTCCTGGGCCATGGTCTCTCCTCATATCTCACAGACTGCGCCCCGCACCTGCGATGCAGCAGACACGGGGCGCCAGGTTCAGCTTGCGGGGTCAGGACACGCTAGCGGCTGATGGCCGTGATGGTGTAGCTCCTGCTCCTGCCGGACGGCGCGACGACCTCGATCTTGTCGCCCTCCTTGTGGCCCACGAGGGCGGCGCCCACGGGGGACTCGTTCGAGATCTTGTGCTCGAGCGAGTTGGTCTCGGTGGTGCCCACGATCGTGAAGCTGGTCTTGGCGCCCTTCTCGTCCTCGAGCTCGACCGTCGTGCCGATGGAGACGGTCAGCTCGCCGCTGCCGGCCTCGACGACCGTGGCGATGGAGAGAATCTGGCGAATCTCGTTGATGCGGGAGGCGTTGCGGGCCTCCTCCTCCTTGGCGGCGTCGTACTCGGAGTTCTCCGAGAGGTCGCCGAAGCCGCGGGCCTCCTTGATGCGCTCGACGATCTCGTCGTGCTTCTCGCCCTCGCGGTAGGCGAGCTCGTCCACCAGGCGCTGACGGCCCTCGGGGGTGAGCTCGATCTTCTTGGTGTTGTCCATGCCCTGCTCCCTATCTAGCGCGTGACGTTAACCGAGCTTGGAGCCGCACTTGGAGCAGAAGTCCGCGCCGGCCTCGTTCTTGGCGCCGCACTTGGAGCAGAACACGGCATCGGTGGCCTCGGGGGCGTCGGCGTCATCGTCGTCCTCGATGACCTCGACGTCGTCGTTGGACTCGATCGGGCTCTCGTCCTTCTCGCCCTCCTTGCCCTCTTCCATGCCCTCGCGGACGTTCTTGACGGTCTTGCCGAGGGCGGAGCCGATCTTGGGCAGGTTCTTGGGCCCAAAGATGACGAGGATGACGATGAGGATGATGAGCAGCTCAGGGATGCCCAGGCCAAGAATCATGATGAAGTGTCCTTCCGGTGCGATGTGTCCAGTGGGCCGCAGGCCCAATACAGCATCAGCTAGTATAGCCGAGGATGCGCGCTACTCACAATCTCTAAACGTCAGAATTGCCGCCCCGGGCGGGGCTGTGGGAGGTCTCTTGAAAGAAGTCTTGATTGGCCTGGTCATCCTGACCTTTGTCTGCACGGCGGTCCTCGCGGCGATGCCCTGGCTGCTGCGCCGGCGTGGCGTGGAGATGCGCCGCACCAAGTTCGGCCTGACCCTGGTCTTTGACTCCGCGGACGCCGACGGCACGCCCGTTCGCCTGCTCAACGTCAACGGGACCTTCCAGTCCGTGAGCTACGTGCCCTCGGGGCTGCGCTTTGAGCTCGCCTGCGTCTACCACCGCGTCATGGCGAGCGTGATCGAGGGGCTGGACAGGCCCGTGCGCGTGATGGTCATGGGCGGGGGCGGCTACTCGCTGCCCAAGTACCTGGCGGCCTTCGTTCCCGCCGCACGAACGGACGTGGTGGAGGTGGACCCCGCGATCACGCGCCTGGCGCGCGAGCGCTTCTTCCTCGACGAGTGCCTCGAGCGGACGGGGGCCGAGAAGGACGGGCGGCTCCGGCTGGTCACGGGCGACGCGTGGGCGTTCCTGCGCGCCGCGACCGAGCCCTACGACGTGATCGTCAACGACGCCTTCTCCGGCAGGCGCCCGCTCGGGCCGCTGGAGACCGCGGAGGGCGCGCGCGTGCTGCGCGAGCACCTGGCCGCCGGGGGCGTCTATCTCGCCAACGTCCGGTGCGCCTGCGAGGGGCCCGGCGCGAAGCCGCTGCGCGAGGTAGAGGAGGCCTTCGGACGCGAGTTCTCCCACGTGGCCGTGGTCCCCGAGTGGCCGGACGAGCCGCGCAAGCCCGGCAACAACGTGGTCATCGCCACGGACGCGGAGCTGGCGCCGCCCGAGGGCGCCATCGTCGTGCGGTAGGGAGCGGGCAGGCGCTCAGCCCAGGCTCGAACCCAGCTCAAGCAGCGAGAAGAGCCTCTCGGCAGCGAGGGCGTAGAGCTCTTCGGCCCGGGCCAGCGCCTCGTCGAGCGGCATCGCGTCGACGGCCGTGGGCACCCAGGCGCAGACGCCGGGCACGGACTGCGCCGCGTCCGCGCTCATGCCGCCCACCATCGCCACGCAGGGCACGCCCGCGGCCTCGCAGGCGGCCGCCACTCCGGCCACGACCTTGCCGCGCGCGGTCTGCGCGTCGGCGTGGCCCTCCCCTGTGACGCAGAGATCCGCACCCGTGAGCGCCTCCGAAAAGCGCGTGAGCTCGAGGACGCGCGCCATGCCGCCCACCGCCCGCGCGCCGAGAAACGCCATCGCGCCCGCGCCCAGGCCTCCCGCCGCACCGGCGCCCGAGACGTCGAAGTCACGCCCGAAGGTCCGCTCGAGCACGCGCGCGTAGCTGGCCATGCCGGCGTCGAGCTCGGCCACCATCGCCGGCGTCGCGCCCTTCTGCGGGCCATAGACCGCGCTCGCGCCGTCCGCGCCCAGAAGCGGGTTGTCCACGTCGCACATGAGGCAAAACTCCGTCTGCGCGACGCGCGGGTCGAGGCCGGAGAGGTCGATCGAGGCAATGCGCGCGAGGTCGGCGCCGCTGCCGGCGAGCTCGTGACCCTCCGCGTCCAGCAACCGTGCGCCGAGCGCCCGTGCGCAGCCCGCGCCTCCGTCGTTGGTGGCGCTGCCGCCGATGGCGAGCGTCACGTCACGCGCCCCCGCGTCAAGGGCGGCGCGGATGAGCTCGCCCGTGCCATAGGTGCTCGTGAGCAGCGGGTTCTTCTCGGCAGGAGCCAACAGGGGCAGGCCCGAGGCGGCAGCCATCTCGATGACGGCATGCCCTCCCGGGAGCATGGCGTAGGCGGCGTCGACCGGACGGCTCAGCGGGTCGCAGACGCGGGCGTGGCGCAGCTCGCCGCCGCACGCCGCGACGAGCGCCGCGACCGTGCCGTCGCCGCCGTCCGCCATGGGGATGGTGACGCACGCGCAGCCCGGGAAGTGCCTGTGCGCGGCCTCTTCCAGCAGACGAGCCGCATCCGCCGAGCTCAGCGTGCCCTTGAGCGAGTCGGACGCAAAGACGAACCTGGGGGAGCCGGTCATGTTGTCGCCTCCTTAAGAAGCCGCGCACGACGCACGCTCATGACGCAAAAGCTGGGTTGGCGCGGCGCACGGAGCCCGGGTCGAGCGCGCGCAGACGCTCCCAGGCGGCGGTCACCTCCGCGGGAACGTCCACGTGCGCGATGAAGCCCGCGCCGCGCGGGCCGTATCCACCCTCGTCGTCCGTGAGCCGCGGCACCTCTCCCATGAGAAGCTCGAGGTAGCGACCCATGTCCCACATCCCGAGCGGCTCGTGGTCGAAGGCAAGCGCGCCGTCACGCACCACGACCTCGACCCGGTACGTCGCGTAGCTCACCACACGAACGCCCGGCATCTCGAGCTCTGCCACGGCGGCCATGCGCCGCTGCATGGTGGCATCCTGGGACAGGACGATGCTGCGACACGGCACGCCCCGCTCGGCAAGCAGGTCCCTCAGATAGGTGACGTTGTTCCCGCAGTTGGTCGAGCGCGTCTCGAGCAAGTCCGCGGAGAGGCCGTGACGCGTGGCGAGACAGGCCGAGAAGACCGTTGCCTCGGGGGCGTCGTCGGCAAAGGCGAGCCCCGGAAAGAGCTCTCGCGCGCGGGCGCGCAGGGCGTCGGTGGTGTGGCCGGCGCCGCCCACGATCGCGTAGGTGCGCGCGGCCCCAGCGCGCATGGCGCGGGCCAGCACGTCGACGCCCGCAAGGATGGAGCCGCCGAAGAGCGCCATCACGTCCGCGCGCGCCTCTCCGGGGTCGGTGGCGTCTCTCGGCCCGAGGAAGCCGGCCAGCACGTTCATGTCACGCGCCACCTGCTCGAGGTTCTTCTCGACCACGGATCCCCCTGATGAAAAGTGACAGTCCCTTTTCATCAAGACTATACTGCACCAGGAAAACGACGACGGGAGACCCCTTGATCAAGCTCTTTGCCAGCGACCTCGACGGCACGCTCTTCAACGCCCTGCACCAGACGGACGGGGCCATCCTGCGCCGCGTGCGCCGCGTGCTGGCCGCCGGAAGGCGCGTTGCGCTCGCGACGGGGCGCTGGTCGAAGACAGGGGCGGAGCTCGGCTTTGGCGACCTGCCCCTCGAGGTCGTCTGCGGCAATGGCGCCTTTGTCTACGGCGCGGGCGGAGAGCTGCTGCGCAGCGTGGAGATCGACCCCGCAACGGTCGAGGAGCTGCTGCGCGCCTTCCCCACGTGCTGCCTCGTCTGCGTCTCGACTGACGGGACGTTCGTGCGCGGCTCGCGCGAAGACCAGCTTGCGGGGTATCTTCCCCCGTCGGGCGCCATGGGGCGCCTCGTGGCGTGGATGGCCCGGCGCCGCGGCCCGGGCCCCGACATGGTCTTCGACCAGACGGAGGCGGACGTCCTCGCGCATCCCGTCTGCAAGGTCAACTGCCGCGTGCTCGACCCCGGCCTCAAGGCGGAGCTCGCCGCCTTCGTCGACGATCACGCCGACACGCTCGTGAACGCCTCGTTTGACGGCGACCTCTTTGAGCTCACGGAGGCGAGCGTCGACAAGGGCGAGGCGCTGGCATGGCTTGCCGGGCACCTTGGCATGACGGAGGACGAGGTCGCCGTCTACGGGGACGGCGGCAACGACATCGCGATGCTCGAGCGCTTTGGCCACGCCTATGCGACGAGCAACGCGAGCGACGAGGCCAAGCGCGCCGCGGGCAACGTCATCGGAAGCTGCGCGCAGCACGCGGTGCCTCGCCACATGCTGGCGACCGTGCGCCGCGAGGGGGCGCTCGGCTAGAGGTCCCTCTCGCCCCGCCTTGCGAGAAGGGCGCGCGGCACGTTCGCCGGATAACGCGGGAGCCCCCCGGTTTTTCCCATTACACTTGCCTCATTGACCAGCCACCCAACACGAACGGTCGGTGAGAGCATGAAACGTGGACTCTGCGCGTCGGCGGCAGCCATCATGACCGCGATTGCCCTGGTCGGCCTGCCCATCGCGGCACTCGCCACGAGCGAGGAGACGGACCCCCTGCCGATGCTCTCCGCCGATGACTCAGACATGGCAGACATGCCTATGGTGTCCGCGGACCCCGAGCGCGAGGAGCTCGACGACCTGGCCGCGCGTCGCGCGGACGTCCTCGAAGACGGGACCTTCGCGCTGGCGAGCGCGCTCGAGGACGGGTCCGCGCTCGCCGTCGACGAAAGCGACGCGCCGGGCGTCGCGCAAAGCCCCTCGGAGGAGCAGGCGAGCTGGGTCATCACGCACGACGCGGCGGGCTACGTCGTCATAGCGCAGGCGTCGTCCGGCAGAGTCCTCGGGGCCTCCTCGAGCAGCAGGCCGGAGGGCTCCCGCGTGACGCTCGGCGCGCCTTCGGGCTCCTGGGCCCAGAAGTGGGTCGCCGTGCCCGAGGGCGGCGGCGTCGCCCTTGTCTCGGCACTTGACCGGGACCTCGCCCTCGACGCCTCCGGCGGCTCCCTCAGCCTGCGGCGCCACGACGGGTCGGCGGGCCAGCTCTGGTCTCCCATCGACCCCGCGCAGCTGGCGGACGGCCCCGAGAATGCTCCCGCAGACCCGCTTGCGCAGGCCGTCCCGGCGGGAACGTACTACCTCACGAGCTCGTTCGGCGGGGGGAGGGTCCTCCAGGCCGCCGACGGCTCGAGCGTCGGAGCGAGCTTCGTGAGCGGCGCCACGGCGCAGCGCTGGGAAATCTCCTACGACGCCGAGGGCTACGCAACCATCGTGAGCAGGCTCTCCGGGATGGCGCTTGCCGTGGAGGGAGGCTCGCCGAACCCCGGCGCCCGCGTCGCGCAGAGCACCCTGGACGGCAGCCTCGCGCAGAAGTGGGTAATCGAGTCCGTGTCGGGGCCCGACGGACAGGTCGGCTTCCGCCTGCGCCCCGCGCTCTCGCGCACGCTCGCGCTCGACGTCTCGGCGGGCAGCGCCACGGGCGGCGTGGCCCTGCGCGCACTTAACGGCTCGGAGGCGCAGACGTTTTCCATCGTCGACCCGTCGCAGCTGTCACAGCCCATCCCGGGAACCTACCAGCTTCGCTGCGCCGCAAACCCGACGCAGGTCATCGACGTTGCGACGAACTCGAGCGCCAACGGCGCCAACATCGAGGTGTACGAGGACTACGGCGGGGACGCGCAGATCTGGGACGTGTGGCGCAACGACGACGGAACCTATCTCATCAAGAACGCCGCGAGCGGCAAGGCGCTCGACGTTGCCGGAGGCGTCGCCGCGTCCGGGACCAACGTGCAGCTGTGGCAGAAGCAGGGCAACGCGGCCCAGGCGTGGACCATCGCCTACGACCGCGCCGCGGACGGCTACCGCATCGCCTCCGCGCTCGACCCCTCGCTCGTGCTCACGGTCGCGGGCTCGGCAACGAGCGGCACCAACGTCGTGATCGCCACCGACACGGGCGCGCCCACGCAGCGCTTCCTCCTCGACGAGGCGAGCTATACCCCGCCGATCCTCAACACGATCGAATGGATCGGTGCCCGCTGGTACAGCGAGGGGCGCCAGGGCAACGACTGGATGGCCCTCGTCATCCACATCTCCGAGTGCACGACGCTCTCGGCGATCGACAACACCTTCCTCGGCACGAGCGAGACGTCCGCCCACTACGGCGTGAGCAGCACCGAGATCCACCAGTACGTCTCGCTCGATGACACGGCCTGGGCGGTGGGCTACTGGACGTGGAACACCAAGACCGTCTCGATCGAGCACGTGGGGACGACCTCGTGGCCGCCGTCGCGGGCGACCCTGGACCGGAGCGCCCAGCTCATGGCCGCGCTCGCGCGCCTCAAGCAGTGGCCCGAGCTCGTGCTGGGCGAGAACGTCGGCATTCACAAGTGGTACAGCGCCACGAGCTGCCCGGCGACGCTCGACGTGACCTACCTGGTCTCCAAGGCCAACGAGTACATGGGCAACGGCTTCACGTACAAGAGCGTCGACGACGGCGCGGCCAAGCCCACGCTCTCGACGATGGCGAGCCCGACGCCCACGGCGCTCATCGCGTAGCAGCCAAGTCGCACAACAGGTACAGGCGAGAAGGACGTTGCCACGGCGCGCTCTTCTCGCCTGTCCTTTATCGAGCATGCCATATCGGACAGAACCGGGGCCGCCCGAGGCCAAAACCGTCCCATATGGCATGCTCGCTTCATGGCGGCGACAGAGCGTCGCTGCACGAAAAAGGCCGCCGGCGCAGTGCCGACGGCCATCATCTACGTGGTCGGGTTGACTGGATTTGAACCAGCGACCTCTCGGTCCCGAACCGAGCGCTCTACCAAGCTGAGCCACAACCCGTAGCGAGGGAGTATTCTAGCAGATTCCTCCGGCAAAACCAACTGTTTTTGTCGACCAGGCGCGCCAGCCGAACTCAGCGGCCTCCCGAGCCACCACGTCGGCCGCCGCGACGCTCTCGCAGATGGCAAACGAGCACGTTCCCGAGCCCGTGACCTGGGCCGCGAGCACGCCCGGACGCTCGCGCAGCCACGACTCGACGATGCCCACCTCCGGGCAGAGCGCCCGCGCCGCCGGCGCGAGGTTGTTGTGAAGGCGCGCCGCCGCCAGGCGAACGTCGCCGGCAGCTAGGGCCGCGCACATGGCCTCGGGGGCCACGGGCCTCTCACCTGCACGGTCGAACTCCGCGTAGGCGGCGACGGTCGACCCGCCCTCGGCGCGCGGCATCACGAGCGCAAGCGGCATCTCGATGCCAGTGAACGTCCGCACGCGCACGTCGCCGGCCCCGGCAAAGAGCGCCGGACGGGGATCGAGGAAGAAGGAGACGTCCGCGCCCACACGCCGGGCGACTGCCGTCACGCGCGGGTCGAGCGGGCTCACGCCCCAGCGCGCAGCAAGGGCGCGAAGCGTTGCGCCTGCGTCTGCAGAGGAACCGCCCAAGCCCGCACGCTCCGGAATGCGCGCCGTCACCTCGATGCCCACGAGCGGCTCGACGCCGAGCGCCTCGGCAAGCCACGTCGCCGCCTTCCACACGCCGGTCTTCTCGGCAGGAATCTCAAGAGGGGGCGAGAAGCGCACCGTCAGCTCCGGCGCGTCATCCACCACCACGTCGTCGCACAGATCAACGGGAACCATGACGGAGTCGACCAGGTGATAGCCCCGCGCATCCTTCTCATGGTGGACCCCCAGATGCAGGTTGACCTTGCAGGGGGTCGTGACGACCGTCGCCGCCACCTTGGCTACTCGGTCACAGGCTCGACGAAGTCGAAGAGGCGCTCGCCCGTGTCGATGTCAAAGAGCTCGACGGTGCCGGTGAGGACGTCGACGTACTGGTAGGACTGGCGGGCGGTACGGCCGCGCCTCTCCTCGACCTCCACGATGAACAGGGAGGGGTGCGCGTGAACGAGCGTCCCCGTGCGCTCGACGATGCGGGAGCGGCCCATGTTGGCCTTGACCTTGAGCCGCTTGCCCTCGAGGGACATGAGCTCCTCGCGAATCTCGTCAACTCGGTTGACGGGCGGAATCTCGTTCTCCATCTGGACCTCCACACGCCCCCAACGGGCGGAAATCTCCATAATACCGGAATGTTTATCATATTGCGCCGGCCGCTTACGGGCAACGCGCCTCAACCTAATGTCATGAGAAGACCACGCCCGCGGCGCCGCGGCGGTGCTACACTGCCCGCATTCGGCACGGACCAGGAGGCAGCAGTGAACGAGAGCCGCGTCGCGCGCGTACGAGACAATCTTGCCAGGCGGGGGCTGACCCAGGCCCTCATCGTGGACCCGCTCTCCATCTGGTGGCTCTGCGGCTACTACACCGAGCCCTACGAGCGCTTCCTCGCGCTGCTCCTGCCCGCCGAGGGCACGCCCACGCTCTTCGCCAACCGCCTCTTCCCCGATGCGGGCGGCTGCGGGGCGCGCGTCGTCGAGTTCTCCGACACCGACGACCCGGTGGCGCTCGTGGCGGAGGCGACCGACCGATCGCGCGCGCTCGGAGTGGACAAGGAGCTGGCGGCGCGCTGGCTCGTCCCGCTCATGGAGGCGGGCGCGGCGAGCTCGTTCGTGCTCGCGTCCGACGCGGTCGACGACGCCCGCTCGATCAAGGACGCCCGCGAGCAGGAGCTCATGCGGGCCGCGTCCGCCACCAACGACGCCGCGATGGCCTGGCTCGTCGACCAGGTCCGCCCCGGCGTGACCGAGCGCCAGATCGCCGACGGGCTTCTCGGCGAGTACCGCCGCCTGGGAGCCGAGGGCCATTCCTTCTCGCCCATCGTGAGCTTTGGCGACCATGCGGCAGACCCGCATCACGAGCCTGACGACACGCCCTTTGCCCCGGGCGACATGGCGCTCTTTGACGTGGGGTGCCGGCAGGACTGGTACTGCTCGGACATGACGCGCACGTTCTTCTCGGCCGAGCCGACCGAGCACCAGCGCGCCATCTACGACGCGGTGCTGCGCGCCAACGAGGCCGCCGAGAAGATCGTGCGGCCCGGGGTGACGTTTGCCCAGATAGACCGCGCCGCCCGCCGCATCATCGAGGACGCCGGCTGGGGGCCGCAGTTCAACCACCGCCTGGGGCACCAGATCGGCCTCGTGGACCACGAGCCCGGCGACGTCTCGGCCGCCCACGACGAGCCGGTGCAGCCGGGCCAGTGCTTCTCCATCGAGCCGGGCATCTACCTCCCGGGCGACATGGGCGTGCGCATCGAGGACCTGGTCATCGTGACAGAAGACGGCTGCGAGGTGCTCAACAGCTACCCCAAGAACATCACGGTGCTGTAGCACGGCGCGCGACAAGAAAAGGCCCCGGGCGGAGGCGAGAAGAACCTCCGCTCGGGGCCTGCTGCGCTATGCGGGACGAGCCTACTCGGCGGGGCAGAGCGAGAGCGCGGCCTCGTCGGCGACGACGACCACGTTGGGGTGCAGCTGCAGGATGGAGGCCTGGCAGGACGGGGTGATCGGGCCGTAGATCATGTCGTGGACGGCCTGGGCCTTAACCTCGCCGTTGGCCATCACGAGAACCATCTTGGCGGCCATGATGGTGCCGATGCCCATGGTGTAGGCCTGGCGCGGCACGTCGTCGATGCTGTCGAACAGGCGGCTGTTGGCCTGGATGGTGGACTCGGTCAGGTCGACGCAGTGGGTGCCCTTGACGAAGGCGTCGCCGGGCTCGTTGAAGCCGATGTGGCCGTTGTTGCCGATGCCCAGGAGCTGGAGGTCCTGGCCGCCAGCGGCGGCGACGGCGGCGTCATACTCGGCGCAGGCGGCCTCGTAGTCCTCGGCGAGGCCGTCGGGCACGTGGGTGTTGGCCTTGTCGATGTTCACGTGATCGAAGAGGTTCACGTTCATGAAGTAGCGATAGCTCTGGTCGTGGGTGCCGGGCAGACCGCGATACTCGTCGAGGTTGTAGGTCTTGACCTGGGAGAAGTCGAGGTCGCCGGCCTCATAGCCCTCGATGAGGCGCTTGTAGGCGCCGATGGGAGTGGAGCCGGTGGCAAGGCCGAGCACGCAGTCGGGCTTGGCAACGACCTGGGCGGCCATGATGTTGCCGGCCTTGCGGCTCATGTCCTCGTAATCCTTGGCGCGAACGATTCTCATAACGCATCCTTTCCATAGACGGCGAGCTCTCCGCCCGCCGTGCGGCCCCATCGGCCGCGGCCAATGTGACTGCGACCACCAGGGCGAGGTCGCCAGAGCTATGAGAAGGACTCGCCGTGTCGAGGCCCCTGCCCGTCCGCGGCGACCCGGGGCAAACCGCCCCGGACGATTCTTAATCTTGCACCATTGCGATCGTGTTTCGCCGCCCATTTGGGCGAGCGGCCGGTAATTGCCGCGGGCGGGTGTGACAGTGGGGACAGGCGCGTGACAATTCAGCCTGTCCTAATTGTCACGCGCCTGTCCCCACTGTCACACCCGCCCCATACCTACAGCTTGGCGGCGAGATCCTCGAGGGCGTGGAAGCGGTGCGAGATCAGGTTCTTCTCGTCCAGGGTGAGCTCGGCCATGGTCTTGCCCGGAGTCTCCTCCGGCAGGAACAGCGGGTCATAGCCAAAGCCGTGGTCGCCGCGGGGGACGCGGCCCACCACGCCCTCGCAGTCGCCGTCGCCGCGCAGGACCTCGTCGCCGCGCACCAGGACCACGCTCGAGTGGAAGCGCGCCGTGCGCGAACCATCGGGGACGTCGGCCATCTGCGCCATGAGCTTCTCGTTGTTGGCGGCATCGTTGCCATGCTCTCCCGCCCAGCGTGCCGAGAAGATCCCCGGCGCGCCGTCGAGGGCGTCCACGCACAGTCCGGAGTCGTCTGCCACCGCCATGAGAAGGCCAGTCTCGGCCTGCGCGGCGCGCGCCTTGATCAGGGCATTGTCGAAGAAGGTCTCCCCGTCCTCCACGGGATCGGGGAAGTCGCCCAGCTCGCCGAGAGCCACAAAGCGCACGCCCGGCATAACGGGCGCGAGGATTGCCTCGATCTCCACGACCTTGTGCGCGTTGCCCGTGGCCACCACGACGGTGGCGGCGGGGTCGAGCTCACTGATTGCAACCTGTGACATGCTTCCTTCTCCTTTGGTAGGGCGCGTGACAATAAAACCTGTCCTAATTGTCACGCGAGACGGTACCCCGTTGCCTGCGACTGCAGCTCAACCAGGCGCGCGATGCCCGCCTGGCCGAGGTCGAGCAGCTCGTCGAGCTGCGCGCGATCGAGCGTCGCGCGCTCGCCGGTCCCCTGCACCTCGACGATCCGGCCGTCCCCCGTGCACACGAGGTTGAGGTCCACCTCGGCGCGGCTGTCCTCAGGATAGTCGAGGTCGAGCAGGGCGCGCCCGTCGACGAAGCCCGCCGACACGGCCGCCACCTGCCCCGTGAGCGGCAGGCGCGGCAGCTGGCCCCTCTCGACCAGGCTCATGAGGGCGCCGTGCAGCGCCACCCACGCGCCGGTGACCGATGCGGTGCGCGTGCCGCCGTCCGCCTGAATCACGTCGCAGTCCAGCGTGATCGTGATCTCCCCCAGACGGTCGAGGCGGCACACGGAGCGCAGGCTGCGTCCGATGAGCCGCTCAATCTCCATGGAGCGGCCCTTGCGCCCGCGATACTCGCGCGGGGTGCGACGGTTGGTCGAGGCGGGCAGCATCGCGTACTCCGCCGTCACCCAGCCGGCATGCGTCCCCTTGCGCCAGGCTGGAACGCTCTGCTCGACCGTTGCCGAGCAGAGCACGCGCGTGTCACCGAACTCCGCAAGGCAGGAGCCGTCCGCGTTCTTCATGACGCCCGGCGTGAGCGTCACCGGGCGAAGCTCGCCCGGCCTTCGCCCAAAGGAGCGCGCGACCTCGATGTCTGCCATGATGCCTCCCCTTGCAAAGAGGCCCCGCCGCAATGCGACGGGGCCCTGATTTCCTGGTGGGCGATGACGGGTTCGAACCGCCGACCTTGTGCGTGTAAGGCACCTGCGCTAGCCGCTGCGCCAATCGCCCGTGCACAAGAAGTTTAGCAGAGGACGGCTGGACATTGGGTTTGCGGCGCGGGTGTCACTATACTGGAGGCATGATTACGCTTGCAGAGCTCGCGCGCACCCTCGATAGGGCGGGCATCCTCACATCCCTGACGCCAGGTGCGGACGTCAGCGTCTCCGGGGCCTCCTGCGACTCGCGCTCGGTCCGCGCGGGCGAGCTCTTCGTGTGCAAGGGGGCCACCTTCCGGCCCGCGTTTCTCGCCGGCGCCGTCGGCAAGGGCGCGGTCGCCTATCTCTGCGGCGCCGAGCACGCCGACGAGCTGGCGCAGGTCGCGCCGAGCGTCCCCGCGCTCGTGACGTCAGACCTGCGCCGCGCGATGGCGCTCGTCTCGGCCGAGGCGTTCGGCCGGCCCGACCGAAGCCTCCCGATCGTGGGCATCACCGGCACCAAGGGCAAGACGACCACCGCCTACCTGCTCCGCTCCATCGTCGACGCCGCGCGGGGCGAGAAGTCCTGCGGCATGATCGGCACCGTGGAGACCTTCGACGGCGTCACCGACGAGCCCTCGAGAAACACCACGCCCGAGGCGCCCGACCTCTGGCGCCATCTCGCCAACGCCCGGGACGCCCGCCTCTCCGCCCTGGTCATGGAGGTCTCCAGCCAGGCGCTCAAGTACGACCGCTCCTATGGCGTGGGGCTGGACGTTGCCTGCTTCCTCAACATCGGCCTCGACCACATCTCCCCCGTCGAGCACGCGGACTTCGAGGACTACTTCACCTCCAAGCTCAAGATCTTCTCTCAGTGCGAGACCGCGGTCGTCAACCTCGACTCCGACCACGTCGACCGCATCCTCGACGCGGCGTCGCGCGCATCGCGGGTCCGCACCTTTGGCATCGGGCGCCCCGACGCGGACGCCTGGGCCGACGACCTCGTCGCCTCCGAGGGAGGCATGTCCTTCTCGCTCCACCTCGGGGGCTGGGAGCGCCCCGTAGAGCTCCCGTTCCCCGGGGACTTCAGCGTCTCCAACGCGCTCGCCGCGGCGCTTTCCGCCCACCTGCTGGGCATCGGCCCCGACGACATCGTCCGCGGCCTCGCGACGACGCGCGTGCCCGGCCGCATGGAGTTCTACCACTCCAAGGACCGCAAGCTCACGGCAGTCGTGGACTACGCGCACAACCGCCTCGCCTTTGAGTCGCTGCTCTCCGCCGTCTCGAGCTCGTTCGCGGGCGCGCAGGTGATCTCGGTCTTTGGCGCCGTCGGCGGAAAGGCCGAGGAGCGCCGCCGCGACCTCCCGGAGATGGCTGCGCGCTTCTCCGACTACATCGTCCTCACCTCGGACGACCCCTGGACCGAGGACCCGCTCGACATCTGCCGCGAGATGGAGCGCGCCCTGCCGCCGGACTTCCCGCACGAGGTCGTCATCGACCGCGAGGAGGCGGCGCGCCGGGCCTTTGAGCTGGCGGAGGGGCGGCGCAGCGTGGTGCTGCTGCTCGCCAAGGGGCACGAGACCTACCAGCACACGCGCGAGGGCTTTGTGCCCTGCGTCTCCGACTGCGAGCTCGCGCGGCGCGGCATCGAGGCGCACGACCGGGCCCATCCCGCCGAGCGCTAGCATGCCCCGCCCGACCGTCATCGGCGTGGTCGCGGGCGAGCACGACCGCGCGGTCGTCGCCACCGTCCTGCGCAGCGTCCTGGACGAGGGAGCCCCCTACGAGCACGTGGGGGTGGTCGGCGCACGTGAGGTCTATGACGGCGTGGAGTTTGCGCGTGGCGCGGACGTGGCGGCAGAGCTCTCCCGCCTCGAGGAGCACCTGGCGCATGCCCAGGGCGCCGGCCTCTGCTATCTCGTGCTCGAGCTTCCCGACCGCATCCCGGGCATGCGCGAGCTCCCCGCCCTCGACGTGCTCTGCTCGCTGGGCGCGGGAGGCGCCGGCACCGTGCGCGGACCCCGGCAAAGCCTGAGCTTCTCGTCGCGCGGCACGCATGCGGACGTGGGATCGAGCCACGAGCGCGCGGGGTACGGCTACGTGCAGTTCCAGGCGCACACCCCCTCCTGGGACGCCGGAGTGGCGCTGCCGCTGCCGGGCATCTTCAACGTGGCCCCCGCCCTCGCCTCCATCGCCACGCTCGAGCTCCTGGGGAAGGGGGAGCGAGAGGTGCAGGAGGGCATGCTCATGTCCGGCGTGCAGGGTCACGGCGAGCTGCTCTTCCCTCCCGAGCAGCACGTCTGCGCAATCGTGGAGCAGAGCCGCAGCCAGCGGGACCGCCGGCTCATCGTCGAGGCGGCGCGCGAGGAGTTCGAGGGCTTCTCGGTGCGCGTGGTGACCGAGCTCTCTGACATCGAGCCCGCCGTCGCCCGCGGCTATGCCCAGGCGAGAAGCACGCTGCTCGTGCTCCTCGGCCAACCGGGAGCCGCCTATGCCGACGCCTTCCAGGCGGCGGTGCGCCGTCACTTCACCTGGACCGGGCCGCAGGAGGGGTAGCGCCCGGCACGGGCGTCGCTCAGATGAGGCCGAAGTGGCGCAGGGCGGAGGGCACGCCGTCCTTCTCGACCGGGTCGGTCACGTAGTCGGCCCGCTCGCGCACGACGGGCAGCGCGTTGCCCATGGCGACGAAGGTCCCCACCGCCGGGGCCATGGGGAGGTCGTTCTCGGAGTCGCCAAAGGCGAAGGCGCTCTCTTGGGGCAGCCCGAGGTAGGCGAGCGCCGCCTCGATTGCCGAGCCCTTGTCCACGCCCCTGAGCGAGAACTCATGCGTGCCGAACTGCAGGTCGGCAATCGTGAAGTGGCGCTCGCAGAACGGGAGCACGGGAGCGAGCGCCTCGAGGGGGCGCCCGCTGACGCAGAACTTGGCGAAGCGGTGATCGCGCAGGAAGCCGCCCAGCTCGTCAGCGGACCGGACGAGCCCCGAGGAGGCAAACTCCGCCGGCGCGCCAGAGGGATGCACCTCGACGCTTTGGGTGTTGCTCTCCAGCATCAGGTCGATGCCCGCGTCGACGAAGCGCCTCACGGTCTCGAGGAGCAGGTCGTCGGGGATGTTCGCGTCGCGGACCACGGTGTCGCCCACCTGAACGTAGGCGCCGGCCGCGGCGATGTAGCCGTCCGGCGCGAGCGCTCGCAGCGAGTCGTAAATGAACGGCACCGGGCGGCCGGTGCAGATGAAGGCCCGGTGACCCGCGGCGCGCAGGCGACGGAAGGCCTCGTAGACCGCGGGCGTCGGGGTGGCCGCAGAGAAATCGTACTCCCCGCTCGCGACCTTCTCGGCATCGTGCCACACCAGCGTGCCGTCCACGTCAAAGAACGCGACCGCGCCGTCCTTCTCGCCCGTCATTGCGACCTCCTCAAAGCGTTGTTTTTCGGAGAACATTCTAGCGGGTGCGCATTGAGCCGTCCGCGTCGCCGCGCGTCGGGTATCGTAGGTGCCCCCGTCTGGAAGGAGCAGGAGTGGCACTCAAGGGAAGGCAGGTCAGGCAGCTTCGCAGCCTGGCGCATCATCTGGAGCCCGTGATCATCATCGGCAAGGCGGACGTCAACGAGGGGACCGTCGACCAGGCGGACAAGGCGCTCGAGGCGCGCGAGCTCATCAAGTGCTCGGTGCTCGAGTCCTCGAGCCTGGACGTCCGCGAGGCCGCCGAGGAGCTCGCCGAGCGCTGCCACGCGGAGCTCGTGCAGGTCATCGGGCGCAGGTTCGTCCTCTATCGCGAGACCAGCCGCGAGGGCGTCGAGAAGATCCAGCTCGTGTAATGGCTACGGGGCGGGGCGGCGACGGGCCCGTGCCTCATGAGGCATCTTTCTCGAAATAATCTCCCTTACCGGAGATTATTTCGAGAAAAAGTCTCCTGTTTTGGAGTTTTTTCTTATCGAGGAAGGTAGCCAGAGGGCGAGAACGTGCGAAAAAGGGGCCGGGACACGAGGTCCCGACCCCCTTGAGTCGCCTGAGGCGAGAGATCCTTCTCGCTGATGACTTAGAAGTCCACGTCGACGTCGTTGTAGACGCACTCGAGGAGCTTCTCCATCTCCTCGGGCGTGGGCTGGCGCGGGTTGGAGCCGGTGCAGGCGTCGCCGATGGCGTCGACGGCGATGCGGCTCTTCTTCTCCTCGAACTCGGCGTAGTCGATGATGGACTCGTCGGCCTTGACGCCGCCCTTGCCGTAGTTCTTGATGCCCTGCGGGATGTCGATCTTGTCGTTGAGGTCGCGGATCATCTGAACGAGCGCGGCCACGAGCTCGTCCTCGGTCTCGCCGGCGAGGTGGAAGACCTCCTTGGCGATGTAGGCATAGCGGCTCTTGGCGCGGGCGTCCTTGGCGTTGAACTGGATGACCTTGCCGAGGTACATGGCGTTGGCGCAGCCGTGGATGATGTGGTCGCCGGTGAAGGCGGCACCGGTCTTGTGCGCCATGGAGTGCACGATGCCGAGCAGGCCGGACGAGAAGGCGATGCCGGCGATGCACTGGGCGTCGTGCATGTGCTGACGGGCCTCCTTGTCGCCAGCGTAGGACTTGGGCAGCCACTCGACGATCTCACGCATCGCGTAGAGGGCGTTGGCGTCGGTGTAGGCGGAGCCGGCGGTGGAGACGTAGGCCTCGATGGAGTGGGTCAGGGCGTCCATGCCGGTGTGCGCGCAGAGCTTGGCGGGCATGGTGTAGGTGA
This sequence comes from uncultured Atopobiaceae bacterium, assembly GCA_944322145.1. Taxonomy (GTDB): domain Bacteria; phylum Actinomycetota; class Coriobacteriia; order Coriobacteriales; family Atopobiaceae; genus Thermophilibacter. The sequence continues at coordinate 152,664 of CALUNW010000003.1, read as the reverse complement.
GCTCGGGGTCGACGATGGCCACGTCGGGCGTGATCTCAAAGTCGGCGATCGGGAACTTGATGCCCTTGGCGTAGTCGGTGATGATCGAGAAGGCCGTGACCTCGGTGGCCGTGCCGGAGGTGGAGGAGATGGCGCAGAAGTGAGCCTTGGTGCGCAGCTTGGGCAGGCCGAAGACCTTGCACATGTCCTCGAAGGTGGTCTCGGGGTACTCGTACTTGATCCACATGGCCTTGGCGGCGTCGATCGGGGAGCCGCCGCCGAGGGCGATGATCCAGTCGGGCTCGAACTCGGCCATGACGGCGGCGCCGTTCATGACGGTCTCGACGGACGGGTCGGACTCGACGCCCTCGATGAGCTTGACCTCGAAGCCGGCCTCCTTGAGGTCGTTCTCGACGTCCTGCAGGAAGCCGCCGCGACGCATGGAGCCGCCGCCGGTGACGATGACGGCCTTGGAGCCCTTGAGGTTCTTGACCTCGTGGCGGGCGCCCTCGCCAAAGTACAGGTCACGCGGGTTGGTGAAACGTCCCATAACACTCCTCCAATTCCTTTGCCGTCGCCCCCGCGACGGATTTGAAACGGGGGCATCTCCCCCGTTTTCGACGAATGAGAAGTACCTCTGTCGGGCCACCGAAAATCCATGACTCGAGCCGCACACAGCATAGCAGAAACGCGTTGGCAACAACCCGATTTTTCCGCGCCTGCCCGAACGGGGCGCCGGGCGTCGCAGCGACGGCGGCGCTCGTCGGCTACCATAGGAGGCGAGAGGAGCGAAGGCGATGGCGCACAACCCACAACGCGAGGACTACCAGCGGCTCAGCCTGCGTTTTGCCCGCGAGCTCGACCAGGGGGACCCGGTCGCGGCGACGCGCGCGTTCGCGAGCTTTGGCCGCCGCTTCGCCCAGGACCGGGACAGCCTCCCGCAGTCCGACGCCGACCGCGCCTTCCACCTTGCGGTGCTTGCCGCGGAGATCGTCGACTACCAGCTCCCCTTCGCCTCCGACGAGCAGGCCCAGACGCTCATCCAGCGCGGGAAGGACCTCCTGGACGAGGCGCTCTCGCTCGACCCAAGCTGCCATGACGCCGTGCGCATGCGCTCGTCCTCGCTGACCCCCTCGATCGAGGCGCGCTATCAGTTTCTCTCGGAGCGCGCCGAGGACGTGCGCGCGTCCTGCGAGCAGGCGCGCGAAAGCGCCGGGGCCGAGCTCGACGGGGAGCGGCGTGCGCTCGCGCAGGACATCGCCATGCGGCCGTACTGGCGCTGGCTGGCCTCCCTCGCGGAGGAGGCGCTCATCTGCGGGCGCAACAGGGTCGCCGCCGACGTGGCGGAGAGACTCCTCGCGTCCGACCCCCGCGACACCTCGGACGTGCGCTTCACGCTCGCCTACGCCCTGGCCAAGCTCGAGGACGAGAAGGGCCTCGCCGAGCTGGAGCGTCGCTACGCGGAGATCTCCCCGCTGCGCGGCCCCGACGACGCGTGGATCATGCTGTCCAACGTCGCGCTCGCCCACAAGCGCTGCGACTTCGCGGGCGCCCGCGCCTGGCTCGCGCGCATCATCGAGCTCTACCCCGGGGCCGCCGGCGCCCTCATCCGCCAGGCTGAGCTGCCCGACGGGGAGTTCGCCCGCCTTCGCGTCGCACCCTACAGCGAGGACGAGCTCATCCTCGCCATCAGCGAGGGCATCGTCTTGCTGCAGGAGGGAAACGACCGCAGCGGCCGAGGCGTGCTGGGATCGTGGGTCGCACGTGAGGTCGCGCGCCTCGACCCCGCCGCGGCGCGCGAGGCCGCCGTCGAGGCGCGTCCGGGAGAGGGGCAGCGATGAACGCCTGGGACGAGCTCGTCGAGCGCTGTGCCATACGAAGGCGCAAGAAGATCGGGCCGCTTTCCGACGAGGCCTACGCCGAGCTGCTGCTCGCAGTGCGCGCCGACCCGGAGTCCTTCGTCGACACCTCGGTGGAGCGGGCGGTGCTCATCATGGCGCGCGCCCTTGACGCGTTCCGCGCGAGCTGCAGAAACGACGACCTGCTCGACGACGCCGCATACGAGGCCGAGCGCACCCGCCGCATGGCCGCGCTTCACGCCGAGTGCGTGCGCGCGCGGGAGACGGACGAGAGCAGCCTCGACGCCAGCCTCCTTCAGGCGCTCACCTCCGAGCTTGAGCCTGACCCCCTGTTGGAGGAGCTCCTCGAGCTCGAGCGCGACTTCGCGTCCGACGAGCCGCCCGAGGGCGACGCCTGGGACGACATCTTCTATCGTCCTCACCTGCGCCTTCGCGCCGCCGTGGCGCGCACCTGCCTCGACGGCGCGCGCTTCCGCATGGCGGAGAGCGCCGCTGCCTCGGTGATGGACGCCGCGCCGCGCGACCCCCTGGGGGCGCGCCACACCTACATGCTCGCCTGCGCCCGCCTCGAGGACGAGGCCGGGTTCGACGCCGTGTGCGCGCGCTTCTCGCGCCAGGAGAGCGCCTGGTCGCACCTCTCCCGGACCCTGCTGCTCTACAAGCTCGACCGGATGGGCGCCGCGCGCCGGGCGCTGCGCGGCTTCAGCGAGCTGTGCGCGGGCGGCGCCTACGCGCTGCTGCGCCCCACCTACGTGGAGGTCTACCTGCCCGACCGCCCGGAGGCGGCGCCCTGCAGCTTCGACGAGTGCCTGCTCGCGGTCCGCGAGGCGGAGCCCATCATCGCCGACGTCCCCGACTTCATCCCCTGGTGCCAGGGGCAGGAGTGGCTGGTCGAGAGCGCCCGCCGCTTTGCGGAGGGCCGCGACCTGGACTGGTAGCCGCGCGTCGGGCGCGAAAAAGGCCCAGACCGCGCGAGGCAGTCCGGGCCGCAGAGTCGTGGTGCCCCCAACGGGAGTCGAACCCGTGTCGTCGCCTTGAAAGGGCGATGTCCTAGGCCACTAGACGATGGGGACGCGCAGCTGAGTATACCAGAGGGCGGGCGAGAAGAACGTCGGGCCCAACCGCGTACTCAAAGCGTCGCTGGTAGGGGCGGTGGGACTCGAACCCACAATCCTTTCGGCCGAAGATTTTAAGTCTCCTGCGTATGCCAATTCCGCCACGCCCCCGCGGCGACAAGAACCATCCTAGCGCAGCGGGCGCATCGTCGGCTTCCAGATCACGGGGGAGTCCTCGCCGGAGAGCGCGGAGGCAGCAGCCGTGGCAAGGCCGAACAGCAGGTCCGACTCGCTCGCGATGAGCTCGCCAAACCCCGTCTGGCGCATGAGCTCGGAGACGGCGACGGCGCCGCCGAGGATCACCGGCGCGCGCTTTGCCTGCAGGCCCGGCAGCTCGGCGCGCTGCTCGACCGTCATGCCGGCGAGGCGCCGCTCGAGCTCCTCGACCTTCTCGCGCGAGAGCCGCCCCAGGTGGACGCGAGAGGGGTCGTACGGGCTAAGCCCGAGGCTCACGGCGACGAGGCTCGTCACCGTGCCGCCGCACACCACCAGGTGCTCCGGCGCGCCCTCGACGGCCCGCTCGTCACCCGCCGCGTAGAGCCCGCCCTCCGCGATCGCCGGGGCAAAGCCCTCCGCCGCAAAGGCGTGCGCGGCCTCGAGGTCGGCGTCGGACGGGAGGGGCCCCGCAGAGAGGAACTTCTCGGTGACGCGACGGCAGCCCACGTCGATGGAGCGAACAAAGCTCAGGTCAAGCGCGCCGTCGAGGCGGAGCGACCCCAGCGCGAGCTCCGTCGAGCCGCCTCCGTTGTCCGCCACGAGGATGCGCTTGCCGGGGAAGTCCCGCGCCACGCCGAGAAACGTGAGCGCACCCTCGATCTCGCCGGGGATGACCAGCGGGTCGAGGCCCAGCGAGTCGAGGGCGGCGCCCAGCTCGCAGGCGTTCTCCGCGTCGCGCGCCGCGCTCGTGAGCGTGCAGCACACCGCCTCGGCCTTGGCCTCGCGCGCGGACTCGACGTAGCCGCGCACGCAGGCAAAGACGCGCTTCATGGCATCCTCCGAGAGGCGGCCGGTGGCATCCACGCCCTCGCCGAGGTTGCAGATCTCAGAGTGCTTGGCGAGGCGCAGCACGCGGCCCGCCTCCACGTCCGCGACGGCAAGGCGGGCGGTCACGGTTCCGATGTCGATGCAGGCTACGCGCGACATTACTCCTCCTCATGGTACTGGAACACAAAGTCTCCCAGGGAGAGGTACCACGGCAGCTCCTCCTCGACGACCTCCTCGTCGTCATCCTCCGGAAGGCCGACGGCTGTCACGCCGGACTCCCCCTCGGTGACGTAGCCGCGGCGGCGGGCCTCGTCCTCGATGCCCTCCTCGGTCTGGAGCCGGTCGATGTCTCCCTGGTACTCGTCGATGCTGGCGTTGAGGTCGTCGAGGACCAGCTGGTTTGCGGACTGCTCGCGCATGGCGCAGTAGAGGTCCTTTGCGGGAGAGTACAGCGTCACCAGGACCACCAGGATGACCACGGCGACGATGATCGGAACGCGAAGCTTGCTGGAGTCGGCGACGAGCCCCTTGGCGCCCCCGAGGACGCGACCCGCGCCCGACAAGATCTTGGGGGGCGTGACGGCCTTTGCCGCCGCGGGACGCCTTCCCGCGCTCCGGGAGACCCGGCCCGCGGGCTTGCGCGCGCCTCGGGAGGCGGCCTGCCTGCCGCTCTTCTGCCCTCGCGCGGAGGTCGTCATGGTTCTCTCGCTCATGCCCGTTTCGTTTCTCGCTTGATTTTGGCTAGGGCTGCGGCGGGGCCGCACACTCCCGTTATACCAGACGGGCGAGCGACCCGGCGGCGCGTCAGGACATCTCCTCCGCCTTCGCACGGTCCCAAAGCTCGTTGAGCGCGTCCGTGCCGAGAGACTCAAGGTCAGCGCCGTGCTCGCAGGCCAGCGCCTCCATGCGAGCCCAGCGTGCCCTGAACTTGCGGTTGGCGTGCGCGAGCGCCTCCTCGGCGTCGATTCCCTCCCAGCGCGCAACGTTCACCAGCGCAAAGAGCAGGTCGCCGAACTCCGCCGCACGCTCCGGGGATCCGGGGGCCTCGCGCTCGAACTCGGCGCGCTCCTCCGCGACCTTGCCCCAGACGCCGGCGACGTCGGGCCACTCAAAGCCCGCCTTCGCGGCGCGCTTGGAGATCTTCTGGCACTGCATGAGCGCGGGGAGGGAGCGAGGAACACTGTCGAGAAGACCCTGGGGCTTCTCGTCCTTCTCGCCCGACGCGGCGCGCTCGGCGGCCTTGACTTCATCCCAGATGTCCTGGACCTCGCCGCCGTCGCCCGCCGCGACGTGCTCGCCGAAGACATGCGGGTGGCGGCGCACGAGCTTCTCGTTGAGGCCGGAGACGACGTCGTCGATCGTGAAGGCGCCCTCGTCGGCGGCGATCTGCGCGTGAAGAACGACCTGCTCCAGCACGTCGCCGAGCTCTTCCACGAGGTGGACGGCGTCGTCGGCCTCGATGGCCTCCACGGCCTCGTATGCCTCCTCGACCATGTGCTTGGTGATGGAGCGGTGCGTCTGCTCGCGATCCCACGGGCAACCGTCCGGCTGGCGCAGGCGCCACATCGTGCGGACGAGCCGGTCGAACTCAGGGTGCGTGGTCGGCGCGTCGGGGCGGGCGGCGTTCTCGGCGTCGACGCGGTCTGCGATCTGGGACATGCGCGGCTCCTCTCTGTCAATTGGGGACAGTCCCCAATTGACAGGCGGCGGGTTCTTCTCGGCTGATTGTAGCGCGAGGGCGGGCGCCGGCGTGGCACACCCGCGCCGCCGCCCCTGTCCCAGGAACTCGCGTACGTCTGTAGTTTAATAGCACGCCCGGACTAGGGGCCTCGCGTTTGCGCAGGTAGACGAATCGGCCACTCTTCTCGCCCTGCGGCGTCGGCGCTTAAAATACAGACGTACGCGAGTTCGTGGCCGGAAGGTGGGACGACGGGGGGCGATGCGGCGCGTGACAATTTGCGGGAACGACGCTGCACCGGTGTGCCTGGAGCACATCGCCCAAAGAAGAATCCTCTCCTTACCTTGTCACGGTATCGTGATATACTGTGCTAAATCTGGAGATTGGAGCGCGCCATGCCCGTACTAGCCCGCTTCTACGGAATCGTCATACGCATGTACTTTCTTGGCTCGGAGCACAACCCTCCGCACATCCATGCCATCTACGGGGACGACACGGCCGCGTTCGACATACGGACCGGCGACCTGCTCGACGGGAATCTTCCCCCAAGGGCCGCCGCCATGGTCCGCGAATGGATGGGGCTTCACCGAGACGCCCTCGTCGAGATGTGGCAGACGCAGGAATTCAGGAAGCTCGACCCGCTGGACTGAGAGGAGCTTGCCCATGTTTCACAAGATCAAGGACGTGACGCCCCTTCCCGGCCTTCGCCTGCGCGTGCTGTTTGCCAACGGGACGACCAAGCTCTACGATGCGACGCCACTCACCGAGCGATTCGCTGCCTTCCAGGAGCTTAAGAGTGGCCACTTGTTCGAGGACGTCGAGGTTGACGCCGGCGGATACGGCATTTCGTGGAATGATGACCTCGATCTCTCCTGCGACGAGATCTGGGAGCATGGCGAGCCCATAACGACGGAGTTCGACGGGCTGATGTCGTTCGCCGATGCGAGCGACCTCTGGGGACTCAGCGAATCCACGCTCCGAAAGGCGGTCTCATACGGAAAAATCGTCGCCGGCGTCGACGCGAGGAAGTTCGGCAAGCAGTGGGTCGTCACTTCCGCCGCCATGTACAGGGAGTACGGGGAGCCGCTGAGCGCCTAGGAGCATTCAACCTCCCGGCAGACGGGCGGCCGGGCGCCGAGAAGGACCTCCGCCCACGGCTCGCCCGATTAACAGACGGCGGGTTCTTCTCGGCTGATTGTAGCGCGAGGGGCTAGATCGCAAGCTCGTAGCGGCTGCCCACAAAGTAGTGGCGGCCGATGCAGACCGGGCGGCCCTCGTCGTCTACGAAGGAGACGTGCGTGCGCAGCAGCGGATCGCCGACAGAGATGCCCAGCAGCGACGCCTGGTCAGTCGTCGCCTTGACGGCGGTGATGTTCCAGTCCTCGTTGGATGCCGGACGATGCCCCGTCGCCTGCTCGATGGCGTCAAACAGAGACGTGTCCTCCAGCGGAAGCGTCAGCAGGTCACGACCGTCGTCGTACGGGACGAACATGTTCTCGTCGCAGACGCCGAGGCCGTCGGCGGTGCGGACGCGGTGCACGTAGATGAGCAGAGCGTCGGGCCCCAGGCCAAAGAACTCCTGCTCGTCGGGGCGAACGGGCACGATCTGCTGCTCGATGAGATGAGCGCCCGGGGTCACGCCCGCCTCTCGGCAGATCTCCGAGAAGCTCCTCGTCGCCTTTGACTGCGAGAGGCGCCGCATGAGGTGAGGCCTGCCCACAAACGTGCCGCGCCCCTGCATCTTAGTGAGGTATCCGTCCGAGCAGAGGTCCTCGATGGCACGGCGCACGGTAATGCGGCTCACACCGTACTCCTCGCTGAGCTCGGCCTCTGAGGGGATCTTCTCGTCGACCTTGTAGGTGCCGTCCTTGATGGCACCCTTGATGTCATCGTAAATCTGCTGGTAGAGCGGTGCGCTCTTGTTGGTGGCCATGAGACACTTCCCGGGGGTTCGAACTCGTCATGTCGTATGGGACATCATACCTGCATCATGCGATGTAATGTAAAGCCGGCGTCTGAACCAGGTCAACGACGTCAAAGAGCCGCTGAATGCGCAGGTGCGCGCGCGACTGGTCGAGCTCGACACCCGCCGGGGGCACCAGCGCGCAGGTCAGCGCCCCCGACGCAACGCCCGCCTCGATGCCGAGGGGAGAGTCCTCCACCACGAGCGCCTCGTGCGGGGCGATGCCGAGCACATCCATCGCGCGCAGGTAGATGTCCGGGTCGGGCTTGTAGGCGGAGCACTCGTCGCCGGAGATGATGAAGTCGACGAGCTCCCTCACGCCCACCTGGTCCACGAATTCCTCGATGAGGGACCGATACGAGGACGAGCAGATGGCAACCATGAGGCCGCCGCCCTTGAGGGCCGAGAAGACCGGATGAGCCTGGGGATTTGCCACCTCCGCCCAGGGCGTGGGATGGGCATCCGAGTAGGCGCGGTACTCCCGATGCAGGCGCTCGCGCAACGCCGCGTCGCCGGGCACGAGCCGCTCCCAGATCTCCCCGTCGTTGGAGCCCGTGCCGTCGAAGTCGGGGTCCACCGGGAAGCCGCGCTCCTGCAGGAAGCGGACGCGCCTCCTGTTGTAGAACTGCTCGGTGAACGCCAGCACGCCGTCCATGTCAAAGAGAGCCGCCTTGATCACGTTCTTCTCCCCTTCCCTTTCCTGGGCTCGCCGATTAACGCGCACAGCGTGTTTTGATTTTCTATATGCCCAGTTGGTTTTATGGCAGACAACACACCGTGCGCGTTATTTGGCTGATACGCCGAGAGGGACGGACGTTCGCACGCCCGTCCCCCTGTCAAGCTACGTCGCGGTGTGATGCCGCGGTGCGACTAGTACTCGAGCTTCCACATGTAGCGGCGCTTAGTCAGCGGGTGCTGGCGGGCGTCGGCGAGGTGCTCGGCGAAGACGCGCATGACCGCGGTGTGCACGATCGGGTTGAAGTAGGTGGCCACGGAGGCGGGAACCGCACCGGGCAGGCCGAAGTCCTTGGCGTCGATGACGACGTAGCGGGCGTCGAAGCGCTGCAGGAAGGTGAGGGCGCGGGCGTCCATCTTGCGGGTGGCGCCGTCGGCCATGAACAGCACGAAGTTGTGCTTGTCGTCCGTGAGCTCGAAGGGACCGTGGAAGAACTCGCCGGAGTTGAAGTTGCCGGAGTTGATCCACTGCATCTCCATCATGAGGAACATGGAGGTGGAGTAGGCGACCTTCTCGCTCGCGCCGGAAGCGAGGAAGTGGATGCAGTCGTCGTCCTTGTGCTCCTGGGCCCAGGCCTCGGCGACCTTGCCCACGGACTGGGCGGCGTTCTCGGCGCACTCGAAGACGTGCGCGAAGCCCTGGACCATCTCGTCGTAGTGGTCATAGCCCTCGACCTGCTGCAGGATCTCCAGCGCGACGGCGATGGCGTAGCCCATCTTCTCGGTCTTGGCGGCGTAGTTGGCCTCGAAGCCGTGAACGATCACGTGGTCGACGCCCTTGGTGAGCGCGGAGCCGGCGGCGTGGGTGATGGCCACGACGGGGGCGCCGGCGGCCTTGGCGACCTTGTTGGCCTCGACGGTCTCGGGGGTGCCGCCGCCGAGCGAGCAGGTGATCACAAAGGTGTTGGGGCCGAGCCAGGCGGGCGTGTCGTAGTTGAACTCGTTGGCCGTGAAGATCTGGACGTTGAGCGTCTTGGTGTTGTTGGCGAGGAAGTACTTGGCCGGGTAGAGCTCGGACATCGAGGCGCCGCAGCCGACGAAGGCGACGGAGTCGATCTGGTGGTTGGCCAGGACGTCGGCGACGATCTGCTTGGGCTGGTTGAGGTCAATCTCGTACATGTTCTTCCCTTTCTCTCTCCGCTTGCGCGGGGCTTGTGGGTGGGTTGGAGCGCTTCGGGGCTGGGCGATGGCTATGCCAGGACGCCGAGGGCGGAGAGGATCACGCCGCCCACGATGGCGATGACGAGCAGCCAGCCGGTGCCCACGTTCTTCTTGATGAGCCAGTACATGAGGCCGGTGAGGGCGAGCGGGATCATCTGGGGCATGATGGAGTCGAGGATGTCCTGGATGACCACGGTGCCGTCCGAGAAGACCGCGGGGGTCGTGGCGCCCACGAGGGTGGCGATCATGCCGCCCACGGCCATGAGGCCGACGATGCCGCAGACGTACATGACCTTGTCCATCAGGTTGCCGCTCTGCATCTTCTCGAGGTACTGGTGGCCGCCCTCATAGCCGAGCTTGGCGGCGAACCAGGTGATGAGCACGGACGGGACGATGGAGATGGCCATAGCGAGCACGGGGCCCATCAGCGAGCCCTGCTGCGCGAGGCTGACGCCCAGGCCAAAGGCGATGGTGCGGATGGTGCCCTGGAAGAAGGAGTCGCCGATGCCGGAGAGCGGGCCCATGAGCGTGGTCTTGACCGCGTTGATGGTGTCGGGGTTGAAGCTAGCGGGGTTCTCGGCGAGCTGCTCCTCCATGGAGGCGGAGAGGCCGAGGACGAAGGCGCTCGTCTGCGGGGTGCAGTTGTAGAACGCCATGTGCCTGCGGTAGGCCTCCTTCTTGGCCTCGAGCTGCTGCGGGTCCTTCTCGTTGGGATAGCAGCGGTCGAGCGTGGGGGCCATGCCGTAAAGGAAGCCCATGTTCATCTGACGCTCGTAGTTCCAGGAGTCCTGGATGGCCCAGCTGCGCCAGAAGAACTGCCAGAGCTTGCGGTTCTTGGAAACGGTGATGTCTGCCATGGTAGCTCCTCCTTTACTCGTCGTCGTCCTCGAGGGGGTCGTAGTCGGGGTCGGCGGCCGCGAGCGCCGCGCCGTCACCCTTGCCAAACTTGAGATCCATGAGGATGAGGGCCAGGATGACGCCAAGGGCGGAAACCGCGATGACCGAGAGGCCCAGGTAGGACGCAAGCAGGAAGCCCAGCAGCAGGAAGATCGTCATGCCCTTCTTGATCATCAGGGAGAGCAGGAGGGCAAGTCCGTAGGCGGTCAGGATCTTGCTGGAGACGTTGAGACCGTTGGAGAGCCACTCGGGGATGAGGTCGACGACGGCCTGGACGATGTCGGTGCCCACGTAGACGGCGATGAAGACCGGGATGAAGTACATGAGCGAGTAGAGCACGGTGCCGGCAACGATGTGCAGGTACTGGGCAGTCTTGAAGTTGCCGCTCTCGATCGCGGAGTCGGCCACGTGGGTGAGCGCGGCGATGATGGAGCGGAAGACGATGCCGAGCAGCTGGCCGAGCACGGCGACCGGGATGGCGATCGTCATGGCGGTCTCCGCGGAGGCGCCGGTCAGGCATGCGAAGGCCGAGGCGACGATGCCGCCGAGGACCATGTCGGGCGGCACGGCCGCGCCAACGGAGACGAGGCCCATGCTCACGAGCTCGGTGGCGGCGCCGACGGCGAGGCCGGTGGCCGGGTCGCCGAGCACGATGCCCACGAGCGTGGCGCCGACGAGCGGCTGCTCGAAGTTCAGGCGGCCGAGCAGGCGCGAGTCGAGCATGCAGAACACCGCGACGAGGCCGACGAGCACGGCGTTGAGGAACATGTTCATGCGTAACTCCTTTCGGTTGCGCTAGGTGCGGGTGGTGAAAAGGGGCTGTCCCTTTTCATCACCTCAGCGGGGAGGTGATGTCGACGCGCTTCTGGGTGGGCGTCTGCTGGACGTAGAGCTCGACACCCATCTTGAGGAGCTCGTTGACGTCCGCCTTCTGCGAGGCGTCGAAGAAGACAGAGCTGTCGGAGCCGCCGACCTGCTCGGCGCCGTCGTGGTTGGCGGTGGCGCCCAGGTTCACGGCGTCAAACTTGTAGGAGCGGTTGAACTCGAGCAGCTCGCGCGTGTTGCCAAAGACGAACATCACGTTCTCACCGAGGGTGTTGAGCTTGGCCATCTTCGCGAGGGCGCGCTCGACGGTGAAGACGTTCAGGCGCACGCCCGAGGGCTTGGCCAGGCGCAGCGCGCTCTTCTTGACGTCGTCACCCGCGGCGTCGTTGTCCACGACGATGATGCGCTCGGCACCGACCTTGGTGACCCAGGAGAAGACGACCTGCCCGTGCAGCAGACGGTAGTCAAGACGCACGAGGTTGATCTTGGCGGGGCCGGCAGAGGCCGCGGCGCGGGCCTTCTTGGCGGGCGTCGCCGCACCTGCCACCACCACGGGGTTGGCCGAGCAGTCGCGCAGCCCTTCTCGGCTCGCCTTGATGAGCTCGACGAGCTCCTCGTTGGTGAGCGGCTCCACTGCGGTGGCGAGCTCGATCACGAACGGCATGTTCATGCCGGCGATGACGGTGAGCTTCTCGTTTGCCGCGCCGAGCGCGACCATCTCGTTGTTGACGCTGCTGCCGAGCATGTCCGTACAGACGTAGACCTTGTCGGCAGGGTCGAACGAGTCGATGAGCGCCTGCACCTTGGAGGTGATGGGGTCCTTGTCGTCACGGGCGAGGGAGATGACGTGCACGTTGGACGCGTCGCCCAGCACCATGGAGAGCGTGTCCCGCATGCCGTCCGCAAGACCGCCGTGCGTCGCCAGGATGATCTGGTTCATGGCCACCTTCCTTTCTTTGTATCCGAGATGTGTGGTTCTGACGTGGCCGTAGGGCCACAAATCCCAAGCGCCTCTGCAGCGACGCGAAAGATTTCAGGGGGTTGCGCGGGCGCCGGCCCCAAGGGGGAGATAGGCCGGCGCCCGCAGAAGGAGGGCTAGTACTCGACCTTCCACATGTAGCGGCGGGTCATATAGTCCTTATGCGTGGTCTTGGAGAGGGCGCGCATGTACACGTTGTTGAGGACCGGCGAGAAGAGAACGTGGTTGAAGTACTCGGAGATCTCGTCGGGCAGGTCGTTGAGGCCGATCTCCTTGCCGTCGAGCACATAGAGGTTCTCGCCCGCGTAGCGGTCGAGGAAGGTGAGGGCGCGCTCGTCGGCGGCGCGACAGCGGCCCACGCTCACGAGCAGGAAGATGGGCTTGGCCTTGTCCACCACCTCGAAGGGCCCGTGGAAGAACTCGCAGCAGTTGACCGTAGGCGAGTCGATCTGCAGCATCTCCTCGATGTTGCAGATCGAGAAGATGTACGCCGAGCCAAAGGCCGGGCCGCTGCCCATCACGTAGATGGTCTTCTCGCCGGCGACGCGTTCCGCCCACGCGGCTGCGAGCTGAGTCGTATAGTCGACGGCCTTGCGATAGATGGCATCCACGACGTCAAAGGCGGCCATGGCCTTGTCGTAGTTTGCATAGCCCTCGGTCTGGGCGAGAAGGGCCATGGCGATCTGCAGGGCGATGCTCGAGTTCACGCGCTCGGTGCGGGACTCGTCGAGCGCGATGCTCTCGTAGGCGATCTTGTGGTCGCAGGCGGCCGTGAGGTCGGACTCCTGGACGTAGAGGGCGATGGTTGCGGCGCCGCGGTCGCGGGCGAGCTCGGCCGCGCGGCAGGTCTCGGGCGTGCCGCGCATGGACGTGAGCACGCAGAGACAGTGCTCGTCGACGTACGGGGGCGTGGCGAAGACGAACTCGTTGGAGGTGTGCATCTCCGTGGGGATGGTCCTGCTCTCGCGCTGCAGGAAATAGTTGGCCGCCCAGTGCCCGCCGAAGGAGCCGCCGGCCGCGATCCAGATGACGCGCTTGATCTCATGCTGCTCGAGCACGCTCTTCACTACGCCGGCAACCTCGTCCTGAATCCTCATCTTGGCTCCTTTGCTGGGGCGCATTCGCCCCGTGGGCTTTCCGCTTACCGAGATTATCATCATAGTCGTTATATACGTCTAGTATGATTCATGACAAGACAGGGAATTGCCCGCGAACGGTAGGTAAATCCGGGAGGAGCGGTCATGAAGGGCGGAAAGAAAAGGACGTCAGAGCCGAGAAGGACGGCAAACGAGGAGGAGCTTGCCAACGCACGTGTGGACCCCGACCACGCCGCGCCGGCATACGACGGACATGCGGTGCTCCAGGGCGAGGCGCTGGTCAGCGAGGACGAGGAGGAGGCCAGCCTCCGCAAGCTGCGCAAGCGCGACCAGCCGAGCCTCGTGCGACTCGTGGTGTCGCTCAACGTGGGCGCCCTGCTCTGCGCCTTCGCCTACGTGGCGTTCCAGGCGCCCAACAACTTTGCCATCGGCGGCGCCTCGGGCTTCTCGATTGTGCTCTCCACGCTCGTGCCGGTGCTGCCCAACGACGTGTCACTGTGGATCGTCAATGTGGCGCTCGTGGTCGTGGGGCTGCTTCTCGTGGAGCGGAAGGCGGTCTTCTGGAGCCTGGTGGCGTCCGTAGCCATCCCCGCCTACACCTCGGTTCTCCAGGCAGTCATGCCTGTGACGGGCTCGCTCACGGGAGACATGTGGATTGATCTCTGCTGCACGGTCCTTCTCATCGCGCTGGGCAACGCCGTCGCCTACAACGCCGGCGCGTCGACTGGCGGGACTGAGATCCTGGTCATGGCGCTCACGCGGCACACGAGCCTACCCGTGGGGCATGCCGTGGCGGCGGCGAACGCCGTGGTGGCGGCCTCGGGCGTCGCGCTCTACGGGCCGCGCGTGGGCGTCTACTGCATCGTTGGCCTGGTGCTGCAGACCGTCATCGTGAACGGCGTCCTCGAGGACCTCAAGTGCCACAAGGTCTGCACCGTCATCTGCCGGCAGCCCGCGCGCGTCGAAGAGTTCATCATACGCGAGCTCAGCCGCACCGCGACGGTGAGCTACGGCTACGGTGCCTATTCGGGAAGGCGCGTGGCCCAGATCATGACCGTCCTCACGCGCGCCGAGGCGCTGCGCCTGCAGCGCTACGTCCGCAGCCTGGACGAGAACGCCTTCATCACGTACGTGACCACCTCGGAGATCACCGGTCGCGGCTTCCGGTGGGTGTAGTGCGGGCAGGGAGCCAGCATGGTGCACCCGGGCCGCCGCCCCGTCCCAGGAACTCGCGTACGTCTGTATTTTAATCGCGCGCCCGGACTAGGGGTCTCGCATTTGCGCAGGTAGACGAATCGGCCGTTCTTCTCGCCCTACGACTTCGGCACTTAAAATACAGACGTACGCGAGTTCGTGGTCGAAAGGCGGGACGACGGGGGCGATGCGGCCGCGTGACATTTTAACCTGTCCAAATTGTCACTCGTCGACCTCGTCGTCGCCGCCGACCTGCTCGAGAACGCCGAGTGCGGCCGGCATGACCTCCTCCTCGCTGCGGTGGAACGGGTAGGCCACCTTGTGCGTCTTGGGGTACACCAGCGCGCCGCGCTCCTTGAGCTTGAGCGCCACCGGCCGCGCGACCTCAAGCCCCTGGTAGACCAGCCGCCCGTTCGTAAGGGAGACCGCCGTGCACCCCAGTCGCTGCGCGCGGATGCGCACGCGGGCGCGATCGAAGAGGTTGCGCCCGGCGAGCGGCAGCGCGCCGAAGTCCTTCTCGCACTCCTGCTGCAGCTCGTCGACCTCGGCAAGGTCCACCGCCGCAGCGAGGCGGCGATACGCCAGCACGCGCTTGTCCACGTCGGGCAGGTACTCCTCGGCCAGGAAGAAGTCCGCCGGGAGGTTGATCGTGACCTCGGCCTGCTCGACCTCGCGGGTCTCGCCGCGCGCCTCGGCCACGGCCTCGCCGAGCATCTGGGTGAAGAGGTCAAAGCCCACGCTGGAGAGGTTGCCATGCTGCTCCGCGCCCATGAGCGAGCCCGCGCCGCGAATCTCGAGGTCGCGCATCGCGATCTTCATGCCGCTGCCCAGGTCCTGGTACTCGTTGATGGCCGTGAGGCGGTCGGTGGCCTCCGGCGTGAGCGAGACCTCGCCCGGGAACATGAAGTAGGCGTACGCCTGCACCCGCCCGCGGCCCACGCGGCCCTTGAGCTGGTAGAGCTGCGCCAGGCCCAGGCGCTGGGAGTCCTCGATGATGAGCGTGTTGGTGCGCGGGTTGTCGATGCCGCTCTCGATGATCGTGGTGGCAACCAACACGTCGACCTCGTGCTCCTGGAAGCGCAGCATCACGTCCTCGACCTCGCGCGCGCTCATCTTGCCGTGCGCCACGCCCACGCGTGCCTCGGGCGCGGCCTCCATCACGCGCTCGACCGCCTCGTCGATGGTGTGGACGCGGTTTGAGACGTAGTAGACCTGGCCCTTGCGCGCGAGTTCCTCGCGGATGGCGGCCGAGACCAGGTCCGGGTCCCACTCGCCCACCGTGACCTTGACCGGAAGGCGACCGGGAGGCGGCGTCATGATGAGGCTCATGTCGCGCACGCCGCTCATGGCCATCTGCATCGTGCGCGGGATGGGCGTGGCCGAGAGCGTGAGCACGTCGACCTGCTCGCGTATGTTCTTGAGCTGCTCCTTGTGCTGCACGCCAAAGCGCTGCTCCTCGTCGATGATGACGAGCCCCAGGTCATACGGGTTGACGTCCGCCGAGAGCAGGCGGTGCGTGCCGATGAGCACGTCCACCGAGCCGTCTGCAAAGCCCTCGAGCGCCCGGCGCTGCTGGGCCGGCGTCACAAAGCGGGAGAGCACGGCGACCTTGAGGTCAAAGGGGGCAAAGCGCGAGAAGAACGTCTCGAAGTGCTGCTGCGCCAGGATGGTGGTGGGGCAGAGCACCATCACCTGCTTGGCGTCCTGGCAGCACTTGAACGCCGCCCGCAGCGCGACCTCGGTCTTGCCGAAGCCCACGTCGCCGCAGAGCAGGCGGTCCATCGGGCGGCGCGCCTCCATGTCCGTCTTGATGTCGGCGATCGCGGAGCGCTGGTCCGGCGTGAGCTCGTAGCTAAAGCTCGCCTCCATCTCCTCCTGGACGGGGGTGTCCTGCGAGAAGGCGTAGCCCGGGACGGAGCTGCGCCGCGTGTAGAGGTCCACCAGGTCGAAGGCGAGCTTCTTGGCCGAGCGGCGCGCCTTGC
This sequence comes from uncultured Atopobiaceae bacterium, assembly GCA_944322145.1. GTDB lineage: Bacteria > Actinomycetota > Coriobacteriia > Coriobacteriales > Atopobiaceae > Thermophilibacter. Next base: position 136,216 of record CALUNW010000003.1, on the reverse strand, counting down.
CGGTGGCGCGGCTCCAGTCCGCGGTGTTGAGGCGCGTGAGGCGCGGGCTCGCGCCGTCCGGGCCCACGTAGCGCGTGATGCGGTCGACCTGCTCGAAGGGCACGTAGAGCTTGTCGCCGCCGGCGTACTCCAGCAGGAAGTAGTCGCGCTCGCGGCCGGCGACCTCCTGGCGCACGATCTCGGCGAACAGGGCGATGCCGTGCGTGGCATGGACCACGTAGTCGCCGGGCTTGAACGGGAAGGTCACGCTCGTGGGGTCCACGCGGCGCGCGCGGCGACGGTTCTTGGCGGTGCGCGCGGAGAGGTCGGAGACCGAGAAGACCGCGAGGCTCGCCGTCGGGATCACGATGCCGGCGGGAACGGGCGCGTCGATGAAGGTGACGCGGCCGCGCTCCAGAGGCGGCACCTGCGGGTCGTTGTTTTCGGCCGCCGTGCCGAGCGACTCTACCACGGGGATGGCCTCGTCGGTGAAGCGCAGCTCGAGGGCCTCCCGCGCGGCGCGGTCCGGCACCGCGAAGAGCACCGCGGCACGGTCCGCGACGAGCTGGCGCACGCGACCGAGCAGCTTGGCGTCGGACCCGGCGATCTGGGGCTGGCGCACGGCGAGCTCGGCGGTGGTCGTGCCCGCTCCCGCGCGCAGGATGGACGAGAAGGACAGGCGCTGCTGGGTGCCAAAGTCCATCTCGCGCGGCGAGGTGTAGAGGCCCTCGAGCGGGACGCGGGCCGAGCCCGCCGCGACGGAGAGCTCGTCATAGGCGCGCATGCAGTCGTCGAAGAGGGCACGCGGCTCGGCGAGCACCACGAGGGTCTCCTGGCTGATGTGCTCGAGGGGGCTCGCGGTGGAGCCGTAGAGCTGGGGGAGATAGCGCTCAAGGCTGGGGTCTGCCGCGCGCTGGCGGATGAGCTCGAGGTCGGCGGCCACCTTGCTCGACTCCTGCGCGGGCTTGAAGAGGGCGCGCTCGGCGCGGGCGACCGTCTCGTCGGTGAAGGCCATCTCGCGGCAGGGGGCGACGGTCACCGAGCGCAGCTCGCCGATGGTCTGGCCCGTCGAGGCGACCATGCGGCGCACGCGGTCGATCTCGTCGCCAAAGAACTCGATGCGGACGGGGCTCGCCGCCTGCGCGGGAAAGACGTCGACCGTGTCGCCGTGCACGTGGAAGGAGCCGGGCGCATCGACCTCGCCGTTGTCTGCGTAGCCCATGCCCACGAGCAGCGCGGGTACGTCCTCGAAGGGAACCTCCTCGCCAACGGAGAAGGTGCTCGACGCGAAGTAGCCGCTCCCCTTGGGCGGGACGCGACGCAGGAGGGCGTGGGCGGATGCCACGACCACGCACTTCTCGCCCTCTGCAAGGCGGGAGACGGCTCGACAGCGGGCGCCGACCACGGCGTCGTCTGGGGCGGCGTCGGCCCAAGGGCGATCCCGGCGCTCGGGGTAGCGCGAGACGGCGTCCTGCCCGAGCCACGCGGCGAGCGCGCGGGCCGTGCGATCGGCCGCCTCCTCGCCGGAGACCACGAGCAGGCACGGGCGCGGGTCGCGCGCCCAGAGCGCCGCGAGCGCGAGCGGTCGGGCGGACTGCGCAACGGCGAGCGTCACGTCGTGCCCGGCCGCAAGCTCGCGCAGGAGCGGCGACAGCTCGGGGGCGGAGAGCAGCTGGCGAGAAACGCGGTCGATGAGCATGGGGCGGGCTCCCTCTGCATGGCTTTGGGCCGGCGTCCTAGCGGGCGTCGGCTGCGGCGGGTGGTTCTTCTCGCCCCATTGTAGCGGGCGGGCGGGGCGCTCACAGGTTCTTCTCGGCCGCACCCCGATTAACGCGCACAGTCTGTTTTGACTTTCTATATTCGCTGGTCGTTTTTTCGCGAAAGTCAGACCGTGTGCGTTAATCAGCGTGCGGCGAGAAGTGCCCCGGCCCTATCCCTGGGCACGCCCGCTCGAGTCCGCAAGGTCGCGCAGGCGCTCGGCGGCGGCGTCGACGTCGGCCCACTCGGCCTGCCAGGACCAGTTGCCCTCGGCGACGCCGGGCACGTTCATGCGCGCGTCGTCGTCCAGCCCCAGAACGTCCTGGAGCGGCATGATGACCACGTCGGCATCTGACGCCAGCGCCTTGCGCGCGAGCTCGTCGGCCAGCTCCACCGCCTCGTCGCCCTCGACGCCAAAGCGGCTCTCGCAGAACCCGACGAACGTCTGGTTGTCGTGCGTGCCCGTGTAGCAGACGGTCTCGGGGCGCGGCGCGTAGCCCTCGCGCACGTCGCCGTCGGAGAACTGCATGACGTCCATGCCCGGGATGCCCGTCGCGCACACCAGGGCGCGCACGGCCGGGGTGATGGCGCCAAGATCCTCCGCGATGAACGGCAGCGGGCCAAACTGGCGGTGCGCCGCCTCGAAGAGCTCCATGCCCGGACCAAAGGCGTAGGCCCCTTCGGTCGCAGGCTTGCCCGCCGGCATCGAGAAGAACGAGGAGAACCCGATGAAGTGGTCGAGGCGCACGTAGTCGTAGAGCGCGAGTGCGCGGCTGAAGCGGCGAAGCCACCAGCCGAAGTTCTGCTCGCGCAGGATGTCCCAGCGGTAGGTGGGGTTGCCCCAGACCTGTCCCTCGGGCGCGAAGGAGTCGCCGGGGGCGCCTGCCATGCGGCGGGGGTAACCGTACTCGTCGAGGTCGAAGATGTCGGGTTCGCTCCATACGTCGGAGGAGTCGCCGGAGACGTACATCGGCATGTCGCCGACGATCTGGACGCCGCGCTCGCGCGCGTACTCGCGCAGCTCGTTCCACTCGCGGTCGAACTCGTACTGCAGGCGCTTGTGGTTCTCGGCCGCCATCGCGATCCGCGGGTTGCGGGTGTGCGACGGGCTGTAGTGGCGATAGCGCGCGGGCCAGGTCTGCCAGGGAGCCCCGCCCAGCACCTCCTTGACGGCGCTGAAGATGGCATAGGGCGTCAGCCAGTAGTCGTTCTCGCGGCAGAACTGGAGGTAGTCCTCGTCGTTGCCTATCTTCTGCAGCCGCTTGAGGGTCGTCTCCACGTCATCCTCGAGCAGCGCGGTGTTGCCCGCGAACGCCGAGACGCCAGCATAGGGCGAGCCGTACTCGTCGGTGGGGTTGACGGGCAGGACCTGCCAGTAGGTCTGGCCGCCCGCCGCGAGCCAGTCGACGAAGCGCTTTGCCGGCGCGCCGAGCGTGCCTGGACGCCCCTTGTTGGGAATCGAGGTGATGTGGCACAGGACGCCCATGCCGCGGTCGAGCGGCTGCTGCAGGCGCTCGACGCGATGGAAGTGGAGCACGGTCGTGCCGAGCGGCCACAGGAAGACCTCCGCCTGGCCGCCCGTGACCTTGGGCGTCTGCCCGGAGATGACGTCGGAGACGGCGTCGCCCACCATGGGGACCTTCACCGTCCGCGAGCTCTCGAGGCTCCTGTTGGCGAGCACGCAGACGGCCTCGTCGCGCCCGCGCCTCCAGAAGCCGAAGATGTCGTCGCCGGAGGCAAAGGGCTCGAACTCGCCGTCCACGAAGAGCGGCAGCGTCTTGCGCACGGCGATGGCGTTGCGGTAGATGTTCATGCAGTCCGCGCGGCCGCCGTCCCAGGGGAAGGGCGCGCGGTTGTAGGGGTCGCGGAAGCCCTCGACGCCGCGTTCGTCGCCGTAGTAGACGCACGGAACGCCCGGCAGCGTCATCTGGAGCAGGGCCACCAGCCACAGTCGCGCCATCGCGAGGCCGGCCTGGTCGTCGGAGAGCCTGAAGCCAGCGCGCTCGCCCTCGGGCACCGTGTCCGGGTCCGGGGCGCCGCCGAGCATGGTGAAGAGGCGCTCGCGGTCATGGCTGCCCACGAGGTTGAGCGCGGAGTAGAAGTTGTCGCGCGGGTAGTTCTCGCGCAGCTGCTCGAGGCGGGCCGCCAGCTCCGTGGCGCCCATCTCGCCGCGCACATAGGCGAGAAGCCCCGTGCGCAGCGGGTAGTTCATCGTGCCGTCCAGCTCCTCGCCCTGGAAGTACTGGCGAAGCTTGCCATAGGCGAGCTTGTTCGACGCGTCCTCCCAGACCTCGCCGATCAGGACGCCGTCCGGCTTCTCGGCGAGCAGGGCGCGCTTGATCTGCGCGATGAACTCGTCGGTGAGCTCGTCCGCCACGTCGAGGCGCCAGCCGCGAGCGCCCGAGCGCAGCCACCGGCGGATGATGCCGTCGCGATCGCACACGAGCCTGTGGAACGGCTCGCAGTCGGAGCGGAAGCTCGGAAGGTTCTGGTCGCCCCACCACCCGGCATAGGTACCGTCGTCGTTGAAGGTGAACCAGTCGCGGTACGGCGACCTGTCGCCCTGCCACGCGCCCGGCTCGCGATAGGTGCCAAAGCGGTTGAAGTAGCGGGAGTCGGCGCCGCAGTGGTTGAAGACGCCGTCGAGGATGACCGAGATGCCCCGCTCGGCGGCGTCGACGCACAGCTCGCGGAAGCTCTGCTCGTCACCCAGCATCGGATCGATGCGCAGGTAGTCGGCAGTGTCATAGCGGTGGTTGCTCGCCGCCTCGAAGATGGGGTTGAGGTAGAGCACCGTCACGCCGAGCTGCTCGAGATAGTCGAGGTGCTCGCGGATGCCCTCGAGCGTGCCGCCGTAGAAGTCCCAGTGGGCGATGCCGCCGTCCTCGGTGCGCGCATAGGTGGGCGGCGTGTCCCAGTCCTCCACGAGCACGCGTCCGGGGCCGCCCTTGCGGTGCACGGCAAGCGAGTCCGCCGCGCGCTCGCGCCAGTCCTCGCCGCGCGCAAAGCGGTCAGGGAAGACCTGATAGACGATGCCCTCACGGTACCAGCGCGGCTGATGCTTGCGCGCCCTATAGACCGTGATCTGGAACGACGGCGGATCGCCGTAGGCGAAGGCACCCTCGCCGGTGGTCCAGCCCTCGCGGGCGCCATAGCGCCACACGGAGCCGTCGGCCGCCTCGATGTCGAAGCTATACCAGACGACGCCGGTCTGCGCGGGCTTGTAGTTGGCGGAGAAGCGCAGATAGTCCCCCCTGTTGGCGCCGCGCATCTCGATGAGCTGCTCGCCCTGCGCGTCCGTCCAGACGCGCAGGGTGCAGAAGACGACGTCGTCGCCCCACACATCGATGCTCAGCGAAACGGTGCCGCCCAACTGGACGGCACCGAAAGGACTTCTGTACTCCGGTTCTGAAGTGACGTGACGTGCGTTCAAGCGCTACCTATCTCTTCTCTTGTTGTACCTGATGATCTCCGGGTGAAGACCGTGGTAGATGTCCATGTAGTCGTTCGCGGCGCGACGCCAGCTGAAGTCGGCGTCCATCGCCTGAAGCTGAAGCTTATGCCAAGTCTCCGGCTCCGTCCAGAAGATCTCGCAGGCACCGAGGAGCGTGTCGGCCATCTCGTCGGCGTTCATGTTGGCAAACGAGAAGCCCGTGCCCTCGCCGGTGTACTTGTTGTACGGGGCGACCGAGTCACGCAGGCCGCCGGTCTCGCGCACGACCGGCAGGGTGCCATAGCGCATGGCGATCATCTGGGAGAGACCGCACGGCTCAAACTCGGACGGCATGATGAGGAGGTCGCCGCCGGCGTACATGCGGTGGGAGAGCGCGTTGTCAAACGCGATGCGCGCGCACATCTGGTCGCCGTACTTGGCGTCGAAGTAGCGGAACGCATCCTCGTGGTCCTTGTCGCCCGTGCCCAGGATGGCAACCTGAACGCCGCGCTGCATGAGGTGGTCCATCGCGTAGCGCACCAGGCCCAGGCCCTTCTGGTCCGTGAGGCGGCCGATGGAGACCACGAGCGGGCGCGTGGGATCCTGGGCGAGACCCAGCTCCTCCTGAAGCGCGCGCTTGCACTCGGCCTTGTTCTCGAGATCCTTGGCGGAGTAGTTGGCAGGGATCATCGGGTCGGTCGTCGGGTTCCAGATGGACTGGTCGATGCCGTTGAGGATTCCGCTCAGGACGTCGCAGCGGCGGCGGAAGATGCCGTCGAGCCCCTCACCGTAGAAGGGCATCTGCAGCTCGTTGGCATAGCTCGGGCTCACCGTGGTGAGGTAGTCCGCGTAGCAGAGCGCGCCCTTCATGTAGTTGATGGAGTCGCGGTCGCAGTAGAGCTGGTCACGAGCGGCCTGGATGTGGGACATTCCCAGGACCTCCTCGAGGACCTTGTCGCTGTACTGGCCCTGGAACTTGACGTTGTGCACCGTGAAGATGGTCTTGACGTTGGCGCACTGCGGGATCTGCTGGTAGAACTCGCGCAGGAAGACGCAGCACAGGGCGGTCTGCCAGTCGTTGCAGTGCAGGACGTCGCACTCGAGCTCGGGGACCTTGGCGATGGCCTCGCAGATGGCCTTGGAGAAGAACGCGAAGCGCTCGCCGTCGTCAAAGTAGCCGTAGAGGCCGTCGCGCTTGAAGTAGGCCTCGTTGTCGACGAAGTAGAAGTCGAGGTCCTGGAGCGTCAGCTTCTCGATGCCGCAGTACTCGTTGCGCCAGGCGAGGGGCACGTAGAAGTCCGCGACGTGCTTCATCTGGTCCTTGTACTCCTGCGGGATGCTGGCGTACTTGGGCATGATGACCGCCGCGCGGGCGCCGGCGTGCTTGAGCGCGCGGGGAAGCGATCCGACGACGTCGCCCAGGCCGCCCGTCTTGGCAAACGGGACCGCCTCGGAGGACGCAAAGAGCACGCGGATCTTCCTGCGCTTGGCTGTTGTTGTCACGTCGATCCCCTCGATCCTAGTGAGCCTTTTCCTTGATCAGCACGTCCTCGGGGGTGCCCCTGAGCTCGGTGCCGGCAGGAACGACGTTGGCGCGGTCGACGATGGCGTTCTCGACGCGGGCGCCGCTCTTGACGACGCAGCCCTGCATCACGATGGAGTTGCGCACCGTGGCGCCGGCCTCGATGATGACGTTGCGGCCGAGGATGGAGTCGCTGACGTTGCCGTAGATGCGGTCGCCGGAGGCGACGGCGGAGTGGCACACGTGGCTGCCGACCTCGAACTTGGCGGGCGGGGTGTCGTGCGTCTTGGTCTTGATGAAGCGCTCCTCGACGAAGAGCTCGCTCGTGATGCGCGGGTCGAGAAGGTCCATGTTGGCGCGGAAGTACGCGCGCTTGTTGAAGATCGGGGCAACATAGCCGTCGAAGTCATAGGTGCGGATGTTCACGCGGCCGAAGTCGCCGGCCATGGCCTCGAAGAGGTCGAGGTAGTCCGTCGCGGCGTACCAGTCGAACATGTCGAGCAGCAGCTGGCGGTTGATCACGAAGCAGTCGAGGAACATGGTCTCGCCGAAGGCGGTGCCGTGGTGGACGCCGCACACGCGGCCGTCCTCGACGTCAAACGCGGTGACGTCGGGGTCCTTCTCGGACGCGGTCTTGGTGAGGACGGTGATGTCCGCGCCGGAGGCCTTGTGGGCCTCGTAGACCTTGTCGAGGTCGATGTTGTACACGAAGTTGGCCGTCGAGAAGAACACGGCGTCAGAGGTGCTGCGCGTGAAGTAGACCTTGTTGTGGACCAGGTCGCGGAGCAGGAAGCGGGCGCCGGTGCGGGAGGTGCCGAAGGCGGAGCCGGGCAGGATGAACAGGCCGCCGTTCTTGCGATCGAGGTCCCAGTCCTTGCCGGAGCCCACGTGGTCGATGATCGAGCGGTAGTTGTACGGCATGACCATGCCCACGGTGCGGATGCCGCAGTTCACGAAGTTGGAGAGCGCAAAGTCGACGAGGCGGTAGCGGCCGAAGTAGGGCAGCGACGCCATCGGGCGGCTCTCGTTGAGCGGGCTGGACTCCTTAGCGGAGTAGTTGCACGTAATAAGGCCGATGACCTTTTCCATGATTAGTTCTCCCCCTTCCCGACAACCACGTCGTTGCCGATGACGGCGGTGTCCTTGGTGGTGTCGACGCTGCCGACGCTGACGTTCTCCTCGACGGTGGAGTTCTCGCCCAGGATGGCGCGCACGACGTTGGCACCGTCCTTGACGACGGCGCCCGGGAGCAGCACGGAGTCGACGACCGTCGCGCGCTCGCCGACGTAGGCGTCGGTCGAGAGGATCGAGTGCTTAACGATGCCGTAGACCTGGCAGCCGTTGGCGATGAGGCTGTCGTCGATCGTGGCGTCCTTGCCCACGAACGCCGGCGGGCGCGTGGAGGAGTTGCTCATGATCGGGAACGTGGTGCTGAAGATGTCGAAGGCGGGGTTGGGGCCGAGAAGGTCCATGCTCGTCTCGTGGTAGCTCGAGATGGTGCCGACGTCGCGCCAGAAGCCCTCGAACTTGTAGGTGAACAGGCGCTTGCCGTCGGCGAGGAGCTTGGGGATGATGTCGCCGCCGAAGTCGTGGCTGGAGTTCTGGTCGTTGGCGTCCTCCTTCAGCGTCTCGACGAGGAGGTCGGCGTTGAAGATGTAGATGCCCATCGACGCGAGGTTTGAATCGGGCTTCTTGGGCTTCTCGGAGAACTTGGTGATGCGGCCGTCGTCCTCGGCGGTCAGGATGCCGAAGCGGGAGGCCTCCTCCCAGGGCACGGGCATGACCGCGATGGTGAGGTCGGCGTTGTTGGCCTTGTGGGTCGCCAGCATGTCGTCATAGTCCATGCGGTAGAGCTGGTCGCCGGAGAGGATGAGGACGTACTCGGGGTCGTTGGTCTCGATGTAGCCGAGGTTCTGGGTCACGGCGTCGGCCGTGCCCTCGTACCACGCGCCGCCGGTCTGGGTGGCGTACGGGGGCAGGATGGAGACGCCGCCGTTGCGCTCGTCGAGGTTCCAGGCCTCGCCGGTGCCGATGTAGCTGTGCAGCAGGTAGGGACGGTACTGCGTCAGCACGCCCACCGTGGTGATGCCCGAGTTCGCGCAGTTGGAAAGCGCGAAGTCGATGATGCGGAACTTGCCGCCGAACGAGACTGCCGGCTTGGCGACGTTGCTCGTCAGCGCACCGAGCCTGCTGCCCTGACCACCTGCCAGGAGCATTGCGATGCACTCTTTCTTGCTCATTCCCCCACTCCTTTCACAGCTATTGCATGGGGGGCCGTCGGGCCCCCAACACGTACACCTAAATGTGCCAGATGTCAGCCATGTACTCACGGATTGTTCGGTCAGAAGAGAAGTATCCGGCCTTGGCGGTATTGTGGAGCGCCACCTTGTTCCATGCAGCACGGTCGCCGTAGAACTCGGTCAGCTCGTTCCACGCCTGGACGTAGGAGTGGAAGTCGCGCATGACCAGATCCGGGTCGTTGTCGACCATGAGGTAGTCGTGGATGCTGTCGAAGTTGCCCGAGAGGCGCGCCAGCGAGCCGTCGGTGAGCATGTCCACGATGCGGCCGAGGTGGTCGCGGTCGCCGTTGTACATGTCCCAGGCGTAGTAGCGGCCGGAGGCGCGCAGGGCGTCGACCTCGTCGGCATGCAGGCCGAAGATCTTGATGTTCTCGGGACCCACGAGCTCGGAGATCTCGATGTTGGCGCCGTCGAAGGTGCCGAGCGTGATGGCGGCGTTCATCATGAGCTTCATGTTGGAGGTGCCGGAGGCCTCGGCGCCGGCCACGCTGATCTGCTCGGAGATCTCGGCCGCGGAGTAGATGAGCTGCGCGTTGGAGACCGCGAAGTTGGGCACGAAGGCGACCTTGATCTTGCCGTTCACGCGCTCGTCGCTGTTGATGACGTCGGCCACCGAGTTGATCAGGCGGATGACCTCCTTGGCGAAGGTGTAGCTCTGGGCGGCCTTGCCGGAGAAGATGAACGCCGTCGGGCGCGGGTTGTAGCTCGGGTCGGTGAGGAGGCGGTTGTAGATGTCGAGCACCTTGAAGACGTTGAGGAGCTGGCGCTTGTAGGCGTGGAAGCGCTTGACCTGGACGTCGAAGACCATGTTGGTGTCGAGCTCGACGCCCGAGGCCTCCTTGACGTAGGCGGCGAGGCGCTCCTTGTCGGCCTTCTTGGCGGCCTCCATGCCCTCGAGGAACGAGGCGTCCTGCTCGAAGGGCACGAGCTTCTCGAGCTCCATAGCGTCGTCGAGCCAGCCGTCGCCGATGGCCTCGGTGATGAGCTTGGAGTAGGACGGGTTGGCCTCGCAGAGGAAGCGACGATGCGTCACGCCGTTGGTCTTGTTGTTGAAGCGGTGCGGCATCATGTCGTAGAACTCGTGGAAGACCGTGTCCTTGAGGATCTGCGTGTGCAGCGCGGAGACGCCGTTGATCGAGTGCGAGAAGATGATCGAGAGGTTGGCCATGCGAACCTGGCCGTCCCACAGGATCGCGGTCTTCTCGAGGACGCTGGTCCAGTTGCCGTCGTTGGGCGAGAGGTGCGTGGCGAGGTTGTCGCGGTAGCGGCGGTCGATCTCGTCGATGAACATGTAGAGGCGCGGCAGGAGGTTGCGGAAGGTGTTGATCGGCCACTTCTCCAGCGCCTCGGGCATGACCGTGTGGTTGGTGAAGGAGATGGTCTCCCTGCAGATCTTGTAGGCGAGGTCAAAGTCCACGCCCTTCTCGTCCACGAGGATGCGCATGAGCTCGGGGCCGCACATGGCGGGGTGCGTGTCGTTGGTGTGGATGGAGACGCGCTTGCCGAGGTTCTCCCAGTCCTGGCCGAACTCGCGCTCGTAGGTGCGCAGGATGGTCTGGAGGCCGGCGGAGACGAAGAGGTACTCCTGCTTCATGCGCAGCATGCGGCCGTGCTCGCCGGCGTCGTTGGGATAGAGGATCGTGGAGATGGCCTCGACGTCGGAGCGGAACTTGTTGGCGCGGGCGTAGTCGCCGGCGTTGAAGGCGTCGAGGTCGAAGTCCTCGGTGTAGGGCTCGGCCGACCACAGGCGCAGCTTGTTCACGACCTTGCCGCCAAAGCCGACGATGGGCACGTCATAGGGGACGGCGCGGACGATCTCGCCGCCCTCCTGGGTGAACCAGAAGTGGCCGTTCTCCTCGTGGCGCACGACCTGGCCGCCAAAGCGCACCAGCACCGAGCTGCCGTCCTTGCGGGTCTCCCAGGGGAAGCCGTTGGCGAGCCAGTTGTCCGTGCGCTCGACCTGGCGGCCGCCCTCTATGTACTGGCGAAAGAGGCCGTAGCGATAGCGCATGCCGTTGCCGTAGCCGGCGATGCCCTCGTGGGCCATGGAGTCGAGGAAGCACGCGGCCAGGCGGCCCAGGCCACCGTTGCCCAGGCCCGGGTCGACCTCCTGGCGGCAGATCTCCTCGAGGTTGGCGCCCATGGACTCGATGCCCTGGGCCACGAGGTCGCGGATGCCGAAGTTGATCAGGTAGTTGTCGAGCAGGGGGCCGATCAGGAACTCGAGGGAGAAGTAGTAGACCTTCTTCTCGTCCTTGGTGTGGGAGCTCGTCTGGATGGCGCGGGCCTTGCTCGCGATGAGCTCGGCGAGCACGTAGAACTGCTCCTGGCTGCTGCACTCCTCGAACTTGGAGCCGTACTTCGTCATGCAGGCCTCACGATACTGCTCGATGAAGTCCTGCTCGTTCTCAAAGATCTTCTCGGTAGCCAAAACATCTCCTCAGATCGGGCGACAAGGACATGGGGGCACGCGGCCGGGACGCCGCGCGGGGGCCGTCGTCGCTTACCGGTCCCTAGCGGTATGGGGCCGCCCGGCTGGGCGGCCCCGTTAAGCTTACTACTCCGGTTACTCCTCCGAAGCCTTCTTACGAGTTGCTGACTTCTGGGCAGGAGCCTTCTTGGCGGCCGTCGTCTTTGCCGCCGTCGTCTTGGCGGCCGGCTTCTTGGCCGCCGCGGCCTTGGCCGCCGTCGTCTTCGCGGCCGGCTTCTTGGTCGCGGCCGTCTTGGTCGCCGTCTTCTTGGCGGGGCGGCGCAGGGTGCCGGTGCGCTTGAGAATCATGCCGGCCAGCGGCGGGACGCGCACGACGATGGACTGCTCGCGACCGTTCCACGGCTCGTCCTGGCACTTGAGCTTGCCGACGTTGGTGACGCCGGAGCCGCCGAAGCGCTCCTCGTCGGAGTTGAAGAGCTCCTCGTAGACGCCCCACTCGGGAACGCCCATGCGGAAGTCCTCGCGCGCGTTGACGTCGAAGTTAATCAGGATGACGAGCTCGTCGCCGGGCTTGTCGCCCTTGCGGATGAAGGTGACGATCGACTGGTCGTTGTTGTCGGCGTCGATCCACTCGAAGCCCTCGGACTCGAAGGCTCGCTGCCAGAGCGCCGGGTGCCCGTTGTAGAAGCGGTTGAGCTCGCGGACGAAGGTCTGCTGGTGGCGGTGCGTCTCATACTGCTCGGCGAGGAAGTACTGGATGGCCTCGTAGTAGCGCCACTCGATGAACTGCGCGATCTCGTTGCCCATGAAGTTGAGCTTGCCGCCGGCGTGGGTCATCTGGTAGAAGGCGAGCGCCCTCATGCCGGCGAACTGGCGCCAGTAGTCGCCGGGCATGCGCGTGATCAGCGAGCACTTGCCGTTGACGACCTCGTCGTGGGACAGCGGCAGGATGAAGTTCTCGTTGAACTGGTACATCGTGGAGAACGTGAGCATGCGGTGGTTGCCGGGGCGCCACGGGAAGTCGGTCTGCATGTAGTGCAGGGTGTCGTTCATCCAGCCCATGTCCCACTTGAAGTGGAAGCCCAGGCCGCCGTTCTCGGGCGGGTAGGTCACGAGGGGCCACGCCGTGGACTCCTCGGCGATCATCATGACGTCGGGATAGAACTTGCCCATCGCGGCGTTGGTCTGGCGGATGAACGCGGAGGCGTTGAGGTCCTCCTCGGTGCCCTTCTCGTTGAAGCGCTTCTGGCCCGGGTCGTCGATGCCGAAGTTCATGTAGAGCATGCTCGAGACGCCGTCCATGCGGATGCCGTCGGCGTGGAACTGCTCCGCCCAGAACAGGGCGTTGGAGACGAGGAAGCTGCGGACCTCCCCGCGCGCGTAGTCGAACTGGTGCGTGTTCCAGTTGGGGTGGATCTTGTGCTCGTAGAGCATCTCTCCGTTGAAGGTGGCGAGGCCCTCGGAGTTGGCGCAGAAGCCGCCGGGCACCCAGTCGAGGATCACGCCGATGCCGGCCTTATGGCAGGCGTCGATGAAGTGCATGAACTGCTTGGGGTTGCCGTAGCGCGAGGTGGCCGCGAAGTAGCCCGTGGGCTGGTAGCCCCAGGAGCCGTCAAACGGGTGCTCGTTGACCGGCATGACCTCGATGTGGGAGTAGCCCATGTCCTTGGCGTAGGCCACGAGCTCCTCGGCGAGGTCGTCGTAGGAGTAGACGACGCCGCGCTGCGCGGGGAACGGATCGCCGGGGCCGGGATAGGTGCCGTCGGGGCGGGGGTCGCCCTGGGGCTCGTCGCCGTGACGGCGCCAGCTGCCCAGGTGCACCTCGAAGATGTTGAGCGGCTCCTTGAACATGTTGCGGGCGGCGCGCTTCTTCATGTAGGTGCCGTCGCCCCACTTGTAGCCGGCGAGGTCGAAGGTGCGCGACGCGGTGCCCGGGATCTTCTCGGCGTAGAAGCCGTAGGGGTCGGCCTTGTAGAGCTTCTGGCCGGAGGCGGAGACGATCAGGTACTTGTAGAGGCACTCGCCCTCGATGCCCGGGGCAAAGCCCTCCCAGACGCCGCCGGTCTCGGTCTGGGTGAGCGGGGTGGCCGTCTCGTCCCAGCCGTTGAACTCGCCGATGACGTGAACGCTCTGCACGTCAGGGGCCCAGACGGCGAAGTGATAGCCCTTCGTGCCATCGTCCGTCCGAGCGGGGTGCGCGCCCATCTTCTCGTAGCTGCGATACCACTCGCCGCGAGCGAACAGGAACAGGTCGTCGTTGCTCAGATAGAGCGTGCTGTCGAGAGCTTCCATGTCTCACTCCTCGAAGGTCTTGGCTCCGCGCCCCGTGCGCGGGCATTCCGGCGCGATAGCAGAAGCGCGCAGAACAACACCCATTGTGCCAATTACGTCAATGCACTGTCCACGAAAAAACCGCGAGTGCGAGCAATGCGCCCGCGAGCAGGCGATGGTTGAACCGGGGGGCCGACGCGGACGGCAGGGCCTTATCTTTTTTACTCCCTTTGGCACGAGCGGCCCTGAACGCGCAGGGCCCGCCGGCCTGCTAAGCAAGAGTTTCGCGTAGCGCACTCTTGCGTGCAGGCCGGCGGGCCCTCCCCACGCGTTCAGCTGAGGATGCTAGTAGTTGATCGCCTGCTCCTCGAAGTACGCCCTCGGGTGGTTGCAGACGGGGCAGACCTCGGGGGCCTCGGCGCCCACGTGCAGGTGGCCGCAGTTGAGGCACTTCCAGACCTTGACGCCCTCGCGGGCGAAGACCTCGCCCTTCTCGATGCGCTCGACGAGCTTGTTGTAGCGCTCCTCGTGGTGCTTCTCGACCTCGCCGACCATGCGGAACTTGGCGGCGATCTCGGTGAAGCCCTCGGCGTCGGCGGTCTCGGCGAAGCCCTTGTACATGTCGGTCCACTCGTAGTTCTCGCCGGCGGCCGCGTCCTTGATGTTGGTCAGGGTGTCGGGCACCTCGCCGCCGTGGAGATACTTGAACCAGAGCTTGGCGTGCTCGCGCTCGTTGCCGGAGGTCTCGGTGAAGATGTTGGAGATCTGGACGTAGCCCTCCTTCTTGGCCTTGCTCGCGTAGTAGGCGTACTTGTTGGTGGCCTGGGACTCGCCGGCAAAGGCTGCCTCGAGGTTCTTCTTTGTCTGCGAGTTCTCAAAGTCGACGGCCATTGGAGGCTCCTCTCCCGTCCCCGCGGGGACGTAGCTATCGCCGGGCTCTCTGCCCGACCTTATTGATACATATTATCATTTAGACACACCATCCGCCAGTCTCTTCTCGACAGAACCCCTCGCGCGCGAGCTCCTCGAGAAGCGCCCGGACGTCGGCGGTCTTGACCCCTCTTCTACCCGCTTTCTCCTCGGCCGATGCCAGCTCTGCGGCGACCGTGCCCAAATCGACGCCGCCCGGCGCATCCCCGCGATGCGCAAGGAGAATCCGCACAAGCTCGGCGCGCTTCTGGCGATGCGAGCCCTCGAAGCGTGACTGGCGCGCGTGGCCGCTCGAGCGGCGGCTCGGGTTGGGGACCGTGCGCTTGAGGTAGGCCCCGTAGTCCAGCAGGGCGTAGTACCACGTCCGCGGGTCGTCGCCCGGGTCGCTCGCATCCGCGGGGCACGTGGCGCGCACGAGCGGCACGAGCTCGCGGTCCGAGACGCCCTCCTCGCGGGGAAACAGCTCGTGGAGAAAGACGGCGCGCACGTTGGTCTCGAGGTAGACGCCCGGGAGGTCAAAGGCGAAGGCGCGTATGCCCGCCGCCGTGGCGGGCCCGATGCCGGGAAGCGCCTCGAGGGCGCGCGCGTCCGAGGGCAGCGCGCCGCCGCCCTCGGCTATCGCCTGCGCCGCCCGGAGCAGCGCGAGGGCGCGGCGGTTGTACCCCATCCCCTGCCACTCCTCGAGCACCTCCGCCGGCTCGGCCGCCGCAAGGGCTGAGACGGTGGGAAAGCGCTGGAGCCAGCGCTGCCAGCGCCCGTCGACGCGCGTGGTCTGGGTCTGCTGCAGCATCACCTCGGAGATCCAGATCTCGTAGGGGTCGCGCGTGCGTCGCCACGGGAGGTCGCGGTAGAGCTCGGCCCCGCGGGCGAGCACCGTCGCCCTGAACCCCGAGAGGTCGCGGGAGGGGCGATCGGACCCGACGCTCATGCGCCGCCCATCCCAGCGGCAAGCTCGCGGGCGCGCTCGTCGTCGACGAGCTCGAAGGAGCCGACGAAGACCGGGGAGAGCCTCTCCACCACGAGCTGATGGAGCGTGACGGACGAGAAGAACGAGCGCAGGAGCAGCTCCGCGTTGCACCATGCCGGGGAGAAGTGGCAGCTCGGGCGGTTGGGGCACGGCGTGCCGTCGCCGGTCGGGTTGGCGCAGCACGAGACCACGACAGGGCCCTGGAGGGCCTCGACCACCTGGAGCAGCGTCGTCTCGCGCGGGTCGACGGCAAGGCGCATGCCCCCGTTGGCGCCGCGCGTGTTCTCCACGATGCCGGCGACCGCAAGATCATGCTGGATCGAGCGGGCAAACGAGTAGGGGACGCTGTTCTCGCGCGCCGCGGTCCTCACGGACACGACGCCGCTGGGGTCCTCGACGAGCGCGGCGAGCATGCGCAGCGCATAGTCCGTCTTTCTCGAAATGTCCATGTCAGCTCCTCCCCAACGCCGCGGGGGCGTCCCAGTCCAGAATCGGCCAGCCCCGTCTCCGGGCGACCACGACGAGCGTCTTGCCCGGGCAGACCGCGAAGGGCCTCTTCGCGCGGGCGAGAAGGTCGGCGTCGGTGTGATGGTCGCCGTAGGCGGCATCCAGCGACCAGTTGCCGGGGCCGAAGCGCTCGTCGCACCAGCGAACGACTGCGCGGTACTTCTCGGCGCCCGCCACGACCGGCCCGTCGACGCGCCCGGTGTAGCCGCCCTGGGAGTCGCGCTCCATCCGCGTCGCGGCAAACCCGTCCGCCCCCATCGTGCGCGCCGCGAGCTCGGCGATGGGCTCGAAGGTCGCGGACACGAGAAGGACGGTGAGGCCGCGCGCGTGACAGCGGGCGACCTCCTCGAGCGCGCTCGGGCGATAGAGCGGGGCGAGCACCTCGTCATGGAAGCGCGCCATGATGGCGTCGACCTCCGCGGCGCTTCTTCCCGCCAGCGCCCCGAAGACCAGCTCGCGCGCCTCGTCCTGACGATACGGCAGGTGAAGCTTGTAACGCACGCCCCACCAGGTGAGCCTCGCCAGGCGTCGCGGGGACATGATGCGGCTCCTGAAGAGGTAGCGCGTGAAGAGCGACCCCGACTGACCGTCGATGGAGGTGCCATCGAAGTCAAAGACCGCTACGCCGTGTACCTTGCGCTCTTGGATGGGCTGCATGGGGCCCCCGTCGTTGCACGAATCATACGAGAATATGATACCTCGATATGCGCAATTGGGTCGTAAGGACTCGGCAAGGGGCGAACAGCGGCAGCGCGCCGCCCGCGCCCGCAAACCCCCTGGTGCCTGATTCCCACAATATGCGTGAAAAGGTGCCTGATTTCCGCCATATGCGTGTTCTAGACACGCATTTCTCGCTAATCCGGCACCATTTCACGCATTTGAGAGGAATCAGGCACCAGGGGGTTTGCGGGCGCGGGCGGCGGGGTCGCGTACTAGGGGTTTGCGCGCGGGCGTGCCGCGGCATGAAAAAAGGGACCCCGAAGGGTCCCCAGTCAGTGCAATGGCGGGATGTAAGGGACTCGAACCCTCGACCTCCGACGTGACAGGCCGGCGCTCTAACCAGCTGAGCTAACACCCCGTTCGCCTTGCGCGAGGGTTATTCTGACACATACCCCAGCAGTCGCGCAAGAGGGAATTTCAAAAAAGTTTCGAGCCGCTCCTTGCGGCCCCCGAGCCTAGACGAGCGAGACCTCGTGAGCTGCCCCGGAGGAGTCCGTCACCACGATGGCGTTGTCCCCCAGCTCGGCGCTCGCCGCATCGCCCTCGCCGCCCACGACGGTGCCGTCCGGGCTCGAGACGTAGCTCGCGGAGCTGTGCCCGTCGATGACGTAGCACACGACGTCCCAACCCCCGTTGCGGTTTTCCGGGATGAGAATCGTGTCGCTGATGCGCGCGAGGGCCACGGGCGTGCCCTCGAGGAGGAACAGCGTGGTGCTCGTGCCGGTCGAGCTCGTGCGGACGAGCGCCCAGGCACCGTCCTCCTGCTGCGTCAGCGCAAACGAGTCCCCGCCAAACGAGAGGGACCCGCCCACCTCTACCTGCTCCTTGCCGGCGTCATTGGCCATCTGCTGCTCCTGGAGCTGCTGCTCCTGCTCGGTGAGCTGCAGGGTCTGAGTGGGCTGCTCGGATTCCTCGCGCCCAAAGCCGCTCACGAGGCCCGTCACGCAGCTGCCGATGACAAAGACGATGGCGAGGATGAGAATCGCCGCCACGACGAGAAGAACGACGTTCTTGCCGCTGCGCTCGGGGCCCGTGGCGGGCGCCTTGGCCTCGGGGTGGCGCTCGAAGTAGCGCTTCTCGGCGTTCTTGCGGGCCTTGTCGGCGACCTCCGCGGCGTTCTTGCGCGTGGTCACGCGCGCGCCCTGCCCCGAGCGGATGGTCGAGATGCCCTCGCCGTCGCCGACGGCAGCGCCCGCCTGCGCGCGGAACCTGCCGCGCGTGCGCGGAGCGGCGTGGGACGGCCGTGCCGCCTGCCTGTTCTTCTCGTTTGCCATGCTTGTTCCTCCTTGCCCCCGCTAGACCTCTCGCCGCTCCTCGATCGCGCGGCCGAGGGTGACCTCGTCGGCATATTCCAGGTCCCCGCCCACGGGCAGCCCGCTCGCGAGCCGGGAGGTCCTCACGTCGAGCGGACGGATGATGCGGGCGAGATACGTTGCCGTGGTCTCGCCCTCCACGTCGGGGTTGGTGGCGAGAATGACCTCGCGCACCTCGCCGTCCGCCAGGCGGGCGAGCAGTTCTCGCACATGCAGCTGCTCGGGGCCGATCTTGTCCATCGGGCTGATGACGCCGCCGAGAACATGGTAGAGCCCATGATAGGCCCCGGTCCGCTCGATGGCGGTGACGTCGCGCGGCTCAGAGACCACGCAGATCGAGGCGCGGTCCCGGGACGCGTCCGCGCAGACGTCGCAGGTGTCGCGCGTCGCGTAGCTAAAGCACACCGGGCAGAAGTGCACCTGCTGCTTGACCTCGAGAATCGCCTGCGCAAGGCGGCGCGCCTCCTCGACGTCGGCCTCGAGCAGGTAGTATGCGATGCGCTGCGCGGACTTTGGCCCGATTCCGGGCAGCCTGCCGAGCTCGTCGAGGAGCCGCTGCAGGGCGCGCCCGTCGTTGACGGTGAAATCCATCCGTCCTCGCCTAGAAGAGTCCCGGGATGTTGAGGCCACCGGTAACGGAGCCCATCTGCTGGCTCGCCATCTGCTCGGCGGACTCGAGCGCGTCGTTGACGGCGGCGAGGATCATGTCCTGCAGCATCTCCACGTCCTCGGGATCGAGGGTCTCGGGGTCGATGGTGAGCGAGGTCAGGCGCATGCCGCCCGTGGCGGTGACCTTCACGGCGCCGCCGCCCGCGCTCGCCGACACCTCGGTCGAGGCGACCTTCTGCTGCACGGCGATGAGCTGCTCCTGCATCTTGCGCGCCTGTGCGATCATCTGGTTGCGGTTCATTCCGCCCATGTTGTATCCCCTGGCCATTGCGGTTCCTTTCGTTCGTTTCCTATTCGTCGTCCTCGTCGTCGACGGGCTCGTCGGTAAAGCCCATCTCGGAGGCGTCGTCATCCATCGCGAGCTCCTCCGCCGCATCCTCGTCCGAGGTCGTCGCCGCGCTCTCCACGCTCACCGACAGCGGCTGCCCGAACGCCTCCGCCAACATGGAGGCGATGCTCGCGAACTCGGGGGTGAGCTCCGGGGAGCCCCCTCCGGCCCCGACGCTGGCGTCTTGCCCAGCCGCTCGGCGCTCGTCGCTACGCTCCTCGCTCACTTCGTGACTCGCGCCGGGCAAGACGCCAGCGTCGGTGCCGGAGGGGGCGGCCGTCGCGCCCGCATCCGCCGGCATGGGGTCGGCGGGGAGGTTGGGCTCGAAGACTTCTTCGTAGACCGTTACGTCGGCGTCGGTGTAGGGGACGACGTCGTCGTCCGGGGCGGGCGCGGATACCGGAGTCGGGGCCGCCTGGGCGGCGGGCTCGTCCCAGGGCATCGGGTAGGCGGGCTTCTCGGGCTCCGCGGGTGCCGCGGGCTGGGGCTCCGGGGCAGGCGCCGGCACCGGCTTCGGGGCCGGAGCGGGAGCTGGCGTTCGCTCGGCGCGGGCGATGTTGGCGCCCGCGAGGCTCGACTCCACGTAGACCACCTGACGCGGGCCGAAGGCGGCGGCGATCACCGGGTCCACGCTCGCTCGGACGTCGGAGCGCTCGAGCATGCGCGCGGCGAAGTGCGAGCCCTTGGGCAGCGACACCATAAGCTTCTCGCCGTCATCGGAGACCGCCGTGGACGAGAGGAGCAGCGACCCCTTCGCCGGCACCTGCGCCACGAGCCGGTCGACGACCTGCTTCCAGAGGCGCTGGAGGTTGCCGTTTGTGACGCCCCCGCCGCCGCCCCGGGCTCCCCCATCCGCTCGGCGCTCCTCGCTGCGCTCGTCGCTCGCTTCGCGACTCGCGATGGGAGAGCCCGGCGCGGCGGCGGGGGCACTCGGCACCGGAGGCTCCTCGGGTGCGGGGGTCGTCGGCCGCTCGGGCGCGGGGGCCGGCGACGGGGTTGCGGCCCTCTCGGCGGTCGGCTCCGTGACGTGCTCCTCCGGGGAGGGTTGGGGGTGGGAGGGTGACTCGGGTTGGGGCGTTACCGGAGATGAGGGCATCTGCTCGAGGGTCTTCTCGATAATGGGGGCGGCGCTTGCGAGGGCGCCGGGGATGGCGAGGATGGCAACCTGGCGCTCGAGGTCGGCGACGCGCTCCGCGAGGGAGTCGAGCGTAAGGTCTGAGCCGGGGCGGGCGATGCGCGTGAGGGCGATCTCGAGAACGAGTCGCTGGTTGGTGGCGGTGCGCATCTCGCTCGAGGCGTCGCCCAGGACGGTGAGCACGCGGGAGAGACGGTCGGCAGAGCCGTACGCGGCGGCCTCGGCGCGCAGGGCGTCGAGCTCGTCCCCGCGCGCGGCCACCACGTCCTCGGCGCTCGGGACGGCGGCGACCACGTAGACGTCGCGCACGCGGGCCGCGAGCTCGCGGGTGAACTGCAGCAGGTCGCGACCAGCGTCTGCCAGCTCGGCGACCTCGGCGAAGAGGGCGCCGACGTCGCGGTGCGCCATCGCGCGGGACACCTTGCCCAGGATGGAGCCGGAGACCTCGCCGAGGAAGTCCGCGGCCGCGGCAACGTCGATGGAACCAGCGCCAAAGACCGAGAGCTGCTCGAGCGAGGTCAGCGCGTCGCGCATGCCGCCGCGGGCGTGGCGCACGATGAGCTCGAGCGCCGCCTCGTCGTAGGAGAATCCCTCCTGCTTGCACACATAGGCGAGGTGCGCCTGCATCTCGTCGTTGCCGATGGCGTGGAAGTCGAAGCGCTGCACGCGCGAGAGGATCGTGGCCAGAATCTTCTGCGGGTCGGTCGTGCACATGATGAAGACCACGTGCTCGGGGGGCTCCTCGAGCGTCTTGAGCAGCGCGTTGAACGCCGCCGTGGTGAGCATGTGGACCTCGTCGATGATGTAGACCTTGCAGCGGCCCATGGCAGGCGCGTAGCTCACGCGGCTGATGATCTCCTCGCGGACGTTGTCCACGCCGGTACGCGACGCGGCGTCGAGCTCGATCACGTCGGGGTGCTCGCCGGCAGCGATGAGACGGCACTGCTCGCAGCTGCCGTCAGGAAGGGCGGCCGGGCCCCTCTCGCACATGAGGGCCTTGGCGAGGATGCGCGCCATCGTGGTCTTGCCCGTGCCGCGCGGGCCGCAGAAGAGGTAGGCGTGGCTCGTACGTCCCTCGAGCACGGCGCGCTTGAGGGTCTCGACCACATGGGCCTGCCCCACGACCTGCTCAAAGGTCTGCGGGCGGTACTTGGTGTAGAGCGATTCCATGCGGCCTCCCGACGACGGCACCTACGGCCTTCCAGTATACCCGCGACGCATGCGCGGCGGCCAACGCCCACAGGTTCTTCTCGGCCGGCCGCTCCTGCGGCGGCCCCGCCGCCCGGAACTCCCATACGTCTGTACTTTGGGAGCGCACATGAAAATGGGACTTCGCGTTTGCGCAGGTAGACAGATCGGCCGTTCTTCTCGCCCCGTTAAGCGCACCTATAAAGTACAGACGTATGGGAGTTTGTGGCGTCGGGGCGAGCCAGGCGAGAAGGACCCGCGGCAATCACCGCACCCAGCGATAGCGCGTGGCCCGCGCCGCGCCGACCTTCTCCAGCCTGCCCGTCACCTGGAGCCGCGCGAGCACGCGGTCGAGCGTGCGCGAGCTGATGGCGGGCAGCGCCTCGGCGATCTCCCGCCTGCTCACAGGCTCAAGGCGCGACGAGAGGAAGGAGCGCACGCACTCCTCGGGAGTACCCTGGGACAGCATCGCCACGCGCTCGTCCAGATCCCGGTAGCAGGCGAGAACTACGCCCAGGAAGTACGTCACGTACGGCAGGCAGTCGTTCTTGCCCTCGTGCCAGCCACATGAGCTCGCGGCGAGAGCCTCGTAGTAGGTCTCCTTGGTTCGCTCGATCTCGTGCTCCAGGGAGACGTAGCGCCCCACGTCATATCCTGCCCGATAGAGCGTCAGCAGCATGAGAAGCCTGCTCATGCGCCCGTTGCCGTCGTTGAACGGATGGATGCTTACGAAGTCGAACGTGAAGAGCGCACAGGCGAGAAGGGCGTCGTAGCGCCCATCGCTCACGGCGCGCACGTAGGCAGCGCAGAGCGACTCCACCGCATCCGGCGTCTCGAGCACACTCGTCGGGACGAAGCGCGTGACGAGCGCGCCGTCCGCCCCCGTCTCGGCAATGACGTTATCGGCATCCTTCCAGCGCCCGCCAAAGGAGACGCCCACGTAGCGATAGAGGTCGCGGTGGAGCTGCAGGATCACGTTGGGCGTGACGTCGATGTGCTCGTAGCTCTCGTGGATGAGATCGAGCACGGCGCGGTAGCCCGCGATCTCACGCTCGTCGCGGTTTTTGGGCTGCACGCGCATCTGCACGAGCTCGCGCAGCCGGGCGTCGGAGGTGCGGATGTTCTCGAGGCTGTTGGAGGCGCCGGTGCTCTGGATGCGCGCAATCTCGCGCAGGCCCTCGAGCTTCACGGGGCGGAGCTCCCTCCTGAGCTCCTGTCGCGCTCGAAGCGCGTGGATGGACGAGAGGGCGTTGACGACCTCGGGGGTCATCAGCCTTGAGAGCTCCCGCTCGTAGTCAAATGCGCGCACGTCCCGCCCCCTCGAAGTATCTCCGCCACTCTGTGAGTATCTCCGCCACTCTGTGAGTATCTCCGCCAAATCTAACATATTTGGCGGAGATATCGGGCCGAGGTTCTTCTCGCCTGGTCCAGCGCGTGATTCAAAAGGGGTCTGTCCCCTTTTGAATCACGCGGCGGGGCTGAACCACGCGAGGAGCTCGCCCGCGGCGTCGGCGGGCAGGTCGCGCAGCTCGAGGCCGTCGGAGGTCCCGGCGGCGGTGCGCACGGAGAGGCTCGCAACGGCTGCTCGGCGCTGGAAGGGGTTGGCGGCGAGCTCCATGCGCTGCAGGCGGGCGCGCGGCACGACCGTGGTCAGGCGCGTGAGGCCGCCGGTGACCAGCACCAGCTCGCGGCGGGTGTGGCCAAAGCGAGCGTAACGGCAGGCACGCAGCGCGTTGACGACGAGGCCGACGAGCAGCGCCGCACTCAGTACGGCGGCGGCCACGAGCAGGGGCCGCAGCAACCACGCGGCGCTGTCGAGAAGCCCCGAGAGGCCAAAGAGCCAGAGCGCGCCCACATTGAGCGCGGCGGCGAACGGCCACCAGATCGCCGCGCGCACCACGGCGCGGCGCCGCGCGACCGGCCCCAGGCGCCGGAGATTCGCGCGCCCCAGGACGCCCGCGTAGTCAGGCAGGACCTCGGAGAGGAACGCGTCGAGGTCGCCCGTGCGGATGAACGGGTGCAGGAGCACGCTGCCCGAGGGCTCGCCGCCCGCCTCTCCGGGCGCCGCAACGACCCATGCGCTGACCTCGGCATAGCCGATGATCTGGCGGAGCAAGCCCTGGCGCACGGCGACGAACTGGACCCGACCCTCCACAAGCGTGCGCGAGGAGCGCGCGAGCAAGCCGTGCTCCACGACCACACGATCTTCGTAGCGCTCCACGCGATAGCCGCCGTAGCGCACGAGGTTCACGACAAACGAGACGATCGCGCCCAGTACGAGCGCCGCGACCACAAACCCCGCCACCAGCGGGATGAGCGCCGGGGTCGCCGCGGCGACGAGCTCGTCGCCTGCGCCCTCGAGGTCGAGCGCACCCCACTCGATGAGGTTGCTGAGCCAGTTGCCCAGAAGTATCACGAGCGCCACGGCCTGGCCGCCCGCGCTCACCTGCGACGCAGCCGCCAGGAGCAGGTCGCGGCCGGAGAGCGTGAAGACAGCGAGCGGCCGGTCCTCAGCGGGGACGGGCGCAGGGCACGCGTCCTTCTCGCCCGGCGCCGGCGCGCCTCCCCTGCGACGGAAGAGCTCCGCCCGCAGCGCCTCCGCCTCAGCCTCGCGCAGGCCGCAGATCTTGGACGCGTCGCCCTCCGAGGCCGCGGCGCCCGTGTCGAGGTCCAGCGTCACGAGGCCGGCGACGCGCTCGAACAGCGTGGAGCTCATCGAGACCGTGTGGATGTGGTCATAGGGGATGGTGATGCTGCGCCGGCTGAACGGCCCCCAGCCCAGGCCCCAGCACACGTGGACCCCGTCGGCGACAAGCTCCCAGGTGCGGGAGCGCCAGATGGCAAGGCTCAGGAGCAGACAGGCCGCGAAGATGGCCACGGCAGCGAGGGCAAGCCTGGCGAGCGCGCCGAGGTCGCCGCCGAAGAAGTCGGGCGCGAGCATGAACGCGGCGAGCGTCACCAGGCCCGACGACATCTTGAGCGCCTCGACGGGCACCGAGAGCGGGTTGGCGCGGCGCACGCCGGAGAGGTCCTGGGCAGCGTGGTCCTTCTCGCCCGAGCTCACACGTCCTCCTTGGCGAGGCGCGCGAGCTCGGCCACGCGGTCGCGCAGCGCCTCGGCGTCGGCCTCGGCGAGCCCGGGGATCTCGAAGCTCTCGCCCGCCGTGGAGACGGTCACCGTGGCAAGACCGTGCGCACGCAGGATGGGGCCCTGCTTGGTCTGCACGTGCTGGACGCGCACGAGGGGCACGAGCACGCGCTTCTTGACAAAGACGCCGTGGTAGAGGTCGACGTCGGTGGGGGTGACGTCATAGCGCCAGGTGGCGTACTCGATGGGCGGGGAGATCAGCAGGTCGCCCACGCAGACGAGCTCGATGACGCCGGCGACAAGATAGACCCAGAAGAGGTCGCCGCCGAGATGACGCACGATGAGCCAGGCAACCACGGCCAGCGCGGCCACAACGACGATCCCGACGACATCCGAGATGCGCCACACGCGCAGCATGCGCGGGTCAAGGCGGTGCGTGGGCAACTGGGTCACGGGACTCCTTTCGGCATGAAAAAAGCGCGCTCGATGGGATCGGGTGCCCGCCAGAGGCCCCTTATGGCTGCTGCCTCCCGGCCCTGACCAGGTTCGAGGTGTTGCGTCACCCGAGCCCATCGAACGCGCTCGGCAAGAGTGTAGCAGAAGCCGCCGGAGTGGCAGCGTACATTGGCTCACTGCGCATACCTCCCATTTTGGAGGGTAATTCTCTTCAAAAACGGGAGGTATGCGCGGTGGGCAAAAGTACACCGCCTGCCGACCGCGCCTCGCGCCGTGCCACTCACGCGCTACCCTTGTCAAAACGCCGACCGAGGAGGACCCCATGCGCAACAACTTCTGCAAGACGCCGCTCTGGGAGTGCAACGACGAGCTCGTCCGCGTAGCGCAAGGCGAGAAGCCCGCGGAGCTCGTGATTCGCCATGCCAATCTCGTGAACGTGGCGACGCATGAGATCCTCCCCGACGTGGACATCGCCGTGGTCTGCGGGCGCGTGGCCTACCTCGGCCTGGGCGGGCACACCGCCGAGCACTGCATCGGGGCGGGCACGCAGGTCATGGACGCGACCGGCCTCTTTGCCGCTCCCGGCTTCATGGACAGCCACATCCACGTGGAGAGCGCCATGATCGGCGTGGCGGAGTACGCGCGCGCCGTCGTGCCCCACGGGACCACCGGCATCTTCTGCGATCCGCACGAGGTCGGCAACGTCGCCGGCATGGAGGGCGTGCGCGCCATGTTCGAGGACGCGCGGCGCGTGCCCCTCAAGGCCATGATGACGCCGCCGTCGTGTGTGCCGGCCGTAACGGGCGTGGAGGACACCGGCGCCGCCATCACGGCCGCCGATATCAGGGACTCCATGGGATGGGACAACGTCGTCGCGCTCGGCGAGATGATGAACTTCCCCGGCATCCTGTCGTGCGAGTCCAACGCGATCGACGAGGTTCGTGAGACGCTCGCCGCCGACCGCGTGGTCACGGGCCACTTCCCCTCGCCCGACCGAGACCGCGGCCTCAACGCCTACGTGGCGTCGGGCGTCTCGTCGTGCCACGAGTCCGGCAGCTTCGATGAGGTGCTCGCCAAGCTGCGCCTGGGCATGTGGGTTCAGCTGCGCCAGGGCTCGGCCTGGCTCAACCTACCCGGCTACCTGCCGCAGCTCGTGGAGAGCGGCGTGGACACGCGCCACTGCCTGCTCTGCTCGGATGACAACCACCCGCACACCCTCGTCGACGAGGGCCACATGGACCGCATCCTGCGCACGGCCGTGGAGCTGGGGCTCGACCCGGTGACGGCCATCCAGATGGCGACCATCAACTGCGCCGAGTACTTCGGGCTCGCGCACGACCTGGGCTCGATCGCGCCGGGCAAGTGCGCCGACATCGTGCTGCTCGACGACCTCGAGGGCTTCTACGCGCGCAAGGTGTTCGTCGACGGCGAGCTGGTTGCGGAGGACGGTCGCGCGCTCTTCTCGCCCGAGCCCTACGCCTGGCCCGACTGGATGACCCACACGATGAACCTGGGCCTCGAGCCCACGGCCGAGACCTTCCGCTTCGCGGCGCCCGGCCGCCCGGACGGCACCGCGCGTGTCCGCGCGATGGGCATCGAGCCCGGCGACACCCTCACCCGCGACATCGTGGTGGAGGTGCCCGTTCGTGACGGCGCCCTTCTGGCCGACCCCGAGCACGACATCCTCAAGGTATGCGTCTTCGACCGCCACCACGGCGCGGAGGGCACGCACTCCCAGGGCTTTGTCATCGGGTTCGGCATCCACGGGGCGCTCGCGCAGACCGTCTCCCACGACGCCCACAACCTGCTGGTCATGGGCGACAACGACGAGGACATGGCCCTCGCGGCGCGCACGCTCGTGTCGTGCGGCGGCGGCGAGGTGGCCGTCGCGGACGGCAAGGTGCTGGCCCTCGTGGAGCTGCCCGTGTGCGGCCTCATGAGCACCGAGCGCGTGGAGGTCGTGGCCGAGAAGGTCGCGGGGGCGAGAAGGGCCTGGGAACAGATGGGCTGCACGATGCCCTCACCGTTCATGACCATGGGCGTCATGTCGCTCGCCTGCGTGCCCGAGCTGCGCCTCACCAACCGCGGCTACGTGAACTGCCTCACCTTTGAGATGGAGGACCTGATCGTGGAGTAGGCGCGGCAGGTGGGGCGTGACAATTAGGACAGGCTAAATTGTCACGCCTACGCCCAGGGGTCGCGCTCGAAGAGCGGCTCGGGGGCCGGACGGCGGTCGGAGTAGGGGTCGTAGCCGTCGTCGTCCTCGTTCTCCGCCCTGATGAACTCCTTGTCGCGCACGTCCTTCTCCAGGCGCCTCTCGTCTTTCTTCTCCATGGCTGCTCACTTTGCGTAGAGGTCCGTGTAGGCAATGTAGTCGCAGATGCTGTCACCGTAGGGAGACAGGTCGATGCCATCAAAGTGGCTCGCGGGCGCGGCAAGGGCGATGACGCGCGTGCCGTCACCGGACCCGCCGATGATGACCGCCCAGACCTTATCCCCCTCGCGACCGTAGCCGCAGATGAAGCTCAGCCCCTGGTCGGCCTCGACCTCCTCGGAGGGTCCCTCCTGCGCCGGGACAACGACGTCCTCCTGAGTGCAGGAGTCGAGAAGCCCGTCGAACCCACATGCCCGCATGACGGCGCGCAGGCCCTCCTCCGAGACGCTCGACCCACCCTCGGGCAGCGTGTCCGCCGAGAAGGCGTAGCGCACGCCTCCCACGCCGGCGCCCTGGGAGATGACGTCGGTCTGAGACCCGCCGGCGTAGAAGCCGATCTCGGGATAGTCGGAGATCTGCAGCAGGTCCCCGCGCGCCCCGGAGTAGGCGGAGTGCGCGTTGCCCGTCGCTGCGAAGATCTCGCCGTATTCGAGCTCAAAGCCCTCCTGCTCGAGGTAGGTCACCAGTGCCTCGGGAACGAGGTCGAGATAGGGCATCAGGTCGTAGGGGTCGTCCGGGTAGGTCGCGGCGACGCGCAGCTCGACCGTGGCGCCCTCTGCGACTTCGGAGCCCACCGACGGGCTCGTCTCCACGACGGTTCCGGCATCGTGGGCCGAGTCCACGTACGCCACGGTCCCGGAGAGCCCGCTTTCTGCGAGAAGCGCCTGGGCGTCGACGAGCTCCATGCCCAGGACGTCCGGCACCGTGAAGGAGCGTGCCACGACGAGCGTCACCTGGTCGCTCGCCACGAAGGGCTCGCCCTCGCCCGGCGTCACCGAGATGACGGTTCCCGCCGGGGCGCTCGACCCCTCGGAGACGGTCTGGATGCTCTGGGCGCCGACGTCGATGAGCGCCTGGCGCGCCTCCTCCTCGGTGAGACCCACCACCTCGGGAATCACGCGCTCGGTGGCGACGCTCAGCACGATGCCGGCGGCGGGGTCGGCCCGCACGCCCGACACCGGGTCGCTGGCAAGGACCGTGCCGGGGGCCTCGTCGGTCACGACCCCCTCCACGCTGACGACAAAGCCCAGCTCCTCGAGGGCGCTCGTGGCGTCCTCCTGCGTCATGCCCACGACGACGGGGACGGTCTTGCCACCCCAGAGCTCCTGCTCGTAGGTGTAGTACGCGACCCCGCAGCCCACGGCGAGAAGAACGGCGACTATGAGGGCGATCGCCCAGCGCGGCAGGCGGCGCCGACGCTCGGGAAGGCTCTGCACCGGCGAGGGAATGGACACGGGGACGTTTGCGACGGTGAGGTCCTCGGCCGCGACGGGCGCATAGTAGGGGTCGTCCATCGCGTCGAGGCCGTCGGGCGCCGTCACCGTCGCCGTCTCGTCCTGGGGCACGACGATCGTGGGAAGGTCGTCGGCGAGCACATGCGTCGGGGCGGCGTCGATGCGGCGCGTGGCGCCATCGGCCGCGCCCGGCAGCTCGTCCGCCGGCGCGGCCACGGTCGCGTCGGGGTCCGGGAGCCCCTCGGGCGGCAGCGCGACGGTCTCGTCCCGCAGGTCCTTCTCGGCCCTCTTGTCCTTCTCGCCCGAAGCTGCCATGCCTCCCCCAACCGCTCGTTGAACGTGCCTCTATCCTACCCGACCGGCACGAGAAAGGGGCGGGGATGCGCTCCCCGCCCCACAGGGCCACGCCGGGACTACTCCAGAGCGTCCGGCTCGATGGGCTCGTCGTCCGCCGGCGCGGTCCCGCCGGAGCGGCGGCGCTCCGAGGCCGCGTCGTCGCGGGCCGCGAAGAGACGCTCGTCGGGCCCGACGTCGATGCGCACCACGTCGCCCTCGCCGACGCTGCCGTCGATGATGAGGTTGGCGACGTTGTCCACGACCTGGCGCTGGATGAGGCGCTTGAGCGGGCGCGCGCCGTAGACCGGGTCCAGGCCGTCGAGGGCGAGCGACTGCTTCGCGCTCGGCGTGAGCTCGAGCTGGATGCGGTCGCGGTCGAGACGGGCGCGGACGTCGCGCAGCTGGATGTCGACGATGCGCTCGATGTCGGCGAGGCCGAGGGCGTGGAAGACCACGACGTCGTCGATGCGGTTGAGGAACTCCGGCTTGAAGGTCTGGCGCAGGGCGTCGTTGACCTGGCGCTGGACCTCGTCGGGATCGCTCGAGGCGCTCACGCCGGCGATGAACTGGCTGCCGACGTTGGACGTCATGATGATGATCGTGTTCTTGAAGCTCACCACCCGGCCCTGGCCGTCCGTGAGGCGGCCGTCGTCGAGCACCTGCAGCAGGATGTTGAAGACGTCGGGGTGCGCCTTCTCCATCTCATCCAGCAGGATGACGGAGTACGGGCGCCGGCGAACGGCCTCGGTGAGCTGGCCGCCCTCGTCATAGCCCACGTATCCGGGAGGCGCGCCGATGAGGCGCTGGACGCTGAATTTCTCCATGTACTCGGACATGTCGATGCGCACGAGCGCCCGCTCGTCGTCGAAGAGGTTCTCGGCGAGCGCCTTGGCGAGCTCGGTCTTGCCCACGCCGGTGGGGCCGAGGAAGAAGAAGCTTCCGATCGGGCGGTTGGGGTCGGAGAGGCCCGCGCGGCTGCGGCGCACGGCGGCGGCCACGGCCGAGACGGCCTCGTCCTGGCCCACGACGCGCTTGTGGAGCTCGGACTCGAGGTTCTTGAGCTTGTCCATCTCGCCCTGCATCATCTTGGAGACCGGCACGCCCGTCCACGAGCTCACGACCTCGGCGATCTCCTCGGTGGTGACCTCCTCCTTGAGCAGTCCGCCCGCCTCCTGCTTGGCGGCGAGCGCGGCCTCCGCCTCCTCGTACTCGCGCTGGAGCGCGGGGATGGTGGAGTAGCGCAGCTCGGAAGCGCGGGCGAGGTCGCCCTCGCGGGTCACGCGCTCCATCTCGGCCCGTGCGTCCTCGATCCGGGACTTGAGGTCCTGCACGCGGTCGATGGCGCCCTTCTCGTTCTCCCAGTTGGCCTTCATGCCGTCGAGCTTCTCGCGCGTGGTGGCGATCTCGCCGCGCAGGGTCTCCAGACGCTCCTTGCTGGCGGCGTCCTCCTCCTTCATGAGGGCCTGCTCCTCGATCTGCATCTGCGTGAGCTGGCGGTCCACGGCATCGATGTCGGCGGGCATGGAGTCGAGCTCCATGCGCAGGCGGCTCGCGGCCTCGTCGACGAGGTCAATGGCCTTGTCGGGGAGGAACCGGTCGGAGATGTAGCGGTTGGAGAGGTCGGCCGCGCTGACCAGCGCCGCGTCGGTGATGCGCACGCGGTGGTGCTGCTCGTAGCGGTCCTTGATGCCGCGCAGGATGGAGATGGTGTCCTCCACCGTGGGCTCTGAGACCAGAACCGTCTGGAAGCGCCGCGCGAGCGCCGCGTCCTTCTCGATGTACTTGCGGTACTCGTCGAGCGTCGTGGCGCCGATGGCGTGCAGCGTGCCGCGCGCGAGGGCCGGCTTCAGGATGTTGCCGGCGTCCATCGAGCCCTCCGTGGCGCCCGCGCCCACGATGGTGTGGAGCTCGTCGATGAACAGGATGATGCGCCCGTCGGACTTCTCGACTTCCTTGAGCACGGACTTGAGGCGGTCCTCGAACTCACCGCGGTACTTTGCTCCGGCGACGAGCGCGGACATGTCGAGCTCGACGAGGTCCTTGTCGCGCAGGGTGGACGGCACGTCGCCGTTGACGATGCGCTGGGCCAGGCCCTCGACGATGGCGGTCTTGCCCACGCCCGGCTCGCCGATGAGCACCGGGTTGTTCTTGGTGCGGCGGCTGAGCACCTGGATGGTGCGGCGGATCTCCTCGACGCGGCCGATGATCGGGTCGAGCTTGCCCTGGCGGGCGAGGTCGGTGACGTTGCGGCCGTACTTCTCGAGCGCTTCGAACTCGGGCTTGGAGTCCTGGCTGGTCACGCGCTCGTCACCGCGCAGGGCGTCGTAGGCCTCCTCGACGCGCTTGGCGGTGACGCCGGCGGCCTTGAGGAGGGAGCCCGCGTCCGTCTTGTCATCGGCGAGCGCGCAGAGCAGGTGCTCGGAGGTGACGTAGGAGTCGCCCATCTTGGACGCGAGCTTCTCCGCGGCGTTGCCCACGCGCACCGTCGCATCTGCCATGCCCATCTGCGCGGCGTCGCCGCTGACCTGCGGCTGACGCGCGATGGCATCGTCGACCTGCGCCTCGATCGAGGCCGGGTCAGCGCCGACGCGCTCGATGATGGCACGGATGTTGTGCTCGCCGGAGCTGAGCAGCGCCTTGAGAACGTGAACGGGCATGAGCTGCCCCGCGTTGGCGTCTGTGGCGATGCCGACGGCCGCCTGCAGCGCCTCCTGGGCCGTGACGGCCCACTTGTCCAGTCTCATAGTTGCCCCCTTCTTGGGTCTGTTGTTTATCAAGGTCTATTGTTCCCTGGGAGCTGGGGCTTATACGTAAATCTAAGCGTCTACATAGTAGATTTTCTGCGCGTTGGCGAGAAGGGCCCTGCACGGCGGCGTAGCCGCGTCTCCGCCCCCATCGCCTCGCCGGCAACAAACTT
The DNA here is from genome assembly GCA_944322145.1 of uncultured Atopobiaceae bacterium. GTDB lineage: Bacteria > Actinomycetota > Coriobacteriia > Coriobacteriales > Atopobiaceae > Thermophilibacter. Next base: position 104,300 of record CALUNW010000003.1, on the reverse strand, counting down.
GCATACATCTGTACATTAATCGCGCCCACGCCATTGGCGAGAAAAGCATCGCGCCTTCTACCTGTATATATTTAGCTTTTAACCAACTGCATCACGATTAAAGTACAGACGTACGCGAGTTTTCCGTGAGGCAGGGAACGCCTAATCTGGCGAGAAGGACGCACTACTCGTCGCTCTTCTCGGCAGGCGCGCCCCCGAGGAGCAGGCGGCGCATGACCTGCTCGGGGCTCCCCTGCTCGTCGTAGCGGGCGAGCGCGGTGATCTTCTCCTGCATGCGGTACTCGTGGACCTCCTCCTCGAGCTCGCGCACGCGGCGACGCAGCTCCTCGAGCTCGTCCTCGCGCTCGAGCATGCGCTCGCGCATGTCGAGGATGCGCACCACCCCGGCGAGGTTGATGCCCTCGTCCGTGAGCTTGGAGATGAGGTTCAGCCGGTCGATGTCGGACTGGGAGTACAGACGCGTGTTGCCGCGCGAGCGCCCGGGCGTGACGAGACCCTTCTGCTCGTAGACGCGCAGGGTCTGCGGGTGCATGCCGGTGAGCTCGGCGGCCACGCTGATCATGTAGAGGGGCTTGTTGCGGCCCGTGCCCTCGCCGGCCTCGTCACGACCTCGTGCCATAGCGGTTGACCTCCTCGCGATAGTCGCGCGTGTCGGCGTCGCGCAGCGTCTCGAGCGCGTCGCGCTCCTTCTTGGTAAGCATCGTGGGGACCTTCAAGCGCACGGTCACGTAGAGGGCGCCGCGCGAGCCCTTGCGCTTGACGTTGGGCGCGCCCAGGTCGCGGAAGCGGAAGGTCTTGCCGTCCTGCGTGCCCGCGGGAACCTTGAGGCGCACCTCGGTGCCGTCGGGCGTGGGAACGTCGACGGTGGCGCCGAGCGCGGCCTCATAGACGCTGATGGGCAGGTCCATGCGAACATCCGCCCCGTCGCGCTTGAAGAGCGGATGCTCGGCGACGTGCGTGGTGATCACGAGGTCGCCGCGGTCGCCGCCGTTGGTGCCGTACTCGCCGCGCCCGCGGTAGCGGAGCTTGCCTCCGTCCACGGCGCCGGCCGGGATCTTGATGGTGAGCGTCTGCTCCTCGCCAGTCGAGGGCACGCGATACGTCGCCTTGCGCGTGGCGCCGCGGAAGGCCTCGTCGGCGGAAACGTCCACGGACATCGTGAGGTCGCTGCCCCTGGTCGGGCGGTTGGACGCAGCCCGCGCGCCCGCTGCGCCGCCGAAGATCGACGAGAAGTCGAACCCGCCGAAGCCATCGCCGCCACGCATGTTGTTGAAGATGTCGGACCAGTCGCCGCCCACGTTGGTGGTGTAGGCGTAGCGCCCGCGGCCGCCCGAGCCGCCAAAGTCGGCGCCGGGAATGCCGCCAAACATGAGCAGCTGGTCGTACTCGCGGCGCTTCTGGGGGTCGGAGAGGGTGGTGTAGGCCTCGCTGACCTCCTTGAACTTCTGCTCGTCGCCGCCCGCGTCGGGGTGGTACTTTGCGGCGAGCTTGCGAAACGCCTTCTTTATCTCATCGTCGGTGGCGTCGCGCTTGACGCCCAGCACATCGTAGTAGCTCCTCTTGGTTGCCATTCTGCACGAGCCCCCTCTCGGTGTGTGAATTGGGGACAGTCCCCAATTTGCAGAAATCTTTTATGTGAGTTGGGGACTGTCCCCAATTCACAGGCGCGCCCGGGTGCGGAGCCCGGGCGCGATTGCCTACTCTTCCTCCGGCGCCGCCACAGGCTCAGGCTCCGCGGGCCGCTTGGGGCCGCCGTAGGTCACCGTCACCATGGCGCTGCGGATGACCTTGTCGCCCATGCGATAGCCCTTCTGGTAAACCTGGGCCACGGTCTCGTCGTAGGCGTCCTTGTCCTCGACGCGGCCGACCGCCTGGTGCGCGAGCGGGTCAAAGGCCTCGCCCGCCGGGTCGACCGGCTCGACGCCCTCCTTGGCGAGCACGCCGAGCATCTTGGCATGCACGGCGGACACGCCGTCCACGAACTGCTGGAACTGCGTGTCCCCGTCGGCGACGCCAGCGTGCTCGATGGCGCGCTCGATGTCGTCGATCACGGGCAGAAGGCTCGTGACCAGGCCCTCGGCGGCACGCTCCTTCTCGGCGAGGCGCTCGGCCGCCGTGCGGCGACGATAGTTCTCCCAGTCGGCCTGGAGACGCAGCATGCGCTCCGTGGCCTCGGAGGCCTCCTTCTTGGCCGCCTCGATCTGGTCCTCGACGTCGGCGAGCTTCTTCTGCAGCTCGTCGCGCTCCTCGCGAATCTTGCTGGCATCGGCTGCGAGCTCGCGCTCGGCGGCCTCCTCGCCGGCACGGATGGCGGCCTCCACGCGGGCGCGCTCCTCGGCGTCCTCGTCGACCTCGGCGGTCTCGTCCTCGACGACCCCGTCGGACTCGACGGCCTCGTTCTTCTCGTCCTCTACCTCGATGGGCACTTTCACGTCACCCTCCTCGAACTTCTCGATGATTCAAAAGGTGACTGTCCCCTTTTGAATCATGGGGGCGGCCGCTAGCTGTGACCGCCCCCGGTTCAATCCGTTGCGTGCGGGCGCGGACTAGTTGTTCTTGTCGTCGTCCACGACCTCGTAGTCGGCGTCCACCACGTCGTCGGCGGAGCCGCCCTGCGCGGCGGCGCCGGCCGTTGCGTCCTCCTGAGTGGCGGAGTAGACGACCTCGGCGAGCTTGTGGCCGACCTCCTGGAGCTTGTCGCCCGCGGCGCGGATGGCGTCCACGTCGGTGCCGTCGAGGGCCTTCTTGGCCTCGGCCACGGCGTCCTCGGCAGCCTTCTTCTGGTCGGCCGGGACCTTGTCGCCCAGGTCCTTGAGGGTCTGCTCGGTGGAGTAGGCCAGCGAGTCGACCTGGTTGCGGACCTCGATCTCGTCCTTGTGCTTCTTGTCCTCCTCGGCGTGGGCCTCGGCATCCTTGACCATGCGGTCGACCTCGTCGTCGGACAGGGCGGTGGAGCCGGAGATGGTGATCTGCTGGCTCTTGCCGGTGGCCTTGTCCTTGGCGGTGACCTTCACGATGCCGTTGGCGTCGATGTCGAAGGTGACCTCGATCTGCGGCACGCCGCGGCGGGCGGCCGGGATGCCGGTCAGGTTGAACTTGCCGAGGGACTTGTTGTCCGCGGCCATCTCGCGCTCGCCCTGCAGGACGTTGATCTCGACGGACGTCTGGTTGTCGGCGGCCGTGGAGTAGATCTCGGTCTTGGACGTGGGGATCGTGGTGTTGCGGTCGATCATCTTGGTCATGACGCCGCCCATGGTCTCGACGCCGAGGGACAGCGGCGTGACGTCGAGCAGCAGGATGCCCGAGACGTCGCCGGTGAGGACGCCGCCCTGGACGGCCGCGCCGTCGGCCACGACCTCGTCCGGGTTCACGGACATGTTGGGCTGCTTGCCGGTCATCTGCTTGACGAGCTCCTGGACGGCGGGCATGCGGCTGGAGCCGCCGACGAGGATGACCTCGTTGACCTCGGAGAGCTGCAGGTTGGCGTCGTGCAGAGCCTTGGTGACGGGGCCCTTGCAGCGATCGAGCAGGTCGCGGGTGATGCGCTCGAACTCGGCGCGGGTCAGCGTGTAGTCGAGGTGCTTGGGGCCGGTGGCGTCAGCGGTGATGAAGGGCAGGTTGATCTGGGCCTGCTGGGCGGAGGAGAGCTCCTTCTTGGCGTTCTCCGCGGCCTCCTTCAGGCGCTGCAGGGCCATCGGGTCCTTGCGCAGGTCGATGCCGTTGTCGGACTGGAACTTGTCGGCCATCCAGTCGATGACGCGCTGATCCCAGTCGTCACCGCCGAGGTGGTTGTCGCCGTTGGTGGCGAGAACCTCGACCACGCCGTCGGCGAGGTCGAGCAGGGACACGTCGAAGGTGCCGCCGCCGAGGTCGAAGACCAGGACCTTCTGATCGATGCCCTTCTTGTCGAGGCCGTACGCGAGAGCCGCGGCGGTGGGCTCGTTGACGATGCGCTGGACGTTGAGGCCGGCGATCTTGCCGGCGTCCTTGGTGGCCTGGCGCTGGGCGTCGTTGAAGTAGGCGGGGACGGTGATGACGGCGTCGGTGACGGGCTCGCCGAGGTACTTCTCGGCATCGGCCTTCATCTTGGAGAGGATCATGGCGCTGATCTGCTCCGGGGTAAAGTCCTCGCCGTCGATCTCCACGACCGCACGGCCGCCCACGCCGGGCTTGACCTTGTACGGGACGGTCTTGAGCTCGGAGCTGACCTCGTCGTAGCGACGGCCCATGAAGCGCTTGATCGAGAAGACGGTGTTGGTGGGGTTGGTGACGGCCTGGTTCTTGGCCGCCTTGCCGACGATGCGGTCGCCGTCGGAGCGGAAGCCCACAACGGACGGGGTGGTGCGGTCGCCCTCGGCGTTGACGATGATCGTGGGCTCGCCGCCCTCGAGGACCGCCATCGCGGAGTTGGTGGTGCCCAGGTCGATGCCAAGAATCTTGCCCATGGTTACTCTCCTTTTCCTGCGCGGGGCCGCGTATGCGCCCCTCTCGCGTGATTCCTTTTCTGTACGGTGGAGTTTATCCCCCATGCGCTTCGATTCTATACATTATCTAAGTCTCCACATATGAGATTTTTTGACGTGTGGAGTTGAGGTGGGGTCGCGCCTACAGCAGGCGATGCTCAAAGCGCCCGTTCTCGTAGATGCCAAAGCTGGCGGTCCCGTCCTTGGGGATGCCCGCCGAGCCGGGGTTGAAGACCCACGCCCCGTGCGCCTCGTTCTTCTCGTTCACCTTGATGTGCGTATGTCCATAGACGAGGGCGGAGCGCTCGGGCAGCGCAGGCCACGCGTCGACGCTGTTGTGATAGCCGGGGCCGTAGACGTGCCCGTGCGTGAGGAAGAGCGTGTACGGGCCGCCGTCTGCGGTGGGGTCGACGAGGACGTTGTGGTCGGCCATGCAGGGGAACGCGAGGACCATCTGGTCGACCTCGGCCTCGCAGTTGCCGCGCACGGCGATCACGCGGTCGGCGATGGAGTTGAGCATCTCGATCACGCGCTTGGGCGCGTAGTCGGCCGGCAGGTCGTTGCGCGGCCCGTGATAGAGCAGGTCGCCGAGAAGAACCACGCGGTCAGGGCTCTCCGTCTCGATGGCGGACATGAGGCGGGCGCAGGCGTCGGCGGCGCCGTGGATGTCGGAGGCGATGACGAGCTTCATGGGCGTTCCTCTCTGTCAGGCGGGTCTGTTATTTGGGGACAGTCCCCAATTTACATAAAACTTTTCTGTCAGTTGGGGACTGTCCCCAACTGACAGAGCGCGTGGGAGACGACGAGGTGACGGACCTCGGGCAACTCGGTGAGGGAGTGCGGCCAGGTCGTAACGCGAACGCCGCCCCGCGCGAGCTCGTCGCGCAGGTTGCCCAGCACGTCGTGACGGGCATGATGACCGAGCGCCATGAGAAACGGGCCGAGAAGGACGGCGTGCTCGGAATGCTCCCGCAGACGAGCGGGGAGACGGTCCGGCGCGTCGACGAGCAGGTCGTCACGCCCGCGACGGCGCAGGGCGAGCTCGAGCCCGGCGAACGCCTTCCCGCACTCCGCGCCGCGGTGCCCGGCAAGGCCCGTGACGCGACCAGGGCGGGCGGGCAGCGCCGCATCCAGGGCGCGGGCGACGAGCTCCAGGTCCTTCTCGGTTGCAAGCAGGGGCGGCGCAAGGCGCAGCGACTCAAAGCCGGGCGCCGCCGCGCGCACCGCCGACGCCGCCCCGCGCTGGAGGCGTCCGTCCGCAACGTGCGTCGTTGTCACCAGCACCCGCCGAACGCCCCGACTCCGCAGGCCGGCGAGCACCTCAGGCAGCGACTGCCCCACAGGCCGGCCACCCGTGCGGGCGCGCAGCGTTACGTCGGCATCGACCGCCTCGGCGAGCTCTTCGACGAGAGCCGCAATGCCCGCGTCGTTCTTCTCGCCCGAGAGGCAGCCGGCTATGACCAGCGCGTCCACCATCTGCTCTCCAAATGATACGAAGGGACTGTCCCTTCGTATCATCAGTGGTGGCAGGCGTGCTCCTCGCCCATGACGGGGAGGGTGCCGGCGGCGGCCATCTGCGCGACGTCGCCCACGCCCGGGGTCTGGTTCTCAAAGAAGACGGTGATGCCCGCCTGCGCGAAGCCCATCATCGGGCGCATGCCCATGCCGGCGGCGACGATGGCGTCGATGCCGTTCTCGGCGAGCAGCGCGACGGGGCGCATGCAGCCGCCCTCCTCATGGGGCGGGTTGTCGATGATGCTCACGGCGCCGATCTGGCCGTCCTCGACATCGACCACGGTGAAGCAGTCGCAGTGGCCGAAGTGGCCCGAGCGCTCGCAGTCCAGACCGCCCTTGCCGAGGGTGGGAATGGCAACCTTCATGGGACTCTCCTCTCGTTGCGGGCGCGCCCGCAGTGTTTGACGTGGTCATTCTAGCCCACCGGACAAGGCGTTTCCGGCGCCGCTGTCGCAAAACCCAAAACGAGGTCGCCCTTCTCGGCCTACCATAGAAGGGGCACGTCCCGCGAGGCGACGCAAAAGGAGAGGAACGCCATGAGGTACCTGATCGTCGGCGGCGTGGCCGCCGGAACCAAGGTCGCGGCAAAGCTCAAGCGCTGCGACCGTTCGGCCGAGGTCACCGTGATCACCAAGAGCGAGGACATCAGCTACGCCGGCTGCGGGCTGCCGTACTACATCGGCGGCGACATCCAGACCCGAGGCGAGCTCATCGTCAACACGCCGGCTGCCTACGCCGGCCTCACCGGCGTCGAAGTGCGCACGGGCGTGGAGGCCGTGGCGCTCGACGCGACGGCCCACGAGGTGACGGCGCGCGAGAAGGACGGCTCCGAGCGCGTCGAGAAGTACGACAAGCTGGTCATCGCCACCGGCGCCTCGCCGATTGTGCCCGCCAGCATCCCCGGCGCGGACCTGCCGGGCGTCTTCACCGTGCGCACCCCAGACGACGCCGAGGCCATCCGCGGCTACGCCGAGGCCGGGGCGCGCCGCGCTGTGGTGGTGGGCGCTGGCTTCATCGGCCTGGAGGTTGCCGAGAACCTGCTCGCGCGCGGCCTCTCCGTCACCGTCATCGACGCGATGCCGCAGATCCTGCCCAATGTCTTTGACCCCGAGATGGCCGGCTTTGCCCAGCGCCAGCTCAAGGCGGCAGGCGTGCGCGTGATGACGTCGTGCCCGCTGGTCGCCATCAAGGGCGCCGAGAAGGTCGAGGGCGTGGAGACCGGCGCGGGGACGCTGCCGGCCGACCTGGTGATCCTCTCCATCGGCATCCGACCCAACACCGCATGGCTCGAGGGCTCCGGCGTCGAGCTCGACCGCGGCTGCGTGGTCGTAAACGAGTTCGGCGCCACCAACCTGGCGGACGTCTACGCCGCCGGCGACTGCGCCGAGGTCACAAACGCCATCACCGGGCGCCCGTTCTGGAGCGCCATGGGCTCGACGGCCAACATCGCCGGCCGAGCGCTCGCCCGCACGCTCACGGGCACGCCGACCGCCTATCCCGGCGCGCTCGGCACCGGCGTGGTGCGCCTGCTGCCCTCGCTCAACGGTGGGCGCACCGGCCTCACCGAGGCGGCTGCGCGCGAGGCGGGCTTCGACCCGGTGAGCGTCACCTCGGTCGTGGACGACAAGGCCCACTACTACCCCGGCTCCTCGAGCTTCTTCATCAAGCTCATCGCGGACCGCGCGTCGCACCTCCTGCTCGGCGTGCAGGCGCTGGGGGCGGGCGCCGTCGACAAGGTCACGGACGTCGTGGTGACCGCGCTCTACCAGAAGGCGCGCGTGGAGGACCTCGACCTGATGGACCTCTCCTACGCGCCGCCCTTCTCGACCGCCATCCACCCGCTGGTCACGACCGCCTACATCCTGGAGAACAAGCTCGCGGGCGAGCTCGAGAGCTTCACGCCGGCAGAGTACGCCGCCGGCGCCGCCGCAGACTACCACGTCATCGACGTGCTGCCCGCGCCCACCATCCCCGGCGCAGAGTGGGTCGACCTCACCAAGATCGGTCCGGACGGGCTGTCCGGTCACGAGAAGGACGAGAAGCTCCTGCTCGTCTGCGCCAAGGGCAAGCGCGGCTACTTCGCTCAGAACCGCCTCAAGGCCGCGGGCTACACCGCGACGCGCGTGCTCGAGGGCGGCGTGACCTTCAATGAGGTCCGCGTGCCGCGCCCGGCCGGCAAGAAGCTGCCCGCCGCCGAGGTCAAGCGCCTCAAAGGCCTGGGATGTCTGCAGGACAAGCGCTACGACGACGTCTTCAACGTCCGCGTGATCACGCGCAACGGCAAGATCACGGTGGACGAGCAGCGCACCGTGGCCGAGGCCGCAGAGCGCTATGGCTCCGGCGAGGTCACCATGACCACGCGTCTCACGCTGGAGATCCAAGGCGTGAAGTACGACAACATCGACGCGTGCATCGGCTTTTTGCAGGACCACGGCCTGGACGCCGGCGGCACGGGCTCCAAGGTGCGCCCGGTCGTGAGCTGCAAGGGCACCACCTGCCAGTACGGCCTCATCGACACCTTCGACCTCTCCGAGAAACTGCACGAGCGCTTCTACGTGGGCTATCACGGCGTCGACCTGCCGCACAAGTTCAAGATCGCCGTGGGCGGCTGCCCCAACATGTGCGTCAAGCCCGACCTCAACGACCTGGGCATCGTCGGCCAGCGCGTGCCGCAGATCGATCTCGAGAAGTGTCGCGCGTGCAAGGCCTGCCAGGTCGTGAAGGCATGCCCGATGGGAGATGCGCAGATCGGGGCCGACGGCAAGATCACCATCGACGACGCTGCGTGCAACCACTGCGGGCGCTGCGTCGGCGCGTGCCCGTTTGGCGCCGTGACCGAGGGGCTCGCCGGCTACAAGGTTTACATCGGCGGCCGTTGGGGCAAGAAGGTCACGCACGGTCAGGCGCTGGACAAGATCTTCACCAGCGAGGATGAGGTCATGGACCTCGTGGAGCGCGCGATCCTCTTCTTCCGCGACGAGGGGCAGAGCGGCGAGCGCTTCGCCGACACCGTGGCACGCCTCGGCTTTGACTACGTGCAGGAGAAGCTGCTGACCGCGCCCATCGACAAGGAGGCCATCCTCGGCAAGACCGTCATCGGCGGCGCCACCTGCTAGTGATTCAAAGGGGGACTGTCCCCTATTGAATCACGTTTGGACAACAATCCCCGTTTGCGCGCCCTTCTCGGCATGCGCAAACGGGGATTGTCGGTAACAGGGAATAACGCGTGGGGGTCACAGCCCTTCTCGCCTAGAACTTGTCGACGTGACCGGTGGCGCGGCTGCGCAGGTCGGCGATCGCGGCCGGGATCTCGTCTAGGTCGTACGGCGTCATCTGGTAGACCCAGTTGAGCCAGTTGCGATAGAGCAGGTTGGCATGCGCTCGCCAGGTGAACAGCGGCTGCTTCTCGGGGTCGTCGTCCGGGAAGTAGTTCTCGGGCACGCGGATGGGCAGGCCCTTGTGGAAGTCGCGCCAGAACTCGTCGGCCAGCGTGTCGCGGCCGTACTCAAAGTGGCCGGTCACGTAGACCTCATGGAAGTCGCGCGTGGCGAGAAGCGACGGGCCGCTCGTGAAGCCCTCGGAGAGCACGCAGAGCTCGGGATGCTCCGCGAGCGCGCTCGTATCAATCGCGGCATGGCGGGAGTGCGGCATGTAGTGCGCCTCGTCGAAGCCGTTGGTGAGGAAGCTGTACTCGTCGCAGAGGCGCTGCTTGAAGACGCCGAAGAGCTTGGCACCGAGCTGGCGCTTGGGGATGCCGTAGAGGTGCCAGAGGCCGCCGAGCGCCGCCCAGCACAGATACATCGTCGAGAAGACGTGCTCCTGGCTCCAGTCCACGATCTCGCAGAACTCGTCCCAGTAGTCCACGTCATCGTAGTCGAGGTGCTCCACCGGCGCGCCCGTGATGATGAGGCCGTCGTAGTTCTTGTCGCGGAAGGCGTCGAACGTGTCGTAGAACTTGACGAGGTGGTCCTGCGAGACGTGCGTGGACTCATGGGTGGAGACGCGCATGAAGTCGCAGCTCACCTGCAGCGGGGACTTGGAGATGAGGCGCAGGATCTGGGTCTCGGTCTCGATCTTGGTGGGCATGAGGTTCAAGATCGCCACGCGCAGGGGGCGAATCTCCTGGTGGCTGGCCACCTCCTCCTCGAGAGCGAAGATGCGCTCCTGCTGCAGGATCTTCTTGGCGGGCAGGCCGTCAGGGATGTTGATGGGCATGCGGACTCCATTTCTGCGTCTTAACCTGTCCAGTATAACCACGTCAGCGCCCATGCTCTATACTTGTCCCCATGACTACTTCATTTGCCGAGCTCGGGCTAAACGAGCAGATCCTCGCCGGGGTGGATTCCCTCGGCTTCACCGAACCGACCCCCGTTCAGGCGCAGGCCATCCCCGTCGTGCTCGAGGGGCACGACATCGTGGCCTCCGCACAGACGGGAACGGGCAAGACGGCCGCATTCGGGCTCCCGACGCTGCAGCTCGTCGCCGGCGCCGAGGGCAAGGGCCCGCATGCGCTCGTGGTCACCCCCACGCGCGAGCTCGCGGCGCAGATCGAGAAGGTCGTGAGCGTCGTATGCGAGAAGACCGGCCAGCGTGCGGTCATCGTCATGGGCGGCGCCAAGTTCGACCGCCAGATCAAGGAGCTCGAGCGCGGCTGTGACCTGCTCGTGGCCACGCCGGGGCGCCTCATCGACCTCATGGAGCACAAGCACGTGAGCCTTGCGCAGGTCAAGGTGCTCGTGCTCGACGAGGCGGACCGCATGCTCGACATGGGCTTCTGGCCCTCCGTTCGCCGCATCATGCACGCGCTGCCCGAGCGCCACCAGACGCTGCTCTTCTCGGCAACCATCCCCCCGTCGATCAAGTCCACGATCGACGCGCTGCTCACCGACCCCGTCACCGTGGAGATCTCCCGCGTGGGCGAGACGGCCGACACCGTTGAGGAGCACCTCTGCCCCATCACCCAGGGACAGAAGACCGAGCTGCTGCGCGCCCTGCTCGAGACCGGCGGCGCGGCGGGCGAGAAGCCCGAGCGCGTGCTCGTGTTCTGTCGCACCAAGCACCGCGTCGACGACGTCTCAAAGACGCTCAAGAACGCCGGCGTGAAGGTCGACGTCATGCATGCCGACCGTCCCCAGCAGGCGCGCGCCCGCGCGCTCGAGCGCTTCCGCGAGGGCAAGGTCCAGGTGCTCGTGGCAACCGACGTCATGAGCCGAGGCATCGACGTCTCCGGCATCGACGCGGTCGTGAACTTCGACGTCCCCATGGACCCGGAGGACTACGTCCACCGCATCGGCCGCACGGGCCGCGCCGGGGCGACCGGCCACGCCTACACCTTCGTGGCGCCCGACGAGGTCAGCCCCCTGCGCGAGATCGAGTACTTCACCAAGAAGCTCGTGCCCGTGTGGGACCTGCCCGGCTTTACCTACGACTCCGGTCGCATCATCCCGCAGGAGGGGCGCTCCACCAAGCGCTCCACGCGCACGATGTTCGCCGGGTCGCGCCAGCGGGGCCGCGGCTTCGGCGGCGGACGCTACGGCCGCCACTACTAGTCTGTGAATTGGGGACAGTCCCCGATTCGCATAAAACATTTGTGCTAATTGGGGACTGTCCCCAATTCACAGGAGGGCGTATGAAGCAGGCGCGTCCATACCCGCGCGTCACCGTCACCCGCAAGGCGGCGCGCTCGCTGGCCGGCGGCCACCCGTGGGTCTTTGAGGGCGAGGTCCTCGATGCCGAGTCGGCGGACAACGGCGACGTCGTCGACATCTTCGAGGAGAACGGCACGTGGCAAGGGGCGGGTCTGCTCTCGCAGGAGTCCAAGATCCGCGTGCGCATCGTCACGCGCAACGCCAACGACCGCGTCGACGAGGCCTTCTGGCGCCGGCGCGCAGCCTGGGCGTGGCAGCACCGTCGCGTCGCGATGGGCGGTCGCGCCCTGCCGGGCTCGGAGCCCGACACTAACTGCTGTCGCGTGGTCTTCTCGGAGGCAGACGGCATGCCCGGCCTCGTTGCGGACCGCTACGAGAACGTGCTGGTCACGCAGGTGGGGACCGTGGGCATGGAGCGCCTGCGGCCCGTCGTGTACGCGGCGCTCCTCGATGCGCTCGCGGCGGATGGCGAGAAGATCGACGCGATCTACGAGAGAAACGACGGCCCCTCCCGCGCCAAGGAGGGCCTGCCCCAATACAAGGGCTGGTGGGACGGCCTGCCCGCACCCGAGACCCCGCGCATCATGGTGCGCGAGAACGGCCTCGCCTTTGACCTCGACATCGAGAACAGCCAGAAAACCGGGTTCTTCCTCGACCAGAAGTACAACCGCCGCGCCGTACGGGAGATCGCGTCCGGGCGCCGCGTACTCGACTGCTTCTGCCACGTGGGCCCCTTCGGCCTCAACGCGGCCGCCGGCGGCGCCGAGCTCGTGCGCTGCGTGGACGTGAGCCAGACGGCCATCGACCTCGCCCGCGAGAATGCGCGCCTCAACGGGCTCGATGGGCGCATGGGCTTCACCTGCGCAAACGTCCTCGACTACCTGCCGGAGCTCCGCGCGGACCGCGGACGGCTGCGCGAGGAGGGCGGCCCCTTCGACCTCATCGTGCTAGACCCGCCCGCCTTCACCAAGAGTCGCGGGACCGTCTCCCATGCCGCGCGCGGCTACCGTGAGATCAACTACGAGGCCCTGCGCCTCCTCCCGCGCGGCGGCTACCTCGCCACGTGCAGCTGCTCGCACTTCATGACCCGCGATCTTCTCGCCAAGGCGATCGCGGAGGCCGCGCACCAGGCGAACGTGCAGCTCAAGCAGGTCGAGGAGCGCCAGCAGGCCCCCGACCACCCCATTCTCTGGGGCTTTCCCGAGAGCCACTACCTGGACTTCTTCATCTTCCAGGTGGTCTAGGCCGTGCAAATCAAATTAACGCGCACCGTTTGTCTTTTGCGAAATACCGACCTGCGGATATATGAAATCAAAACAAATGGTGCGCGTTAATCGAGAAGAGCATTCAAAAAGGGACAGGTGCAGAACCGCAGGTAAAACCTCGCAAGAGGGGACAGGTGCAGAACCTCAGGTAAAACCTGTCAAAAGTGGCTGACTTTTGACAGGTTTTACCTGCGGTTCTGCACCTGTCCCTTTTTGAATGCCCATCGCGATGGTGCGCGGTGCTACATTAGGGGGCTGAAAGTCACGCGCGTCTCCGGGAGTAGCTATGCTCGAGCTCTTTGGCATGTTCGTCCTCGCCCTCGCACCCATCATCTGGCTCGTCATAGCCCTGTGCGGACTGCACATGCAGGCCCACGTCGCCAGCGCCGGCGCGCTCGTGGTCGCCGCCGTCTGCGCGGCACTGGGCTGGGGCATGACCCCGATCAACATCGGCACCGCCGCTCTCGAGGGCTTTGCCATGGCGCTGTGGCCCATCGTGATCGTCATCATCGCAGCCGTCTTCACCTACAACGTCACCGTCCACACCAGCGGCATGGAGACCATCAAGGCCATGCTCTGCTCGGTCTCCGACGACAAGCGCGTCCTCACCCTGCTCATCGCCTGGTGCTTCGGCGGCTTTCTCGAGGGCATGGCCGGTTTCGGCACCGCCGTCGCCATCCCCGCGAGCATGCTCGTGGCGCTCGGCGTCTCTCCGGTGACCTCCATCCTCGCCTGCCTCATCGCCAACGGCGTGCCCACCATGTTCGGCTCCATCGGCATCCCCACCACCACCCTCGCCTCGATCACCGGCATCGACGCCTTCGAGCTCGCCGCCGTCCAGGCCGTGCAGGTGCTCCCGTTCGTGATCGCCTGCCCGATCCTCATGGTCATGCTCGTGGGCGGCGGTCCCAAGGCGCTGCGCGGGGCCCTGCCCGCGGCGCTCGTCTCCGGCCTCTCCTTCGGCCTGCCCATGATCGTCGCCGCGCAGTTCGTGGGCCCGACGCTCGCCGACGTGGTCGCGGCGACGTGCGCGCTCGTCGCCACCTTCCTCTTCGCGCTCACCCTGCGCGGCAGGGAGGTGCCGGCGGACTACCGGCTCACGAACATCCATCACTACCAGGGATTCGGCGGGCCCGCCCTGCAGATCGTCCTCGCCTGGTCTCCCTTCATCCTCATCCTGCTCGCGCTGCTGCTCACCAGCCAGCTCGTCCCGGCGATCTACGAGCCGCTCTCCGCCATCGCCACGACCGTCAACATCTATGCCGGCGACCCCTCCGCCACGCTCACGTTCACGTGGATCGACACGCCCGGCGTGATCATCATCATCTGCGGCATCATCGGCGGCCTCATCCAGGGCTGCAGCATCCACGAGCTCATCGAGGTTCTTCTCGGCACCTGCAAGCAGATGGGCAAGACCATCCTCACCATGCTCGGTGTGCTGGCCTGCGCCAAGATCATGGGCTACTCCGGCATGATCGCGAGCATCGCGGCCTTCTTCGTTGGGACCCTCGGCGGCCTCTACCCGCTCGTGGCGCCCATCCTCGGCGCGCTGGGAACCTTCGTCACCGGGTCCGGCACCTCCAGCGAGGTCTTGTTCGGCAACGTCCAGCTGCAGGCCGCGCGGTCCATCGGCGTCAACGAGACCTGGCTCGTGGCCGCCAACTCGCTCGGCGTCTCCGCCGGCAAGATGCTCAGCCCGCAGAACATCGCCATCGGGTGCGCCGCGTGCGGCCTGGTCGGCAAGGACGGCGAGATCCTCGGCAAGATCGCCGCGTACGCGTTCGGTTTCGCCGCCGTGATGGCCGCGCTCGTGTACGCGGGGTCGCTCGTGCTGTAGCGGCGCCGCCTGAGAGGGTACACCCTAAAAACCGTGCGGCGGGCGAGAAGGACCTCGCCCCCTCACTTGCGGCGACGGGCGCGGAAGAACGCGCGCAGCAGCTCGGCGGCCTCGTCACCGAGCACGCCGGGCGTCACCTCGAACGCATGGTTGAGCCGCGGGTCGTGGCTCACGTCGAAAAGGGTGCCGAGCGCGCCGCCCTTGGGGTCGGCCGCCCCGTACACGCAGCGGTCCACGCGCGCGTTCACCATGAGCCCGGCGCACATGAGGCAGGGCTCCAGCGTCACGTAGACCGTGCAGCCGGTGAGCCGCCAGCGGCCGAGCGCGCGCGACGCGGCCACCATGGCGGAGAACTCGGCATGCGCCGAGGGGTCGGCGTCGGTCTCTCGGCGGTTGTGGGCACGCGCCACGACCTGGCCGTCGCACACCACGACGGCGCCGATGGGCACCTCGCCCTCCTCCGCCGCCAGCCGCGCCTCCTCGAGCGCCAGGCCCATGTAGCGCTCGTCGAGCGCGCCGTTGTTCTCGCCTGCCCCCACCATGCCTCCTCGAGACCGAATGCCCACATATAGGGTAGGATAGTTCGTGCACACGGAGGAGTGGCAGAGTGGTTGATTGCAGCGGTCTTGAAAACCGTCGAGCGGGCAACCCCCGTTCCGAGGGTTCGAATCCCTCCTCCTCCGCCCGTCGCCTCACACGAGCCCCTGGTCGGACCGTCCGACCGGGGGCTTCTTGCGTCGCCGCTCGAGCGCGTAATGTGCCCACACGGCGGCGCCCGTGAACGCGACCGCATCCGCCAGCGCCAGCGCGGTCCCCAGGTAGTTGGGGCCGCCGGTCTTCACGGGCCGTTCGATGACCGGGTCGCCCTCGGCAACCGCCACCTCGTTGTAGGCGAGGTTGGTCGCTCGCGCCTCGACAAGAGCGTAGAGCACGTCCTTGGTAGCACGGCGCAGGCTCGCCACGTAGCCCCTGCTCGTCGCCGCGTCGGAAGGCTCGAGGGCATACGCGCCGTTGCGGAACACGCCGTCCATGTAGAGGTCCCCACCGGCGAGAAGTGCCTGGTCGGCGCTCATGTACTGCTGATGGTCGGCATAGTCGGTGATCACGGCGCCCGCAAACCCCCACTCCTCGCGCAGCACGTCCGTGAGCAGTGCGCGGCTGCCGCCCGCCCATGTGGCCCCGATGCGGTTGTACGAGGTCATAAGGCCCGTGGCGCCGCCCTCGACGGCAATCTGGAACGGCCGCAGGTAGAGCTCGCGCAGCGCCTGCTCGGTGAGCCACGTGTAGAGCGAGTCCCGATAGGAATCCTGGTTGTTGACCGCGAAGTGCTTGAGGAAGCAGTACGTGCCCGCCTCGCGCGCGCCCGCCACCACCTCGGCGGCGGTAGTACCGCACACGAGCGGGTCCTCCGCGTAGTATTCGTAGTTGCGCCCGCCAAGCGGCGTGCGATGGAGGTTGGCGCACGGGGCGTAGAGCCCGTCGACGCCGAGCGCCGCCGCCTCCTGCCCCAGCTGGCTGCCATACGAGCGCGCGAGGTCTTTGCTCCACGTCTGCGCGAGGACGCAGGGGCTCGGGTAGCCCACGCCGTATGAGAGCTGGTTGAACGAGCCCACCTGTGCCGGCCCGTCCACCTCCTTGGTGAGCGGCTTGCCTATCGCGTCTATCGCCCCGGTCGCAAGATAGCCGTGCAGCGTGAGGCGCTCCATGTCGCTCACGGAGATGCGGTCGAGCACGATCTCCCAGAAGGGGCTGTCGTAGTCCTCCCCTAGGTCGCGGCCAAGGTCAGTGAGCTCGCCGTCTTCGAAGAGCTGCCAGGCCGCGCTCCATGTGGAGGTCGCGGGCTGATAGGTCCTCGGCTCGGCATCTTGCGCGGCCAGAAGGGCGTCCTGCTCCGCCTGATCCTCATCGTAGAGGTTGAGTGCCGCCACGTTCTCCATCATGGCTCGATCGGCGCTGCGCGTCCGGGGGAAGGTTTCGGCAAAGTCCGGCCGCGTGAGGTAGACGATGTCCGCCTCGGAGTCCGACCCGTCCACGGACACGCCGTCGGCGGCATCATCCCCCGTAAAGCGATTGCTCACCACGGCGCCCGTCTCGAGGCTCGTCTCGCACAGGACGTCCTCCGGCAGCCAGAGCGTCGTGCGGGCGGCGGGACAGTCCGCGACCTCGTGCGCGTTGCGCTTGAGCTCGACAATGTACTCTCCGCGCTCGAGCTCG
Organism: uncultured Atopobiaceae bacterium; assembly: GCA_944322145.1. Classification (GTDB taxonomy): domain Bacteria; phylum Actinomycetota; class Coriobacteriia; order Coriobacteriales; family Atopobiaceae; genus Thermophilibacter. The sequence goes on along the minus strand of CALUNW010000003.1, from coordinate 87,358 downwards.
TAGCCCGCGAAGCCGTTGCCGTTGGAATCCAGGCCGTCATAGGAAGCGACGTCGTCGAGGGAGAAGGAAAGTCTGACCTCCTGGCTCTCCCCAGGCCGCAGGAGGCTCGTCTTCTCGTAGGCCACGAGCACGGTCGACGCCTTCTCAATCCCTCCCGGCTCGTAGGGCGTGGTGCAGTAGAGCTGAAGGACGTCGCGACCGGCGACGTCGCCGGTGTTGGTGACGCGCACCCGCAGCGAGAAGGACGTCTCGCGGCCGACCCTCGTGCCCTGCGAGGGAGACCGACCCACCACCTCCCACGAGAACTCCGTGTAGCTCAGGCCGTACCCAAAGGGATACTGGACTACGCCGTCGTAGCCCTCGCCGTGCTCGTTTGCCACGTCATCCCAGAAGCCTTCGGCATCGGCCGTCTCGTACCAGCGGTATCCCACATAGATACCTTCTGCGTAGTCCACGAAGCGCACCGCGTCGTACGTCTCGTAGGTGCCCACGTTGACGTTGGCGGTTCCGTCGGCAGGATAGAGCCCCTGGGACCCAAGGTACGAGCCCTCGCCCTTCTCGCCCGCGTTTGCCCAGCTCGCGGCCGTCGAGAAGTCATAGGCGTAGGTGTCCGCCGTGCGGCCGGAGGGATTGACGTCGCCCCAGAGCACCGCTGCCACCGCGCGGGCTCCGACCTCGCCGGTGGGGCCCGCGATCAGCGCGGCGTCGATGCCCGGGATGGTCTCGAGCTGGCCGAGCTCCATCGTGTTGGTGGAGTTGACGACCACGACGACGCGTTCGTAGGTGGCGCCCACATAGCGTAGCAGCGCCTCTTCCTCCGAGGATAGCTCGAGGTAGGTGCGGGTGGCGTCGACCGTGACCTCGCCGTCGCGGTCACGCACCTTATGCTGCCAGGTCGGGCAGTCGATCGACTCCCCCGAGACGCGGCCGATGACGACGATCGCCGTTTCGGAGAACTCCCGCGCGCGTTCGAGAAGGTCCTCGGCGTAGCAGGTCCTGTCGTTGACGCTCGGCTCATAGAGACGGCAGAACTCGTCATCGTGGCTGTTGAGGGCACCGGCGCCCTTGTAGTCCCGCTCGCCGTGGAATCCCCGGTACATGTCTGAGAGCTCGTGGTTGTAGGCGACGCCGCGCTCGTCCAGCGCGTCGAGCAGGCTCATGACAGAGCCGGCGACCTGACCCGACCCGGATCCGGAGCCCACCCACTGGGTGGAGGCCCACCCAAAGACGTTCACGCAGTCGGTAGACGCGGGCAGCGGCAGCGCGTCGTCCTCGTTGCGCACGAGGACGACGCCCTCGGCCTCGATGCGCTCGGCGAGCGCGCGACCGGTCGCCATCGCGGCATCGCGCTCCTCCGCCGTCACGTCCACGATGTCGGTGCCCAGAAACGACTTCACCGTGTCGCCGAGAAGCGCCAGGGCCACCGTGCCCGCCGCGAGCGCGGCAACGGTCCCGACAACCGCGACGCCGGCGGCGACGCGGCCAATGCGGCGCAGGATATGACGGGTCTTCTCGGTCTGGGGCATGAGGCCTCCTCTCCGCTCCATCATACGACGCGGAGCGTCCGCGGCGCAGCTTGGGATATGCGGCCTGTCCGGCATCCCCCAGACGAGGCGCAAGGCCCGCGCCGCCGACGCGGCCCGCCGGACAAAAACGGAGATGTTGCGCGTCGCCGCCATGCGGCTCGCATGGGCTACAATGGCCAGTGGATAATCCGCCGAAGAGAAGGGTCCGCATGAAACCTCGACCTCACAGTCGATGACCTGCGGCGCGCGCCCCGCGTGCGCGTCGCCCGACGCAAGACGCAACTAAGGAGCGCGCATGATCTACCTGTCCCAGCTCTTGGGCAACCCCGTTCTGGACGCCGACGGCGAGAAGGTCGGCACGGTCTCTGACCTCGGCATCGCAACCGGCGAGGTCTTTCCCCGCATCACGAGCCTGGCCTTCATGGGCCCCGGACGCACCCCCATCATGATCTCGTGGCGCAAGTTCGTCGACACCTACGACGAGCACGAGGTCCACCTCAAGGTCATAGCCACCGACCTGCGCTTCTCGTACCTGCAGCCGGACGAGGTCCTTCTCGCCCGCGACATCTTGAACAAGCAGATCGTGGACACCCACGGCATGCGCGTCGTGCGCGTGAACGACCTCAAGCTCTCGGACACCAGCTCCACCCAGCTGCGCCTGCTGGGCGCCGAGGTGGGCGCGCGCGGACTCCTGCGCAGCCTGCACCCCGCCCTCGAGCGCGTGGCGCTGAGGCTGGCCCGCACCTTCGGCCATCCCATGCCCGAGAAGATCATCGCGTGGAGCTACATGGACCTCGTGGAGCGCGACCTCTCCAACGTCAAGCTCTCCGTCTCCCACAAGACGCTCGACGACATGCACCCCGCCGACATCGCCGACATCATCGAGCGGCTGGACCCGCGCCTGCGCGGCCAGGTCTTCGCCCAGCTCGACGACGAGCAGCGCGCCGGCGCCATGGCCGAGTTCGACGACGACGCGATGGCCGCCGAGCTCATGGGCAACCTCACCGAGACCGACGCCTCGCGCATGCTCTCCGAGATGGACCCGGACGACGCCGCCGAGCTGGTCTCCGAGCTCGACTACGACAAGGCGGAGAAGCTCCTGCGCCTGATGGGCGTCCAGGAGCAGCGCGCCATCCGCCAGCTTCTGGGCTACCGCGAGAACACCGCCGGCCGCATCATGACCTCCGAGGTCGCCTCCATCGACGAGGGCGCCACCGTCGCGAACGCCGTGGAGCTGCTGCGCGGCCTGGACGAGGACTTCGAGTCCGTCCGCTACGTCTACCTCACCGACGAGGAGGGCCGCCTCTCCGGCGTCGTGACGCTCAACGCGCTCATCGTCGCCGGCGGCGAGACGCGCCTGGCCGAGCTCGCCACCGAGGACCTCGTGACCGCCAGCCCCGAGGACGACCAGGAGGACGTGGCCGAGAACATCGCCAAGTACAACCTGCTCGCCATGCCCGTCGTCAACGATGAGGGCCGTCTGCTGGGCATCGTCACCGTCGACGACGCGCTCGACGTCCTGGAGGAGGAGCACGCCGAGGACCTGCGCGTCGCAGGCGGCTCGGCGGACGGCGAGGACTCCGGGCACGCGAGCACCCTCATCTGGCTCGTGCGCCGCAACGCGTGGGTGGCCCTCTGGGCGCTCGGCGTGCTCGCGCTGGCGTTTGTGGTGGGCGGCAGGCTCGGCCTCGGCGAGACGCTCGCCGCCGCCATCCCGCTCGCCGTGGCCCTCGTGCTCGCGGACGACTCCGTGAGCTACGTCACCAACTTCTTCCTGGAGAACGACCCCGACGACGAGGACTCCCCCTCGATGATCGGCTTCACCTTCAAGGGGCTTGGCCTGGGCGTCTCGCTCGGCGCCCTCGTCGCGCTGATCGTCATCGCGCTCGAGAGCGTCATCGCCTCGCCCGCCGTGCCCTCCGTCCCGTCCACGCTCGGCGGGCTCGGCAGCGCCCTCTCCACGGGCGGCGTCGCGGCGGCGATCTCCACGTTCGTCTCGTTTGCCACGTCCCCGCTCTACCTGGGCCTGCTGCGCAGCCGCGACGAGCACAACAAGGAGACCTCGGGATTTACGCTCTCCCTCGTCTCCATGCTCGTGGCGGTTGCGGTGTTCCTGACGGCCGTGGCCGCACTCGCCGCGCCCATGGGGCTGGTGGGGTAGTCGTGCCGACACTCAGGAAAGGCGAGAAGAACGCCGAGGCTCCGCGCAGGCGCCTGCAGCCGCGCCTCATCCTCGCTGCCATGGGGCCGGGCATGGTGGCGGCCCTCGCCGGCGCGGACGCGGGCGGCGTGGCAACCTACTCCAACGCCGGCGCGCTCTTTGGCTTCCATCAGCTCTGGACCGTGCCGGTCATGTGCTTCCTGCTCATCGTGGCTCAGGAGACCGCGGCGCGCATGGGCTGCGTCACCGGCAAGGGCCTGGCATCGCTGATACGCGAGCAGTTCGGCGTGCGCCTCTCCGCGCTCGCCATGCTCGCGCTGCTGATCTCCAACACCACGGTCACGCTCTCCGAGTTCGCGGGCATCGCCTCGGCGCTCGCCCTCTTCGACGTGCCCCCCGTCGTCTCGGTCCCCGTGGCGGCACTAGCGATCTGGCTACTCACGATGAGCGGCTCGTACCGCCGCATCGAGAAGGTCCTGCTGGCCATCGCCTGCGTCTTCGTGACCTACATCATCGCCGGCGTAATGGTGGGCCCGGACTGGGGCGAGGCCCTATTTGACACCGTCGTGCCCCACGTCCACGCCACGCCCCAGTACCTGTCGCTGCTCGTGGCGAGCGTGGGCACCGCCATCGCCCCCTGGATGCTCTTCCTTGCGCAGAGCAACGTGGTCGAGAAGAACGCGCGGGCGGAGGACCTGCCCTACCAGCGCATCGACACCGTCACCGGCGCCGTCGCCGCAAGCGTCATCTCCTGGTTCATCATCCTCACCACCGGCGCCGTGCTCAACCCCGCAGGCATCCAAGTGAGCAGCGCCGAGGCCGCGGCCGCCGCGCTGGCCCCGCTCGTGGGCGACTACGCCGAGGCGCTCTTCGGCGCCGGCCTCACCGGGGCGTCCTTTCTCGCCGCGTGCGTGCTCCCCGGCATCACCTCCAGCGCCGTGTGCGAGGCCTTTGGCTGGGAGCGCGGCGCGGACCGCAGCTGGGCCGAGGCCCCGGCATACCGCGGCATCATCACCGCCGTCATTACCGTCTCCGCCGTCGTGGTTCTTCTCCCCAACGTCAACCTCTTTGGCATCATGATGGTCGCCCAGGTCATCAACGGCGTTCTGCTGCCGGTGCTCCTGGTCTTCATGGTCCTCATCGCAAGCGACAAACACGTGATGGGCCGCTACGTCAACGGTCGCGCCTGGAACGCGCTCACTTGGCTCACCATCGTTGCCGTGGTGGTGCTCACCGTTATCATGTTTGTCATGGGAGTGTGACCGAGGCCCCTGCACCGCCGAGGAGCGGCAATGAACGTCGACAAGGCGCTGATATGGCTTGACACCAAGCGCGACAAGCTCGTGGACACGCTGCCCACGATCCTCTTCTTCATCGCGCTGCTCTGGATCGTCACGCTGGGGTTTGGCTCCGACTACCTGCTGGTCGTCTCCCCCTACACCACGCTCTTCGAGACGCGGCTGCACAAGTACAACCCGCCCACGCAGTACGCGCGCTTCTTCCTCGTGAGCGCGTTCGCGCTGCTGGCGGCGCGCGTGGCCGTCTCAAACGTTGTCCTGAGCGTGCTGGTGAACCTCTGCGTGCCGTTCTTCCTGGTCTTCATGCGCTCATCGCAGCTCAACCCCCGGCGCTACTTCCCCTACACGATGCTCTTCTGCTGGCTTGAGCTGCGGCCATACGCCATCGTGGAGACGTTCTGGATGCAGGCCGGGGTCCTCGTGGCCTCCTGCAGCCTGCTCTCCCTGAGCCTGCTGGTCGCCGGCATCGCGCGGCATCGTGCCGACGAGCCGCGCGAGCAGCTCCATGACTACGTCCGACGCCTCGCCGACGACCTGCGCTCGGCGGCGCGGACGGGAACGGACGGAGCCCTGCGCGGCGAGCTCCTTCGGCTGCGAAGCGACTTCGCCAAGCTGGCCTACACGGCGCGCGAGGACTCCTGCGCGCCGCCGCGCGTGTCCGACCTCCTGGACATGTTCGCCACCCTCGCACAGCGCACGGCCTATCTCACGGGCAGCTCCGACTGGACCGAGGATCACGTCGAGGAGCACGGCAGCGCGCTCGCCGCGCTGGCCGACCTCACCGACGAGCTCAACGTCGCCCTGAGGCTCGAGTCCGCCGAGGCATGCGAGTCGCTCCTGCCCAAGGCCCACGACCTTCTCGCCCGGACGCAGATTCGCGAGGACCGCTTTCGCATCTTCTTCCAGGGGTACCTCAACCTGGTCATCCTCATCCTGCGCACCGCCGCCGACCCGCATCAGCGGCCCTGGCGCCTCACGCCACGCGGCCTCGCGCGCGTCGCCGTCTTCCGCAAGCGGCCGAGCCTCGACTCCTTTGAGATGCGCTTCGCGGTGCGCTGCGGGGCAGTCCTGGCCGTGAGCTGCACCACCAACCTGCTCTTCCCCGTCGAGAAGCTCTATTGGTTTGCGCTCCACGCGTTCCTGCTGCTACAGCCCTTCCCGGGCGAGTCCGTTCGGCGCATGCGCACGCGCATGGTGGGGACCGCGGTGGGATGCCTGTTCGTTCACGCCGTCGCGCTGCTGAACCTCGACTACGTGGGCATCACCATCCTGGGCATGGTGCTCGTGGCTCCGCTCTATGCCTCGACGCCGGGGTCTGTCACCTCGGCGTTCTTTGCCACGGCATACGCCGTGACCATGGCGAGCGTCTCCATCGACGACTCCTATGCCACCGGCATGCGCCTCGCGAGCCTGGTGCTTGCGATTGCCACCGTCTCCCTGGTCAACCACCTCGTGTGCCCCACCTCGGACCGACGCCTCTTCGTGGCCAACGTGCGACAGATGTTCGACATGATCGAGCACTACTGGAGCCTCGTGCGCGAGACGCTCGTGGGTCGCGTGGACACCGTGGTCTCGTCCGAGACCCTGCTGCACTTTCAGATGGTCCACTCGCAGGCGGCCCGCTTCGTCGAGGGGCTCAGCAACGACGGCGAGAAGGACCCCGAGGTCGCCGAGCTCGCTCGCTACCGCAACGCCGCGGAGCGCGCGACGTTCTTCCTGTGGGAGATCATGTGCGAGCTGGAGCAGCTGGAACTCATGGTGCGCCTGCGGGAGGTGCGCCCGGAGGAGCAGCGGACCTTCGAGCGAATCATCGAGCTCGCGCAGTCCAACTGCGACCCGCGGCGGTTTGGCACCGGAGTCGCGGATGCACGCGGGCTTGTGGCGCGGCTCTCGGAGCCTGACCTGCGCTACGTGCTGGGGCAGTACATAGAACGAGCAGGAGAGCTGCGCCGCGCTATCGATGATGCCGAGGGCGCGCTCGTGGAGAAGCCGCGCTACCTCGACGAGGTGCGCAAGTGACCCAAATGGGGACAGGATGAAATTGGGACATCTCTCGATGTCCCAATTTCATCCTGTCCCCATTTGGGTCACTTGCTGGCCTTGTCGAACTCGTCCTTGAATGAGCCGAACATCTTGCCAAAGGAGCTGAGCTGCTTCCCGGCAGCACGGGCGACCTTGTCGCCGGTGGTCGCAGGCTTCCTCTTGGGAGCCGGCTTCTTGGCGGCAGGCGCATAGGTCTTGGGCCGCGCCTTCGGTGCTGGCGCGGAACCGGCGCTCTTCTCGGCAATTCGCGCCGCGGGCTTCTCCACGCGAACGTCTGCGGCGGGGACCTCGGGCACCGCCGGCGGCTCGTCCTCCGGCGCCGCCGCCTCCGAGATCGCGCGCTTTGCCTTGCCGAGCGCGCGGCCGAGTGCGAACGACCCCTTGTCCACGGCCTCTCCCGCAGCGGCACCGACCTTCTTGCCGACTTCGACGCCCTTCGCCTTTGCGCGCGCATAGCCCTCACCCGCAGCGCCGGCGAGGCCACCGTCAAGCTCGACGGGCGTGTCGCCCGGATCGACGACCATAAACCCGCCGCTGTAGCCGCGCACCATATCCGGCGTGATGACGAAGGACCCGATGAGCGCGTGGGCGACGCCCCCGTCGGTCGTAAGGAAGCGCGTCACCGCGCCGGTCTTCTCGTCAAACTCCGCGTCGGAGACATAGCCGAGCGACTTGCCGGAAACCGTCTTGGCATCCATGCCCGACCAGATGATGCAGCTGTCCCAGTCGAGGGCGAGGCGTCTGCGCGCATCGGCATCCAGGCCATCCTCGGGGCGCGTCACGAGAATCGTCTTCTCGTCCATTCGGCGATACGCGTCAAGCGCAAGGAAGGCATCCTCGCGCTTAATCATGCCGACGGCATCCGGGCGCTTGACCATAAGGCCGACCACCCGCTTGCCGTCGGGGGAGAAGACCGCGTTGTGAATCTTGCCGAGCTTCTGGTACTTGTCGGTGACAGTGCCGTCCTTGGCGGTCTTCGTCTTCTTGTGTACGAGAACGCGCAGGCCGGTGAGCTCGCTGACTCTGAGCACGGGCGGCGCCTAGACCGCGGGAATCTCGTCGTCGGCGTCGACGACCTCGACGTGAACGGCGTCGGCAGGCTTCTCGCCGGCGACGGGCGCGTCAGTCATCGCGGAGACGCGGTCGGCGACGGAGGTCACGGCATCCTGAACCTGGGCGGACGCACCGGCGACGGCGTCGGAGAGGGACTCGCGCAGCTGGTCCATGCGCTCGCGGGCGAGGTCGACCTTGGCGCGAAGCTCATCGGTCTTGGCATCGACGACGGGGCGGACACCGCTGAACTTGTCGTTGACGACGCCCGCGCCGCGCTCGTAGGTGTCGACGGCGCTGTCCCACGCGTCGTTCATGGCATCGGCGGCCATGGCGCGGCTCTCGGCGCCCGAGCGCGGAGCGAGCATGACGCCCGCGACGACGCCAGCCGCTGCGCCGACGATGCTGCCAAAGATGAAGCCGACGGTCTTCTTGTTCATGAGATCCTCCTGTCAGTGCTGGCTACGATGCGGCGCGGGAGTGCGCCAGGCTAACGTACGAGATGGGGGCGAGGAACGTCGCCGAGGTCCCAGGCGTCGCGAGCGGGCGGCTCGGGTTCCTCCGCGGGAGCAGCCTCGGGTTCCTCCGCGGTCTCGGCAGCGGGCTCCACAGCCTGCTCGACACCCTGGTCATCGGATGCCGGCTGCTCCGTAGCGTCGACTTCCTCGGGTTCCTCGGCGGGCTCGGACGGCGTCTCCTCAACGGGGCCGGCGACCTCCTCGACAGAATCAGGCTCGGTCGCGACCTGCTCGGCGCTCGTCGACTCGGGTTCCCCCTCGACGGAGAGGCTCTCGACGAGGGAGACGAGGCCGCTCGCGATGGCGTCGACATCCGGGCGCGGATCCCCGCCTCCGGCGTACGCCCACTGCAGAATCCAGGCGGCGCTGGAGAGCGCGCCCGCGACGAGCACGTCGTCAGGGCACGAGAGGGAGATCTTATACAGACGGTCGGCGAGGCCCGTGGTCTGCCCCGAGGAGACGTCGCCCGCGAGGTCGGTACGAGCCAGCAGCTCGACCGTCACGTGCTCAAGCAGGTGCGCCAGCTCCGTGTCGCCGATGACGTCACCAAAGCTCGAGGAAGAATCCCCCAGGCAGAGATGGTCGCTGAGCTCGGGAATGAGCTCGAGGACGCGCTCGGTCCCCTCGGGATCGTCGCTGGTCATGAGCGGCGCGCTCGGCGCCACCTCAACCTCGGCATCGAGATTCCTCGGGCCGATCGTGACCTTCTTGATGTCGAACAGCTGAGCCATTGCCCGGCTCCCCTTCGCTCGGGCCCGCCGGGGAGGCGGGCGGCGTATCTCAGAACATTGTAATGAATTTGCCGCCGCGGGCCTTACTCCTTCTCTGAGTCAGCGCTCTTATCGCCGTCAGCGTCATCCGTCTCCTCGATGACGGGCTCGGGCGCGACGACGCGCAGCATCGAGAGGCGGCGGCCCCGCATGGACTGCACGCGGAACTGGTACCCGTCCTTCTCGATGATGTCGCCTGGGTGCGGAACCTTGTCGGCAAGCTCGAGCACGAAGCCGGCGACAGTCTCATACTCCTCGCTGTCCTCGATGGGCCAACCGAGCTCGATGGCGTCATCTATCGAGAAGCGGCCGTCGACGAGCCACTCGCGGTCGGAGAGCTTGGTGAGGTACTTGTTGTCGGGGTCGAACTCGTCCTCGATCTCGCCCACGACCTCCTCGACGATGTCCTCGACCGTAATGATGCCGGCGGTGCCGCCGTACTCGTCGACGACGATGACCATCTGGTCGTGGCTCGACTGCATCTCGGAGAGCAGCGGGATGATGTCCTTGGTGTCCGGAACGAAGTCGGCGGAGCGCACGTGGCCGGCGACGGGATCGGACGCGCGGCCCTCGTCAAGAATCGGACTGATAATGTCCTTGATGTGCGCGATACCCACGATGCGGTCCACGGAATCGTGGTAGATGGGTATGCGCGAGTAGCCGGTGCGACGCATGACGGCGAGGACCTCGGTAAGCGACGAGGTGTCCTCCATGGCGGTCATGTCGACGCGCGGGACCATGACCTCGCGGGCGATGGTGTCGCCCATGTCGATGACCTCGTGAATCATCGACTTCTCCTGGTCGGTGAGCTCGTCGGCGTCAGTGACCATGTACTTGATCTCTTCCTCCGAGACGCTATCGCGCTCGTCGGCGGACTTGACGCCCAGCAGGGCGGAGAGGCCATTGGCGGACTTGGCGGTGAGCCACACGAGCGGGCGCGCGATATGCATGAAGCCGCGAATCGGGCCCGAGACGGACTTGGCGACGGCCTCCGCGTTGGAGAGAGCCATGCGCTTGGGCACAAGCTCGCCAGCAACGATGGAGAGATAGGAAACCGCGAGGGTGATGAGGACGGGGGCGAGCGGCTGGGCGATGCCCTCGGGCATGCCGAGGCTCATGAACCAGGACCCGAGCGGGTCTGAGAGGCTCGTGCTCGCAAAGGCGGACGACGCAAAGCCCACCAAGGTGATGGCCACCTGAATGGTGGCGAGGAACTGCTCGGAGTTTGAGGCGAGGTCCAAGGCGCTGCGCGCTCTTCGGTCACCCTCCTCCGCCTCAGGCTCGAGAACCGCTCTCTTGGCGCTCACCACGGCCAGCTCGGACATCGAGAAATAGCCGTTTGCCAGGGTGAGCAGGAAAGTGACCACAATACTTATCGCTACGTCCATGCGCCTGTGCGCAACCTCCTCGGTCGGGGATCAGATGCATGCCGGAGGTCGGGACGATGGGACCTCGACACAATGGATTGATTTTAGCAGGTCGCCACAAGATTAACCACGACGCGACGCACCTTGCCCCGGTTTTGAATGGTTTGCCCTTTGGTGCGACGTTTACGTTCTTTCTTGCACGATTTGCATCTTGGTGCGACGTTCGTCTGAAGACCGAGACGACCCCATGTGAGACCCTTTTGAATACAACTGGGAAAACACTCCATCGACCTCGGCCCCTTAGCGCGGACGCCTATTATTCTCGTCGCACCTAGGGGCAAATCGTGCACGCCGCGCCCGCGGCGTCGCACCAAGGGGCAAATCAAGCTCCACCCTCACGCGAAAGCTCCAGAAGCGCCGCCGACTCGGTCTCCAGCCCAAACAGCCTCTGCCTCAGCTCACGGCGCCTCGCGAGCATGCGCTCGCTCGCAGGCGCCCGACGCAGGCCGAGGCTTTTCTCCAGCTCCTCACAAAAGAGGTTGAGTTCGTGGTTGCTCCTCAAGATGCCGTTAGTCAGCGTAAGACAGTCCATACCCTCCGCTCGGTACGCACGACGCTTCCTCTCGTCACGTGCACGGGCAGCGGGTGATTGATGCTCTTGGTCGCTGTCATATTCCATCACCGTGCCATTTGGCCAAGAGAAGTCAGGGACGATCGTTTTCTGTCCCACCATGCTTGCTAGGCGGTCGGTAAGAGCGACGGGGGCGTTCATCTTGAACCCTGCAGCTCCCAGACCGCCTCTCCCCCTTCCGAGCGACAGAAAGATCGCCGTGTCTGTCTCTCTGGGAGAATTCGAGCCAGCCACAACAATATCGAGAGCGGCACAGGCACGGCGGGCGCCGCGGACACCCAACAGACGGGCCGAGGTGGCATATCCACAAAGCCCCGCAATATCAACAAGGGGCTCAAGTCGAGCGTGCGCGCCATCATCCTCCCACGGCGCAATGCCGTAGGTCCCGGTCATCTCATAGGCGATCTCCGCAAGGCTGATTTCGTCAAGAGAGTGGGCGAGCTGGGAAAACACCGCCGGCATGACGCAGACATACACACCCTGGCCAAGGTCGACCAGATGCTCCCGCGTGAGCGGCCCGCGCCACACGTGATCTGCGATCAAGTCACAGTTGTGACGCTCCTCTTTTCGAGAGACGACAACGTCGAGCGGGGCCTCTCCGCCACAGAGGGCGAGCACGCGGCGAGCGCGTTCGGAGAGAGGCGGCCGAAGCGCTCCGTATGTTCTACCGGACGGCTCGAGCACGTGTTGCACGGAAGCAGCCGCGCGCGTCGCCCGCCAGAAGCTCAATGCCGACTCATATCCCACGATAAGGCGATCTTCTCTCACCTTGCCTCCTCTCGACACGTCAACATCGTGGCATATGAAATTGTCACTGTCTAGTACTTTAAACTATACAATTTTAGTATGAAGTTATCTGTCAGCTATGAGATAGCTTCGAGCCAGCTCTGGCACAGCCGCGAAAAAGGCCGCCCGGGCAAAGCCCGGGCGGCCTCTCCAGGAATATCGATTTCCGCTAGCCCACGAGCCTGGCAACGAGGTCACGAGCCGCGGTGAGCTGATCATCCCCCGGAATCCAGTTCGCGGCGAAGGTCTTCTCGGGAAGCTGGAAGCCGGCGGCCTCGAGCTCCTTGCCCACGTTGTTGGGACCGAGCGGGGCCCAGCCATAGGAGCCAAACGCCAGACCCACGCGGTTGTCGTTCTTGGGCGAGAGGCCCTTCATGTACGTGAGGAAGCTCGCCACGGTGGGCAGCATCTGGCTGTTGAGGGTCGGCGAGCCCACGCACACGTACTTGCAGTCCAGGAAGACGTCCATGACGTTGGAGATGTGGTTCTCCTTGAGGTCCATGAGCTGGGCGGGAATCCCGGCGGCAAGGAAGCCGTCCACCAGCGCACGGGCGATCTTCTCGGTGGAGTGCCACATGGAGTCATAGACCACCAGGGCGCGCTCGCGCACCACGCCGGAGACGAAGTCCTCCTCATAGGCGCGCAGGATGTCCTCGACGTGGCTGCGCCAGATGACGCCGTGCGCCGGGCAGATCATGTCGAGCGCGTCGGGGCCGAGCGAGCGCACGGCCTTCACCGCCGCGGCGGCCTGGGTACGATACGGCTGCACGATGTTGGCATAGTACTTGCGTGCCTGGTGCATGATCTCGCAGAGGTCGTTCTCGTCGTCAAAGCGCGCCGAGCTGGCAAAGTGCTGGCCGAAGGCGTCGTTGGAGAAGAGGATCTTGTCGTAGGCGTCATAGGTGACCATGTTGTCCGGCCAGTGGACCATGGGCGTCTGGACAAAGGCCAGCGTGCGCTTGCCGATGCAGAGGGTGTCGCCGGTCTTGACGCCGTTGTAGCCAAGATCGCCGTAGTGGGCGGTCATGTTCTTGACGCCCTGGGGCGCTGAGCAGTAGATCTGCGCGCCCGGGGCAAGCTCATGGATGAGGGGCGTGGACCCCGAGTGGTCCATCTCCACGTGGTTGGCGATGAGCACGTCGATCTTGGAAGGGTCGATCACCGAGGAGATGCGCTCGATGAGCTCGTCTTTGAAGGTCACCTTTGCGGTGTCGATGAGAGTGACCTTCTCGTCCAGGATGAGGTAGGCGTTGTAGGTGATGCCCGCCTCGGTGGTATAGCCGTGGAACTCGCGCGCGTTCCAGTCGAGCGCGCCGACCCAATAGACGTCGGACTTGATCTGAACTGCGGAAAGCATGCTGTCCTCCTGTCGTACAACGACCGTATGTGTTAGCAAACGAGTAGCATTTTACCCAACTGCGGGCGATCGGACACTGGGACCGACCGCCCGCGTGGGGGTTCTGTTAATTGGGGACTGTCCCCAATTTACAGGCATTTACAGGCTACTTCTCGCCGGCGGCGCGACGGGCGGCATACTCGGCCGCGAGCTTCTGCTGGATGTCGTGCGGGACCTGCTCGTAGCCGGAGACCTCGAGCTCGAACTCGCCGGTGCCGCGGGAGAGCGAGCGCAGGCGGGTAGCGTAGTCGGTGACCTCGGCGTACGGGATGGTGGCCACGACGGTGGTCTCGCCGGCGGTCGCGCCGGTGCCAGCCTCCATGCCCTCGACGCGGCCGCGGGAGGCGGAGACGTCGCCCATGACGGAGCCGGCGTAGCTCTCGGGCACGGTGATGCGCAGGTGCGCCATGGGCTCAAGCAGGACGGGCTCGGCCTGGTCGACGGCCTTCTGGAAGCCGATGCGCGCGGCGGTCTTGAACGCCATCTCGTTGGAGTCGACGGGGTGGTAGGAGCCCTCGTAGACGGCGACCTTGACGTCGATCATCGGGTAGCCGGCGAGCACGCCCTCGCGCATGGTCTCCTGAACGCCCTTGTCGATGGCGGGGATGAAGCCGCGCGGGATGTGGCCGCCCACGACCTCGTCGGCAAACTCGTAGCCCGCACCCGGGTTGGGCTCGATGCGCAGCCAGCAGTCGCCGTACTGGCCGGCGCCGCCGGTCTGCTTCTTGTGGCGGCCCTGGGCGGAGGCGACGCGACGGATGGTCTCGCGATACGGGATCTTGAGCGCCACGGTGTGGGCGGTGATGCCCGCTCGGTCCTCAAGACGGTCGAGAAGGACGCTGACCTGGGCCTCGCCGATGGCGGAGATGACGGTCTGACCGGTGTCCTCGTCGCGCTCGACCTTGAGGGTGGGATCGGCGTCGGCGCTCTTCTCGAGGAAGGCGTAGAGCTTGCCCTCGGTGCCGCGGGCGTCGGGCTCGATGGCGATGCGGTAGAGCGAGTTGGGGAAGCGGAACTCGGCGGCCTCGACCTTGCCGGTCACGGAGAGCGTGTCGCCGGTCATGGCCTCGAGCTTGGGGACGACCACGATGTCGCCAGCGGCTGCGGACTGGACGTCGGTGGTCTCCTTGCCGCACATCTGGTAGAGGTGGCCCAGGCGCTCGGTCTTGCGGGTGCGGGCGTTGGTGAGCTCGATGCCCGGCGTGATGGTGCCGGCGAGGACCTTGAGGAAGGAGAGGCGGCCGTTCTGCGGGTCGTTGAGGGACTTGAAGGCAAAGACCACGGGGCGCTCGTCGTCCTCGGAGATGTCGAGCTGCTCGCCGTTGACCAGCGGGATGCGGCCGAAGTCCGCCATCGTGGGGAACCACGCCACGGCGGCGTCCATGAAGGAGATGACGCCCTCCTCGCGGACGCAGCTGCCGGAGAAGACGGGCACGAAGACGCGCTCGCGGATGGCCTTGGCCAGCAGGCCCTCGAGCTCGTCCTGCGTGACCTCCTCGCCCTCGAGGTACTTCATCATGATCTCGTCGTCGGCCTCCACGACGAGCTCGGTGAGCTGGGCGCGGGCTGCGTCGGCGGCGTCGGCGAACTCGGCAGGGACGTCCTCGACGACCGGCTTGCCGTTCTCGAGGTGGCGGGCCTTCATGTGGACGACGTCGATGATGCCCCTGAAGGCGTCGCCGGAGCCCATCGGGATGGTCACGGCACCGAGGTTGGTGCCAAAGCGCTCCTGGAGCGCGGCGAAGGCGACGTCAAAGTCGGCATCCGGGCGGTCCAGGCGGTTGATGAACAGGGCACGGGAGAGGCTGAGCTCCTCGGCCGCATACCACAGGCGGGTGGTGATGGTGCCCGGACCCGAGGCAGCGTCGACGACGAAGACGGCGGTCTCGCAGGCGCTCATGGCCGCGTAGGCGTCGCCGACGAAGTCGGGGTAGCAGGGGGCGTCGAGCACGTTCAGGCGCGTACCCTCCCAGGAGATCGGAGCGATGGCGGTGGAGATGGAGAAGCCGCGCTCGCCCTCCTCGCCGTCATAGTCAAGCGTGGGCTTGGTGCCGGCGTGGCCGCCCAGACGAGTGGTACGCCCCGTCAGGTGGAGCATGGCCTCGGCCAGCATGGTCTTGCCCACGCCGCCTTGGCCCACAAGGACCACGTTCTTGACCTTCTCGGTTCCCTTTGCAGCCATGATGCCTCCCTTGAACGGGGTGTGTGCACGATGTGACTCACCTTACCCATAGGGAGGCCCTTCGTTGCACACGTATCGGGCAGCGGGCGAGAAGAGCGGCCCCGGCGCAAAACCCCAGGTGCCAGATTTCAGCGTTCTGCGCGCCTCGGTGCCAAATTCCCGGCATATGCGTACAAAAGGTGCCGGAATCCGGTCATCTGCGTACGGACGGCACGCATATGACGGGATTCCGGCACCTGCGAAAACGCGGCGAGAAGAACTCAGGCGTCCTACTGCTCCGCGGCGGCCAGGCGCTGCGTGTCCTGGATCTCCATGATCTGGCCCACGCGGCGGGCGTGGCGGCCGCCCTCGAACTCGGCGTCCATCCAGGCGTCCACGATGCACTTGGCCATCTCGGGCCCAATGACGCGCGCGCCGAAGCAGATGACGTTGCTGTCGTTGTGACGCTTGGAGAGCTCTGCGGAGTAGGGCTCGGAGCACACGCAGGCGCGCACGCCGTCGACCTTGTTGGCGGCGAGGCTGATGCCCACGCCCGTGCCGCAGATGAGCACGCCGCCGTCGACCTCGCCGTCAGCCACGAGGCGCCCCACGCGGTAGCCGCTGATGGCGTAGTCGAAGCTCTCCTCGCTGTTGGTGCCCACGTCCACGAGCTCGACGCCGCGGGCGCGCAGGTGCTCGACGACCTCGGCCTTGATGGCGAGCGCGGAGTGGTCGTTCCCGATGGCAAGACGCATTTCTTTCCCCCTGAAAGAGGGCGCGCCCGGAAGAGCATGCCTCCCGGGCGCGCCGAACGATGACGCTACTTGGCGAGAAGACCCTCGACCGCGGCCACGACGCCGGCCGCATCGAGGTTGTACTTGTGGAGCAGGTCCACGGCGGGTCCGGACTCGCCGAAGACGTCGTTCACGCCGAGCTTGCGCGCGGGAACGGGGTTCTCGGCCAGGGCCGACAGCACGGCGTCGCCCAGGCCGCCGATCACCGAGTGCTCCTCGGCGGTGACCACGTGGCCGGTCTTCGCGGCGCTCGCGCGGACGAGCTCCTCGTCGAGCGGCTTGATCGTGTGGATGTTGATGACCTCGGCGGAGACGCCCTTCTCGACGAGCTCGTCGGCGGCGGCGAGCGCCTCGGCGACCATGAGGCCCGTGGCGACGATGGTCACGTCGGTGCCCTCGCGCAGGACGACGCCCTTGCCCAGCTGGAACTCGTAGGTCTCCAGGTCGTTGAACACCGGCACGGCCAGACGGCCGAAGCGCATGTAGACAGGGCCGTCGGTCTCGTAGGCGGCGCGCACGGCGGCCTTGGCCTCCACGTCGTCGGCGGGCACGATGACGGTCATGCCCGGGATGGTGCGCATGAGGGCGATGTCCTCGTTGCACTGGTGCGTGGCGCCGTCCTCGCCCACGGAGATGCCGGCGTGCGTGGCGCCGATCTTCACGTTGAGGTGCGGGTAGCCGATGGAGTTGCGGACCTGTTCGAAGGCGCGGCCGGCGGCGAACATCGCGAAGGTGCTCGCAAAGGCCACGCGACCCGTGGTGGCGACGCCGGCGGCCAGGCCCATCATGTTGGACTCGGCGATGCCCGCGTCGAAGAAGCGGTCGGGGTAGGCGGCCTTGAACTTGCCGGTCTGCGTGGCGGCCGCGAGATCCGCGTCAAAGACGACGAAGTCGTCGTGCTCGGCGCCGAGCTCCACGAGGGCCTCGCCGTAGCTCTGGCGCGTGGCGACCTTCTTGACGTCAGCCATTAGAGCTCCTTCCCAGCGGCCTCGAGCTCGGCCATGCCCTGCTCGAACTGCTCGTCGTCGGGGGCCTTGCCGTGCCAGCCCACCTGGTTCTCCATGAACGAGACGCCCTTGCCCTTCACCGTCTCGGCGACGATGCACACGGGCCGCCCCTTGACCTCGCGCGCCTCGGCGAAGGCGGCGCGGATCTGCGCCATGTCGTTGCCGTCGGCGAGCTCGATCACGTGGAACTTGAAGGCGCGGAACTTGTCGGCGATGGGCATCGCGGAGTTGACCTCCTCGATGGTGCCGTCGATCTGCAGGCCGTTGTGGTCCACGATCACGACGAGGTTGTCGAGGCCGTGGTTGCCGGCGAACATGGCCGCCTCCCAGACCTGGCCCTCCTCGATCTCGCCGTCGCCGAGCAGCGTGTAGACGCGATAGCTGTCGCCCCAGTGCTGGGCGGCGAGCGCCATTCCCACGGCGGCGGAGATGCCCTGGCCGAGCGAGCCGGTGGACATGTCGACGCCCGGGGTGTCGTTCATGTTGGGGTGGCCCTGCAGGTGGCTGCCGATGTGGCGCAGCGTCTCGAGGTCCTCCTTGGGGAAGAACCCGCGCTCGGCGAGCGCCGCGTAGAGGCCGGGGGCCGTGTGGCCCTTGGAGAGGACGAGGCGGTCGCGGTCGGCCTTGCGCGGGTCGGCCGGGTCCACGTTCATCTCCTCGAAGTACAGGTACGCAAAGAGGTCCGCGGCGGACAGCGACCCGCCGGGGTGACCCGACTTTGCGGCGTGCGTGCCCACGAGGATCCCCTTGCGGATCTCGTTGGCAACGCGCCTGAGCTCGATGTCAGTCATTCTGCCTCCTTCTTGTTTCTCAGATTCAAGTGGTCCGCGAATAATCGCAGGTCGGGCGGTGTCAGCGAGCTGCCGCCCGGCGCCCCAGGTCGTCGCGAAAGAGGAGCGACGCGTACTCGGTACGCGAGCGACGAATGAGCGGCGAGATGGGGTGCCCGGCGGCGGTGCAGCGTCGGCTACTGAGCCGCGACGACCTTCGCCCAGTCGGCGTCGAAGGCAGCCATGCCCTGGTCGGTCAGCGGGTGCTTGAGGCACTTCTTGAGCGCGCCGAAGGGCACGGTGGCGATGTCGGCGCCGAGCAGGGCGGCCTGGGTCACGTGGTTGGGCGTGCGGACGGAGGCGGTGATGATCTCCACCTGGTCGTCGACGTTCTTGCCGGTCCAGTCGTAGTTGCCGATGCAGGCGACGACGTCGGCGAGCTGGGAGATGCCATCCTCGGCGATGTCATCGAAGCGGCCGACGAACGGGGAGATGTAGCGGGCGCCGGCGTTGGCGGCGAGCAGGGCCTGCGTGGCAGAGAAGACCAGCGTCATGTTGATGCGGACGCCCTCGGAGGCGAGCTGATGCGTGGCGGCCAGGGCCTCGGCGCAGATCGGGAGCTTGACCACGATGTTGGGCGCGAGCGCGGAGAGGCGACGACCGTCCTCGATCATGCCCTCGGTGGTCTTGGCCTGGGACTCGGCGGAGACGGGAAGCCCGGCGCAGAGCTCGGCGATCTTGACCATGTGGTCCTCGAAGTCAGCGAGCTTGCCGCCGGTGCGGGCATACAGGCTCGGGTTGGTGGTGACGCCGGCGAGGCAGCCCCAGGAGAGAGCTTCCTTGATCTCGTCAAGGTCGGCGGTGTCGATGAAGAACTTCATGGCAAAACCCCTCTCTTTCATGTCTTGGCGCATCTGCGCCCTCAATCCAAATAAAGCCGAGAAGAACGCGCTAGTGCGCCCCTCCCTGTCCATAGTAAGCGTTCGGGCCGTGCTTGCGCATGTAATGCTTGTCCAAGAGATACTGGGGCGCGGGGCCGCAATGTGGTGCGAGCGCCTCAGTGTCGATTGCCATGCGCGCGACCTCCTCGACCACGACGGCGTGGTAGACTGCCGCGGCCGCGTCCTTGCCCCACGTGAAGGGGCCGTGGTTGCGCACGAGCGTCGCCGGCACGGCCACCGGGTCGATGCCGCGGGCGGCGAAGCCCTCGACGATGACGTTTCCGGTCTCGAGCTCGTAGGCACGCTCGATCTCTTCCTCTGTCAGGCCGCGCATGCAGGGCACGGGGCCGTAGAAGTAGTCCGCGTGCGTGGTGCCGTAGGCCGGGATGTCGCGGCCGGCCTGCGCCCACGAGCAGGCGGAGCGGGAGTGGGTGTGGACGACGCCGCCGACCTCGTTGCCCCACGCTCGGTAGAGCGCGGCGTGGGTGGCGGTGTCGGAGGACGGGTTGAGGTCACCCTCGACGACCTTGCCGTCCAGGTCGCAGACGACCATGTTCTCCGGGGAGAGGTCGTCGTAGTCCACGCCGGAGGGCTTGATCACGAAGAGGCCGCTCTCGCGGTCGAGCTCGGAGGCGTTGCCCCAGGTGAAGACAACCAGGCCGTGCTTGGGGAGGTCCATGTTGGCCTCGTAGACCTTCTCGCGCAGCTCCTTGAGCATCATGTGCTTCTCTCCTTTCAGCGTGATTCAATTGGGGACAGACCCCTTTTGAATCATTTCAAAGAAAGTGATTCAAAAGGGGTCTGTCCCCAATTGAATCAGTCCGAAGTGTTCGAGGGCGCGGGCGACGCCGTCGTCGAGCACGCCCGCCGTCACGTGGCCGCCGAGCTCGCGAACGCGCTCGATCACGTGCGGCCGCGCGTTGGCCATGACCACGCCGACGTCTGCCGCCTCGAGCATCGGCAGGTCGTTCTCCGAGTCGCCAAAGGCGAAGGTACGTGTGGGGCGCTCGGGGAGCGCCTCGACGTAGGCGAGAAGCCCAGCCCCCTTGTTGATGCCCTCGACGGTGACCTCGTTCATGCCGTCCCCCAGGCGGTAGAGGACGAAGGTCTCCCGGAGAAAGTCGCTCGAGAGGTACTTCTCGAGCTCGTGGTCGTGGAAGACGATCTTCGAGAAGCGCAGGTCGGGACGGAGCCCCTCGACCTCGCGCGCGGTCGTGACCGTCGTGACGTGCGGAAACCAGTTCTCCCCGCGGTCGAGCGAGACGTTGAGCTCCGCGCTCTCGATGATCATCGAGATGTCCAGGCGCTCCATCTCCTCGAGGGCGCGTCGCACGAGCTCCGCCGGCATCGCCACGTCGCGCACGACCACGCCGTCGCGCTCGACGTGCGCCCCGCTGCAACGAGCTGTTTGGTCAACCAAACCAACCATTTGCCAGTTTGGTCGAATACGTGTGCGAACATGTGCGGTTTAGTCGGTCGAACAACCGTGAATAACGCAAAAAAGAGGGCCCGGACGCCAACCTTGCGTCCGGGCCCTCTCTCTCCTGCAATGGTGCGCCCTCAGGGGTTCGAACCCTGGGCCTTGGGATTAAAAGTCCCCTGCTCTGCCAGCTGAGCTAAGGGCGCGCGTCAATGATTCTACCACGCCCGGCAGCTACTCCCACGCCCACTGACCGTTCACGAAGACGGGAACCTCGGAGCCGTCGGCTGACACGCCATAGATGTTGAGGTCATCAGCGCCGACCATGAAGTCCACATGGGTGCTGCTCTGGTTGACGCCACGGGCGAGCAGGTCGTCCTTGCTGAGGCTGGTACCGCCCTCGAGGCACTCGGGGAAGCCCATGCCCAGGGCGAGGTGGCAGCTCGCATTCTCGTCGTACAGCGTGTCGAAGAAGAGCGTCTCGCTCTGGCGAATCGGCGTGTTCTTGGAGACGAGCGCCACCTCCCCCAGACGACACGAGCCCTCGTCGGTCTCGATGATGTGGCGCAGCACCTCCTTGCCCTGTGCCGCGTCGAAATCGACCACGCGACCGCCCTCGAAGCGCAACCAGAAGTCACGCACGACCTGACCGGAGCGAACGAGCGGGAGGGCGGAGTGCACCACGCCGTCCGCGCGCAGGCGGTCGGGCGAGGTGAAGACCTCCTCGGTGGGGATGTTGGGGAAGAAGGTCACGCCCGAGCGCGTACGTCCGGCGCCTCCGTCCCAGACGTGCGCGGCGGGAAGCCCAACGGTAAGGCAGGTTCCGTTGGATGACTCGTAGCGCAGAGCGTCGAAGTGATGGGAGTTGAGGAAGCGCTTGGTCTTCTCGAACGAGGCGTTGTGCGTCTCCCAAGCGCTCTCGGGGTCGTCACCGTCGGCGCGGGAGACCTCGAGTATCAGCACCCAGAGGCGATAGAGCGCCTCCGCGGGGGACACTTCGGGAAAGACCTCGCACGCCCACGCGGACACGGGAACGCCCGCGATGCACCAGGCGTTGTGACCAAAGTCCATGCCGTCGCGGAAGGAGCGGCACTCTGTGTTGCGCGCCTTTGCCGCAGCGACGGGCTTTGCGGGGTCGATGCCCTTGAGGGCCGAGGGGTCGGAGCCCTCGAGGAAGAGAAACGCAGCGCCTGCCTCGGCGAGAGAGTTGAGCTGCTCGACCTGCCAGGAGGGCGTCACCTCGAAGTAGCTGACGGGACAGTTCTCATAGGTGAGACGAGTGACGGCGTCATCGTGCCAGATGACGGTCACGTGGCCCGCGCCCGCACGATAGGCGGAGCGAACGACGCGCCGCGCGAAGTCTGCCGCCTCCACGGGCGCCTGCACGACGAGCTCCTGATCGGGCTGAAGCGCGACGCCCTTCTTGACGAGCAGCTCTGCGTAGAGGTCGATCTGGTCGGAGAGGGCCTCGGTCGCGAGGCGGCACTCCTCGTTGGTCATGGGGAGGGGAGCCACAGTGCTTCCTTTCTGGGGAGACGGCGCCTGACGCCATAGTTCTACCCACATACGAAGGGCCCCTTTCGGGGCCCTGAAAGTTCTGGAGCGGGCAACGGGACTCGAACCCGCGAATGTCAGCTTGGGAAGCTGATGCCTTACCACTTGGCGATGCCCGCGTGCGAGTGTTGATTCTACCACAGCCCGCCGAGAAGGACAGTGGCTCCGTAAGCGTGCACGCTATGCGCACGAGCGGTGCGTGAGGTAGACTTGCCCCGTTATCCGCATGCATCACGAGGAGGGGCCATGAGCGCCCGCCAGACCTGCCGAATCGGAATCTCCGTCACGCTTCTCGCCGCCTCTGCCCTCGTGACCGTTCCACTGGGGCCCGTTCCCTTCACGCTGCAGACCATGGTTCTTGCGCTGCTCCCCATTGCTCTCGGCACCCGGGTCGCCGTTCGCTCCGTGGCTCTCTACCTGCTGCTTGGAGCGGTGGGTCTTCCCGTCTTCTCGGGACTCGCCGGCGGGGTCGCTCACTTGGTCGGCCCTACCGGGGGCTTTCTCTGGGGCTTTCTGGTCGGGACGGCGCTCGGCGGTCTCATCAGCCGCGCGTCCGCGTCGACGAGGCTCGGCGATGCGCTCGGGGCGCTCACGATGCTGCTGACCTCGTATGCCGCGGGGACTGCCCAGCTCGCCCTCGTCCTAGGCGTGTCGGCGCCGGCCGCCGCCACCCTGGCGGTGCTGCCCTTCATAGGCCCTGACGTGCTCAAGCTTGCGGTCGGGGTGAGCGTCGGGCAAGCGGTGAGACGCGCCCTCGGACAGGTCCCAGAAGGCGGCCTCTAGGCAATCTGTGCAGCTTCTGTGGAGGTTTTCCCAGGCCCCCTCAGGCGTCATCCGGATGCGCCCGCCGCGGCCCGTGGTCGGGAGAGCGGCGGCGCTGCCATCACACAGGCAGCAAAGAGACGCCGCATCTCCCGCGCAGCTGAGGCACAGTCCGGAGAAACCAGCTGGCGCTAGCCTTCCCCCATCGACGCAAAGGGGGATGGCACATGACAGAGGCAACGCGAAGGCGCAGCATCGCAGGTGGATCGATGACCGGACGCAGAAGACGGCCCCGGGCGCGGCTCGTGGGAGGGGACTCCCCGCGCGGCGGAAAACCGCCCGCGATCGGACATGCCGGTCGCGGGCGGATAGAGAGGCTGCTATGTGCTCCGTGAGATGCAGAGAAGGACCGCTACGCGCGGCGGATGGCCTCCGTGACGAGCTCGGTGACGAGGGCGGCCTGGTCGCCGCTCACGTTCTCGGGCACGTCCTCTGCGGTGTGGGAGAGGGCCGGCAGGCCGAGCTCGTTGACGCCCATGATCGTGACGGAGCGCATGGAGGCCTTCATGGCGGGGAAGGCGTCGGTCGTCGTCCAGTCGAAGCTCTTCTGCGCCAGCTCGGTGTGGAGGTCGTGCGCGACGTTGGTAAGGATGCGACCGAGGCGCCGGTCGGCGCGGCGAGTGCCCTCGACGCCCTCGTGGGTGAGGACGCTCAGCTCCCCGGCGCCCACGCAGTCGAGGTTGACGATGAAGGAGCCGCGAATCTCCTGGCGGTGCTGCTTCAGGAAGGCGCGCATGCCGGCGTGGTCGAGGGAGGAGCCTCCCAGGGCGACGAACCAGATGTCGTGGCAGATGAGGGCGTCGTCTCCGACGGAGAGTACCTCCTCGACCATCTCGTCCTCGCTCGGAGCGACCTCGCCCTCCTCGACAAAGCGCAGGCCGCCCCTCACTGCGGCGCCTCCGCGCCAGACGGGGTCGTCGGAGCCGTCGGAGGAGCCCAGCCAGTCACCGGAGCTGTCCTCATCGGAGTCCGCGCCCTTGCTGGCAAAGGCGCCCTTGATGCGAGAAAGCAGGCCGGAGAGGGCGCCCTTGCCGCGCGAGGCGGTCGAGGCGAGCGTCTCGATGGGCTCCGGCGCGGAGACCTCGGAGGAGGCAGACGCATCGGGAGAGCCCTGCTTCTCGGGCGTGGCTGCAGGAGCGCTGGAGCGGCCGAAGCGCGACTTGGAGGGGGAGACGCGTGTGGCGTCGGGATCTCCGAGTGGGTCGGACTCGCCGAGGGACGGATCGGGGAGGTCGAAGAGGGAGGCCCGACGGGCAACGTTGGAGACCTGCGGGCGGTACGAGGACTTGCCCCACTCTGGGTCGTCAGGCGCGGCGGGACGGGAAGCGGCGGCCTGCGGCGTCTCGGAGTCGAAGGAGCCCTCATCGACCATCGTCAAGCCGGAGGAGTCCTTGGGGCCCACGCCTCGGTCGCCCTCGTCCATGACGAGGGAGAAGCGGCCGTTCGACAGCAGGTTCTCGCGCGTGGTCCCCGCATCGTCAGGAACGGGGGAGAGCGACGCCGTGTCGCCCACGGGGTCAGAGACGTCCTCGGCGGCGTCCTGGTGGGCCTCCTCGGCCACGGGCTCCTCGGGCGCAGGCTCATCGGAAACGTCCTCCGCGACGACACCGTCATCGATCTCGTCAATATCGTCGGCAAAGTCGGGCTCAAAATCGGGCTCGGGCTCGGGCAGAGGATCGATGTCGAAGAGGGAGACGGACGCGTCGCGCGGCGCGCGGGCAGGGGCGTCCTCGACCTCGTCCGCAGACTCCACGTACTCGATGTCGCAGGTATCGGGCAGAATCTCGAGGGAGCGGAGGACATCCGCTCCGCGACGGATGCCAAGGGGCTTGACGGGCGCGGCCTGCACGACGGGCACGCCCTCAGACACTACGACGGTCTCGCCTGCATCTTCCCCGCCATCGTTCTCCTCAAGGCCGTCAGGCTCCTCGACCTCCTGAGGCGTCTCGGGCACGCGGGGGGTCGGGACGAGGCCGCTCGGACGAACGTTCTCCATCACGCCAAGCAGGGACGCGACGGCGGACTTGTTATCGTTGGCGCCGAGCGTGCAGGGAGAGATGCGCTCGTAGATGCTGCCCGCGGCGAGAAGGACGCCGGGAAGGGCGGCGACGATGCCGACGATCCACAGCGCCAGGCGCGCGGGCGCGGGAATGAAGCCCATGATCTGCACGAAGGCGCAGACGGCAACGACGTAGCGGCACAGCGTCGACGCCTTCACGACGAGGGGGAGGTACGGCGCGAGGGCGGTCGAGTAGAGGAAGTTCTCCCGCGGGGTGTCGTAGTGGGCCACCACGACGATGGGACGGTTGCCCTTCGCGACGAGCGGACCGCTCGCCCTGTGGACGGCCACGACGTTCTGGCTGCGCGCGGCGGGCCCGAAGGAGAGGGACGGCGCGCGGCCGAACAGGCGCATGATGGCGAGAGCCGTCGGGATCAGCGCGAGCACGAGGCCGACGATGGCAAGCACGACGACGCCGAGCCCGGAGACGAGGACTCCCAGGAACATGAGCGCCGAGAGAATCGCCGGAACGAGGCCGGAGAGAGACGGGGCGTCAAACTCCTCGATGCTCGGCTCCACGTCATGGTGGCTCATCAGACCCGCGATGGTCTGGGCGGCCTGCAGCTCCTCCTGGCTGTTGGCGGGAGCGATTCCGACCCTCTGGTTGAGATAGTCGAGATAGTCATGTGTCATGGCCATACTGGAAATCCTTTTGCAGAGTCTCTCGAGACAAATCCGTCGACGTGCATACAATTCAAAGAGTATACGTCTTATCCTTGGTGTTCGTTAAAAAAGATGCAGACGTACCGAGCTTCAACGCAAGCGGGACGCTTCCTCCGCGTCCGAGCGCGCTCGGAGGGGTGGTGGCTGGCCGCATGAGGGTCACGAAGGACGACGAGCGCGCGAGGCGAATCTGCTCGCTCGCCCTCGAGTTCATGAACTCCCGCACGCCGCTGACCTCCTCGGAGGTGGCGCGCGGCTTCTACCCGGACCTCTCCCCCGACAGCTTTCGCAAGTCGTTCTCGCGCGACCGCGCCGTGCTCGCCGCGTGCGGGCTGCGCGTCGTCGAGCTCTCGCGAGGCGGCGGCGAGGCGTCCTGGGGCATTGACGAGAGGAGCTCCTATGCCGAGGGCATCGAGCTCGAGCCGCGCGACGCTGCTGCGCTCGAGATATCCTGTCAGGCGCTCCTCGCCGACCCCACCTTCCCTCTCGCCGAGGACCTGAGGCTCGCTCTCGCCAAGGTCGCGCGGACGTTCGCCGACGTTCCCGCGCTCTCTGCGCCCTCGGGGGTCAGAGAGACCCCTGCGCTCGCGTCCATAAGAAGGGCTCTCGTCGAAGGTCTCTGCATCGACGTCGCATACGTCGACGCCCGCGGGACGGTCTCGCGGAGGCGCCTCGCTCCCTACGGGCTCTTCGGCCTGAGGGGGTCGCTCTACCTCGTCGCGGGCGCGCCGGAAGAGAAGACGCCGCGGACGTACCGTCTCGATCGCTTTGCCGAGGCGGAGGTGGTCGAGGACGCCCCGTGCGCAGTTCCCGAGGGCTTCTCCGTCCTCGACTGGAAGAGGCTCCCCTTCCAGCTTGGCCCCTCGCTGCAGGAGGCGGTCTTCGAGGTCCCCGAGGGACGCTGCGACGCCGTATGCGAGGCGGCGCAGGGACAGGGGTCCTTTGCGCGGGAAGGGGGCGCCGTACTCTGGACTGTGGGAGCATGCGACCTCGACGCCGCGGCGAGCTGGGCGATCTCCCAGGGAATCGTCCCCGTTGCGCCAGCGGAGCTCGTAGGGGCATGGGAGCACATCCTGAAGGGGGCGATCGGAGATGAGTCGTAGGACCCCTGGACAGGGCGGCGGCCGTCCGAGGACGCTCCCGCTGGCTCGCGACCTCATCGCGCTCGCGGCCAGCCTGAGCGAGGCCGGGGACTCCCTCTCCGCCGAGGCGGTGGCCGCCCGACTGGGCATCGACGGTGCAGAGGCCGAGAAGCTCATCGAGCTCCTCGCAACGTCGACCACGGCAGACGGGGTGGGCCTTCCCCTGGTGCAGGACGGCGACGGCCAGCTCACCCTCCTGCTGGGCGACGGCGTCCGCGGACGGCGCCTCAAGCTCAACCTCGCCGAGACCACGGCCCTTCTCGCCGCCCTCGACCGCATGGGGGTGTCCGGCGACGACCCCCTGAGGGCCAAGATCGAGAGCTCGCTCCAACACGATGCGCCCGACGAGGCGCTCGTCCACCGGATGCTCGGCGAGCTGTCCTCCCGGACGAGCCCGCTGCTGACCTGTGCCAAGGCCTTGCGCGAGGGATCTGACCTGCGCTTCACGTACCAAGCGGCGGACTCCGCGTCAAGCCGGGGACGCCAGGTGAGGCCCACGGGCCTTCGCTATGAGGAGGGCCGCTGGTATCTCGACGCCTATGACCTGGGTCGTCACAGTGAGCGAACGTTTAGGCTCGACCGCATGGGAGACGTCGAGCTCGCTCCGCGGACGACGACGGACGCGCCCTCAGGGCAGCGCGAGGCGCGGCGCGTCACGCTGCTCTTCTCGGACGCGCGTTACCTCGACCTTCTCCCCTGGCACGACCTGACCGTCGAGAAGGACGCGGGGACCTTGGGATGCACCCGGGCCACGACCCCCTATTACGGCGGCATGTGGCTGCCGCGCATGGTCGCCGCATGCGGCGGCACGGTGACCACCGACGACGCGGACGTGAACGCCCTGGCAAGGAGCTACGCGCGCAGCCAGCTGCAGCGTACCTGACTGCCCAAAAGGTGGCCCAAATGGGGACAGGATACTTTTGGGACATCGAGAGCATGTCCCAAAAGTATCCTGTCCCCATTTGGGCCACCTTTTGGGCGCGCTCACTCGTGGCTCGCGCGCCAGAGGTTGAGGTAGCGACCGACGTTTGCGCTCTCGAGGCGGGTGACGCTCCTCGAGGGCAGGGAGCCCACGAACAGGCGACCGTACCCCTTTGACACGAGCCGCGAGTCCGCGAGCACGAGCACGCCGGTGTCGGTCGACGAGCGGATGAGGCGACCTGCGGCCTGCTTCACCGATATGACCGCGTCGGGAAGGGAGTACTTCCACCATGCGCGGTCCTCGCGGGCGTCACGCTCGCGCACGAGCGGGTCGTTGGGGCTCGCAAAGGGCAGCTTAGGTATGACCACGCAGCGCAGGGTGTCGCCGGCCGCGTCAAACCCCTCCCAGAAGGAGCGCAGGGCCATGAGGGAGAGAGACCGCTCCTCCATGAAGCGCTGGCGGAGGCGGCGCGGGGAGGTCCCGCGGCTCTGGCACGCGACCTCGAGCCCCGCGGCGGCGAGGCGAGGCTGCAGCGCCTCGAAGGCTCGCTCCATGTCTCGGCGGTTGGTGAACAGCGTCAGCACCGAGCCGCCCATCGAGACGTGCACGTCAAAGAGAAGGTCCTCGAGCGCGGGAAGATATGCCCTGTCATTTGGGGCGGGAAGGTCGCGGGCCACCACGACGGACATGTGGGAGTCGAAGTCAAAGCTCGAGTCCAGGCGAAGGGCGCGATGGGACCCCTTGTCGAGCAGGTCGAGGCCGACCGCGTGGTCGAAGTGGGCAAAGTCGTCCCCCACCGCAATCGTGGCGGAGGTGAAGATGACGCTTCGCATCTCGGGCAGCCAGCGCGCGGCGAGGTCGGACCCGATGTCGATCTTCTCCGCCACGAGCTTCTCGGAGGACATCTTCCTTCTCGACCTGCTGAGCTGCGCCGAATATACGTAGCTTCGGTCGGTCCCGGCGCAGATGAGCTCGATGCCCGCGCACAGGTCCCGGAGGAACCTCGTGGACTCCCCGAGGTCGGCCGCAAGCGAGGGGGCCTCTGGTGCCATTGCCTCGGCCGCCTCGGCAAGCTGTCGCACCGCCTCCCTGACGACCTCGGCCGCGACTCCACCGGCGTCGGCGACGGCGGCCCACTCGGGCGTCGAGCGGACCTCGTCTCCGAGCCACAGGGTCACGGAGTCATATCCCCCGTCCCCGCGTGCAACGGAGCCGAGCTCGTGCACGGCGACGAAGAGGTCGGCCACCGAGACCGACGCCCGGGAGAGCGTCGCTGCGGCCTTTGCGAGCATGCCCACCACCAGCGTCGACCCCTCGAGCGACATCGCCCGCACCATGAGGTTGTGGATGGTGCCGGTCGTCGTTCCCCCGAGCAGCTCGAAGGCTGCGCGCGCCTCCTCCCCCGAGACCTCGACGGCCCACTGGCGGCGCGCCTCCGCCTCGAGGCCGTGGGCCTCGTCGACCACCCAGTGCCTGATCGGGGGCAGGATCTTGCCGTCGGCGGCGACGTTTCTCAGCAGAAGCGAGTGGTTCGTCACCACCACGTCGGAGCAGGTCGCGCGGCGGCGCGCGCCGTGGAGAGGGCACTCGTTGGGAAAGTAGGGGCAGCGCCCGCGCAGGCACTCTCCCGGCGTCGTCGTGAGCAGGGGACGCGGGACATATCGCCAGCGGATGCCCAGCGCGTCGACGTCGCCGTCCGGAGATTGGCACGCGAACGCGTAGGTGACCGCAATCGCAGTGAGCATGTCGCAGGCCACGGCGTTGTCCGACCTTCCGTCGTGCGAGACCGTCGCAAGCGGCAGGTCGTCGACGACGGCACGGTCGAGCCGGTGCAGGCAGGGGTAGTGGTCATACCCCTTGAGGCTCACGAAGCTGACCCCTCCGGGAAGCGCCGCCGAGAGGGCGGGCAGCTCCTGGGAGACGAGCTGGTCGGTAAGGGCGTTGGTCTTCGTGGACACGCCCACCGTGACGTTGTTCCTCTTCGCGAAGAGGACCTCGGGAAGAAGGTAGGCGACGGACTTCCCCACGCCCGTCCCCGCCTCGATCGCGCGGTGCGTGGAGGTCGAGAGCGCCTCCGCGACCTCGCGCGCCATCGCCACCTGCTCGGGACGGAGCTCCATGTGCTCGTACATGCGCGCCACCGCGCCGTTCGCGCCAAACTCGCGCTCGACCTCGTCGCCGCTCACGGCGGCGATGTGGTCGAGCTCGGCGGCGTCGAGGCGAGGAGAGCCCTGGGTCCCGCGGACGAGCGCCGAGCGGGCCTCCTTGAGGGAGAAGGGACGGGCGGGGGCGACGCCGGCATCCGCGAGGTACGAGAAGATCGTCCTGAGCGGCCAGGAAACGTCGGGGTGCATGTCAGCGAGAAGGGCTGCGAGGCCCGCCGGCAGGTCGGAGAGGGCCAGCAGCAGGATGCGCCACATCCCGCAGAGCGCGTCCACGTCGTCTCCCGCGCGGTGCGTCACCGAGGCACATCCGAAGGCGGCGGCCATGTCCGCGAGACGGTGCGTGGTCAGGCACGGCAGTGCGATGCGCGAGAGCGAGAGCGTGTCGATCCAGACGTCCGAGACCGCAGACCCGCCGGGGACCGCCTCGATGAACGTGCGGTCGAAGGTCGCGTTGTGTGCGAGCACGGGGGAGCCGGCGACGAACTCCGCCAGCGCCGCGACGGCGTCGCGCGGGGAGGGGGCGTCCGCCACGTCGCGGTTGGAGATGCCCGTGAGCCTGGTTATCTCCGCGGGTATGGGTCCCCCGGGATGCACGAAGGTCTCGAAGCGACCCACCACCTCGCGACCCGACATACGCGCCGCGGATATCTCGATGAGGTCGCAGTCCTTGAAGGAGAGCCCCGTCGTCTCGGTGTCCAGGACGACGACGTCCTCCTCGAGAGGGCCGAACCCCCTGCCCTCGGCACGGGCGGCCAGGCTGAGATAGCGGTCCCTGACCTCTTCGGGCGTGCCCGGGGCGATCAGCTCTGAAAGGCCGGTGGTCGCCTCTCCCGCCATGCTCACGCCCGGCCCTCGAGGGCGAGCTCCACGAAGAGCGTGCAGAGCTCGGGGAACTCGATGCCGCCGTGGCGGGCGGAATCCGGCAGGAGGCTCTCCGCCGTCATACCGGGAATGGTGTTGGTCTCCAGGATGATAGGCTCGCCGGCGGGAGTGACGATGAAGTCGCTGCGCGAGCATCCGCGGCACCCGAGCGCGCGGTGCGCGCGCACGGCGAGCTCCTGCGCCTTGGTGTAGACCCCGGGCTCAAGGCGGGCGGGGATGACATGATGCATCGCAGAGGGCTCGTACTTGACCTTGAGGTCATAGAACTCGGCGCCCGTCACGATCTCGACGACCGGCAGGGCGCGCGGGTCGTCGTTGCCGATCACGGGGACGGTGATCTCGGTTCCCTGGACGCACTCCTCCACCAGGACGCGACCGCCCTGGGAACCGGCGACGCGAATGGCCTCGTTGATGCCGGAGCGCTCCGTCACGCGGGAGATGCCGTAGGACGAGCCGTTCGCCGCCGGCTTGACGAAGAGCGGAAGACCCATCGACTCGACGACCTTGTCGACCTGCTCGTCGGTGAGGGCCGTGCCCGCCGCCACGTCAAATCCCCGCGGCGCCCTGATTCCCGCGGCGGCGTAGACCGCCTTGGCGACCTCCTTCTCCGTCGCCGCGGCCGAGGCGGCGACGCCCGAGAAGGTGTAGGGCATGTGCAGAATCTCGAGAAGACCCTGGACGCAGCCGTCCTCCCCGTAGCGTCCGTGCATGGCAACGAATGCCACGTCGTATCCACCTGCGACGAGGCGGGAGAGGAAATCCCCATCGGCGAGGTCGAGCAGGTCGACGCTTCCAAACCCCGCGTCGAGAAGAGCCTGGCGGCACTCTCCCGCAGACGACCGCGAGATCTCCCTCTCGTCAGACCAACCGCCGCAGATGACGACGACCTTCTTGCTCAGCAGCTCTTCTCTGTCCATCAAAGCTCCTCCGGCGGGCTGGCGCCCATACGCTAGACTCTTGAGTGTAGAAAACACCACATGAAGCATACTCCAGACGTGCGACGGCAGACAGAGGGGTCAGAAATGCCAACAGGAACCAACCAGACGCCGTCCCCTGACGCAGGCGCTGCGCAGAGGGACCTCCACACCCTCACCCACGGTGAGATCGCCGAGCTCCTCTCCGAGCTCGGCCAGCCCTCCTTCAGGGTCAAGCAGATCGAAGAATGGGTGTGGTCGAAGAACGCCCAGTCGTTCGACGAGATGACCAACCTTCCCAAGACCCTGCGCGAGGAGCTCGCAAAGAGGCTCACGCTCGGTGGCGTCGAGGAGATCGCGCGCCAGGTATCGGCCGACGGGAGCAGAAAGTACCTGCTGCGCTTCCCCGACGGGGTGAGCGTCGAGTGCGTCGGCATGCCCTCGCGAGGAAAGCTCTCCGTCTGCGTCTCCACCCAGGCGGGCTGCCCGATGGGATGCTCCTTCTGCGCCACCGGCGCAGCCGGCCTCACGCGCTCCCTCTCCTCGGCGGAGATCTACGAGCAGGTCATGCACGTTCGAGACGACTTCAACACGCGCGTGACCAGCGTGGTTTTCATGGGGCAGGGAGAGCCCTTCCTCAACTACGACGCCACGCTCGGCGCCCTGCGGAGGCTCAACGACCCCGAGGGCGCGGGCATCGGCGCGCGGCACCTCACGGTCTCCACCTGCGGGGTCATCCCCCAGATCATGAGGTTTGCCAACGAGCCCGAGCAGTTCACCCTGGCGATCTCGCTCCACTCCGCCGTCCAGAGGACGAGAAACGCCCTCATGCCCGGCGTGAGGAAGTACTCCCTCATCAACCTCTACAACGTCATGGGAGAGTACGTCAACAAGACGGGGCGCAGGCCGACCTACGAGTACGCGCTCATAGGCGGGGTCAACGACACGGACAGCGAGCTCCAGGCGCTCTGCGACTTCTGCGAGGGGACCCTCGCCCACGTCAATCTCATCCAGCTCAATGAGGTCGAGGGCTCCAAGCTGCGACCGTCCACCGACCTGCGCGCGCAAGACTTCGTCCGCGCCCTCTCCGCCGTCGGCGTCGAGGCCACGGTGAGAAACTCCCGCGGGGCGGACATTGACGCCGCCTGCGGCCAGCTCAAACAGAGGATGCGCAACTCTTAGCCATAGGGCAACGCCTCTTCCCGCCCTTTAGCAGAGCGGGCCGGATGCATGCCGGCCCGCTCTGCTTAGAATCCGAGAGCCTCCCACTGATGTGCCACATCCCGCTGGCGAGAGGCCATGTCCTCAGCGGCTCCCCCTCCGTAGAGGTCACTCACGTGCTGCGAGACGCTCTCATACGCGTCCCTGACGCTTTGCGCGGCGCGCCTCACCCCGTCTTTTGCCTCATCGCTCAGGCCAAACCTATAGAGAAGGGCCCCTGCCCCCACGAGCGTCCCCAGGGCAACCGCATATCCCACGAATCTCTTCATCTATGACCACGTCCCCGGTCCGGCGAGAAGATCGACGATGTGAGCGAGCTCGTCCTCAGAGGCAAACTCGATCTCGATCTTGTTCTTTCCTCGCACGTTCTTCACCCTCACGTTGGTGTCGAGCGCGAGGCGCATCTGGCGCGCCGCGCGCTTGAACGACTGCGGCAGGGGAGCTCGGCGCGGCCCGTCCTCCTGATTGACAGAAAACGTCGAGGCGAGACTTTCTGTCTGCCGCACGGAAAGACGCTCGCTGACAACCCTCTTTGCGAGCGCAATCCTGCCCTCCTCGTCCGGCACTGCGAGAATCGCCCGGGCATGTCCCGCCGT
The DNA here is from genome assembly GCA_944322145.1 of uncultured Atopobiaceae bacterium. GTDB lineage: Bacteria > Actinomycetota > Coriobacteriia > Coriobacteriales > Atopobiaceae > Thermophilibacter. The sequence continues at coordinate 53,779 of CALUNW010000003.1, read as the reverse complement.
CAGCTGCCCCGTCTCGACGAGCTCCTGAACCTCCTCGGGAAGGTCGAGGAGGCGAAGGGTGTTGGTGATCGTGGAGCGGGACTTGGAGAGGATCTTGGCAAGCTCCTCCTGAGTCAGGCCCTTCTCCTTGATGAGCTGGCGATAGCCGTTCGCCTCCTCGAGGGGACTGAGGTCAGAGCGCTGAAGGTTCTCAATGAGGGCCAGCTTGAAGACGTCGTCGTCGGAGATGTCGCGGATGATGACCGGCACCTCGTCGAGCCCCGCGGCCCGAGCCGCCTGATATCTCCGCTCCCCGGCGACTATCTCGTAGTAGTCGCCCCTGTCGCGCACGAGCAGCGGCTGCAAGACACCGTTCTGCCTGATGGAATCCGCGAGCTCAGCGAGCTCGACGTCGTCGAACGTCCTTCTCGGCTGGTCTTTGTTAGGACGGATGCGGTCCAGCGGAAGGGTCGAGTCGGCCCGCATGCCGGCGGTCTCCGCGTCGGCCTCGCCGACGAGGAGCCCCAGACCCCTGCCCAGCCCCGCCTTCTTAGCCACGGGAGACCACCTCCCGCGCGAGCTTCTGGTATGCGAGCGCGCCCTTGCTCATGCGGGCGTACTGGGAGATGGGCAGGCCGTGGCTGGGGGCCTCCGAGAGCTTCACGTTCCTCGGGATGATGGTCTTGAACATCTTCTTGCCGAAGTACTCCTGGACCTCGTCGACGACCTGCTTGGAGAGGGTCGTCCTGCTGTCGTACATGGTCATGACGATGCCGAAGATCTCAAGGTCGCGGTTCATGCGCCTCTTGACCATCTGCATCGACTCGAGGAGCTTTGCGACCCCCTCGAGAGCGTAGTACTCACACTGAATCGGGATGATGAGCGAGTCGGCGGCAACCAGGGCGTTGATGGTCAGCAGGCCGAGCGACGGGGGGCAGTCAATGAAGACGTAGTCGAACTCGTCTTTGACCTGCCCTATCGTCTCCTTGAGGATGGACTCGCGTGACATCTCGGCAACGAGCTCGATCTCGGCGGTCGCGAGCTGAATCGTCGCGGGAGCGATGTACACGTTGTGAGCGCAGGTCTCCCGGATAACGTCCTCGATGGGAACGTCATGAAGGATCACGTCGTAGATGTCGTGCTCCAGCTCCTCCTTCTCGACGCCATAGCCACTTGTCGCGTTGCCCTGCGGGTCAAAGTCTATGACGAGCACCTTCTTCTTGCCCTCGCCGAGGCAGGCCGCAAGATTGACGACCGTGGTCGACTTTCCGACCCCTCCCTTTTGGTTGATGACGGCAATCACCTTGCTGTCTCGCTGTGGCAGGCCCCGCTTGGTGTCCTTATAGCTCATGCAGCCTCCGAATCAGAGTGGTTGTCCGCTCATCATTGTAGAGGCTCCCGGACGGCGCTCGTGCTTCTCGACCTGTTTCACGTGGAACCTCCGCGCGCCGCCGCTACTCTCCCAGAGGGCTCCTCTTTGCCTCGCCGGCCTTGCGGGGAAGACGAATGGAAGGCTCGGACACCTTCCTATAGATGAGGATCTCACGATGGCCGAGCTCGTGGGGAAGCTCGAAGGTTTCACGTGAAACGTCTCTCATGCCGCAGATCTTAGCCGCCTCGGTCGCACGAGCGAGCTCCTCGTCCGTGGGACGCGCCTTTTCCAGGACGAGCAGTCCTCCGACCTTGAGGAGCGGGGATGCATACTCTATCAGGACGTTGGACTGGGCCACTGCGCGAGCAAAGACGTAGTCCTGGCTCTTGGGATGACGCAGCGCACAGTCCTCGACGCGCGCGTGGAGCGCATGGAGCGCGCTCAGACCGAGTCTCGTGGCAAACTCGCTCACCGCCTGGACCTTCTTGTTGACGGAGTCGACGAGAAGTCCGTGGGCACCGGTCATGATGCCGAGGGGAATGCCGGGAAACCCCGCGCCCGTGCCAAGGTCGAGAAAGCGAGAAGAACGATCGAGCGCGATGCCCTTGCAGGCCAACGGCAGCAGAGAGTCGACGACGTGGAGCGTGACTGCCTCCTGGGGGTCGACGATGCGCGTGAGGTTAACGGTCCTGTTCTTCTCTATGACAAGGAGGAGGTGCCTCACGAGAAGACGCGCCTGACCATCTGAACACGAGATGCCAAACCCGGCGAGCTCCTCTCTGACACGGGCTTCCAAAGACAGAACGTCGACGTCGACCACAAGTCCTCCTGACAAGAAATCATGACACAGGGAGTTTTGGCACGAAAAAGGGAGGGCATCGAAGCCCTCCCTCGAAGATACCATGTAACGGAGAAGCTAGACCGCAGTGATGACCACGCGGCGCTCGGGATCCTCACCCTCGGAGTGAGTCACCACTCCATCGTCATTGATGAGCGCGAGGTGGACGAGACGACGCTCGTAGGCGTTCATGGGGGCAAGCGTGACCTTGCCGTGACGCTTCTTGGCACGTGCCGCTGACGAGCGCGCAAGATCCTGAATCTTTTTCTTGCGACGGTTCTTATATCCCTCGATGTCGACGACCACGGGATAGTAGAACTTGATCTTGCTGCTCAGAAGCGAGGTGAGCACCATCTGGAGTGCATCGAGGGTACGGCCGTGACGGCCGATGAGGACGGCGAGGTCGCCGCCGTTGACATCGAGAATCAGCTCGCCCTCCTCGCCGTCATACTCGTCAATCGAGGAAGAGGTCTCCCCAAAGAGGGCGAGAATCTCCTTGAGATAGCCGACGGCAAGGTCCGCGATGCTGTCCATCTCGTCATCGGTCAGAGGCTGACCAGACTCGTAGTGCTCGCGGATGGAGGAGAACTCGTCCTGGGAAACAGCGTCCGCTCCCTCGGCCCCCGAGCCCTCGAGAATCTCGTCCTCCATGCCAACCTCCAAATACTTTAAATATAGAAGTAATTAATACTAATCAAACTAGTTCTTCTTGTGCGGGCGAGCCTTCTTCTCCTTGCGCACGACATCAACCTCGATGGGCTTGCTCGCAGCCTCGGCCTCCGCCTCCGCCTTGGCCTTCTCCATGACGCGCTGGGTGATGACCTTCTGCTGCACGACCTGCCACAGGGAGGACGTCACGTAGTAGAGAAGGACGGCGGCGGGAACGCCCCAGCCAAACCAAAGCATCATGAGGGCCATGACGCCGCCCATAATCATCGTCTGGCTGCGCTGCTGCTCGGACTGCGTCGTGACGTTCATGATCATGGGGATGAACGTGAGGACGCCGAAGAGCACGTCAAAGAGGATGTAGGGAATCGCCGCCTGCAGGCCGCTCGCGTCGAGGACACCCTGAGCGGACTGGGCGATGGACGGCAGGATGTTGAAGAAGCACGCGTCGGCAGGGACCTGGCGCGCGACGGTGAACAGTCCGAAGAAGACCGGCATCTGCAGGAAGATGGGCAGGCAGCCGCCGAGGGGGTTGAACTTCATATCGGCGTAGATCTTGCGCAGCTCCTCAGCCTGGCGCTCGGGGTCGTCGGCGTAGCGCTCCTGAATCTCCTGGAGTTTGGGCTGCATGACCTGCATGCGCGCCGTCGACTTGGTCGAGTGCGCCATGAGGGGGGTGAGCAGCAGACGAATGATCACCGTCAGGATGATGACGGCGAGGCCCCAGTCACCGACGAGGCCCTGAATGCTCGCGAGCACCCAAGTCAGAAAGTTAATGAACCAGTCCCACATGCTTCCTCCGCTCCGTCCCGTCAGGGGACGGGATCGTATCCACCTGCGTGCAGGGGGTGACACCGCAAGATCCTGCGAAGCGCGAGCAGCCCGCCGCGGAGAAGACCGTGACGTCCGATGGCCTGGAAGGCGTACTCCGAGCAGGTGGGCGTGTAGATGCACCGCGCGCCCATGAGGGGCGAGAGGCGTCTCTGATAGAAGCGAATGGCCGCCTGCGCCGCGCGGGCACCAACGGCCATCAGACCCCCGCCCTGCCGAGGAGCCTCCTCAACGCCACCGCGACCTGCTCAGGGGAGCTGTCATGCGTCTGCGACGTCGAGAAGAGAATTACGTCAAAGCCGTCCCGCGGAAGGGCGCAGTCACGGGCGGCCTCTCTGAGGACCCGCTTGCACCTGTTCCTGAAGACGGCGTTCCCAAGCCGCTTAGCAGCGACGAAGGCGACCCTTCCCGGGACGCCCTCGTCGCAGCTGGCAACTCGAATTCGCAGGAGCGCATCGTTGTAGCGCCTCCCGCGCGAGAAGACCTTCTCAAAATCTCTCTTGGACTTGATGGTCTTCAACGCTGTTTGCTAGACGGTGAGACGCTTGCGGCCCTTGGCGCGACGACGGGCCAGGACGGCGCGGCCGCCCTTGGTGGCCATGCGGGCACGGAACCCGTGGGTGGTGGCGCGCTTGCGCTTGTTCGGCTGGTAGGTGCGCTTCATAGCTATTCCTCCCGGTTGTGGGTATAGACATCCTTCTGAATAAGCCCAGAGATTGTAAGGGTCTTGCCCCTGACCTGTCAATTTATCCTCAAAAGAATCTTTTTGGAAGCCACTTTTGAGGCCCCGCGGCGCGAGGAAAGCTTTCATGCGCGGTGGATTCATCTTTCTATACAAACGAAATGTTCCGTATGCATGCTATTCTTTTCACGTTCTTCTCACCTGAGTATTCCCAGTTTTCGACATGTTTTTATCGTTTGTTGAAAACTTTCACCCACATTGAATTCTCAGTGAAAAGTTATCTACAGACGTCGAACGAGTGTCGAAAGGTGGTGTGCGGCGATGGCGCGAGACTTCTACCCCTTCGTGGAGGGGGAGGGGGCGAACGGCGAGCAGGGAGCCCTCAGGGTGACCCACCCCGCGCGCATCGCCGTCTATGACGACACCGCGGCCGCGCCGCGCGTCGTGGTGGTGGAGCCCCGCGACGTGCGCGGCTATCTCGAGGAAATCACCTCCGAGGTGAGCAGGCTCTCGCGCGAGCAGGGCGGCACGATCCCGTTCATGGTCATACGAGAGATCGTCGAGAACTTCGTCCACGCCTACTTCGAGGCCCCCACGATCACGATACTGGACGGCGGCAACACCATCCGCTTCTCCGACCAGGGCCCCGGCATCAAGGAGAAGTCGCGCGCGCTCGAGTACGGCACGACGTCGGCGACCGAGGAGATGCGCCACTACATCCGCGGCGTGGGGTCGGGCCTGCCCTACGCCCAGCAGTACATGATCGACAAGGGCGGGAGCCTCGAGATCGAGGACAACATCTCGGGCGGCACCGTAGTCACCATATCGACGCACCCGGCGGCAGACGCGCGCGCCCTCACGGGGGCGGAGGCAAGCGACGCCGAGGAGCTCCCCGCTCCCGCGCCGCGGGCGCCGGCGACGTGGCCGCAGCAGGCAAGCTGGGGATGGCAGCCGCAGGCGCCCTGGCCCGGCGGGTCGCCCAACCCCTACCAACCCGCATATCAGCCCTATCAGCAGCCCTACCAGCAGCCCTATGCCGCCGCGACGCCGCAGCCCGCGCCGGTGCCTCCCACTGCCATAGGGTTGGACGAGCGCGGGCGACAGGCGCTCGCACTCGTCCTCGAGCGCGGCGCGGCAGGGCCGACCGACCTCGTTCAGGCCTTCGGCTCCTCTGCCGCCACGTGGTCGCGCGCCCTCTCGTCGCTCGCTGCCCAGGGCGCCGTCATCAAGCGCGGCCAGAAATACCAGCCGACCGAGTTCGGGCGCTCGCTGGGCGGGACGCTCTGACGGACCCGCGTCCTTCTCGCCTCCCAGAACACCGCGTGTGGAGTTTTGGGAGAGCACCGACGTCGCTCCATCCGCCGGCCGACGCGGAGAGTTCCAAGTTATCAACAATAGCTATACTTGAGAGCGCTCTTTTCAACATTCGAGATTGTGAGCGTGATGGAACTCTCCCTGGAATCAGACGCCGAGGCCCTGTGGCAGGACGCCCTCGACCTTCTTTCCCAGCAGCAGCGCCTTCCCGAGTCGGTGCTCGCCATGCTGCGCAACTGCACGCCCGTCAGCATGGAGAACGGGACCCTAAGGCTCACCACCCCGATGAGGCTCGTCCTCAAGACCGTCTCCAAGAACGCCCCCGTGGTCGAGGAGTGCCTGACCCAGGCCGCCTTCGAGCCCATGAGCCTCGACATCTCCTTTGCCCCGGTGACGACGACCCAGGAGGCCCCCCAGGCCCGCTCGAGCATGTCGCGTGCGGAGGCGGACGCGTGGGCCGCGGAGACCGGCGGCGCGGTCGCTCCCGTCACGCCCCGCACCATCATGGGGGACACCTGGGACGAGGGCAGGGCCCTGTCCGCGCGCCAGGAGGAGAACCGCCGCCGGCGCGAGCGCAACCCCCTCGTCGAGGACATCTCTCAGGCGACCTCCAAGCTCACCTTTGACCGCTTCGTCCGCGGCGACGAGAACGACATCCCCTACCAGGCGGCCCTCCAGGTCGCAAACGGGATGAACAGCACGTACAACCCCCTGTTCATCTATGGGAAGAGCGGTCTGGGCAAGACTCACCTGCTGCGCGCCATCCAGAACTACGTGGCCCGCAACGACCCGTCGCGCCTGTGCGTGTATCGCGACGCGTCGAGCTTCATCACGGACTACACCGAGGCCATGCGCCACTCCGAGCGCTCTGCCGCGTCGGTCCTGCGCCAGAACTACGCCGACATCGACGTCCTCATCATCGACGACATCCAGAAGATGGCCGGCAAGGCGGGCACCGTAAGCTTCTTCTTCGACACCTTCAACGAGCTCATCGGCAACGGGAAGCAGATCGTGCTCGCCGCCGACCGCACCCCCGCCCAGCTCGGCATGGGGAAGGACAGCTTCGACGAGCGCGTGACGAGCCGTCTGAGCTCGGGTTTCACGGCACCCATCCAGATTCCGAGCTATGAGCTCAAGCTGCGCCTCATCGAGACCTTCTGCGAGCGGATGCGCGAGGACGCGGAGCGGGAGAACGTCCCCGCCCTCTCGGGCACCGTGCCGCACGAGGCCATGAGCTACATGGCCGAGCTCGCGGGCACCAACATCCGCGTCATCGAGGGATTCTGCCAGCGCTGCCTGTTCGCCGCCACCGCCGCCGAGGGACGCGGGGGCCAGATCGCCCGGGAGGAGATCGAGGGCATCGCCAAGGAGTGCTGGCCCTCCTCCCAGCGGACCGTCTCGATCGAGGACGTGCAGAGGGCGGTCGAGAAGTACTACGACATCGACCACACGAGCCTCGTCGGGAACAAGCGCAACAAGGGGATCATGGAGGCCCGTCACATAGCGATCTGGCTCTCGCGCGACCTCTGCGAGAAGACCTTCGCCGACATCGGCAAGCACTTCGGCGGGCGCAGCCACGCGACCGTCATGCACAGCATCGGCTTCGTGGACGAGGCAAAGCGCAACAGCAAGGCCTTCTACGACCGCCTCATGACGATTCGCGAGTCCATCGTCGGCAACCACTAGGTCATGTAGACAAGACTGTAGACAAGGTGTCGAGACGGGAAGATAAGTCGGAGCTGCGTGTTGAATGGTTTTAGACAGAGCCGGCAGATGTTGAGGGAGTAGAAGAAGAGGCCGCTTGGAAATGACGTTAGACAAGGTCTCCCATCTGGGAAAATCTTGAGTTATCAGCTTTTTGACACACCCTATTACTACTACTGTTCTTAAGTATGTATTTAAAGATAAGAGAAAGGGTCGCGCATGAAATTCACCGTCAGCCAATCTTCTCTCATGAAGGCCCTCACCGTCGTGGCCAAGGGCATGGGGGCAAACTCCACCCTCCCCATCCTCTCGGGAATCTACGTCCGCGCGGCCGACGGCACGCTTGAGTTCCAGACGAACAACCTCACCATCTCCATCCGCCACCTCATTCCCGCCAACGTCGAGGAGCCGGGAGAGGCCGTCGTCTCCGGCAAGGTGCTCACGAGCATCGTGAAGAACCTCTCCGACGCCGCGGTGACCTTCGAGGGGTCCGACCGCACGCTCGTCATCTCCTGCGAGAAGTCGACCTTCCGCCTGAACACGCTGAACCCTGCCGACTGGGCCGGCTTTCCCGAGGTCCGTCCCGAGAGGACGATGGAGCTCCCGAGCGAGCTCCTCTCGAAGATGGTCGACAAGATCTATCGCGTGACCTCCAAGGAGACCTCGCGGCCGATCCTCCAGGGAATCCTGCTCACCGTCGAGGACAACACCATTCGCCTCGTGGCGACCGACTCGTTCCGCCTGGCCGTCTGCGACTCTTCGGTGGAGGCCCCCGCCGGCGAGGCCTTCCGCGCCATCGTGCCAGGAACCGTCTTCCATGACGTCCTTTCGATGCCCACCATGACGGACACGCTCTCCATCGGCACCACCGAGAGCCAGATCGTGTTCACCTTCGGCAACACGACCTTCGTGTCCCGCCGCATCGAGGGCAACTTCCCCGACTACAAGCAGCTTCTCCCGCCCACCTGCGCCACTGCGGTCGGACTCGACGTCGCCGAGTTCTCCTCCGCCCTCAAGCGCGTCTCGGTCATCGCCCTGCAGAACGCCTCCGTGCGCTTTGACATCGACGCCGACGCGGGCCTGATGCGCCTCTCCGCGCGCTCTCCCGAGCAGGGGGAGTCCTCGGAGACCCTTCCCTGCGACGTCGAGGGGCAGAGCCTGTCCATCGCGCTCAACTACCACTACGTCTTCGACTGCGTCAACGCCGTCTCCGAGAGCAGGCAGATGCGCCTCGAGCTCCAGGGCTCCGTCCAGCCGGGCATCTTCAAGTGCAACGGCAAGGTCAACTACCTCTACCTCCTCATGCCGGTGAGGCTGTAGGGATACATGGGCCTTCTCGTCACAGAGCTCGCGCTCGCGGACTTCAGGAGCTTCGAGCGCCTGGGGGTAGCGCTGTCGCCCGGGGTCACCGTCTTCGTCGGCCCCAACGCCGCGGGAAAGACCAACACCGTCGAGGCGCTGCAGCTGCTCACCTCCGGCCAGTCCTTTCGCCGCCCGGCCCCGTCCCAGCTCGTGCGGGACGGGGCGGAGAGCGCGCGGATCGACGCACGCCTCGAGGGCGACGGCCGCGTGCTCGACGCGCGCCTGGACGTGGTGGCGGGAAGGAGGCAGTTCTCGCGCAACGGCAAGCGCTGCCAGGCCGCGGACATGCCCGGGGAGCTGATGTCGGTGCTCTTCTCGCCCGACGACCTGGCCCTGGTCAAACGAGGGGCCTCCGTGCGCCGCGACGAGATCGATGACTTCGGCCGGCAGGCAAACCGCGGCTACGCCAACGTCCTCGCTGCCTACCTGCGCTCCGTCGAGCAGAGAAATCGCCTGCTCAAGGACGAGTTTCCCGACGAGGGCCTGATTGAGGCATGGGACTCGTCGGTCTCCCTCGGCGGCGCGACGCTGCTCCACGCGCGCCTGCGCCTGTTCTCCCGCCTCGCCGACCGCGTGAGAGAGGTCTATGGTCGCGTCTCGGGGGGAGAGGAGCTTGTCTGCTCCTACTCCTGCACGCTCGGCGAGGGGGTCGAGGGGCTCACGAGAGACGAGCTGCGCGACCTCTTCTACGAGCGCCTGCGCGCAGGACGCCCCGACGACCTGCGCAGGAGGCAGACCTGCGTCGGCCCCCATCGCGATGATGTTGCCTTTTCCATCGAGGGACGCGACGCGCGCTCCTTCGGGTCCCAGGGGCAGCAGCGCACCGTGGCCCTCGCGGTCAAGATGGCCGAGGTAGGCCTCGCCGAGGAGCTGCTGGGCTCACGCCCGCTGCTCCTGCTCGACGACGTGATGAGCGAGCTCGACGAGGCAAGGCGCGAGGCCGTCATGTCCTACGTCCGCGAGGGCATCCAGACGGTGGTCACGACGACCAACCTGGGGTACTTCTCGACAGAGCTCCTCGACGCGGCGGAGGTGATTCGCTTTGGGTCATGACGCGCCGCGGCGAGCCGCGCAAAGTGAGCTCGAGGCCGAGCTCCTCCGGCGCGAGGCCACCCCTACGCCCGTCGCAGACGTATTCTCCGCCGTCATCGGCGGCCTCGACGCACGGGGGTCCGCACGTTCCACGTGGAGCGCCGGCCGCGCATGGTACGCCGTCAACGGAGACATCGAGAGGGCCCACACGACGGGAGTCTTCGTGCGCGAGCCCTCCGGGAGGCAGGTGCTGCCCACGCTGGTCGTCTATGTCGATTCCCGCTCGCGCGTGACGGACTTCACGGCAAACCGCGAGATCTACCAGGCTCGTCTCGAGCGCGTGGGGTGCCGCTTCGAGGAGGTCCAGTTCCGCGAGTCCAAGCGGGGCGGCGCCCGCCCCGGCCCCGCCCGCGAGAGGAGGTCCTTCTCGCCCGCCGCGTCCGCATCGCTCACGCCCGACGAGGCCGCTGAGATAGACGAGCTCTGCGCGCAGGTTCCCGAGTCACTGAGGGACAGCGTCTCTCGTGCCATGAGAGAGTCTTGGCAACGTCGGTCGGGACGTAATAGCTAAATTCGTGAAGCCCGTCTCAGAAGCCTTCTCAGTGGCTCACAACAGGTATCATCATGCAAGTTGGGTCGATTTATGTCTCGGCTCGATGATGAACGGCCATGTTGGGCGCCTGTCCGGGCGCCGAGGGAGGAAGAGCGCGTGGCAAAGAAGAACGAGAACGAGTACGGCGCCGGAGAGATCAAGATCCTCGAGGGCCTCGAGGCGGTGCGCAAGCGCCCTGGCATGTACATCGGCACGACGAGCTCCGCGGGCCTTCACCACCTGGTGTGGGAGATCGTGGACAACTCCGTCGACGAGGCGATGGCAGGCTTCTGCACCAAGATCAAGGTGACGGTCCACCCGGACAACTCCATCACCGTCGAGGACAACGGTCGCGGCATTCCCGTGGAGAAGCACCCGGTCAAGAAGATTCCGACCCTCGAGGTCGTCCTCACCATCCTGCACGCCGGCGGCAAGTTCGACAACAACGCCTACAAGGTCTCCGGCGGTCTGCACGGCGTCGGCGTCTCGGTGGTCAACGCCCTCTCCAAGCGCCTGGTCGCACAGGTCAAGCGAGACGGCAAGGTCTATGAGATGGCCTTCGAGCGCGGCAAGACCGTGCAGAAGATGAAGGAGATTGGCACCTCCAAGGCCACGGGAACCACGATCACCTTCTGGCCCGACGAGGAGATCTTCGAGACCACCACGTACAGCTACGACATCCTGCACACCCACCTGCAGGAGACGGCCTTCCTCAACAAGAACCTCAAGATAGCCCTCACCGACGAGCGCGAGCTCACGCCGCGCGTCGAGGAGTTCTGCTACGCCGGCGGCATCATCGACTTCGTGAAGTTCCGCAACGAGGGCAAGGACGTGCTGCCCGGCCTCTCCCGACCGATCTATATCGAGGGCCGCTCCGACCCTGATGCCCCCGAGAGCCAGATGGGCGAGGTCGAGGTGTCCATGCAGTGGAACACCGGCTATTCGGAGGACACACTCTCCTTTGCCAACGACATCTACACCGAGGAGGGCGGCATGCACCTCGAGGGCTTCCGCACGGCCCTCACCAAGGTGATCAACGACTACGGCCGCCGGCAGAACATCATCAAGGAGAAGGACTCCAACCTCGAGGGCGGCGACATCCGCGAGGGTCTCACGGCGGTCATCTCCGTCAAGCTTCCCGATCCGCAGTTTGAGGGTCAGACCAAGGCCAAGCTCGGAAGCTCCTACATGCGCACGCTGACCAACCGCATCGTGTCCGCGGGCCTTGCCGAGTATCTCGAGGAGCACCCCAACCAGGCCCGCGAGATACTGAAGAAGGCCTCCCAGGCCGCCAAGGGACGCCTCGCCGCGCAGAAGGCGCGCCAGGCCACGCGCCGCAAGAGCCTGCTCGAGAGCGCAGCGCTGCCCGGCAAGCTCGCCGACTGCTCGGTGCGCGACGCCGAGATGACCGAGCTCTTCATCGTGGAGGGCGACTCGGCAGGCGGCTCCGCCAAGGACGGCCGCCGTCGCGACATCCAGGCCATCTTGCCCCTGCGCGGCAAGATTTTGAACGTCGAGCGCGTGGGTGACCACCGCGCCTTCTCCTCCGATACCATCCAGTCGCTGATCACCGCCATCGGCACCGGCGTCACCACCGGCGCGGGCGACGGAGGGGACTTCGACATCTCCAAGGCGCGCTATCACAAGATCATCATCATGACCGACGCCGACGTCGACGGCGCGCACATCCGCATCCTGTTGATGACCTTCTTCTACAAGTACATGAGGCCGCTGATCGACGCGGGCTACGTCTACATCGCCACGCCGCCGATCTTCGGCGTCAAGGTGCGCAACAAGATCCACTACGTCTACCCCGACGGTAAGACGCCCGAGGAGGAGCTGCTCCGGCAGACCATCCGTAGCCTCGGTCTCGACCCCGACGAGGAGGAGGACACCGACAAGTCCCAGGCGGCCATCAAGGGCTCGGGCCGCAAGCGCAAGGGCTACTCCGTCCAGCGCTACAAGGGCCTTGGCGAGATGGATCCCAAGCAGCTCGCGTCGACCACGATGGATCCCAAGACGCGCATCCTGCAGCGCGTGAGCATCGAGGACGCCGCCACGGCCGACCGCGCGGTCCGCGAGCTCATGGGCAACCAGGTCGAGTACCGCCGCGACTACATCGAGAAGCACGCTCACGACGCCCGCTTCCTCGACGCTTAACCACCTGACGGGGTGATTCAAAAGGGGACAGACCCCTTTTGAATCATCAAACCCATGATTCAAAAGGGGTCTGTCCCCTTTTGAATCACCCAGAGAAAGGCCATACGTGGCAGACGAGAACAACAACACCCCCACCGAGGGGATGCCCGACGACCTGAGGCGCCTGCTCGAGCGCGCCGAGGAGGGCGACGTCTACGTCGAGGACGCCTCCGACGAGGACGAGGACGACGTCGACGACGAGGAGCTCGAGGAGAGCTTCGGCGCCAACAACCGCGGCGCCGACGCCGGCGAGACCGACATCAACGGTGGCGCGCTGCAGATAAGCGAGTTCGGCGCCGAGATGAAGCAGAGCTTCATCGAGTACTCCATGTCGGTCATCACGGCGCGCGCACTGCCCGACGTGCGCGATGGCCTCAAGCCCGTTCACCGCCGCATCCTCTATGCGATGAACGAGTCCGGCATCTTTCCCAACCGCCCGCACAAGAAGTCGGCCTGGACGGTCGGCGAGGTCATCGGCAAGTACCACCCGCACGGCGACGTGGCCGTCTACGACACCATGGTTCGTCTCGCCCAGTGGTTCTCGATGCGCACCCCGCTGATCGACGGACACGGCAACTTCGGTAACATCGACGGCGACGGCGCGGCGGCCATGCGATACACCGAGAGCCGCCTGGCAAAGCCCGCGATGGAGCTTCTGCGCGACCTGCAGAAGGACACCGTCGACTGGCAGCCCAACTACGACGAGTCCCTCGCCGAGCCCCAGGTCCTGCCCGCGCGCTTCCCCAACTTGCTGGTCAACGGCTCGTCGGGCATCGCCGTCGGCATGGCCACCAACATCCCGCCGCACAACCTCGCCGAGACGGTCGAGGCCACCTGTGCGTTCATCGACAACCCCGACATCACGGTCGACGAGCTCATGCAGGTCATGCCGGGGCCCGACTTCCCGACGGGCGCCCTCATCATGGGAACCGACGGCATCCGCCAGGCCTACGAGACCGGCCGCGGCTCGATCACCATCCGCGCGAAGGCGCACGTCGAGTCCACCAAGACCGGTCGCAGTCGCCTTGTCTTCACCGAGATCCCCTATCAGGTGAACAAGGGCGCCCTGCAGGAGAAGATCGCCCAGCTCGTCAACGAGAAGCGCATCGAGGGCATCTCGGACATGCGCGACGAGTCCACGAGCAAGGGCATTCGCCTCGTCATCGAGCTCAAGAAGGGCATGGTCCCCGAGGTCGTTCTCAACAACCTCTACAAGTTCACCTCTCTGCAGACCACCTTCGGCGTGAACAACCTCGCCCTCGTCGACGGCGTGCCCAAGTGCCTGTCACTGCGCGAGATCCTTCGCCACTATGTGGACCATCAGGTCGACGTCGTCACCCGCCGTACGCGCTACGACCTCAAGAAGGCCCAGGCCCGCGCGCACATCCTCGAGGGATATCTCCTCGCTCTCGATAACATCGACGAGGTCATCCACATCATTCGCTCCTCCCAGACCGACTCCGAGGCGTCCCAGCGCCTCATCGAGCGCTTTGGCTTCTCCCCCGAACAGACCCAGGCGATCCTCGAGATGCGCCTGCGCCGCCTCACCGGCCTCGAGCGCGACAAGATCGAGGAGGAGCTCGCCGGGCTGCGCCGCGCGATCGCCTACTACGAGGATCTTCTCGCCCACGAGGAGAAGATCCTCGCGGTGATCAAGGAGGAGATGCGCGAGATTGCCGGCAAGTTCGGCGACAAGCGCCGCACCGAGATCAGCCACGCCGCGCGCGACCTCGACGTCGAGGACCTCATCGCCGACGAGGACATGGTCGTGACCATCACGCACACCGGCTACATCAAGCGCATCCCGGTGGCCACGTACCGCTCCCAGAAGCGCGGCGGCAAGGGGGTCCAGGGCCTCTCGCTCAAGGACAACGACTTCGTCGAGGACCTCTTCGTGGCGAGCACCCACGACTACGTGATGTTCTTCACCAACTTCGGCAAGGTCTACCGCCTCAAGGTCCATGAGCTGCCGATCGGCAGCCGCCAGGCGCGCGGCTCGGCAATCGTGAACGTGCTCGCCCTCGCCGAGGGTGAGCACCCCGCGGCCGTCATCACCTGCCGCGAGTTCCACGAGGACGAGTTCCTGATGTTCGCGACTGCCACCGGCATGGTCAAGAAGACCGCCATGAGCGAGTACGACAAGAGCCGCCGAGACGGCATCATCGCCATCAACCTGCGCGACGGCGACGAGCTCGTCAACGTGCGGCGCGTCCGTCCCGGCGACAAGGTCATCCTCGTCTCCACGGACGGCAAGGCGATCCTGTTCGACGAGTCCGAGGTTCGTGCGATGGGACGCAACACCTCCGGCGTGCGCGGCATCACGCTCAAGGGGTCGGCGCGCATGCTCGGCATGGAGATCACCAATGGCAACGGCGACCTGTTCGTCGTCACCGAGAACGGCTACGGCAAGCGCACGCCCGTCTCCGAGTACCCGGAGCACAAGCGCGGCGGCCAGGGAGTCTACACGATCGCCATGACGGCCAAGAAGGGCAACCTCGTGGCATGTCGCGTCGTGGGCCCGCAGCACGAGCTGATGCTCGTCTCCGAGGAGGGCGTGGTCATCCGCGTGAAGTCCGGCGACGTGAGCCGCCTCGGTCGCTCGACGCAGGGCGTCAAGGTCATGAACATGGTCGAGGGAGACCGCGTGAGCGCCGTGGCCCGCATGGTTGCCCGCAAGAAGAAGGCACCCAAGCACGACGAGGCCCAGGGCATGCTCGACCTGGCGGCCGCCGGCGCAAAGGACGCCGACGAGCCCGAGACCGTCGACATCGGCGGCGACGAGGAGCTCTCCGACGACCTCATCGACGACGAGGAGTAAGCGAGCGGGGGACGCGTTTCGACGCGTCCCCCGTTTTCTGCGGCGTCGAATTAACGCGCATGGTATGACATTCGAGAAATATTGACCTGCGGATATATGAAGTGAAAGCACGCTGTGCGCGTTATTTTTGCAGCAGCGCGCAGCTACTCGACGTCCTTGTTGCCGGGCGCGACGTTGAAGTCCTCGGGAGAGAGGCTCTCGACGAAGTTGTGGAACTCCTCGAGCTCGTGGGCCTCCTCGTCCTTCTCCACGCCGCGGAAGTCCGGCAGCGCTGCCGTTGCGAGGACCTGCTCGTCCGCATAGATGGGCACGCCCTCGCGCACGGCAATCGCGAGCGCATCCGAGGGGCGGGCGTCGACGAAGGCGTGCTCCCCGTCCTCGCGCTCGAGGTCGAGCTGGGCAAAGAAGGT
Source organism: uncultured Atopobiaceae bacterium (assembly GCA_944322145.1). Classification (GTDB taxonomy): domain Bacteria; phylum Actinomycetota; class Coriobacteriia; order Coriobacteriales; family Atopobiaceae; genus Thermophilibacter. Next base: position 37,980 of record CALUNW010000003.1, on the reverse strand, counting down.
GGTTCCTTGGACGGCCATCACGCGCACGGCAACGCAGCGACCGCCCAGCGCCTTGATGGTCGAGGCGAGAAGGTCGTGCGTCATTGGCCGCGCGCCCTGGCGCGGGGTGACGCCCATGGATATGGCCGTGGCCTCCACCGAGCCGATGCGGATGGGAAGTTGCAGCGCAGGGCCGCTGTCGTCTATCGTGCGCAACACGACGAGAGAGGCCACCGGGCCCCCACCAACGACGATGCTCTCTATGTTCATCTCTTTCAGCGGCACGTTCCCTCCTGTTCTCTGAACGCATATCCTACCCAAATGAGGGGCCCGAGCAACGCCCTTCACAGCATTTGGAGAGAAATCGGAAAAAGTTGTTGACGCCACGGCGGGTGGCGTGTAAAGTATCTCCTTGCGTTGGGCCTGTAGCTCAGTTGGTCAGAGCGTCCGGCTGATAACCGGGAGGTCACAAGTTCGAACCTTGTCAGGCCCACCACTTCCTGACAATAGTCGCCCCAGCGTTTGCCGAGTCGCCGCTGGGGCGATTATTATTTTTCAGGTACGGGGACGTAGCTCAGCTGGGAGAGCGCGGGCTTTGCAAGCCTGAGGCCGTGGGTTCGAGCCCCATCGTCTCCACCATGACAGTCATGCCGGGGGCCGCAGGGCCCTCGGCTTTTCTCTGAGTCCTACAGGCTGCAAAATCGGCCTTCAATCCATATTGGGCCGTCGTCGAATGCAAAAACACGCTTCAGTCCACAGAAAACAACGCTTCAGGGTGGATTCACGACTCGTGCCAGATTCTCCAACTGGGCTTTTCTCAGGGAAGGTAGCCGCAAGGCCATAAAACCTATGGACTGAAGCGCGATTTTGCATTTCGGCTGGCCGAAATATGGACTGAAACTCGATTTTGCACATGAGGGATCGGTCGCGAGCCTTGCGGTATCATCGCTGCAGGAAAGAAGACACGGGAGGCACAATGGCAGAGAGAGATGACCTTCGCGACGGGGTCTCCCCGGAGACCGACGAGCTCGCAAGCGAGCTCATGGGCAGTGCCTTCGACCTGCTCGCCGCTGGTGAGCCGTTTGAGGTCCTTCTCGTCGTGGAAGGTACCGACGGTGCCGTTTCGAGCTACGAGTTTGAGGACGACGGCCCAGAGGCCTGCCTCGAGGGCGCGCGTAACCGCGTGAGCACCCTCGATGACGCCGTTCGTTACGCCATCGCCTACGAGGGCGCCGTCGAGGACGAGGACGGCTCCTATGCCGACGCCCTGCTCCTGGAGTTTGGGGAGCGAGGGTATCGCGCCTACTCTGCCTACTCCCTCATTGATGGCAAGGGCACGGGCGACGGCTTCACGTGGACCGACCCGGCGCCCGCCGGCGAGATGGAGCCCCTTCTGTGAATTGGGGTCGTGTTTTTTCGTGCAGACCGTTTGGGACAGGTTTTATAGAAACCTGTCCCAAACGGTCTGCACGAAAAAACACGACCCCAATTCACAGACGCCTCCTGTAGATGCAGTGAGCTGCGCAAAGTTCCCCATCAACTCCCGTCTGCGCTGTATAATGCACCGGTCACCGAATAATTCGGCTGCAACAGAGCGAGAGGGACATATGCGCCAGGAGAACATCAGGAACATCGCCATCATCGCGCACGTCGACCACGGCAAGACCACGCTGGTCGACCAGATGCTCAGGGCAACGGACGCGTTCCGCGAGAACCAGCAGGTTCAGGAGCGCGTGCTCGACTCCAACGACCAGGAGCGCGAGCGAGGCATCACTATCCTGGCCAAGAACATCTCCATCGAGTACAAGGGCGTGAAGATCAACGTCATCGACACCCCCGGCCACGCCGACTTCGGCGGCGAGGTCGAGCGCGTCCTGCGCATGGCCGACGGCGCCCTGCTGCTCGTCGACGCCGCCGAGGGCCCCATGCCCCAGACGCGCTTCGTCCTGCGCCACGCCATCGACGCCGGCCTCGCCGTGATGATCGTGGTCAACAAGATCGACCGCGACGGCGCGCGTCCCGAGGCCGTGGTGAACGACTCCCTCGACCTCATGGCCGACCTCGGCGCCACGGACGACCAGCTCGAGTTTGCCATGGAGCACGTGGTCTACGCCTCCGCGGTCAACGGCTTCGCGCGCCTGGACCCCGATGACGGCAATCAGGACATGTTCCCGATGCTCGACATGATCGTCGACGAGCTGCCCGCCCCCGACGTGGACATCGAGGGGCCGCTCGCCATGCAGTGCGTCACCATCGACCACTCCGAGTACGTCGGCCGCATCGGCATCGGCCGCATCTACTCCGGCACCATCCACAGCGGAGACAAGATTCTCGTGGTCAAAAACGACGGCAGCCGTGCCATGAGCCAGGTCAAGCAGCTCTTCACCTTCGACTACCTCGGCCGCAAGGAGTGCTCCGAGGCACAGGCGGGCGACATCGCCGCGGTGGTGGGCGTTGACTCCACCGACATCGGCGACGTCTACACCGACCCTGACAACCCCGTCGAGCTGGAGCCCATCGAGATCGACCCGCCGACGCTGTCCGTCGTCTTCGAGGCGTCGACCTCCCCGCTCGTGGGTCGTGAGGGAGACATCGTGGGCGGCCGTCAGCTCAAGGAGCGCCTCATGCAGGAGCGCGAGAACAACGTGACCATGCGCATCGAGGAGCTGCCCGACAAGACCGGCGTCGAGGTCGCCGGCCGCGGCATCCTGCACCTCTCCGTCCTCATGGAGTCAATGCGCCGCGAGGGCTTCGAGTTTCAGGTCGGCCGCCCGCGCGTTCTGTTCAAGAAGGACGCCAACGGCGCCATGACCGAGCCGGTCGAGCAGGCCGTCGTGGAGTGCCCGGGCGAGTACTCCGGCAAGGTCATCGAGGTCTTCGGCAACGCCGGCGGCACCATGACCTCCATGGATGCAGGAGTCACGCAGACCCACCTCGAGTTCAAGATCCCCACGCGCGGCATCATGGGCCTCAAGAACCGCATCCTCAACGTCACCCACGGCGAGGCTGTCTTCTACCACACCTTCCTCGAGTACGGCCCCTACGCCGGCGAGATCGGCGTGCGTCAGAACGGCGCGATGATCTCCATGAGCACCGAGAAGGCCGTGGCCTACGCGCTCGGAACCCTTCAGGAGCGCGGCGCTCTGTTCGTGGGCCCCGGCGACGAGTGCTACGAGGGCATGCTCGTGGGCGAGCGATCCAAGCCCGGCGACATGGTCGTCAACATCGCGCGCACCAAGAGCCTGGGCAACCAGCGCTCCTCAACCGCCGACATCGCCGTGCAGCTCACTCCCCCGCGCACCTTCACGCTTGAGGAGGCGCTCGAGTACATCATGGACGACGAGCTCGTGGAGGTCACGCCCAAGTCCATCCGCATGCGCAAGCGCCTGCTCTCCGAGATAGAGCGCCGCAAGTGGGCCGTCCGCAACGGCAAGGTCAAGAAGTAGCCACATCAAAGAGGCACGCCGAGAAGAAAGATCTTCTCGGCGCGCTTTTTGACCCGGATGGGGGCAGTGGCCCAAATAGGGACAGGATACTTTTGGGTCATGTTCTTTATGACCCAAAAGTATCCTGTCCCTATTTGGGCCACTGCGGGTCACTTCTTGCCGGCGCGCCAGCGGGTCACGCGGACGTGGCGGGCGGCGCGGCGCACGGGGGCGACCACGCGCGGTCCCAGGTCAACGTCGGCCGGGGTCTGCACGTTGTAGCGCAGCGACCAGCGGCGCAGCCCGATGGTGACCGCGAGGCACAGGACCGAGCCCCAGAGCTTGTTGACCGAGCAGCACACCACCGCGAGGTAGTACACGACGCCGCCCGCCAGGGCGCACACGGCGTAGAGGTTGGACTTCTGGAAGATGCGCGGCACCTCGCCGAGAAAGACGTCGCGCAGCATGCCGCCCCCGACGCCGGTCATGATGCCCATGAGCACACACGACGCCGGGTAGAACCCGTGGACGATGGCCTTGTCGGTGCCCACCAGCGCAAAGAGGGCCACCGCCATGATGTCGAGCCACTCGAGCAGGTTGCTCGCGCGGTCGAGCGGCTGGGGAAACAGGAAGGCGACAAGACCCGTGGCCACGCTCACAGGAATGGCAAACGGCGAGGTCAGCATATAGATGCGACCGACCTGCATCATGACGTCGCGAATGAGGCCCCCGCCGAGGCCGCACAGGAGAGCCAGCCCCACGAAGCCGACGGCATCGAGGTGTCGCGACCGCGCGACCATGACGCCGCCCGCCGAGCCCACCACCACCGACGCCAAGTCGACCCATGTGGGAAGCGAGACGGCAGCGATTTCCGGGCTGTAGGTGGCAAAGATGTCTAACACGCGCGCTCCTCGTTCTTCTCGACACCGTGGTTCATTGTGACAGTTTAGGGCGCCGCAGTAGTCGCAAAGAAAAAGTCTTTCCCATCGAAGAGGAATACGCTATACTGACCGCTGCACCTTCACATGGAGAGTTGTCCGAGTGGCCGAAGGAGCACGATTGGAAATCGTGTAGGCGCCTAAAGCGTCTCCAGGGTTCAAATCCCTGACTCTCCGCCAGAACTTACTCGTGGCGCCTTCGGGCGCCACGTCACCCTTACGGAGGGGTGGCAGAGTGGTTGAATGCGGCGGTCTCGAAAACCGTTTACCCCTTCGGGGGTACGAGGGTTCGAATCCCTCCTCCTCCGCCATTGAAGCCAAGACCGGTCCTCTCGGGCCGGTTTTTTGTTATCGTGGGCGTCACGCCAAGCGCAAGAAGGGACTCTCATGCTTTCTGACGACGAACTCGAGGGATTCCGCCGCGACCGCTACTTCGCCCGCTCATGGGCGCTGCTCACGCGCGACCGCGGCTGGGTGAAGCCCGTGCTGCTCATGACGGTCTCCCTTCTCGTGCCCATAGTCGGCGCGCTCGGCGTCCTGGGCTACGCGCTCGAGTGGGCGCGCCTCACGGCGTGGAACGTCAACGCCGCCCCCAAGCAGCGGGGCGTCGACGTGGGCGCCTGCATCAAGAGCGGCTGGCGCGGCTTTGTGGTGATGCTTGTGTGGGGCATCGTCTCCGGCGTGGTCATCGCGCTCGCCGAGGCGCTGCCTCTCATCGGAGCCCTGGTGTCTCTCATATGGGTCTTCGCGTCGTTCGTCTACGCGGTGGTCATGATGGTGGCGTCGCTGCGCGCCACGATCTACCAGAAGATTGGCGCCGGCCTGCGCGTCCGCACCATCTGGCAGATGGTGCGTCATGACCCGATGGGCCTGCTGCGCGTGACGGGCCTCATGCTCGCGGGCGGCGCGGTCATGGGCATCGCGACCACGCTGGTCGGCATGGTGTGCCTGGCCTCGGCCGTCCCCCACCTCGTCTGGTTCATGAGCTACGTCTACGAGTTCGGCTCGGTGCTGTCCGGCGACATGGGGGTGCTGCTCGTTTTGCAGCTCATCGCGTCGCTGCTGTCCTCGCTCGGCCCCGCGCTGGTGGTGCTCCTGCTGGTCGACTTCTTCCTCGCCACCGTCCTGACGCTCCTCGGCCATACCGCCGTCGGGCTGTGGATGCGTCAGTTCGACGTCCCCTCGTGGGGTCGCGACGAGGACCCGCTTCCAACGCCGGTCTCCGATCCGCGCGACCAGGGTGGCGCGCAGGAGATGCCTCAGCTCGCGTCCTCCTCGGTCCCGGCGGACCAAGATGCCGAGAAGAACGACGACCCCCAGGGCTCCCCCGCTCACCCCGGTACGGCAGATGACGGCCCGGTGATCGACGAGAGCCGCTAGGTCGTCCGGGCGACCCTCTCGTGGAGAGATGATGTGGTTCCGGGACCTTTCTATGAAGGTCCCGTGAGGGCGTGCGGCCTACGCGCTCTTCTTAGCGGGCGCTTTGTGTGGGAGTCCAATGGGACTTCCTGCAGGTGAAAGCTCCCCGCAAGCTCCGATGCGGCTCCGCGCGCGCTGCGTGGGCTACGCTTGCTGTGGGCTCATGGAAGATTTTCGCAGGTAGGAGCAATTCTGTGGTATGATGCTTCGCCGAACCTTTCCTGCCCCGGGCGCAAACCTTCACGACTCGGGGCCACTAGCCCAGAGGAGGTGACCACATGAAGGCCTATGAACTGCTGTACTTTGTCGACCCCACTTGCAACGAGGAGACGCGCGCTGCTGTCATGAAGCGCATCGAAGTCGCTCTCGGCGAGAACGGCACGGTCGACAGCGTCGAGGACTGGGGCAAGCGCAAGCTCGCCTTTGAGATCGACGACCTCACGGAGGGCGATTACACCCTCATCAACTTCCATGCAGATCCCACGACGATCGCCGAGCTCGACCGAGTTCTGCGCATCAACGACGCCGTCAAGCGCCACATGGTCGTGCGCCGCGTCGACAAGGACTAGGCATGGACGTGCGGGCAGCGCTGCCCGCAGGAGAGAGGGAGTGAGGACATGAGCATCAACAGGGTCAACATCTCGGGCAACCTCACCAGGGACCCCGAGCTCAGGGTCACCGGCAGCGGGACGCAGATCCTCTCGTTCGGCGTGGCCGTGAACGACCGTCGTCGCAACCCGCAGTCGGGCGAGTGGGAGGACTACCCCAACTACGTTGACTGCGTGGTGTTCGGCGCGCGCGCCGAACCCCTGTCCCGCTTCCTCTCCAAGGGAGCGAAGGTCGCCCTCGAGGGCAAGCTTCGCTACAGCTCCTGGGAGAGCAAGGACGGCGGGCGTCGCAGCAAGCTTGAGGTCGTCGTCGACGAGGTGGAGTTCCTCAGCTCGAGGAATCAGCAGGGAGGCGGCGCGTTCCAGCAGGACGCCGGCGCCTTCCAGCAGACCGGCGGAGCCGCCTTCCAGCAGGCCCCGGCCTACTCCGCCCCCGTCGCCGCGGCGCCGATGGCAGCTGCGCCCCAGGGTGGCTTTGCCGCTCCGGCGCCCGCGCCCGTCCAGGCCCCGCCGTCGGCTGACGTCTACGACGAGGACATCCCGTTCTAATCATCGGCGGCTTTCGGCCGCCCACAGAAAGGCAACAAGACATGGCTCAGCAGAAGCAGGATTTTCAGCGCCAGCCGCGTCGCAAGTACTGCCAGTTCTGCAAGGAGGAGACCGAGTACATCGACTACAAGGATGTGCAGCTCCTCCGCAAGTACATGACCGACCGCGGCAAGATCAAGCCGCGCCGCGTCACTGGCGCCTGCACGCAGCACCAGCACGACATCGCGCTTGCCATCAAGCGCGCCCGTGAGATGGCGCTTTTGCCCTACACCGTCCCCGTGGTCTCCAGCCGCGGCGGCCGTAACCGCGGTTAGGGCACCGAGCACGTGAGAAGAGCGCGCGCATGATGGGTGCATGGTCCAACAACGACCGGCCTGCGACAGGCAACGGTCGCTTCGAGGACGCCGACCGACGGGGCATCGTCCCGACGGGCGACGGGGACGACGGGCGTCTGGCCCGCGCGCTTCCCAAGGCCCTCATCGTCTGCGCGATCGGCGGAGCGCTGTCCGCCACGTCGACCTCCGTCCTGGCCCCTGCGCTCGTCGCCTACGGACTCGCTCTGTCCGCGGCATGCGGGGGGATGCGCGGCCTCGTGCCCGGAGCGGCACTGGTCGCAGCGGCAGCGGCGGCGGTGAGCATCCCTCTGGGGATGGCCTCCCTTGCGAGCGCCGTCATAACGGGCCTCTCCGGGCTCGTGGTGGCGGGCGCCTTCTGGGCGGGTCGCCTCACGACAGGCGGCAGCATCCTCGCGGTGGCGGCGATCTCGGCCGCGCACCTCGGGGCGGACGCAGTCTTCTCCGCCCTGAACGGCACTACGCTCAGCGCGACGATGATGTCTCTCATAGATGCCTACAAGCAGGCATTTCTCGAGGCCTCGCCCGCAGCGGCCGTTCAGATCGAGTCGGTGGCGTCGCTCATCGAGCTCTTTTGGCCCGTCACGTACGTCGCCGTCGGCTTCGCCGAGGGCGCGAGCGCGCACGTTGGCCTGAGGCTCGCCAAGGCTCCCCTCGGGGAGCGGGGACGACAGGTGCCGTCCCTGGACGCCTACGACGTGCCCCTCTGGGTCGTCGCGTTCCTCGTGGCGACGGCCGCCGCGCTCGCCGTGGCGCTCACCGTCCCGGCGGCCCCGCAGGCGCTGCTCGTGGTCTCGGCCAACATGGCCATGACGCTGAGGTTTGCGTTTGCGGTGCAGGGCCTCGCGGTTCTCGCGTGGCTCATGCGCAGCAAGGGCATGGGGCCGCTCCCCAAGGTCCTTCTGGGGGCGCTCGCGCTCTATCTCGAAGTGCAGTTCGTCGTTTTGACCGTCGCGGGCGTCTTTGACGTCTGGGCCAACTTCCGCCATCTGGGCAGGGGCGGCTCTGACGAGGAGAATCCCGCGAACCAAGGCAAGGAGCCGGTTCAGGCCGGCTGACCGAAGGAGTATCCCATGAAAGTCATCCTCTTGGGTGAGCTTCGGGGCAAGGGCGGCGAGGGCGACATCGTCGACGTCGCTCAGGGCTTTGCGGAGAACTTCCTGTTCCCCAACAAGATCGCCCAGCCTGCCACCCCGGGCAACATCAAGCAGCTCGAGGAGCGTCGTCACAACATCGAGAAGCGCGAGGCCGAGCGCATCGCCTCCGCCGAGGCCACCAAGGCCGCTCTCGACGGCAAGTCTGTGACCGTTGACGCCAAGATCGGCGAGGAGGGCCAGCTCTTCGGCTCCGTCACCCCCGCCCAGATCGCCGAGGCCATCCAGGCCCAGCTCGGCGTCGAGGTCGACCGCAAGCGCGTCGGACGTGGCAACAACATCAAGACCTCCGGCAAGCACGCCGTCGAGGTCAACCTCTATCGCGAGATCTCCGCTACGGTCAACGTCCTCGTCGGCGTGACCGAGGAGGAGATCGTCGAGGAGGAGGCCGAGGCCGTCGAGACCGAGGAGGCCGTCGAGGCCGAGACCGCCGAGGTCGCCGAGTAAGGCTTAAGGCACTTTTCAACGCTCCCTTGCTTTACCTGCGTGTTTCTACAATAACCGCAGGTCAGGAAAGCGTAAGGAACGGGCCCCAGCAGTGCGCAGCAGCTGGGGCCCGCTTTTTTAGCTCGCACGAAATTAGGTAATTTACCTGCGCGTTTGTGCACCCTGTGACATTTTTCGGACCGTAAAAAACGTTATCCGTACGAGCGTTTGGCTGCGCCGGGGAACGTGGAATAATGTTGAAAACCCCTCGTTGACACCGCAGAAAAAGTTGTTGAAAACGTTGAAAAGAGAGAAAGCGCCGCTCAGACAGGGGTTCTTCTCGACATGACATAGTTGAGAGTTACCTGAGAGAATTTCACCCCTTGACAAAGGCACTTTGTGCGCGGTCGACGCTTAGGAACCCAGCTTCGTCCGGCGCACGAGCACTGCGGCGCTTAGGAAATGTGCTTCGTCCAAGAAAAACGCTAGGCCGTGCTTAGGATAGGCGCTTCGTCTGAGCTATGGGCGGCGAGGCGGTTAAGTTTTCGCTTTCGTCCGGAATCAGGGCATTGTCGCGCTTAAGAATCTCGCTCCGTTCGGGCCGAGGGCTTGCCGCTGCTTAAGAATGCTTCTTCGTCCGAAAGGCCTCGTCCTTCTCGCCTGCTGCTATTTCAGGATAGGAGCGAATTTTTAAGCAGCGCATCCGCTGCGCCGCGGACAAAGCGGGATTCGTAAGCGCTCACCTGAGTTTTTTCAGGACGAGCGCTAAATCTTAAGCATCGACTCCCCTACAGCTCGGATGAAGCGACATTCCTAAGCCCCGCGTGGAGACCAGCTGAGGACCCGACGGTCATGCCATAATTGGACGAGAAGAACGAGAGGCCGAGGAGAGACCGTGGCGCAGAGCAACTATGACGTGAACCCTACCAGAATGACTGTGAACGAGAGCGCAGTCATGCCGCAGGACCCCGAGGCCGAGGCCTCCGTCCTCTCGGCGATGATGGTCTCTGCCGAGGCCTTGCAGGAGTGCCTCATTGACCTCGAGCCAGACGACTTCTACTTCCCCTCCAACCGCACGGTCTTCACGGCCATGCGCGAGATGTTCGACAAGAACATGCCGATCGACACCATCTCACTCGCAGACTACCTCAAGAGCTCGGGCGAGCTCGAGCGCGTAGGCGGCCGTAGCTTCCTTCTGGGACTGGGCAACAACTCGCTCGCGCTCGTCGGCTGGCGTCGCCACATCGAGATGCTGCACCGCGACACGACGCTGCGCAAGATGATCAGCGCCTCCGCGCAGATCACCGCGCTCGCCTACGACGCCCCCGAGGACACCAAGGAGGTCGTGGACCGCGCTGAGCGGATGCTGCTCGACGTCACCAACCGCGACGTCCACGCCAGCGAGCAGTCACTCGAGGAGATCATGGCCGACCTCTACGAGGAGCTGGGCGTCAACGCCGCCAACCACGACCGCCCGCTCGGCGTCCTCACGGGCTTCAAGCGCATCGACGACTGTCTGCTCGGCCTGCGGCCCGGCCAGATGGTCGTCATCGGCGCGCGCCCCGGCGTGGGCAAGACCTCCTTCGCGCTCAACCTCATGACCAACGCCGCCTTCGAGGGCGCGAGCGTGGCGTTCTTCTCGCTCGAGATGTCCAAGGTCGAGATTGCGCAGCGCCTGCTGGCGGCAAACGCTCGCGTGGGCCTGCAGGAGATTCGCTCCGCCCGCATCAGGAACGAGCAGTGGCCGCAGATCCTGCAGGCCACCAACGAGCTCTCTCAGCTCGACATCATGATCGACGACACGCCGGGCACCACCGTGACCGAGATCCGCGCCAAGGCGCGCCGCATACTGCACGGCAAGAAGCTCGGTCTCGTCATCATCGACTATCTGCAGCTCATCTCTCCTCCCGCCGGCCAGCGCCGCGCCGACAGCCGCGCCACCGAGGTCTCGGAGATGAGCCGCGGCATCAAGATCATGGCCAAGGACCTCGGCGTGCCCGTCGTGGCGCTCTCGCAGCTCAACCGAACCGTCGAGAACCGCACCGGCAAGCGCCCGCAGCTCTCGGACCTGCGAGAGTCCGGTTCCATCGAGCAGGACGCGGACATCGTTGCCCTGCTCGACCGCTCGATGAACGAGGACGAGGCGGCGCGCGAGGACCGGCCCGCGATGAACGAGACAACCTTCATCATCGCCAAGAATCGCTCCGGCGCGCTCGCGGACATCCCGCTGACGTTCCTGCCCGGATCCACCAAGTTCGTCGAGATCGACAGTTTCCACGAGTAGCGAGACAGCGGGGGCAGGTGCGTGACAATTAGGACAGGTTGAATTGTCACATAGAGGGCATGTGACAATTCAACCTGTCCTAATTGTCACGCACCTGCCCCCGCTGTCTCATGCCTGCCGTATAATAGACCCGTATGTGAAACGCGACGAAAGGGCGCACATGTCGGCATCAGTGCTCGTGGGTACTCAGTGGGGCGACGAGGGCAAGGGCAAGGTCACCGACCTCATCTCCGGCGACTTTGACGTGGTCTGCCGTTATGCGGGCGGCGCAAACGCCGGTCACACCGTCATCGCCAACGGCAAGAAGCTCGCCCTGCACCAGGTTCCCTCCGGCGTCATGTACGAGGGCACCTTCCCCGTGATCGGAAACGGCTGCATCGTCGACCCCGAGATCCTGCTCCAGGAGATCGACATGCTCGCCGAGCAGGGCATCTCCGCCGAGCGCCTCAAGATCTCCGGCAATGCCCACATCGTCATGCCCTACCACAAGGACCTCGACGGCGCGCACGAGAAGAAGCTCGGCAAGAACCTCATCGGCACCACCAAGCGCGGCGTCGGCCCCTGCTACATGGACAAGATGAACCGCACGGGCCTGCGCATCCAGGACATGCTGGACGAGAAGATCTTCCGCGAGAAGCTCGAGAGCGCCCTGGCCTACACCAACCCCATCCTGAGCAAGGTCTACGAGCTGCCGACCTACACCGTCGAGCAGATCTGCGAGACCTACCTCCCCTACGCCGAGCGCATCCGCCCCTACATCGTCGAGAGCAGCCTGTTCCTGAATGAGCAGCTCGAGAGCGGCAAGAGCGTGCTCTTTGAGGGCGCCCAGGCCACGATGCTCGATATCGACCACGGCACCTACCCGTTCGTGACCAGCTCCAACTGCACCGCAGGCGGCGCCGTCACCGGCTCGGGCGTGGGCCCCACCAACATCGATCGCGTCCTGGGCGTGGCCAAGGCCTATCTCACGCGCGTGGGCTCCGGCCCCTTCCCCACCGAGCTCTTCGACGAGATCGGCGAGAAGCTCGGCGAGGTCGGCCACGAGTACGGCGTGACCACCGGGCGCAAGCGCCGCTGCGGCTGGTATGACGCTGTGGTCGTCAACTACGCCGCGCGCGTCAACGGCCTCACCGACCTTGCCATCACCAAGCTGGACGTCCTCGGCTGCCTCGACGAGATCAAGGTCTGTGTGGCCTACGAGTGCGACGGCGTGGAGTATCACACCGTCCCCGAGCACCAGAGCGTCTTCTATCACGCCAAGCCGGTCTACGAGACCCTGCCCGGCTGGAAGTGCGACATCTCCGGCGTCCGCAACTTCTACCAGCTCCCGCGCGAGGCCAAGGACTACATCGACTTCCTCGAGCAGCTCGCGGGCGTGCGCGTGTCCATCATCACGGTGGGTCCGGACCGCGAGCAGACCATCGACCGCTACTGGCACTAGGCGGAGCTCGCGCACGTGCTCGAGAGGGATTTCACAATCGTATGCGACCGGGGGTGCGACCTGCCCCCGGTCTATCTCGAGAGGGCCCAGGCGACGGTCCTCGAGAGCGTTCCGCACGACGCGCTCGGCCATGCTGACGAGGTCGCGCTGAAGCAGGAGTTCATCCGCCTGTATCGCAAGCTCGCCGCGCAGGGGCACACCAAGATTGCCTCGGTGCACTCGTCCGCGTCCTTCTCGCCCGAGGTGGCGTGCGCTCGCGAGGCGGCCGCCGCCTGCTCCGGCGTCGCCGACATCCGCGTGATCGACTCCGGGTCGGCGTCCGTGGCGACAGGCATGGTCTTCTTTCGTCTGACGTGCCACTGGGCGGACGGCATGCCCTTCGAGGACGCCGTGGCAGCCGCCGAGCAGCTCGCCAGCAGCGTGCGCCTGCTCGTCATCCCCACCGCGTCCGCCCGCTTCGCGCGGCGGCGCTCCCGCAAGCCGCGCGCCGGCCTGCTGGGCCGCGCCACGTCGACCCTGCGCATTCGTCTCTCGGGCGAGCGCGGCCTCTACCTCATCTCGCGCGGAGAGATAACCCAGCTCGCCCGGTCGGCGGAGCTCCCCGACCTCACCGGCCGTCTCGCGCACGCGATGAGCGCCGTCTCGGCGAGCGAGGGCCCTCTCGTCTACGCGACGCTCGAGACCGGCGACGCGAGGGCGCTCAGGGCGCTCGAGAAGCCGCTCGACACCAACGAGTTCGAGGCGCGCGCACTCGGCACCGTCAGCGCATGCCCGCAGGTCGAGAAGATCATCGGCTCGGGGGCGGTGGGCGTGGCCTTTGCGCCGTCCCAGGCCTACTGGCGCGGCTCGGTGTCTGAGGAATCGTAAATCTTGCGGCTCAGCCGCCCGTTCTAGGAGGTTCAACATGAGCAACACCAAGGTCGACATCCTGCTTCTTGGCTCGGGCGGACGCGAGCACGCGCTGCTCGTGAAGCTCGCGGAGTCCCCGCGCGCCGGTAAGCTCTATGTCGCCCCCGGAAACGGCGGCATGGACGTCATGGCCAAGAAGGTCGAGGGGCTCGACGTCGAGTCCCCGGTCGCCGTGGCCGACTGGGCGCGCGAGCACAACATCGGGCTCGTGGTGATCGGTCCCGAGGCCCCTCTGGTGGCGGGCGTTGCCGACGCGGTCCGCTCGGCCGGCATCCCCTGCTTCGGCCCCAACGGCGACGCTGCCCAGATGGAGGGCTCCAAGAAGTTTGCCAAGCAGGTCATGGCCCGCGCAGGCGTCCCCACCGCCGCCTACCGCAGCTTCACCGATCAGGAGTCCTGCGAGGCCTACGTTCGACAGGTCGGCGCGCCCATCGTGATCAAGGCTGACGGCCTGGCCGCCGGCAAGGGCGTCATCGTCGCAAAGACCCTCGAGGAGGCCCTCGAGGGCGTCCAGGAGTGCTTCTCGGGCGTCTTTGGGGATGCGGGTGCCACCGTAGTGGTCGAGGAGACTCTCGAGGGCCCTGAGTGCTCGCTGCTGGCCCTCACGGACGGCAGGACCGTGGTGCCGCTGGCCACCGCGCAGGACCACAAGCGCGCCCTCGACGGGGACAAGGGCCCCAACACCGGCGGTATGGGCGTCTACTCCCCCGTTCCCGAGCACCTCGTCTCCGCTGAGGCTCTGGCCGCGATGGTCGACATCGAGCAGCGCGTGGTCGCCGAGCTCGCCTCCGAGGGCATCACCTACTCCGGCTGCCTCTACGGCGGCTTCATGCTCACGGCGGAGGGGCCCAAGGTCCTCGAGTTCAACGCTCGCTTCGGCGATCCTGAGACGCAGGTCGTCCTGCCGCGCATGAAGGCGGACCTCGTGGACGTGTTCCTGGCCTGCGACAACGGCACCCTCACGCCTGACATGGTCTCCTGGGACGACGACTGGGCCGTCTCGGTGGTCCTGACCTCTGCCGGGTATCCCGGAAGCTATGAGAAGGGCAAGGTCATCACGGGCATCGAGAAGGCCGAGGCGCTCGAGGGCGTGACGGTCTATCACGCAGGCACCGCAGTTGCCGATAGCGAGCTCGTCACCGCGGGCGGTCGCGTGCTCGACGTCACTGCCGTCGCGCCGACCTTTGAGGAGGCCCGCGCTCGTGCCTACGAGGCCTGCGCCCTCATTGACTTCGAGGGCAAGACCTATCGCAGCGACATTGGTCTTCGCGCCGTTCGTTAGTGTTTGGTCGATGTTCGACAATTGAATAACCGCAGGTAGGCAGTGAAAAGTTTACCTGCGGTTTCTTTTGTCGACGTCGCCCAGGTGTCTAAAAGACGTCAAAGGCGCGTCCATGCGCCAAACTGCCGAGAATTGCGTATGTGCGGTGCCGAAACAGCCCCATCTGCGTGCCATGCTCGCGCAGATGGGGCTGTTTCGGCACCAGGGAAAAGCTACTCGGACCCGGCGCCCAAGAGGCGCGTGGCAAAGGTCCCGCGCTTCCACCACGGCAGCGCCGCCATGGCCTGCTGGCGCTCAGCGATGCCGGCGACGCGGTCTGCGAGGCGCGCCGCGCGGTCGTTGGCTGCGTCGAGCTGGCTGCGCAGGTCGTTGAGCTCACGCTCGCGCGAGGCTCGCAGTTCGGCGAGCTCGGACACGAGTCGGTCGTTCTGTTCCTTGAGGTCGGCGATGCGACCGTTGAGGGCGGCAATCACGGAGTCCTGGGCGCTTGTATCGACGACAGCCTCCTCCTGCAGCATCGTTGAGGACGTCCGCAGGGGGATGTTCTTGCCCAGGGCGTCTGCAAGGGCTGATACTGCAAAGTCATCGAGCACGTCCGTCTTGCCGATGCGCGTCACGTGTTCGGGTGCCAGGCCCAGCTTGTCGATGTAGTTGACCACCGTCTGCTTGGCAACGCCCAGCTGATCGGCAACTTCGCGTTTGGTGACTCCCATGTTATCTCCCGTGCAAGAAACAAGATGTGTTTGGTTAACCGTTTGTATTATACGGGCAAAGCAGGGACTGTTCGACCGTCAACCTACTTTGTCAGCGTGGCGTTTGCAATGTAGTCGGATACTTGGGTGCTCGGACAAACTTTCAACGTGTGGTCGACCGACCAAACAGCGAGGGGCACGTCGGTGTTGTCGGACGAAAAGAGCCAGGAGATAGAACCCTCAAGCTACACATGAGGGTTGTTGATTGACGCGGTCAACACAGACAAACAACTACATAGTCGACCACATTGCCCATGGCTACAAACACGCAACCATGCTCGGTGATGATTAATATAAGGAGAAGCGTCATGGGGTCAGTGCCTGTCGAGCTGGTGTACGAGCAAATCATTTGCACGCGAGTCGGGCGCGCGGCGCGTCGTGCATTTTGGGTCGCGCGCCCGTGGCACCAACCTACCAAAGAGCGACATTGATATCGCCATAGAGGGCTGCCCTAACTTTGCTTCTCTTGAAGACCGTTTGCAGGAACAGCTTTGGTCTCTGTTAAAGATAGACGTAGTGAATCTCGATGGGCCGCTCTCCGAAAGCCTTCGTCATGAGATATCCAGAGCCTACGATGCAGACAGGACCGCAGCGGCAGGCCCCCCGTGACATCATCAAGGCATCAAACTCCTACTATGACTTCATGGTCGAGGAGACTTGGCTGGCCATGCCGCGCAATCGCAACAACACTGCCCACGTGTATGACGAGAATGCAGCTAAGCGGCTGATGACGGCTAGCATCGAACACTAAATCCCTTGGTTTGTTCGACTAAACAACGGTCTTCTTGGTCGATACGCGGACCTTCTCACCACGTCGGGACGTTAGCAGGAGCTCAATTCTTGTCCCCTGCTCAGGACAAGAATTGAGCTCAAATGACGAGAAGAACCGTCTCATTGGCAGTTGTTGTCCTTGCGAAGGTACAATGACAGGCACGCGTAACCGCAACACAGGAGGGTCCATGTCCGACGAACAGCTCACCGCACAAGACGTGGTCGAACCAACACGAGCCGACCTTGACTATGCCGTAGATGACATTCGTGATTCCGTTGCCGCCTTCACCTATGACGGTGACCGTGCGAGCCAGGACCATCTTTCGGGAGCTCCGGAGGAGCGCGAGCTCGTGCTTGGAGACGACGATCCGCGCGACGCTGCTCTTGCGGAGCGCCCGCTCACCGAGGATGTGGCCTGGACCGGCCGCATCTTCAACGTCGACCGCCTGCGCGTCCAGCTGCCCGACGGTCGCAATGCGATTCGCGACGTCGTTCGTCACCCCGGCGCCGTGGCCGTCGTAGCACTCACGGACGAGGGCCGCATATGCCTGGTGCGCCAGTACCGCACGGCGCTTGGGCGAGTGACCGTCGAGATTCCCGCGGGAAAGCTGGCCGCTGGCGAGGACCCGCTCGAGTGCGCAAGCCGAGAGTTGCTGGAAGAGACCGGCATGGAGGCCGAGAAGATAGCCTATCTGACGACCATCGCCAGCTCGGCAGGTTTCTGCGACGAGCTCATACACATCTATATGGCCACGGGACTCAGCTTCTCCAAGTCCAGCCCGGACGCCGACGAGTTCATCAACGTTGACTTGGTCGAGGTGGGCGAACTCGTGGACGCCGTCCTTGACGGCCGCATCGAGGACGCAAAGACCGTCGTGGGCGCGCTCTTGTGCGATGCCATCTCACGGCGTCTTGCTGATGCCTCCTCCGAGACAGAGGAAGATGCCGAGTAGTCGATTTCGTCGGCTAAACGACTAGTTCGTCGACCGCACACCTACACTGTGTGCGGTCGACTTCTTTGTTCGTACACTGCTTAACTGAACAGCTGTTATGTGACTGAACACAACCAAATAGCTTTTGTCAAAGGTGCTTTAGGCGCTTGGTCGCCCGTATCGTCAGGTCTTCGAGCGAACAGCGCGGCACTGTGTGCAGAGGCGGCCTGCGTGGTGCTACCCTAATGCCCGCATGTCTCTGTCAGCGTCAAATCACGGAGTTCCGCCACATGTTCCAGCGCTTCCTCGGTTACTACAAGGGCCAGATGCACCTCTTCGTCATCGACATCATCGCCGCCATTTCGGTGGCCGGCATCGACCTCGCATTCCCCCAGATTCTTCGCTCCCTCACGGGCGGCCTGTTCACCGAGGGCCCGGACGCGATCATGGGTGCGCTTGCATACCTCGCCGCAGGGCTGGTCTGCATGTACGCGCTGCGCTTTGTCTGCCGCTACTTCGTGATCTTCTGGGGACACGTGATGGGCGCGCGCATGGAGAGCCGCATGCGCGAGGACCTCTTCGACGCCTACGAGCGCATGAGCTTCAACTTCTTTGATCACAACAAGTCCGGCGACCTCATGAGCCGCCTGGTCTCGGACCTCTTTGACATCTCTGAGGCCGCGCACCACGGCCCCGAGTTCATCCTCATCGGCATAGTGGAGGTCACGGGTTCGTTCATCATCCTCTCCACGATTAATTTGCCGCTCACGGGCGTGCTGGCCCTCATCGCGGTACTTCTCGTCCTCTATAACGTCTACGCCAACATGCGGATGCGCGAGGTCTACACCGAGAACCGCGTGCGCATCTCCGGCGTCAACAGCCGCCTGGAGGACTCGCTCGCCGGCGTTCGCGTGGTCAAGAGCTTTGCGGCGGAGGACGTGGAGCGCGCGAAGTTTCGCCGCTCCAACGACGCCTATCTCGACTCAAAGACGCGCATGTACCGCGCCATGGGCCGCTACCAGGCGGCCATCGCCGTCATGATGGGCGCGCTCAACACGGCCGTGGTGGTCTTTGGCGGCTGGCTCATCGCGCAGGGTCAGATGCAGGCGATCGACCTGGCCACCTACGCGCTCTACATCTCCCTCTTCACCACGCCCATCACGTCCATCCTGGACTTCACCGAGACCTTCCAGAAGGCCATCGCGGGCTTCCGGCGCTTCTGCGAGGTGCTGGACACCCTGCCGGACATTCAGGACGCGCCCGACGCCCGCCCGCTGTGCGTGACCGATGGTCGCATCAGCTATCACGACGTCCACTTTGCGTACAAGAACGCGGACGGCACCGCGGAGGACGAGGTCATCGGCGGCCTCACGCTGGACATCACCCCAGGCGAGACCATTGCGCTCGTGGGGCCCTCCGGCGGCGGCAAGTCGACCACGTGCTCGCTGCTCCCCCGCTTCTACGACGTGGACTCCGGCTCAATCACCATCGACGGGCAGGACGTGCGCTCCGTCACGCAGCGAAGCCTGCGCGAGGCCATCGGCCTGGTGCAGCAGGACGTCTACCTCTTTGACGGCACCATCGCGGAGAACATCGCCTACGGCAGCCCGGACGCCACGATGGACGAGGTTCGTGACGCCGCCAGCCGCGCCAACATCGCGGAGTTCATCGAGGGTCTCCCCGAGGGGTACGACACCGAGGTGGGCGAGCGCGGAAGCCACCTCTCCGGCGGCCAGAAGCAGCGCGTCGCAATCGCCCGCGTCTTTCTCAAGAACCCGCCGATCCTGATCTTTGACGAGGCCACCTCGGCTCTGGACAACGAGTCGGAGCAGGCCGTCCAGGAGTCCCTCTCCGAGCTCGCGCGCGGGCGCACTACGCTCGTGATCGCACACAGGCTCTCCACCATCAAGAATGCTGACGAAATCGTCACCATGGAGCACGGGCGCGTCTCCGAGCGCGGCACGCACGAGGAGCTCCTCGCCCGCGGCGGTACCTACGCCCGCTACTACGAGATGCAGTTCACCGACGGCGGCCTGGGGGCGTAAGGGGCGCGTCCTTCTCGCCCGAACGGCGTTTGCCGGGGACGTGTAGGGCTCCTGTCGGGTGCCCGTTGGCGGCGACGCCACCAGGCTGATTGCGTATACTGTCCTGTACTGCATGGAACGTGTCTCGCCCGGCGTGAGGCGCCCGCGGGTGGGTGGCGAAAAGAGAGAGATGGCTAGGAACAGCGAGGTCGCGCGCATTCAGAAGGGTGCCCTCACGGCTGACGAGGCCGAGGCCCTGTTCTCGACAGTCGACCACACCGGTCACTCGGACGAGGAGCGGGCACGCCGCCAGCGAGCGCACCGCAAGGAGAAGGGCGTCTCGCTCGACATCGACCCCCTCTCCGAGGATGACCCCTCGGGATCCAACGTCGGGAAGGTCATCACCAAGACCGCGGTCTCCTTCGTCGCCATCTTCCTCGTGCTCGTAGTGGTGGGCCAGGTCGCCTTCGGCGTCATTCGCCGCTCCAACACCGCCAGCCTCGCCGAGGACGCCAACGTGCGCACCGTGGCGTCCGCCCTGCGCGGCGGCGTCGAGTGGGGCGACGGCTTCACGCAGTTCCCGGAGGACTTCTCCGTCCAGGAGGCGGACGAGAACACCGGCCGCATCGAGGTCACCGTAATCGACACAAGCTCGCAAAACGCGCTCGACTGCTTTGCGGGCTCGCAGGTGCAGGCCACGGCCTTCGGCGTCAACGCGCTGCTCAACCCCAACATCGACACGGTCGTCTACCACGTGAACGTCCACGTGGGGGAGGACGGCAAGATGCAGCGTTCCACGCTCTTCGGGTTCCTCAAGCCTACCGGCGACGTGAGCTCCTTCATGACCTTTGTGTGGACCAAGACGCAGTCGGAGAGTGGCGTCAACTTCTCCTGCCGCATCACCGGCATCGACGACACCGTTCAGGAGGAGCTGCGCGACCAGGTGACCACCTCGTTCACTCCGGTCCAGATCCTGAGCAGCGAGGACTAGGTCTCCCGTCGCCTCAACTTCTCGTCCATCCGTCGAGGTCAGGGGCCTTCCTTGTGGGATTGCTCCTCCCACCGTGCTACCTTTAAGGGCACGGCAAGACGAGAGGGGAACACGTGAAGTGCAAGAAGTGCGGCGAGGAACTGCCTGAGCGGGCGCGATTCTGTCCCGCGTGCGGAACTCCGGTCGAGGAGGTCCCCGCCCCGAGAAAGCTCGAGAAGCCGCTCGAGCCCATGGGCTTTGGGGCGGTTCCCCTTGTGCCCATCGCGCCGCCGCCCCGCGCGACGCGCGTCACGCCGCGGGTGCCCCGCCCCTACGGCGCCGCCCGCGCCGGCCACTCGTCCCTGCGCATTCCGCTCTCCGCCTGCCCCACCTTCAGGAGCGACGCGCGCGAGGAGCCCGCCAAGGAGGCCTCGCCCGAGCCCGAGCCCGAGCTTCGTGCGGCGAAGACCGTCGAGGAGGTCGTCGAGGTGTCGACGGAGGCCCCGGAGGCTGAGGAGACGGTTGAGGTTGAGCCGGCCCACGCGCCCGAGGAGGCGGAGGGGACCGTCGAGGTCGCGGCCGAGCAGGTCGCCGAAGCCGAGGCGGAGGACGAGAAGAACGACAAGCCCGACGTCGAGAAGGACGACGCGCCCGAGGCCGATGTTGACGTCGACGCGCCCGGGCCGGAGCCCGAGCTCGAATCCGAGGACGATGCGAACGTCGAACCCGCCCCCGAGTCCGATATGGACGACGAATCTGAGGCTGCTCCCGAGCCGGAGACGGAGCCCGAGCTGGAGACGGAGCCGGAGCCGGAGATCGGGCCCGAGGCAAAGCACGCGCGGAGGCCGGCGCCGGCCCCCATAGCTACGTCCGAGCCGGAGCCCGAGTGCGCCGACCCCGAGGACGCGCTCTTCGAGGCGACGCAGACGATGTCCCTCGAGCCCGTCCCCGAGCCTGCGACGACCGAGCCGGAGCCCGCTCCTGCGGCCGCTCCCCCCTCCTCGTTCGTCGACCGCGCCCGCGAGGTCCTAGCCTCTCTCGCCGGGCGCGCCCGCGCCGCTCTCCCCCAGAGCACCGACCAGCGCGCCCTCATCGGCATCGGCGCCCTGGTCGGCGTGGTTGCAGTGGCGTTTCTCGTCTACGTGTCCCTCGGCTGGTTCGGCCCGTTTGCCGATCGTAGCTACGTTGCCCCCGAGGTCCAGCCTCCGTCGGACGGGAGCATAGAGCCGCTCCAGCCGCAGGAGGCGGAGGAAGAGGAGGCTCCGCTCGTCATCGAGGGAGGCCCCGAGGTGCGCGGCACGCTCGGAGAGTACTCTTGGCCTGAGCTCGCCCAGATCTCCGCGCTCATCTCCGCGGCAGAGACCGACGAGAAAGGGGTCGAGATTGCCCACTACTACGGTCTCTGCGACGCCGACGGCACGATCTACACCGACAACACCAAGAGTCTCGACCTCGCCAACGGCGTGAGCGTGCCGATGGCGATCGCCGGCTTCAGGCACGACGCCCGCTCCGATGGCGCCGGCTCCGCTGGCATCAGCCTTGTCGCCCGCGGCTCGGTCGGCACGGAGCCCATGAACGCCCTCGCGCAGACGTCTCCCGGCTGGGAGGGGTCGACCCTGCGCGCCTGGGTCAACGAAGGGTTGCTGGCGCAGTTCCCCGCCGATCTCGCCGACCTCCTCGTTGCCGTGAACAAGGTCACCAACCCCGCCCCCGGCTCCGGCCTGACGGAGCAGACCGTCACGTCCGATCGGGTCTGGCTGCTGTCCTACTCAGAGATCGTGGGCGAGATCGGCCAGGGAAGCAGGCGCTTTGGCGTCTACCGTTCCGAGGGCGGGCAGTACCGGCTCTTCGCCGACCTCGGCGTGACGTGGTCCGAGCCCGCGCCGCAGATCGCGCTCGCGTCCGGCGAGTATTGGTGGGAGCGCAGCCCCGATCCGACGAACTCCGCGTGGTTCATGTGCGTCTCCCCCGAGGGCGAGATGGGCTACGGCCATCGTCCCGCCACGCCCGACGCCGTGGTGATCGGGTTCTGCCTGTAGCGCACAGCCGCTCAAGAGAGCGCCCCCATCCCGAAGACACGCCATGTCTGGCTGAAGTCTCCCGGGATGGGGGCGCTTTTCTGTGCCGTTGCGGGTTGGCTGCCTGCCGTCTACGAGAGCAGTGCCGTGACGTCTCCGAGCACGCTCTCAAAGCTCACGCCGCGCACTTGGTAGTCGGGCTGATCGGGCGTGATCTGCATGGCGTGGCGCACGAGCGCGCACGCAAACTCGACGCTCGCGGAGAGACTCTCGCCGGCGTAGACCGCCGCGGTGAGGCCCGAGGCAAACAGGTCGCCCGTGCCGTGGAGCATGTAGGGGAGCAGCTCGCCGGAGACCTCCTCCATCTCACCGCCGCTCACGGCCACGTAGTTTCGGATGACCTGCTCGCCCTCGTGGACGACGCCCTTGATCACCACCGCCTTGGCGCCCATCTCGAAGAGGGCGTCCATCGCGCGGCGCACGTAGGCCTCGTCGACGTCCTGCCCCTCGTAGGGAATCCCCGTGAGGATCGAGGCCTCGGTGAGGTTGGGGGTGAGCAGGTCCGCGCCGTCCACCAGTCCCTTCATGGCCTCGCACATCTCGTCGGTGTAGGTGGGGTACTTGGCGCCGCCGTCGCCCATGACCGGGTCCACGATGCGCAGCGCGTCGGGATACTCGCGATAGAGGCGCAGGATGGCATCGACCTGCTCGGCCGACCCCAGAAAGCCCGAGTAGACGCCGTCGAGCTCGATGCCCTCCTCGCGCCAGGCGTCGAGGTAGTCACCAAGCATGGGCGTGGTGTCGTGCATGTAGAACTTGGGGAAGCGCGTGTGCGCCGAGAACAGCGACGTGGGAACGGGGCAGACGTCGATGCCCGCCGCCGACAGCACCGGGATGGCGATGCCGAGCGAGCACTTTCCGTAGCCGCACAGGTCGTGGACGGCCGCCACGCGCGGCAGGTAGCCGCCCTTGCGCTGGTAGAGGTACAGATTGCTGGCGTTGTTCATGGGGATTCTCCTTTGTCCGCGGACTGATGGACCAGCGTACAAGGGCACAGCATAGCACGCGGGCGGAGGCGGGTCGGACTGGCGGCGCGGGGTTAACAGGCCCGCAATCGCACCACCCGCCATCAGGCACGCTATACTGATGAGGCATATGCAGCGACGAGAGGGGATCATCATGGCAGAGCAGCCGCTCGTGGGAATCATCATGGGCTCCAAGTCGGACATGCCGACGATGGAGGCCTGCACTCAGCAGCTCGAGGAGCTCGGCGTCCCGTACGAGCTGGTCATCGCAAGCGCGCACCGCAACCCCGACAAGGTCCACGAGTGGGCGGGATCCGCGGCCGAGCGCGGCCTCAAGGTCATCATCGCCGCGGCCGGCAAGGCGGCGCACCTCGGAGGCGTCGTGGCGGCGTTCACCCCGCTGCCCATCATCGGCGTCCCCATGAAGACCTCCGACCTCGGCGGCATGGACTCCCTGCTCTCCATGGTGCAGATGCCCTCCGGCGTGCCGGTGGCCTGCGTCGCCATCAACGGCGCGAAGAACGCCGCCATCTATGCCACGCAGATCCTCGGTGCCACCATGCCCGAGTATCGCGAGAAGATCGTCGAGTTCAAGCGCCAGATGGCCGAGGCGTAGGGGCCGTCGCGCATGGGCTCCCACTTCAGACAAGCTGACGAACCCCCCAAGGGTGCCCACGTCCGAAGGCAGGACGGGCCAGTGCTCTCGGGAAACCCGCGCAAGGAGCTGCGCACGAGGCGGGGCGGGGAGGAGTCCTACCACGCCCCGGAGGGAAATCCGCACGCCGCGGACGTCCCCCACGGCGCAGAGGGCTTCGTCTCGGTGGTGAGCGAGCCCTCCGCGGACGCTCGCGGCCGCGATCGGCGTCGCCGCGAGCCGCACTTCAGGGAGACCGACCCATATGACCTCTCCGGTCGCCGGAGCCGCGACCCCAAGAAGCGCGTCGCCCGCGTGCTCTCCGTGATCCTATTCGTGGTGGGCATCGGGCTTATCGCCGCCGCCGCCGGCATGTGGCTCCGCGACCAGTGGCGCTACGCCGAGCAGGACCGCATCAACGAGGAGCTCGCCACCTTCGCAGACGTCTCCACCAACGCGTCGACCTCCCCTCAGGTCGACTGGGAGGGCCTCAAGGCGGTGAACGACGAGGTCGTGGGCTGGCTCCAGATTCCGGGCACCGCGGTCAACTTCCCCGTCTACCAGGCATCCGATAACGAGAAGTACCTGCACACCAGCGCCGAGGGGGAGTATGCGCTCGGGGGCCAGGTCTTCATGGACTACGAGAACGCGGCGCCAGGCATGGTGGACGCCCAGACGATCGTGTATGGCCATCACCTGCGCAACGGGGCCATGTTCAAGCCCATCTCCGACATGGAGAACCAGGAGATGTTCGACAGCGTCTCCACGGTCTGGTACGTGACGGAGTCGGCCACCTACGAGCTCGAGCCGCTGCTGCTCTACCGCACCGATGCCGACGACGCCTCCGTGCGCCAGTTCAGCTTCGCATCTCAGGAGGAGCTGACCTCCTACCTCCAGGCTCTTCTCGGCAAGGCGGTCACGAGCCGGGCGGACGCCGCCGAGCGCATCCCCGCCGTCACCCAGATACTGTCCCTGTGCACCTGCAACTACGACGAGGGGGACTCCGGGCGCACGATACTCGTGTGCGTCCCCAAGGGAGGAGCGCAATGACGACCCTTTCCGGCGCCCCCGCCGCGGACGGGCTCCACGAGGAGTGCGGCGTCTTCGGCGTGTGGGCCCCTGACCGCGACGTCGCGCGCCTGACGTACTTCGCGCTCCGCGCGCTCCAGCATCGCGGCCAGGAGTCTGCGGGAATTGCCGTCGGCGACGGGCGCACGGTGCTCGTGCGCAAGGACCTCGGCCTGGTGACCCAGGTCTTCACCGACGCCGACCTCTCCGCGATGCCCGGCAAGGTGGCGTGCGGCCACTGCCGCTACGGCACGGCGGGTGCGCGCGGCTGGGAGGCGTCGCAGCCGCACCTCTCCACGATCAACGACGTGATCATCGCCCTGGCGCACAACGGCACGCTCGTCAACTTCGACGCTCTCCGCCGGGAGCTCATCGAGATGGGAATACCCTTCCGGTCCAACACCGACTCCGAGGTTGCCGCCAAGCTCATCGGCTACTTCACGCAGCGCGCGGGCAGGCTGCGCACGGGCATCGCTCACATGATGCGCATGCTCGAGGGCGGCTACGCCATGGTCCTCGTCCGCGAGAACGCCCTCTACGCCTTCCGCGACCCGCATGGCATCCGCCCGCTCGTGCTGGGCAGGCTGGGCGACGACGGGTGGGTCGTGGCGAGCGAGACCTGCGCTCTCGACATCTCGGGCGCGACCTTCGTGCGCGAGATCGAGCCCGGCGAGATCGTGCGCATCTCCGATGACGGCCTGCGCTCCGAGCGCGGCTGCGCGCCGGGCTGTCGCGCAGACTGCATCTTCGAGCACGTGTACTTCTCGCGACCCGACTCCGTGCAGAGCGGGACGTCGTTCTACCTCATGCGCCACAACATGGGCCGGCAGCTGGCCCGCGAGACGCCCGTCGACGCCGACCTCGTGATCTCCGTGCCCGACTCCGGGACGCCGGCTGCCGAGGGCTTTGCCCAGGAGCTGGGGATTCCCTTTGGCACCGGCCTCATCAAGAACCGCTACGTGGCACGCACCTTCATACAGCCCACGCAGGAGCTTCGCCAGATGGGCGTGCGCCTCAAGCTCAACGCCCTGCCCGACGTGGTTCGCGGGAAGCGCCTCGTGATGGTGGACGACTCCATCGTCCGCGGCACCACCTCGCGCCAGATCGTGCGCATGCTCAAGGCCGCCGGCGCCACCGAGGTCCACGTGCGCTCGGCTTCGCCCATGGTCAAGTGGCCCTGCTTCTACGGAATAGACACGGGCAGCCAGGACCAGCTCGTTGCCGCCCGGCTGGGCCTCGACGAGATTCGCGCCCATATCGAGGCGGACTCCGTGGGCTTCCTCTCCATCGAGGGACTTCTCGCCTGCGTGCCGGGAGGCGAGGCCCATGGTTACTGCAAGGCGTGCTTCACGGGGGAGTACCCCGTCGAGATACCGCGCTCGTTCTGGGAGGACCGCTTCCTTCCGGGGTTCGAGCCCAACAACCTCGAGGCTGCCTCGGCGACCTCGCGGATGACGATTGACGAGGCCCAGACCATCCTCACGGAGGACAAGTGACGCGGGGCCGCCCCTCGCCCCAACGACAGAAAGGACCAAGATGTCCGAGAACACCAAGCACGTGAGCTATGCGGACGCCGGCGTCGACACCGCCGAGGGCGCGCGCGCCGTCGACGCGATCAAGGCCGCCGTCGCGGCCACTAACAGGCCCGAGGTCATCGGCGGCCTCGGCGGCTTTGGCTCGTGCTTCTCAGCCGCCGCGCTCAAGGACATGGAGGAGCCCATCCTCGTTTCCGGCACCGACGGCGTGGGCACCAAGCTCGCCATCGCCCAGCTGCTCGACCGCCACGAGACCGTGGGCGAGGACCTCGTCGCCATGTGCGTGGACGACATCGTCCCGATGGGCGCCGAGCCCCTGTTCTTCCTGGACTACGTTGCCATCGGCAAGCTGCGCGCCGAGCACGTGGCCAAAATCGTGGGCGGCATCGCGGAGGGCTGCCGCAAGTCCGGCTGCGCCCTGGTGGGCGGCGAGATGGCGGAGCACCCCGGCGTCATGGCCGAGGGCGACTATGACCTCGCCGGCTTTGTCGTGGGCGTGGTGGACCGGCCCAAGATGATCGGCCCCGACCACGTGCGCGAGGGCGACGTGATCCTCGGCCTGCCGAGCTCGGGCATCCACTCCAACGGCTACTCCCTCGTTCGCAAGGTCGCCATCGAGGGCAAGACCGTCGAGGAGCTCGAGACGCCCCTGACCGAGCTGGGCGGCGAGTCGCTCGCCGACGCGGTGATGCGCCCGACGACGATCTATGCGGGCCAGCTGCTGGCGGCCCTGCGCGCCGGCGCGCCGATTCACGCGATGGCGCACATCACTGGCGGCGGCATCACCGAGAACCTCGACCGCGCGATGCCCAAGGGGCTCGACGCGCTGGTGTGTCGCGGCGGCGAGGCGGGTCCCGCCTGGGACATCCCGCCCATCATCACGTACATGATCGACGCCGCGGGCCTCACGCTCGACGAGGCCTATCGCACCTTCAACATGGGCGTGGGCATGGCCATCGTGTGCGCCCCCGAGGACGAGGCGGCGGTGCGCGAGGCGCTGGTCGCCCAGGGGCTCGAGCCGTTCGAGGTCGGCCGCGTGGTTGCTGGCGAGGCGGGCGCCAAGGGGAAGGTGGTGTACGACGATGAGCGATAAGGCCATCAAGCTCGGCGTCCTCATCTCTGGCAGCGGGACCAACCTGCAGGCCATCATCGACCGCATCGCCGACGGCGCGCTCGACGCTTCGATCGAGCTCGTGGTGAGCTCGCGGCCGAGCGCCTTCGGCCTCAAGCGCGCCGAGGCGGCGGGCCTGCAGACCCTCACGCTCTCCAAGGACGTCTATGCCGACCCCGAGCAGGCCGATGAGATCATCGCCGCGGAGCTCATGCGTCACGGCGTGGACTACGTCATCATGGCCGGCTACATGCGCAAGGTCCACGACCCGATTCTCGCGACGTTTCCCAACCGCGTGGTCAACCTGCACCCCGCCCTGCTGCCGAGCTTCCCGGGCGCCCACGCCATCCAGGACGCCTACGACCGCGGCGTCAAGGTCACGGGCGTTACGGTGCACTTCGCCAACGCCGACTACGACGCGGGCCCCATCATCGCCCAGCGCGCGCTTCCGGTGGAGGAGGGCTGGACGGTCGACGAGCTCGAGGAGCACATCCACGAGATCGAGCACGAGCTGTACCCCGAGGTCGTCGGGCTTCTCGCTGCCGGGCGCGTCCACGTGCGCCCCGACCTCACCGTTGCGATTGACCCCGCGTAGGCTCGCGCCACATAGGCATGACGACGGCCGCCCGCCTCTCTCGAGCGCGGGCGGCCGCACTTTGCGCTTCGCTCCTGGCCGGCCTACCGACGATCGAGCGTGACCACGCTCTCCACGTGCTTTGTGTGCGGGAACATGTCCACCGGGGTCACGCGCGTGAGGCGATACCCGCGCTCGCGCAGCAGCTCGAGGTCGCGAACCTGCGTCATGACGTTGCAGCTCACATATACCACGCGCTCGGGCGAGAGCGTCGCCACGCCCGCGAGGAACTCCGGCGTGCTCCCGGCCCGAGGCGGGTCCATGATGACGACGTCGAAGCGTTCTTCTCGGCCCGTGCCCGCCATCCACTTCGTGGCGTCGGCCGCGACGAAGTCGCAGCGCTCGGCGACGCCGTTCGCCTGGGCGTTGCGCCGAGCGCAGGCGACGGCGCCCGACACCTGCTCCACGCCCACGACCTGCGCGCCCGGCTCCGTCGCCGCGGCGCAGATGCCTATGGTGCCCGTGCCGCAGTAGGCGTCGAGCACGTGCCTCGCGCCCGCGGCGCCCTCGAGCGCGAGCCGGTAGAGCACCTCGGTCTGGGCCGGGTTGGTCTGGTAGAAGCTCGTGGGTCCGATCTCGAAGGTGCACCCGAGCAGCTTGTCGTGCATGTGGCCCGGCCCGTAGAGCGTCTTGCAGCGGCGGCCCAGGATCGCGTTGGTGCGGCGGTCGTTAACGTTCTGGACGATGCTCGTGACCTCGGGGCACGCGGCGCGCAGCTCGGAGACCAGGCGCTCGGTGCCGCGCAGCTCGTCCACGCGGGTGACGAGCGTGAGCAGCACGTCGTCGGTCGCGTGACCGCAGCGCACGACGGCGTGGCGCAGCACGCCCACGCCGCGGTCCTCGTCATAGGGAGGGATGTGCAGGCGCTCCGCTACGCGTGCCACCGCATTGAGGATGCGCCGCGCCCGCCCGTCCTCGACGAGGCAGTCCCGGCACGGCACGATGCGGTGCGTCCCGGCGGCGTAGAAGCCGCAGCGGACGCTGCCGCGCGGCCCGTGCGCGAACGGCGTGGCAGCCTTGTGGCGGTAGCGCAGGGGCTCTCCCATCCCACGGATGGGCTCAATGGCGGCGCCGTCCTTCTCGGCCATGGCGCCGAGCAGCCCCTCGACCTGTTCCTGCTTGCGGCGCAGCTGAATGGGGTAGGGGACCGCGAGCCACTCGCAGCCTCCGCAGTCACGCGCAATCGGACAGGTGTAGGTCTTGTATCCCATACGGCCCAGTATACCTGCCTCCCGGAGGCCCGGAAGTCCTCGGCAGCGCGGGCTGTCCCGACTTTTGTACGACCTCCGTAAGGCATACAAACTTAATCGTTTAATTCTACATCCCAATACACAAACAGCAGTTCGAAAGGTCGTACATTTCTCAATCGGGCCCACTCCCCGTCGCCCTCGCCTCGCCGCTCGCCGACCATGAGCCCCCTCTCGCCTGACGCTTGTGAAGAAGAAACCAATGTGATATCACAATGGCATCAGTCGAGGACGCCCACCCCGGGGCGCACCCGACACCAGGAAAGGAACTGCAATGACCGTAGAGAAGCAGGCCCGCGCCGCGTCCGGCTGGCCCATGCTCTTCGTCACCCTCGTCGCGTACGCCGCCGCCATCTGGGGCATGGTCCAGGGCATCATCATCCTCGCCACCGCCGAGGAGGCCGGTGTGCCCGCGCCCGTCACGGGGCCCGCGCTGCTCACTGGCGGCATCGTGCTGCTCGTCGTGGCCATCGTCGTCTCCTGCGGCTTCTTCTCGCTGCAGCCGGGGCAGGCCCGCGTGCTCGTGCTCTTTGGCAACTACGTGGGCACCGTACGCGAGTCCGGCTTCTACTGGGTCAACCCCTTCTATAGCCACAGCCTTGGCTCGGACGGCACCGGCGCCTCCATCGACGTGAGCCTGGAGGAGGGCACCCCGTCCGTGAAGGCAGCCGCGGCCGCAAAGGCGCTCTCCACCAAGGTCTCCCTGCGCGCCCGTACCCTCAACGGCGACCGTCTCAAGGTCAACGACAAGATGGGCAACCCCATCGAGATCGCGACCGTCGTGGTCTGGCACGTGGCCGACACCGCCAAGGCCCTCTTCGACGTGGACCACTACCCGAGCTACGTGTCCATGCAGACCGAGACCGCGCTGCGCCACGTGGCGAGCATCTACGCCTATGACCACATGGAGGACGACGATGCCTCCAACAGCTCCATCACGCTGCGCTCCAACATCGAGGAGGTCTCCGAGTCCCTCAAGGAGGAGCTCGACCGTCGCCTGGCCCCGGCCGGCGTCTCGGTGGACGACGCCCGCCTCACGCACCTCGCCTACGCGCCGGAGATCGCCCAGGCCATGCTGCGCCGCCAGCAGGCCGAAGCCATCATCGCCGCGCGCAAGAAGATCGTCGAGGGCGCGGTCTCCATGGTGGACATGGCGCTCAAGGAGCTCTCCGACGGCGGCGTGGTGGAGTTCGACGACGACCGCAAGGCTGTGATGGCCTCGAACCTGATGGTCGTCCTCTGTGGCGAGTCCGAGGCCCAGCCCGTCCTCAACACCGGCTCCCTCTACCAGTAAGGCGAGAAGAACGTGGCCGCCCGCAAGCAATATCCGCTCCGCATAGACCCGGAGGTCTGGGCCGCGGTGGAGCGCTGGGCTGCGGACGAGATGCGTAGCGCCAACGGCCAGGTCGAGTGGATCCTGCGCGACGCCCTGCGTCGCGCAGGCCGCCTGCCGCGCGGAAAGGCTGGCGAAGGCCAGGAGTCGCGTGAAAATTAGGACAGGTTAAGTTGTCACACCGCACTCGTGTGACAACTTAACCTGTCCTAATTGTCACGCGGCCCGAATTGTTTCCATAAGGAGTCACTTCTCGCCGCGTGCGTGCGCCTGTCCTATAGTCAGCCACGTCAGACAGCCGCGGGCCAATAGCCCGCGCCCGCTCAACTACTGAGGAGGCCAACGTTGATGAACGTTCACAGCGCGCACGCGTGTGCCGCCTCCTTCCAGCTCGCCCGACGCCAGATGCGACGAATCACGCCCGCGATGTCGCGTGCGACGCTCTAGCTTGACGGTTCTTCTCGACAGATCGAGCTCCTGCGCCCCGCGACGTCGGGGCATTCTTGTGTAGACGCATCCAATACCCAGAAGCGAAAGGGAACATCATGGCAGAGAAGGAAAAGGTCGTCCTCGCGTACTCCGGCGGACTTGACACGTCCGTCATCGTCAAGTGGCTGCAGATCGAGAAGAACCTCGACGTCATCGCCATCTGCGGCAACGTGGGCCAGGACGAGAAGGACCTCTCCTGGATCAAGCAGAAGGCGCTGGACATGGGCGCCATCGCGTCCGAGGCCATCGACATGCGCGCCGAGTACGCCGAGAAGATCCTCTCCAAGGCGATCTGGGCCAACGGCAAGTATGAGGGCGTCTACCCGCTGCTCTCCGCGCTGTCCCGCCCGCTGATCTCCAAGCACCTCGTGGACATCGCGCACCAGTACGGCGCCAAGTACATCGCCCACGGCTGCACCGGCAAGGGCAACGACCAGGTGCGCTTTGAGACCTGCATCCGCGCACTGGACCCCGATCTCGAGATCATCGCGCCCGTTCGCGAGTGGGACCTCACCACGCGCGACTCCGAGATGGAGTGGGCCGAGGCCAACGGCGTGCCCGTGCCCACCACCAAGAAGAAGCCCTACTCCATCGACGACAACCTCTGGGGTCGCGCGATCGAGTGCGGCGTGCTCGAGGACACCTGGAACAAGCCGCCCGCGGACATCTGGACGATGACCAACAACCTCGAGGACTGCCCGGCGGAGCCCGAGGAGGTCGTGATCACCTTCGAGGAGGGTATCCCCACCGCAATCAACGGCGAGAAGATGGACCTGCTCAGCCTCATCATCAAGGCCAACGAGATTGCCGGCCGCAACGGCTACGGCCGCATCGACATGATCGAGGACCGCGTCGTGGGCATCAAGAGCCGCGAGTGCTACGAGTGCCCGGCCGCGCTGCTGCTCATCCAGGCTCACCAGACGCTCGAGCAGCTCTGCCTCGATGCCGAGACCCTCAAGCAGAAGGCCAAGATGGACGTCGAGTGGGCGAGCACCGTGTACCGCGGCCTGTGGTTCTCGCAGAACCGCAACGCCATCGACGCGTACAACGCCTACACGCAGAAGTTCGTGAGCGGCGACGTGCGCATCATCCTGTGCAAGGGCGGCCTGTTCGTGGACGGCGTGCGCTCCGCCTACAGCCTCTACGACTACAACCTCGCCACCTATGATGAGGGCGACACCTTCGACCACACCGCCGCCGAGGGCTTCATCGTCCTCCACGGCCTGCAGTCCAAGACCTGGTCCAAGGTCCAGGGCCCCGGCTCCGGCCTCCAGCCGGTCCACTAGGGCGTCGGCGCCGACAACGTTGCCTGCTGCGGCCGGCCGGGGATGCTCTCGGCCGGCCGTCGTGTGCGCCGCCCCACCGTGTCCGGCGATAACGTACACGTTTGGGGCAACGAGCTGAGAATCTTTGGCAAAACGTCCAAACGTGTGCGTTACTCTCGTTTCAGAGCCTTCATGTGAAGCTGCTGCTCCGGATTGCCGCGCCGTCATGGGAGGTCCGCCCATGCGCCTCTCCGTTAACAAGTCGTCAGGGCTACGGCTGCTGCGCGACCTGCGCCGTCGCCAGGCGCTCACTGCGCTGCGCCGGTGTGACCCCCTCGTGCCCGACCCTCGCCCGCGCCAGCGCTGGAGGGCCGAGCTCGTCCCGACGGGGGAGCTCGCGCTCGACGGGCCTCCCAGCGAACACAAGCCGCTGGAGATAGCGGTTCCGGGACGAGCCTTTCGACCGCGCGCATCGTTCTTCTTGAGCACCGTCTATGGGGCGGGGCTGCCGCACGAGGCCTTCCTTGACCTGGGAAACGGCCTTGCCGTGGCTGGTCCCGAGCTGCTCTTCCTGGAGATGGCTCCGGTCATGCCCGCTCCGGCGCACGTGATGCTCGGCTATGAGCTCTGCGGGACGTTTGGCCGTGACCCTTGCCGCCCGCGAACGGGCGACGTCACCTTTGATCTTGCCCCCGCAACGAATGTCGACCGGATTCGGGGGTTCGTGCGGGAATGCCGCTACTTCGGTCATGCCCGCAGCCTCGCGCTGGAGCGCCTCGCGTACGTGGCGGACAACGCGTGGTCCCCCATGGAGGCGGTCTTGGCGACGATGCTCGCCCTGCCTGTCGAGGAGTACGGATATGGACTGGGCCCTGTGGCCCTTAACGTTCGGCGCGAGAACGCTCCCTACCTCGTCGAGAGGGGGAGCCCCTCCTCGCGCGTTCCCGACATCGAGCTCGTGGGGTCGCCACTCGGCTTCAACTATGACGGACGAGCCCACTTTGACCTTGCGTCGATCGCCGCCTCCCGGACGGAGAGCGAGCTTGCGCGCGCCCTGCGCCTAGTGCGCGAGAAATACGTCGACGACCTGCGGAGAAACAGGGAGCTCGCTGCGTCCGGCCTTGTGGTTCTTCCCGTGACGAGCGAGGACCTCTTCCACGAGGGCGGGTGCGACGCGCTGGTGTTCGAGGCCCTTTCGCTGCTGCGCGCGTTGGGGCGCGGGGCGCCAGCGAGCTCTTGGCTGACCTTGGAGTCGGCGCCGCTTGTCGAACGGCGCCAAGAAACGCTGTGGTCGATCCTTCCGTGGAGCGAGGCTCCGCGCTATGCGCGCGTTATGCAGGATCGCGAGGAGCGCGCCTTCGGCCAAGCTTACGCCGAGGAGACGGCGGTCGCGTTCTGAGGGCGGCTGGCTTAGATGTGGCGCATACGGTTTCGTAACGTACACGTTTGACGATTTCGACGTCGAATACCAAGCATATTTCGAAAACGTGTGCGTTACGAATGGGCCTGCTGCCCCCTGCGCTCCGCCGAGGGGAGCCTTGCCGTCCCTTTGGTAAGCTAGACGCGACAAAACACGAGGAAGGAGCCGGCATGGCGCTGTGGGGCGGTAGGTTCGAGAAGGGCGTGGACGCGTTCACGCAGGAGTTTGGCGCGAGTCTCGAGGTCGACAAGGCCATGGCCGCCCAGGACATCGCCGGCAGCCGCGCCCACGCGCGCATGCTCGCCGAGCAGGGCATCATCTCCGCCGACGACCAGGCAGCCATCGACGCGGGCCTCGAGCGCATCGCCGGACAGATCGCGGACGGCACCTTCGTCTGGGACGTCAACGACGAGGACGTCCACATGGCCGTCGAGGGTGCCCTCACGCGCGACATCGGCACCCCCGGCGCGCGCCTCCACACGGGCCGCTCCCGCAACGACCAGGTCGCCACGGACATTCGCCTGCTGGCCAAGGACCTCTGCGACCACCTGATCGCCGGCAACGTGGCGCTGCGCCGCGTCCTGCTTGATGCTGCCGAGAAGAACCTTGACGTCGTGATGCCCGGCTACACGCACCTCCAGCACGCCCAGCCGGTGCTGCTCTCCCACCACCTGCTCGCGTACTTCTGGATGTTCGCGCGCGACCACACGCGCCTGGTCTCGGCGCGCACGGCCGCCGACGCCAACCCGCTCGGCGCCGCGGCGCTCGCCGGCACGACCTATCCGCTCGACCGCGCGCGCACCACGGAGCTCCTGGGCTTCTCGCGTGCGATCCCCAACTCGCTCGACGCCGTCTCTGACCGCGACTACCTGCTCGACCTAGAGTACGCCTGCGCCGTCTCCATGATGCACCTCTCGCGCCTCTGCGAGGAGATCGTGCTGTGGAGCTCCACCGAGTTCGGCTTCATCACGCTCTCCGACGCCTACTCCACCGGCTCCTCGATCATGCCGCAGAAGAAGAACCCTGACTTCGCCGAGCTCACGCGCGGCAAGACCGGACGCGTCTACGGCGACCTGATGGCTCTGCTCACCACCATGAAGTCGCTGCCGCTCGCCTACAACAAGGACCTTCAGGAATGCAAGGAGGGGCCGCTCGACGCGGCGCGCACGCTCTCCGACTGCATGGAGATCGCGGCCGGCATGATCGAGACCATGACGGTGAACGCCGACGTCATGCTGGCGCAGGCGGGCACGGGCTTCTCGGCAGCAACGGACGTGGCCGACTACCTGGCCAAAAAGGGGATGCCCTTCCGCGAGGCGCACCGCGTGGTGGGCGAGCTGGTGCTCTACTGCGAGAAAAACGGGAAGGGCCTCGAGGACCTCACGGCGGAGGAGTTTTCCGCCGCGAGCCCGCTGTTCGAGGAGGACATCGCCCGCGACCTCGACCCGGCCGGCATCGCCAACGCCCGCGTGACCTACGGCGGCACTGGCCACGATGCCGTTGTCGTGCAGCTCGGGGAGGCGCGCACCACGCTTGATAAGGACGAGGCCGGCCTCGCGTAGCGCGTCCGCCGACTCCTTGGCATCGCCTGCCGACGAGGGGCTTAACAGCTGAAGCATTCCTGAATAGCCGGGCATCTTCTTGGTAGGTATCCCCATTTCCTACGCGAGAAGGGCGGGAATCATGAGACGGGATCGCAGATGGGCCGCATGGCCTTTCGCGGTGCTTCTCGGCACCGCGCTTGCCCTCGCGCCGCTCCAGGGCGCAGCCGCGTATGCGATGGAGGGTGATGTCCCCGGCGGCTCTCCCGAGGCCGTCGTCACCGAGACGTCTGACGACGTCGTGATGCCGACGGTGGAGGCGCTTGTCTTCGAGGGGGCGGAGGAGGACATGCCGCCCGACCCCGGTCCGGGGTTTGTCCCCGACGGCGTTGCCGTGGCGGCCGATGAGCTGGCGCTCGAGCTCGACTCCGGCGGGGAGGTCGTTCTTGCCGCCGACATTGAGGCGTCCGGGCAGCTCGTGACCACGACGGTGGTGACCCTCGATCTCAACGGGCACGAGCTCACCGCGTCGATCGTGGTGCGCGGCGGCATGCTCGTGGTGCGTGACGGCAGCGAGGCGCAGACGGGCGCGCTCCACGGTCCCGACGGGTCGTTCCCCGTGATCGCCGAGGGCACGTGCGCCATCGAGGGCGGCCGCTTCTCCGCGCAGCCGCCCGAGGACTGCCTTGCCGAGGGGTTCGTTGCGGTCGAGGAGGACGGCGTCTGGTCCGTGGTTCCCGAGGAGGAGTCCGAGCCTGACCCGGCGACGCAGGTCGACCCGGATGACCCGGGCATCGACCCCGAGCCGGGCGCCGATCCCGACCCGCGGGGCGGCGACGAGCCCGAGCCGGGCACCGACCCGGAACCGGGCACCGACCCGGAACCGGGCACCGACCCGGAGCCCAGCACCGACCCCGATCCCGCCGACGAGCCCGAGCACGTCCACGACCTTGCACCGGTCGAGGAGATCCCCGCAACGTGCACGGCCGACGGCACGCGGGCTCACTGGGCGTGCTCCGGCTGCGACGCGCTCTTCGCCGACGCCGAGGGGACGCAGGAGGTCGCGCCCGAGGACCTGGCCATCCCGGCCGCCCATCAGCTCGAGGCCGTGGCGGAGAAGGCTGCCACGTGCACCGAGACGGGCGCGAAGGCCCACTGGCGCTGCGCCGTCTGCGGCGCGCTCTTCGCCGCCGAGGCGGCGGCCACGCCGACGGACGCCGCGTCCCTGACGACGCCCGCGCTGGGGCACAGCCCCGTCTTCCACGAGGCCGCGGCGGCTACCGCCAAGGCCGAGGGGACGCGCGCCCACTGGGGCTGCGCCACCTGCGGCAGGCTCTTCTCCGACGAGGCTCTGACCAAGGAGGTCTCCGCTGCCGAACTCGTCATCCCCAAGCTCCCGGTCTACACGGTGACCTTTGACGACTGCATCAAGAGCACCAAGAACGCGACCGTCGAGGTCGTGGGTGGCACGGCGGTCGCCCGCCCGACCGACCCCACGCTCAAGGGCTGGAAGTTCGAGGGCTGGTACCTCTACGACGACGGATGGGCGCGCTGCGCCTACGACTTCTCCGCGCCCGTGACGACGAACATCACCCTCTACGCGCTCTGGTCCGAGCTTCCCGAGCGGCTCCCCGAGACGGGGGACCAGGCTGACCTCGCCGCTCCCGCCGGCCTCGCGGTGATGGGGGCCGCGGCCCTCGCCGGAACGGTCGTCGTGCGCCGGCGCGTCGCGTAGACGCAGGCGAAAACCAAACGTCGCCCGACGGGCGGCGCCTTCGGGGCCTCGCACAAGCGGGGCCCCGCTCGTGGTGAGAGCATGAGGCGTCGCGTTCTTCTCGCCCGGCGGTGCGCCTGAGGTAGAATCAGGGACGGAAGAAGCAGAGCGCTCACGCCGAGGAGGCCTCCATGATCGATCGCTACACCCGTCCGGAGATGGGACACATCTTCTCGCTCGAGAACAAGTACCGCATCTGGCAGGAGATCGAGGTCCTGGCCTGCGAGGCGCACGCCGAGATGGGCAAGATCGGCATCACGCGCGAGGAGGCTGCCTGGATCCGCGAGCACGCCGACTTCAACAAGGACGAGGTCGACGCCATCGAGGCCGTGACCAACCACGACGTCATCGCCTTCCTCACCAACATGGGCGAGTACATCGATCGTGACGTGCCCGAGGGCGAGCCCAAGCCGTCCCGCTGGGTCCACTTTGGCATGACCTCCTCCGACCTCGGCGACACGGCCCTGTGCTACCAGCTCGTCCAGGCAACCGACATCCTCATCGAGGACTGCAAGAAGCTCGGCGAGATCTGCAAGCGCCGCGCCTTCGAGGAGCGCGACACCCTCTGCGTGGGCCGCACCCACGGCATCCATGCCGAGCCCATGACCTTTGGCATGAAGTTCGGCAGCTGGGCCTGGGAGCTCAAGCGCGACTACGACCGCCTCAAGGA
>CALUNW010000002.1 GCA_944322145.1 uncultured Atopobiaceae bacterium | reverse complement strand
AGAACAGCGGTACCGCCTCTCGTCCAGAGGCGGTACCGTTTTCGTAGAACGGCGGTACTAACTACGTGCAGTACTCAGTGTGGGAGAAAATGAAGCTTACTCGTAAAGAAGAGTGCTGATCCGCCACGATAGAAGTCTGAGCATCGCGGAAGGCGTAATTCGTATTCAGTTCTATGGGCGTTTTGAGACATTCAAGGTATTGGGCTCATACCTCCATAAGAATCGCGCCCCTTGAGGGGATCCATCAAGGGGCGCAACTTCGTGACGGGCACATGAGCTAGGAGTTCATGGTCCATACCTTAGGACCATCTCCACGGGTGATGATGCAAGCGACAGGGTTTTTCCAATCGCCGACGTCGACGGATTCATTGCATTCCGCAGTGAACCGCTCGTCAGCTTTAACAGTAAGGACTGCAAGCTCTGGTGCCGTGTACTTGTTCTTCATGCTTGAGTCACCTCCTTATGTGGATCGGCGTTATTTATTAATGATAGCCGGTCGAAGGCATCCTCGCAGGAGCGAGATGGCACTCCTTCGACATTTCCCGTCTCTACCTCCCTTCTTCCGGGGCATGCAGTACAGAGCGGGTAGGCTATACAACTAAGACATTTTTGTGGGACGCGAATAAGTTCAAGCTTAGAAAGCATGTCGTTCCATGCTTCTTTAAAGCCAACTTCGAAGGGGCGGCTGTGACAGTGGGACATGAGGGCGCAAGACTCCATGTCACCATTCCAGTCGACAAAAAAGAAGGTCCGGTAGTGCCTGCAGGTCCCAAAGGCCCCTGTAAGGAGTTCTTTCGCCTCAGGTGTATTGGCAACGTCGTCTTCGATGTGTCGGCGCTCTGCTTCCGTTAAGTCACGAACTGCTTTTCGAGTATCAGATGAAACACGGAGGCACTCTGCCTCACTGTGCGCGCCACGGACCGCCGGGGTGAGATCTGAGGCTATTTCGATGGATGTGTCAAGCTTACGGGCAATCTCGATAGCCTCATTGAGATCGCTGTAATTAACCTTCGTTTGGGTGAAGGCAAATGAAACAGGGACACCCGACTGACGAAGCATGTCAACGGACTTCATTACCCGTGAAAAGCCGTTTTTGACTCCGCAAAGGCGTTCGTAGGTTTCATTCGACGTACCATAGAGCGTGAAGCGAACGTTCGATGGCGGATACTCCTTTAAAAGCTCCGTTAGTTCTTTCGTTAGTAAATATCCGTTGCTCATTAGAGAGACGAGGAGCCCCATCTCGCATAGGCCGGAATAGATTTCTGCAAAGTCTGGACGTGTGAGAATCTCTCCACCGGTGAGTGAAACACGCACAAGCCCCATGTCGACAGCTTCACGAGCCATTTTTAGCCAAGCGTTAGCCGGATACAACGTTCCGCGACGCTTCATCTCCTCTGGATCGAGGCGCACATAGCACATACGACAACGGAAGTTGCAGAGAGGGGTTAACTCGAAGGTACCTGAAATGGGGATGGCTTCCCTACGAGCACGAAGCCACAGGTCATCAAACAGGCTCTTCCACGTGATGTCGTCGAGAGCGCCCACGCTACTCCTCGAAGAGGCCCTCGTCGGCGGCCTTCTTCACGAAGGCGGCGACGTCGGCGGCCGCCTGCTCCTCGGAGACCTCGTACTCGTCGAGCAGCGCCGCGACGAGGTCCTTCTCGTCCGCGCCCTCCTCGAGCCTCTTCCAGAGAAGCGCTCCGGACTCCGTGAGGGCGATCACGCCCGGGACCTCCTGCGTGCGCTTGCCAACGGGGACCACCATGAAGGAGCCCGCGATCTCGCGGAGAACGAAACCATCCTTGAGCTTCATACCAAGACCCCTTTCTGATTTGTCTTGAAGCGTGAATACAGTCATACACCTTTATCTTACTCATGAGGCAATATGAGACGGTGCTCATGCCATATTATTCGACGAACGACTGCCTGCAAGAGTACGAGAGCGGTCGCCGGGCAGCGTTCGTAGCGCCCGCCGTCGACCGGAACTAGTTGGATGCCCGGCATCTCCAGAACAAGGCCCCGCACGCCTCTTGAGAGATTCGTGCGGGGCCGGCATTCAGAGCTCTTGATCTGCTCCTAGGACTCTGCGTACACGCCGCCCTTGTGATAGCAGTCATCGCTGCCATAGGCCTCGTGGGCGAGCGTACAGCCCTTCTCGAGGCCGTTGGCGTGGTTGTAGATCGGCTTGCAGGAGTTGGCGACGCGCTCCTCTGCAGCGACCTCGAACACCCTCAACGCGGGACGCTCATACTGCTTGCTCATGATGACCTCCCTACTTTCCGTGTGCCATGCGTGCGCGATACATCCATTCTCTGGCATTATCGCACAGACGCTGCGGGATGCCATCCGGCCGCCCCGTCTCCGCGAAACGAACGCCGGGGCAGGCGGAACAAAAGCGAGTCATGCCACAAGACAGGCACTTCTCGGGCACGGTGACGGAGGCGAGCTTCTCGAGCAGGTCATCCCACGCGGCGCGGAACCCAAGCTCGAAGGGCCGGCTGTGACACCAGCTCATAAAGCTGCAGACCTCGAGGTCGCCGTTCCACTGGAGGAAGAACCCTGAGCGATAGGGACCGCACATGGCGAAGGCGTCGTTGGGGCCGAGCGGCGCCACGACGCCTTCCGGCACGTCCGCCTCGGGGTCGTAGTCGCAGAAGTCGGGGCGCTCCTCGAGGGGGACGCGGAGCTCGTCGGCCTCGTTCGTGGCTCCGCGGACGGAAGGGACCAGCGTAGTCGCGACGGAGAGGGCCACGCCGAGGGAGTCTGCGACGCGCTGCGCCTCCTCGAGCTCGCCGATGTTCTCGGTCGTCTCGGTGAATGCGAGCGAGTAGCCGATCCCGGCGTCGCTCAGGCGACGGAACGAGCGCATCACGAGGTCGAAGCCGCCGGGCATGCCGCAGAGGCGCTCGTAGGTCTCGTTGCTGGCGCCGTAGAGCGTGAAGCGCATGTTGGTGGGCGGGCGGCGCCGGAAGAGTTCGATGACATTGTCGTCGATGAGCGAGGCGTTTGAGAGAACGCTCACGAGCAGGACCTGGTCCTGGAGCCCCTCGTAGATCTCGCGGAAGTCCGGGCGCGTGAGCGGCTCGCCCCCGGTGAGCGTCACGCGGTAGAGCCCCATCTCCTGGGCCTGGCGGGCGACGTCTAGCCATTCCTGCGCGGAGTGGAGCCCGCCGCCTGCCGCCACCTGGTCAGGGTCGAGGCGAACGTAGCACATGCGACAGCGGAAGTTGCAGAGCGGGGTGAGCTCGAAGGTGCCCGTGAGGGGGATGCCGGCGATGCGGGCGCGCTCTCGAAGGTTCTCGCGATACTGCTCCCAGGACATGGTCTCGATGTCTGGCATGGCGTTCTTCTCCCGCGCGATGCCTGGCGCCGTCAGGAGGAGCGCTCCCTGCCCAGGCGGTAGACGTTGGCAAGCTGCCCACCATTATCGGCCCAAGTGGGCTCTGAGACAATCAGCCCGTCGGTGCGCAGGCGTGCGATGAGAAGGTCGATGGTCTTGCGG
This sequence comes from uncultured Atopobiaceae bacterium, assembly GCA_944322145.1. GTDB lineage: Bacteria > Actinomycetota > Coriobacteriia > Coriobacteriales > Atopobiaceae > Thermophilibacter. The sequence continues at coordinate 295,418 of CALUNW010000002.1, read as the reverse complement.
TTGCGACCGAGGGCCTCGGCGATCTGGGCCTTGGTGCAGGGCTCTCCCTCGCGCTCGCTCACGTACGCGAGGATGGCACGCTCGGTAGGGGTGAGCCTGCCGCGCTCGCGGCGCCTGCCCTCGGGCTTCTCTGCCGTCGTCTTCACGTCTGTTCCCCCTTGCGAATCCATGGGCGCCCCCATTCAATGGGCGGGGACGCAACTCGTGCAAATTATCATATGTATTTATGCGCTAAATCGGGGCGGGGGTGTGTTTTTGCATACCAAGCGCAGAATTTGCGCAACAGATAGGCTTCAGGTTTGCTCGCCATGTGGGGGATGGGTAGGTCGCCCGCCGCCGAGTAAGAGTTATTTTCCAAAAGAGCCCCGTTTTCCGGGCACTTCTCGCACATAACTCTTACTCGACGGATACGGTCCTTGTTCTTCTTGGCGTTGTGTGCGCCACCGCGCGTTGTGCGCACAACGCGCGGCGGCGCACACAACGCCGGGCCCCGGAGCCAGTCAATCAGCTCCGGGGCCCGGCAAGGTGACGGTGTTGAGACCGACGTTACGCGTGCATCTCGGCCATCTGGGCCTGGACGGCGGTGATGGCGACGACGCCCACGATGTCGTCAGCGGAGCAGCCGCGGGACAGGTCGTTCACCGGCTTGGCGATGCCCTGGAGGATCGGGCCGTAGGCCTCGGCGCGGCCGAAGCGCTGGACGAGCTTGTAGCCGATGTTGCCGGTCTCGAGGTTGGGGAACACGAGGACGTTGGCGTGGCCCGCGACCTTGCTCTCGGGGGCCTTGAGGGCCGCGACCTCGGGCACGATGGCGGCGTCGAGCTGCAGGTCGCCGTCGATGGCGAGCTCGGGCGCCTTCTCCTTGGCAAACGCGGTGGCCTCCTGGACCTTCTTGGCGGTGTCGCCGCCGGCGGAGCCCATCGTGGAGTAGGAGAGCATGGCCACCTTGGGCTCGACGTCATCCATGAAGGTGGCGAAGGAGTTGGCGGAGGCGATGGCGATCTCGGAGAGCTCGTCGGAGGTCGGGTCGATGTTGAGGCCGCAGTCGGCGAAGACGAGCGTGCCGTCGGCGCCGAACTCGGGCGTCTGGCTGCACATGACCATGAAGGCCGAGACGAGCTTGGTGCCCGGGGCGGTCTTCAGGATCTGCAGCGCCGGGCGCAGCGTGTTGGCGGTGGAGTGGCAGGCGCCCGAGACCAGGCCGTCGGCGTCGCCCATCTTGACCATCATGGTGCCGTAGTAGGTGGCGTCCATCATCTGGGCGCGGGCCTGCTCGATGGTCACGCCCTTCTTGGCGCGCAGCTCTGCGAACTTCTGAGCGTAGGCCTCGTGTTTGGGGGCGGTGGGGGAGGTCGGGTCGATGACGGTCACGCCCTCGACGTCGATCTTGGCCGGGTCGCCCAGGATGACGAGGTTGGCGAGGTCCTCGGCCACGATGGCGCGGGCGGCCTCGATGGTGCGCGGGTCCTCGCCCTCGGGCAGGACGATCGTCTTCTTGTAGGCCTTGGCGGCCGCCTTCATGCGTGCGAGAAAGTCACTCATTGCATCCCTTTCGACTCTTCACAAAAAGCCCTTGATAGCGCGCGCTCGTCCCACGAACTGTGCTTATCGGCGGTGTGGGGGACGGGCACGGGACCATTATACGGTCGAGGTGTTAGAATCTATCGAACGATTGGGCGAGCGCACGGTACTTCTCGCCCCGCCGCTGACGCGGCGCGCACTGCTGGTCTTCGAGAGGACAGGTATGAACATCGAGAACGGTCTGCCCGCGGGGTTCAACCCCGACAACTATGACGCGATCGTCGTCGGAGCGGGCTATGCCGGCACCGTCTGCGCCCGTCGCCTTGCCGAGTCGTGCGGCTTCAAGGTCGCCATCGTCGAGCGCCGCGACCACATCGCGGGCAACGCCTACGACTACCTCGACGACGCGGGCATCCTCGTCCACAAGTACGGCCCGCACATCTACCACACCGTCAACGAGCGCGTGAACCAGTTCCTCTCGCGCTTCACCGAGTGGACCAACTACCAGCACAAGGTGCTCGCCAACATCCATGGCACGCTCATGCCGGTGCCCTTCAACCACCGCTCCCTCAAGCTCGCCTTTGGCGAGGAGAAGGGCGAGAAGCTCTATCAGAAGCTCGTGGCGACCTTCGGCGAGAACAAGAAGGTCCCCATCATGGAGCTGCGCGAGAAGAACGACCCCGAGCTCGTCGAGGTCGCCGACTACGTCTTCGAGAACGTCTTCCTGCACTACACGATGAAGCAGTGGGGGCAGACGCCCGATCAGATCGACCCCTCCATCACCGGCCGCGTGCCCGTCTTCGTGGGCGACGACGATCGCTACTTTCCGGGCGCGCCCTTCCAGGGCATGCCGGCAGAGGGCTACACCGCGCTCTTCGAGCGCATGCTCGAGCACGACCTGATCTCCGTCTTCCTGGGCGTTGACGCGCGCGACATCGTCAAGGTCTCCGACATGAGCGTCTTTGTCTGTGGCAAGCCCTACGGCGGCGAGGTCATCTACACCGGCCCGCTGGACGAGCTCTTTGGCCTGGACCTTGGCGCGCTCCCGTACCGCACGCTCGACATGGTCTTCGAGACGCTCGACCAGGACCAGTTCCAGCCCGTCGGCACGGTCAACTACACCACGAGCGAGGACTTCACGCGCATCACCGAGTTCAAGAACATGACGGGTCAGGTCGTCCCCGGCAAGACCACGATCATGAAGGAGTACTCGAAGGCCTACACGCCCGGCAGCGGCGAGACCCCGTACTACGCCATCCTCGAGGACCAGAACCTCGAGCTGTACCGCCGCTATCGCGAGCGCGTCGACGGCGTCGTGAACTTCCACTGCGTCGGGCGCCTCGCGGAGTACCGCTACTACGACATGGACGGCGTCGTGGCGTCGGCGCTCGACCTCTCCGACGAGATCGTCTCGCAGCACAACTAGCAGTCAGATGGCGCTTTGCGGGCCCCGCGCGGGGCCCGCTTCATGCGCGCGCGCAGAAGGAAACTATGAGCATGACCGGCAAGACCAACGCCACCCCCAAGACCATCACCTTTGGCATACCCTGCTACAACTCCGCGGACTACATGGACCACTGCATCGAGTCCATCCTCGAGGGCACGGGCTACGCCGACGACGTCGAGATCGTCATCGTGGACGACGGGTCCACCAAGGACGACACCCCCGCCAAGGCCGACGCCTGGCAGGAGCGCTATCCCCAGATCATCAAGGCGGTGCATCAGGAGAACGGCGGCCACGGCGCCGCCGTCATGAAGGCGGTGGCCAACGCGAGCGGCGTCTACTTCAAGAACGTGGACTCCGACGACTGGGTGGACGCCGACGCGGTGCGCGCCCTTCTCGAGAAGCTGCGCTACTTCATCGGGCTTGGCGAGCACGTTGACCTCGTCATTACCAACTACGTCTACGAGCACGTCGAGGACAACACGCGCAACGTCGTGGACTACCGGCACGTGCTGCCCGTGGACAAGGTCTTCACCTGGAACAACATCGGGCACTTCATGATGTGGCAGTACCTGCTCATGCACGCGCTCACGTATCGCGTGGACGTCCTGCGCGAGGCCAAGCTCGAGATGCCGGCGCACACGTTCTACGTCGACAACATCTACGCGTACGTGCCGTTCCCCAAGTGCCGCAGCATCTACTACCTCGATGTTCACGTCTACCGCTACTTCATCGGCCGCGAGGACCAGTCCGTCAACGACAAGGTCCTCACGAGTCGCGTCGACCACTACTGGCGCGTGGCGCGGGTCATGATGCACGCCTACCACGTCTACGACGACATCGATTCCGCCAAGCTGCGCAGCTACATGATGAACTACTTCACGATCATCATGGCGATCTGCTCGGTCTTCTCCAAGAAGAGCGACCGGCCCGACGCGATGGACGAGCTGCAGCGCCTCTGGGACGAGCTGCGCGCCTACGACAAGCGCATGTACCGCCGTGCGCGCCATGGCGTGGTGGGCCTGGCCACGAACCTGCCCGGCACCGTGGGCAAGGCGCTGACGCTGGCCGGCTACCGCGCCGCGCAGAAGCTGGTGAAGTTCAACTAGGTTCTAGCGCGTGGGGAGGCCCCGCCGTCCTTCTCTCCAGAGGTGCGCTTCGCGAAACCTCTTGCAAGAAGGACGGCGGGGCCTTCGCGTACGATCCCGTCTCACACCTATTTTTTTGGGGGTTGTTAGAGGTCGCGGGCGGCGGGGTAGCCGTAGGCGCTCGTGGCCTGGCGGGCTCCGTCAGCGATGGCGCGCCCGAGCGCGCGCGTGGCGAGGGCGCCCACGACGTCGACGGGGGCATCGACCGCGCCCGTGGCCATCACGAAGACGGTGTCGCCGTCGTTGGTGGTGTGGGTGGGGGAGATGGCGTGGGCGTAGGCGTCGGCGGACATCTGCGCGACCTTGGTGGCCTGCGCCTTGGTGAGGCGCGCGTTGGTGACCACACAGGAGATGGTGGTGTTGGTGCGCGCGAGGGGCATCCTCGCGTAGCCGCCGAGAAGAACCTCGACGGTGTCGGCGAGCGCGGTCCCGTCCGGGGTGCGGACGCCCGCGATCTTCTCGCCCGTGTTTGGGTCGATGACGTCGCCGCACGCGTTCACGGCGGCAACGGCGCCGCATACGAGCTCGCCGGCGCGCTCGACGTCCTCGCCGAGGCCCGACTTCATGGCGCGCTCGGGGCCGGCCAGCTTTCCGACGGTGCATCCGGTGCCAGCGCCGACGTTGCCGCGGGCGAGGGGCGTGCCTACGCCGTCCAGTGCCGTGGCGCAGGCGTCTCGGCCGTCCTCCGCGGTGGGCCTCTCGGAGGGGCTGCCGCAGGCGAGGTCGAACAGGCACGCACCCGAGACGATGGGCACGCGTGCGACGCTCACGTCGAGGCCGATGCCGCGCCGCTCGAGCTCCTCGGCGACGCCGCAGGGGGCGGCAAGGCCATAGGCGCTGCCTCCGGAGAGGACGACGGCATGGAGGATGTCGACGGTCTCCTCGGGGCGCAGGAGGTCCGTCTCGCGCGTCGCGGGCGCGCCGCCGCGCACGTCCACGCCGCCCGTGGCGCCCGCGGGGCAGCAGATGACGGTGCAGCCTGTCCCTGCCGTCTCGTTTGTTGCATGAGCTGCATAGATGCCGGGAATCTGCGTGATGCTCTCGAGGTTCTTCTCGCTAGGCAAGGGGTCCTCCGATCCTGATGGCCTCGGTAACATAGTCCTTCTCGCCGCCCGTGAGGCGAGTGAGCTCGCGCACGAGCCGTGCGATGGGAAGTCCCACGACGTTGGAGTAGTCTCCGTCGATCTTCTCCACGAGCAGCCTGCCGGCGCCCTGGATGCCGTAGGCGCCGGCCTTGTCGAGCGGCTCCCCGGTTGCGACATATGCGGCGATCTCGGCTTCCGAGAGCGGCCAGAAGACGACGTCGGTGGTCTCGACGAAGCACGCGCGCGCGGCGCAGGCGCCATTCGGCGCCAGCGAGAGCGCGCAGACGCCCGTGGAGACGTGGTGCGTGCGGCCCGAGAGCTCGCGGAGCATGTGGGCGGCGTCAGCAGCGTCCTGGGGCTTGCCGAGCGCCTCGTCTCCCATCCAGACGATGGTGTCGGCGGCAACGAGCAGACCGTCTGCCGGGGAGGCGTCGAGGGCGGCGCGGGCAGCCTCGGCCTTCTCGGCGGCTAGGCGAGCGACGAGCTCCACGGGCGACTCGCCGGGCTTTCGGGACTCGTCGATGTCCGCGGGCCGGATGTCGAGGTCGAAGCCGGCCGCGGAGAGCAGCTCGCGCCGACGCGGGGATTGCGAGGCTAAGATCATGCGTGTCCTTCCTGGAGCGAGCGGTTTCTGCAAATTGGGGACTGTCCCCAATTTACAGAAAAGCGGGAGCCGGCTTGCGGCTCCCGCTCAACGTCAGACGACGTGCTGTCGAGCGTGTTACTCGACCACGATGGCGGAGACGGGGCAGTTGTCGGCAGCCTCCTGGGCGGCGTCCTCGGCCTCCTCCGGCACGTCCTCCTCGATGGCGACGGCGACGCCGTCGTCAGAGATGGAGAAGACGTCGGGGCAGGTGCCCTCGCAGAGCCCGCAGCCGATGCAATCCTCGTTGACCGTAGCCTTCATGGTGAAATCCTCTCTCTTGCTCGGGCCCTTCGCCCAAGTTGACTTACTTTGTACACGTTTCGAGGCGCGCGCGCAACCGTCAGGACCATCGCGCCCAAAAGTCCGGTCAACGGTCGTGAGCTGCGGTTATATTCCTAGCAAAGCGGGGGGATTACCGAAGGTCGTGTGAATTGGGGACGTGTTATTTCGTGCAGACGAAAAGGGACAGGTCGTCAAAGACCTGTCCCTTTTCGTCTGCACGAAATAACACGTCCCCAATTCACACACGCTGGAGGAGGGTGACGGTCTCCACGTGATATGTCTGGGGGAAGAGGTCCACCGGGGTGACGCGCGCGGCGCGGAACGTCCCCGTGGCCTCGAAGCGACCGATGTCGCGCGCGAGCGTCGCCGGGTCGCAGCTGACGTAGGCGATGGCGCGCGCGGGCTGCTCGGAGAGCCGCGCGACGACGTCCTCGGCAAGCCCCGCGCGCGGCGGGTCCACGACGATGACGTCCGCGTCGGTGTCGGGGAACTCTCGGCCCGCGTCGCCCCCGATGGGATCGACGTTGTCGAGCCCGGCGGACTCGAGGTTGCGCCTCAGGTCGCGGACGGCAGGCCCATAGGACTCCACGGCGGAGACGAAGCCGGCGCGCCGCGCGAGCGGAAGCGTGAAGGTACCCGCGCCGCAGTAGAGGTCCATGGCCTCCTCGTCCTCCTGCGGGTCCAGGGCCTCAAGAACAAGCTCCACGAGCTTCTCGGCCCCCTTGGTGTTGACCTGGAAGAAGGACGGCGCCGAGACCCGCATGCGCTCCTCGCCCACGACCTCGCTCCACGAGCCCGCTCCGGACAGGCACTCTACGCCGGCGATGCGGCGCGCCTTTGCGGGGCCCTTCTGCATGACGCGGACGACCGAGGTCGGCTTGAGGGCGTCGGAGAGCACCTTGGCGGCCTGGGCGCGCGGGAAGGCGCCAGGACGGTCCCAGAGCGCGACCTCAAGATCCTTGGTGCGACGCGACACGCGGATTCCCACGCGCTCGAGCTCCAGGTCATGGCTGTTGGAGAGATAGGCGAGCGCCCCGGAGACGGACTTGACCGCCCCGGCATGCGCCTTGTCGAGCAGCATGCAGCTCTTGACGCGCACCACGTCGGACTCGCCGCGCCCATGCATCCCGAGGACGGACTTGCCGTTCTTCTTGGTCACGGCGAGCTCGACCTTGTTGCGGTAGCCCCAGGGCTCGCTCGGGGAGACCGTCTGCGCGACGACGCGCTCGACGCGGTCGGGGTCGAGGTGCCCGATGCGCGTCAGGGCATCCACGACGGCGGCGCGCTTGGACGCCGCCTGGACGGGGTAGGAGAGCGCCGCCCACGGGCACCCGCCGCACGCCCCCGCGAAGGGGCATGCCGGAAGCACGCGATGCGACGAGGGGTCCACGACCTCCACCACCGTGGCGTGCGCCCAGCGCTCCTCCTCCCGGTCCAAGACGGCGCGGACGCGATCTCCCGCGACACCGCCCGAGACGAAGACGGTCCTGCCGCCCGCGTCCCGGGCCACGGCGTCGGGGCCGTATGACATCCGCTCGCAGGAGAGCTCGAGCACCTGGGAGCCGGTCACTCGTCACCTCCGCCGAACAGCGTGCCGAACGCCTGGCCGAAGAGCCCGAGGGCGCGCGAGACGCGGCCGCGCTTTCGGCGCGGGGCGGGGGCAGGGGCCGGCGTGGGGGCCGAGGGCCTGGGGGCCGGAGCAGAAGTCGGCTCGGGCTTGGGCTCGGGAGCCTCTGCGGGCGCGGCGACCTCGACGTAGCCGGAGGGGGCGTCCTTCTCGACGGCCTCCTCGGCGGCGAGCTCGGGGCCGCCGTCCTCCGCGGGCTCGACGCGCGGCGCCTTGGCGGCGTTCGCGCGCTCCTCCACGGCGGCGCGGGCGCGCTCATAGGCCTCGCGCAGGAGCTGGTCCTGGCAGATGACGCGCGGGGCGTCGGGCTCGGACTCGACGCGCGCCCAGGTTCCGTCGGCGGTGAGCTGGCGCGCCTTGACGTTGTCGGCGAGCTGGAGCTCGATGAAGTGGCGCACGATCTCGCAGCACGCGGGGTCGCGCACGGGGTAGGCGATCTCGACGCGGCGCTCGGTGTTTCGCGTCATCATGTCGGCGCTCGAGAGGTAGATCGTGTCGGCGAACTCGCCGAAGGCGTAGATGCGCGCGTGCTCGAGGAAGCGGCCGGCGATCTGGCGGACGACCAGGCCGTCGGTCTTGCCGGGCACGCCTGCCTTGATGCAGCAGATGCCGCGGACGATCATCACGACGTTGACGCCCGCCTCGCAGGCCTCGGAGATCTTGTCGATGACGTCGCGGTCGGTGAGCGAGTTCATCTTGAGGAAGACGCGCGCCGGCGCCCCCTCGCGCGCGCGGGCGATCTCGCGGTCGAGCCCGCGCATGACGAGCGGCTTGAGGCCGACCGGGGCCACGCCGAGCTGTCGATACGAGCCGCGGAGGTTGCCGAGCGAGAGGTTGCGGAAGAACGTGTTGCCGTCGGCGCCGATGCCCTCGTCAGCCGTGAGCAGCATGAAGTCGGAGTAGAGCGTCGCGGTCTTCTCGTTGAAGTTGCCGGTGCCCAGGCACGTGATGCGGCGGATGCCGTCGCGGTCGTGGTAGGTGATCTGGCAGATCTTGGAGTGGCACTTGAAGCCCTCGGAGCCGTAGATGACGGTGCAGCCGGCGTCCTCGAGGCGCTCTGCCCAGGCTATGTTGTTGGCCTCGTCGAAGCGGGCGCGCAGCTCCATGAGGACGGTGACGTCCTTGCCGGCCTCGGCGGCGCTGATCAGGCTCTCGCAGAGGTGGCTCGACTTGGCCACGCGGTAGAGCGTGATCTTGATGGAGATGCACGCGTCGTCGGCGGACGCCTCGCGCACGAGGCGCAGCAGCGGCGTCATGGACTCGTACGGGTAGGTGAGAAGGACGTCGTGGTCCTCGACCTGGCCGCGCATGGGCAGGGAGAGGTCGACCATCGGGGAGATCTGGGGCTCGAAGCGCCGGTAGACGCACGCCGCGTGCTCGTGGTCGGGGATGTGGGACTCGAGGCCGTACACGTAGCCGAGGTCGATCGGGCGGTTGAGGTGGAAGATGCGGCGCGGCTCGAGGGAGAGCTCGTCGGCGATGAGGCCCTCAAGGGTCTTGCCGAGCTTGCCGCGGATCTCAAGGCGAACGGGCTGCAGGCGCTGGCGAAGCTTGAGGACCTTCTTCATGTGCTGGCGGTAGTCCTCCTCCTCCTCGACGCCCTCGCCGTCCGGGTCGATGTCGGCGTTGCGCGTGACGCGCAGGACGGCCGAGCGCTTGGGCACGTAGTCGCCGAAGCACTGGTCGAGGCAGGTCTGGAGGACGTCCTCGAGCAGGGTGTAGCGCCAGGCCTTGGCCGTTGCGGGCAGGACTACCACGCGCTGCTCGGTGCGGGGCACCTCGATGATGCCGAGAAGACCGGTCTCCTCGTTGCCGTCAAGCGAGCAGGCGACGAACAGTCGGCCGTTGCGCAGGTTGGGGAAGGGGTGGCGCGGGTCGACGATCAGCGGGGAGATGATCGGCGCGAGGCGGCGCGAGAAGTGGCGCTGCACGGCGGCGAGGTCCTCGTCGGTGTAGTCGGCGGGGGAGACGCGCACCAGGCCGTGCTCGGCCAGGAGCGACTCGACCTCGGCGAGGCCCTTCTCGTGGCGCTCGACGAGCGCGGGCAGGGCGTCGAAGATCGCCGCGAGCTGCTCGGTGGGCGTCATGTTGGACTTGTTGTCCTTGGGCTGGTTCTTGAGGGAGGCGAGGTCAGAGAGGCCGCCCACGCGGATCATGAACCACTCGTCGAGGTTGGACTCGACGATCTCGCAGAACTTGAGGCGCTCGAAGACGGGGACCTCGGGGTCGTAGGCCTCGTCGAGGATGCGGTCGTCGAATCGCAGCCAGCTGAGCTCGCGGTTCTGCGTGTAGGAGAAGTCGCGCTGGGCCTTCTTGGGCTCGCCGTCCTTCTCGCCCGCGTACTTGGCCGCGGCCTTCTTGAGGGCCTGCTCCTTGCGGTCCTCCTTGGCGTCCTTCTTGCTGCGCGCCTCTTCCTCGGCTGCGTCCTTGGTCTTGTCCTTGCTCATCGCGAAAGCCTTTCACGAAGGTGTGCGGCTCGGCGCCGCGGGGCATGTCATGTCGATGATAGCAGCCGTTTGCGCGTGCGCCGGGACCTCTTGGTTAAGGTTGTGAAAAGAGGCGGGCCAGCGGGGGCGCTCGCGGGTCGGGGGCGCGAGCCGTCATGCTACGATGCAGCTTTCTCGTGAACGCGCCAACCGAATGGAGGGCTCCATGGCCGTCAGCCTCGCCGGACGCAACTTCCTCAAGCTCCTCGACTTCACGCCCGAGGAGATCCGCTACCTGCTCGACCTGTCCGCCGACCTCAAGGCCAAGAAGCGCGCCGGCGAGCCCCACCGCTACCTCGAGGGGAAAAACGTCGCCCTCATCTTTGAGAAGACCTCCACGCGCACGCGCTGCGCCTTCGAGGTGGGCGCGGCCGACCTCGGCATGCACGCGGTCTACCTGGACCCGAGCGCCAGCCAGATCGGCAAGAAGGAGTCCATCGCCGACACCGCGCGCGTGCTCGGCCGCATGTTCGACGGCATCGAGTACCGCGGGTTCGGCCAGGAGCGCGTCGAGGAGCTCGCCGCCTACGCGGGCGTGCCGGTGTGGAACGGCCTCACCACGGAGTTCCACCCCACGCAGATGATCGCCGACGTCCTCACGATGGAGGAGGAGTTCGGCCGCGGCGGCATGGCGGGCCGCAAGGTCACCTTCATGGGCGACGCGGGCAACAACGTGGGCAACTCGCTCATGGTGGTCTGCGCCAAGCTGGGCATCGACTTCTGCGCGTGCTGCCCGGCCGAGCAGATGCCGGACGCCGAACTTGTGGAGACGTGCCGCGCGATCGCCGCCGAGTCGGGCGCCACGATCACGCTGACGGCGGACGTCGCCGAGGGCGCCGCCGGCGCGAGCGTGATCTACACCGACATCTGGGTGTCCATGGGCGAGCCCGCAGAGCTCTGGGGCGAGCGCATCCGCCTGCTGTCTCCCTACCAGGTCAACGCCGAGCTCATGGAGCTCGCGGCCGATGACGCGATCTTCATGCACTGCCTGCCGAGCTTCCACGACCGCAAGACCACGATCGGCGAGGAGGTCTACCAGCAGTTCGGCCTGGCCGAGCTCGAGGTCACCGACGAGGTCTTCGAGGGCCCGCGCAGCCGAGTCTTCGACGAGGCCGAGAACCGCCTGCACTCGATCAAGGCGGTCATGTACGCGACGCTGATGTAGCGCGGGCGGCCGCCCATCGACCGGGGGGGGGGGACGCTCGCCGACTCTTCGGCATCAATCGCCACTGACTTAATCCGGCCCGTTATCTTTGCCAGACAGATAACGGGCCGGTATCGGTCAAAATCGGGCAGCAAAATGTCCGCAGCCGGCCCGTTATTTCCTGGCTGAGGATAACGGGCCGGCTGCGGACGGAATTTACCGAAGAAGTGATTGGCGCCGGCACGGAAAGTGCCGCCGAGAATAACCTCCCGACGGGATCGTGCCTAGTACACCATGCCCATCGCCTCGCGGACCTCGTCGAGGGTGGTCGCGGCGATCTCGCGGGCGCGGCGGTTGCCCTCGTGGAGGACGTCGGCGACGTAGCCCATGTCCTTGGCGATCTCCTCGCGGCGCTCGCGGAAGGGGGCGAAGTAGCCGTTGACCGCCTCGGTCACCACGCGCTTGAGCTGGCCGGCGCCGCCCATGCCGATCTCCTCGGCGATCTCGCGCGGGTCGCGGCCGGTGCAGATGCCGGCGGTCGTGAGCAGGCCGGAGATCTCCGGGCGCCTCTCGGGGTCGAAGGTGATGTTGCGCTCGGAGTCGCTCTTTGACTTCTTGATGAGCTTGGCGGTCTCCTCGGCGGTCATGGAGATGGAGATGGCGTTGCCGTAGGACTTGCTCATCTTGCGCCCGTCGAGGCCGGGGAGCAGCGGCGTGGAGGTGAGGAGTCCCGTGACGTCGGGGAACACGTGGCCGTAGCGCTCGTTGAAGCGGCGCGCGATCTTCGAGGTGATCTCGATGTGCGGCAGCTGGTCGCGGCCCACGGGCACGATGTTGCCCTTGCAGAAGAGGATGTCGCACGCCTGGTGGACCGGGTAGGTGAGGAGAAGCCCCGTGAGGGCGTGGCCGCTCGCCTCCTGCTCGGCCTTGACGGTGGGGTTGCGCTCCATCTCGGCCTCGGTCACGAGGCTGAGGAACGGCAGCATGAGCTGGTTGAGCTCGGGCACCGCGGAGTGGGTGAAGATCATCGTCTTGGCCGGGTCGAGACCGCACGCCAGGTAGTCGATCACCATGTTGTAGACGTTGTCGCGGATGTGCTCGGTCGTGTCGCGGTCGGTGATGACCTGGTAGTCAGCGATGATGACGTTGGTGCGGACGCCCATGTCCTGCAGGCGCACGCGGTCGACGAGGGTGCCGAAGTAGTGGCCCAGGTGGAGGCGTCCGGTCGGGCGGTCGCCCGTGAGCATCGTGTAGTTCTCGGGATGGACGAGAAGGTCGGCGTGGACCTCGTCGCTCCTGCGCTTGGCAGCCTCGTAGCTTCCCTCGTTGGGCATCTCTTGCCTCCTTGCGATGCGCGGTCATGCCGCGATTATGGTCAACGGCATCCTATGGTACGGCAAACGGCGGCGTCGTGCTCCGGGGCACAACAAAACCCTGCTAGAATATTCTGGTCAGCAGCAACGAGAGGGGGAGCGGTGGCAAGCTCATACGGTACGGACGCCGACAAGAGCTCCCTGCGGAGCAACTACCTGCGCGTTCGCCGCACCATCCCCGCGCGCCTGCGCATCTCCTCAGACGATGCCATCCGCTCCACGCTGCGATCCTTCGACGTGTTCCGCCGCGCCCCGATCGTGCTCACCTACGTCTCCTTTGGCGCCGAGGTCGATACGCGCACCCTCATCGAGGAGCTGCTCGAGGAGGGCCGCCGCGTCGCCGTGCCGCGCGTCGACCGGGCCGCGCACAGGATGGACTTCTGCGAGATCGGGTCGCTCGACGAGCTTTCCCCCGGCACCATGAACATCCTCGAGCCCTCAGCGGACGGGCCGACGCTCACCGTCCCCGAGATGGTCCGCACCGCCTGCCTCGTCCCGGGGCTCGTCTTCGACGGCGCCGGGCACCGCGTCGGCTACGGCGGCGGCTACTACGACCGCTTCCTCACGTTCTACCCCGGCAACAAGATCGGCCTCGCGCGCGTGACGCAGCTCTCGTCCAACCCGCTCCCCGTGGCGGAGTTTGACGTTCCCGTCGACTTCCTCGTGAGCGAGGGAACGGTCTGGGGCTGCCACCAGAACCTCTAGGGAGCCGGCATGGGCGCTTACGCAATCCTCGAGCGCCAACGACGCGTGGTGTGGCCGACGTGGTCCGGTGCCCTCGTCCTCCTCCTGATGCTGGGGGCCTCCCCGCTCTCACCCTGCCTCGCCTCCGCCGCCCTCATGGCCGGCCGCGTGCTCGGCGCCGCGGACCGCGCCTCGTCCGAGCGCTGCCGCAGGGCCGTCGCCGTCCTCGGACTATTTGCCACGCCCCTCGCAGCGCCTCTTCTCGCGCTTTTCCCCGGTTGGTCCGTCCCGGCGGAGGCGCTCGCGCTCGCGGGCTGGGTGTGCTTCTCGCTGGGCGAGAAGGACCCGCCCACGCCGCCGGCGCCGCGTCCACTGACGTTTGTGCTTCTTGCCTGCGGCGCCCTGCTCGCGGCGGCGGATCTGGTCGCTGTGCTTTCGCCGGCGCCTCGCCAGGCCCCCGCGTGTGCGCTCTGCTGCGCCGCAGCCGTGGCGACCCTCCGGCTTGCCTGCGCGGGCCGGGGGCTTTCCGAGTCGGAGCTCTTCGCTGCGTGCGCGCCAGCGCTCCTCAGGGCCGCGGCCCTCGGCGCGGGGGGAGGGCCGCTGCTGCCCGCCGCCTATGTCCTCGTCTCCGCCGCGGGCGCGGCGACGCTCGTCGTAGACACAATCCGCGAGCGCGGCACCCGTGACACCGCGTACTCCGCACTTCTCAGGCGCGCGCTCGACGACCTCGCCGAGCGCGAGCTCAGCGCGCGCGAGAGCGAGGTCCTCGTGAGGACGCTGTGCGGGGAGTCCCGCCGGACCATAGCCGATGCGCTCGGGGTCTCAGAGTCCACGGTCGGCACCAACAGGACGCGCGGCTACGAGAAGCTCCGCGTGGGCTCCAAGTCCGAGCTCATCGATGCCGTCGGGGCATGGACGGCCTCAGAGTCCGCTCGACGCGACGACGGAGCGGCGCGCGGGTGGCCAACCTGGCTGCGCGTCGCCGTGACCGGCGCCCTGGTCGTGGCCTCCCTGGTGCCCTGGGCAGGGGCGGCTCGCTCAGACGTCGCGTTCTTCCTCGGCGGGGTGCTCAGCGGAGCGGCGCTCGCCGCACTTCTTGCCCTGCCCCCTGACACCGGCGGGGCGCGCGCCCTGCAGAGGGCAACCGGCACCCGGCCCTCGTGGGAGCGCGGCGTCGCCGTCGTTCTCTGTGCTGTGGTGGCACCGGTCCTGGTCGTCGGCTCCTGGCCGCACGCGCCGGGACGGCGTCTGCTGGTTGCCCTGCTCGTCTTGCTGACCATCGCCTACCTCGGCGTATCTCCGGTCCGGTCGGACCCCGACGCCGACGCCGCGACATGGGTCCGGAGGTTCTTCCGCGCGGGTCTTCGCGAGCTGGCGTGCCGCGGTCGCGAGGCGCTTGGTCTCGCGGGCATCATGTTTCTCTCTGCGTCCACGCTCGCCCCTCTGCTCGCCGCGTTTCCCGGCGCCCTCGAGGGCGCCTGGGTCCTCACGCCCGTGCTCGCGCTTCTGGTGTTCGGCTCCGCCTTTGGTCCCTCGGGGCAAAGCGAGAAGGACGAGTCGCTCGCGTACCTGCGCCGCGCCGGCCTGAGCGAGCTGCAGGCAAACATTGCGCTCGCGCTCGCCCGTGGCGACGGGGAGCGCGTCATCTGCGAGCGCCTCCACGTGGCGCCGGGGACGGTCAAGTCGGCGCGCGTGCGCTGTTATCGCGCGCTGGGGGTTCACAGTGCCTCTGAGCTGCGTGAGGCCCTTGAGAGGCGTCCGCGGTTGACAGGCTCCGCCGATCCGCATCCCCGCGGATGACAGACCCGCGGGCGTCCGCCGGGTACGATGAGGGCGACCCTTTGGAAGGAGGCTCCCATGAGACCCAGCGCCAAGATCGTCACGCCCGTCGTTCTTCTCGTCTCCTGGCTCTTCTCTCTCTTTGTGTTCTGGTGCCTGATCGGGCCCGCGGATGCGCTGGGCTACGCGATCCTGTTCTTCTACGGGCTCATGCCGCTGACGATTCTGGGGACCTCTCTTGCCGTCGGCCTTCTCAGGCCCTACGGAAAGATGAGCCTGCTCTTTGTCCCGGCCGCCGCAGTCCTTGCCATGCTGCTCCCGTGGCTGACGTTCAGCCTGGCCAACACGCTGACATTCGGAAACCTTAACCCGCTCGACCCCGTCTCCCTCGTCTTTGGGGCCGCGGTCTCGGCCGTGGGCTTTGGGATCGGGACGGGAGTGCGGGCGCTGCGCCAGCGACACAAATGACGATTTGGGTCCGGGGCAGCGGGCACTTCTCGGCCGACACGGCGTACCTCGGCTGAGAGGTTAACTCCGAGGCTAGGTTCTTCATCGACAAGAACTGTCGGGCCCAACGGCCACCACCGCCTCGGACCCAAATCCGGATTTGGGTCCTCGGCGACAGGAGCGTCGCGGGCGGGGCCGCCGAGAATAACGGGCTGGGCGCGGACGGTCCGGGCGTCTTGAAACGTCCGAAACTGGCCCGGTATCGGGCAGGCGAGGATTGCGGGCCGATTGCGGACGGTCTGGTCTATGTCGCCGATTGCGGGCGCCCTCTTAGTTGAGGATAAAAAACCGGATTTGGGTTCACGCCACACGCGGCACGGTGGTGGGAGCTACAGGCCGAGATGCGCCGCCATATCGAGCATGGCCTTGCGATAGCCCTCGACGCCCAGGCCGGTGATCGTCTCGAAGCACGCCGCGCGGATGTAGGACACCTGGCGGAAGTCCTCGCGATCCTCGAGCTTTGAGATGTGCACCTCGATCATCGGGAGGCCCACCGCCTTCGCGGCGTCCAGGATGGCGATGGAGGTGTGCGTGTAGGCGCCCGGGTTGATGATGATGCCGGCGTAGGTGCCGTATGCGTCCTGGATGGCGTCGATGAGGTCGCCCTCGTGATTGGACTGGAAGCAGGTGCAGTCCGCAAAGCCCGCCTCGAGCGCGGCATCATGGCAGACGCGCAGCATGGCGCGGTAGGAGTCGTGCCCGTAGATGTCGGGCTCGCGGATGCCGAGCATGTTGATGTTGGGGCCGTTGATCACCAGGACGCGCAGCGGGCCTTCCGGAGTCTCCGCCTCGTCCTCCTCGGCAGGAACCTCGAGGGGCTCGGCGGCGTCCGCCGCGGGGTCAAGGTCGTCCAGAAGGCTGACGAGGTCCTCGACCGTGGCGGTGTCATCGGTGTCAGACGCCCCCTCGACGGGCTCGTCCTCGCCGTCCTCCTCGCTCTGCGCAAGGGCGGCGCTGCGGAGCGGGTTGTGCGAGATGTGCACGTGGATGGGGGAGGGCATGGACGAGGTCTCGTCAAAGGCCCCCTCGTTGCCCTCGATGCCGGTGAGGCGCACGAGCGCCTCGTGGACCGCCTCGACCTTTCCCGGGCCAAACACGACCTCGATGCCGTTTGCCCCGCGCTTGACAAAGCCGAGGACGCCGCGCGCTGCGGACAGCTGGTCGGTGTCGACGAGCGAGGGGTCCTCGGTGAGGATGCGCAGACGGGTCATGCAGATGTCGTTCGCGGTGACGTTGCCCTTGCCGCCCACGGCGGCGAGGACTTCCTGCGCGATCTGATCTCTGTCCACTTCGCGACCCTTCCTGTCGTCGAATCGCGAGCTGGAGCCCCGTCTCCACACTCATCATCTGCCGACTGTCTCAACGTATCGAGAGGACAGTATACGAGGCGCGCGCCCCCGCGCGGCTCTCTCCGCCGAGCGGCGCCGCAGACGGCGCCCGCACACAGGGAAAACGCACGATTGTGCCGCCAGCGGCATGTGTCGGCGCCCTCGGCGTGGGTTCTTGTCCCCCGGGGAGGTAAAGAACTGCCTTCAATTGCCCCTCTCGACGCAAATGAGCAAGGTTCTTGTTTTCTTGAAAGGACAAGAACGGGGAGGCGAGAAGGACGCGAGCCTAGAGTCCGAGGAGCTCGCGCACAGACTCGGCGTCCCCCGCGGGCGTGCCCGTGCACGTGACCGTCACGTCGGCCCAGGCCCGATAGAGCCCCATGCGCTCGGCCGCGACGCGCTCCACGCCCTTGGCCTGCGAGACGGGGCGACCGTCTGAGCTGAGCTCGGAGACGGGCCGGTCGAGAAACACGATGCGGCCGTTCTGGTGGAGCAGGGGGTAGTTGGCCTCGCGCGTGACGACCCCGCCGCCGCAGGCGACGACCAGACCGGAGCGCGCCGCGTAGCGACCCGTGACCTCGGTCTCCACCGCGCGGAAGCTGTCCTCGCCGTCCTCGCGGATGATCTGCGCCGCGCCCCGGCCGGTCTCGAGGGCAATTGCCTCGTCAAGGTCGACGAAGGGGCGCCCGAGCAGCCGTGCGAGGGCCCTTCCGCAGCTCGTCTTGCCCGCCCCGGGCATGCCGATGAGCACGACGTTCTCCGTCTGCGCCAGGATGTCGCTCTCGATCTGCCCCACCAGGCCGTCGTCGAGATCGCGCCCCTGGAAGAGCTCGCTCGCGTAGAGCGCCTGCGCCACGAGCATGGCCAGGCCAGACTCGCAGGGAAGCCCCAGCCGCTCGGCGGCGAGGCAAAGGCCCGTCCTCGTGGGGTTGTAGACGACGTCGAGCACGCCCCTCAGGCCGGTGAGGCGAGAGAGCGTCCCCTCGTCGACGGGCGACGCGGGACAGCGCGGGAACATGCCGACCGGCGTCGTGTTGACGAGAAGGACGGCGTCGGCGTGTCGCTCAGCCAGCGTGTCGTAGGTCTGATCGCCGGAGCGCGAGATGGTGACCGCGTGCGCCCCAGCGGCGTTCTCCAGGGCGTCTCGCACCGCCGCCCCGGCGCCGCCGCTGCCGAGAACGAGGACCTTCCTGCCTTCGAGAAGCTCGCGCGGGGAGCCCCCCAGGCGCTCGCGGCAGAAGCGCGCGAGCATCCAGGCAAAGCCCAGGACGTCGGTGTTCTCTGCGACGATGCGACCGTCCCCGTCCCTCACGAGCGTGTTGGCGGCCCCGAGCCGCTCCACGGCGGGCGAGCGCACGTCGGCGAGCTCGGCGGCGAGGCGCTTGTGGGGGATGGTGACGTTGAGGCCGCGCCACGCGCCGCCGCGCAGGAACGCCGCGGCCTCGTCCGCGTCGAGGTCGTGCAGGGCGTAGGGCGCAGACCCGAGGCGCTCGTGGATCTGGGGCGACCAGCTGTGCCCGAGCGGGTGGCCCACCAGTCCGTACAGGGCGGCCGACGCGCCCTTCTGTCCCGCGGCCACCTCAGAGCACCTCCGTGTAGCTTCCCAGGAAGCGGAGCTCCTGGCAGAGCCCGCCGAGCGTCGTGACGAGCGAGGCAAACTCAGGCGAGGCGGCGGGGCACGCAACGTCGAAGTAGAACATGAACTCGAAGTCGCGCTCGGGGATGGGGCGGCTCTCGAGCTTGAGGAGGTTGACGTCGAGCGCGTAGAACTTGGCGAGCAGCTTGTAGAGGGAGCCCGGCTCGTGCGGGAGCACGGCCATGAAGGAGGCCCGGTCGGCCCCGGGGTACACCTCGAGGTTGCGCGAGATGCAGGCGAAGCGCGTGTAGTTGTTGTCCCGGTCCTGGACGCCCGAGGAGAGCGCGGTCAGGCCGTAGAGGGCGGCGCAGGCGTGGGAGGCGAGCGCCGCGACGTCGGTGCGCCCCGACTCGGCGACGCTTCGGGCGGCCGCGGCGGTGTTCTCGCACACGTGCACGCGCACGTCGGGAAGGCCCGAGAGGAACTCGGCGCACTGGCTGATGGCCTGCTGGTGGCTGTAGATGTCGCGGATGCCGGAGAGCTCGGCGCCGGGGAGGGCGAGCAGGCTGTGGTCCACCTTCACGCGCGTGGTGCGCACGACGTAGAAGGAGTGCTCCATCATGAGGTCGAAGACCTGGTTGACCGACCCCGCGGTCGAGTTCTCGAGCGGCAGCACGCCGTAGTCGGCCAGCCCCTGCTCCACGGTCCTGAAGACGCCGTCGAAGGTGGGGGAGTAGCTGATGGCGGGGCGCCGGAAGATCTTCTCGGCCGCGATCTGCGAGTAGGCGCCCTCGACGCCCTGGCAGCTCACGTGCGCCGAGCGCGGGAAGACCTCCGGCGTGCTTGCGCGGGCGGCCTTGATGCGAGCGAGCGTGCGGTCGTCCGACGCGTCGCCGAGAAGGGCGTGCTGCCGCGCCCGCGATGCCTCCATGAGGAGCTCCATCATCACCTGCGCGTACGTGGCGAGGTCCTCCGGCGCGGCATCCGCGGCGGCCGCGACCTTAGCGCGCTCTCGCGCCGGGTCGAAGACCCGCATCCCGTGCTCGCGCTTGTACTCCGCCACCCCCTCGGCGACCTTCGCCCGCTCCGAGAACAGCTCGAAGATCTCCCGGTCGATCCTGTCTATCTCCTGCCTCAGCTCCGCAAGCTCAGCCATGTCTTCCTCCGTGTTCTTGCTACTTCCACTGAAATGCTGGGGTACCGGGCGCCCGGCCCATGAGGTCCGGCGCTCAGACAGTCCTCGCCTCACTGCGCTCGGCTGCGGAACTCGCGGCGGACCTCATGGGCCGGGCGCTCCCGAAGCCGTCATTGACCTGCGACAAGCGAGGAAGTGCACGTCGTCGGCCGGCGGGCGGGGAGGTCCGCCGCGAGTTCCGCAGCCGCGTCCTTTGCGGCGAGGACTGTCTGAGCGCCGGACCTCCCCGCCCGCCGGCCGACGACCCGGGAGACCTCACTGCGCGGGCCAGGCGAGGAGGGCGTCGGCGAGGGAAAGGGCGCTGACGGCCTCGATGACGGGGACGGCGCGCAGGACCGCGGTGGTGTCGTGGCGGCCGTGGACCTTGAGGCGGGCGGGCTCCATGCGGTCGAGGTCCACGGAGTCCTGCTCCACCATCACGCTCGAGATGGGCTTGATCGCGCAGCGGACGAGGACGGGGGCGCCGGTCGTGATGCCGCCGAGGATGCCGCCCGCGTTGTTGGTCACCGGCACGCAGGCGCCGTCGCGAACCTCGTAGGGGTCGTTGTTCTCGGTGCCGCGCAGACGAGCGACGTCGAAGCCGCGGCCGAACTCCACGCCCTTGACCGCGGGCACGCCGAAGAGGGCGCGCGCCATGACGTTCTCGATGCCGTCGAACATCGGCGACCCGGCGCCGGCCGGCATGCCGCAGGCGACGCACTCGACGATGCCGCCGACCGTGTCCTTCTCGGCACGTGCCGCCATGACCGCCTCGACCATGCGCTCGCCGGCCCTCTCGTCGATGACGGGGACGCGCCTGCCGTCCGCGAGCGAGGAGACCTGGGAGGCGAGCCTCTCGGCGGCGGCGGGGGAGTTGTCGAGGGCCGAGAAGGGGACGTCCTCGACGCCGGCGAGCTCGGCCACATGGGCGGCGACCGTGACGCCGCGCGTGCGGAGCCACTGCAGCGCGATGCCGCCCGCCACGCACAGGGGCCCGGTCAGGCGGCCCGAGAAGTGCCCGCCGCCCGGGACGTCCTGCGCGCCGTGCCACTTGGCCCACGCGGTGAAGTCGGCATGCCCGGGACGGGGCACGCCCGTGAGGTTGGCATAGTCGACGGAGCGCGTGTTGGTGTTCTCGATGATCGCCGCAAGCGGGGCGCCGCAGGTCTCGCCGCGGGCGTTGAGGCCCGAGACGATGCGCGGGGCGTCCGGCTCGCGGCGAGGCGTCGACCACGGGTCGCGGCCGGGGGCCCTGCGCTCCACGAACTCCGCGAGCTCGTCGAGGTCTACCCGCATGCCGGCGGGCAGCCCCTCGAGGACGCAGCCGACGGCCGGGGAGTGGGACTGCCCGAAAACGGTCACCCTGAGGGCGGTGCCAAACGAAGAGGGCATCATGCCTCCTTTTCGCAGATGCCGCCGAGCGAGGAGAGGTCCTCGAAGAAGGCGGGATACGACTTTGAGACGCACTCGGCGCCGACGATGGTCGTGGGCCCCGAGCAGCGCGTGGCGAGGACGGCGGCCATCATGGCGATGCGATGGTCGCCCGCCGCGTCGACGACGCCGCCCGAGAGGGTCTCGACGCCTTCGATGACCAGGTCGTCGCCTACGACGCGGGCACGGCCCCCGAGCGCGTTGACGGCGGCGGACACCGTCGCGAGGCGGTCGGACTCCTTGAGGCGCAGGCGCGCCGCGCCCGTGATGCGAGTCGTCCCCTCGGCGAGGGCGGCGACGGCCGCGAGGGGCGGGACGAGGTCCGGGCAGCTCGCGACCGAGAGCGTCCTGCCCCGCAGGCGGTCACGCAGGCACGCGGCGCCCTCGTGCCCGCGCAGCACGCGCGCGCCGAGGAGCGCGAGCGCGGCGAGCACCTGGCGGTCGCCCTGGGCGCTCGAGAGGTCGAGGCCGCTCACCTCGACGCCGTGCGCGGAGAGCGCGCCCGCAGCGAGCCAGAAGGCCGCACCCGACCAGTCGCCGCCGACGGAGACGACGCCGGGGGAGGAGAGCCCGCCCGGCGACACCACGAACGAGCGCGCGGGGCGGCCGTCTCCCGCGGGGCAGGGGGCCTCGGACACGTTGACCCCGAACTGCGCCAGAGCGGAGACCGTCAGGTCGATGTAGGGCCGGGACTCGATGGGCTCGGCCACGACGACCTCGACGGGGGCGCCGAGCAGGGGGGCCGCCATGAGAAGGCCGCTCACGTACTGGGAGGAGACGTCCCCCGGCAGCTCGAAGCGACCGGGGCGCAGGCGACCGGAGACGGTCAGCGGCGATGTCCCCTGGGGGCCGAGCTCGACGCCGCCCCCCTCGAGCTCCTCGTAGAGCGGGGAGAGGGGCCTCTGGGGAAGGCGCCCCGCCATGGCGAGGCGCGCGCCCCGGCCGAGCGCCGCCACGACGGGAAGCAGGAAGCGCAGGGTCGAGCCGGACTCGCCGCAGTCGAGGAGAGCATCGGGCGCGGGCTCGGGGACGTTGTCGCTCGCAGATGTCCCGGGGACGGGCCGCACGCGGAACCCGACCCTCGTCCGCGCGATGCGCGCGCCGAGCGCCTCGAGGCACCGGATGGTCGCATCGATGTCGTCAGAGGTCGTGGTGCAGGCGATGTCGGTGGTGCCCGGGGCAAACGCGGCGCAGATCAGAAGGCGGTGCGCCTCAGACTTGGACGAGGGGGCCACCACCGTGCCCGCGAGCTCGCCGGGAAGGACGCGCACGTTCACAGGTCCGCCCCCTCGAGGTCGTGCGCCACGAGGGCGCCGAGGTCGACGAGCGGGACGCGGCGGACGCGGGCGGCGCCGAGGCGCTCCGGCACCACGAGGTTGACAGAGTCGTCATGACGCTTCTTGTCATGTGCCACGTAGCGCATGAGCTCGTCGAGCGGGACGTCGGTCCCCGTGGGGAGGCCCTGGGCGGCGACGCAGCGGACGATGGCGTCCGCGACGTCATCCGGGCACCAGCCGGCGCGGGCGCTCGCGCGGGCGACCACGCTAAGACCGGCGGCGACGCAAGAACCGTGGCCGAGGGCAAAGCCGCTCGCGGCCTCGATTGCGTGCCCGATGGTGTGGCCCAGGTTGAGCGTCTGTCGAATGCCGCTCTCGCGCTCGTCGGCGTCGACGACGTCGCGCTTGATGGAGACGTTTTTGGCCACGACGTCAACGAGACGCGCCTCGTCGGGCTCACCCGCGACGAGGGGACGGCCCGTGAGGTCGCCGAGCAGCGCGGGGTCGGCGAGCACGGCGTGCTTGACGACCTCGCCGACGGAGTCGACGAGCAGGTCTCGCGGGACCGTGAGCAGGCAGCGCACGTCTGCGACCACGGCCGCGGGCTGCCAGAAGGCGCCCACGAGGTTCTTGCCGGCGGCGAGGTCGACGGCGGTCTTGCCGCCGACGGAGGAGTCGACCATGGCGAGAAGGGACGTGGGGACCTGAACCACGCGGACCCCGCGCAGGTAGAGGGCCGCGGCGAGGCCGCCCATGTCCCCGGTCACGCCGCCGCCCAGCGCCACGACCACGTCGTCGCGGGTGAGCTCGCGCTCCGCGAGGCCCTCGAGAAGCGCGCCGAGCGTCGCGAGCGTCTTGTGCTCCTCCCCGGCGGGAAACGTGAGGCGCTCCGCCACGCCGTAGCCTGCGGCGGCGAGCGATGCCTCGACGGCGTCCGCGTAGAGTGGCCCCACGTTGGTCTCGGTGATGACGCAGCAGCGGCTCCCGCCGGCCGCGGCGCGGGCGATGGCGCCCACCTCGCCGAGCACGCCGGCGCCGACGTGGACGTCGTAGGAGCGCGACGCGGCGCTCACGTGGACGACGCGCGTCCGGACCTCGGGGTTCTTCTCGCTCATCTGCCCTCGACCTCCCTCTTGATGCGGTCGCCCTCGGCGAGGAGCGCCTCGAGGCGCGCCGCGTCGCCCGCGTCGATCGCGTCCTTGTACGCCTGGAGGCTCTCGATGACGCAGCCGAGCTCGGCGCTCAGGTTGTCGGCGTTGTCGAGGAAGAGCTCGGTCCACATGGGGGCGTTCAGGCGCGCCACGCGGGTGAGGTCCTTGTAGGAGCCCGCAGAGAAGCCCTTGTGGCTGCGGGCCGTGGGGCTCTTGACGTATGCGTTGGAGACGACGTGCGCGAGCTGCGAGGTGTAGGCGATCACGCGGTCGTGCTCGGCCGCCGTGGCGAGCGTGAAGCTCCCGAAGCCGCAGGGCGCAAGAAGCTCCTTCAGGCGCTCGAGGACGCTCGCGCGCGCGAGGTCCTCCATCTGCGGCGGCACGACGACCATCGGGGCGCCCTTGAACATGGTGGCGCGCGCGTGCGCGAAGCCGGAGAACTGCGTGCCCGCCATCGGGTGGCACCCGACGAAGGTGAAGGGCAGGCCCGCGCAGAGCGCCTCGCAGCGCTCGCAGATGACGCGCTTTACGCCCACGGTGTCGATGACGATGGCCCCGGGGGAGACGAGCGCGGCGTAGCGCTCGAGCCACTCGACGGTGGACGCGGGATATCCTGCGAGGACGATGAGCTCGCAGGTGGGGATCGTGGCCTCGTCGAGCTCGCCGGTAACGGTCTCGATCATGGCGAGCTCGAGCGTGGAGCGCGTGCGGTTCCAGGCGAAGACCTCGCGGCCCGCCGCGGCAAAGGCCTTGGCGAACGAGCCGCCCATGAGGCCGAGGCTCACGACGCCGCAGCGCCCGGGGACGAAGGTCGGCGACGGCGACAGGTCCTTCTCGAGGCTCTTCTCGTCTGCCATCTACGCCTCCTCGATCGGGGCCGTGACGGCGTCGCGGATGAGGGAGATGCGGCGCATGGCGTCGACGAACTGCTCCGGCGTGAGGGCCTGGGCGCCGTCCGACCAGGCCTGGGAGGGACAGTCGTGGACCTCGATCTCGAGGGCGTCCGCGCCCGCGGCGGTGGCGGCGTAGGCCGCCGAGCGCACGTAGCGCGTGTAGCCGGTGGAGTGGCTCGGGTCGGCGACGACCGGCAGGTGCGTGAGGTGGCGCAGGACCGGGATCGCGTTGACGTCGAAGGTGTTGCGGGTGCGGGTCTCGAAGGTGCGGATGCCGCGCTCGCAGAGCATGACGTTGGCGTTGCCCTCGCTCATGACGTACTCGGCGCTCATGACCAGCTCGTCGATGGTCTGTGACATGCCGCGCTTGAGCAGGACGGGCGTGTTCGTGCGGCCGAGCTCGCGCAGCAGCGGGAAGTTCTGGGCGTTTCTCGCGCCGACCTGCATGACGTCGACGCCGCGGCTCACGAAGAGCTCGACGTCGCGCGGGTCCATGACCTCGGTGACGACGGGCATGTCGAGCTCGCCGCCGGCCTCCATCAGCAGGTCGAGGCCCTTCTCGCCCATGCCCTGGTAGGAGTAGGGGGAGGTGCGGGGCTTGAACGCGCCGCCGCGCAGCATCGTGGCGCCGGCGGCCTTGACCGCGCGGGCGATCCGGATGAGGTTGTCGCCCTCCACCGAGCAGGGGCCGGCGATGACCTGGAAGTGACCGCCGCCAACGAGCACGCCGTGACCGCAGTCGACGACCGTGTCCTCGGGGTGGAACTTGCGGTTGGCGAGCTTGAAGGGCTCCGAGACGCGCTGGACCCGCTCGACGAGGTCCATGCTCTCGAGGATGAACGGGTCGATCTGCGTCGTGTCGCCGATGATGCCGACGAGCGTCTCGTTGTCGCCCTGCGACACGTTGGTGCGGAACCCGCGGTCCTCGATCCACTTGACGAGGTGGTCGAGCTGCTCGGTCGTGGCGGTGCTCTTGACTACTGCTATCATGCGGTCCCCCGTGAGGCGTCTGAGTGAAAATCATGTCGCGCGATGATACCACGGCGCTTGTGACCGCGCGGTTACAGCTGGGCGGGGACGGGGGTCACGGCGCGCTCACGAAAAAGGCCCGGCGCGCCGAGGTGGCGTGCCGGGCCGGGCAGACGTGGTGCGCCCAGGGGGATTCGAACCCACGACCTTCTGCTCCGGAGGCAGACGCTCTAATCCACTGAGCTATGGGCGCGCGCAGTGGACAGTATAGCAAATCGCCGATTCGCGGCGCATCGGGCTAGTTTTGTACGACCTTATGCCAAGTTTTGTGAGGGGACGGGCAATCTAGCTGGGAAAATGTGACAGGTCTTTGGGAGACGTGACTTTTGTTCGAACAAAAGTCCCCTGGCGCGGGCGCGGCGGCAGAAGCGGGCGCGGGGCGGCTTCTCTCTTTTTCGTAAGGTTTGTTTAGGGCGCGCTCGCCCGTGGCACAATGACCAACGTATGACTCAGCGCCGAGAGGGGAGCGATGACGCTAGACGAGAAGGACGCGAGCCTGCGCGGCCTCACCGATCAGGAGGTCGCCGAGCGCGTGGCCGACGGCCGCACCAACGCCAACACCGACGTCAAGACCAAGACGGTCGGCCAGATTCTGGCGGAGCACGCCTTCACGCTCTTCAACGGGGTGAACCTCGCGCTCGCGCTCCTGGTTCTGCTCACGGGCCAGTACCGCAACATGCTCTTCATGTGCGTGGTGGGCGCCAACCTGGTGATCGGCGTCACGCAGGAGATCCGCGCCAAGCGCATGGTCGACAAGCTCACCATCCTCACCCAGAAGGAGGTCACGGTCATCCGCGCCTCCGGCGAGCGGCAGCTGCCCCCCTCGGCGCTCGTGGCCGACGACCTCATGCGCCTTTCCCACGGCGACCAGGTTCCCGCGGACGGCGTCATCGTTTCCGGCAACGTGTCGATGAACGAGAGCCTGCTCACCGGCGAGGCCAAGCCCGTGTCAAAGGGTCCGGGCGACGAGCTGCTCTCGGGAAGCTTCGTCGACGCGGGCAGCCTCGTCGCTCGCGTGACGCGCGTGGGCGCCGAGGGCTACGCGGCACGCATCAACGCGGAGGCCAAGTACGTCAAGGCCGTCCACTCCGAGATCCAGGCCACGCTCAAGGCGATCATCCGGCTGGGGACCGTCATCCTCGTCCCGCTGGGGCTGGGCCTGTTCCTGCGAAGCCTCCTGATGGACGGCGGCACGCTCAACGACGCGATCCTCACCTCGGTCGCCGCCGTCATCGGCATGATCCCGCAGGGCCTCGTGCTGCTCACCTCGTCGGTGCTCGCCATCGCGACCTTCCGCCTGGGCCGTCGCATGGTGCTCGTGCAGCAGGCCTATTGCGTCGAGACGCTCGCGCGCGTGGACACGCTGTGCCTCGACAAGACCGGCACGATCACCTCCGGCGAGATGGAGGTCGCCTCCGTCGCCGCAGCGCACGGCTCCTCCGTCGACGACGTCGAGGCGGCCATGGCCGCGGTCGCGGGCGCCAACGCCGAGGACGCCAACGATACCGCGCTCGCGCTCCTCCGTCACGCCGAGGAGGCCGGCGTGACGCCCGCTCCCGCCGCCCGCGCCGTCCCCTTCGACTCCGCGCGCAAGTACTCCGGCTGCGTCACCGCGTCCGGCGAGGCCCTCGTCATGGGCGCCGCCGCCTTCGTGCTCGGGCGTGACCGCGCGGGGGAAGCCGACGCCGTCGCCCGCGCCTTCGACGCGACGGAGCGCGTGCTCGTGGTCTGCCGCGTCGACGGGTTTGACGAGAAGAACGCCCTTCTCGGTGACGCTCGCCTGATCGGCTGCGTGGCCATCCGCGACGAGATCCGCGCCACGGCGCCCGACACCATGCGCTTCTTCCTCGAGCAGGGCGTCGAGCTGCGCGTCATCTCCGGCGACGACCCGCGAACCGTCTCGGCCATCGCCGCCCGCGCCGGCGTCCCGCTCGCGGAGCGCTACGTCGACGCCGCCACCCTCGACACGCCCGAGAAGCTCGACGCCGCCGTCGACGAGGCCCGCGTCTTCGGGCGCGTCACCCCCCAGCAGAAGCGCGAGCTCGTGCGCGCCCTGCATCGCCGCGGCCGGACCGTGGCCATGACCGGCGACGGTGTCAACGACGTGCTCGCGCTGCGCGAGGCCGACTGCTCCGTAGCCATGGCCTCCGGCTCGGCGGCCGCGCGCAACGTCTCCGAGATCGTTCTGGCGGACAACGACTTCTCCCACATGCCCGAGGTCGTGGCGGAGGGGCGCCGCTCGATCAACAACCTCCAGCGCTCCGCGTCGCTCTTCCTGGTGAAGACCGTCTTCACCGCGATCCTGGCGCTGGTGTGCATCGTCATGCCGCCGTACCCCTTCATCCCGATTCAGATGTCGCTGCTCTCCACGGCGATCATCGGCATCCCGTCGTTCGTCCTCGCGCTCGAGCCCAACCACGAGCTCGTCCGCGGCAGCTTCCTCGCCAACGTGCTCGCCCGCTCGCTGCCCGCATCCGCCGCGATCGTCGCCGCGCTTCTCGCCGAGCTCGTCGTCGGACGCGCGCTCGGCCACTCCTTCGACGAGATCTCCACCGTGTGCACCGCGCTCGTGGCCTTCGTGGGCATCGCGCTCATCTGGCGCATCTCGCAGCCCCTGACGCCGCTGCGCGCCGCGCTGCTCGTGGTCGTCATCGGCATTGTTGCGCTTGGGTGTACGGTCTTTGGTTCGTTCTTCGAAATCGTGTCCTTTGACGCTAGCATGGGTGTCGTGATCGTCGCGGCCGGCCTCGTCGCCGTGACGGCCTTCAACCTGCTGTACCGGTACGCGCTCGCCTCGTACGAGAAGAGCGAGCGCTTCTCCCGCATTGTGAGAATTGTGGAGGGAAAACATGCTCGTGACTGATGAGTTCCATGAGTTCCGCGACGCCGTCCTCGCCGCGCGCCGCCCCGTCACCCTCGAGGCCGCCGGCGTCGCTCGCCGCGCGACCGTCGTCTCCGACATCCCCGGAGCAGGCCGGCTCCCGCGCGCCCTGGTGACGCTGCTCGAGAACGTCGTCCGCCGCGCCGCGACCGACGACGACGCGATTCGCATGGCCGACACCATCGTCCGCGCCGGGCTCGCCGGCGAGGCGGGCGACGAGATCGAGTTCATGCCCGCCCGCGTGCTGTTCCAGGACTTCACCGGCGTCCCGGTCTTCGTCGACTTTGCCGCGATGCGCGACGCCATGCTCGAGCGCGGAGGGGACCCGATGCGGGTCAACCCGCAGATCCCCTGCACCCTGGTGGTCGACCACTCCGTGATCGCGGACGAGGCGGAGACGCCCTGCGCCGCCGAGAAGAACCAGGAGGTCGAGGCCGCGCGCAACCGCGAGCGCTTCGCCTTCCTCAAGTGGGCGAGCCGCTCCTTCCAAAACGTCGAGATCGTCCCGCCCGGCGGCGGCATCTGCCACCAGCTCAACATCGAGCGGTTCTGCGACGTCGTGACCACAGACGCGCTTGCCGACGACGCCCCCCACGCGTGCTTCGACACCCTCGTGGGGACCGACTCCCACACCACGACCGCCAACGGCGTCGGCGTGCTCGGCTGGGGCGTGGGCGGCATCGAGGCCGAGGCCGCCGCGCTCGGACAGCCCGTCTCCATGCTCGTCCCGCCCGTCGTCGAGCTGCGCCTCACGGGCGCGCTCCGCAAGGGGGTCTCGGGCATGGACCTCGCGCTCACGGTCGCTCAGCTGCTGCGCGGCGAGGGCGTCGTGGGCACCATCGTCGAGGTCACGGGCCCGGGCGTCGCCGGCCTCAGCGCGACGCAGCGCGCCTGCGTGGCCAACATGACGCCCGAGTACGGCGCCACGGCCACCCTCTTCCCCGTGGACGACGCGACGCTCGACTATCTTGCGCTCGCAGGTCGCGACGCCGGCGAGCTCGCGTTTGCGCGCGCCTATCTCGAGGCGCAGGGCGTCCTCGGGGCGGGGGAGGGCCGCACCTACGCGCGGACCCTTACGCTCGAGCTCTCCGACGTCGAGCCCTCGCTCGCCGGCCCCTCGCGCCCGCACGACCGCGTCCCCGTCGCGGGGCTCCGGGAGCGCTTCGAGTCCGCGGCCCGCGAGGGCGGCCGCGACCTCGACGAGACCTTCGAGGTGGACGGCGCGGGCACCCTGCGCCACGGCGCCATCGCCATCGCCGCCATCACGAGCTGCACCACCGCCACCGACCCGGCAATGATGGTCGCCGCGGGGCTCGTGGCGCGCCACGCCGTCGAGCGCGGCCTCACGCCCCGCCCCTGGGTGAAGAAGGTCCTCGCCCCCGGCAGCCACGCGACGCAGCTTCTGCTCGAGCGCTGCGGGCTCGGCGAGCCGCTCCGCCAGCTCGGGTTCTACACGTGCGGCTTCGGCTGCATGAGCTGCATCGGCAACTCCGGCGAGATCAAGCCCTGCCTCAAGGCCCGCGCCTCCGAGATGGAGCTCACGAGCGTCCTCTCGGGCAACAGGAACTTCGAGGGGCGCATCTCGCCCGACGTAAGCCAGAACTATCTCTGCCAGCCCGCCCTCGTCGTCGCCTACTCGCTCGTCGGGACCATGGACGTCGACCTCACGTCCGAGCCGGTCGGAACGTCCGCGGACGGCACGCCCGTCATGCTCGCCGACATCATGCCCGATGACGCCGAGGTCGAGGCGCTTCTCGCCGAGCACTTCGACGAGAGCCTCTTCGCGCAGGGCTCGGAGGGGCTGCTCGAGGGCTCTCCTGCGTGGCGCGCCATCGAGTCCTCCCAGTCTGCCACCTTTGCCTGGGACCCGGACTCCACCTACGTGCGCCGCGCCCCCTACTTCGAGATCGCCCGCAGCTGCGACCGCTTCGAGGTGCGCGGCGCCCGCGCGCTTGCGCTGCTCGGGGACTTCGTGACGACCGACCACATCTCCCCGGCGGGCTCGATCGCCCCCGACTCGCCCGCGGCCCGCTACCTGACCGAGCGGGGCGTCTCGCGCGAGGACTTCAACACCTACGGCGCCCGCCGCGGCAACCACGAGGTCATGGCGCGCGGCACCTTCGCCAACGTCAAGCTCAGGAACGCCCTCGCCGACGGGCGCGTGGGCGGCTGGACCAAGAACCTGCTCAGCGGCGACGTCGAGCCCATCTTCGACGCCGCCGAGGCCTATCGCGCTGCCGGCGTCCCGCTCGTCGTCGTCGCCGGCAAGCTCTACGGCTCCGGCTCGAGCCGCGACTGGGCGGGCAAGGGCCCGCTGCTGCTCGGCGTGAGGGCCGTCATCGCGGAGAGCTTCGAGCGCATCCACCGCTCCAACCTCGTCCAGATGGGCGTGCTGCCCCTGCAGCTCCCGGAGGGGGAGAGCGCCGCGTCGCTCGGCATCCGCGGCGACGAGACCTTCGACGTCGAGCCCGTCGACCTCACCGCGGGGCTTCCCGCGAGCCGCACGGCCCGCGTCACCGCGACGAGGCCCGACGGTAAGACCGTGAGCTTCGAGTGCGTCGTCCGCGTCGACACGCCGATGGAGGGCGCCTTCCTCGCCCGCGGCGGCATCCTCCCGTACGTCCTCGACAGCCTCGCCGGCGAGGGAGGGGTTGCCGCCTCATGATCTGCCCCTCCTGCGGAAGGCACGTGCCCGACGACGCCCTGGTGTGCCCCGGGTGCCATGCCCCGCTCGACGTGACCAGGAAGCTCCCCCTCTCGGACGCGAGGTGGTGCCCCGCCTGCGGCGCCCTCGCCGCCCCGGGCGCGGAGGTCTGCCCCAAGTGCGGAACGCCGCTCGCCGAGGAGAAGGGCCCTGAGCGACGCCAGCGCGACATCGACCTTCCGGAGATCGGCAACACCGGAATGATGGACGCGCTCGGCGAGACGGGCGTCATGGCCGGCGTCGAGAGCGCCATCCCTCCCGAGGACGGCGTCGAGCTCGGCGGGCAGCGCGCCGACCGCATGCCGCGCCAGCGCTCGGTGCTGCTCGCGGTCCTTCTCGCCGTGCTCGTCGTGGGCGGCGCCGCCCTGCTCATCACGCACCCCTGGAACCCGGAGGCGACGCGCATCTCCGCGACCACGCCCGCCGACACCTCGATGCAGGGCTTCCCGGGCTTTCTGGACTCGCTGAGCGGACAGGACACGTCGGTGGGCTCGGGCGAGAAGCCCCTGAGCGCCGCGGACGCGCTCGCGCAGTGCCATGACGAGCTCGGCAGCCTCTCCGATCGTGTCGACAAGAGCGAGGAGCTCCTTCGCTCCGCCGGCGTCTCCGACGACACGCCACTCAGCGAGCGCAAGGAGGCCCTCGGGGAGGCCCAGGAGATCTCCGTCGAGGTCTCCAACGTCATCTCCGAGATTCGGCAGCTTGACGACGGGTCCAACTCCGACTCCGTCTCCGAGCTTGTGACGATCGCCAGCTGGCTGAGGAACCGCTGCGACGCCCTGACCGCGTCGTGGGAGCGCTCCGTCTCGGCGGAGAGCCCGAGCGACGAGGCGGACGACATCCTCTCCGAGGTGAACGAGGCCCGCGCGTACGCCCGGCGCTTCACCGAGTCCTTCGACCAGTGGGAGGCGGAGTAGGTGCAATCGCGGGATTAGACCCGCGCCCCTTCTCTGCCGAATATGTGAAACAGCGCTCCTCCTGCTAGAATCATTTAGTTGTAGGAAGAGTGCGCCTTTGTGTGGCGCTCGAGACAGGAGGGCATATGGGCTTCATCCAGGACCCGCTCTACGCGCCGGCCTACCAGGTCGTCGGCGACGAGGTCGCCGTCTTCGACACGACGAAGGGCGTCATTCGGGTCTGCCTCGACGGCGCGGGGGCTCCCGTGCACGTCGCCAACTTCTGCGAGCTCGCCACCTCCGGGTTTTACGATGGCCTCAAGTTCCATCGCTACGTCCCCGGCTTCGTGATCCAGGGCGGATGCCCCAACACGCGCGACATGTCCGCCGGGGACGTCGCCGCCGGCAAGCCCGGCCCCACCGGTCGCCCCGGCACCGGCGGCCCGGGGTATCGCATCCGCGAGGAGTTCTCCACGAACCCCAACAACTCCCACGAGGACCGCGCACTCGCGATGGCTCGCTCCGCGGACCCCAACTCCGCCGGCTCCCAGTTCTACTTCTGCCTGGGTCCCCAGCACGGGCTCGACTCCGGCTACACCGTCTTCGGCCAGACCGTCGAGGGCGGCGACGTCATCGGGGCGCTGCGCGCGGGCGACACCATCAACTCGATCAGGATTGAGCACTCCGGCAACTAGACGCTCATCCGCCAAGGCTTGGAGGATCACAGTGAATCAGCAGGCATACGAAGCGGGCAGGCACGCCTATCAGAGCTCCGACTGGGTCGGTGCGGTGACGTTTCTCTCAGGCGCCCTCGGGCAGGGCGAGGTCTCGGGCGAGGTCAGCCACCTGCTCGGCAACGCCTACATGAAGCTCGGCCAGTACGACGCCGCTGCCCGCGCCTACGAGAGCGCCCTCGCCGACGCCTCCTACGGCAAGCGCGGCGCGCTCCAGTGCAACCGCGGCCGCGCGCTGCTCGCCGCGTCTCGCCCGCAGGACGCCGTCCAGGCCCTCACCGACGCCGTCTCCGACGAGAAGTACGCGACCCCGTACAAGGCCTACATGGCCCTCGGGTCTGCCTACGAGCAGCTCGGCGACATCCGCAGGGCGGGCATGGCCTACCGCAGCGCCGCCATCGACGAGGCCAACACGGCGCCCTCCGTCGCCCTCTCCAACCTCGGCAGCTGCTTCATGAGGCTTGGGCGCGCCGTCGACGCCGTCGAGGCGTACCGCACCGCGCTCGACTTCACCACGCCGCTTGAGAGCCAGAACAAGATTTGGTGCGACCTCGGCCTCGCCTACGTCGCGGCCAACCGCATGGGGGAGGCCGTCGACGCCTTCGCGCATGCCACCGCCGACGGGACCTACCAGCTCTCTCCCGAGGCCCAGGCGTCCTACGACGCCGCCCGCAAGGCCATGGCCGCCCTCGCCGAGCGCCGTCCCTCCGAGACCGACGCCCTGCTCGCCGCCGCGGGCTACGGCTCCTACGACCCCCTCGACCCGACGGGCGAGTCGGGCGAGCTCATGCCTTCCCCCGAGGACACCGGTTTCTTCTCGGTGAACGAGGAGGACCTCATGGAGGCCGACAAGAAGGAGCGCAAGGTCCGCCGCAAGCACCGCCACACCGGCCTCAAGGTCTTCATCGTCATCCTCGTGCTGCTGCTCGCCGTGGTCGGCGCCGGCGTCTTCGCCTATGTGCGCGGCTACGGCTGGCCCACCCAGGAGACCGTGGCCGAGCGCCTCTTCAACGCCAAGGCAGACGGCGTCGACATCGCCGAGTACATGGTCGAGGGCACCTCCGAGGACGTGATTGAGCAGACGCTCGACGTCCTGCCCACTGACGCCACCATCCAGGTCAACGGCTGCGACCGCTCCATGACCGAGTCCACCGTGCACCTCACCGCCACGCTCTCCGCGGGCGGGGAGATGGACTACACTCTCACGATGCGCCGCGACGGCGTCGGCTGGAAGGTCTCCGAGGTCACCCCGGAGTACCGCTCGCAGGACCAGGCTGGAACCACCTCTAACGACTAAGGTGACACATGTCATTTCTTGACTCACTCTTCGGAGAGTACGGCGGGGACCTCGCCATCGACCTCGGCACCGCCAACACGCTCGTCGCCGTGCGCGGCCAGGGCATCGTCATTAACGAGCCCTCGGTCGTCGCCATCGACAAGAGCGAGAGCCGCGTGCTGGCCGTCGGCGCGGACGCCAAGCGCATGATCGGCCGCACGCCCGGCTCCATCATCGCCGAGCGCCCCCTCAAGGACGGCGTCATTGCGGACTTCGACGTGACCGAGGTCATGCTCCGCTACTTCATCGAGAAGGCCCGCGGCACCCACTACCCGTGGTCGCCGCGCCCGCGCGTCGTCGTCTGCGTCCCCTCCGGCGTCACGTCCGTCGAGAAGCGCGCGGTCTTCGAGGCCACGATCTCCGCCGGCGCCCGCCAGGCCTATCTCATCGAGGAGCCCATGGCCGCCGCGATCGGCGCCGATCTTCCCATCGAGGACCCCACCGGGTCCATGGTCGTCGACATCGGCGGCGGCACCACCGAGGTGGCCGTCATCTCGATGGGCGGCATCGTCGTCTCGCAGTCCATCCGCACCGCGGGCGACGAGTTTGACCAGACGATCCTCCAGCACGTCCGCGACGCGTACAACCTCTCCATCGGCGAGCGCACCGCCGAGGACATCAAGATCAAGGTCGGCTCCGCGGCGCCGCTCGCCGAGGAGCTCGACGTCGAGGTCAACGGCCGCGACGTCATGAGCGGCCTTCCCAAGTCCGTCCGCATCGAGAGCGAGGAGATCCGCCGCGCGCTCGACCGGCCGCTCGACGAGGTCACCAAGGCCGTCAAGGACGCCCTGGACGTCACCCCGCCCGACCTTGCGTCGGACCTCATGTACTACGGCATCCTCCTCACCGGAGGCGGCGGGCTGCTGCGCGGCCTCGACCAGCGCCTGCGCGAGGAGACCGGAGTGCCCGTCAATGTGAGCCCCACCGCGCTCGAGAACGTCGTCAACGGCTGCGCCAAGGTTCTCGAGGCAAACGCGCTCTCCGGCGGCTTCGTCCAGACCGCGAACTAGGCGAGCATGCCGCTCTCCCCGTCGGGCCGGCCCCAGCGGCCGGCGCTCGCCAACAGCAGACAGGCCAGCGGCGGCCGGGCGCTCATCGCCTGCGTCGTCATTTCCCTCGCCCTCTTCACCGTGAGCAGCCGCATGGGTGACGAGGGCCCGCTGGGCGCCGCGCGCGGCGCGTTTCAGACGGCCACCTCGCCGATCCGCTACATCGGCGCCACCGTCTCCGCGCCGCTGAGGGGCCTCGGCAACGTCTTCACCAACCTCACGGCCGACCAGGCGACGCTCTCGGAGCTCCAGGCAGAAAACGACGAGCTTCGTGCCCGCGTGGTCGAGCTCGAGGAGGACGCGCAGTCCGCCGAGCGCCTGCAGGGACTTCTCGACCTGCGCGACTCCAACAACCTCCAGTCCACCGCGGCGCGCATCATCTCCGGCGCGTCCGACTCCTGGAGCAGCACCGTCACCATCGACAAGGGCACCTCCTCGGGCGTGAGCGCGGGAATGCCCGTCACCGCGTCGAGCGGCGTCATCGGGCAGGTCATCGACAGCGGCCTCAACACGTCCACCGTGCGCCTGCTCACCGACGAGAACTCCTCCGTCTCCGCGATGATCCAGTCGAGCAGGGCACAGGGCATGCTCACCGGCTCCGTCACCGGGCAGCTCACCCTGACGCTCATCGGCTCCGACGAGAGCGTCGAGGTCGGCGACGTCGTCGTGACGAGCGGCCTGGGCGGCGTCTTCCCCAAGGGGCTGCCCCTCGGCGAGGTCACGAGCGTCGAGAGCTCGCCGGGCGCCCTCTATCTCGACATCGTCGTCGAGCCCTTCTCGCACGCCGAGAGCTACGAGGAGATCCTCGTCGTCACCTCTCTCACCGAGGAGCAGCAGGCCACGGCCGAGGACATCGCCGCGGCGGACGCGCAGGACCAGCTCGGCTCCTCCGAATCCGAGGCCGGGGGCGAGACGGACGGGCAGGACGAGCAGGACGACGGCGCGCCCGAGGGCGACGAGACGACGGGGGAGTGAGGAGGAGCCATGCAGGTAGCAGACAAGACTAGGGACGTGCGCGGCACCGTCATCCTCGCCGTCGTGTGCCTCGTGCTCCAGCTCGCGCTGGCCCCCAACATCGCCCTCGGAAACGGGCGCGCCAACTTCGCCCTGATCTTCTCTGCCTGCATAGCGCTCCAGGCGGGCGGCACGCGCGGCGTCATCGCGGGCTTTCTCGCGGGCCTCGTCTTTGACCTGTCGTCGACCGCGCCCATCGGGCTGATGGCCTTCTGCCTCACCGTCAGCTCCTTCGCCCTGGGGCTCGAGCAGAGAAACCGCATGGCGGGGGACCTCGGCTCGACGATGCTGCTCTTCTGCGGCGCCGCGCTCGGCGTCTCACTCGTCTACCACCTCGCGATGCTCCTCGTGGGCCAGGCGGACTCGCTCATCGACGTCATCGTGTTCCGCACCCTTCCCACGACGGCGCTCACCATAGTCTTCTTCGTGCCCTTCGCCTACTACTACTCGCGCGTCCGCGTGACGAGCCAGGGCCTGGGGGGCGGCTCGCTCAAGAGCGGCACCGTCGGTCGCGGCACCCACTTCACCAGGCACGGCCTCTAGGGGCGAACATGGACCTCTCCCTGGTGATCATCGTCGTCTGCCTCGTCCTCGCGGCGGCGCTCATCGTTGTCTTCATCGTCTTCGGACGCTCCGAGGGCGCCTTCACCCTAGACATCGGCGGCGCGTCGCCGCGCGCCTCGGGCGGCTCCGACTCGTCGAGCGACAAGACCCTCTCGTCGCGGCTCATCGGCCTCGCCGTCACCGTGGGCGGCATCTTCTCCGTGCTCGTTGCGCGCCTCTGGACGATGCAGCTCGTCTCGGCAGAGGAGTACACCGAGAAGGCGGAGTCCAACCGTACGAGCACGATCTACACGCAGGCGCCGCGCGGGCGCATCCTCGACCGCAACGGCGAGGAGATCGTCACCAACCGCAGCAGCCTCACCGTCACCGCCGTCTCCGACGTCCTCGACGACGAGGTCGAGGTCACGCTGCTCGCCAACCTCATCGGCATGCCCGTCCAGGCGGTCCGCCGCAAGCTCCAGGACACCACGCAGGGCTACCAGAGCCGCAGGACCGTCTCGGTGGACGTGTCGCGCCGCGTCGTCGCCTACATCGGCGAGCACCCCGAGGTCTTCCCGGGCGTGAGCGTGGAGACGCGCGCCCAGCGCTACTACCCCCACGGCTCGCTCGCCGCCCACGTGGTCGGCTACGCCGGCACGGTCACGCAGGAGCAGCTCGAGGAGAGCGAGAGTGCCGGCGAGGGACAGGTCCAGTACCGCTCGGGCGACGTCGTGGGCCAGACGGGCGTCGAGGCGCGCTACGAGAGCGTCCTGCAGGGCGTGCGAGGCGAGCAGGTCGTCTACGTCGACGCGCACGGCAACGTCACGGGGCAGGCCTCGGGCTTCGACCCGCAGAGCGGCTCCGACCTCGTCCTCACACTCGACATCAAGATCCAGCGCGCCGCCGAGGAGTCGCTCGCCAAGGTCATCCAGCAGGTCCGCGACTCCGGCAAGGTGGGCGCGGGCGGATCGGCCGTCTGCCTCGACTGCACCAACGGCGAGGTCCTCGCTATGGCGAGCTTCCCGACCTTCTCGCCCAGCGTCTTCGTCGGCGGCATCTCGACGACGGACTGGGAGGCGCTCCAGGCCGAGGACGCCAACTTCCCGATGCTCAACCGCTGCATCGCCGGCCAGTACCCCTCCGGATCGATCATCAAGCCCATCACCACCATGTCCGCGCTCGACTACGGCCTCGCCACGGCCCAGAGCTCCTGGTACTGCACCGGCTGGTGGACCTGGTCGGGCGACCTCAGCGAGGCGGCCGGCATGAAGTGCTGGGGCACGCATGGCGGCGTGGACCTCGTGAGCGGCATCACCTACTCCTGCGACGTCGTGTTCTATGAGATCGGCAAGGGCTTCTACCTGCAGAACTCCGAGGGCATGCAGGAGACCTACCGGCGCTATGGCCTGGGGTCGTCCACTGGCATCGACCTTCCGGGCGAGGAGATCGGCCGCGTCCCGGACGCCGCCTGGAAGTGGGAGTACTTCAAGTCGCTCGGCTACTCCGACGAGGACGCGACCTGGCAGGGAGGCGAGAACTGCAACCTCGCGATCGGCCAGGGCGACCTGCTCGTCACCTCTCTGCAGATGGCATGCGCCTACTGCAGCCTGGCCAACGGGGGGCCGGTGTATCGCCCCCACGTCATGAAGGGCGTGCGCTCCCGCATGGGCGACGGCTACGTCTCCGAGTACCGCGTCGAGAAGATCATGGACATCGAGGAGGACCCCGCGTATCGCGACATCGTCGCGCGCGGCATGTGGGGCGTGGTCTACGAGGAGGACCCGGCGCAGACCGAGCACTGGACCAACCTCGACGTCACCGTGCGCGGCAAGACCGGAACCGGCGAGCAGATCAGCGCCGACCGCGCCATCGGCTGGTTCGGCGCGTACGGTCCCGCGGGCGAGGGGGACACCCCGCGCTACGTCGTCGTCGCCAACATCGACGGCGTCGTCTCCGGCGGCTCGTCCGCCCTTCTCGTCGTGAGGGACGTCTTTGGCGCCATCTACGACCAGCCGGACACGTCGACCGCCATCTCGACGGGCGTCGACTAGGGGAGGGGGACCATGGCACAGGAGATGACCGGACCGGGCACGGGCCACGGCCTCCTCTCTTCGCTCGCGCAGCGCGTGAAGGGGGGCGCCGGCGGCTCCCACGTGGGCAAGAAGGGACCGCTCGAGGGCGTCTACCTCACGCAGCTCATACCGACCCTGCTCATCCTCATCCTGAGCGTCATCACCATGCTCTCCTGCTCGATGGCCCTGGGCACCGTGAGCCTCTTCAACCACGTGGCGGGCATGGCCCTCGGCATCGCGGCCGCCGTCGTCATCTGGCGCTACGACTACCGCAACCTCTCCAATCTCACGACGGCCCTCTTCGTTGTGTCCTGCGTCCTGCTGGCGCTGCCGCTCGTCCCCGGCCTCGGCGTGGAGGGCGACCTCGGAGGCCTCGGCTGGGTTCACTTCGGGCCGTTCAGGTTCCAGCCCTCCGAGCCCGCCAAGCTCGTCATCATCGCCCTCATGGCCTCGGCCTGCGCGCAGTACAACGGCAAGATCGAGAGCTTCGCCGACTACGCCAAGCTGTGCGGCACCCTGCTCGTGCCGCTCCTGCTGATCTTGGTGACCGACCTCGGCACCGGCCTCATGATCTTCTTCAGCGGCGCCACGATCATCATCTGCAGCGGCGCCCCGCGCGGCTGGATCCTCGCCACCATTGCGCTCATCGTGGGCGTGGCCGCGCTCGTGATCATCACCTCCCAGATCGAGGGCATCCCGCACATCCTGCAGGAGTATCAGCTCGCGCGCCTCACCGTCTTTCTCGACCCCGAGGGGACGGCCTCCGAGGACGGCTACAACCTCCAGCAGGCCATGATCGCGATCGGCTCCGGCGGCCTGCTCGGCAAGGGCTTCGGCAATGCCTCCCAGGCGCTCTCGGGGTTTCTCCCCGCCGCCCAGACCGACTTCATCTTCGCGACCTACGCCGAGCAGTTCGGATTCGTGGGCTCTGTGGTCCTTCTCGCCCTGTTCGCCTGGATGATCATCGCGACGGTCCTGCTCGCCATGAAGGTCGAGTCGACGTTCTCGAAGCTCATGCTCGTCGGCTGCGCCGCCCTGTGGACGTTCCAGGTCCTCGAGAGCGTGGGGATGTGCATCGGCATCATGCCCATCACCGGCATTCCGCTCCCGTTCATGACCTACGGCTCGTCCTCCATGGTGACGCAGCTCGCCGCCGTCGGCGTGGTACAGTCCGTGTGGCACCATCGCCAAAAGGTCGCATAAGGTTTTCGTCGGCCCTGCCCGGGGCCTGCCCTGAGAGGAGGCCGCACATGGCGGCTAAGAAGGTCACCACCGGCCGCATACTCGAGGTCCTCGCCTCGGGAAGAAGCTCCCTGCGCGGGAGGGACGAGCGGGTCGTCGTCCGCGTCCACGTTGACCCCACGTGCCCGCGCGACGTCGCCCTCGCGATCAAGGGCGCCCTCGTGCCCCAGCGCGCCGGAACGGTCGTGGAGGTCCGCGGGCTCGAGGCCAGCGCCCCTGAGGAGGAGGCCCCCGACGTCGTCATCGTCCTCGTGGGGTCGCGCCCCTGCGCCCAGCTCGTCGAGTCATACGCCCGCGCGGGCGTGCGCGTGGGCATGGTGGTCGAGGGCGCGCTCGACGCCCCGCGACTCGACCTTCCCGAGCAGGCGGAGCCCCTCGTGGGCGTCATCGCCTCCGCGGACCCGTCGGCGCTGCCCGATCGGGTCGCCGCCTGGCTCGCCGCCTCCTGCGACAAGCCGCTCGCGCTCGCCGCGGGCCTGCCCTTCTGCAGGCGCGCCGTCGCCGACGCGCTCGTCGCGCGCTGCGCCGCCGAGAACGCCGTCGTCGGGGCGATCAGCCTCATCCCCGGGTCCGACTTTCCCGTCATGTGCGCCAACCAGGCAAAGCTCGCCCTGGACCTCGCCGCGGCCTACGGGCGCGACGTCGAGCCCGCGCGCGCCCTCGAGCTGGGCGGCGTTGTCGCGGGGGGCCTGCTGTGGCGCGGCGTCGCGCGCGCCGTCCTGGGGTCGGTGCCCGGCTTTGGGGCCCTTCTCAAGGCGGGCATAGGCTACGGGGGCACGCTCGCGACCGGCAACGCGCTGCGCCTGCGCTTCGAGCTCGAGGACCAGCCGCGCGAGGAGCGCGAGGAGCCCCAGGCACGGTCGCACCCCGAGCCCGCCGCCTCTCCCGTCCTCCTTTCCGGCGCGCCCGCCGACGACGGCTACGTCACCATTGGCGGTGAGCGTTCGTGAGGGCGCGCAGGGAGAACCTCTTTCATCTTCTGGAGCCGCTGCTCGGGCGCGTGGAGCACCCGGCGCGCTACCTCGACCACGAGTGGGGAGCCGTCCAGGATCAGGAGGGGCCCTTCCACCTCTGCATGGTCTACGCCGACGTCTACGAGGTCGGGCAGCCCAACCTCGGCGTCGCGATCCTCTACAACCAGGTCAACGCCCAGGAGGGCATGAGCTGCGAGCGCTGCTACCTTCCCTGGAAGGACATGGCGTCGCTCATGCGCGAAAGCGGCGTGCCGCTGCTCTCGCTCGAGGGCGCGGCCCCGCTCGCCTCCTTCGACGCCGTCGGCTTCACGCTCGCGCACGAGCTGATCGCCACAAACGTCCTCGAGACGCTCGACCTCGCCGGCATCGCGCTCACGAGCGCGGAGCGCGACGAGGACGACCCGATCGTCCTCGCAGGCGGCCCGTCCGCGTGGAACTGCGAGCCGCTCGCGCCCGTCTTCGACGCCGTGCTGCTCGGAGACGGCGAGGAGTCGATCGTCGAGGTCTGCGCCTGCATCCGCGACGCGCGCGCCGAGGGCGTTCCCCGCGCGGAGCTGCTGCGCCGCCTCGCCGCCGTCCCGGGCACCTACGTCCCCTCCCTCTACGAGGCGCGCGTCGACGAGGGCTCGACGCGCTGGGGCTACGCCGTTCCGCGACCGGGCGAGACCGCGCCCGAGGTCGTGCGCAAGCGCTGCGTGAACGACTTCGCCGCGACCGACGCCGTGGCCCAGCGCATCGTGCCCTACATGGGGATTGTGCAGGACCGGCTCTCCCTCGAGGTGCTGCGCGGCTGCGCGCGCGGATGCCGCTTCTGCCAGGCCGGGATGACGTACCGCCCCGTTCGCGAGCGACCCGCGGACCAGGTCGTCTCCGGCGGCGTCGAGGGTCTTCTCGCCAGCGGGCACAACGAGATCTCGCTCACGTCGCTCTCCACGACCGACCACTCGCAGTGCGAGGAGATTCTCCGCCGCATGAACGTCGAGCTGGAGGGGAGGGGCATACGCGTCTCCATTCCCTCGCAGCGCCTCGACTCCTTCGGCGTCGACATGGCGGCGGCCGTCGCCGGCGGCAAGCGGGGAGGCCTCACCTTCGCGCCCGAGGCGGGCAGCCAGCGCCTGCGCGACGTCATCAACAAGAACGTGACCGAGGAGGACCTCGAGTCCGCGGCGCGCAACGCCTTCGAGGCTGGGTGGCGCAGGATGAAGCTCTACTTCATGATGGGCCTGCCCACGGAGACCGACGAGGACGTCGTCGGCATCGCGCGCATGGCCGAGCGCGTTCTCGAGATTGGCCGCGAGGTCGTGGGGCGCGGGCCCAAGAGCGGCGTGTCCGTCTCCATCTCGGTGGCCGTCCTCGTGCCCAAGGCGTTCACGCCCTTCCAGTGGTGCGGCCAGCTCGGCCCCGACGAGGTGCGCCGCCGCCAGCAGCTCCTGCTCCACGAGATCCGCGACCGCGCCATCCGCGTCTCCTACCACGACGCCGACGTCTCGCTCGTCGAGGGTGCCCTCTCCAAGATGGGCAGGGCCGGGTTTGCGCTCGTGCGCCGCGCCTGGGAGCTCGGGTGCTCCTTCGACGCGTGGACGAGCGAGTTCAGGTTCGACCTCTGGGTGCGCGCCGCGAGGGAGTGCGGGCTCGACCTCGCCGACGTGGCATGCGAGGAGTTTCCGCTCTCGGCGCGCCTTCCCTGGGACCACACCTCTCCCGGCGTCTCCAAGGGGTTCCTGCAGCGCGAGTGGCTGCGCGCGGTCGAGGGCGTCACGACGCCCGACTGCACCCGCACGAGCTGCACCGGGTGCGGCGTCTGCCCTGCGCTCGGCGTCCACAACGTCATCCAGGGGGTGCGCTCATGAGCGGATCGCGACCTCAGCCGACCGACGCCCGACCCCAGGACCTGCCGGTCAAGGCGGAGCTCCCGCGCCTACGCGTGGAGTACGTCAAGGACAGCCGCCTCGCGTTTCTCGGCCACCTCGACCTCATAGCCACGGTCGAGCGCTGCATCCGCCGCGCGCGCCTGCCCTTCTCGGTGGGGAACGGCTTTGCCCGGCGCGTGCGCATACAGTTCACGAGCGCGCTTCCCGTGGGGGCGAGCTCTTCGTGCGAGTACTTTGACCTGCGGCTCACCGAGCCCGTCGACGCGCAGGAGGCGCTCTGCGCCCTGCGCGCCGCCACTCCTGCCGCCCTCAGGCCCGTCCGCGCCGCCTACGTCCCCGGCCGCCTTCCCGCGCTCGAGGCCTGGCTCGACCGCTCGAGCTGGGAGCTCCTTGCGCAGGGCGCGGGCTTTGACGCCGCGCGGATTGCGCGGGGCGTCGAGCTGGTGCGCGAGAGGGGAGAGCTCACCTATCTGCGCGGCGAGAAGGAGAAGCGCGTCGACGTCGCCTCGACCCTGGTGGGGTTCGAGGCGCGCGACGCCGAGGGCGGCGTGGCCCTGTCGGTGGAGACGCGCCTCGCCGGCTGCGCCCTGCGGCCCCAGGTCCTTCTCGACGCCGCGGCGGACGCCGTGGGCCTGCCCCGCGCCGCCGCCCTGCGCGTGCGCCGCGTGCGCCAGGGACACGAGGAAAGTGGGCGTCTTGTGGAACCTTTTGGACCGTTTTGCGAGAAGGACGGGACACCATTATCCTGAGCAAGGTCGCATCACCTCGGCGCGGCCTGCGCTCCGTCTTTTCCCTTGCGGAATCCGCAGGTCACGGCAACTATCCTGTTGACGAGCCAAGGCGCTGCTAGTAATATAAGCAACTGTTGCATTCACGCCAGCAATGAAGGGTTTCGCACATGTACGCAATCGTAGCAACTGGTGGCAAGCAGTATAAGGTTGCCAAGGGCGACGTCATCGACGTCGAGAAGCTCGACGCGCAGCCTGGCGACAAGGTCCAGCTCCCCGTCCTTCTCCTCAACGACGGAGACAAGACCATCGTTGGCTCTGCCCCGCTTCAGGACAAGACCGTCACCGCCGAGGTTCTCGAGCAGTTCAGGGGCGAGAAGGTCCTCGTCTTCAAGCTCAAGAAGCGCAAGCGCTATCACCGCGCCAACGGCCACCGTCAGAGCCTCACCAAGATCAAGGTCGTTGAGCTCCCCGCTTAAGTTCTCGTCTCTGC
Organism: uncultured Atopobiaceae bacterium; assembly: GCA_944322145.1. Lineage (GTDB taxonomy): Bacteria > Actinomycetota > Coriobacteriia > Coriobacteriales > Atopobiaceae > Thermophilibacter. The sequence continues at coordinate 251,296 of CALUNW010000002.1, read as the reverse complement.
AGATAGAAGGCAGGTACCACCATGGCACACAAGAAAGGCCTCGGCTCGTCCCGTAACGGTCGTGACTCCAACGCCCAGCGCCTCGGCACCAAGCGCTACGGCGGCCAGACCGTGAAGGCCGGCGAGATTCTCGTCCGTCAGCGCGGCACGCACATCCACCCCGGTGACAACGTGGGCATCGGCAAGGACGACACCCTGTTCGCCCTTACCGCCGGCACCGTCGAGTTCACCAAGGGCGTCAAGCACCGCGTCCACGTCCGCGAGGCGTAAGCGCTCGGCGCATAGAACGCACGACTTGGGACCCCGGTCTTAGGACCGGGGTCTTTTTTGCATGGTGGCCGCAGGTGGGACGCCCTCTGGCCCGGCGCCGAAAATACCGGGCTAAGTGCGGACGGTCTGGGCGCCGGAAACGTCCGGAACTGGCCCGGTATCGATCGGGCGAGAATAACGAGGGCCCCCGCCTGCACACAACCGGGGTTACGCCTCGTCAGCGGCGGGCACCGATCGGCCGGCGGGGCCGGGGAGGCGACGTGCGATACGAAGGGCGCCCTCTGGCGTGGACCCAAATGACGATTTGTGTTCTCGGCGAACACAAATGACGATTTGGGTCCGGGCAGCGGGCGCTGCCCGCAGTCGCGACGTTGGACGCGTTCGCGCAGTTGCCGTACCATGTAAGCTCGACCAAAGGAGACTCACGTGGAGAACACGTTCACCGACCTTTCCCACATCAACGTCCGCGGCGGCGACGGCGGCGCCGGCTGCATGTCCTTCCGCCGCGAGGCATTCGTTCCCAAGGGCGGTCCCGACGGCGGCGACGGCGGTCGCGGCGGCAGCGTCATCGTCGAGGCCGACCCGCAGCTCTCGTCGCTCATCGACTACCGCTACAAGCACCACTTCCGCGCCGAGCGCGGCACGCACGGGCAGGGCGCGCGTCGCCACGGACGCGACGGCGCCGACCTCGTGCTGCGCGTCCCCGTGGGCACGGTCATCCGCGAGCTCGACCCCGAGACGCAGACGCCCGCCTACGACATCGCCGACCTGACGCAGCCCGGCGAGCGCGTCGTCGTGGCACCGGGAGGCGCCGGCGGCCGCGGCAACATCCACTTCGTCACCTCGGTGCGCCGCGCCCCGGCGTTTGCCGAGAAGGGCGAGCCGGCCCGCGAGCACTGGATCGAGCTCGAGATGAAGCTCATGGCCGACGCCGCCCTCGTGGGCATGCCGTCGGTGGGGAAGAGCTCCATCATCGCGCGCATCAGCGCCGCCCGACCCAAGATCGCCGACTACCCCTTCACCACGCTCGTGCCCAACCTCGGCGTCGCGCGCGCCGCCAACGGCCAGTCCTTCGTGGCCGCCGACGTGCCCGGCCTCATCGAGGGAGCCAGCGAGGGGCGCGGCCTCGGGCACCAGTTCCTGCGCCACATCGAGCGCACGGCCCTCATCCTCCACGTGGTCGACGTCACGGGAGGCTACGAGGGGCGCGACGCCGTCGAGGACTACCGGACCATCAACGCCGAGCTCGCCGCCTACGCCTCGGAGCTCGCCGAGCGCCCGCAGATCGTCGTCGCCAACAAGTGCGACCTCCCCGACACGGGAGACGCCATCGAGCGGCTCCGCGAGGCCGCCGAGGCGGACGGGCATCAGTTCTTCGCCGTCTCCGCCGCCACGGGGTCCGGGCTCGACGCCCTGGTCTCCACCTGCGCGGCCGAGGTTGCCCGCCTGCGCGCGGAGGCCGCCGCGTCCGGCCCCGCCATCGACCTCAGCGAGCGCTGGGAGCGCGAGCGCGAGCGCCGCGACCGTCGCATCACCGTGCGGCGCGAGGAGCGCCACGCCTGGCGCGTCACCGGCGCGCAGGTGGAGCGCATGGTCATCCAGACGGACTGGGACAACGGCGAGGCAGTCGCCTACCTCCAGCACCGCTTCGACCGCTGCGGCCTCGACGACGCGCTCGCCAAGGCGGGCGCGGTGACCGGCGACGAGGTGCGCATCCTCGAGCTCGCCTTCACCTTCGAGGGCAAGGACGACGCACCCGACTTCGCCGAGATAGACGCTGCCGAGAAGGACGATGAGCTCCTCGACGAGGAAGGTGAGTCCTGACATGCCCTCCGAGAGGCTCCTCGTCGCAAAGATCGGCTCGTCGACGCTCGTGGACGCGGACGGCGCCCTTGACCGCCGCTTCATCAGGGCCCTCTGCGACCAGGTGTCCTCGCTTGTCGCAGAGGGCACGAGGGTCATCGTCGTCTCGTCCGGCGCCGCCGCGGCGGGCCGCGACATCCTCGGCTTTGACGCGCGCCCGAGCGACATGGCGACGCTTCAGGCGTGTGCCGCGGCCGGGCAGGCGCGCCTCACGCAGGCCTACGCGGACGTCCTCGCCGAGCGGGGCATCCCCTGCGCGCAGGTCCTCCTCACGCGGCGTGACGTCATGGACCGCGACGGCTTCCTGAACGCCCGCACCACGCTCGCGCGCCTGCTCGAGCTTGGCGCCGTTCCCGTGGTCAACGAGAACGACACCGTCTCGACCGCCGAGTTCGCCTTCGGCGACAACGACATGCTCGGCGCGCTCGTCGCCGCGCTCGTGGGCGCGGACCTCTACGTCATCTGCTCGGACGTGGAGGGGCTCTACACCGCCAACCCCCAGGAGGACCCCTCGGCGCGTCTCATCGAGCACGTCAGCGAGGTCGACGCGCGCCTCTCCGCCATGGCGGGCGGCGCCGGCACCTCCTTCGGCACGGGGGGCATGTCCTCCAAGCTGCGTGCCGCGCGCGCGATGCTCGCCGCCGGCATCCCCACGGTGATCTGCCGCGGAAGGCGCGAGGGGGTGCTGCTCGACGTCGCCCGCGGAGAGCGCGTGGGCACGCGCTTCCAGGCCCCTGAGGGCGCCTCACACGAGGGCGGCCGCAAGCTCTGGATCGGCCTCGCCGAGGTGCCGCGCGGCACCATCGCCCTCGACGAGGGCGCCACGCGCGCTGTGCTCGAGCGCGGGGCGTCTATACTTCCCGTCGGGGTGGTCTCCACGTCGGGAAACTACGCCGCGGGCGACGTCGTCAACGTCCGCGCGGCGACCGGCGACGTCATCGGGCGTGGCATAGCCCGCTACTCTTCGGACGACATGGCGCGCGTGCGCGGCGTCCATCTCGACGTGGTCGCGCGCTTCCTCGGGCAGGACCGTGCGCAGCCCGCCGTGCACCGCGACGACCTGCTCGTCTTCTAGGAAGGGAGACATCATGGGTGAGGCACGTACCAAGGCGGCCCTCGCAAAGGCCGCGGCACCGACCCTCGCAAGGGCGGCGCGGTCCCTGCGCGAGGACGCGATCAGGCGCGCCGCCGCGGGAATCCGCGAGCACGCAGACGACATCCTCGCCGCGAACGCACGCGACCTCGAGCGCGCCCGAGCCGCGGGCATGAGCGCTCCGCTCCAGGACCGCCTGCTGCTCGACGAGGCGCGCGTCGCGGCGATCGCCGACTCCCTCGACGAGATCGCGCTCCAGGACGACCCGCTCGGTCGCGTCGTCGGCGGCTCCACGCTGGGGTGCGGCCTGCGCATCGAGAAGGTCACCGTCCCGCTCGGCGTCGTCGCGATGGTCTACGAGGCCAGGCCCAACGTGACCGCGGACGCCTTCGCCCTCTGCATTCGCTCCGGCAACGCGTGCGTCCTCAAGGGCGGCTCGGCGGCGAGCGCGTCGTGCGTCGCCATCGTGGACGTCTGCCGCGGCGCGCTGGAGGCTGCCGGCCTGCCCGCGGACGCCCTCCAGTACATCGAGGACGACGCGGCCCACACCCAGACCGCGGAGCTGCTCGAGGCGACGGGCCTCGTCGACGTCCTCATCCCGCGCGGCGGGGCGTCGCTGATCCGCGCCTGCGTGGAGGGGGCGAAGGTCCCCGTCATCGAGACCGGCACCGGCAACTGCCACGTGTACGTCCACGCGTCCGCCGACCTCGCCCGCGCCCGCGCCATCGTCATGAACGCCAAGACGCAGCGCGTCGGCGTCTGCAACGCCGCCGAGTCGCTGCTCGTCGACCGCGCGATCGCGAACGAGTTCCTTCCCGGCATGCTCGCCGAGCTCGCGGGGGCCGGCGTCCTTCTCCACTGCGACGAGGAGTCCCTCGCGCTTGCGGGAGAGCTGCCCGCGGGCAGCGCCGTGGCGGCCACCGAGGAGGACTGGGGCACCGAGTATCTTGCGCTCGAGATGAGCGTCCGCGTGGTGTCGGGCGTCGAGGAGGCCATCGAGCACGTGAACCGCTACGGCACCGGGCACTCGGAGGCCATCGTCGCCGACTCCTACGACGCCTGCGAGGCGTTTCTCGCCGGCGTCGACGCCGCCGCCGTGTACGCGAACGCCTCGACCCGCTTCACCGACGGCGGGGTCTTTGGCCTGGGCGCCGAGATCGGTATCTCGACCCAGAAGCTCCACGCGCGCGGCCCCATGGGCGCGGCGGAGCTCACGACGACCAAGTACCTGGTGCGCGGGGACGGGCAGGTGAGGTAGCGTGGACGTGGACGCCCTGCGGGAGCACGACCTCCCGCCCCTCGGGATGGATCCGGAGAGGACCTATCGCCTCGGGATCATGGGCGGTACCTTCGACCCCATCCACAACGGCCACCTCGTAGCCGCCGAGCAGGCCTTCGATGACCTCGGCCTGGACCTCGTTGTCTTCATGCCCGCGGGGCGCCCCGCCTTCAAGCAGGACAAGCGCGTCACCTCCGGGGAGGAGCGCTTTGCCATGACGCTGCTCGCCACGGCGGACAACCCACACTTCGTGGCGTCGCGCTTCGAGATCGACCGCGAGGGCGTGACCTACACCGCCGACACCCTGCGCAAGCTCCGCGAGCTCTATCCCGACAACGTCGAGTTCTACTTCATCACCGGCGCCGACGCCATCACCGAGATCGTCACCTGGCACGACGCCGACGTCATCGCGCGCATCGCGCACCTCGTCGCGGCGACGCGCCCCGGCTACGACCTCGACCGCGCCTGGGACACCATCGCGTCCTCCGGCATCGACTTCGACGTCACGTACCTCTCCGTGCCCGCGCTCGCCATCTCGTCGAGCTACCTGCGCGAGCGCGTGGAGGCCGGCCAGAGCCTGCGCTACCTCACCCCCGACCAGGTCACCGGCTACCTCCACAAGCACGGGCTCTACGGCGCCCGGCGCAACCGCTACGGTCAGACGCGGGAGGTGGTCGCGTAGATGGGCAAGAAGAAGAGGGCCGAGAAGGTCAGGTTCACGCCGGAGCAGGAGGCGCTTCTCGAGCGGATGAGGGGCGACCTCGCGATCCAGCTCGAGAAGAAGCCCAAGCGGCTCGCGCACTCCCTCTCGGTCGCGCGGACCGCGGAGCGGCTCGCCGTGACCTATGGCGTCGACCCCTTCCTCGCGCACGCGGCGGGCATCCTCCACGACTGGGAGAAGGCGCGCTCGACCTCCGATCAGCTCGTGCGCGCCCGCGAGCTCGGCATCGACCTCGGCGTCGAGCTCGAGCTCGTCCACTCGCTGCTCCACGGCATGATCGCCGCGCGCACGCTGCCCGCGCGCTACCCCGAGCTGCCCCCGGCCGTGTGGCACGCCATCGCCGTGCACACCTCGGCCTGCGCGGACATGAGCCCGCTCGACGAGGTGCTGTTCGTCGCGGACGGCATCGAGCCGCTCAGGCCGGACACCCCCGGGATCGAGCACAGCCGGTCCCTGGTGGGGAAGGTCCCGCTGGACGACCTGTTCTGGGAGTCTTTCGTCGGGGGTATAACCTATGTGCTGGAGGGGGGCCGCTACCTCTATCCCGGCACCATCGAAGTCTACAACGCCCTCGCGGCACGGCGCGCCCGGCGCGCAGCTAAGGAGAAAGCATGACCGTAACCCCGCTCGAGCTCGCCAAGGTGGCCGCCTACGCGGCCGACGACAAGAAGGCCGCGGACATCGTCCTTCTCGACCTCACGTCCAAGACCGACGTCTGCGACTACTTCCTCATCTGCACGGGCGCCAACCCGCGCCAGGTCGACGCCATCGTCGACGAGGTCCGCGAGAAGGTCAGCGCCAACTGCGGGCTCTCGCCGCTCTCGTGCGAGGGTCGCGAGGGGCTCTCGTGGGTCCTCGTGGACTACGGCTCGGTCGTGGTGCACGTCTTCAAGCCCGAGACGCGCGACTTCTACCGTCTCGAGGCGCTCTGGGGCGACGCGCCCCGCGTCGAGCTCGACCTCGAGCGCTGACATGTCCGACGTCTGTAATTTGGGGACCGTCCCCAACTTACAGAGTCCCGACCCCCTCGCCTGGGACGGCCCCGCCGTGGGCCTGCTCGACCTCGACGCCTTCTTCGCCTCCGTCGAGCAGCTCGACCATCCCGAGTGGCGCGGCAGGCCCGTCATAGTGGGGGGCTCCGCGGACCGCCGCGGCGTCGTCTCGACGGCGTCCTACGAGGCGCGGCGCTTTGGCGTCCACTCCGCCATGCCCTCCGCGACAGCGCGCCGCCTGTGCCCCGACGCCATCTGGACCAGGGGGAACTTCGAGCGCTACCGCGAGGTGAGCGCGCAGGTGATGGCGATCCTCGGCGACGAGACGCCGCTCGTGGAGCAGGTCTCCATCGACGAGGCGTTCTTCGACGTCACGCCCGGCCGCTTCTCGCGCGAGAGCCCCATCCTGATCTGCCGCCGCGTGCAGGAGCGCGTGGCCGAGCTCGGCGTGACCTGCTCGATCGGCCTCGGCGTCAACAAGACCGTCGCAAAGATCGCCTCGGAGCGCGAGAAGCCCCGCGGGCTCACCGCCGTGCTCCCGGGAACCGAGCGCGCGTTTCTCGCCCCGCTGCCCGTGGGCGCGATGAGCGGCGTGGGACCGGCCACCCAGGAGCGGCTGAGGAGGATGGGCATCCGCACGCTCGGAGAGCTCTCGCGCGCGGACGATCGCGAGCTCGAGCGGACCTTTGGCGTGCTCGGACCCCGCATGGCGCTGCGCGCGGCGGGCCTGGAGCGCAGCGCGGTCGCCGAGGCCGCGGCCCCCGAGGAGGTGAAGTCGGTCTCCAACGAGCGCACGTTCTCCGAGGACCTGACGGAGCGCGACCAGATTCGCGCGGGAATCGCCCACGTCTCCGAGATGGTTGGCCGGCGCCTCCGCCGCAAGGGGCTGCGCGGGCACACCGTGACGCTCAAGGTGAAGTACGACGCCACGCACGCGCGCAGCGCGCAGCGCTCGCTCGCCGAGCCCACCGATGACGAGCGGGTCTTCGGCCGCGTGGCGGCGTCGCTTCTCGACGAGCTGTGGCAGCCCGGGATGCGCGTCCGCCTGCTCGGCGTGGGCGTCTCGGGCTTTGACGGGGCGCGCCCCTCCCAGATGAGCCTCTTCGGGGACGATGCCCCGGAGGGGGAGGGCCGCGACCGCTCCGCCCTGGGCCGGGTCACCGACGCCCTGCGCGAGCGCTTTGGCGACGATGCCGTGAGCTATGGGCGAGACCTGCGCTTCAAGGACCGCACCTCCGACACCGCCCCGATGCACAAGGACGCGTGAGCGGGTTCTTCTCGCTTAAGCGCGCTAGGGGAGGCGCGGGGGCTCCGAGGCGCGCGCCGACATCAGGGGCAGCGTCACCGTGAACGTGGTCCCGTCCCTCTCGTCCGACGTGGCGCCGATCGTGCCCCCCATGCCCTCGACGAGGCTCTTGGCGATGGCGAGCCCCAGCCCAAAGCCGCCGCTCGCCTGACGCTCGCGCGCGTCGTCGGTGCGGTAGAAGCGGTCGAAGAGATGGGCGAGCGCCTCGGGCGCGATGACCTCACCGCGGTTGGAGACGGACAGGCGCGCGCGACGCCCGTCGCGAAGGAGCCGGACGCGCACCTCGGTGCCCTCCTCGGCGTACTTGGTCGCGTTGTCGAGCAGCGTCCGCGTCACGCGGCGCAGCCGTTCCTCGTCCGCCGCGACCGTCACTCCCTCGGCGAGGTCGCAGGCGATGGAGCAGCCGCGCTCGAAGGCCACCGCGTCGAACTCGAGCGCGCATCCCGAGGCGAGCTCGGTGAGGTCGACGCTCGCGAGGCTCGACGCCTCGCGCTGCCCCGTCGCCTCCTGCTCGTCCGCGCGGGCGAGCGTGAGAAGGTCGTCGACGAGCTCCTTCATGTGCTTGGCCTCGTCGGAGGTCGAGCTGACCCAGCGGCGCGCCCCCTCCGGGAGGTCCTTCTCGCCCTCGAGGATCTGCGTGTTGGCGAGGATGACGGCAAGCGGGGTCTTGAGCTCGTGCGAGGCGTCCGACACGAAGCGCCTCTGCTGCTCCCAGGCGCGCTGGACCGGCCGCAGCGCCCATCCCGACAGCACGTAGGAGATCACGAAGAGCGCGCCCATGGAGATCGAGAAGATCATGAGGCTGCTGAGCGCCTGCGCGCGCAGGGTGGCGCCGCGCAGGTAGGTGTCGACGAGCGCGACGCGCCAGCCCCAGGAGGTCTCGGTCTTCATCCATGCTATTGCGTAGCTGCTGCTGCGGCCGGAGTCGGCGTTGCTCTGGAGGGCCTCCCGCACGACGTCCACGAGCGTCTGCTCGGGCACGTTGGCAATGAAGCTCGTGCGGTCGACTATCGTCCCGTCGGGCGTGACGTCGACGACGACGGCGAGCATGAGCTCGGCGCTCTGCTCCCCGGAGGTGTCTCCTATCGTCGCCGCCGCGACGCCGTCCGAGAGGGCGCGCTCGAGGATCTGCGTCACGATCCCGCGCTGCGTCAGCGCGCTCGAGAAGAGCGACGAGCCGAGGACGCCCGCGAGGACGAGACCCACGAGCAGCATCGTGATGGCGATGAACTTTCGGCGCAGGCGCTTGAGCATGACGTCGCCCCGCTAGTCCGCGAACACCTCGAGGCGGTACCCGAGCATCCTGAGCGTCGTGATCTGCACCTTGGAGCCGATGTGCGCGAGCTTCTTGCGCAGGAACGAGACGTACGCCTCGACGGAGTTCTCCGACGCCTCGGAGGCGCCCCAGACGCGCGAGAGCAGGTCCTGCTTGGACACCACGCGCGCGCTCGAGGACATGAGGATGTTCATGACCTCGAACTCCTTGCCGGAGAGGTGCACCGACGAGTCCCCGCACGAAAGGTCGTGGGTCGCGAGGTCAAGCCGGATGTCGGCGAAGGAGACCTCGTCGAGCATGACGTCGCCCTTGCGACGGGTGAGGGCGCGCAGGCGCGCGAGCAGCTCTGGTGCCTCGAAGGGCTTGGTCATGTAGTCGTCCGCGCCGGAGTCGAGGCCCTCGACCTTGTCCTGCGTGGCGGTGCGCGCGGTGAGGAGAAGGACGGGCACCGAGGAGCCGTGACGGCGCAGCTCGTGGACGACCTCGAGCCCGTCCATGCCGGGCAGCATGATGTCGAGCACGACGGCGTCGTAGCCGCCGGCCAGGGCGGCGCGCAGCCCGGCGCGGCCGTCATAGCAGGCCTCGGCATGATAGGAAGCGCCCTCGAGGATGTGCACGATGGCATCAGCGAGGTTGCGCTCGTCCTCGACGACAAGAATGTTCATGGGTGGACCCCCTTGTGTGGCTTCTGCCGGCGCCGAGGGGCGCCGCTTGTTCGCTGCTATCCTACCCACGCACCCTGAATTTCTCCTGAACGCGGGCACTCTCAGCAAACTGACAGGGCGCTTTCACAAAAACTGCACCTTGCGACCACAGGCAAGAGTCGTATGATGATAAGTCGGTTTGTGGCCCTGCGGTGCGGCCAGCCCATCAACCCCGCGCACCGCACGAACGAAGGAGTTTTCATTGGCAGTTAAGATTCGCCTGGCCCGTCACGGTGCCAAGAAGCGTCCGTACTACCGCGTCGTCGTCGCCGACGGCCGCATGCCCCGCGACGGCCGCTACATCGAGCTCGTTGGTCGCTACAACCCCCTGACCAACCCCAAGACCATCGACATCAACCTCGAGAAGGTCGACGAGTGGATCTCCAAGGGCGCCCAGCCCACCAACGCCGTCGCCCACCTCATCGACGTTGCCCGCAACGGCCAGCCCGTCGTCGAGAAGAAGGTCAAGATCTCGAAGAAGGCCGCTGCCAAAGCCGCTGCCGAGGCCGCCGAGGCCGAGGCTGAGGCCGACGCCGAGTAGGCGTCATGGACGCCGCGGAGGCCACGCTCCTCGCATCCGAGGAGACCGAGCTCCCCTCGGACCGCGTCGCGGACCTTGTCGAGTACATCGTGTGTGGCCTCGTTGACGACGAGGACGCCGTCTCCCTGGACGTGACCGACAGCGAGGGCTCCTCGCTGATCGAGGTCAGCTGCTCCGAGGAGGACGCCGGCAGGGTCATCGGCCGCAAGGGCCGCACGATCAAGGCGATCCGCACGCTCGCCCGCGCCCTCGGGCAGCGCGTCGGAACGACGGTCGAGGTCGAGGTCGTAGGCTAAGGCAGATGCGAGAGCGCTACAGAACCATAGCCCGTGTGGTCAAGGCCCACGGGAGAAGAGGGGAGGTCGTGACGGTTTCCGTGCACGACCTTCCCTCACTTGTGCGCGAGGGGCTCGAGGTGGCCGTGCTGCCGCCCGAGCTTCTCGGCCCGCGCTGGCGCATGGTCACGTCCTGCGGGTCCGACGACCGCGGGGGCCAGCTCGTCGGCCTCTCGGGCGTGGGCGACATCGCCTCCGCCGAGGGGCTCGTCGGCAAGTACCTGCTGGCCCGCCGCTCCGACCTCCCGGACGACCTCGACCTCCACGATCCCCGCGCCCTTCTCGGCCGCGAGGTCGTCGACGGGCGCCTCGGCGCGCTCGGGACCATCGACGAGGTCATGCGGGGGCCCGCCAACGACGTCTGGGTGGTGCGCGGGGAGCTCGGCGAGACGCTTCTCCCCGTCGTGGACGCCGTCGTGGGCATGCCGCCCGACGAGGGCCCCATCCCGGTGCGCGTCCCCGCGGGGCTCGAGCCGAGCGGGGGAGGGGACAGATGATCTTCGAGACGCTCTCCGTCTTCCCGGAGGTATTCGAGCCCTACCTCGGCGTGTCCATCCTCGGGCGCGCGCGGCGCGCCGGCGTCTATGAGTTTGCCGCCCACGACCTGCGCGACTGGACCCACGACCGCCACCGCACCGTCGACGACGCGCCCTTCGGCGGCGGCCAGGGCATGCTCATGAAGCCTGAGCCCCTCTACGAGGCGCTCGACGACCTCGCCTCGCACGGTCCGCGTCCCCACGTCGTGTTCTTCTCGCCCTGCGGAAGGCGCTTCGACCAGCGCGTGGCCGAGCGGCTCGCGGGCGAGGAGCGCCTGCTTCTGGTCTGCGGGCGCTACGAGGGGATGGACGAGAGGGCATACGCCCTCGCCGACGAGGTCCTCTCGCTCGGCGACTACGTCCTCACCGGAGGCGAGCTCGCCGCGCTCGTCGTCATCGACGCCGTCTGCCGCCTTCTGCCCGGGGCGCTCGGCGACGAGATGAGCGCCGTGGACGAGTCCTTCTCGCCCGCTGGCCTGCTCGAGTACGCGCAGTACACGAGGCCCGCGAGCTTCCGGGGCATGGACGTGCCCGAGGTGCTGCTCTCGGGGGACCACGCCCGCGTTGCCGCCTGGAGGCGCCAGAGCGCGATCGAGCGCACCGCCCTGTGGCGCCCCGACCTCCTCGAGGGCGCCGACCTGACCGACGATGAGCGCGAGCGGGCGCGCGAGATCGCCCGACGCGCCGTGACGGGAGAGGAGCGCGGCGATGGCCGAGCATCTTCATGAGCCCGAGGGGGAGCGCGGCCGCGGCTCCGGCTGGGGCTGGTTCTTTGCCTGGCTTGCCATCGCGGTCGCCGTGGGCCTTCTCGTCAAGACGTTCGTCGCTACGCCCTACGTGGTCCCCACCGGCTCGATGCGCGACACCATCGTCGAGGGGGACACGCTGCTCGGCGAGAGGGTCTCGCTCTACTTCGGCGACCCCGAGGCGGGCGACATCGTGACCTTTGACAGCCCGCTCGACGGCGAGACGCTCATCAAGCGCGTCATAGCCGTGGGCGGTCAGACGGTCGACCTCGTCGACGGCTCCGTCTATGTGGACGGCGAGAGGCTCGACGAGCCCTATACGGAGGGCAAGCCCTCCTACTCGCTCTCCGACCTGCCCGGCTCAGCGGGCATCGAGTACCCCTACGAGGTGCCCGAGGGCTGCGTGTGGGTGATGGGGGACAACAGGACCGACTCCAAGGACTCCCGCTACTTTGGCGCGGTGGGCGTGGATGACGTAACATCGAGGGCGCTGTTCATCTACTGGCCCCTCGATCACATCGGGGCGCTCTAGGCCCCTTCCGGCATACGAAGGAGAAGTACGGACATGAGGGAAAACGCGCTTACGTTCCAGGACATGATCCTCGCGCTCGAGCGCTACTGGGCGTCGCAGGGCTGCACGGTCATGCAGCCCTATGACTCCGAGGTCGGCGCCGGCACGTTCCACACCGCGACGACGCTGCGCTCGCTCGGCCCCAAGCCCTGGCGCACCTGCTACCCGCAGCCCTGCCGCCGCCCCGCGGACGGCCGCTACGGCGAGAACCCCAACCGCATGCAGCACTACTACCAGTTCCAGGTGATCCTCAAGCCGTGCCCGGCGGACTCCCAGGAGCTCTACCTGGGCTCGCTCGCCGCCATCGGACTCGACCCCGCGGAGCACGACGTCCGCTTCGTCGAGGACGACTGGGAGAGCCCCACGCTCGGCGCCTGGGGACTGGGCTGGGAGGTCTGGATGGACGGCATGGAGGTCACCCAGTACACCTACTTCCAGCAGGTCGGCGGCATCGAGGTCGACCCGGTCCCCGTCGAGATCACCTACGGCCTCGAGCGCATCGCCATGTACGCCCAGGGCGTCGACTCGGTCTATGACGTCATCTGGTCCTACCTGCCCGACGGCACGCCCATGACCTACGGCGACGTGTTCCAGGAGAACGAGCGCGAGTTCTCGACCTACAACTTCGAGGTCGCAAACGTCGAGATGATGCGCCAGAAGTTCGACGACTACGAGCGCGAGTGCCACTCCTGCCTCGACCGCAGGCTCCCGCTGCCCGCCTATGACTGCGTCATGAAGTGCAGCCACGCGTTCAACCTGCTCGACGCCCGCGGGGCCATCTCCGCGACCGAGCGTGCCAACTACATCCTGCGCGTCCGCACCATCGCCAAGCTCTGCTGCGAGAGCTATCTCGCCGAGGTGGCCGGGGGCGAGAAGGACGACGCCAAGAAGGGGGAGGTGGCCTAGATGGCCGAGACCCGTGACTTCCTGCTCGAGATCGGCTGCGAGGAGATGCCCTCCGCGCCGCTCATGAACGCCGCCCAGCAGCTCGGCGGGCTCATCGCCAAGGGCCTCGACGCCGCCGGGCTCTCCCACGGCGAGGTCCGCGTGATCTCCACGCCCCGCCGCCTCGCCGCGCTCGTCGCCGACGTCGCCGTCGCCACCGACGAGATCCACGAGGTCAAGCGCGGCCCCAAGGCCGCGATCGCGTTCGACGAGTCCGGCGCGCCCACCAAGGCCGCCCTCGGGTTCGCGCGCAAGTGCGGCGCCGACGCCGCCGACCTCGTGCGCCGCGTCGACGCGGACGGCTCCGAGTACGTCTTCGCCGAGCGCAGCGTCCCCTCGAGGCCCGCGGCGCCGCTCCTCTCGACGCTCTCCGCCGACGTCATCGGAGGCCTGCAGTGGCCCAACTACCGCAGCCAGCGCTGGGGCTCCGAGCACGCCACCTTCGTGCGCCCGATCCGCTGGATCTGCGCGCTACTCGGCACTGACGTCGTGCCCGTGACCTACGCCGACGTCACCTCCTCCAACACCACGCGCGGCCACCGCGTCCTCGCCCCGGGCGAGCACGTCGTCGCCTCGCCGGCCGACTACGAGGCCACGCTCGAGCGCGCCTTCGTCCTCTCCGCCGAGCGCCGCGCCGAGGCCATCCGCGCCGGCATCGCCCGGATCGAGGCCGAGCGCGGCGGCGCGCACGTCGACACGCCCAAGCGCATCTTCGACGAGGTCGTGAACCTCTGCGAGTGGCCCACGGTCGTCGTGGGCACCTTCGACGAGGAGTTCCTCTCGGTCCCGCACGAGATCATCTGCGAGTCCATGCTCTCCAACCAGCGCTACTTCCCCGTGTACGACGCGAGCGGCAACCTCACGCGCGAGTTCGTCGTGGTGTCCAACGCCGACCCGCGCGTCTCCGCGACCGTCGTCTCCGGCAACGAGCGCGTGGTCCGCGCGCGCCTCGACGACGCCAAGTTCTTCTACGACGAGGACCTCAAGCGCCCGATGGAGGAGTTCGTGGAGCGCCTCGGCTCGGTGACCTTCCAGGAGCGCCTGGGCACGGTGCTCCAGAAGGTGGAGCGCATGGAGGGGCTGGCCGCCGCCGTGGCAACTCAGTCCGGCCAGGACGAGGCCGGCGTCGCCGCCGCCTCGCGCGCCGCTCACCTCGCGAAGGCCGACCTCGTCTCGCAGGCCGTCGTCGAGTTCACCAACCAGCAGGGCGTCATGGGCGGCTACTACGCCGCGGCCGCCGGGGAGTCGCCGGAGGTGTGCGCCGCGATCCGCGAGCACTACCGCCCGCGCTTCGCCGGCGACGAGCTCCCCTCGGGCGCCTGCGGGCGCTGCGTGGCCATCGCCGACAAGCTCGACACCGTCTGCGGCATCTTCGCCATCGACGAGCCGCCCACCGGGTCCTCCGACCCCTATGCCGTGCGCCGCGCGGCCATCGGCATCATCGCCATGCTGCGCACGCTGCCCGGCTGCGACCTGCGCCAGCTGATCGGCCTTTCGCTCGGCGCCTACCGCGCCCAGGGCCTCGACTTCGACATGGAGGCCGTCGCCGCGTCGGTCGTGCGCTTCTTCCAGGGGCGCCTCGTCGCCATCGCGCGCGAGGAGGGCATCCGCCCCGACACGATCGAGGCCGTCTCCGCCGTCGGCGTGGTCGACCCCATCGAGTACATGGCGCGCGCCCACGCCCTCGAGGACGCCCGCTCCCAGAGCCCGGAGCTCTTCGACGACCTCGCGACCGCCTACGCCCGCGCCGCTCACCTGGGCGACGCCAAACTCGGCGCCGAGGTCGACCCCGCGCTTCTCGGCCCTGCCGAGCAGAGCCTCTACGACGCCTGCGAGCAGGGGTCGGTTCGCGTCAGCGAGGCGCTCGCGTGCGACGACTACGCCGGCGCCCTGGCCGCCCTTGCCGAACTCAAGGCGCCCATCGACCGATTCTTCGAAGACGTACTTGTCATGGACGAGGATACTGCGGTAAGGGAGAACCGCCTTCGTCTGCTCAACCGCTTCGTCGAGGTGTTCGTTGGGGTCGCCGACATCGGCGCGCTCTCCAAGAAGAAGTAGAATAAGGATTAAACGCACTCGCTTCTAAAACCGTTACCGCATGGGAGGTCTCGAGATGGCTAAGCTCGATCTGGATGACGACATCTTCGGTCAGGTCGTCCCCCTCATCTTCGTTCTGTCCGACGCCCGCGGCGAGACCGCCAACACCGTCGTCATGGCCGCCGCCGCCCAGTTCGGAGAGGGCTCGGTCGACATCGAGCGCCTTTCCAACGTCAAGGACGTCGACGCCGTGCGCGCGTTTCTCGACGAGAACTTCGACGACTCCCGCCCCTGCGCCGTGTTCCACACCTTCGCCAACGGGACCCTGCGCCGCGAGATCCGCCGCGAGCTCGACCGCCGCGGCATCCCGTCGATCGACCTTCTCGGCCCGGCCGTGACGGTTCTCTCCACGCTCACCGGCGAGGAGCCCACGCGCGAGATCGGCGCTCTCTACAAGTAGGGGAGTGCGGCCGGAAAATCGGCCAATTCGCGTTTGATGTTACTACCTTTGGGGTCGTGCCGGACGGCACGACCCCATATTTTGTTGCCGCTCACCGCTTACCAACCAACGCTGACCGAATGTCGAAAGCCCTTTGCGTCATTGCTCCGGGTTGCTAAACTTGCGTATGGTCGCGAGAGTGCCGTGCGCGACCAAGTCAGTGCGCGCCGCCCGCCGGGCAGCGCGTTTGGAACCCAAGGAAAGCAAGGGGTAAACATGGCAGAAAAGCACGTCTACCGCTTTGGCTTCGACGCCAACGGAAACAACGTGACCGAGGTCGCGGGCGAGTCCGTTGCCGAGGCCAAGTGGATCACGGGCGGCAAGGGCGCCAACCTTGCCGAGATGGCCAACATCGGCCTCCCGGTCCCTCCCGGATTCACGATCACCTGCCAGACCTGCGTCGCGTACTCCAGCGCGGGCAACGTGTGGCCTGAGGGCGTCCTCGACGAGATCGACGAGTACCGCAAGGACCTCGAGGAGCGCATGGGCAAGAAGCTCGGCGACTCCGAGGACCCGCTGCTCGTCTCCGTCCGCTCCGGCGCGCCGTTCTCCATGCCCGGCATGATGGACACCGTCCTCAACCTCGGCCTCAACGACGACTCCGTCCAGGGCCTCATCAAGCAGACCGAGAATCCGCGCTTCGCCTACGACTCCTACCGTCGTTTCGTGCAGATGTTCTCCGACGTCGTCATGGGCGTCTCCGGCCAGCTCTTCGAGGACGCCATCGCCGCCAAGAAGGCCGAGAAGGGCGTGAAGCTCGACACCGAGCTCGACGCTGACGACCTCAAGGACCTCGTCGCCACCTTCAAGCAGATCTTCGCCGACAACGTCGACGCCGAGAAGTACCCCGAGGTTCTCGTCGACGGCAAGATCGAGTTCCCGCACGACCCGCTGGTGCAGCTGCGCCTCGCCGAGCAGGCCGTCTTCGGCTCCTGGAACACCGACCGCGCCATCCTGTACCGCAAGCAGAACAAGATCCCCGACGAGCTCGGCACCGCCGTCAACGTCCAGGTGATGGCGTTCGGCAACAAGGGCAACACCTCCGCCACCGGCGTCGCCTTCACGCGCAACCCCGCCGACGGCACCAACGAGCGCTACGGCGACTTCCTGGTCAACGCCCAGGGCGAGGACGTCGTCGCTGGCATCCGCAACACCGAGCCGATCGCCGACCTGCCCAAGGTCCCCGGCCTCGAGGAGGCGGGCAAGGAGCTCTTCCACGTCTTCGAGATCCTCGAGGACCACTACGCTGACATGATGGACCTCGAGTTCACCATCGAGCAGGGCAAGCTCTGGATGCTCCAGACCCGCGTGGGCAAGCGCACCGCCCTCTCCGCGCTCAAGGTCGCCATCCAGATGTACGAGGAGGGCCGCATCTCCAAGGAGGAGGCGGTCATGCGCGTTGCCCCCGAGCAGCTCGACCAGCTCCTCCACCCGCAGTTCGACCCCAAGGCCGACTACAAGGTCATCGCCAAGGGCCTCAACGCCTCCCCGGGCGCGGCCGTGGGCGCCGTGGTCTTCTCCTCTGCCGACGCCGAGGCCTATGCCGAGGCCGGCAAGCCCTGCATCCTCGTGCGCTGGGAGACCACGCCCGACGACCTCCACGGCATGGTTGCCGCTGAGGGCATCCTGACCTCTCACGGCGGCAAGACCTCCCACGCGGCCGTCATCGCCCGTGGCATGGGCGCGCCCTGCGTCTGCGGCGTCGACGCCCTCCAGATCGACGCTGTCAACAAGGTCTGCACCGTCGCCGGCACCGACATCACCCTCCACGAGGGCGACGTCATCTCCATCGACGGCACCACCGGCGACGTCATCCTCGGCGAGGTCGCCCTCGTCCGTCCGGAGCTCGGCGGCGATCTCCAGACCATCCTCGATTGGGCCGACGAGGTCCGTCTTGACGCCGAGCGCGGCCGCGTGATCGGTGTCCGCGCCAACGCCGACAACCCGGCCGACGCGCAGCTCTCCAAGGACAACGGCGCCTCCGGCATCGGCCTGTGCCGCACCGAGCACATGTTCCTCGGCGAGCGCAAGCAGCTCATCCAGAACTTCATCCTCGCCGACGACGAGGCCGTCAAGGCCGACGCCGTCGAGAAGCTCGGCGCCGCCCAGAAGGGCGACTTCCTCGAGATGTTCAAGGCCATGGACGGCATGCCCGTCATCGTGCGCCTGCTCGACCCGCCCCTGCACGAGTTCCTCGAGGACCCGCGCGACCTCGACGTCGAGATCGCCAAGGAGGAGGCTGCCGGCAAGGACGTCTCCGAGAAGAAGGCCCTTCTCGCCAAGCTCGACTCCTTCCAGGAGGCCAACCCGATGCTCGGCCTGCGCGGCTGCCGCCTCGGCCTGGTCTACCCCGAGCTCAACGTCATGCAGGTGAAGGCCATCGCCTCCGCCACCGCCGAGCTCCAGAAGCAGGGCCTCAACCCCAAGCCCGAGATCATGATCCCGCTCGTGGCCTTCGAGGAGGAGCTCGCCCTCGTCCGCGAGGTCGTCGAGGAGAACATCAAGGCCGTCGCCGACGAGTACGGCGTCGAGCTCGACATCCCGGTCGGCACCATGATCGAGATTCCGCGCGCCGCGATCACCTCCGAGGACATCGCCAAGCACGCCGACTTCTTCTCCTTCGGCACCAACGACCTGACCCAGATGGGCCTGGGCTTCTCGCGTGACGACGTCGAGGCCGCGTTCATGCCGCTCTACCTCGACAAGAAGATCTGCAAGACCAACCCGTTCGCCACGCTCGACAAGGGCGTCGCCAAGCTCGTCAAGATGGGCGTCGAGGGCGGCCACGCCGGCAACCCCGACATCGTCTGCGGCGTCTGCGGCGAGACCGGTGGCGACCCCGAGTCCATCCACATGTACTACGACCTCGGCCTTGACTACGTGTCCTGCTCGCCGTACCGCGTGCCCATCGCGCGCCTCGCGGCTGCCCAGGCCAAGATCGAGGCCAACGGCGGTGCTGCCAAGGTCGCCAAGTAACTGACGACTTCAAGCTCAGCCAACAGGGAGGGGGCCTCGGCTCCCTCCCTTTTTCGCGCGCGGCAAAAGGCCTGGTGCCGGAATCCGCTCAAATGCGTACGGCGGACACGCATATGAGCGGATTCCGGCACAAATCGCACGCATTTCTCGGTTATTTGGCACTAGACACGCAAACGGCGGAAATCAGGCACCAGGCGTTTTGCCGTACAGAAGGCGGAAATCAGGCACCAGGCGTTTTGCTGCGCCCGTGTACAATGGTCCCAAACCTGCCCAAAGACGGGAGGAGACCATGAGGGTTTCAGCGAGAGAGGACCTCGAGCGCGCGGAGCGAGAGCGCCTTTCGCCGGATGCCGCGTTCTCCGACGCTTCGAGGGGACGCCTGCTCCCCGAGCCCCCAGACCCGCTGCGCACGTGCTTCCAGTGCGACCGCGACCGCATCCTCCACTGCAAGAGCTTTCGCCGCCTGGCCCACAAGACCCAGGTGTTTCTCGCCCCCGAGGGGGACCACTACCGCACGCGCCTCATCCACACCCTCGAGGTCTCGCAGGTCGCGCGCTCGATCGCGCGCCCCCTCGGCCTCAACGAGGACCTCACGGAGGCAATCGCGCTCGGACACGACCTCGGGCACACGCCCTTCGGCCATGTCGGGGAGCGCGCTCTCAGCCATGCCATCGCGCGCCACCGCGGCATCGACCCCGACGCGCCGACGTCGCGCAGGCTGTTTGCCCACAACGAGCAGAGCGCGCGCATCGTCGAGCTCCTGGAGCGAGACGGAGGCGGCCTCAACCTCACGCGCGAGGTCGTCGACGGCATCCGGAGCCACACCGGCTCGCTGCGCGCCTCGACGCTCGAGGGGCGCGCGGTCGCCCTCGCCGACCGCATCGCCTACGTCTGCCACGACATCGACGACGCCGAGCGCGCGGGAATGCTGCGCGAGGAGGACCTCCCCGCCGACGCGCGCAGCGTGCTCGGGGCGAGCTCGTCCGAGCGCATCGAGACCATGGTCCATGACGTCGTCTCGCGGAGCTCCGCGACCGGCGACGTCAGCATGTCCGAGGCGGTCTGGGACGCGATGATGTCGATGCGCTCGTTCCTGTTTGCGAACCTGTACTCGTCTGGCGACGCAAAGTGGGAGGAGCCCAAGGCCTACGTGATGATCGAGGAGCTCTTCGACCACTACGTCAAGCATCTCGACGAGGTGCCGGATGAGTACCGCCTCCATGACGGCGACAAGCCCGAGGTCCAGGTGGCCGACTTCATCTCCGGCATGACGGACCGCTATGCCGTGAGCGTCTACGAGGACCTCAAGGTGCCGCGATCGTGGCGGAGGCGGTAGCGAGCCGCCGTCCTTCTCCGGCGCTCAAACAGTCCTCGCCTCGCTGCGCTCGGCTGCGGAACTCGCGGCGGAGAAGGACGGCGGCTCGCTACCGCATGCACTGTTCGCGGGCCGGCGGTCTGGTAGAGTCGTCACGTCGAGCTAGGGAGGGGGAGGTTTGGCTGAGAGGGAATCTGGGATTGTGACGTGGGTGGCGCTCGCGCTGTCGGCGGTTGTGTGCGCCGCGGGCGCGGCGCTGCTGTGGCTGGTCATGACCAACAGGGAGCCGACGGGGACCTCCGCCCCCGAGCCCGTCGAGCAAGAGCTCGAGGCGAGGTCGTTCGACGAGTACACCTGGGAGGAGCTCGCCGAGGTCGCGGGGCTGATCTCCGCAGCCCCCACCGACGAGGAGGGGCGGTCGGTGGCCGAGAAGTACGGCGTCGCCGTCGGCGACACGCGTGCGCTGCCGCTCGAGGACGGCCGCGCCGCATCACTTACCGTCGTCGGCATCCGCGCGGACGACCGCGCCGACGGATCGGGCCGGGCGGGACTCACCCTCATGGCATCGCCGATCGCGCGTCGCCCCATGAACGACGCCACCACCAACGCGGGCGGATGGGAGGCGTCCTCGTTGCGCGCATGGCTCGCGGAGGATGGGCTCGGCCTTCTGCCCGACACCCTGTCCGACGCCCTCGTCGCGGTCTCGAAGCGCACGAACAACGTCGGCGTCGCCTCCGACGCCGCATCGGTGACCGAGACCGCGGACAGGCTGTGGCTCTTCTCGGCATCCGAGGTGTGCGGAAGCCCGGGGTGGTTCGTGGCGGAGTACGGCGCGGAGCCCAACCCGCACACGGGCTACGTCGACTTCACCGTCTATGACGCCCTCCTCTCCGCCGAGGGGGCTCAGTACGAGTACTTCCGCGTCGCCGGGGTGAGCGGCTCGAGCGACCCCAAGGGCACACTTGAGCTCGCATACGGCGGCGCCGATACGGCCTGGTGGTACAGGACCGCTTACCCCTACAGCTTCACGGGCGAGGACGCGAGCTACTTCTACCAGGTCATGGCATCCGGCTATCCGTCCACGACGGGACTCGCCAGCGACGCCGCCGGCGTCGTCGTGGGGATGTGCCTGTAGGGGCGCGCCGCGGCGGGGCCACCGAGAATAACGGGCTAGGCGCGGACGGTCCGGGCGTCTTGAAACGTCCGGAACTGGCCCTGTATCGGGCGGGCGAGGATTACGGGCCGGCTGCGGACGGTCTGGTCTATGTCGCCGATTACGGGCGCCCTTTTAGTTGAGGACACAAATGAGGATTTGTGTCGCAAGGCGCGAACCGGGGCGCGGCCCGAGAGGCCTGGCGGGGGACACAAAATGTTGTGTGGTTCTTGTCTAGGTGTTGTACCTGCCCTATAATCACTCGCTGTGTGTAAAGCTATGTGTCGTTCGCGAGAGCGTCGGCACCTCTAGGAAGAATGAGGTTTGAGCATGGACTACATTCGCGCCATCGAGCGTCAGCAGATTCGCGAGGACATCCCCGCGGTCAAGGTCGGCGACCACGTCAAGGTCCACTATCGCATCGTCGAGGGCGATCGCACCCGCGAGCAGGTCTTCGAGGGCGACGTCATCCGCATGAGCGGCGAGGGTGCCCGCGAGACCTTCACCGTCCGCAAGATCAGCTTCTCCGTGGGCGTCGAGCGCACCTTCCCGCTTCACAGCCCCAAGATCGCCAAGCTCGAGGTCGTCCGTCACGGTGACGTCCGTCGCGCGAAGCTCTACTACCTCCGCGACCGCGTCGGCAAGGCCGCCCGAATCCGCGAGAAGCGCGACTAGCATCACATCATCGCACGTTCCGGCCGCCCCCTCGGGGGCGGCCTTCTTGTATGGAGGCACCTCATGCCCGACCGCCCGCGCCCCGTCACCGCTCGAGAGATCGCCGCGACCCTCGCCGACGCCCCGCTCGACGAGGCGCGCTCGCTCGTGGAGCGCTACGCCGACGACCCCCGCAAGCAGGTCGCCGCAGCGGTGCGCTCCGCCCGGAGGCGCATCGAGCGCGAGGAGCTAGAGCGCGCCCGCGTCGAGGGCATGTACGCGCTGCAGCGGGAGCTCGGCGGCCCCGGCGTCATCGTCGGCGTCGACGAGGTCGGGCGCGGCGCCGTCGCCGGCCCGCTCACCGTCGCGGCGGTCTGCCTTCCCGACGACCCCGTCGTCTGGGGCCTCAACGACTCCAAGCAGCTCACCCCGGCGCGGCGCGAGGCCCTCGCCGCGCGCATCGCCGACGTCGCCGTGGCCATCGGCATAGCGCACGTCGAGCCCGCCTCCATCGACGCGGTGGGCATGGCGGCGTCGCTTAGGCACGCCATGGCGCAGGCCGTCGCCGACACCGGCCTCGACCCCGACTGCGTCCTCATCGACGGCAACCCCGTGCACGCCCATCCTGCCGAGAAGTGCCTCGTGAAGGGCGACGCCCGCATCGCCTGCATCGCCGCCGCCTCCATCGTCGCCAAGGTGACGCGCGACGCCCTCATGGTTGCCTACGACGAAGAGTACCCGGGATACCATCTCGCGGAGTGCAAGGGCTACGGATCTGCCGAGCACATCGCCGCGATTCGCGAGAAGGGCCTCACGCCCCTACACCGCGCCTCCTTCTGTGGCAACTTTGTGGAGAATCTCACCCTTTTCTGATAGGCCGCCCGAGGCCTCACTTTGCTGCGGCCCGTCGCGGCCCGGGCAGTCGGCGCGGCGGGCCGCCCGTGACGGCTCGCGCAAACCTCGCGCGCAGCTCCCGCGCAGGTCGGGGACAGTCTCGTGCACGTGCCCTCTGTCATGCTCGCCCCATCACGAGACGATGGAAGGGGCGAGACGATGCAGCTGGACTACCCGACGACAAGCATCACGCGCGACGAGATCAGGCACACCATCCCGCAGGGGGTCCCGGCGGAGCCGACGCCCCATGAGGCGGCGGCCCCGGAGCGCGGCAAGCCGGTGACCGAGCTCACGCCTCAGGAGCTCGGGGCGCGCGGGGAGGAGGTCGCCGCGCGCCACCTCGTCAGCCGCGAGTGGGAGGTCCTCGAGCGCAACTGGCGCTGCATGCACGGGGAGGTCGACATCGTGGCGCGCGACCCGGAGCGGGAGGACGCCGTCGTTCTCGTGGAGGTGAAGACGCGCCTCGCGAAGGGGGAGCGCGATGACGTCATACCCGAGCTCGCCGTCGACGCGGCCAAGCGCAGGCGGTATCGCATGTGCGCGCTCACGTATCTCTTCTCCCACCAGGACGTCTCGTCCGTCTGCTTTGACGTCATCGCGATCAACGTGGCGCCCGAGGGAGGCGCCCACCTGCGCCACCTCTTCAACGCCTACTCCCTGGACAGCTGATGGGCGCCGGGTCTGCCACCGTGAGGACCGCGGCGCTGCAGGGCGTCACGGCGCGCCCCGTCAAGGTGGAGGTCAGCAGCTCGGGCGGCATCCCGGGGCTCGACATCGTGGGGATGCCCGACACGGCGGTGCTCGAGGCGCGCTCGCGCGTTCGCTGCGCGCTGCGCTCGAGCAACTTCGAGCTGCCGCGCGCCCACATCACCATCAACCTCGCGCCGGGCGGGATGCGCAAGACGGGGACCGCCTTCGACCTTCCCATAGCCGTCGCCATACTCATCGCGACCGGCCAGCTCCCCCCGTCCGTCGCGGACGACACCCTGTTCGCTGGCGAGCTGGCGCTCGACGGCTCCGTCTGCCCGGTGCGCGGGGACATGGCCTATGCGCTTCTCGCCAAGGACCAGGGGCTGAGGCTCGTCACCTCCGCCGACAGCGACCTGACGGGCGGATGGGGGAGCGATGCCCTGGCGGTGAGGGCGCTGGCGCAGCTCAGGGGCGGCGTCGACGGGCTTGCTCCCCTGGGGTCCGCGCGGGCGGGCGAGAAGGACCTCGAGCTTCGCGAGCGGCTCGACTTCGCCGACGTCGTGGACCAGGAGCTCGCCAAGCGCGCCATGACGATCGCCGCCGCCGGCCGGCACGGCATGCTGATGGTGGGACCCCCGGGCGCGGGCAAGACCATGCTCGCCCGCAGGCTTCCGACTATCCTGCCGCCGCTCGGGGAGGACGAGCAGGCCGAGGCGCTTCTCGTCCACTCCGTCGCCGGCCAGAGCGTCGAGGGGATCTCGCGCGGGGAGCGCCCGTTCCGCTCGCCCCACCACTCGATCTCCGTCGGGGGGCTGGTGGGCGGGGGCCGGCCGGTGACGCCCGGGGAGATCTCGCTCGCGCACGAGGGGGTCCTGTTCCTCGACGAGCTCCCCGAGTTCCCCCGCGTCGCGCTCCAGGCGCTGAGGCAGCCGCTCGAGGACCACGTGGTCCGCATCGTGCGCGTGGACGACATCTACGAGTTTCCCTGCGACTTCCAGCTCGTCGCCGCGGCCAACCCGTGTCCCTGCGGGCACCTCGGGGACCCCGGCCACGAGTGCACGTGCGCCCCCGCCAAGGTCGCGGCGTACCAGTCCCGCATCGGGGGGCCGCTCATAGACCGCATCGACGTCGTCGTGGACGTCGCGCGACCGAGCTCCTCAAAGGTCATCCAGGGCGGGGAGGGGATGGGGTCGGAGGAGATGGCGGGGCTCGTCGCCGAGGCGCGCGAGTTTCGCGCCTGGAGGGAGTCGCGCGAGGGCGAGGCCCACGACCCCGTGGCCGCCTCGCTCGAGCCGCGAGCGCAGGCGACCTTCGAGCGCCTCGCGGACCGGCTCGCGCTCGGCGGCCGCGCCATCGTAAGGGTCGCGCGCGTGGCCCGGACGATCGCGGACCTGGGGCAGCGCGAGCGCGTGAGCGAGGACGACGTCGTGGAGGCGCTCGGCTTCCGGTCGCGCGCCCTGGAGTGAGGGGAGATGCCATGTCTGACCGGCCGCGGGATGAGAGATGGGAGCTTCGGGCGGGGGAGAGGGGCTATCCCGACGCCCTTCTCGACCTTGGGAGCCCTCCGGAGGTCATCTATGGGCTCGGCGACCCCGAGGCGCTCCGCGGCCCCTGTCTCTCGATCGTGGGGGCTCGCCGCGCCACGCCCTACGGGCTCGCGATCGCGGAGATGGCGGCGCGCGTCGCCGCAGGCCAGGGGATAACGGTCGTCTCCGGGGGAGCCCTCGGCTGCGACCACGCCGCGGGCTCTGCCGCGCTGCGCGCCGGCGGGAGGACCGTCGTCGTCTCCGGCTGCGGCGCGGACGTCGTCTACCCCCAGTCCTCGCGCGACGTCTTCGAGGGCGCCGTCGCGGCGGGCGGGGCCGTCATCTCCGAGCAGCGCTGGGGCACGGGGCCGCGACGCTGGGCGTTCCCGCGTAGAAACGCGATCATCGCCGCTCTCTCCCAGGTGCTCGTCGTGACGGAGGCCGGCGCACGGTCGGGCACCCTCTCTACCGCCGACGCGGCGGCCGAGCTCGGCAGGACGGTCTACGCCATCCCGGGCTCCATCTTCTCTCCCACCTCCGTTGGGACGAACCGGCTCATCGCCGAGGGGGCGCGCGTCATCTCCGACGAGCAGGCGCTCTCAGTCGCGCTCTCGCTGGACTACGGAGCCGCGCCCCTCCTCTCGGAGGGAGGGCGACAAGACCGTGGCCCCGTGATGGGCGCGCTCGTGTCCTCACCCGCGCGGCCCGACGACCTCGCCGCCCGTCTTGGTGAGAGCGTCCTCACGGTCCTCAGGACCCTCACCGACTTCGAGGCGCGCGGGCTGGTGGAGCGGCTGCCCGACGGCAGGTACTCCGTCACGCGCGCGTATCTCCTGGGCGAGCGCGACCTGGCGTGAGCGTGGGGCGGGGGCGTCGGGCGGCCGCGCCCCTATGCCGCGCGGGCGGCTTGGGGCACAATGGGAAAGCGAGAAGAACGACGGCTTGACGGGAGGACAGGGCATGGAGCAGATCGTGACGGTCGTGGGGGGCGGCCTTGCGGGCAGCGAGTGCGCCCTGCAGCTCGCACGACGAGGGGTCCGCGTGAGGCTCTTCGAGCAGCGCCCCGCCAAGGAGTCCCCCGCCCATCACGGGGAGGGCCTCGCCGAGCTCGTCTGCTCCAACTCCCTCAAGTCGACCAAGCCCGACACCGCCGCCGGCCTCCTCAAGGAGGAGCTGGACCTCATGGGCTGCGAGCTCTTGCCCATCGCCCGGGCGTGCTCGGTCCCGGCGGGCGGCGCGCTCGCCGTCGACCGCGAGGCGTTCTCCCGCGCCGTCACCGAGCGCGTCGAGGCAAGTCCCCTGATCGAGCTCGTGCGCGAGGAGGTCACGGAGATCCCGGACGGCCCCTGCGTCATAGCCGCCGGCCCGCTGTGCTCCGACGCGCTCTTCTCGGCCCTCTCCTCCGTCGTGGGCGGGGAGGGGATGAGCTTCTTCGACGCCGCCGCGCCCATCGTCGACGCCGAGTCGCTCGACCGCTCCGTCGTGTTCGAGCAGTCCCGCTACGGCGAGGAGGGGACGGGCGACTACCTCAACTGCCCGATGGGGCGCGAGGAGTACGACGCCTTCATGGAGGCCCTGCTCTCGGCGGAGCGCGTCCTCGCGCGCGACTTCGAGCAGGCCGAGCTCTTCTGCGCCTGCCAGCCCGTGGAGGAGGTCGCGAGGACCGGGCACGACTCGCTGCGCTTCGGCGCCCTCAAGCCCGTGGGCCTCACGGACCCGCGCACCGGCAGGCGCCCCTGGGCGGCCGTTCAGCTCCGCGCCGAGAGCGCGTCCCGGGCGGCATACAACCTCGTCGGCTTCCAGACCAACCTCACCTGGCCGGAGCAGCGCCGCGTGTTCCGGATGATCCCGGGGCTCGAGGGCGCGGAGTTCCTGCGCTACGGCGTCATGCACCGCAACTCGTTCGTCGACGCGCCGCACACGCTCGACGGCACCTTCGCGGTCCCCGGGACGCGCGTCCGCCTCGCCGGCCAGATCACCGGCACGGAGGGCTACGTCGAGGCCATCGCGTCCGGCCTGCTCGCCGCGCTCAACACCTTCTCAGACCTTTCGGGCGCCGCGCCCGTCCGCCTGCCCGCCACCGGCGCGCTCGGCTCGCTCGTCGCCTACGCCACCGACCCCGCGACGACCGGCTACCAGCCCATGCACGTCAACTTCGGCCTGGTGCCCCCGCTGGAGAACCCCCCGCGCAACAAGGCGCAGCGTCGCGCCGCGCTGGCCGAGCGCGCCCGCGCGGACCTCGGCGCCTACGTCGCCTCGCGGCCCGACCTCTTCGCCGGGGCGCGGGGGTGAGCGTGCCGGGGGAGGAGGCGATCACCCCCGAGGCGCGGCAGCGGGCGGGGGAGCTCGGGCTTCTCGGCCGTCAGGTCGAGGCCTTCTGCGCGCATCTCCAGACGGTGCGCAACCTCTCTCCCAACACGGTGAGGGCCTACCGCTGCGACCTTGACGCGTTCTGCTCGTGGGCCGCGCGCGAGGGCGTGCGGCCGCTTTCGATCACGCATCGGGAGCTGCGCTCATACCTAGCCGATCTCTCGCGCGCGGGGTACTCCTCCCGAACGGTCAACCGCCACCTCTCGGCGCTGCGCGGCCTCTACCGCTGGATGAGCCGCGAGGGGGTCTGCGACGGCGGCGCCGTCGCGGCGGTGGCGAGCCCCAAGGTCGGCCGCGGCCTGCCCCGCACGATGAGCGACGCCGACGTCACCCGCCTCCTGGAGAGCTGCGACGGCGAGGACCCCGTCAGCCTGAGGGACCGCTGCTTCCTCGAGCTCCTCTACGCCACGGGCGCGCGCGTCTCGGAGATGGCGGGACTGCGCGTGGCCGACCTCGACCTCGCGCGGGCCCAGGCACGCCTGTTCGGCAAGGGCTCCAAGGAGCGCATCGTCCCGGTCTACGAGACGGCGCTCGACTGGGCGGCGCGCTACCTGGCGGAGGCGCGCCCCGAGCTCGCGGCCCGCGGGCGGCGGGCGAGCGACGCGCTGCTCGTCTCCACGCGGGGAAACCCGATGTCCGCCGACGCGCTGCGCACCGCCTTCGAGCGCCGCGTCCGCGCCGCGGGCCTCGACCCCGCGCTCACGCCGCACGCCATGCGCCACACCTATGCGACCGAGCTGCTCGGCGGGGGAGCGGACCTGCGAAGCGTCCAGGAGCTGCTCGGCCACGAGAGCCTCTCGACGACGCAGGTGTACACGCATCTCTCCGTGGAGCGCCTGCGCGACGCCGCCGCCCGCGCCCACCCGCGCGCGTGACGGGGGCACGGCCGCGACAAGGCAGGGCAGGGCGGGGTGGCCGAGAATAACGGGCCGGTTTTGGACAGTTTGGGCTCCCGAAACGTCCGGAACTGGCCCGGTATCTAACGGGCGGGAATAGCGGGCCGGTTTTGGACAAAATCACCGGTCGCGGACGTTCCCTTGGTTGAGGACACAAATCTGGATTTGTGTTCCTGGCGGACCCAAATCCGGATTTGTGTCCGACCTTGTGGAGGCCGCCGGAGCACATCGTTCTTATCGATAAAGACCTTACACTCGTAATTTAGTGCATCGCTACAAAGCGCCCCGCAGGCCGAGAAGTGCCCCCGGCTCCGGACCCAAATCGTCATTTGTGTCCGCCGGGAACCCAAATCCGGATTTGTGTCCGGGGCAAGGCGCTCTTCTCGGCCTTCGGAGCCTTTCCAAGCCGCGAAGTAAAGCGCGGGGTTGAGAGATTAATCGATAAGAACGGTCGGCCCGGGTTTCCGGCCTCACCGCGGACCCAAATCGTCATTTGTGTCCGCCGGGAACCCAAATCCGGATTTGGGTCCGAGCGCGCGAGGGCAAGGCTGCCTATGAGCGGCGCGTGAAGCCCTCGACAAGCAGGCCGGAAGCCGCTATACTGCCTCCCGTTGTGCACAAGCACGGCATGCCGCGTAACCGCGCGGCACCATCACGCACGCGCGACGACCCGCCCGCCGTGGTGCCCGGGGCAACTAGCCAGGTCCCGGGTGGCGTCTCGGGGATGACCTCGCGCGGAGGAGCAACCACAGGAGGTTACCATGGCTAAGATCACTATCCAGACCCTGCTCGACGCCGGCTGCCACTACGGCCACCAGACCCGTCGCTGGAACCCGAAGATGAAGTCCTACATCTTCGGCGAGCGCAACGGCATCTACATCCTCGACCTGAAGCAGACCATGCTCGGCGCCGACAAGGCCTACACCTTCCTCAAGGAGACCGCTGCCAAGGGCGGCACCGTCCTGTTCGTCGGCACCAAGAAGCAGGCCCAGGAGCCCATCGCGGCCCAGGCCGAGCGCTGCGGCATGCCCTACATCAACCAGCGCTGGCTCGGCGGCATGCTCACCAACTTCGTGACCATCCGCTCCCGCATCGCCCGCATGGAGGAGCTCGAGGCCATGGTCGAGGACGGCCGCATGGCGCTGCTGCCCAAGAAGGAGCAGGCGGTCCTCTCCAAGGAGCTCGGCAAGCTGCAGGCCAACCTCGGCGGCGCCCGCACCATGACCGCGCTTCCGCAGGCCATCTTCGTCGTCGACTCCAAGCGCGAGGAGATCGCCATCCGCGAGGCCAACCGTCTCCACATCCCCGTCGTGAGCCTGCTCGACACCAACTCCGACCCGGACGTCATCGACTACGGCATCCCCGCCAACGATGACGCCATCCGCTCCGTCTCCCTCATGTGCGAGCTCGCGGCCGACGCCGTCCTCGCCGGCTCCGGCAAGGAGCAGATTACGGCCGAGGAGATGGCCGCCGGCACCACCGAGCCCGTCGTCGAGGCCGCCCCGGCCGAGGCCGAGGCCCCCGCTGCCGAGTAACTTCACCCACTAAGAAGAGGAGAACCACCATGGCTCAGGTTACCGCCGCCCTCGTCAAGCAGCTCCGCGAGATGACCGACTCCCCGATGATGGAGTGCAAGAAGGCCCTCGTCGAGGCCGATGGCGACATCGACAAGGCCGTCGACATCCTCCGCACCATGGGCGTCGCCAAGGCCGTCAAGCGCGCCGGCCGCGACACCAACGAGGGCACCATCGCCACCTACGTCTCCGAGGACTCCAAGCTCGGCGCCATCCTCGAGCTCACCTGCGAGACCGACTTCGTGGGCACCAACCCCAAGTTCACCGGCTTCGCGCTCGAGCTCGCCAAGATCGTCGCCGAGAACGACCCCGCCGACGTCGACGCCCTCAAGGCGTGCGCCATGGGCGAGTCCACCGTCGAGGCCGAGCTCACCGAGATGATCCACGTCATCGGCGAGAACATGAAGATCGCCCGCTTCCAGCGCGTCACCGCCGAGGACGGCGCCCTGGGCAGCTACGTGCACCTGGGCGGCAAGCTCGCCGACATCGTGACCTTCAAGCTCGGCAAGGCCGAGACCGCCGCCGCCGACGAGTTCAAGACCTTCGCTCACGACGTGGCCATGCAGGTCGCCGCCGCCGCGCCCGTCGCCGCCCGCCGCGACGACGTGCCCGCCGACGTGATCGAGCACGAGCTCGCCATCTACAAGGCCCAGGCAGCCGAGTCCGGCAAGCCGGAGGCCATCCAGGAGAAGATGGCCCAGGGTCGCCTCGAGAAGTACTTCAAGGAGAGCGTCCTCACCGAGCAGGAGTTCGTCAAGGACAGCTCCCTCACCATCGGCCAGCTCGCCAAGAACGTGGGCAAGTCCCTCGGCGACGAGGTCGAGGTCATGAGCTTCATCCGCTACACCTTCGGCGAGTAGCGCGCAGCACAATCGTCACCGGGGCCGGCGAGCGCATCGCCGGCCCCTTTTTTGCGGCCCGAGGCCCTTCTCGCCCGTCCGCAGACAGCAATGAGGGGTGCCCGCCGATGCCGCGCGCCCCGCACGCCTGCCGTCTGATAGAATCACGTGAAGCCACATCGAGGAGTGGAGGTCGGCTTGTCTGACACAAACATCAAGTACCAGCGCGTTCTTCTCAAGCTCTCGGGCGAGGCCCTGATGGGGGAGCGCTCCTACGGCATCGACCCCGCGGTCCCGCAGCGCCTCGCTGAGGAGATCAGGCCCGTCTGGGAGGCGGGCGTCCAGGTTGCCATCGTCGTGGGAGGCGGCAACATCTTCCGCGGCCTCGCCGGCGCCGCCGCCGGCATGGACCGTGCCCAGGGCGACAACATGGGCATGCTCGCGACGGTCATCAACTCCCTCTCGCTCCAGGACTGCTTCGAACGCAACGGCATGGACTGCCGCGTGATGAGCGCCATCGAGATGCGCCAGATCGCCGAGCCCTACATTCGCCGGCGCGCGATCCGCCACCTCGAGAAGGGGCGCATCACCATCTACGCCGCCGGCACGGGCAACCCCTACTTCACCACAGACACCGCCGCCGCCCTGCGCGCCTGCGAGATCAACGCAGAGGTCCTCATGAAGGCCACCAACGTCGACGGCATCTACGACGCGGACCCGCGCACCAACCCCGACGCCAAGCGCTTCGAGACCATCAGCTACCGCGAGGTCCTCAACCGCGACCTCAAGGTCATGGACGCCACCGCCACGGCCCTGTGCCACGACAACAAGATGCCGATCATGGTCTTTGACATCAAGCAGCCCGGCGTCTTCATGAGGGCCGTCAGCGGAGAGCACGTTGGAACCACCGTCGTCGAGGAGGACTAGACAATGAGCGAGTACACCGACAAGGCCGAGAAGAACATGGGCAAGTGCCTCGACGCGCTCAAGGCCAACTTCGCCCGCGTCCGCACCGGGCGCGCCAACGCCCAGATCCTCGCCCCCATCATGGTCGACTACTACGGCCAGCCGACCCCCATCACCCAGCTCGCCGGCATCAAGGTCCCCGAGGCCTCCATGCTCGTCGTCGAGCCGTGGGACAAGAGCGCCCTGCGCGCCATCGAGAAGGCCATCGAGAGCTCCGACCTCGGCATCACGCCGTCCAACGACGGCGTCTCGATTCGCCTGCCGTTCCCCAAGCCCACCGAGGAGCGCCGCAAGGAGCTCGTCAAGGAGTGCAAGGAGCTCGCCGAGGAGGCGCGCGTCTCCGTCCGCAACGTCCGCCGCGACGTCAACGGCAAGATCGAGCGCAACGAGGAGCTCTCCGATGACGAGCAGTCGCGCGAGAAGAAGGCCGTCCAGAAGGTCACCGACTCCTACGTCGCCAAGATCGACGAGCTGCTCAAGGCCAAGAGCGCCGAGGTGATGGAGATCTAGTGCTTCTCGACATCGATAAGCTGCGCGCCTACTACGAGGGCGCGCATGACGACATCTCCCTCGACGACGTCGACCTCGAGCGCATCCCCGCGCACGTCTCCATCATCATGGACGGCAACGGCCGCTGGGCCACGGCCCGCGGCCTCGACCGCTCCCAGGGCCACGTAGCGGGCGTCGACTCGCTGCGCGAGGCCGTGACCACGAGCGTGCGCCTGGGCCTCGACGTCCTCTCCGTCTACGCCTTCTCCACGGAGAACTGGCGCAGGCCCAAGCGCGAGGTCGACCTCCTCATGCATCTCTTTGCCACGACGCTTGTCAACGAGCTGCCCCTCTTCCACCAGGAGAACGTGCGGCTGCGCTTCCTCGGGGACATCGACTCCCTGCCCGAGCGCACGCGCAGGGTCTTCCAGCGCGGCCTGGACGAGACCGCCGACCACACCGGCATGACGTTCGCGCTCGCCGTCAACTACGGCTCCCGCGCCGAGATCGCGCGTGCCGCGCGCGAGATCGCCCGCGACGTCGCGCGCGGGGCGCTCTCTGCCGACGACGTCGACGAGACGGCTCTCGCCGGGCGCCTCTACACCGCCGACCTCCCTGACCCCGACCTGCTGATCAGGACCTCCGGCGAGATGCGCCTCTCCAACTACCTCCTCTGGCAGCTCGCGTACACCGAGTTCTACGTCACGCCCGTCCTCTGGCCCGACTTCTCCCGCTGGGACTTCCTGCGCGCCGTCGCCTCGTTCCAGGGGCGCTCGCGCCGCTTCGGGGGAGTGGTGTCGTCGTGACCTCAGCCAAGAGGGGGGCCGATAAGAACCGCGGCTCCACCGGCCTCGACCGCCAGATCGAGCGCCTCGAGAACCGCCGCGCCTCCAAGGAGGAGGCGCGCGCCGCGGGCGACCTGAAGGGCCAGAAGGCGAGAAGCTCCGCGGAGCGCCTGCTCACGCGGTCCACCTCTGGCGCCATCTACGCGCTCGTGACGCTCGCCTGCCTGTTCGTCGGGCCCCTCACGACCACCGTGCTCGTCGCCGCCGAGGCGTGGCTGTGCTGCTCCGAGTTCTTCCGCATCAGCCGCATGGGCGGTCGCATGCCCAACGAGGTCGTCGGCCTCGCCGCCGCCCTGCTCTTCCCGCTCGCCGCCTACGCCAACGGACTGCTGGCGCTCACGCTCGTGATCTTCGTCCTGCTCATGGCCTGCGCCGTATGGTACGTGCTCACGCCGCGCGCCAACATTGCCGACGTCGCGGTCACGGCCTTCGGGCCCGTCTACACCTCGCTCGCGTTCTCGAGCATCGTCCTCATCCGCTCCTTCGACCCCGGCGTCCCCGGCGCCCTTCTCGCCCTTGCCGTCATGCTCTCCATCTGGGGCAACGACGCCATGGCCTACTTCGTGGGCTCCGCCATCGGCGCCCACAAGCTCGCGCCGCGCATCTCCCCGAGCAAGAGCGTCGAGGGCTTCGTCGGCGGCCTCGTGGGATCTGTCCTCGTGTGGGTGCTCGTGTCCCTGTTCCTCGTGCCCGCGCTCGACGTCCCCCTCGCGGCGACCTGCGGCCTCGTCGTGGGCATCGCGGCGGTCTTCGGCGACCTCTTCGAGTCGCGCATCAAGCGCGGCGCCGGCGTCAAGGACTCCGGAAACCTCATCCCCGGCCACGGCGGCCTGCTCGACCGCAGCGACTCCATGCTCTTCGGCGGCATGGCCGCGTTCTTCCTGCTTCGCTTTGGAGGCATCCTGTGACAGACACCTGCCGCGCCGGCGCGCCGGCGCACGCGCCCGAGCCGCTTCGCGTGGCGGTCCTCGGGTGCTCCGGCTCCATCGGAACGCAGACCCTCGACGTCTGCCGGCGTCACGCCGACCGCCTGCGGGTGGTCGCGCTCTCCGTGAGCTCCTCGACCGACGCGCTCGTCTCCGCGGCGCGCGAGTTCTCCGCGGCGCACGTCGCCGTCGCCGACCCCGCCCATGCGCAGGACCCCGTCCTGGGCGAGCTGCCCGCGGGCTGCCGCCTCGCCTCCGGCGCGCAGGCCGTCACCGAACTCGCGACGCTTCCCGACGTCGACGTCGTGGTCAACGCGCTCGTCGGCTTCGCGGGCATCCACGCGGGCTATGCCGCCCTGCGCGCCGGCAAGCGCCTCGCCTATGCCAACAAGGAGTCCATCGTCTGCGGCGGCGACCTCATGATGCCGCTCGCGCGCCCCGGCGCGCTGCTGCCCGTCGACTCCGAGCACAGCGCGATCTTCCAGTGCCTGGTGGGGGAGCGCCCCGAGGACGTGGCGCGCATCTGGCTCACCTGCTCGGGCGGCCCCTTCTACGGGCGGACGCGCGCCGAGCTCGAACGCGTCACCGCCGCCGAGGCTCTGGCGCACCCCACCTGGACCATGGGGGCCAAGATCACGATCGACTGCGCCACGCTCATGAACAAGGGGCTCGAGGTCATCGAGGCGCACCACCTCTTCGCCCAGCCCGTCGACGCCATCCGCGTCCTCGTGCACCGGCAGAGCAAGATCCACTCGATGGTCGAGTTCGTGGACGGCGTGGTCAAGGCGCAGCTCGGCAGCTCGGACATGCGCGCTCCGATCCAGTACGCGCTCAGCTACCCCGAGCGCTGGGAGGCCACCGCCTCCCGCGTCGACTGGTGCGCGGAGGACCCCTTCACCTTCGGCGAGGCCGACGAGGAGGCCTTCGGCTGCCTCGCGCTCGCCCGGGAGGCGGGCCGTGCGGGCGGCACCCTGCCGTGTGCGATGAACGCCGCCAACGAGATCGCCAACGAGCGCTTCCGCGAAGGTTTGTGCGCATTCCCCGACATCGAGCGCGTCGTCGAGCGCGTCATGCGACAGACGCCCGTGGAAGCGGTAGAGTCGGTCGAGCAGCTCGACGAGGTCGACGCACGTGCCCGCGAGCTGGCCCGCACCGCTCTCTCGGAGGTCTGCTCTTGAGCTCTGTCACCGGTTTTCTCTCGGCCGCCTTCTGGGGCCTCGTCGTCCTCTCCGTGCTCGTCTTCGTCCACGAGGGAGGGCACTATCTCGCCGCCCGCGCCTTCCGCGTGCGCGCGACCGAGTTCTTCCTCGGGCTGCCCTGCCGCCTCAAGCTCTCCGTGAAGAGCCGCTCGGTGGGCACCGAGTTCGGCATCACGCCCGTCCTTCTCGGCGGCTACACGCGCATCTGCGGCATGGAGGGCGCAGACGACGAGCTGCTCGCGCCCGCGCTCGCCATCGTCACCCGGCGCGGCCGCGTGAAGGCCGGCGAGGTGGCCGAGGAGCTCGGCATCGACGTGGACCGCGCCTACGACCTTCTCGCCACGCTCAGCGACTGGGCCTCGATCCGCCCGTACTATGACCCCGAGCTCGGGGAGCGTCCCGGCCAGGTCTCCTACCCCGAGGCCTTCGAGACGCCGGCGCGCGACGCCAACAACCTGACGGAGTACGACCGCGGGCACGACTTCTCGGCGCCCGGCTCCACCGAGGCGGGGGCGCCCCACGACGCGGGCGTGTGCCCCGAGCTCTTCCTCGAGCAGGAGCGCTCGCGCACCTACCTCGGCGCGAGCCCCCTCAAGCGCATCTGCATGCTCGTCGCCGGCCCGCTCGTCAACATCGTCCTGGCCTTCGTGATCGTGACCTGCTCGTTCATGGCGCAGGAGTACCGCTACGTCCCGGACGTGAGCACCATCGGCGCGGTGGAGGAGGGGAGCCCCGCCGAGGCCGCCGGCCTTGCGGAGGGCGACGTCATCGTCGCGGTGGGCGACGAGGAGGTCTCCACCTGGACCGGCCTTCAGGACGCCCTCGCGCCCTACCTCGAGAGCGGGACCGACTTCGAGCTCACCTACCAGCGCGACGGCCAGGACCGCACCGTCCTTCTCGACCTTCCCGACGGCGAGCCCCCCGAGGCGATCGGCATCCGCTCCACCGTCGCCACCTTCCACCTGACGCCCGCGCAGGCCGCCCAGGCGACGCTCACCTACACCGGTCAGGTCGCCTCGTACGTGGCGCAGCTCCTCAACCCGAGCCAGACGATGGAGATCCTCGACCAGTCGAGCTCCATCGTGGGCATCTCCGCCATGGCCTCCGAGGCGGCCTCGACGGGCCTCTCCGACCTCCTGCTCTTTGCCGCCGCGATCTCCATGTCGCTCGGCTTCATGAACCTGATCCCGCTGCCGCCCTTCGACGGCGGCAAGATCTTGATCGAGCTCGTGCAGCTCGCGATCAGGCGGCCCCTCACGCCGCGCGTCCAGAACGGCCTGAGCTACCTGGGCCTGGGCTTCATGATCTTCGTCTTCGTCGTCGTGCTCAAGAACGACATCGTCCGCTTTGTGATTGGCTAGGTGATCTTGGTGACCGAGAAGAACCGGGCGCTCCTCCCGCGCGAGCTCACGAGGCAGGTGCGCGTCGGCGACGTCGCCGTCGGCGGCGGCGCGCCCGTCTCGGTGCAGTCCATGTGCACGACGCCGACCTCCGACGCCGACGCCACGCTCGCGCAGATCGCACGCCTCGCCGCCGCCGGCTGCGAGATCATCCGCGTGGCCGTGCCCGACGCCGCCGCGCTCGACGGCTTCCAGCGCATCTGCGCCGAGTCGACCCTGCCCGTGGTGGCGGACATCCACTTCGACCACCGGCTCGCCATCGAGGCGTGCCGCCGCGGCGCCGCGGCGCTGCGCGTCAACCCGGGCAACATCGGCAGCTGGGAACGCGTCGACGCCGTGATCGACGAGGCCGGCGCGGCGGGCATCCCGATTCGCATCGGCGTCAACGCCGGCTCGCTCGACCCCGCCTACGCCGAGCGGGAGGACCTCACGCACGTGGAGAAGCTGGTCGGCTCCGCCACCTCCTTCGTCGAGCACTTCCGCGACCGGGGCTTCGCCGACATCGTCCTCTCCGCCAAGGCCCACGGCGTGCCCACCACCGTCGAGGTCAACCGCGCCCTCTCGCGCGAGCTGCCGGACGTGCCGCTGCACATCGGCGTGACCGAGGCGGGCACGGCGCGCCAGGGCACGGTCAAGAACGCCGCCGCCATCGGCACCCTGCTCATGGAGGGCATCGGCGACACGATGCGCCTCTCGCTCACGGCCGACCCCGTCGAGGAGGTCGACGTGGCCTGGGACCTGCTCTCCGCCGTCGGCCTTCGGCGCCTGCGCCCCGAGCTCGTGAGCTGCCCCACCTGCGGGCGCTGCCAGTGGGACCTCATGGGCGTCGCGTCCGAGGTCGAGCGGCGCCTCGCGGGCGTCCGCGCCCCCATCACCGTGGCCGTCATGGGCTGCGTGGTAAACGGGCCCGGCGAGGCCAAGGGCGCCGACATCGGCCTCGCCGGCGGCCGCGGGAAGGCCGTCCTCTTCGCGTCAGGCGAGAAGATCCGCACCGTCGACGAGTCCGACGCCGTCGACGAGCTCTTCGCCGAGATCGAGAAGCGCTTCTCGTAGCCGTCTGGCCTCGCGCCGGCCGCATATGCCCCGGCGCTCGGACAGCTTCGGCGCAAAGGACGCGCCTGCAGAACTCGCGGCGGGGCATATGCGGCCGGCGCGAGGCCTACGATAACGCTGCTGATTCTTGCGACTGAGTGACGCCACGGCCGCCTCCCCGGCCGGCATGACCTCCGCCGCGAGCTCCGCAGCGCGCCCTCTGCGCGAGGACTGTCTGAGCGCCGGAGGTCATGCCGACCGGGGGGCGGAGGTTGAGTTGCGGCCTCGACCGTTCTTCTCGGCCGTATGGCGTAGAATCAGGGGCGTTGCATCGCATGACAGAAGGGATACGCACGTGAAGCGTTATCAGAAGATGTCCCAGCTCTACGCGCCCACGCTGAAGGAGGACCCGGCCGAGGCCGAGCTCGCGAGCCACCGCCTGCTGCTGCGCGCCGGCATGATCCGCAAGACCGCCGCCGGCCTCTACAGCTACCTGCCGCTCGCCTGGCGCTCGATCCGCAAGATCGAGGCCGTCATCCGCGACGAGATGGAGGCCATCGGCGCCCAGGAGATGATGGTGCCGATCCTCACCCCCGCCGAGCTCTGGCACGAGTCGGGCCGCTGGGACGCCTACGGCCCCGAGCTCATGCGCATCGCCGACCGCCACGGCCGCGAGTTCGCCCTGGGCCCCACGCACGAGGAGACCTTCACCGACCTCGTGAAGAACGAGCTGCGCTCCTACAAGCAGCTCCCGTGCACGCTCTACCAGATCCAGGACAAGTTCCGCGACGAGATGCGCCCGCGCTTCGGCCTCATGCGCGGCCGCGAGTTCATCATGAAGGACGCCTACAGCTTCTCCGCCACCCAGGAGTCGCTGCAGGAGTGCTACGAGCAGGAGAAGGCCGCCTACGCGCGCATCGCCGAGCGCTGCGGCATCTACGCGCTGCCCGTCGTGGCCGACTCCGGCCAGATCGGCGGCGACACCTCCGTCGAGTTCATGGCGCTCGCGGACTCCGGCGAGGCCGAGCTCGTCTACTGCGACTGCGGCTTCGCGGCCGACGTCGAGGCCGCCGCGACCAAGGTCCCCGTGACCGAGGGCCCCGGCGACGGCACGCTCGAGAAGGTCCACACTCCCGGCCTCGGCACCATCGAGGCCGTGGCCGACTTCTTCGGCTTCCCGGAGAACGGCACGCGCAAGTCCCTGGCGCTCGTCGCCGAGGACGGCACCAGCGTCGTGGCCATCGTCCCCGGCGACCACGAGCTCAACGAGATCAAGGCGGGCAAGCTCTTCGGCGCCTACCACCTCATGAGCGACGAGGAGCTCGAGCTCGCCGGCCTGCACAAGGGCTTCATCGGGCCCGTGGGCCTGCCTGGGGGCGTGCGCCTGGTCTGCGACGAGTCCCTGCGCGAGAGCGTCAGCTGGACCTGCGGCGCCAACGAGGTGGACTACCACTACACCGGCGCCCGCCCCGGCCGCGACTTCGAGGTCGACGAGTGGGCCGACCTCGTGAGCGTGAAGGCCGGCGACCCCTGCCCGCACTGCGGCGCCGCCCTCAAGAGCGCCCGCGGCATCGAGATCTCCCAGGTCTTCCAGCTCGGCACCAAGTACTCCGAGTCCATGGGCGCCATCTTCGCCGACGAGGACGGCGTGGAGCGACCCTTCCTCATGGGCTGCTACGGCATCGGCGTCTCCCGCACGCTGGCCGCCGTCGTGGAGCAGCACAACGACGAGCACGGCATCTGCTGGCCCGTCTGCGTGGCGCCCTACGAGGTCGAGGTCGTGCCGCTCGCGGTGAACGACGACGTGGTCACCCCCGTTGCCGAGAAGCTCGTGGACGAGCTCTCCGTCGCCGACCTCGAGGTGCTCCTGGACGACCGCAAGGAGCGTCCGGGCGTCAAGTTTGCCGACGCCGACCTCATCGGCATCCCGTACCAGGTGATCCTGGGCAAGCGCGGCGTGGCGAACGGCATGGCCGAGGTCAAGGTCCGCGAGACCGGCGAGCGCTTCGACGTGCCGCTGGACGAGGTCGCGGCCTGGCTCTCCGAGCGCGTCGTCCCCGCCCGCGCCTGATGAAAAGGGACAGTCCCTTTTCATCATTCGAGAGGAGTGGGGATGAGCTACGCTGAGCTCGCGGCCGCCGCGCGCGGCCAGATCGGACCCTACTGCCGCGCATGCCCCGTCTGCGACGGGCGCGCCTGCGCCGGCGTCATGCCCGGCCCGGGCGACAAGGGCGTGGGCCACGTGGCCGAGAAGAACTGGCGCGCCTGGCAGGCGCTCTGCGTGAACATGGACACGCTGCACGAGCCCTTCTCGGCCGACACGCGCGCGACGGTGCTGGGCCGCGAGCTCTCGCTGCCCGTGATGGTCGGCCCCGTGGGCGACGTCCAGCGCCACTACGGCGAGAGGTACGACACCGTCGGGTACAACCGCTGCGTGCTCGAGGCCGCGGCGGGGGAGGGGACGCTCGCCTGGACCGGCGACGGCCTGGACAGCTCCATCATGACGGAGGCGTGCGACCTTGTGGGCTCGCTCGGCGGCGCCGGCGTGCCCACGGTCAAGCCCTGGGACGACGCCACGCTCGCGGCCAAGCTCGACGAGGCGCTCGCTGCGCGACCCGCCGCCGTGGCGATGGACATCGACGCCGCGGGGCTTCCGTTCCTGCGCGGCCAGCAGCCGCCGGCGGGCGCCAAGCCTGCCGAGAAGATCGCCGAGGTCGCGGCGCGCTGCCACGAGGCGGGCACGCGCTTCGTGCTCAAGGGCGTCATGACGGCCTCCGCGGCCCGGCGCGCGGCGGAGGCCGGCGTGGACGCGATCGTGGTCTCCAACCACGGCGGGCGCGTGCTGGACGGCACCCCTGCCACGGCCGACGCGCTGCCCGCGATCGTCGAGGCCGCAGGCGAGAAGGTCGAGCTGTTCGTGGACGGCGGCGTCCGCAGCGGGCTCGACGTCTTCCGCGCGCTGGCCCTGGGGGCGCGCGCCTGCCTGATATGCCGGCCGTTCGTGGTTGCCGCCTTCGGCGGGGGAGCGGAGGGCGTGCGCGCCTACCTGGCGCAGCTGCGCGCCGAGCTCGCCGACGCCATGGAGATGTGCGGCGCGGCCACCGTGGCCGACGTCACGCGCGACATGCTCTGGAGCT
Source organism: uncultured Atopobiaceae bacterium (assembly GCA_944322145.1). Classification (GTDB taxonomy): domain Bacteria; phylum Actinomycetota; class Coriobacteriia; order Coriobacteriales; family Atopobiaceae; genus Thermophilibacter. The sequence continues at coordinate 210,701 of CALUNW010000002.1, read as the reverse complement.
AGGGGGTCGTTCTTCTCGGCAGCTCGTTCTTCTCGGCCGACCGCGGTCGAGCATGCCATATGGGACAGTTTTGGGCCCGCACGACGCGGATTCCGTCCTATATGGCATGCTCGTTGCGGAGGACGGTATCGTGGCGAAGCCGCGGCGGCGGCGCGACGCCTTTTTTCAAATTGTGTGTTGACGCGCGCGGCGAGTCTGTTAATATAGCTAACGCACCAACGCACGGGGATATAGCTCAGTTGGGAGAGCGCGTGACTGGCAGTCACGAGGTCAGGGGTTCGAACCCCCTTATCTCCACCATGAATTTGCTGGCGGCGGCTTCGGTCGCCGCCTTTTTCATAACGGGCTCATGGCGCAACGGTTAGCGCAGGGGACTCATAATCCCTGGGTTGCAGGTTCGAATCCTGCTGGGCCCACCCGAGCGAGCGCGGGTCGGGGGCAATGAGCCTCCGACCCGTTTTCTTGTTTCGACTCATGTGCCCCGGCGCGCGGCCCGTGGTTCCCGGACGCGCGGCCCTCTGATTCTCCGTACCGCTACGGCAGTTTGCGCCCCGTGCTAACGTACCCAACTGCTGTGACGGTACGGAGAACGAAAGACGCCGGGCGAGAGGGACGCGCGAGCCCGGGAGATAGGGGCGGCGAGGCTGGGCGAGAGGGGCGCGCCGCCGAGGCGCCTCGCCTTGCGAAAACGTCACCCTTCTCCAAGGCATCCCCATGTCACGTAGACCCGGCGCACCGTACAATGGGGCCAGCAAAGGGAGGTGTGAGCCCATGAGAGCCGTCCTGAGGGCCGTGCGCCGCGTTCTTCTCGTCCTTCTTGCCGCATGCGCGATCGCCGCCGCCATCGTTGCCGTGCGCGGCTATGGGCTCTATCGGGAGACGATCGCGGAGCGCCCGATCGAGCAGGCGGTCGAGGCCGCCCGCGCGCGAGAGGGCTACGTGGGCGCGGAAGAGCTGCCCGACTTCTACCTGCGCGCCGTCGTGGCCATCGAGGACCATCGGTTCTACGAGCACCCCGGCTTCGACGTCATAGCCATCTGCCGCGCGGCCTGGCACGACCTGACGACGCTCTCCCTCGAGCAGGGCGGCTCCACGATCACACAGCAGCTCGCAAAGAACCTCCTCCTCACGCAGGAGAAGGACTTCTCGCGCAAGGTCGCGGAGGTCTTCATGGCGCTCGACCTCGAGGCGGCGTACGAGAAGGACGAGATCTTGGAGCTCTACGTGAACACGTCCTACTTCGGGGACGGGCTCACGGGCGTGGGCGCCGCGGCGCGCGGGTATCTGGGCAAGGAGCCGGCGGAGATGACCGAGCGCGAGTGCGCCCTCATGGCGGGGCTTCCCAACGCGCCTAACGCGCTCGCCGCGGACCCCGAGCGCGCCTGGGCCCGCGCCGAGCTCGTCTTGGCGCAGATGGAGAAGTACGGGCTGTCGTGAGGCGCTACGCGCTCAGATACCAGCGGAAGTCCCAGGCGTCGAGCTCGAAGGTCTGGAACTCGGCAGCGGTGCCGGCGACAAGGTCCTCATACGACGCCCGTGCGGGCATCCACGCGGCGCGCGCCTCGTCGGAGAAGTTGAAGACGGCGTCGAGGGTCTGCTCGCCCGCCCGGCGGCGGATCCACAGGATGGCGGGGTCGCTGTAGTCGACGATCGTGACCTCGGCATCCGCGTCGAAGACGTCCTCGGCGCGACGGATGCCCTCGAGGCGCCCCAGGGCCGAGAAGAGCGCGCCCTGGACGGTCCTCGGGTCATCCGCGCGGTCCACGAGCGACCAGTCGAAGCGGCCGCGGTGGATGTAGCGCGAGTCGTCTGCCTTCTCGGGGTCGTCCTTGTAGGCGTAGTCGTTGACCTGGCCGACCTCGTCGCCGCTGTAGATGATCGGCAGGCCCGACTGGGCGAGCAGGTAGGCGTGGAGCATGACGTCCTTGCGCACGGCGACCTCCATGGCCGCCGCGTCGCCCTCGAAGCCCGCGGCCTCGATGCCGCACATCGACGCCGTGGTGGCGCAGAAGCGCGCGTCGCCGGTCACGGGGTCGGCGTTGTAGAGCTCGCCGCGGCTCGTGCTCCCGGGGACGCGGCCCAGGAAGTACTCGTTGAGGTAGCGCTTGTGCGGGACCTCCTGCATGCCCCAGGTGGAGAGGGTACCGTAATCCAGGCCCCAGCCGATGTCGTCGTGGCAGCGCAGGTAGTTGAGGAAGGTGTACTCGCGCGGCAGGCCGCAGACCGCCTCGAGCTGGCCGCGCAGCAGGCGCGTGTCGCGGCAGGCCACGGTGTTCCAGGTGGTCGCCATCGTCGTGACGTTGTAGAGCATGTGGCACTCGGGCTTCTCGACGGTGCCGAAGTAGGGGACCACCTCGACGGGCGCCATGACGACCTCGCCCAGCAGCACGATGCCCGGGCACACGATCTCGCCGATCATGCGCATCATGCGGACGATGGTGTGGACCTGCGGCAGGTTGCGGCAGTTGGTGCCGAGCTGCTTCCAGATGTAGGGGACGGCGTCGATGCGGATGATGTCCATGCCCTGATTGGCCAGGTAGAGGAAGTTGTACATCATCTCGTTGAAGACGCGCGGGTTGCGGTAGTTGAGGTCCCACTGGTAGGGGTAGAACTGCGTCATCACGCACTGGTCGAGCTCGGGGAGGTAGGTGAAGTGCCCGGGCGCGGTGGTGGGGAAGACCTGGGGGACGTCGCGCGTGTAGCGGTCGATGACGGCCTGGTCGCGCACGAAGAAGTAGCGGCTCATGTACTCGCCCTCGCCGGCGCGGGCGCGGCGCGCCCACTCGTGCTCGTCGGAGGTGTGGTTCATGACGAAGTCCATGCAGAGGCTGATGCCGCGCTCGTGGCACTTCTCGGCAAGGCGGGCGAGGTCGTCCATGGTGCCGAGGTCGGAGCGGACGCTGCGAAAGTCTCGCACTGCGTACCCGCCGTCGGAGCGGCTCTTGTCGGCGGGCGTGTCGAGGAACGGCATGAGGTGGACGTAGTTGACGCCCACGCGCTCGAGGTAGTCGAGGCGTCCCTCGACGCCCTTGAGGTCGCCGGCGAAGTTGTCGACGTACATCTGCATGCCGAGCATGTCGCGGCTGCGGTACCACGCTCCGGCGGCCTCGCGCTTTGCGTCAAGGGCGCGGAGGGCGGAGGGGCGCTCGTCGTAGAAGCTCCGCAGCTGGCTCACCAGCTCGCCGAACATGTCGGCGTTGTCGTAGAGCTCCATGTAGAGCCAGCGGAGCTCGTCGTGGTGGCGCCGGAGGCGACGCAGGAAGGCGTCGTCCGCGGCGGTGTTGTTGGGGGCGCGCTTGACGGCCATGGGGAGGCCCTTCTCTGAGGTCCCACGATATGGGAACGTTATCATACCGGGAACATTCTAGAACGAGGCGGGGGAGCGGCGAGGATGATTTCCCCGAGCGGCCGAAGATGGAGTGGGAACGTTCTCTTATGGGGGCGGGGCGCCTCGACACGCTTGGCTTCGGAGGCTCGTCCGGCGAGGCGTGTTCTTCTCGCTTTCTCGACCCCGCATCGGCGGGGCTGTTTGTTGAGAATAGCGGGCCGGTTGCGGACGCTTTCGGGGCCCAGAACGTCCGGAACCAGCCCGTTATCCGGCGGCGAGAAGCGTGTGCGCCGTATGCATATCACGAAAAAGGCCGTCGGGCTAGAAACCCGACGGCCTGAGCGATCATGGTGGAGATAAGGGGGTTCGAACCCCTGACCTCGTGACTGCCAGTCACGCGCTCTCCCAACTGAGCTATATCCCCAATGGTGGGCGATGCTGGATTCGAACCAGCGACCCCTTCCGTGTGAAGGAAGTGCTCTACCCCTGAGCCAATCGCCCGCGTCTGCGCTAGAGAATCTTATCAGAACTCCGTCCGGATGGCACGAGATTTTTTGAAATTGTGGAGCGGATGGAACAGAGCCCGCCCGAGGCGCGCTGAGCGGGCCCGCCCAGGCGAGAAGGACGCGCGCCCGAGCCCGCGCCCCGCTAGCGGCCCGTGATGGCGCGGCGCAGCATCATGACGTAGGCCTCGGCGCCCTCGGGGCGCAGGTGCGTTCCGTCGCCCCAGAAGTACTCGTCGTGGCCGGCGCTCTCGTTGTACCAGTCGATGACCTGCACGTTGTCGTAGGTGGCGGCTACGTCCCAGAAGAGCTGGTTGTTCATGTCCTGGTAGGCCTGCGGCACGCGGCAGGTCACGAGGTAGACCTTGCGCTCGGGGCCGGCGGCGTCGATGAGCGCGCGAACCTGCTCCTCGCGCGCCACGCCGTTGTTGCCCAGGGCAAAGACCACCACGTCGCCCGCGTGTCCGTCCGCCACGCACTGGTTGTAGACGTCGAGGCCCACCGGCAGCTGGCGGCCCACCGCGGAGTCGATCCAGCCGTTGGGGAACACCCGCTGGAACTGCGTCGCCGCGCCCAGCGAGACCGAGTCGCCCACGAGCAGCACGTTGGCGTCCGTGGCGCCGGTCTCGACGTCCACGTCGTAGTTGAGGCGGTTGATCGTGTCGAGGGCGGACGCGAAGCTCGTTCCCGCAAGGTAGGTGCCCGAGACGTCGTAGGCGTCGGTCTCGGGGTTGAACTGGACCACCTGTGACTGCGTCCCCTGGTCGCCCGTCGGGACGCCGGTCTCCTCGGCGGAGATGGGCGCGAGCGTCACCACGACGACCGCGAGCAGCGCCGCCGCCTCGAGGACGAGCGCCGGCTTTGCCTGGCCCGCCAGCACCGGCTTGCCGATGCCGCGCTCGACCACGCGGAAGCAGAGCTCCGACACCACGACGATGACGACGAACTCGAGCACCCAGCCCCACCAGGGGAGCTCCGTGGTGCGCGTGGCGGGGTTCATGATGAGCAGCAGCGGGTAGTGCCAGAGGTAGAGGGCAAAGCCGCGCGCGCCGGCGAGAGCGAGCGGGCGAAGGCCGAGGACGCGTCCGACGAGGCTCCCGGGACGCGAGACCGCGCCGATGAGGATTGCGGTGAGGATGGCCGCGAGGAAGATGCCCCCGCGGTACGCGAACTCGGAGTAGCCGTTCAGGGTCGCCATCATGGCGCCGAGGCCGGCGAGCGACCCCACCGCGGCAAGGTCGTAGGCCCAGCCGGGCAGCGCGCCCCGCCCGTCGCGGTTGCCGTGGGCGCCGCGGGCGGCGCCCCAGCCGCGCCCGCGCGTGACGAGCGCCGCGAGCGCGCCGACGAGCAGCTCGGCGGCACGCGTGTCGGGACCGTAGTAGATGCGGTTGGTGTCGCCCATGGGGTCATAGAGCAGCGCCATGGCGAGCGCGGAGGCGACGGCGAGCGCGCCCACGACCCGCGCCGCCGTCCGGCGCCTCCGGCACACGCGAGAGAGCAGCAGGAGCAGCAGCGGCCAGACGAGGTAGAACTGCATAGTCACGCCCACGAACCACAGGTGAGTGAGCGGGGAGGGAAGGCCGGCCGCCGCAAAGTAGGAGACGTTGCGCACGATGTAGTAGATGTTCTCGAAGAACAGCAGCGCGGGGAACGCGTCGCTCTTGACCTTGGGCAGCAGCCCGGGCGAGAAGATCGCGCAGAGGATCGCGACCGCGCCCACGACGACGAGCATCGACGGCAGCAGCCTGCCGATGCGTCCAAGCAGGTAGCGCGGATAGCCGAGCTTGCCGTCGCGCGCGATCCTGCGCTCGAGGGAGAGCGTGGTCAGGTAGCCCGTGAGGACGAAGAACATGGTCACGCCAAAGTAACCGCCCGGAAGCCAGGTGGGATTGGCATGGTAGACGATGACGGCGGCGATGGCGAGGAGCCTGAGACCGTCGAGGGCTGCGACCTTCCTGGTGCTTGGCATTGCGCGATACCTCTGGTTCTATCATCTGAGCGCACGAGCGCGGCTTGTTCACGCTCCCATTCTAGCGTCAGGCGGCCGTCCCCAGAGCACGCCAACGGCAAGTTGACAATCGCACCATGAGTCGGTCCGCCGCCCGTCTCCGGCTGGACAGATTGTCGAGATGCCGTCTGCGCCCGAGCCGGCCCCGGACCTCGCCTATACTAGATGAGTTTGCATCGAGACGAGGAGGAACCCATGGCAGCTTGCGAGAGCCCCGTCGAGCTCTTTGGCCTCAGGCTCGCCCACGTGGGCATCAACACCACCAGCGCCGCCGACGCCTCGGCCACGGCCGACGCCCTGTGCGCCCTGCTCGGCGTCGCGCGCGGCGAGGAGCCGTTCCCGGTCTCCTCGTTTGCCGGGACCCTCGTGGAGGTCATGAACAACGGCGGGCGCGGCGAGAAGGGCCACATCGGCCTGCACGTCGACGACATCGACGCCGCAATCGCCTGGTACGAGGCTCGCGGCGTCGCCTTCGACGAGTCCTCGCGGACGCTCTGCCCCGACGGCTCCGGGCGCACCTACCTCATCTACTTCAAGGAGCAGGTCGCGGGCTTCGCGATTCACCTCACCATCGCCGACTAGCGTCCGGCAGCTTGCGCCGGGCGAGAAGAACCAGGGAAGACGCACGTGATAGCACTCGCAGACAAGATAACCAAGTCCTTCGGCGGCCGCGTCCTGTACTCCGGCGCCACGCTGCAGCTCAACGCCCACGAGCGCTGGGCCCTCGTGGGCCCCAACGGCGCGGGCAAGACCACGCTGCTCAAGATCATCATGGGGGAGGAGAGCGCCGACGAGGGCGCCGTGAGCTTCGCGCGCGACGCCACGATCGGCTACCTCGAGCAGGAGACCCACCTCGCGGGCCAGAAGAGCGCGCTTGCCGAGGTGGTCGACTCCGCGCACGAGGTGAAGGAGGTCGAGCGCCTCGTCGCCGACCTCGAACACCAGATCTCCGCCACGGCGCCCGGTCCCGAGCTCGACGCCCTGCTCGAGCGCTACGGCCACGCCCAGGACCGCTTCGAGCGCCTGGGCGGCTACGAGCTCGAGAGCCGCGCGCGCCAGATCCTGGCGGGCCTGGGCTTTCCCGTCGAGGACTTCGACAAGCCGGCCTGCGACTTCTCCGGCGGCTGGCAGATGCGCATCGCCCTCTCCAAGCTGCTGCTGCGCCACCCCGACCTGCTGCTGCTCGACGAGCCCACCAACCACCTCGACCTCGAGAGCGTCAAGTGGCTCGAGCAGTTCCTGGCGGGCTACGACGGCGCCGTGCTGCTGGTCTCCCACGACCGCGCCTTCATGGACGCCTGCGTCTCCCACGTGGCAGCGGTGGAGAACCGCCGCATCACCACCTACACCGGCAACTACTCGAGCTACCTCAGGCAGCGCGAGGACAACCTCGAGCAGATGCGGGCCAAGCGCGCCGCCCAGGAGCGCGAGATCGCGCACATGCAGGTCTTCGTGGACAAGTTCCGCTACAAGCCCACCAAGGCCGCGCAGGCCCAGGAGCGCATGAAGAAGATCGAGCAGATCAAGAGCGAGCTCGTCATCCTGCCGGAGGGCACCAAGAAGGTGCACTTCTCGTTCCCCGAGCCGCCGCGCACCGGCGACGAGGTCATCAAGCTCGAGGGCGTGGCCAAGTCGTTTGGCGAGAACCACGTCTACTCCGACGTCGACCTCACCCTCTACCGCGGCGACCACGTCGTGCTGGTGGGCCCCAACGGCGCGGGCAAGTCCACGCTCATGAAGCTCATGAACGCGCAGCTCGCGCCCGACGCGGGCAGCGTCGCCCTGGGCAAGAGCGTCACGATGGCCTACTACGCCCAGCACCAGCTCGAGCAGCTCAATGAGGCCAACACCGTCCTCGGCGAGATGGACACCGTCGCCGCGGGCTGGACGACCTCCGAGGAGCGCCGACTGCTCGGCGCGTTCCTGTTCCACGGCGACGACGTCGAGAAGCGCGTGAGCGTGCTCTCCGGCGGCGAGCGGGCGCGCCTGGCGCTCGCCAAGATGCTCGTGGCCCCCGACCCGCTGCTGCTGCTCGACGAGCCGACCAACCACCTCGACATCGACTCGGTGGACGTGCTCGAGCGCGCGCTCGTGGACTTTGCGGGCACGATCGTGCTCATCTCCCACGACGAGCACCTCGTGCGCGCCGTGGCCAACAAGGTCGTGGACGTCCGCGACCACAAGGTCACTGTCTACGACGGCGACTACGACTACTACCTCTTCAAGCGCGCCGAGCTCGAGGGCCGCGCCGCGGAGCAGGATGCCGCCGCCCGTCCCGTCGCCCAGGCCGCCACCCCGTCGTCGGCGGCGCCGGCCACGGGGCGCAACGTCAAGACCCGCGAGCAGCGCCGCGCCGAGGCCGAGGAGCGCAACAGGCGCAACCGCGCGCTCAAGGCCGAGCGCGACCGCCTCAAGGAGGTGGAGGCCGCGCTCGAGCCGTCGCAGGCGCGCCTCAAGGAGCTCGAGGCGCTCATGGCGACCGAGGAGCTCTACAACGACGCAAAGCGCTTCGACGAGTGCATGACCGAGTACGCCGCGCTCTCCAAGAAGGTCCCCGCGCTCGAGCAGGAGTGGCTCGAGCTCACCGAGAAGCTCGAGGAGGCCCTGGGTGCGTAGCGGGGCCGCGAGGCAGGGCGCGCCCGTCGCCGCCACCGCCCTCCGCGTCTGCGCGATGGCGCTGAGGCTGGCGGCCTGGGCACTCGTCCTTCTCGTCGTGGCGGACGCCGTGCTGCCCGCGGGCGCGCGCACCTACCTGCTGGGCGCAAACGGCGTGGCCTCGCGCCTCGTGCCCGGGGCGCTCTCGGGCCTCTTCGTGTTCCAGACGCCCCTCGGGGGCGCGTTTCGCGGCGACTTCGCCGCGCTTGCTATAGTGTTGCTCGTGATCGACTGGATCTTAAGCCGCGCGTCCGCCTCGCTGCGCTAGCGCCGCGAGAGGGGAGGGAAATGCCCACCACGATCGAGGGGCTCATATCGGTCGCCGTGACCGTGGCCCTCGTCATGCTCTCCGCGATGGTGCACGAGGTCGCCCATGGCTTCGTGGCCCACCTCTGCGGGGACGACACCGCCAAGGAGGCGGGCCGTCTCACGCTCGACCCCCGTGCCCACCTCGACCCGATGGGATCGGTGGTCCTGCCACTCGTGATGGCCCTTCTCGGCGGGCCGGTCTTCGCCTTCGCCAAGCCCGTGCCCTACAACCCCTACCGCCTGCACAAGCCGCGCCGCGACGAGCTGCTCGTGGCCCTGGCGGGCCCGGCGTCCAACCTGCTCCAGGCGCTTCTCGGCACCGCGGTCTTCGGCGCGCTGCTCGCGGGCGGCCTGGGATCTGCGGCCTTCGCCGACGGCCCCGCGTGGTGGGTGCTCGACGGGCTGCTCACCTACGTGTACGTAAACCTCGTGCTGTGCTTCTTCAACCTCATCCCGCTGCCGCCGCTCGACGGCTCCAAGGTGATCCTCTACTTCCTCAGGGGCAGCGCGCGCCAGAAGTACTACGAGCTGCAGAACTACTCGATGGCCATCCTGCTCGCGGCGCTCTACGTGCTGCCGGGCATGCTGCGCGTGGACCCGCTGGGCGCCTACCTGGGCGCCACGGCGGGGCGGCTCTACGGCATCTTGATCGGGGCGGTGCTCTAGCAGATGTCGTACCGCGTCCGCACCCAGACCTACTCCGGCCCCTTCGACCTGCTCCTCACGCTCGTGAGCAGGCAGAAGGTCACCATCGGCTCGATATCGATCTCGGAGGTCGCCAACCAGTACCTCGAGGAGGTCGAGCGCATGGCGGACCTCGACCTCGACGTGGCGAGCGACTTCGTCCTGGTTGCGTCCACGCTGCTCGACATCAAGGCCGCCTCGCTCGTCCCCGTCGAGCCCGTCGCGCGGCCGGGGCTCGACGAAGAGGACGACCTGGAGCTCGAGGGCCTCACGCCCGAGGAGGCGCGCGAGGTGCTCGTGGCGCGCCTGATCGCCTACAAGCAGTTCCGCGGGGCCGCCGCCGCGCTCGCCGCCCGCGGCGAGGCGGAGGGGCGCATGCACCCGCGCACCGTCGGGGCCGACCCCGAGTTCCTCGGCCTCATGCCGGACTACCTCGAGGGCATCACGCTGCGCAGCCTCGCCGTCATCTGCGCCGACATCGACAGCCGCCGCGAGACGTTTCTGCTCGAGGCAGAGCACGTCGCGCCGCGCCGCCTGCCCGTGGCGCTCACCATCGCCTCGGTCGACCGCCTCGTGCGCGGCCGCGGGCGCGTGAGCTTCTCCGAGCTCGTGGACGGCAACGACGCCCCCGAGGCCGTCGTCGCGAACTTCCTCGCCATTCTCGAGCTCTACAAGCGCGGCCTGGTGAGCGTGCGGCAGGACGAGCTCTTCGGCGACATCGAGATCGCCCACGTCGAGGGCGCGGGGGCCTACGAGCTCGACGACTCCGTCATCGCGGAGCTGCGCGAGGACTTCGGCGACGAGGCGCTCGACGAGCTGGGCGAGGCGGACCTCGGGGCGCTCGGGGCGCTCGCACACGACGAAGGGGAGGACCTGACGTGAACGACCTTGGACGCATGGACTCCGGCTCGCTGAAGGGCCTGCTCGAGGCGCTGCTGCTCGTCTCCGACGACGCCGTCCCGGCGACGGACCTCGCGCGCGCCGCCGGAGCGGCGCCGGGAGAGGCGGCCTCCGCCCTCGCCGAGCTCTCCGCCGAGTACGCCGACGCCAACCGCGGCTTCCAGCTGCGCGAGGTGGCCGGCGGCTGGCGGCTCTTCACGCACCCCGCCTACCACGACCAGGTCGCGGACTACGTGATGAGCTGGGACACGCGCCGCCTCTCCCAGGCGGCCCTCGAGACGCTCGCCGTGATCGCCTACCACCAGCCCGTGACCCGCGAGGGCGTCCGCGCCATCCGCGGCGTCAACTCCGACGGCGTCATCGCGTCCCTGCGCGAGAAGGGCCTCGTCCGCGAGGTCGGGCGCGCCTCCGACCGCGGCCAGGCGCAGCTCTGGGGCACGACGCGCCTGTTCCTCGAGCACTTTGGCCTGAGGAGCCTCCGCGAGCTGCCGCCCCTCGAGGACTTCGCGCCCGACGAGGAGGCGCGCCGCTTCATCCGCGAGCGCCTCTCGGGGCGCTCGATCGAGCCCGTCCTGGAGGACGAGCCCGAGGATGAGGTCGAGGCGCGGGCTGAAGCCGAGGTCGAGGCCTGGGGTGAAGCCGAGCTTGAGACTTTTGCAAAAGCCGAGGCAGATGGTGCCGAGAAGGACGGCGAGGCCGATGAGTGACCCCATCCGCCCGGACGGCCTCTACCCGATGCGCCTCCAGCGCTTCCTCGCCCGCGCGGGCGTCGCGAGCCGGCGCGGCTCCGAGCGCCTCATGACCGCGGGCCGCGTCCGCGTGAACGGAGCGGTGGTGACCGAGCTCGGCAGCAAGGTCGACCCGGTCAGCGACGTCGTCACGGTCGACGGCGTGGTCTGCTCCATATCCGAGCGGCCGCGCCACCTCATGCTCTACAAGCCCGCCGGGTTCCTCACCACCATGAGCGACCCCCGCGGCCGCCCCACGGTCGCCGAGCTCGTGCCCGTCGCGGACGCGCCGGGTCTCTACCCGGTGGGCAGGCTCGACCTCGACACGACGGGGCTTCTGCTCTTCACCACGAGCGGCGAGCTCGGGCAGGCGCTGCTGCACCCCTCCCGCCACGTGGCCAAGCACTACGTCGCGCTCGTCTCGGGCACGCCCGACGAGCATGACCTCGAGCGCCTGCGCCGAGGCGTGGAGCTCGAGAACGAGGGCCCCGCCGCGCCCGCGCGCGCCGAGCTCCTCTCGCCGCGCGACCCGCTCTTCTCGGTCGTGGCGCCCCATGGGCCGGGCAGGACCGGGGCGGGAGAGCGCAACGCCGTCGTGGGGCTCACCATCCACGAGGGCAGGAAGCACCAGGTCAAGAAGATGATGCAGGCCGTGGGCCACAAGGTCCTGCGCCTGCACCGGGACGCGTTCGGGCCGCTCAGGCTCACCGGCCTTCGGGAGGGCGCATGGCGCGACCTCACCGAGGCCGAGACCGAGAAGCTCGAGTCGCTCGTCAGAGAAAGGAACAAGGGATGATCGTCGCCATCGACGGGCCCTCGGGCTCCGGAAAGTCCTCCGTGGCGCGTGAGGTCGCGCGCCGCTGCGGCCTCACGTACCTCGACACGGGCGCCATGTACCGCTCCGTCGCCTTCGCCTGCCTCGAGCGCGGCGTGGACCCCGAGGACGACACCGCGACCGCCGGCGTGGCGCGCGCGATCTCCATCGAGTTTCTCGCCTCCGAGGAGGGTCAGCGGGTGCTCGCCGACGGCCAGGACGTCACCGCGCAGATCCGCACGCCCGAGGTCGAGCGAGCCGTGTCCCCGGTCTCGGCGAACCCCGCGGTGCGCGAGGCCATGGTCGCCGAGCAGCGCCGCTTCGGCGCCTCGGGCGACGTCATCGCGGAGGGGCGCGACATCGGCACCGTGGTGTTCCCGAACGCCGACGTGAAGGTCTTCCTCAGCGCCTCGCCCGAGGCCCGCGCGCGTCGTCGGGCGGTCCAGCGCGGCGGGGGCGACCTCGCGCGCGGCGTCGACGCGGCGGTGGACCCCGCGGCGGAGCGCGCCGTCCTCGACGACCTCGTGCGCCGCGACGCCTACGACTCCTCCCGCGCCGCCTCGCCGCTGCGCGCGGCCGACGACGCGCACCGCATCGACTCCTCCGAGCTCTCCTTCGAGGAGGTCGTCCAGGCCGTGATCGCGCTTTCGCCCGAGCTCGGGGCCCGCGCGGAGAAAGGACAGCGATGAGCGAGAAGAACGATGCCCAGGAGAGCGGGCAGGGTCGCATGCGCGCCTTCGCCGGCAACACCTTCGACGACTACTACGACCACGCGCTGAGCGACCACCCGCTGCCGGGGCGCCTGTTCATCGGCGCCGTCGTGCGCATCCTGTGGGTCCTGACCAAGCTCCTGTGGCCGTGGAAGATCGAGCACGCCGAGCGTCTGCTCGACGGCGCCCGCGGGCGCGTGGTCATCATGAACCACCAGTCGATGCTCGACCCGGTCGCCGTGGTGACCACGATGTGGATGGCGCACGTCCCGGTACGCATCGTCTACAAGAGCGACTTCGACAAGATCGGACCTGCCACGTGGCTCTTCTCGCGCGCCGGCGGCTTTCCCGTGGAGCGCGGCACGGCCGACATGAAGACCGTGCGCCGCGCCCGCGCCATGCTCATGCGCGGCGAGTGCGTGCTCATCTACCCCGAGGGCACCCGCATCCGCGACGACGCCGACGAGAAGGCACACGGCGGCTACGCGATCATGGCGCAGCTCGCCAAGGCGCCCGTGCAGCCCGTCGCCATGATAGGCGCGCGGCACCTGAGGTTCCGGAGCCGCGTCTACATGAGCGTCGGGGAGCCGATCGAGTGGTCGGAGCTTGCCGCCGAGAAGCGCAAGGAGCAGCTCGCCGAGATGGAGCGCGAGGGCATGAGGCGCGTCTACGAGCTGCGCGACGAGCTGCGCCGCGAGCACCCGGGGGTGGAGTAGCCGTGGCGGAGATCCGCGTCGCGAGCGAGGCGGGCGCCTGCTACGGCGTCGAGCGGGCGCTCCAGATGGTGCAGGCGGCCGCGGACGAGCGGACGGGCGCCGTGCGCACGCTCGGCCCGCTCATCCACAACCCGCGCGTGGTCGCCGAGCTGGAGGCGCGCGGGGTCACCGTGGTGTTGTCCCCCGAGGAGGCCGCCGGCGACGCGCTGCTGCTGCGCACGCACGGCGTCACGCCCGACGAGGAGGGCCGCGCCCGGAGGCTCTGCTCGCGCGTCCTCGACGCAACCTGCCCGTTCGTGAAGAAGGTGCACCTCGCCGCCGAGCGCCTGAGCGCCGAGGGCTACCGCGTCGTCGTGGTGGGGGAGGCGGGGCACCCCGAGGTCGAGGCGACGCTGCCGCACGCGCCGGGCGCCGTCGTGGTGGGGTCAGCCGCCGAGGCCGCCGCCCTGCCGCACGCGCACAAGGTGGGCGTCGTGGTGCAGACCACGGCACGCCGCGCCCTTCTCGCCGAGGTGGTGGGCGCGCTCCTGGGCGTGGCCGAGGAGGTCCGCGTGATCAACACCATCTGCGAGGCGACCGCCGGCCACCAGGCAGCCGCCGACGAGCTCGCGCGCGAGGCGGACGTCATGGTGGTCATCGGCGGGCGCATCTCCGCCAACACGACGCGCCTGGCCGAGATCTCCGCCGCGCGCTGCCCGCGGACGCACCACGTCGAGGGCGCCGACGAGCTGCTGCCAGAGTGGTTCGAGGGCGCCGACGTCATCGGCATCACCGCGGGCGCGTCCACGCCCGCGAGCCAGATAGAGGCCGTCCGCGAGCGCATCGCCGAGCTGGTGGGGGAGTAGCGCGGACCGCACTCCCATCGGACCCAAATCCGGATTTGGGTCCGATGGGAAGGGGGCGCCGGGGATCGATGGCTCTTGTCGGCTAATAACTTAGCTTCGCGACTTATCGTCCGGCTCGAAGAGGCCCCACGGCGGAGAAGTGCCGCTGCCCCGGACCCAAATCTGGATTTGTGTTCTCGTTGGACCCAAATTCAGATTTGGGTCCAAGCGGGCAGCGGGTTTCGACCCAGCTCGTTCTTCTCAATAAAGAAGTTCGTTCCAAAGTTTAACCCCCGATCCAAAGGAGCCCCGGCGGCCGAGAAGCGCCCTCGATTCTGGACCCAAATCCGGATTTGGGTCCGGCCGGGACACAAATGAGGATTTGGGTCCGGAGTTTGGGTACGGGATTTGGGTGAGCGGTCCGCGGCATGGCACAATGGCAGCCGAGAAGAACGGGCCGCCCGAGGAGGCACCATGGCTGAGCAGAAGCGCGCCGACTACGCATCGACCAGGCCGCAGGCGAGCGGCGCCTGGGTCGCGGCCGTCGAGGAGGGCAGCCCCGCCTGGGAGGCCGGCATCGAGCCCGGCATGCGCGTCGACTCCGTCAACGGCGTCGCGCCCCGCGACATCATCGACTGGCGCTGGGAGGCCGACGGCGGCGTCTGCGACCTCGTGGTCTTTGACCCGCGCGACGGCACGTCCACGCCCTGCCAGCTCTGGCGCGAGCCCGGCCAGGACTGGGGGGTCGACTTCACCGACGTCCTCTTCGACGGCATCCGCACCTGCGTGAACGCCTGCCAGTTCTGCTTCATGGCGATGCTGCCGCCCGAGGCCCGCGCCACGCTCACGCTGCGCGACGACGACTACCGGCTGTCCTTTCTCCAGGGCAACTTCGTGACGCTCACCAACGTCTCCGACGAGGAGGCCGAGCGCATCGTGACCTGCGGGCTCTCGCCGATGAACGTCTCCATCCACGCGATCACGCCCGAGGTGCGCCGCTCGCTCATCGGCCGGCGCGCGGACCGCGGCATCGAGGTGCTCGAGCGACTGCTCGCCGGCGGCATCGAGGTCCACGCCCAGATCGTGCTCTGCCCCGGCATCAACGACGGCGACGAGCTCACGGCCACGCTCGACTGGGTCGAGGCACGCCCGGGCATCACCTCGCTCGCTGTGGTCCCGCTCGGCTACACCAAGCACAGCCGGCGCTTCTCGCACTCCTACTCCGACGACCCCGAGGCCTCCCGCGCCGTGGTGCGTCTCATCGAGCCCTACCAGCGCCGCGCGCGCGAGGCCCTGGGCATCACGCGCTTCCAGCTCTCCGACGAGTTCTACGTCGACGCGCGCCTGCCCGTCCCGCCCGCGGAGACCTACGACGGCTACCCGCAGTTCTATGACGGCATCGGCATGCTGCGGAGCTTCCTCGACGAGGCGGAGCTCCTCGCCGCGGAGCGCCCCGGCGAGCTCCGCGCGATCGACGACGCGCTGGCCGAGAAGGGCCTCGTGGCGTGGCTCATCTGCGGCGAGGCCGCGCAGGAGACCTTTGAGGTTCTCTGCCGGCTCGTCTCGCCCGCCGGCCGCGTGCGCGCCGTCGCAATTCGCAACGACTACTTCGGCGGGGACGTCAACGTGACGGGCCTCATCGTGAGCGAGGACCTGCTCGCGCAGCTGCCCGCCGACCTCGCCGGCACCGTCATCGTTCTCCCCGAGGTGATGTTCAACTTCGACCGCCTCACACTTGACGGCGACTCCCAGGAGCGCATCCTGGGCGAGCTCCGCGGCCGCGGCGCCGTGCCCGCCGTGAGCGAGCCCAGCCCGGGCGCCCTGGCCAGCTGCCTCTCAAGCGTCGTGACGTGTTAACGGAGGCTTGACGGCGGGCGATGGCGCACGCCCACCGTCGTGTACACTGGTCAGGCACCTAAAACGCAGCAAAAAGGAGCAGCATGCGCACAAGAACCGCCGTAGTTTCCGCCGGGCTCGCGCTGGCCCTTCTCGCCAGCCCCTCGATCGCGGTGGCCCGCGGCCTCGCCGACGCCACCGACGTCGCCGAGGTCGTCGTCATCGACCGAGCCGACTTCTACGAGCCCGTCGAGGACGAGTGCGACGCCGTGGAGACGCTCGCCGCCGGCCGCGACCTCGTCCAGATCACCGACGAGATGAAGTACTTCACCAAGTACGAGAGCCACAGCAACTACCGCCAGGGCTTCTCGTACTACGACGGCTTCCACGCGCTCGGGTACTACCAGTTCGACCGACGCTACAGCCTCGTCAACTTCATGAACTACTGCCTGCGCCACGACGCCGAGAAGTACGCGATGTTCGCGCCCGTCGTCGAGCGCGCCGACGAGGTCATGGACGGCAACACCGTGATCGCGGAGTACAACGATCAGACCGAGGAGTACGAGCTCACCGAGATCGGCCAGCTCACGCAGGACGCCTGGTACGCCGCCCATGACGCCGACCCCACCGAGTTCGCGCTCCTGCAGGACAACTTCGCCTACGACAACTACTATCGCCTGAGCGAGAACTACCTCGCGAGCAAGGGCGTCGACATGACCCGGCGCCCCGACTGCGTGAAGGGCCTGGTCTGGAGCATGACCAATCTCTTTGGCTCCGGCGGCGTGCGGTGGTTCCTCGACGAGGCCCGGCTCAGCAATGACATGACCGACCGCGAGTTCGTGAACGCCCTCGTGGACGCGCTCGTCGAGAACATCGCCGAGCGCTACCCGAGCCAGACGCAGTACCACGACAGCTGGATCAGGCGCTACGAGAACGAGCGGGCGGACTGCCTCTCGATGCTGCCGGCCGACCCGGTGGCCCATCGCGTGAGCGTCACCTCCGCGACCGGCGGCTCCGTCCGCGCGAGCCACTCCACCACGACGGAGGGCTCCACGGTCACCGTGCGCCTGACGGCGGAAGCCGGCTACGTGGCGGGCGGCGTCACCGTGACCACCGCGACCGGCGCCTCCGTCGCCGTGAGCGGGTCGGGGGGCAGCTACTCCTTCGTCATGCCGGACGACGACGTCACGGTCTCCGCGTCCTTCTCGCTGCGCTTCCCCGACGTCCGGCCCGGCAGCTGGTACTTCGAGGCCGTCAGCTGGGCCGTCGGCGGGGGCATCTTCAACGGCAACGACGACGGGACCTTTGCGCCCGACCGCACCATCACGCGCGCCGAGATGGCAGGCGTGCTCCACAACCTCTCCGGCTCCCCGGCGGCCGGGGCCGCGTCGCTCCCGCCCGACTGCGTCGCCGGCTCCTGGTACGAGACCGCGGTGCGCTGGGCCCTCTCCGTCGGGGCCTTCAACGGAAACGACGACGGCACCTTTGCCCCCGACGCGGAGCTCACGCGCGAGCAGGCGGCGGGCGTCATCATGAACATGGCCCGCATCCGCGGCGAGAGCACCTCGGCGCGCGCCGACCTCTCGCGCTTCCCGGACGCCGGCGAGGTCTCGAGCTGGGCCGCCGACGCGATGAGCTGGGCCGTCGCCGAGGGCATCATCTCCGGCTCCGACCACGGCAACGGCGTCCGAACGCTCGACGCGCAGGACACGTGCTCGCGCGCCACGATCGCCGCGATCCTGATGAACTGGCTCGAGGGCTAGCCGGCTCGTCCGGGAAAACGAGTCCTCTACGCTTAGAAAAACTCCTCCGTCCAAGGAGCTCACGCGCCCCGCCTCCAGACGGGGCGCATTTCTTAAGTAAGTAGGACGAGCCACCGCGGACGAGGCGGGGTTCCCAAGCGCGGCGGGTCCGCGCCCCGCCGCTCGCACGCGACTCGTGGGGATTTGACGCGCTCACGGGCCAAAACCGACCGCCCGTGGTAGACTTTCGGCGCAAATGGAATAGCAAGGAGGCAAGATGCCCAAGCCCGTAGTCGCCGTGGTCGGCCGGCCCAACGTCGGCAAGTCCACGCTCGTCAACCGCATCGCGGTCAGCCGCGACGCCATCGTCCACGAGTCGCGCGGCGTCACCCGAGACCGCTCCTACCACGACGCCGACTGGAACGGCCGCGACTTCACCCTCATCGACACGGGCGGCATCGAGTCCGTCAAGTCCAAGGACGTCTTCGCCCCGCGCATCCGCGAGCAGGCGCTCCTCGCCTGCGAGGAGGCCGACGTCATCGTCTTCGTGGTGGACGGCACCACCGGCGTCACCGACGAGGACGAGGAGGTCGCCCGCATCGTCCGCCGCGTTGACAAGCCCGTCTTCCTCGTGGTCAACAAGAAGGACGACCCCTCCCGCGAGCAGGACGGCCTCTGGGACTTCTACGCCCTCGGCGTCGGCGAGCCCCGCCCGCTCTCGGCCGGCCACGGCCACGGCACCGGCGACCTGCTCGACGACATCGTCGCCGCCTTCCCCGAGCCCTCCGAGGAGGAGCCCGAGGAGGACATGCTGTCCCTGGCCATCGTCGGCCGCCCCAACGTGGGCAAGTCCAGCCTCGCCAACCGCCTCGCCAACAAGAAGCGCTCCATCGTCAGTGACGTCGCCGGCACCACGCGCGACGCCATCGACACCGTGATCGAGTGGAAGGGCCAGCCCATCAAGCTCGTGGACACGGCCGGCATGCGCAAGAAGACCCAGGTCCACGAGGACGTCGAGTATTACAGCCTCGTCCGCGGCCTGCAGGCGATCGACCGCGCCGACGTCTGCCTGCTCGTGGTGGACGCCACCGTGGGCGTGACCGAGCAGGACCAGAAGGTCGCCGGCATGGCCATCGACCGCGGCTGCGGCCTCGTGCTCGTCCTCAACAAGTGGGACCTCGTGGAGACCGAGCAGCAGCGCGACGCCATCGTGGCCTCCATCGACAAGCGCCTCGCGTTCTGCCCGTGGATCCCGACCGTCAACGTCTCCGCCCTGACCGGCCGCGCCACCGACAAGGTCCTCGGCCTCGCCGCGCGCGCCGCCGAGGCCCACGCGTCGCAGCTGCGCACCTCCGAGCTCAACGACCTTCTCGCCCAGATCCGCGAGGGCGGCCACACGCGCTCCGAGAAGGGCCGCCGCCTCAAGATCCAGTACGCCACGCAGACCGGCTCAAAGCCTCCCGCCATCACCTTCTGGTGCAACGCGCCCGACCTCGTGGACGACAACTTCGAGCGCTTCCTCGAGAACCGCCTGCGCGAGCGCTTCGACCTCACCGGCACGCCCGTGCGCCTGAAGTTCCGCCGCAAGTCCGAGGGGGGCGACCGCGCGTGAGCGACCTCATGACCTGGGCGCTCGTCTTCACCGTGGGCGCCTACCTCGTCTGCGGCATCCCCTTCGGCCTGATCGTCGCCATGGCGATGGGCCACGTCGACGTGCGCACCGTGGGCTCCGGCAACATCGGGACCACCAACGTCGCCCGCTCGGTGGGCAAGGGCGCCGCCGGCCTCACGCTTTTGCTCGATGCCGCCAAGGGCCTCGTCTGGATGCTCGTGGCGCGCTGGGCCATCGCCGCGCTCGCCCTCTCCGGCGACGTGGCCTCCCTCGACCACACCACGGCCAACGCCGTCGCGCTCACCTGCGTCTTCCTCGGGTGCATCCTGGGCCACGTCTTCAGCCCCTACCTGCGCTTCCACGGCGGCAAGGGCATCGCCGTGGGCTTTGGCGCCGCGCTCGGGCTCTACTGGCCCATCGGAGTGGGCCTGCTCGCCCTCTTCCTCGTGCTCGTGATCCCCACGCGCTACGTCTCGCTGGGCTCGGTCGCCGCGGCGGCGTCGCTGCCCGTGTGGTGCGCCGTCTTCGGCTTCCCCGTGGTCGCGATCGCGCCGGTGGCCTTGGCTGCGGTCGTCGTGATCTGGTCGCACCGCGAGAACGTCGGCCGGCTCGTCCGCGGCGAGGAGCGGCGCTTCTCGTTCCACAAGAAGGGCGAGAAGGTCGAGGCGCGCCCGGAGGGGAGCGAGAAGTGAGCGAGCGCGTCAACAAGGTGGCCGTCATAGGGTCGGGCTCGTGGGGCACCGCCATGGCCGGCCTGCTCGCCGAGCGCTCGCGCGACGTGGCGCTCTGGTGCCGCGACGCCGCGCTCGCCGAGGCCGTGAACGCCACGCGCAAGAACCCGCGCCACCTCACCGACTACGAGCTCCCCGCCAACGTGCGCGCCACGGCCGACGCCGCCGATGCGCTCTCGGGCGCCGAGGTCGTCGTGCTGGCCGCCCCCTCCGCCTACCTGCGCGCCACCTGCGCGCGCATCGCGGAGCTCGTGCCGGCCGAGGCCCCCGTCCTCGTGCTGACCAAGGGCGTCGAGCTCGGCACGCACAAGCTCATGCTCGACGTCGTCGCCGACGAGCTCGGCGGCCGCGGGCGCGTCGCCGTGCTCTCGGGCCCCAACCACGCCGAGGAGGTCTGCCAGGGCAAGCTCTCCGCCGCCGTGCTCGCCTCGGAGAGCCCCGAGGTCGCGCTGCGCCTCCAGCGGCTCGTCGTGAGCCACTCGTTCAGGGTCTACGTCTCCGCCGACGTCACCGGCGTCGAGATCTGCGGCGCCGTGAAGAACGTCGTCGCCATCGCCTGCGGCGCCGCGGCGGGGTCCGGTGCGGGGGACAACACGCTCGCCGTGATCATGACGCGCGGCCTGGCCGAGATCGGGCGCGTGGCCGCGGCCCTCGGCGCCGACCCGCTCACGCCGATGGGCCTCGCCGGCATGGGCGACCTCGTGGCCACCTGCACCTCTCGGCACTCCCGCAACCGCACCTTCGGAGAGGCGCTGGCCGCGGGGGAGAGCCTCCAGAGCTACGAGGCGCGCACGCACGCCGTCGTCGAGGGCGCCCGGGCCGCGGAGAGCGTGCTCGCGCTCGCACAGGCGCACGGCGTCGAGGTCCCCATCACGAGCGCCGTCCACGCCGTGCTCCATGACGGCGCCGGCGTTCAGGAGGCAACGGACATGCTGCTCGGGCGGCGCCCGAGCGAGGAGTTCTACGGCATCACCGGACAGGACAAGGAGAGAGACTGATGCTCGAGGAGATCAAGATCGCGCCGTCGGTGCTCGCCGCCGACTTCGCCCGCCTCGGGGCCGACGTGGCCGACGTCGCCACCGCCGACCTCATCCACTTTGACGTCATGGACGGCCACTTCGTGCCCAACATCAGCTTCGGCCCGGACGTGCTGCGCGCCGTGAAGGCCTCCACGGGCCTCCCCGTGGACGTCCACCTCATGGTGAGCAACCCCGACGAGCAGGTCGAGAAGTACCTCGACGCCGGCGCCGACATGGTGTCGTTCCACTACGAGGCGGCCACCCACGCGCACCGCCTCGTCGCGCGCATCCACGAGCGCGGCGCCAAGGCCGCCATCGCCCTCAACCCGGCGACCCCGGTGTGCCTGCTCGAGCCCATCCTGGGCGAGCTCGACATGGTCCTCGTCATGACCGTGGACCCGGGCTTCGGCGGCCAGGCGCTCATCGAGAGCTCGCCGCGCAAGCTCCGCCGCCTGCGCCGCATGTGCGACGAGCACGGCGTGAACCCGCTCATCGAGGTCGACGGCGGCATCACCCCCGCGACCGCGCCGCTCGTGACCTCCGCGGGCGCCAACGTGCTCGTCGCCGGCAGCGCCGTCTTCGGCGCCGCCGACCGCCCCGCCGCGATCGCCGAGCTCAGGGCCGCCGGCCAGTCCGGCGTCTCCAAGATGGCGTAGCCCCCATGGCCGACCGACCCGTATACCTCGACCACGCCGCCTCGTCGCCGCTGCGCCCCGAGGCGCTCGCCGCCATGAGCGCCTACGACGCCAGCGCGATCGCGGGCGCCAACCCCAACTCGCTGCACACGCTCGGCCGCCGCGCCGCCCGCGAGCTCGACGGCGCCCGCCGAGCGCTCGTCGACTGCCTGGGCGGGCACTTCCGACCGTCCGACGTGACCTTCACCTCCGGCGGGACGGAGTCCAACAACCTCGCCGTCATAGGCCTCGCCGAGGGCGCGCGCGGGCGGAACTCCCGGCGCCGCCGCGTCGTGGTCTCCGCCATCGAGCACGACTCCGTGCTCGACCTCGTGGGGCCCCTCCACGAGCGCGGCTTCGAGGTCGACCTCGTGCGCCCGGACCGCTCGGGCGTCGTCGGCCCGGAGGCCCTCGAGGCCCTTCTCGACGAGACCTGCGCGCTCGTCTCGGTCATGTACGCCAACAACGAGACCGGCGTCATCCAGCCCGTCTCCGCGCTCGCCCGCGCGGCGCACGCCGCAGGGGCGCTCTTCCACACCGACTCCGTCCAGGCGCTCGGCCACGTGCCGCTCGACCTCGGCGAGGTCGACGCTGTGAGCGTGGCCGCCCACAAGCTCGGCGGCCCCGTCGGCGTGGGCGCGCTGGTCTGCCGCGGTCGCGCGCCGCTGCGGCCGCTCTCCTTCGGCGGAGGCCAGGAGCAGGGGAGGCGCGCCGGCACCCAGGACGTCCGCGGCGCGCTCGCCTTCGCCGCCGCGGCCCAGGCCTGCTCGGTGGACCTCGGCGCCACGCGCGCGCTCGTCTCCGCGCGGGCGCGCCGGCTCGCAGGTCGCCTCTGCGCCGAGGGCAGCGGCATCGTGCGCACCACGGACGCCCCCGACCGCCTTCCCGGCATCGTGAGCGTCATGGCCCCCGGGCTCGACTCCGAGACCATGATCTTGGCCCTCGACCAGGCCGGGTTCGAGGTCTCCGCCGGATCGGCCTGCTCCTCCGGCTCGCTCGACGCGAGCCACGTCCTTCTCGCCATGGGCATACCGCGCGAGGAGGCACTCGGGTCCCTGCGCATCTCGTTCGACGAGCGCGTCGACGAGCGGGACCTCGACCGCTTCGCGGACACCCTCATCGCCATCGTCGCCGAGCGCGGACGCGACCGCGCCAGGCGCCCTAGAGACTAAGGAACAAGATGACCGAAGCATCCTCCCTCATGCAGGTCCAGGAGCTCGACCTCGAGCTTCTGAAGTGCGCCTCCGCGCTCGCCTCCATGCCCCAGCAGGAGCGCCTCAAGACCATCGCGCTCGCCGCCAAGAAGGTCGCCAGCGAGCTCACCGGCATCGTCGGCCAGCGCAAGGACGCCCAGATCGAGATTGCCGACACCCGAGCCGACCTCGAGCACTACCGCGAGAAGACCGTCGAGGTCCAGGGGCTGGCCGACGCCGGCGAGCACACCCACCGCGAGATCCGCGACTTCGAGCAGCAGCTCACCTCGCTCGCCAAGCGCATCGAGAAGTGCGAGTTCCAGCTCGGCCCGCTGACCGAGCGCCTGGGGCGGCTCGAGCGCGCCGAGAAGAACGCGCGCCTCACGGCCGAGCGCCTGGAGCAGGAGCGCGCCGCGACCGAGGCCTCGCTCGCCGAGGGCTCCGCGAGCCTGCGCGCCCGCATCGTCGAGCTCACCCGCGAGCGCGAGCGCGCGGCCCAGGGCATCTCCGACGAGCACCTCGCCGCCTACGAGAAGGCGCGCAAGCGCTTCAAGGGCCTCGCCGTGGAGCGCCTCGTGGGCAACGTTCCTTCCGTGTGCCGCGTGAAGCTGCAGCCGAGCCTCTTCCACGACCTCGCCCACGGCGACGAGATCACGGAGTGCCCGTACTGCCACCGCATCCTCATCACCTCCGAGGAGGGCCAGGAGTGAGCGATAGGGACCTCGGGACGGGAGCCGGGCGCCGTCAGCACGTCCTTCTCGCCGTGTGCGGGGGGATTGCCGCGTACAAGGCCTGCGAGGTGCTGCGCGGGCTTCAGAAGGCGGGCTGCGAGGTCCGCGTGACCATGACCGCCGACGCCGAGCGCTTCGTGGGCGCCGCGACCTTCGAGGCGCTCTCCGGGGCCCCGGTCGCCACGTCGCTCTACGGCCACCCGGGTTCTGCCATCCCGCACATCGACCTCGCCGAGTGGGCGGACGCCGCCGTGGTGGTCCCCGCCACGGCCAACGTGATGGCCAAGTTGGCCTGCGGCATCGCCGACGACTGCCTCACGACGACGCTTCTGGCCTGCTGGGGGTGCTGCCCGGTGCTGGTGGCGCCCGGCATGAACGTCCACATGTGGCAGAGCCCCGCCACGCAGGCCAACGTTGCCGTGCTGCGCGAGCGCGGCGTGCGCTTTTCCGGCCCCGACAGCGGGCGGCTCGCCTGCGGGGACGTGGGCGAGGGCAAGCTCGCGCCTGTGGACCAGATCGTGGCCGCGGCGCTTGCGCTTCTCGCCCCGCGCGACCTTGCCGGCCTGCGCCTGCTCGTGAACGCCGGGCCCACGCACGAGGCCATCGACCCGGTCCGCTACATCGCCAACCGCTCCACCGGCAAGATGGGCTATGCGCTGGCGGAGGCGGCGGCGCGCCGCGGGGCGGAGGTGACGCTCGTCTCCGGGCCCTGTGCGCTCGTCACGCCCGCCGGAGTGAGCCGCGTGGACGTCGAGAGCGCCGCGCAGATGCACGACGCGATGATTGCCGCGTTCGAGGGCGCCGACGCCGCGATCTGCAGCGCCGCCGTGGCCGACTACACGCCCGCGGCGCCGGCCGACCACAAGCTCAAGAAGTCGCGCGAGCACCTGGGCGCCATCGCGCTCACGGAGACGGCCGACATCCTGGCCGACCTCTGCGCGCGCAAGGGGAAGCGCGTCGTCGTGGGCTTTGCCGCCGAGACCGACGACCTTCTCGCCCACGCCTCGGAGAAGCTCGCACGCAAGGGGGCAGACCTCATCGTGGCCAATGACGTGAGCCGCCCCGAGTCCACCTTCGGCGCCGACACCAACCGCGTGGCGCTCGTGAGCTCGGACGGCGTGGAGCAGCTCGAGACGCTGCCGCTGGCGGACGTGGCCGACGCGATCCTCGACCGCCTCGCCGCCCTCTGCTGATTGGGGACGTGTTATCTCGTGCAGACAGTTTGGGACAGGTTGCCGCGCGCCTGCCCGATAACCTGTCCCAAACTGTCTGCACGAGATAACACGTCCTCAATCAGCAAACGTCACAGGTAGTGGTACGTACCACGTGTCTTGCAACAAGTTCTTATCGGCAGGGTTTTGTTAATTTTTTTGAGTAAGACTACCTGTGACGTTTGGGAGCGGATACCGAGAAGAACGAGCCGCCCGGACCCTCGCGCGGCGCAACCCAAGGAGCGAAGATGCCTGACCTCAGAATAGGCTGCCACCTCTCGACGGCGGCGGGGTATGCCGCGATGGCCCGGGACGCCGTGTCCATCGGCGCCACCACGTTCGCGTTCTTCACGCGCAACCCGCGCGGGGGCAATGCGCGCGAGCTCGAGGACGACGACCTCGCCGCGTTTCTGGCCACGCTCGAGGAGCGCGGAATCGGCCCGCTCGTGGCGCACGCGCCCTACACCTACAACCTCTGCTCCGCCAAGCCCGAGACCGTCGAGTTCGCGCGCCGCGCGATGCGCGAGGACCTGGGGCGCATGGAGCGCCTGCCCGGCCACCTCTACAACTTCCACCCCGGCTCGCACGTCAAGCAGGGCGTCGACGAGGGCATCCGCCTCATCTGCGAGGGCCTGAACGAGGTGCTGGTCCAGGGACAGGCCACGACGGTGCTGCTGGAGACCATGGCGGGCAAGGGCACCGAGGTCGGGCGCAGCTTCGAGGAGCTCGCGCGCATCATCGACGGCGTTGAGCATGACGAGCTGCTCGGCGTCTGCCTGGACACCTGCCACGTGGCCGACGCGGGCTACGACATAGTGGGCGACCTCGGCGGCGTGCTCGACGAGTTCGACCGCGCGATCGGGCTGGGTCGCCTGCGCGCGCTGCATCTCAACGACTCCAAGAACCCCCTGGGCAGCCGCAAGGACCGCCACGAGAGGATCGGTGCGGGGACGCTCGGGCTCGAGACCTTCCGCGCCGTGGTCCGCGAGCCGCGCCTGACCGGGCTGCCCATGGTGCTGGAGACCCCGCAGGACGGGCTCGACGGCTGGGCGGCGGAGATCGCGCTGCTCCGCGGCCTGGCGGCGGGGGAGTAGCGGGCTGCGCGTCCTTCTCGGCCGGTCGGTCCTTCTCGGCTCGTAGCGGCGTTACCTACTTCAAAACCATGTGGCAACGGGCATCCGGCACCGGTTTTTCTCGCCGGGACCCCCATTGCTACATGCTTTTGAAGTAGGTAATCGCATGGGCCCGCCGGTCGCGCGCCAGGCGAGAAGGACGTGCGGCCCGTATACTATCCACGGGACAGAACTCAGGAGGTCGGCATGGGAATCCTCATCGGCCTCGAGCACGTGGGCCACGAGTGGCCCGGCAAGCGCGTGCTCGAGGACCAGACCATAGGCATCAACGAGGGCGATCGCATCGGCATCGTCGGGCGGAACGGCGACGGCAAGTCCACGCTGCTGGAGATCGTGGGCCACGTGCTGGAGCCCGACGCGGGCACCGTCACCTGGCGGCGCAACCTCTCCGTGGGCTACCTCGGCCAGGCCGACCAGCTCGCTGACGCCGACCCCGTGCGCCGCGCGATCTTCGGCGACGTCCCGGACTACACCTGGGCCTCGGACGCCCGCATACGCGCGATCCTGGACGAGCTCGTGGGCGACCTCGACCTCGACGGCGCCGTGGGCGAGCTCTCCGGAGGCCAGCGCCGCCGCGTGGACCTCTGCCGCGTGCTCTGCCACACCTGGGACGTCGTCCTCATGGACGAGCCCACCAACCACCTGGACCTCGCGGCCATCGAGTGGCTGGCCGAGCACCTGCGCCGCCGCTGGCCGGCGGGAGAGGGCGCTCTTCTGGTGGTCACGCACGACCGCTGGTTCCTGGACGAGGTCTGCGAGCAGATGTGGGAGGTCCACGACCTCCGCATCGAGCCCTTCGAGGGCGGCTACTCCGCCTACATCCAGCAGCGCGTCGAGCGCGAGCGCCAGGCGGCCGTGATGGAGGAGCGCCGGCAGAACACCCTGCGCAAGGAGCTCAACTGGCTCGCGCACGGCGCCAAGGCGCGCACGAGCAAGCCCAAGTTTCGCATCGAGGCGGCACGCGCGCTCATCGCCAACGACCCGCCGCTGAGAAACCCGCTCGAGCTCAAGCGCCTCGCCGTGAGCCGCCTGGGCAAGCAGGTCATCGAGATGTCCCACGTGAGCTTTGCCTACGCGCACGGCCCGCGCGTGATCGAGGACGTTGACTGGCTCATCGGCCCCGGCGACCGCTACGGCATCCTCGGCGCCAACGGCGCGGGCAAGTCCACGCTGCTCGCGCTCATGACGGGCGTGCTTACGCCCACGTCCGGCACCGTGAAGATCGGCGCGTCGGTGCGCTTTGGCTTCATGAGCCAGCACCTCGACGCGCTGGGCGAGAAGGACGACTGGCGCGTGCTCGAGGTCCTCGGCCGCTACAAGCGCAGCTACCTCGTGGGCGGCAAGATGCAGAGCCCTACGCAGCTCATCGAGCGCCTGGGCTTTGAGCAGCGCGAGCTGCAGAACTTCATCAAGGACATCTCCGGCGGGCAGCGTCGCCGCCTGGCGCTTCTGTGCGTGATCCTGGAGGAGCCCAACGTGCTCGTGCTCGACGAGCCGGGCAACGACCTCGACACCGACATGCTCGCCGTGATGGAGGACCTGCTCGACAGCTGGCCGGGCACGCTGCTGGTGGTGAGCCACGACCGCTACCTCATGGAGCGCGTGACCGACGACCAGTTTGCGCTGCTGGACGGGCACGTGCGCCACGTGCCCGGCGGCGTGGACGAGTACTTGCGGCTGCTTACGGCGGCCGAGAAGGACGCGGGGCCGGCGGGCTCCGCGCCGGCGGCCGCGGCGGCGGGCACTTCTCGCCCGGAGGCGGGGGCCGCCGCGGGCGGCGGGCTCTCCAACCAGGAGCGCCGCGAGCTCAAGAAGCGCTTTGACGCGGTGGCGCGCCGGCTCGAGAAGACCGCCGGCGACCCCGACCGGCTGCGCGCGGAGATGGCCTCCGTGGACGCGAGCGACTACGCCGCGCTGATGGCCGCGCAGGAGGCGCTCGACGCGTGCCTGGCGGAGCGCGCCGCGCTCGAGGACGAGTGGCTGGAGCTGGCGGAGCGGCTCGGGATCGACGTGTAGGGGCCAGCGCGGCGGGCGCGGGCGGCCCGCACTTCTCGACAAACACCGGGATCCCGCCCGCACTTCTCGCCGCGCACATCAAGTGCGGGCCGGCGCGTGCTTGATGAGCGCACTTCTCGCCAACTGCCGAGAAGGACCGCGCACTCGACGCGCCTCGGGCCCAGAACAGCCCGCACTCGATGCCCGCACTCATGAGTGCGCGCGAGAAGTGCGGGGGGCCGCCGGGCCGGGCCAGCAACCTCGCCGAGTAAGAGAAATATGCGAAAACGGAGCCCAATCGGACCCCGTTCTCGCAGATAACTCTTACTCGGCGTGCTCGGGCGCCAGGAGGGGCGAGGCGACCAAGAATAGCGGGCCGGTCGTGGACGTTTTGGCGTCTTGAAACGTCCGGAACCGGCCCGGCATCGGGTGGCGAGAATAACGGGCCGGCTCCGGTCGTTTCCGAGTACCGGAACGTCCGGAACCGGCCCGCCATCGACGCTAGCTTCGGAGGGCGAGGTTCATCATGAGGCCCGCCATCTCGGCGCGGGTGCAGGCGCGCCCGGGCTGCAGCTCGCGGCCGCCGCCCTCGACGTCGACGCCGTGGAGCACGCCCTCGGCGACGGCCCACGAGAGCGCCTCGCGGGCCCAGCCGGACACCTCGCCGGCGTCCGGGTAGCCGGACAGCCCCGCGCGCGCCGACGTGTCGGCGCCGGAGAGCTCCGCCGCGTTCATCAGCACCGCCGCCGCCTGCTCGCGGGTGAGCGGGTCGTCGGGGCCGAAGGTAGACCCGTCGCCGTAGCCGTTGAAGACGCCCTCCTCGAGCGCCCACGCCACGCACTCGGCGTACCAGGAGGACGCGTCGCAGTCGCCCGGCAGCCGGTCGACCACGGCCTCAGGCTGGCCCATCAGGTTGTAGAGCACGCCGGCCATCTGGGCGCGGGTGAGCACATCATCCGGCCCGAAGACCGTGCCGTCGCCGTAGCCGCGCATCGCGCCGTGCGTGACGGCCCAGTCGATCGCGAGGTGGTACCACTTCGACTGGTCGACGTCCACGAGGTGCGCGCTCGGGCAGAGCTCCCCGCCGTCGCAGACAAAGGTGACCGTGATCGTCACAGAACCGGCCGGCTGCTTGTACGTCCAGGTGCCGTCACCGTTGTCGACGACCTCGACGGGCTCGCCGTCCTTGTCGACAACCTGAACGGTATCGACCGTCTTGCCCTCGTCGGGCACGGGCGTAATCGTGACCTCGTCGCCCTGCTCGGGGTAGCGAGGGTTGGTCGTGACGGTGCCGCCGCCCCCGGGCACCTCGATTTCGGGCTCGTAGGTGGGCGCCACGGGCACGTATGCCAGCGCAAGGCCGTCCTGCTGAGACGTCACGTAGTAGGTCCCGCTATCGCTCGTGAAGCATGCGCGAGAAGCGCTCGCAACCTCGCTGGTCGCGGTCGCAAACAGGCCCGGGGCCTTCTCCATGGTCACGCCGACCTTGGAGCCAGCGGCAGGCGTCGCGGAGAGCTCGACCGTGACCCCTGCGGGGACGTAGAGGTTCCCGGACGTGTTGCCGGTGACGGAGACCGCCGCGGGAGTGGTTCCGTCCGTCCCGATGGTCACGGAGCCGCCCGCGTAGATCCCGCCTGCGACCGGCGCCGTGTTTCCGGTGATGGTGCCGCCATAGAGGTTGAACGTGCCGGCTGAGCTGCCGGCCTCGGTCCCCGGCCCCGCACCGAGCAGCCCGATCGAGAGCCCCGCGACAACGTCGCCGCCGTCGACCTCGTTCCAGTCCCTGATCTCGGCGTCGCCCACGTAGAGCGGGTTGGGAACCGGCGTCGTGTCCGCCGCGGAGCGCACCGCCACGCCGCCGCCGAGCGTCGAGGCCGTGTTGCCGGAGATCGTCCCGCCGTACATGTTGAAGATGCCGCCGCCAAAGACGTAGACGCCCCCGCCGTAGCCGAGCACTCCGTCGCCGGCGGCCTGGTTGCCGGTGATGGACCCGCCGCTCATGTTGAGGGTGCCATAGACCGCGATGCCGCCCGCATAGGCATACTCCGTGCCCGCGTCGGTGAAGGAGAGGCCCTTCCTGCCGCTGATGGAGCCGCCGCCGACCGAGTCGGTGAGGTTGAGCGTGGACCCCTCCGTCACGATGAGCGCGCAGTCCTCGGCATCCAGCGTGTGGCCCTGCAGGTCGAGCTCGACCGTCGCGCCGTCCGCGTCGTTGCCAATGTAGAGGCTCGTGGTCATGAGACCCGAGTCAGCTCCCGCGAGGTCGGCGACGGAGAGATCCGCGGTCAGCTTGTATGTGCCCGAGCTGAGCGTGATGGCCTCGAAGCTGTTGCCCTTCTCGAAGGCCTGGGCGAGAAGTGCGTTCAGGTCGTTCTCGTCGGGGTCGTCGTCGCCTGAGACCTTCTGGAAGGCGCCGGACACGGTGACGTTGGAAGCAGGCATCGTGAAGGCGAAGGTGCCGTCCGCTTGCTCGGTCACCTGCACAAGCGCACCGTCCGCGTCGGTCACGGTGACGGACGCCGTCTCGTAGCCCTCCTCGGGGCTCGCCGTGACGGTGACGGGATCGCCTTCCGCGACGCTCGCGGGGGAGGCCGAGAAGGACCCGTGCGCCACGGTCGCGACGTCCACGGCATAGGTGGGCGCCACGGGCTCAGGCACCGTCACCTCCACAGTGTCGGAAGTCGCGCTCGCGCCGTCGTTGTAGGCCGTCAGCGTGAGCTCGTACGTCGCGCCCGGCGCGAGGCTGGTCAGCTCATAGGACGTGGCGTCCACGGCAGGCAAGAGGGGCGAGCCCTCGACGGGCTTGCCGTCAAGCGTTACCGCGAGCTCATAGCGGGTGACGACCGCGCCGTTGTCCGCCAGCGCCCAGCTGACGACCACCGCGTCCGTACCCTCATCATATGCGGCGTCGAACGCAGAGAGCTCGGGCTCGATGGGGGCGAACGCTCCGAAGACGGTGACGTCTGCCGCGGGCATCTCAAAGCTCATGCCCTCGACGGGCACGTCCGCGCCGCCCGTCGTCGTCACGGCGATGGAGGCGACCTCGTAGCCCTCGTCGGGGCTCGCGACGATGGTGACGTCGGTCCCCGCAGCGGCGCTCTGGTAGGAGGCCGAGAAGGACCCGTGTTCGACCTTGGAGATCGCGATTTCGTACTGGGTCTCGGGGACCGTCACCGTGACAGCTTCGGATGCGGTGCCCCGACCGTTGTCGTAGGCCGTCAGGGTGAGCACGTAGGTCGCGCCCGACGTGAGGCCGGACAGCGTGTGGGACGTGGCATCGGCGGCAAGCGAGAAGGGCGAGCCCTCGACGGGCTTGCCGTCAAGCGTGACCGCGAGCTCGTAGCCGGTGATGACCGCACCGTTGTCCTTCAGCGTCCAGGTTGCGACCAGGGAGCCTTCCTCGGCGCCAGACTCGGCCGCGAGCTGAGGGACGGCAGGGGCGATCGGGTCAAAGGAGGCGGAGACGGTCACGTCGGCGGCGGGCATCTCGAAGACGTAGCCGCCGCTCACGTCCGGCGTCACGGCAACGCTCGCGCCGCTGTCGGCCTCGGCAACGGCGACCGATGCGACCTCATAGCCCGTCGCCGGACGCGGCGTGATGATGATCTTCTCGCCAGCCGTTGCCTCCCCGAGGGAGACCGTGAGCGAGCCGTTCTTGATGCCATCGGCAACGCTGACGGCATAAGTGGGGTCCTCGGGCTCGGGGACGTTGACCTCGACGGCCGCGGACGTCGCGCTCGCCTCGCCGTTGCTCGCCGTCAGCGTGAGCTCGTAGGTCGCGCCCGGCGTGAGGCCGGTCAGCGTGCGGCTGGTCTCGCCCACGGGAATCTCGATGGGGAAGCCCTCGACGGGCTGGCCGTCCTGGCTCACCGCGAGGGAGAGGCCCGTGACGACCGCGCCGTCGTCCGCGAGCTCCCAGGTGACGACCACGGCGCCGTCGGTGCTGACGGACGTGACGCTCAGCGAAGGGGCCGCGGGAGGTATCAGGGCAAACATCGCGGAGACCGTCACGTCGGCGGCGGGCATCTCAAAGGCGTAGGTACCGTTGGCCTGAGGGGCAGGCGTAAGGGACGCGCTGCCGTAGCTCGCGGAGATGGACTCGACCTTGTAGCCGCTCGCGGGCGAGGCGGTCACGAACACCGTCTCGCCGACCTTTGCGGCGGTCCTGTCAACGGAGAGGGAGCCGTTCAGGGTCTGCGCGACAGAGACCTCATACGTCGTGGGTCTGAAGACGACGGCGTAGCATCCGCCCGCGCCCTCGGCGGCGAAGCTGACCTCGGCTCCTTCCTGGGTCACGCCCTGCAGCTCCGAGGCGGCGCCGTCATCGATGCGATAGACCTCGAAGGTGCCCGTCGTCGTCACGCTCTCCTCGGGTGCCCACGAGACCTGCGTGGATTCGGCCTCGCTGGCCGGCTCGCCGCCGACGGGGTCGAGCGGCGTCAGGTCGAAGGCGCCCAGGAGGTCGGCCCCGTCGAGCAGCTCGTCGAGGGCGGACTCTACCGCCGCGACCTCCTCGTCGGCGAGATCCGCGCGCACCCAGTAGGTGCCGTCCGCGCCCTCGGCCATCACGTCGACGGCCTTGAGCGTGAGGGTGATGACGAGGTAGTCCCCGTCATCCGGGAGCTGCGCCTCGACCTCGACCGTGGCGGACGCGCCCACGGAGGCAGCGCGGAGCTGCAGGTTGACGGCCTTCTTGCCGGTCGTGTCGTAGCCGGCATAGTTGAGGATGTTGTCACTGTCCGCGACCTCGCTCACGCCCCTGATCTCGGCCTCGCCCAGCAGGTCGGAGAAGTCGTAGGAGACCGTCTCTCAGCTGGGACGAGATGCCGCGGGCACCAGCAGGTCGGAGGCCTTCTCCGTGACGTCCTTGGTCACGATCTCCTGCGTGACGGACGAGCTGAACGAGCTCTCGCTTGCGGACTTCGTGATGACGAGGGAGTAGGTCGTGCCGGGCGTCAGCCCCGTGTAAATGAACACGTTGTCGTTGTCGGTTGTCGGACTGATGACATTTGCGCCCAGCTTCAGCTCATAGGAGCACTCGTTCAGGTTGAGAAAACGCTTGCGCACCGTAAGGGAGTCGTGCGTCACGGTCATCTCGTCACGGTCTACGTCGCTCACGTACGGACGGCGAGGAATCTCGATTTCTGTGACGGCGCCGGTGCCGTCTGCCGCAGAGTCAGAGCGGGCATACAGCGACTGCGCCGCCGTCCCGTACGCGGAGATGTACGGCGTGATGTCCGCCACGTTCTTATCGTCCAGAGAAACCGTCGTCGTGCACGCCGCGTCCTCGTAGAGGCTCACGCCCGCGGGGACGGCAAGCGTCTCGTTGAGGTAGTCGAACGTGAAGGCCGCGGGGTCGGGACGCAGGCTCGGCAGCGTCAGCCGGACCTCTTCGGAGGTCACCTCGCCGGATGCGTCGCCTGCGGACCAGCTCGCCCGCAGGGTGAAGTCGTAGGTCCCGCCGGCCCGCAGGACGCCGTCCGAGCCCGCGGTCACGTCGCACGAGGTCGCGTCAGCGGCGACCTCGCAGACCAGGAACAGCTCGCCCTCGCCCTCCTGCGCGTAGACGGCGTAGCCGTCGATGGTTGCGCCGTTGGCCGCGGGGTGGTCCCAGGAGAAGCCGACGCGCACGGACGCATAACCCTCATCCACGAGCTCGGCCTGCACGTTGAACTGCGGCGCGGTGGGCGCGGAGGCGGCGGTCGTGACGTCCTTCTCGGCAACCTCGGAGCGGAAGGTGGCGGGGGCGTCGTTGCACGCCTCGACGCGCATCTCGATCGTGTACGTGGTGGCGGGAGAGAGGTCAGCGAACGTGATGGTGGTCGATCCGTCGCCCGTCGCCGTCTGGAGCACGCGCCCGCCCGAGAGCAGGCGATAGGCCACTCCGTCGGTGCCCGTGAGTCTGATGCTGTCGGACGTCACCGCGAGCGCGCCCTCGGCCAGCTCGGGTGCCGCCGGGCGTGCCGGGATGGTGACCTCGGTCACGGAGTCCGTGTCCGCGGGGTCGACCGTCGCGTAGCGGGCGTAGAGGGTGACCTCGGCGTCGCCGATGAGACCGCTGATGTCGATGCTCGTCTTGGAGGAGCTCTTGTTGAGGCAGCTCGTGCAGGCGGCGTCGCGATAGAGGTAGACGCCGCTCGGGAAGGAGAGCGTCTCGCTCACGTAGTCGATCGCGAAGTCGCCCTCGGGGGGCGTTAAGGACAGGGTCGAGAAGGACGCGGGCGCGCTGACGCTGTCGGGGGAGTTGCGCTGCTGGAAGGCGTAGGTCGTGCCGGACGCGAGCTCCGAGAACGTCGGGCTTGCCTGCCAGTCACCGTTGCCGACGCAGCGGTACTCGTAGCCATCGCCCGCGATCTTGAGCGTGATGCTGGTCGCGGTGCGGCTCTCCAGGGTCGGCGCGGCCACCGTGGGCTGCGAGCTCACGAGGACCGCGTCGCTCGTGACGCTTCCCATGAAGAAGCCTCTGCCCTTCACGACGCAGGTGATGACCGCGCCGTCATCGGCGCTCGTGAGCCCATACGTGCTGGAGGTCGCGTCGGAGATCGGAGCGCCGTCGCGATGCCACTGGAAGGTCAGGCCATCATAGGTGCCCGCGCTGGCGATGGCGGCGCGCGAGGGGACGAGCGCGCTCAGGTCGAGCCCCAGCGTCGTGTTTGCCGGGGCGGTCCCGTTGCTCGCGCCGGTGATGCCGACCGTGCCGGAGAGCTCGAGCGTCGGCGTGGTGAAGAGGCGCTGGAAGCCGGCATCGGAGACGCCGAACGTCTGGCCGCCCTTCTCGGCGTCGGTCAGGGCGGCATCGCCGAACGTCATCTTCGCGTCCGACTGCGCGGAAACGCCCGTCGCCGCCACCGAGGCATAGCCGTAGCCGAGCTCGCCGATGACCTCCGATCCGATCTTCACGGCGCCCGGCGTCTCCATCGGGTAGATGGAGTACTCGTCGCCGCCGTCTGCAATCACCATGGTGTCCTGCACCAGGTTGGTGTCCGTCACGCTCACGCTGTCGGCGTAGACGGCCATGACGCCGGACTTGGCGTTGATAGTGGGGGAGTCCTCGATGGTGACGGCGCAGCCGCTCAGGAGCTCGGCGGCGGTGGCGAGATCGCCCTCGAGGCTCGACTCGCCGGCGAGGCCCAGCAGGCTGAGGAACCTGCCGAGCGGGCTCGCGTCGGAGGAGCGGCCCCAGGTGATGTCACCCGCGCCGACCTCGATCTCGACTCCTCCGACGTCGCCGTACTCCTTGCTGGAGCTCGCGCCGATGGCGGCGGAACGGACGCTCG
Source organism: uncultured Atopobiaceae bacterium (assembly GCA_944322145.1). Taxonomy (GTDB): domain Bacteria; phylum Actinomycetota; class Coriobacteriia; order Coriobacteriales; family Atopobiaceae; genus Thermophilibacter. Next base: position 175,368 of record CALUNW010000002.1, on the reverse strand, counting down.
TGGCGGTGACGTCGCTCGTGCCGGAGATGGTGACGCTCAGCTGAGGGCGATCGTATGCGAGGTCAGACTCAGGGAGCCGCGGCATGCCGATGGCCGCGCCATACGTGCTCGCAGCCTCTATGACGCTGTCCTCGATGATGATGGACGGCTTCTCGAAGCCGAACTTCGAGAAGCCGCTGGACCCGTACGCAGAGTCGCTCGGGCCGATGGCGGCGGCATATTCACTCTTCGCGTAGACCTCGGAGTTATTGATGACAATGCTCTTGAAGATGCCGCCGAGACACCCGTAGCTGTCAGTCATCTCTAGGCCGGTGACCGTGCTGCCCTCAATCTTGATGGCCTCCGTGTTTCCCAGCACCGTGGAAGAGCTGTTCCCCTCAAACACGTCCGCGTCAAAGGAGATCTGGGAATTGGCGATTGTGATGTATGATTCGTCGAGGGCATCGTTTTCTTCAGCATGGTTCGGGACCTCGACCGAGTTGATGTGACCGACCCCGCCGATAGTGGAGTCCTCGATGCGCAGCTTCGTGGCAATGATTTCGCTGTCATCTTCCCGCGTACCAAAGCTGACAAGGGCGTCCTTGATGGTCATGGACCCGCTCGTCAGCGAGCTTTCGACGGAGAGGTTGCCCGAGAACGTCACGCTGCCCTTCTCGCCCTGCGACGCAAACCCAAGATCGAGGTGGGACGCGTCGTCCGCGGCGCACACAATATAGTCGGCGCCTCCGAGCTGAAGGTCGATAACGCAATTACCGTCGTAGACGATCTTGCACGCTCCCTCACCTCCATAGTTCACGAAGCTGGACCGTGTCTGAAAGTCCTGGAGCGTGACGCCCGCGACAGAACCATCTACGTTCAGAGTGACGTTGCCGTAGCTCGTGCCCTCTGCGCCGCGAATCGTGACGTGCGCCCCCTCCTTCTGGGGAGTGACGTAGAGGCCAAGCGACGAGGTTGAGCCCAACGAACTGGTCTCCGTAAAGTCGAGGATCGCGTCACCCTCCGGCTTCACTAAGAAACGTTCGACTTTCTCGAGGTCGGTGAACCGGTACGTCGTGGTGCCGGTGACCCAGTCGGTCGACACCTCGTACCCTTCCGTCCTTGCAGCATACGCGGTGACGGGCATGATGCCCAGACACAGCAGAACGGTTCCCAGCAGCAGAAGCAGACGTCTTCTCATGAGCCACCATCCCCTCGGCCGGCTTGCGCCTGGCAGGTATAAGTTTTCATTTGTTAATTATCTGCGAGGGGGGGGTGCCGCGCATCACCCGTTGGCGAGGCAAATCGGGGGGTGGCGCCAGAAAGCTCTTCGACGGCGGGTCCTTCTCGCCTCAGCATGAGAGAGCCGCGACAAGCGACGCACTCCATAACGGCCGCCTTGTCGCGTGGGGCAGCGAAATCGAGAACGGGTTCGGGTTAGCGAACACTTTCGGCAGGCGCCGTATGGGCTTGAGGTCCTTCTCGACTGCCGGACCCAAATCCTCATTTGTGTCCGCCGAGAACCCAAATCCGGATTTGGGTCCGTGGCGGCGAGGGGCTTCGCGGGCGAGAAGAACGACGCACTTTCCGCCGAGTAAGAGAAATATGCGAGAACGGAGCCCAATCGGGCCCCGTTCTCGCAAGAAGCTCTTACCCGGCGCCGGGCGTCAGCCGCGGGCGGGCGAGAATAGCGGGCCGGCCCCGGTCGTTTACTGTCATCCGAAACGTTCGGAACCGGCCCGGTATCGAAGCTAGCCGCGGGCGGCGAGGTTCATCATGAGGCCCGCCATCTCGGCGCGCGTGCAGGCGCGCCCGGGCTGGAGCTCGCGCCCGCCCTCGACGTCGACGCCGTTGACGACGCCGCTGCTCACGGCCCAGGCCAGCGCCTCGCGCGCCCAGGGGGACACCTCGTCCGCGTCCGAGAAGGACATCAGGTCCGCCTCCGCCTCCGGCTCCCCCGCGGCGTTGTGGAGCACCGCCGCGGCCTGCTCGCGGGTGAGCGGGTCGTCGGGCCCGAAGGTAGACCCGTCGCCGTAGCCGTTGAAGACGCCCTCGGAGAGCGCCCATGCCACGCACTCGGCGTACCACTCGTTCGGATTGCAGTCGGACGGCAGGCCCGCAGTGGAGACGTCGGGCTTGCCCGCCAGGTTATAGAGCACGCCGGCCATCTGGGCGCGCGTGAGGTCGTCGCCCACGCCGAAGACCGTGCCGTCGCCGTAGCCGCGCATGGCGCCGGACAGCCACGCCCAGCGCACGGCCTCGGAGTACCACCGGCCCTCTTCGGCGTCTGCAAAGGAAAGGGCATGCGAGCGCACATCGAGGGAGACGAGCCAATGGGAGGCATGGTCGACCGTGAGACGCGCCTCGCCCTCAGGGGTCACGACGGCCGTGCCCTCGTAGCGCAGCGACTGGGATGCCTCGTCGTAGCTGTAAGCGTTGGCGCAGACGCCGGCGGGGACATCACCAAGGGACACGACGAGCGTGGCTTCAAAGCCGAAGGGGCCGTCGTGGGCCAGCGTCACCTGCACGGAGCCGAGAGCGCCGGAGACGAGGCCGACCAGATTGGACGGAATGCCGGTGGTGTTGAGCTCGATTCCGAGGTCGATGCCGGAGAGCTCGACGTCCTTCGGGACGTCGGCACCGTCGATCTCCCAAGCAACGCCAGCGCTCACCTCGAGCCTGACCGTCACGTCGCGTCCGGCAAGGGCAGCGAGCGCGGCGGCGGGGACCTCGGTCGTTCCGTCCATGTCCACCGTCACGGTCGCGCCCGGCTCGGCGCCGGCGACCTCAAGGGCGACCTCGGTCCAGTTGGGACCGGGCTCGGGATCCGGAGTCGGCTCGGGGTCCGGGGTCGGCTCGGGGTCCGGATCAGCGGCAGGCAGCTGCGCCTCGACCGCCTGAGCGATCAGCTCGTGGCCAAGAGCGTTGGGATGAAAGTCGAGGTTGGCCATCGTGCCCTCGACCCATGCGTTGCAGGGTGCCGCCGCGGAGGCGTCGAAGAGGGCATATACGTCGGCGACGGGCACGCCGGCAGGCGTCGCAAGATTCTGCAGCGCGGCATTGAGCGTCTGAACGCCCTGGTCGAAGGCGGAGACGACGGCGGCGACCACGACATCGTCGAGATGGCCGTAGGGGTTGTACTGGTTGGTGACGACGATGGTCACGTCAGGGTTAGCTCCCTTGATGCCGGAAACGATGTCCGCGAGGTTGGTCCCCAGCGTCGCTATCGCCTCGGTCGCCTGCTCGGAGGCGGGGAAGTCCGCAAGCTTGCCCATGACCAGGGAGACCGCAGGATTGCCAAGGTCGAGCGCCCCGCTGCCGCCGGTCAGCATCGCCTCGATCTGCTCGGCGGTCATGGTGCCGAGCGTCTGCGCCGCGAGGTAGTCATACAGCGCGCCCATGAGGTCGTTGCCGCCGACCGTGATGGTGATGACGTCGGCGGACGCCACCTGGGCAGCCACGCTCGCGTCGCTTAGCTGCGCGAGCAGATCGGCGGACGTCAGGCCCTCGGATGAGGTGACCGTCTTGAGCTCGTACCCGCGCTCGGCGGCGACGAGCTCCGGGAACGCCTGCTCGTCCTCGGCGAGGCCATACCCGTCGGCGATGCTGTCGCCCAGGGCCACGTAGACCCCTTCCAGGGCGAGCGCGGGCACGGGCATCAGCCCAACGAACAGTGCCAGGGCGCACGCCAGTCCAAACAACCTTCTTCTCATGTCGTGCTTCCTCCTTACGTCTCGAGGCTCGGGGGGAGCGCGGCGAGGCCGTCCCACGCCAGGGGAGGGCGCATCGCGCACACCATCAACTGTAGAGACGACGCCAGGAATGCACATCACCCGTTGGCAGGGGCAAATCAGGTACCGTTCAGGACTCCGAGGTGGCGCGTCCTTCTCGACTGCGCGTCTCCCTAGTCCACAGTGCCCACCCCGTTCTCCGCGAAAAACCGGCAGTTTGGTACGTTAACACGGGCCTCAAACTGTCGGAATTTCGCGGAGAACCTCCTGGCGAGAAGGACGGGCGGGCCGCAAGCTCGAATTGTCACCGATGGCACGCTCGGCGAGGCCGCGCCTGCCTACGCCAGCATGAACCGCTCGAGGTCCTTCCGACGCGCGATGCCCAGCTTGCTCAGCGACGATGAGATGTAGCTCTTCACCGTGTTGGCCGAGACGCCCAGGTGCTCGGCGATCTCCTGGTTGGTCCAGCCGCGCGCGGCGAGCATCGAGGCGGCGAACTCGGTGGTGGTGAGGTTGTCCGCGACGTCGTCCCCAGTCGCCGGGTTGTGGACGCGGCGCCAGCCGGCGGAGAAGCGGTAGGTTATGTCGATGATGCGCTTGAAGTCATCCGGCCAGGCGGGCTTGATGACCGCCTCGAGCATGCCGCCGAGCAGACCATGATGCTCGCCGAGGGGCTCGATGAGGCCGTCGGGCCGGGCGATATCCCATGCCGCGAGCAGGTGCTCCTGCGCCTCCGCGGGCCTGCGGAGGGCCATGAGGTCCATCACGGCAACGAGGTGCAGGTAGACGGCCGGAATGGGGTAGGTCACATCGGTCATGGCCTGCGCGCCGAGCACGATGCCCAGGCTCGTCTCGTACGCGCCGTCAAGGTAGAGCCGGTGCGCGCTCACGTAGCAGGCAAAGAGACGCATCCCCGGCGGCAGGAGGGGGAGGGCGTCGGTCGCGGGCGGCAGGCCCTCCGGCTCGGGAAGGTGCAGAAGCACACTCGCCGCCTGCGCCACGAACGCCGCGGCGGCGCTCAGCTCAGGCGATAACCCCTCCCCGACAGAATACTCGCCGAGGGCGCCCCGCGCGCGGGCGAGCATGGCCCGGGCGTCGTTGATGCGCCCGAGGGCGAGGCTCGCGTACGAGAAGATCAGGCAGGCGGAGAGGCGGGCGGCGTCTTTTGCCTGGAGGAGCGGGCGCGCGAGGCGCGCGGCCCCGGCGGCGTCGCCGGTAAAGTAGGCGAGCTCGGCGAGGGCGACGTCGCGGCGCGGGCCGGGGTCCAGGGACGCGGCGTACTCGCGGGCGCGGCCGGGCGAGAAGGGCGAGCTCATGAGCGGCATGAGGGCGGCGCAGGCGCGCGTTGCGGGACGGGGCGCGGGGGCGGGGGTCGCGGCTCCGACGGCGCGGCGCGGGTCCTCGGGCTTGGGCGCGGCCGCGGGGATGCGCCACGCGCGGCCGAAGCGCTCGGCACCCGGGACGCGACCCTCGGCGCAGAGGCGCTGGACGCGGCGCTCAGAGACGCCCCAGCGGCGCGCGGCCTCCGCGGCGGTGATGTGCTCCATGACGACCCCTTCCGTAACTGTTGGCACAGCATAGCAGAGGAGGGGTTCGGCACAACGAACAGTTCCGCGGGCGGCGCGGCGTGAGCTCGAGATCCTTCTCGGCAGGGAGGTCCTTCTCGGCTGCAGGCTCCGAGGCGGTTGTGTGCAACATCTTTGATGCCGGAGGGCGGCCCGCATAAAAGGTGTTGCACACAATCGGCAAAGGTGGGGCGAGAATCGGGTCGAGAAGAACGACGGGGGCTCGCTTACCCACAATCGCGGTTTTGCGGCGCGGGCGGAGGGCGCTCCCGGGCTGCGGCGGCCGAGCGGCCGGGTGATACCCGGCCCCCGACCCAAATCCGGATTTGGGTCCGCGGCAGCGCGCGGCGCGCCACGGAGAAGAACCCGCGCGGCCCCGACCGCTCGCCGCACCGGGTGTCTGAGCGTACTGCCAGCCGGGAACGATGACCCTAACGGCGAAAGGGGAGCCATGGGCGAAAGCTGCTACGACGTCATCGTCATCGGGGCGGGGGTCTGCGGGTGCGCGATCGCCCGCGAGCTCTCGCGCCGCCGCCTCAGCGCGTGCGTGCTCGAAGCCGAGGAGGACGTCTGCTGCGGCACGTCCAAGGCCAACTCCGCGATCGTGCACGCCGGCTTCGACGCGGCCACGGGCACCCTGATGGCGCGCCTCAACGTGGAGGGATCGAGCCTCATGGGGCAGCTCTGCGAGGAACTCGGGGTGGACTTTGAGCGCATCGGGTCGCTCGTGGTGTGCGTCGACGAGGCGCAGCGTGGCGGGCTCGACGCCCTTCTCGTCCGCGGACGCGCAAACGGGGTCCCCGACCTGCGCATCATTGAGCGAGAAGAGCTCCGCGCCCTGGAGCCCAACATCTCCGACGCCGCCGTGGCCGCGCTCTGGGCCCCCACCGGAGCGATCGTGAACCCCTTCCAGCTCGCCGCGGCTCTGGCGGAGACGGCGGCCGTGAACGGCGTCGCGTTCAGGTTCTTGTCGCCCGTGACCGGCGTGGCGCGGCGCACGGACGGCCTCTGGGACGTGACCACGCCCCCGGGCACGCTCACGGCCCGCGTGGTGGTCAACGCCGCCGGCGTACACGCCGACGAGCTGCACAACCTCGTTTGCGCGCCCGGCGATCGCCTGGAGATTGCGCCCCGGCGCGGTCAGTACCACGTGCTCGACGTCACCGCTGGCGTGCACGTGCGGCACACGGTCTTTGCGCTGCCCACGCGCCTGGGCAAGGGCGTGCTCGTGACGCCCACCACGGGCGGCAACCTGCTCGTGGGCCCCACGGCCGAGGACGTCGACAGCAAGGACGGCGTCGACACCACGGCAGACGGCCTCGCCGAGGTCGTGCGCAAGGCTGCGCTCACGGTTCGCGACGTCCCGTTCTCCGAGCGCATCCGCACCTTCGCGGGGCTGCGCGCCCACCAGCCGGGGCACGACTTCGTCATCGGCGAGGTCCCGGGCGCGCCGGGCTTCGTGGACTGCGCGGCCATCGAGTCCCCGGGGCTCTCGGCCGCGCCCGCGATCGGGCGCATGGTCGCCGGCATCGTCTGCGAGCTCCTGGGCGACCCGGCACAGAAGGACGAGCTGCTCCCGCGCCCCGCGCCGATCCCGGACGTCGCGCGCCTCTCGCCCGAGGCGTGGTCGGCGCTCGCGGCGGCCCGCCCGGCGTACGGGCGCGTGGTCTGCCGCTGCCGCACGGTCACGGAGGGCCAGGTCGTCGACGCCATCCGGCGCCCGCTGGGCGCGCGCTCGCTCGACGGCGTGAAGCGGCGCGTGGAGGCCGGCATGGGTCGGTGCCAGGGCGGGTTCTGCTCGCCGCGCGTGGCGCAGATCCTGGCGCGCGAGCTGGGCTGCGACCTCGGCGCGGTCACGCTGGCCGGGCCGGGCAGCGAGCTCGCCGTCGGCACGGACAAGGACGCGTGGGCCGGAGCGCCGGCTGCTTCCGGGGCGCCCGGGGCGCCGGCGGCTTCTGCGGCGCCCGCCAGAGAGGGGGCCGCGCTATGAGGCGCTACGACGTCGTGGTGGTGGGCGGCGGCCCGGCTGGCCTTGCGGCCGCGGTGGCGGCGCGGGCCGGCGGGCGGCGCTCCGTTGCCGTTATCGAGCGCGACGACGCGCTCGGCGGCATCCTCAACCAGTGCGTGCACAACGGTTTTGGCCTCGTCACCTTTGGCGAGGAGCTCACGGGGCCGGAGTACGCGGCACGCTTCGCGGACGCCGCGCGCGAGGCCGGGGTGGAGGTCCTTCTCGGCTGCATGGCCCTGGACGTGTCCGCCGGCCCGGAGGGCCCGGGCGTCTCGTGCGTGAGCGCCGAGCACGGGGTCGAGCGGATCGGGGCCGGCGCCGTGGTGCTGGCCATGGGCTGCCGCGAGCGGCCCGCCGGGGCGCTGGGGATCCCGGGCTTTCGCCCCGCGGGGGTCTACACCGCCGGCTGCGCCCAGCGCATGGTCAACTGCGAGGGCCTGCTGCCCGGCCGCGAGGTCGTGATCCTGGGCTCGGGCGACATCGGGCTCATCATGGCGCGGCGCCTCACCCTGGAGGGCGCGCACGTGGCGTGCGTGGCCGAGCTCATGCCGTACTCCAGCGGCCTCAAGCGCAACGTGGTCCAGTGCCTCGACGACTTTGGGATCCCGCTTCTGCTCTCGCACACCGTGACGCGCGTGGAGGGCCGTCGGCGCGTGGAGGCCGTCGAGGTCTCGCGCGTGGACGGCGCCGGGCGGCCCGTCCCCGGGACCGGCGTGCGCTACCCCTGCGACACGCTGCTGCTCTCGGTGGGCCTGCTGCCGGAGAACGAGCTCTCGCGCGCCGCGGGCGTGGAGCTTTCCCCGGTGACGCGCGGCCCCGTGGTGGACGACGCCCTCATGACGAGCGTCCCGGGCATCTTTGCCTGCGGAAACGTCCTGCACGTGCACGACCTCGTGGACTACGTGAGCCAGGAGGCCGCGCGGGCGGGGGAGTTCGCCGGGGCGTGGGCGGACGGGGCGCGCGGCTCCGGGCGGACGGTCCCGGTGGCGGCCGGCGCGGGCGTGCGCTCCGTGGTGCCGCAGCGCGTCGACGTGGCGCGCATGCCCGATGAGCTGGTGGTCCGCCTGCGGGTGGACGGCGTCTACGAGCGGCGGTCGCTGGTCGCGCGGGCGGGCGGGGAGGTCGTGGCGCGGCGTCGGCGCGACATCCTCGTGCCGGGGGAGATGGAGCAGGTGACGCTGCGGCGCGAGGTCCTTCTCGGCCTGGGCGGCGTCGATGAGATCACGATAGGGCTGGAGGCATGATGGGCGCAGGCGGCGCGGGCAAGAAGAGCGACAAGGTCCTGACGTGCATCCGATGCCCGCGGGGGTGTCGCATCACCGTTGCCCTGGGCGCAGACGGGGAGGTCGAGGCGCTGTCCGGCAACGCGTGCCCCCGCGGCGACTCCTACGCGCGCGCCGAGGTCGCGGCGCCGGTGCGCATGGTCACGACGACGGTTCCGGCGGACGGGGCGCGCGACGTGGCCCGCGTTGCCGTTAAGACCGCGCGCGAGGTGCCCAAGGACGCCGTGCTCGACGTGGTGCGCGCGCTCGCCGACGTGCGCGCGACGGCGCCGGTTGAGATCGGCGACGTGGTCGCGCGCGACGTCGCCGGCACCGGCGTCGACATCGTCGCCACGAGCCGCGCCCGGTGACCGTGCTAAAGTGCCCGTCCCCTTTGCGCACCTGAGCTAGCAGAGGCCGGCGGCACGCAGGGCGTCCGCCAGGGCCTCGAGGTCCTTCTCGTCCGGGTGGCCGACCGCGCGGTCGAAGTTCTCGATCATCGGCTCGAAGCGCGCCGGGTCCTTCTCGGCCATCGCGACGTAGCGTTCGCGCACGGCGGGCGGCATCTGGCCCTGGCACATGAAGCGCCCCACCACCTGCGCGTCCGCGGGCAGCGCTGCCGCGAAACGGTCGAGCACGCGTTCATAGTAGGCCTGGCTCCCGCCGAAGCCACAGGTCCCGAAGAGGAAGACGCGCTTGCCCGCTAGCGCCGGCAGCTCGGGCTCCAGCGCGGGGTCCAGCCCGCCCTTGTCGGTCCAGGAGCCCAGCAGCACGAGGTCGGCGGCCGCGACGTCGGCCACCTCGTTCTTCTCGCCCAGCTCGGCGCGGGCGCGGTCAGCGAGCCTTAGGGTGTTGCCGGTCTTGGAGCTCACAATCACTGCGTACGACATTGCTCTCCCTTCGATGGTCACGCCCACCTTATACCCGCTTTTCTCTAGCTCGTCCGCATCCTCTGGCTCACCGCTGCCAAACATCACAGGTAGTCTCACGCAAAAAAATTATTTGTCCCTATCGCTCTATTTTGTAACGTAGAACTTCTGGTACGTACCACTACCTGTGACGTTTTGAGTCGAGAAAGTCCTGGCGCCGCAGACAGCGTCGACGCGCCTAAACCTCCCAGGCGAAGTTCTCCATGTCAACGCGACCGTCGGGAAGAAAGCCCACGCCCTCGACCTCCAGCATGTGGCGCTGCTCGCCGGGGCCGCCGAAGGCGAAGCCCGGAGCGAGCGACCCGTCGGCGAAGACCACGCGATGGCACGGCACGCCTCCCGCGACGCCGGGGCTCGCGTGCATGGCATAGCCCACCTGCCGGGCGCACCGCGGCGCCCCCATGAGGCGCGCCACCTGACCGTAGCTGGCGACGCGGCCCTCCGGAATCTGGCGCACCACGTCGTGCGCGCGCGCGAAGAACGACTGCTCCCGCTGCTCCATGGGACCTCCAATCCGCTATCCTCAGGCTACCACCCGACCGGAAGGGGAGTCCCATGAAGCTCGAGAAGAACGCGACCGCCCTGCTCGTCATCGACGCCATCGAGGCCGTGGGCGACGACTCGCTCTACGACCCCGACGCCGCCACCGCCGCCTACCGCGCGGCCGTCGCGCGCTCCGTGGCCGCCTGCCATGCCGCCGGCGTCCCCGTGATCTTCTGCAACGACGCGCACGTCCGCGGCCTCGACCGCGAGCTCGAGCTCTGGGGCGAGCACGGCGTGGAGGGGGAGACCCGCATCTTCCCGGAGATCGAGGTAGCGCCCGGCGACCGCGTGATCCCCAAGCGCCGCTACTCGGGCTTCTTCCAGACCGACCTGGACCTCACCCTGCGCGAGCTGGGCGTCACCACCGTGATCGCAGTGGGCGCCGACACCAACATCTGCGTGCTGCACACCCTGGCCGACGCCTACTTCAACGGCTACGTCTCAATCGTGGTGACCGACGCCACGATGACCTTCCTCTGTGGCACGCAGGCCGGCGCGCTCGAGCACTGCGAGAAGTGCTACGGCTCCGAGCTCGTGACCGTGGCCGAGCTCGAGGCCGCGCTGGCGTAGGGCGCAGGACAGCCGAAACGATCCCCGGTCAACGTTGTGTGCAGTTTTTGAGACCCCCCTCGAGTATCAAGCCAAAATCGGTCTGAAACGACCAGCTCAGAGCCTCGCGCTCCTCCAGCTACTCCAAGGTCATTCAAAAAACCACACACAACCGCCCTGGCGATGACCGAGCGACCCATCCCTCGGCCTCACACGCTACGACGGGGAGAAGGACTGCCCGCCGAGTAAGCGCAATCTGCCGAAAGCGCCTCGAAATCGGGGCGCTTTCGGCAGATTGCGCTTACTCGGCGTGAGTCTGTGTCGATGTTGTTCTTTGCTGACGTTGCGTCACCAATTTCTATGCCAAGTGATATTATTTCCTCAAACGAGGCGGGACATCTGCCCGCATGGAGAGGAAGTCATGAGCGAGAAGATCATCGAGAACCAGACCTTTGACGAGGAGCGCGCGCTTTACGGCGTGCGCGACGTGACCGTGCGGAACTGTCGCTTCGACGGACCGGCCGACGGCGAGAGCGCCTTCAAGGAGTGCGAGAACGTCACCGTGGAGGGCGCCTTCATGAACCTGCGCTATCCGTTCTGGCACGACCATGGGCTGACGCTGCGCAATGTCGAGATGACCGAGCTCTGCCGCGCCGCGCTCTGGTACAGCGAGGGCGTGACCATCGAGGACAGCCGCCTGCACGGCATCAAGGCGCTGCGCGAGTGCGCGGACGTGCGGATGCGCGGCTGCGACGTCGTGTCGCCGGAGTTCGGCTGGTCGACGCGCGGCATCCGGATGGAGTCGTGCACGGCGGAGAGCGAGTACTTCCTGATGCGCGCCACCGGGCTGTGCCTTCGCGACGTGCACTTCCAGGGCAAGTACTCCTTCCAGTACGTCGAGGACGTGGTGATCGAGGACAGCGAGCTCGACACCAAGGACGCCTTCTGGCATGCAAAGAACGTCGTGGTGCGCAACTCGCTCGTGCGCGGCGAGTACCTGGGCTGGTACAGCGAGGGCCTCACCTTCGAGAACTGCCTCATCCAGGGCACGCAGCCGCTCTGCTACTGCAAGGACCTGCGTCTCGTGAACTGCCAGATGGTCGACTGCGACCTCGCCTTCGAGCGGTCGCACGTCCAGGCCGAGGTCACCACGCCAATCGACAGCGTCAAGAACCCGCTGGCGGGCAGCCTCGTCACGGCGCCGGCCGTGGGCGAGGTCATTCGCGACATCGACGGCGCCACGGGCGTGGTCGAGCTCGCGGGCGAGGAGGACGAGCAGGTTCGCGCCTGCGCGTAGGAGAGCGGTGCTTGCGGTCGTCCTTCTCGCCGCGTCTTTGCTCGTGGGTTGCACTCTGTCTTCGCCCGCGGAAGAGGAGACACACTCAGCCAAAACCGTCACAGAGGAGGCTACCGTGACGAAAATGACCGTCAACGTGAACGGGGTTGACTTCACCGCCTCGCTTGAGAGCAATTCGGCTGCGACGGCACTTGTGGAGATGATGGAAGGGGGGCCGGTCGCGGTTTCGCTCTCCGACTACGCCGGCTTTGAGAAGGTGGGGCCGCTGGGGAGCGAGCTACCCACGCAGGACGCGCCGATCACCACCGAGCCCGGCGACGTCGTGCTCTACCAGGGTAATCAGATCGTCATCTTTTACGGGACCAACAGCTGGAGCTACACACCGCTCGCACACGTCATCGACCTCACGGGCTGGGAGGACGCGCTCGGCACGGGCGACGTTGCCGTCACGCTTTCGTTGGAGTCATTGGAGGGTTGACTATGGAGTACCGCACCCTGCCGCACGGCGACGAGAAGATCAGCGTCATCGGCCTTGGTGCCGGCAGCCTCCACGAGGGGTCGGTCGCAGAGATCGAGCGCACCGTTGACGAGTCCATCGAGGCCGGCGTCAACCACTTTGACTACGTGACCACCAACGACATGCCTTTCGAACCCATGGCCCGCGCCATCGCGCGTCATCGCGACGAGGTCCATGTGCAGGTCCATCTGGGAGCGGACTACCGCAGCCACGACTACACCTGGACCACGGATCCCAAGGCGAGCATCGAGGAGTTCGAACGGCACCTGGCAATCCCGGGGGGTGGAGTACGCGGACTTCGCCTTCATCCACTGCATCGACGAGAACGCCGACTTCGACCGGGTCATGAACGGGCCCGTCTGGGAGTACGCACTGCGCAGGCGTGGCGAGGGAACCATCCGCCACCTGGGCTTCTCGACTCACAACGTGGAGATTGCCCGGAGCTTCCTCGCTACAGGCGAGATGGACCTCGGAATGTTCAGCCTGAACCCCATGTACGACTACACAGACGAGTCGGAGTACGGGCGCGGCGAGGCGAGCGACCGAATGGCGCTTTACCGCGAGTTCGAGAGCCACGGGGTGGGCATTGCCGTCATGAAGCCCTTTGCGGGAGGTCAGCTACTCGACGCCGCTAAGTCCCCCTTCGGCCGCGCGCTCACGCGCTACCAGTGCATCCAGTACGCGCTCGACCGCCCTGGAGTGCTCACAGTGCTGCCAGGCGTGCGCAACGTTGACGACCTGCGCACACTTCTCGGTTTCTTTGACGCGCCGAAAGTCGAGCGCGACCACTCCGAGCTCGCCGAGATGGCGCCTGAGAGCCGAATCGCGAGCTGCGTCTACTGCAACCATTGTCAGCCCTGCCCTGTGGGCATCCGGATAGGACTGGTGAACAAGTACTACGACCTCGCGCTCGTTGACGATAAGCTTGCCGTGGAGCACTACCACAACCTCGAGCACCACGCGAGCGAATGCGTTGGCTGCGGCCACTGCGACACCCGCTGTCCGTTTGGTGTGGCTCAATCTGAGCGCATGCGCCAAATCGCAGAGCACTTTGGAGAGTAGCCATTCTCACTTGCACGCCGCGCGACGGGATGCTATAGTACTACCTCGCACAACGACCGGGTGGTGGCGCAGTTTGGTAGCGCACTTGACTGGGGGTCAAGGGGTCGCTGGTTCGAATCCAGTCCACCCGACCAGGTAACTTCAGAGGCTGGGGATATGCTCCCCGGCCTCTTTTCGTGTGTCGGGCGCGTTTCGGACCGGCAAACGCCGTGTGGCCGGGTGGCCGGCGCCCCGTGCGGCCGTCATAAGATGGGACTCGCACGTGAACGCACCGAGACACAGGAGGAAGACATGGCACGCGTGTACAACTTCTCCGCCGGTCCCGCCGTGCTGCCCGAGGAGGTCCTCGGGGAGTGCGCGGACGAGATGCTCGACTACGCCGGCTGCGGCATGAGCGTCATGGAGATGAGCCACCGATCTTCCGTCTTCCAGAAGATCATCGACGACGCCGAGGCCACGCTGCGCGACCTCATGGGCATCCCGGATAACTACAAGGTCATCTTCACGCAGGGCGGCGACTCGCTGCTCTTCTCGACGGTCTTCATGAACCTCGCGACCAACGGCAAGGCCGACTACGTCATCACCGGCAACTGGGCCAAGAAGGCCTTCCAGGAGGCGCAGATCCTCGGTGACGCGCAGGCGGTGGCGAGCTCGGCCGACAAGAACTTCTCGTACATCCCGGACTGCTCCGACCTGCCCATCCGCGAGGACGCGAGCTACCTCTACATCTGCGAGAACAACACGATCTACGGCACCAAGTTCCCCGAGCTGCCCAACGCCAAGGGCCACGTCCTGGTGGCCGACCAGAGCTCGATGTTCCTCTCCGAGCCCGTCGACGTCACGCGCTACGGCCTGATCCACGCCGGCGTGCAGAAGAACGTCGGCCCCGCGGGCGTGCAGATCGTGATCGTGCGCGAGGACCTCATCCCCGAGGACCTGCCCGGCGTGCCCACGATGCTTCGCCTCAAGACGCAGGCCGACGCAGGCTCGCTCTACAACACGCCCAACTGCTGGGGCATCTACGTCTGCGGCAAGGTCTTCAAGTGGATCGAGAAGAACGGTGGGCTCGCCGCGATGGGGGAGCGCAACGCCGAGAAGGCGGCCGTGCTCTACGACTTCCTCGACGAGTCGGAGCTCTTCTCGTCCACCGTCGAGCCGCGCGACCGCTCGCTGATGAACGTGCCCTTCGTGACGGGCGACAAGGACCTCGACGCCGAGTTCGTCGCCGAGGCGGCGAAGGCGGGCCTCGTGAGCCTCAAGGGGCACCGCTCCGTCGGCGGGATGCGCGCCTCGATCTACAACGCCATGCCGCGCGCCGGCGTGGAGGCGCTCGTCGCGTTCATGAAGGACTTCGAGCTCGCGCACTGACCTGCAAAAAAGGGACGTGTTATTTCGTGCAGACTTTTTGGGACAGGTTTTCTGTACGAACGAGCCCCTTGCCGGCCGCATGCAAACCTGTCCCAAAAAGTCTGCACGAAATAACACGTCCCCTTTTTGCAGAGGGAGGAAGCCATGTACCAGATCTGCTGCCTCAACAACATCGCAAAGGTCGGCACCGACCGCCTCGGCGCGGGCTATGAGTTCGTCTCGGAGCCCGAGGGCGCCGACGCCCTGCTCGTGCGCAGCGCCAACCTGCACGACCTCGAGCTCGGCGACGGTCTGCTCGCCATCGCCCGCGCCGGTGCCGGCGTCAACAACATCCCGGTGGAGCGCTGCGCGGAGAGCGGCGTCGTCGTCTTCAACACCCCGGGCGCAAACTCCAACGCCGTCAAGGAGCTCGTCGTCTGCGGCATGCTGCTCGCCTGCCGCGACGTCATCGGCGGCGCCGAGTGGGTGGCCGAGAACAGCGACGACCCGGAGATCGCCAAGCGCGCCGAGAAGGCCAAGAAGCAGTTCGGCGGCTGCGAGCTCGCGGGCAAGCGCGTGGGCGTGGTGGGCCTCGGCGCGATCGGCGCGGCCGTGGCCAACGCCCTGATCGACCTCGGCTGCGAGGTCATGGGCTACGACCCCTACCTCTCCATCAACGCCGCATGGAGCCTCGACCGGCGCATCGAGCACGTCACCGACCTCGGCGAGATGCTCGCGCACTGCGACTTCGTGACGCTGCACGTGCCCGCCACCGACGCCACGCGCGGCATGATCTCGGCCGAGGCCATCGCCCGGATGCCTCGCGGGGCGGTCCTTCTCAACTTCGCGCGCGACGCGCTGGTGGACGAGCAGGCCCTCGCCGAGGCGCTCGACGACGGCCACATCGGCCGCTACGTCACCGACTTCGCCAACCCGGCGAGCGCCAACATGAAAAACGCGATCGTCCTCCCGCACCTCGGCGCCTCCACCGGCGAGGCGGAGGACAACTGCGCCATCATGGCCGCCGACGAGCTGCGCGACTACCTCGAGAACGGCAACATCAAGAACTCCGTCAACTACGGCAAGGTCGACCTCGGCGAGCTCGCCGAGGGCAACGAGCGCGTGGGCATCTTCCACGAGAACGTCCAGGGCGTCATCGGCCTGATCTCCGCCGTGATCGCGGCGTCGAGCCTCAACATCGAGAACATGACCAACAAGAGCCGCGGCGCCAACGCCTACACCCTCATCGAGGTCTCCGGCGACCTCACCGACGCGGTGAGCGACCAGCTGAGCGCCATCCCCGGCGTCCGCCGCGTGCGAATCATCGAGCGAGCGTAGCAAGCCCCGCGTTCTTGCCCCCACGAGAGGACCACAACCGGGCCCGAGGAGTCGAATCAGGCGACCCGGGCCCGGTTCTTGTCCCCGCGAGAGGTCAAGAACGGCCGAGAAGGACCAAAGGCCGGCGGCCCCCCCCGCATCCGGGCGCGGGGGACGGGAATCGTTTTACGCTAAGATGGGTACCCTGAAGGAGGGAAGAAGGCCCGGACCCGAGAGGCTGCGATGTCAGAGAGAACCGACCACCTCAAGTCAGAGATAAAGAGCATCGCCGACGCTGACGCTGCGGAGCGCCAGCGGGCCGGCCGCACCGACGTCCCGGTCGGCACCCCCGGCAACCCCTCGACCCAGGTCTTCACCCTCGCCAACGTCATCACCTTCTGCCGCCTGGCGCTCACCATCGTCTTTCTCGTCCTGTTTGCCGGCGGCGAGCACCGCACCCTTGCGCTGGTGTGCTACGTCGTGGCGGCCACGACCGACTTCCTCGACGGGCAGATCGCCCGCCGCACGCAGACCGTGAGCTGGCTCGGAAAGATCATGGACCCGATCATGGACCGCGTCCTGCTGTTCACCGGCGTCATCGGCCTGCTCATCGTCGGCGAGCTGCCGCTGTGGGCCCCCGTCTTCGTCATCGGGCGCGACGCCTACCTCGCCGCGGGCAGCATGGTCCTGCAGCGCTACCGCCGCCGTCCCGTCGACGTCTCCTACGTCGGCAAGGCGGCCACGGCGCTTTTGATGTTCGGCTTCTGCGACCTTTTGCTTGGCCTGCCGCAGGTGGGCGGGCTCGGGCTCGTGGACGTCTCGTGGCTGCCCGGCCTGAACGACCAGCCCGCCGCCCTCGGCATCTTCTTCGTCTACGTCGGCGTGCTCTTCTCGGCCGCCGCCGCGATCATCTACACCAAGGAGGGCGCCGAGCTGCGCCGCGCCGCCATCCGCGAGCGCGAGGCGACCCGATGAGCGCGCCCTCCGCCGGCATCCTCCACGAGGAGCACCTCCTGCTCGGGGCGCAGCTCGCGCAGACCGCGGCCGGCGGGCTCGAGGTCTCGTCGTACGCGGGCGAGAAGAACCTCGCCTCCGCGCTCGAGGGGGCGGCGCTCGCCGACCTCACCGGGTCGACCTACCTGCTCGTCAGCGGCCCCGGGGCCGCCCCGCTCGTCCGCGCCGCGCTCTGCGGCCGGGAGCTCGCGGTGGGGGAGGCCGCCTTCGAGGGCTGCCTCTCCGGCGACGGGGGGCTCGTGTCCATCCCCCTCGCTCTGAGGACGGGCGACGGCGAGCACGTGCTTCTCGACCCGTCCGCCCGAGGGCCGGTGCTCTGCGGCTGGCTCGAGTTCCTCGCGTGCCTCGAGGGCGCGGAGGGCGCGGCCTTCCCCGGCGTCGCCGTCGACGACGCCAGCGAGATGCTCGTCGCCCTGCTGCTCGTGGGGCGCGCCGCCGAGGAGGTGCTCTCCGACTACGCGCGCACCGAGCCGCTGCCGGCGCCGGGCGCGGTCGCACTGGTGCATCTCGACGCCATCCCCTGCCTCGTGGCCCGCCTTCCCGAGGAGCTCGCGGCGCCCGGATACCTCGTCCTCGTCCCTCCCGCGTCCGCGCGCGTGCTCTGGCGGAGCCTCCTCTCCTTCAACGAGGTGGCACCCGTCGGGCACGAGGCGCTGCGCGAGCTCGTGGCCACGTCGCTGCCCTGGGGCGCGGCGCTCGCCGAGGAGGGGCCCTGCAGGGCGGGGCGCCCCGAGCTCGAGGCCTGGGGGCTCGTGCGCGACGAGGGCGACTTCGTGGGGGCGCGCGCCCTCGAGCCCTAGCAAGACCGACGTCCCGGGTACGTCCCGGAGAGGGGAGTGAGATGAAGTACTCGATCAACGCCGAGGGCGTGCCCGAGGCCATCGGTCCCTACTCGCAGGGCACGACCGCCGGCAGGCTCGTCTTTGCGTCCGGGCAGCTTCCCATCTCGCCGGACGACTCTCATTCGCTCGTTGAGGGAGGCGTCACGGAGCAGACCGAGCGCGTCATCGACGTCATCGAGGCCATTCTCGCCGAGGTGGGCTGCACGCTCGCCGACGTCGCTCAGACCACCGTCTACCTCGCCACCCTCGACGACCTCGCCGCCATGAACGAGGTCTATGCGCGCCGCTTCGGGACCCCGGCGCCCGCGCGCGCCGTCGTGGGGGTCTCGGAGCTTCCGCTCGGCGCGCTCGTCGAGATGGACTGCGTCGCGTGCAGATAAGCGCGCTATCATAGAGGCTGAGACCAACGAGGGGAGAGACATGCCCAACACCACGCCCGGCGCCACCGAGATCTTCCGGATGCCCGCCGCAGACTCGACCGTTCCCGACCTGATGGGGGGCTCCAAGCCCTCCCACCCCACGCTCACCATCGTCAAGGGCCCCCAGATCGGCCAGACCTTCGAGCTGGACACCCCCGAGATCACCCTCGGGCGCGACCCCAAGAACAGCGTCTTTTTGAACGACATGACCGTGTCGCGCCACCATGCGCGCATGGACCTCAGCAACGTCGCGCTCGGCCTGGCCTCGATCGAGGACCTCGGGTCGCTCAACGGCACCTGGGTCGACGGCGCCATCGTGAGCAAGGCGAGCCTCAGGGACGGGTCGACCATCCAGATCGGCACGTTCCGGATGGTCTTCCACACGTGCGTCCGCCAGCGCAGGATCGACACCGAGGCATAGAGCGCCATGGCCGACGCCGGATACCTGACCATCGGCAAGGTCGTCAAGAAGCTGCAGCAGCGCTACCCTGACCTCTCTGTGTCCAAGGTCCGCTACCTGCAGGAGGAGGGGCTGCTCAACCCCTCGCGCACGCCAAGCGGCTACCGCCTCTACTCGCAGCGCGACGTCCATCGCCTCGAGACGATCCTCTACCTCCAGAAGAACCGCTTCCTGCCCCTCTCCGTCATCAAGGAGGAGCTCGAGCGGCAGGACAGCGGGCAGGTGCCGCTCGAGCCGTCCGCGCTCGCCGACGAGGTCTCGCTGCCCGTCGACGACGAGGAGACGACGAGCAAGCTCCACCCGATCGACCGCATGCCCGAGCTCGTCGGCGCCTCGGTGAGCTTCGTGAGGCAGCTCTCCGAGGCGGGCGTCATCAAGCTGACGCGCTCCCCGCATGGCCGCGACCTCGTCGACGGCCGCGACTTTGCGCTCATTCGCACCTGCGACGAGCTGCGCCACTTTGGCATCGGGCCCAAGAACCTGAGACAGTACGTCATCGCCGCCAACCGCGAGTCCGCGATGTTCGAGCAGGCGCTCGTCGTCTACGCGCGCAAGGGGGGCGGCGTCGAGATGGAGCTCACGGAGGAGACGCGCCAGCGCTTTGACCGGGCGTTCTCGCGCATGCTCGGCCTCACGAACAAGGTGCGCGACGAGCTCATCGCCCGCCGCATCAAAGAGCCGTTCAAGGACAGGTCCGCCGGGCGCGCCGAGCCGGGCGACAAGAGCACGGGAAGAGGAATTTCACATGCCTGACCAGGGTTTTGACTTCGAGAGCCTCATCATCGACATCCCCGACTACCCCGAGCCCGGGGTAGTCTTCAAGGACATCACGCCGCTGTTCGACGACGCCCAGGGCCTTGCCGCCGTGGTCGACGCCATGGCAGATCACTTCGCGGGCAGGGGCGTCACCAAGGTCGTGGGCGCCGAGGCCCGCGGCTTTCTCGTCGGCGCTCCGCTCGCCTACAGGCTCGGGTGCGGCTTCGTCCCCGCCCGCAAGCCCGGAAAGCTCCCGCGCGCCGTCTACTCCCAGACCTACGACCTCGAGTACGGCACCGACGAGCTGCAGATGCACCAGGACGCGCTCGACGCCGACGACCGCGTCCTTATCGTCGACGACCTCATCGCCACCGGCGGCACCGCCGTGGCCGCCGCGAAGCTCGCCGAGCAGGCCGGCGCCACCGTCGAGGGCTTCTCGTTCATACTCGAGCTTGAGTTCCTGAAGCCCAGAGATATCATTGCTAAGGACTACAAGCAGGAGGTCTTTTCCCTGGTCAAGGTGAGCTAGGGAAGGGCCGATCGTTTGGAATCGTGACCATCGTATGGAACGTTGGTCCGCGAAGGAAAACACAGCCTAGAATGAAGAAGAACGCCTTCGAAAGGACATCGTTTATGACGATCAGACATAAGGCCGTATCCGCTGGCCTCGCGCTGGCCCTCGCCGGCGCCGTCGCCTTTGCGGCCGTACCCGCTGGTGTCGCCTACGCAGACCCCGCCACCGAGCTCGCGGCCGCCGCGCAGCAGCTCGACATCCTCGGCTCGCAGCTCGCCAACACCCAGGCGCAGCTCGCCGAGGCAACGACCCAGCTCGAGACCACCGACTACGAGATTAGCGAGAAGCAGGCGGACATCGACGAGAAGAAGGTCGTGCTCGCCGAGAAGCAGTCTGCGCTCGGCGCCGGCATGAAGAGCACCTACAAGTCCGGCCCCGCGTCGCTTCTCGACTTCATCCTGGGCTCGACGAGCGCCGAGGACCTCGCGAACCGCGTTTACTACCTCGACAAGGTCTCCGAGCAGCAGGCCTCCGCCATCGAGGAGGTCCGCCAGCTGACCGAGCAGCTCGAGGCCGAGATGGGCGAGCTCGAGGAGAAGCAGTCGTCCCAGCAGCAGCAGGTCGCCGACCTCCAGAGCAAGGTCGACGCATACCAGAGCCAGGTCGCCGAGGCGTCGAGCCTGTACAACTCGCTGGACGCCGAGTCGCGCGCCCAGCTCGCCTCCGAGGCCGAGCAGAGCGGCGGAAGCTCCAACGTCTCCACCGCCATCGACGCGATCGAGAACAACGAGGCGCAGCAGGAGGCCGCCGGCGGCCAGGGCTCCGGGACCAACGGGGGCACGCAGGGCGGCGGCTCGCAGGACGGTGGCCAGCAGACCACTCCTCCGGCGACCGACACCACGCCGGACCCGGACCCGGAGCCGACGCCCGATCCCACGCCCACGCCCGAGCCGACTCCCGATCCCACCCCGGAGCCGACTCCCGAGCCTGAGCCGGAGCCCGATCCCGCACCGTCCGCTCCTGCCGGCGGCGGCCTCTCCACCGCCTACGCCCAGCTCGGCAAGCCCTACGTCTATGGCGCGGCCGGCCCCAACGCCTTCGACTGCTCCGGCCTCATCTGCTACAGCTACGGATACGCCCGCGGCCGCACCACCTACGCCATGATCGCCTCGCTGCAGGCAACCGGCGACTGGAAGACCGACATGAGCCAGCTGAACGTCGGCGACCTCGTCTTCCCGCACTCCGGCCACGTGGGCATCTACGTCGGCAACGGCAACTACCTCCACGCCGCCAACCCGAGCTCCGGCGTCATTGTCGGCCCGCTCTACAGCTTCTACGGCGGCGGCTCCTACTACTAACGTGGCAGGGGAGTCCTCCGGCAGAGAGGTGGGACGCCGTCTCTCCCGGCGCCTCCAGGTCGCGCTCGTGGGGGAGGGCGCCCTCGTCGGCCTTGTCGGCGGCGCCGTCGTCACGCTCTATCGCATAGCTCTCTCGGGAGCGGAGCAGCTGCTCCGCTCCCTCACGGCCGCCGCGACGGGCAACGCGCCCCTCGTGGCGGCTTGGTTTATCGCGCTCGGCGCCATCCTCGTCATGGTCTCGAAGCTCATCCGCTGGGAGCCCGCGACGTCCGGGTCGGGCATCCCCCAGATTGACGCCGAGGTCGTCGACAGGATGGACGCGCCCTGGCATCGCGTTATCCCCGCGAAGTTCGCCGAAGGGACGCTCCTTACCCTCGCCGGCCTCTCCATGGGGCGCGAGGGCCCCTCCGTCCAGCTCGGCGGCATGTCCGGCAAGGCGGTCTCGCGAGCTCTGCGCCGCGGCAGGGGAGAGGAGCGCCTGCTCGTGACCTGTGGCGCCGCCGCGGGAATGTCGGCCGCCTTCCATGCCCCCTTCACCGGCGTGCTCTTTGCCCTGGAGGAGATCCACAAGGAGTTCACCGCTCCGCTCATCATCTCCGTCATGTGCTCGGCGATCGTCTCCGACCTTCTCGTCTCGCAGGTCCTGGGCATCGAGCCCGTCATGGCCCTCGCATTTGCGCAGGACCTCCCGCACCCTGACTACGCGCTCGTCGCGGTGCTCGGCATCGTCTGCGGCCTGCTCGGCGCGCTCCACAACCGGGGGATGTTCCTCTGCCAGGACCTCTTCGGTCGCATCCGCGCGCACCTGCCGTACGCCTGGCTCGCCGTGCCCTTTGCGCTCGCGGGCGTCGCCGCCTTCGTCTGGCCCGAGCTCATGTGCGGGGGAGACGCCATCATCGAGCAGGTCCTCGGACCCGCCTCTCCCGGCCTCGCGACGCTTGCCGCGCTTCTCGTCGGAAAGTACGTGTTCACCACCATCTGCTTTGGTTCCGGGGCGCCCGGCGGCACATTGTTCCCGCTCGTCGTGCTTGGGGCGCTCGTCGGAGGGATCTTTGCCTCCGCTTGCGGCGGGCTCGTGGGCATGAAGCCGTGGTTCTTCTCGAACTTCGTGGCGCTGGGCGTGGCCGGGCTCTTCTCGGGCGTCGTCCGAGCGCCGGTCACGGCCGTCATCCTCGTCTTCGAGCTCACCGGCTCGCTCGACGCGCTGCTGTCGGTCTCGATCGTCTCGATCGTGGCGTATGTCACCTCCAGCGTCACGCGCACCGACGCGTTCTACGAGCACCTGCTCGCGGCTCTGCTCGGGACGACCACGGACGACCCGGCGGTGAGCGGCCTGGGGGAGTCCAAGGCCCTGAGGACGGTGCGCGTCGGCTCCGGCAGCGCGCTCGAGGGACGCGCCCTGCGCGAGGTGCCCTGGCCTGACGGGATGCGCGTCGTGACCATCGAGCGCGCCGGCGGCGAGATCGTGCCCACGGGAGAGACGCGCATAGAGGCGCTCGACGAGCTGCTCGTCATAGTGGACGGCGGGGCCGTCGACGATGCACTGCTCAAGGTTCGCCTCATGGCGGAGCAGCGCGTGCGGGAGTGAGCAACCCCGGGTTGCCGGGTTGTGGCGAGAATGCCATATGGGACAGATTTGTCCCTCTCGAGGCCTAGAACTGTGATCGCGTCGCGAATTGTGGTGTAAGGGAGGCCTGATATAGGCGCGGCCTCCGACCTAGAATCTCTTTCGACCAAGAGAAGGATTCGAGGGAGCGGAGACCGCAATGGACACTGTACAGCAAGACGCGTTCGCAATGAAGGAGCTGCTCGACGAGGGCGGCGAGGGCCTGACCGGCCTCGCCCGCGCCCTCCTCGAGGCCGGCGTCAACGAGATGATGGCCGCCCAGGCCGACGCCGCCTGCGAGGCGGCCGGGACCACGAGGAACGGGTTCCGCGAGAGGCGGCTCGAGACGCAGGTCGGGATCATCACGCTCAGGATACCGAAGCTGCGCCGGGGCACCTACTTCCCGGAAGGCCTGGTCGAGAGGTGGAGCAGGGTCGACCGCGCCGTGATCTGCGCGGTGGCGGAGATGTACGCGCTCGGGGTCTCCACCAGGAAGGTCGGCAGGGTCCTCGAGCGCATGGGGGCCGACCGGCTCTCGAAGGACGCCGTCTCGCGCATCTGCGCGGCGCTGGACGCCGAGGTCGCGGAGCTGCGCTCGCGCCAGCTGCCGCCCATGCGCTTCCCGTACCTGTGGGTGGACGCGACCTACGTGCCCTGCAGGAGAGGCGGCCACGGCGCCACCGCCGCGGTGGTCACCGCCATCGCGGTGGGCGAGGACGGCGTGCGGCGCGTCGTGGGCCTGGCCTGCGTCGACGCGGAGTCCTACGCGAGCTGGAAGGGGTTCCTGCGCGGCCTGCGCGAGCGGGGCCTCTCCGGCGTGCAGTGCGTGACCTCCGACGCCCACGGCGGCATCGTCCGCGCGGTGCGCGAGATCTTCCCGGGCGCGGCCTGGCAGAGGTGCGTGGTCCACCTCGAGCGCGACATCGTCGACGCGTGCCCCACGCGCGCGAAGAGGGCCTCCGCAGGAAGGGTCCTGCACGCCGTGTTCGACGAGGAGGACCCCTCCAAGGTGAGGGCGCTCTACCGGGCGGCCTGCGGCGTCATCTCGGGGCTCTCGCCGGACGCGGGCAAGATCATGGAGGAGGCTGAGGCGGACGCCCTGGCCTACCTCGACTTCCCCGAGGCGCACCGCAGGAGGATACGGACGAACAACGTCCAGGAGCGCTGCAACCGCGAGATCAAGCGCCGGGCGCGCGTGGTCCAGAGCTTCCCGTCGGAGACGGCGCTGATCCGCCTGGTCGGGGCGGTCTGCTGCGAGGCCTCCGAGGACTGGTCAAGCCGCAGGTACATGGACCCCGCGGCGATTGAGGGGCTGTGGGAGATTGTCGCGGCGCCCGTCCCCGACCCGACGGAGGAGCAGCTGGGGAGGGCGAGGGCGAGGATCGTCGCGCTCTCTGGGCTTGACGAGGGGGCGACGGCGGCGTAGGTTCGGCTCATCAGGGATTCCGGGCGGAGGGCCCTACACCACTTTTTGCGACGCTACCAGAACTGTCCCATATGGCATTCTCAGAAGAGGAGGAGCCTCGATGTGAGACCCCTCCATTTCTGCTCGTTCTCTACTTTACATAAGATATATTATCACGGTTTTTCGAGAAGAGCGATCGACCGAGAAGGACCCGGAGCCGGGCCCTCTCAGCCCTCCACTGGGAGCCCAAGGTACGCCGCGGCGCTCGTCGCGGCGACCGCGCCGTCAGAGGCCGCCGTCACGATCTGCCGCAGCGGCTTGACGCGCGCGTCTCCCGCCACGAAGAGCCCGGGCGTCCGTGTTGCCATGCGCTCGTCGGTCACGACGTATCCAGCGTCGTCAACGTCGGCGAGCTCTCGGACGAGCTCCGTCTCGGGGTCGCGGCCTACGAGGACGAAGACGCCGAACGAGCCCTCCTCGTAGGTCTCGACGTGCGTGGACCCCGTGGCGTTGTCCCTGAACGTCACCGAGCTCGGAAGGTCTCCGCCGTCGAGCGCAACGATGCTCGTGAGCAGGCGAAGCTCGACCTTCTCGTTCTGCTCGAGCTCTCGCACGACCGCCGCCTGGGCCCTCAGGTGGTCCTTGCGCACGATGAGCGTGACCTTGGAGGCAAGGCGCGCCAGGAACAGAGCCTCCTCGGCGGCCGAGTTCCCTCCCCCAATTACGAACACGTGTTTGCCTCTATAGAACATGCCGTCGCACGTGGCGCAGTACGAGACGCCGTGCCCCGCAAAGCGCTGCTCGCCGTCGAAGCCGGCGTGGCGCGGGCGGGCGCCCGCCGCGAGGATGACCGTGGCGGCGTCATAGCGCGCCGACGAGGTGACGACGTCGAAGCGACCGGTCTCCTGATTGCGCGCAATCGAGCTCACCGGGTCCATCACGATCTGGGCGCCGAGGTCCTCTGCCTGGGCACGCATGGCATCGGACAGCGTGAAGCCGTCGGTGTGCGGCAGTCCCGGGTAGTTGTCAATCTCGCTCGTGAGGATGGCCTGGCCTCCGAGCGCCTCGCGCTCGAGCGTGACCGCGTCGAGCAGCGAGCGCCGGGCGTAGATGGCGGCAGAGAGGCCGGCCGGCCCGCCTCCGACGATGACCAGGTCTTTGACTGTTGTGTCAGGCATGTCTCTCCCCTTCCGTTTGTCTCTGCTCAAGGGATACCCCGCTCTCCCCCATCCTAGTCAAAATGAGAGGCGACGACCAGCATTTAGGTCGCCGCCTCGTCTTGGTCCTTAGTTGGGCGGGACTAACCCTCGGCCACGTCCTTGGGGCGCGGGAGCACCAGGTTCATGATGATGCCGACGAGCGTGGAGGTGGCCATGCCCGGAAGCGTGTAGTCGCCGATGGGGATCGAGATGCCGGAGGTCTCCATGCCCACGCCGAGGATGATGACGACGGACGCGATCATGAGGTTGCGGTTGACGTCGAAGTCGACGCGGTTGGAGACGAGCATGCGCAGGCCGTTTGAGGCGATCAGGCCAAAGAGCAGGAGGCTCACGCCGCCCATGACCGGGCTCGGGATGGACTGGATGAGCGCGGCGAGCTTGGGGCAGAAGCCGCCCACGACCAGCGCGAAGCCGGCGGCGTACCAGAAGATCTGCGTCGAGTACACGCGCGTGACGCTCATGACGCCGATGTTCTCGGCGTAGGTGGTCGTCGGGGGGCCGCCGAGGAAGCCCGAGATCATCGTGGAGATGCCGTCTCCGGCGAGCGAGCGCGGGAGCATGTCGCGGTAGTCCTTGCCCACGATCTCGCCGACGGCGAGAAGGTGCCCGATGTGCTCGATGACCACGACGACGGCGACGGGCGCCACGAGCGCGATCGCGCCGAGGTCAAAGCGAGGCATCGAGACGTGCGGGAGGCCGATCCACGCCGCCTCCGCCACGGGCGCAAAGTCCACGAGGCCGAGCGCGAGCGAGAGCAGATAGCCCACGATGATGGCGAGAAGGACGGGGACGGTCCCGACGATGCCGCTCATGCCGGAGAAAATGACCGCGGCGGCGAGAGTGACGGCGGCGACGATGGCCCCCGTGCCGAAGAAGACGCTCGAGCCGTCCGCGACGTCGGTCATGAAGGCCATGTCGGCGGCGGTGGCGGCGAGGCCCACGCCGATGACGACCATGACCGAGGCCACCAGGACCGGCGGCAGCAGGCGGTCGAGCCAGCCGGTCCCCACGAGCCGGATGACGCCGGCGACGGCAAGGAAGACGAGGCCGGCCACGATGACGCCGGACATGGCGGCGTCAAGTCCCTTGGTGGCGCCCACCGCGAGGATGGGGCTGATGAAGGCGAACGAGCTGCCCAGGTAGCTGGGAATCTTGTTGCCCGTGACGAGCAGGTAGCAGATGGTGCCGATGCCCGAGCACATGATGGCGACGTTGGGGTCGAGCCCGGTGAGGACCGGGACGAGCACCGTCGAGCCAAACATGGACATCATGTGCTGGATGCCGAGGGGAATGGCACGACCGACCGACACGCGGTCGTCCACGCCGATGATCTCGCGCTCATGCGCGCTCATGTCCCACGCTCCTTTCGCTATGTGCAGAAAAAGGGC
Source organism: uncultured Atopobiaceae bacterium (assembly GCA_944322145.1). Lineage (GTDB taxonomy): Bacteria > Actinomycetota > Coriobacteriia > Coriobacteriales > Atopobiaceae > Thermophilibacter. The sequence continues at coordinate 148,283 of CALUNW010000002.1, read as the reverse complement.
CCGGGAGGTCCCGGGCCCTGTCTCGCGGAGATGCTAGACCACGAGGAAGTAGATGAGGAAGGCGAATGCCGCGACCCACATGAGCGGCTTGACCTTCTTGAGCTGACCGGTGACCGCGGCCACGACGACGTAGGCGATGAAGCCGAAGCCGATGCCGTTGGAGATGGAGTAGGTCAGCGGGACGCCGGCGACGATGAGGAACGCCGGCAGGCCCTCGAGGAGGTCGGACCAGTCGATCTCGGTGACCTCGCTCATCATGAGGTAGCCCACGAACACGAGGGCGCCGCAGGTGGCGGCGGAGCTCACCACGGAGATCAGGGGCGAGAAGAACGCGGCGATGATGAAGAGGACGCCGGCAACGACCGAGGACAGGCCGGTGCGGCCGCCGTCAGCGGCGCCGGACGCGGACTCGACGAAGGTCGTGATGGACGAGGCGCCCACGAGGCCGCCCACCGCGGCGGCGGCGGAGTCGACGATGAGGATGGGCTTGATGTCGCGGACGCGGCCGTCAGGCTCGAGGAACTCGCCCTGCTTGGCGACTGCCATCGCGGTGCCCATGGTGTCAAAGAAGTCGGACATCATCAGCGAGAAGGCGAAGACGAGCAGCGTGGGGTTGGTGACGACCTTGGCGATGCCCATGACGCCCGCCTCGTCGGCCTGGAAGGGCGCGCCGAACGTGGTGAAGTCAAGGCCGGAGACGATGCCGGCGGGCATCTGGGTGACGCCCAGGGGAATGCCCGCGACGACGGCGATGACGATGCCCAGGAGCAGGGAGCCCTTGATGTTCATCGCGTACAGGACGATCGTGACGACAATCGAGATCAGGCCCACCAGGAACGTGGGGCTGAAGACGTCGCCGAGGGCGACCATCGTGGACTCGTCGGCGACGATGATGCCAGCGTCTGCAAGGCCGATCATGGCGATGAAGAGGCCCAGGCCGACCGAGATCGCGTGACGCAGCGAGACGGGGATGGCGTCCATGATGGCCTCGCGCAGGCCGCAGAGGACCAGGATGAGAATGGCGACGCCCTCGATGAAGATGACGGCGCTCGCGGCATGCCAGTCGCCGCCGGCGAGCCCGGTGAGCGTGTAGGCAAAGACGGCGTTGACGCCCATGCCGGAGGCGCAGGCGAGCGGTCGGTTGGCGAAGATGCCCATGAGGATGGTCATGATGCCAGCGCCGATGCACGTCGACGTGACCGCGGCTGCCGCGGGAATGCCTGCGGCCGTGAGCAGCGAGGGGTTGACCGCGATGATGTACGCCATCGCGAGGAACGTGGTCAGACCAGCGCGAATCTCCTGACCGACGCTCGAGCCCCTCTCACCTGCCTTGAAGAAAGTTTCCATGCAAAAACATCCCTTTCAGTTGGTACGTACACTATGTTCTGCCTCGCGGCCGGGCCGCGGGCGCAAAACCAGGTGATCAGACGCCGCTCGAGCCAAAGCCGCCGGCGCCGCGGTCCGTCTCGTCGAGCTCGTCGACCTCGACGAGGCTCACGACGGGGACGCGCTGGATGACGAGCTGGGCGATGCGCTCTCCGCGCGTGATGGTGATGGGGCGCTCGTCGTCGAGGTTGACGGCACACACCTTGAGCTCGCCGCGGTAGTGGGCGTCGACGAGGCCGGGCGTGTTGGCCATCGAGAGGCCCTCGCGCAGGGCGAGGCCGCTGCGCGGCTGCACGAAGCCGGCGTACCCTTCCGGAATGGCGACGGCCAGCCCGGTGGAGACGAGCCTGCGCTCGTGCGGGGCAAGGGTCACGTCCTCGTTGGCCCTGAGGTCGAGGCCAGCGTCGCCCTCGTAGGCGTAGGTCGGCAGCTCGACCGTGGGGTCGAGGCGCTTGATGGGAAGCTCGATGCGGTCGTCAGTCATTTAGGCTCCTCAGCTCCTCGCTGAACTCGTCGACATCCTTGAAGTCACGGTAGACGGAGGCAAAGCGGACATAGGCGACCTTGTCGATGGAGACGAGGCGCTTGAGCACCATGCCGCCAAGGTCGACGGAAGAGATCTCCATGATGCCGCCGTCACGAAGCTCAGACTCGATGTCGTCGATGAGCAAGGACAGGGTGGTAAGGGGGACGTCGCGCTTTGCCGTAGCGGTGACGAGGCCTCTCATGAGCTTCTGTCGATCGAACGTCTCCTTGCGCCCGTCGCGCTTGACGACGACGAGGGGAAGCTCCTCGCAGCGCTCGTACGTCGTGAAGCGGAAACCGCACTTCGCGCACTCTCGACGACGCCTGATGGCGTCATTGCCTTCCGAGGGCCGAGAATCGACAACCTTTGATTCCTCGCACCCGCATTTGGGACAGCGCATCTAACCTCCTCGTGATTACGCACCATGAGAAGGTATCACAAAACGTTCAAAACTCGAAACTGGGCGCGGAGCCCGAAACGCAACGGAAAGGAGACTCACTCCGCGGGGGAAACCGGCACGACGAGCGTCTGTCCAGAGGTGATGAGACCCCCCTCAATCCCATTGCGCTCCTGGATCCAAGAGACGACCTCGTCCGTGGGAAGCCCCTCACCGCAGCTCTCGGCAATGCTCCAGAGGGAGTCTCCCTGAGCGACGACGACGGAGGTCGTGGGGAGGGCGTCGATGGCGGCGCTGGAGCGAGAGGAGCGGATGGGGTCGACGATCATGGAGGCCAGCACCACAGTGAGGACGACCGCGATTCCACAGAGGACGAGACAGGCGCCCTGTGAAGCGCTCAAGACGCCGGGGGCAGGGCGAGAGGGCTCCGTCGAGCCAGCGCGACGGCTGCGACCGCCCTCGATGAGGACGAGGCGTCGCGGGCAGACGCGCAGGGCGGAGGTGCCGTCAATTGCCGGAAGTGCCGCAGAGGTGCAGTAGCTCATCGTGTATCCCCTTTCGTCTCTTTGATGAGACGGTTATAGCGTGCCGACCGGACAGAAATCGTCGCCTCGAATAGAACATCTGTACCCTATTATGGTGGTACAGTTGTTCGTGTCAAGAAGAAACGAACAACTGTTTGCAATTCATCGGAGAACCCGGTAGAATGGGCACACGGACGAAGGAGGCACACATGGCACGGGGCAAACTCGGCAAGCGCCAGCTCGCTATCTACGACTTCATCAAGTCCTACTCGGACGAGCACGGCTACCCGCCCTCTGTGCGAGAGATTGGTGCAGCAGTGGGCCTCGCCTCCCCCTCGACGGTCCACATGCACCTGAAGGTCCTCGAGGAGCAGGGCCTCATCAAGAGGGACTCCAAGAAACCGAGGACCATCGAGGTCATGAGCAAGCGCGAGGGTGACGACCAGCCCCTTGCGAGCGTCTCGCAGGACGTGGACCACAACGTCATACGCCTCCCGCTGGTGGGTCGCGTTGCCGCCGGCACGCCCATCCTCGCTGAGCAGAACATCGAGGACACGCTGAGCCTCCCGACCTCCATCGTGAGCGACGCAAGCTCGTTCATCCTCCGGGTGCGCGGGGAGTCCATGATCAACGCGGGCATCTTCGACGGCGACTACATCGTCGTCAAGGAGCAGCAGGACGCGCATGACGGCGAGATCGTCGTCGCCCTCATCGATGACTCCGCGACCGTCAAGACCTTCTATCGCGAGCGCGACCGCATTCGCCTTCAGCCGGAGAACGACGCCATGGAGCCCATATACGTCGACAACCCGATCATACTCGGCCGCGTCACGGCACTCATCCGCTCGATCAGCTGAGCATGGTCCCAACGTCAGAGCGTGATCTTTCCGCCGAAAGCTCGGGTCGCATTGGCATCTTCGACATCGTCCGCGGGGCGGCAGTCATTTCGATGGTTCTCTTCCATCTTTGCTATGACCTCGCCTTCATCGGGAGGGTGAGCCTGCCGTGGTTCTCCTCTCCCCTTCTGGACGTCTGGCGCTCGAGCATCTCCTGGACGTTTCTGTTCGTCGCAGGTTGCATGTGCCCGCTCTCGCGCTCCAACCTCAGGCGGGCCCTCCAATATGGGGCCGTCGCGCTGCTCATCTGGGTCGTCACCTCGATCGCCTCGGTCGATACGGCAATATCGTTCGGGATCATCTATTGCATGGCGGCGTGCACGCTCGTCGCATGGGCCCTCGGGCGCATCGGCGCGCTCCCCTCGGGACCGGTCGCTGCCGTCGTGCTGTTCGTGGTCTTTATCGCCCTGCTGAACGTGCGTGGCGGCGTGGTGGGCGTCGGCCCGCTCGCACTCGAGCTGCCGGAGGCGCTCTATGAGACCCCCTGGCTCTCCTGGCTGGGGTTTCCAGGGCCCGGCTTCTCGTCGGGAGACTACTATCCCCTGCTCCCCTACCTCTTCATCTACCTTGCCGGTGCGGCGATGGGCTCCTGGTGGTCATCGCGAGGCTACCCCGCGTGGACGCGCGCGGTGCGCTGCCCGGTGCTCACCTGGTTCGGGCGTCATACGCTCACCGTCTACGTCGCGCACCAGCCTGTGCTTCTGCTGATCACCCTAGCCGCCTCATCCTAGCCTCAACCCCAAGGTTCTTCTCGCTCGCCCTCGGTGCACCCAAACCCGGATTTGGGTCCGCGCCGGTAGGGGCTCCCAACGCCGTTGCCTCCCTTTGGTTACAGACTTAACTTCGCGGGTTATCCTCCAGCTCAGCGGCGCCCCGCGAGCCGAGAAGCGCCCTCATCTCCGGACCCAAATCCAGATTTGGGTTCTTGGCGGACACAAATGAGGATTTGGGTCCGGAGTGGCGGGCACTTCTCGGCCGGCGAGGTGTCCCCAGCCCAGAGGTTAACTCCAGGTCGAAGTTCTTAATCGATAAGAAACATCGGGCTCAACGACCGCCACGACCTCGGACCCAAATCCGGTTTTGGGTCCGCCCGCGACACAAATGACGATTGTGCGGACAGCAGAGGATGATTCGCGTCCCATGAGATTACAACGCCAGCTGAGGGCGAAGCGTAATTTGGCAGGTCAACAGCACATTTTTCCAACGGTGTCGCGCGCGCCGCGTGCCGCACGATTACGCTTGAGACGGCTTGAGTCTACATTTTACCGCCAGCGGCAGGTCCTTCTCCGCCAGCGGCAGACCTTCGTATTTTTTCCGACCCAATGTTTCAAACCGCTTGAACGGTGTGGCCAGCGACGTTCAGAACCAACGAGCGGTACGTTTCAGCTCCCGATAGCTACGTGCAAGCTCCGGCCCACACTCTGACTTCACAGCAGCTCAAACAGGTCGTATCCTCCCTGCATGGATATCATCCTTTCACATACCACGGCACTTGAGGTCCTCCGCAGATGGGACTCGTTCAGGTTCGTTGAGTCGTCTTCCGCGACACGACGGCCCGAGCTGCCCGGCCGCATGCCCACGGCACGAGAGATCGAGCCCGTCCTCGCGCAGGTGAGCGCACTCTCGGGCGCAACGCTCCCGGTTCACGTGCTCGCCGCATCGTCCGCCGGCCGCCATCCCTCGCCCAAAGTGGTGGCGCACCTGGCGCTGCCCGGCTATCCCGACGGCTCGTTCTTCTCGCTCGACCCTGGCGTGTTTTGCTCCACCCCGGAGCTCGTCGCGCTGCAGATGGCGGAGTACGCGACCGACCTTGAGCTTCTCATGCTCGTCGACGAGCTCTGCGGGCACTACGGAATCCAGCCCCGCTCGAGCACGGGGCTCGTCAAGCGCAACACGCCCCTCACCAGCGTCGCGCGCATTTCCGCGTTTCTTGACAAGGTGGGAACCGCGCGCTGCGTCGCCAAGCTGAGAAGGGCGCTCTCCCGGGCCCGGGATCGCTCGGGGTCGCCGCAGGAGAGCCGCTCGACGCATCGTCTGGAGTTCGAGCCGATACGCGGCGGCTACGGCCTTGACGTCGTCGCGCTCAACGACCCGGTCGCCGTCGAGCGCTCCGACGCGCTGCTCGTGGGCGTGTCAAAGCGGATACGAAAGCCCGACATCATCCTGCTCGCGCCGGGCTCCGAGACGGACGCTCCCACCCCGTTTCTCGGCGTCGCCCTTGACTACCAAGGAGGCTATCACCGTGACGAGGCTCAGGAGGGGCGCGACATCAACCGGAGAAACGAGCTGCTCGCCGCCGACATCAAGGACTACGAAATCGACAAGGAGCACTACGACGACGTCGACTACCTCGACTGGCTCGTGTCGTGCATCCGCAACGACCTAGGCGTCCCCGAGCCGCGCGTCTCCGCCCGCTCTCAGGCGTCGTGGCGCGAGCGCCGCGAGCGGCTGTGCGCGGAGCTCGCGGCGGCGGACGGCCTTCACTGGACGGGACGGAGGCGCGGAATCGTCATGGCGGGTGCCGCGGACTTCAGAGGAAAGACGCTCCCCGCATAGGGTCCGCGCGGCGGGACGTCGTAGGCTCGACCCCGTGACGGACCCAAATCGTCATTTGTGTCGCCGGCGGACCCAAATGACGATTTGTGTCCAGGGCGCAGGGCACTTCTCGCCCCGCGGGGCGCATCTTGGAGCGGGGTTATATTCTAAGTTTACTATCTCCATCGATTGATGCTACTGGGCCCAGCGACCGCCACAGCTCCGGACCCAAATCCTCTTTTGTGTCCGTCGGGAACCCAAATCCTCATTTGTGTCCGGGGCCGTGGCGCCCGTTGGGCCCGACCGTTTTATCGATAAAGAACTTCTCCCTGGAGTTTACCTCTCAGCCGTGACACCCCACACCAGTCGAGAAGCGCCCTCAACTCCGGACCCAAATCCGGATTTGGGTCCACCAAGCACCCAAATCCGGATTTGGGTCCGGAGCCGTGGGCACTTCTCGGCTTGCAACGCGCTACTGATCCAGTGGATAACCTGCAAAGTTAAGTACATAACTGAAGAGTGCCGACGAAGGCTAGCCCTCGGGCGGCTCAGGGGCTTCGTCGACGCGGTAGGGCTCGAGCGTCGAGGCCATGCGGGCGTCCGCCTTGACGGTCGCAAGCAGGCCCTCTTGGACATAGGTCTCGCGCATGACCTGGCAGCGCTCGTGGACCATCTTCATGAGCAGGCCCTTCTCATAGGGCACGAGCACGCTCATCGTGACGCTGCCGCTCGCGGCCTCCTTGGCGATGCGATAGAGCAGGCCCCTGATGCCGGTGCCCTCGCGCGCGGAGATGACCTGCGCGTCGGGATGTGCGAGCGTTGCCTCGCGCAGCGCGTCGGCGTCGACGAGGTCGCACTTGTTGAGCACGGTCACGCAGCGGATGCCGTCCGCCCCGATGTCGGCGAGCACGGAGCGCACGGCGTCGATCTCGAGCTCGCGATGAGGGTCTGAGACGTCGACGACCAGCAGGATGAGGTCGGCGGCGCGCACCTCGGCGAGCGTGGACTTGAAGGACTCGACGAGCATGGTCGGGAGCTTCTGGATGAAGCCGACCGTGTCGGTCACGGTGATCTTGCGCCCCTCGTCGAGGTCGAGCGCGCGCGTCGTGGGGTCGAGCGTGGCGAAGAGCTCGTCGCGCACGTAGACGTCGGCACCCGTGAGGCGGTTGAGCAGCGTGGACTTGCCCGCGTTGGTGTAGCCCACGAGCGCGACGCGGTAGACGCCGGAGTCCCAGCGCGCCTTGCTCTGCACGCCGCGCCTCCGCTCGAGGCGCTCGAGCTCGCGCCGCAGCGTCGAGATGCGCGCCCGCACCAGGCGCCGGTCCACCTCGAGCTGGCTCTCGCCCTGGCCGAAGCGGCTGCCGATGCCGCCGCGCGTCTGCTCGCCCACCAGGTGGCTCCACATGCCCCTCAGGCGCGGGAGCACGTACTGGAGCTGGGCGAGCTGCACCTGGAGCCGCCCCTCGTGCGTGCGCGCGTGCACGCCGAAGATGTCGAGGATGAGCGCCGTCCGGTCGATGATCTTGACGGGCTCGCCCACGATCTTCTCGAGGTTGGCCTGCTGCGACGGGGTGAGCTCGTCGTCGAAGATGACGACGTCGGCCTCGAGGTTGCGCACGTAGGAGCACAGCTCCTCGACCTTGCCCTTGCCGATGAAGGTCTTGGGCACGGGCGCGTCGAGGCGCTGCGTGAGCGTCATCACGACCTCCGCGCCGTCGGTCTCCGCGAGGCGCGCGAGCTCGGCGAGCGACTCCTCGCACGACCATTCCGAGCGTCCCAGGTCCACACCCACGAGGATGGCGCGCTCGGGCACCGGCGCGGTCGAGTGCGGCTTAAACCTCCCCATCGGCCGCCTCCTCCCGCAGCTCGGACACGATCTGCCGCGCGGCGCCCTCGACGTCGCAGGCGTCCAGGTCGATCCACCTCACGCGACCGTCGTGGCGAAACCACGAGAGCTGACGCTTGGCGTAGCGCCGCGAGCGCAGCTTGACCTGCTCGATAGCCTCGTCCATCGTGCAGGTGCCGGCGAGCGCCTCGAGCACCTCCTTGTAGCCGATGGCCTGGCCGGAGGTGCGCTCGGTCGTGAGCCCGCGCTCGGCGAGGCCGCGGACCTCTTCCACGAGCCCCGCCGCGACCATCTGGTCCACGCGCTCGTCGATGCGCGCGTAGAGGCGCTCCCGTGCCATCGTGAGCCCCCAGATGCGGGCGTCGTAGTGGGGCCGCCGCACGTGGAGCCCCTCGTGGTGCCGGGCGTAGGAGACGCCCTCGTCGAGCATCTCGAGGGCGCGCACCACGCGACGGACGTTGTTGGGATGGATGAGCCCCGCGCTGTCGGGGTCGCGCTCGGCGAGAAGGGCGTGGAGCCCCTCGGGCCCGCGCTCCGCCGCCAGCGCCTCGTAGGAGCGCCGACGCTCGTCGTCCTTCTCGCCCGACGGGAAGCTCATCTCGTCTATGACGGCGTTGAGGTAGAGGCCCGTGCCGCCCGCGAGGACCGGCAGGCGCCCCTCCGCGAGCAGCGCGTCGACGCAGGCGCGCGCCTGCTCCTGGAAGAGCTGCACCGAGTAGCTCTCGAGCGGGTCCGCCACGTCGACCATGAGCAGCGGGGCGCGCCGCTCGGCGACGGGCGTCTTGGCGGTGCCCACGTCCATGCCGCGATACACCTGCATCGCGTCGACCGAGACCACCGACGAGCCGAGCTCGAGCGCCACGAGCTCGGAGACGGCGCTCTTGCCCGAGGCGGTGGGGCCGACGACGCAGGCGACGCGCGGCAGGCTCATCGAGGCTCGCTCTCGACGGTGCCGCGCAGGTACCACGTGCGCGCCTCCTCGACGCGCACGCCGACGATCTTGCCGACGAGCTCTCCCGCGGAGACGCCCTCGGGCAGGGAGAAGTGCACGGTCTGGTTCTTCTCGCTGTGCCCCACCATGACGCCGTCGTCGCGCTTGGACGGCCCCTCGACGAGCACGCTCGCCAGCGTGCCGAGGTCCGCCTGGTTGGCGTCGTGCGCCTGCTGGGCGACGAGTTCGGCGAGGCGGTCGAAGCGCCCCTGGATGACCTCGTGGGGCGTGTCGTCGGGCATCTTGGCCGCCGGCGTGCCGGGGCGTCGGGAGTAGATGAACGTGAAGGCCGACGAGAACGCAGCCTCGCGGACGAGCGAGAGCGTGTCCAGGAAGTCCTCCTCGGTCTCCCCCGGGAAGCCCACGATGATGTCGGTCGAGAGGGCGAGCCCGGGCATAGCCGCGCGCAGGCGGCGCACGAGGTCGAGGTACTCCTCGCGCGTGTAGCTGCGGTTCATGGCCTTGAGGACGCGCGTGGAGCCGCTCTGCACGGCGAGGTGCAGGTGCGGCATGACCGCGGGGAGCTCCGCCATGGCGGCGATGGTCTCGTCGGAGAGGTCCTTGGGGTTTGACGAGGTGAAGCGGATGCGCTCCACGCCCGTGGCGGCGACGCGACGCAGCAGCTCGGCGAAGCGGGGCTCGCCGTAGATGTTGCGCCCGTAGGAGTTGACGTTCTGGCCCAGCAGCGTCACCTCGCGGACCCCGTCGGCGACGAGCGCCTCGACCTCGGCGACGATGCTCTCCATCGTGCGGCTCTTCTCGCGGCCGCGGACGTAGGGCACGATGCAGTAGGTGCAGAAGTTGTTGCACCCGGTCATGATGGGTACCCAGGCGTGGAAGGCGCTCTCGCGGCGGCTCGGGAGGTCGGTGGAGAAGGGCCTGCCCTCCTCGACCGTATCGACCTCGACCGCGTGGCCGTCGTCAGCGAACGCCTCGGAGAGAAGGTCGGGCAGGCTGGCGAGCGCGCTCGTGCCGAAGACGACGTCGGCGCAGGGGATGTGCTCCCGGATGCGCTCGCCGTCGCGCTGGGCGATGCAGCCGCCGATGGCGACCACGCGTCGGCCCGAGGGCGGCGTAGGCGCGGAGACCATGGCCGAAGCCTGGCCGTAGAGGCGCTGGTCGGCGTTCTCGCGCACGCAGCAGGTCATGAAGACTACGATGTCGGCCTCGTCGGGCTCGGGCACGCAGATGCAGCCGCAGGAGTCCAGAAGGCCCGCCACGCGCTCGGAGTCGTGGAGGTTCATCTGGCAGCCGAAGGTCTTGACGCAGTAGGTCTTGCCGACGAGGGCGGCGGCCGCGGCGCTCATCGGGCCATCATCTCCGGGGAGACGTCCGCCACCGACGCCGCCGCGGGGGCGGTGAGGCGATGGACGTACACCGCGATGCGGATGGCCGTGCGGCTCTCCCCGCCGATCTCGATGTCGGAGAAGGTGGGCGCGCAGGAGATGTCGACGCCGGTGGGGATGAGAAATCCGCGGGCGATGGCGATGGCCTTGATGGCCTGGTTGACCGCGCCCGCGCCGACGCACTGGATGTTCACCGGGACCTCGTCCTTGACGAGACCGGCAATGGCGCCGGCCACCGAGGCCGGCGACGACTTGCTCGACACCTTCAGATAGTCCATGTGATCTGTCTCCTGCTGCGTGGCTCACGTGAGCTGCTGCGACTGTGGTTCAAGAGTTCCTGTTGATTCTACTGGTTGGCGGCGACAAAGAGAAGCGCGAAGCTCCGCCGCCGGCCCGCGCTAGTCCGCCTCCTCGAGGTCAAAGGTGACGGTGATCCTCCCCCGCCCGACCCTGACCCTGGGGTCGGCGGAAAGCGAGAGGTAGTAGCGCTCGGCGAGAAGGTCGAAGTCGCGCTCGAGGGCGCGCGCGAACTCCTCGAGGTCCTCGCGCGAGAGCCTGAGGCTGCGACGGTCGCGCGCAAGGTCCACCTCGCGCGAGGCGGGGGGAGCCGCGCGGCCCGTGAGGCGAGAGGCGACGCTTGCGAGCGGCCGAATCTCGCCCGAGACGATGCGGTGCGCCGTCCGCTCGGACATCCCGAGCCCCAGAGCGCTCGCCTGCTCGCGCAGCTCGGCCGCGTCAGAGGAGACGCGAAGGCGCTCCAGCACCGGCAGCCCCTCGAGCGAGTCAAGAAAGAGGAGCTCGGAGGGGTCGACGGTGGTGGCGGCGCGAGAGCGCGCCGTCGCGACGATCTCGGCGGGAGAGCCAAGGTAGACCTCGAGGCCGGGATGCTCGTCGAGGGCGAACTCGCAGCAGGTGCGCACGATGTTGTGGGGCCCTCGAACGCAGGAGAGCGTGCCGCCCTCCCCCTCCTCGACCTCGGGCCAGCTCGACTGGTCGGCCCGCTCGGGGAGCCGCGTCGCGTCCGTGACGACGCGGATGGCCGCGCCGCCGCCGGGGACGGAGGAGGCGACCTCGGCGCTCACGGCGTTCTCGCGAATCGAGAAGAGCGCCATGCCGCGGCCGTGGACGCCCCAACGGTCCGTGCGGACGCTGTCGAGCTTGGAGGTGACGCGCGCCTCGAAGACGCGCTCGTGCATGTCCTCGGGGATACCGGCTCCGTCGTCGAGGACCGTGGTGGTGCGAAGGTCGCCCTCGCGGCTCGTCGCCACGTAGACGTGGCGCGCGCCGGCGTCTCGGGCGTTGCGGAGCAGTTCGATGACGGCGTCCTCGACGCAGCGAACGTCCTGCTTCGCCTGCCGGCGCTCCGCCTCGGAGACGCGCAGGCGGACGTAGCCCTCGCCGAGGTTCTCCTCGACGCGCAGAGCGCGCTCGCCGCCCATCGCGGACACGAACGAGAGCAGGTCCTTCTCGGCGCCCGCCATACCCTTCCCCGCTACTTGGCGACGTCGACGGCGCGAGACTCGCGGATGACGACAACGCGGACCTGACCGGGGTACTCCATCTCGTCCTCGATCTGCTTAGCGATGTCGTGAGCGAGGACCGTGGCCTGGGCGTCGGAGATCTTCTCGGGCTCGACCATGACGTGGAGCTCGCGGCCGGCCTGCATGGCGTAGGTGCGCTCGACGCCGTCGTGGGCGTTGGAGATCTCCTCGAGCTTCTCGAGGCGCTTGATGTAGTTCTCGGCGGACTCGCGACGGGCGCCCGGGCGGGCGGCGGAGATGGCGTCCGCGGCCTGGACCAGGACGTCGAGGACGGTGTCGGGGTCGACGTCGGCGTGGTGGGCCTCGATGGCGTGGACGATCTCGGGGCGCTCGCCGTAGCGGCGGGCAAGGTCGGCACCGATCACGGCGTGCGGGCCCTCGACCTCGTGGTCGATGGCCTTGCCGATATCGTGGAGCAGGCCGGCGCGCTTGGCGGGAGCCTCGTCGAGGCCGAGCTCGGAGGCCATGATGCCGCAGAGCGCGGACACCTGGACGGCGTGGGAGAGCACGTTCTGGCCGAAGGAGGTGCGGTAGCGCAGGGCGCCGAGGGTCTTGACCAGCTCGGGGTGCAGGTCGTGGATGCCGGCGTCGAAGGCCGCCTGCTCGCCGGCCTCGCGCACGCGCTCGGCGACGAGGGCCTCCGCCTTCTTGTAGAGCTCCTCGATGCGCGCGGGGTGGATGCGGCCGTCGGCGATCAGGTTCTCGAGCGCGACGCGGGCGGTCTCGCGGCGGACCGGGTCGAAGCTGGAGAGGACGACGGTCTCGGGGGTGTCGTCGATGACGAGGGAGACGCCGGAGACCTGCTCGAAGGTTCGGATGTTGCGGCCCTCGCGACCGATGATGCGGCCCTTGAGGTCGTCGGAGGGGATGTGGACGGAGGTGACGGTGATCTCGCCGGCCTGGTCGGCGGCGCAGCGCTGGATTGCGGTGGAGATGATCTCGCGGGCGGTCTTGTCGGCCTGGGCGCGGACGGACTGCTCGGCCTCGCGCAGGATCTGGGCCTCCTCGCGCACGGACTCGGCGCGCACGCGGGCGAGCAGCTCGTCGTGGGCCTCGTCGCTCGTGAGGCCGGCGATGCGCTCGAGCTCGGACGCCTGCTGGGCGACCATCTCGTCGAGGTCGTTCTTGCGGCGGTCGAGCTGGCCCTGGAGGCTCGAGAGCTGGTGCTCGCGACGGTCGAGGGCGTCGTTTCTGTGGTCGAGGGACTCCTCGCGCTGCATGATGCGGTTCTCGTAGTTCTGGAGCTCGCCCTTGCGCTTCTTCTCCTCGGCCTCGGACGCCTGCTTGAGGGCGAGGATCTGCTCCTTGGCCTCGAGGAGGGCCTCCTTCTTGGAGTTCTCGGCCTGGCGCGCGGCCTCGGAGGTGATGCGCTCCGCCTCGCCGCGCGCGGCTGAGAGCTGGGACTCGGCGTCCTTGAGCTTGGAGTCGCTCTGCCCCGCTAGGATGAAGTAGACGACGACGGCGCCGACCACGAGGCCGACCACCCCTGCGATGATTAATTCCATGGCTGCTCCTCAGGTGTTGCGTTCTGTTTGTAGCGTGGTTCTGGAGACCATGGCGCACGCGCCATGGAACCCGCCATCGGAGGTGCAGTCCTGGCGCCTTCGTAGAGGTAGTTCCTGTGCAACAGCTAGCGTGACGAATCCGACTGTATGGACATCAGCTGGCCAACCAGCGTGAGAATGCGCTCCAATAGCCCTCATATCGTAGCGTCTGAGAGACCCTTATGTCAAATGCGCCTCAGGTAGACCGTCTAGGAGCGGTCGCCCGCGACCTCGCGCGCGACGTCGAGGGAGACCGTGCGAGAAAAGCCCCTGCCATAGAGGAAGCGCGCAATCTTCTCGCAGTCGTTTCTGCCCGTGAGGCGCCTGCGCGCGGCGAGCGCGCGGGCGCGCTCGAGCTCGTCACCGGGGTCGAAGAACTCCTCGGGCCAGCCGTCGACCTCATCGACGCTCACGCCGCGACGGGCGAGCTCTCGCTCGACCTTGAGCCTCCCCCATCCCGCGAGCGCCTTAGCGCGGGCGAAGGCGGCCCCGTAGCGGGCGTCGTCGACCAGGCCGCACGAGCGCGCCCACGCGAGCGCGCGCTCGGCGACGCCCGGAGCGTAGCCCTCCTCGGCGAGCTTGCCGGAGACCTCGAGGGAGGTGTAGTCGCGCCTGCCGAGCAGATCCGCGATGCGGGCCCGGGCGCACGAGAGCGCCACCTCGTCGAAGAGGTCGAGAAGCTCCGCGCGGGTGAGCGCGGCGGACTCCCCGGCCGCGGCGAGCCTCTTGCCCACGGCAACGGGCACGCGCACGACCTCCTCGCCGCCCGCGGCAGAGCTCAGGCGCAGCTTCGCGCGGCGCTCGCGGACGGCGCCGGAGGCGCGCTCGGGAACGGAGACCTCCCAGCCGACTGCGGTCTCGCTCACAGCTCGGTGGCGGGCAGGTCGACGTCGAGGACCTCGCCGACGCGCTCGTCGCCCAGCTCGAGGCCGCACGCGACGCGCACGCGATGGTCGATCTCGTCCATCAGCTCGGGGTTGGAGGCGAGGAACTCCTTCGCCGCCTCGCGGCCCTGGCCGAGGCGCTCCTTCTCGTAGGAGAACCAGGGGCCGGACTTGGTCACGATATCGTAGTCCACGGCCATGTCGAGGATCGAGCCCTCCTTGGAGATGCCCTGGCCGTACATGATGTCGAACTCCGCCTGCTTGAAGGGAGGGGCCACCTTGTTCTTGACCACCTTGACGCGCACGCGGTTGCCCACGACCTCGTTGTTGACCTTGATGGAGTCGATGCGGCGGATGTCCATGCGCACGGACGAGAAGAACTTGAGCGCGCGGCCGCCGGGCGTGGTCTCGGGGTTGCCGAACATGACGCCGATCTTCTCGCGCAGCTGGTTGATGAAGATGCAGGTGGTGTTTGACTTGGAGAGTGAGCCGGCGAGCTTGCGCAGGGCCTGGCTCATGAGGCGGGCCTGCAGGCCGACGGTGGAGTCGCCGATCTCTCCCTCGATCTCCGCGCGCGGGGTGAGGGCGGCGACGGAGTCCACGACCACCACGTCGATGGCGCCGGAGCGCACGAGCATGTCGCAGATCTCGAGCGCCTGCTCGCCGTAGTCCGGCTGGGAGATGAGGACCTCGTCGATGTCCACGCCGATGCGCGCGGCATAGCCCGGGTCGAGGGCGTGCTCGGCGTCGATGAAGGCGACGACGCCGCCCATGGCCTGCGCCTCGGCGAGAATCTCGAGCGAGAGCGTGGTCTTGCCCGAAGACTCGGGGCCGTAGATCTCGATGATGCGCCCGCGCGGCACGCCGCCGATGCCAAGCGCCGCGTCGAGGGCGATCGAGCCGGTGGGGATGGCCTCGACCTCGAGGCTGGGGCCGTCGTCGCCGAAGCGCATGATGGCGCCCTTGCCGAACTTCTTCTCGATCTCCTCGGTGGTGGCGGTGAGGACCTTGTCCCGCTCCTCGCCGGTGGTGCGCGGGTGAATCTCCTTGATGGTGCCCTTGGTCTTGGCCATGCTCTCTCCCTTGCCAGCGTTCCTTCGCGGTGATGGTACCCCGAACACTCGTTCTAAGTCAAGCGTCACGACATGAGGGTAGCAGGGGCGTCTTGCGCGGAGCTGACGCGCAGCTTCGGCGGCGCTGGCGCGGAGCTGCGCCTGGGCTTCGAGCGGCGGGTCCGCCCCCACGTCAGCCGCGGGCGCGCGAGAAGACCGGCGCGACGTCAGCAGTCGGCGCCGGCAGAACTCTCCACAACACCTTCACGAAGGAGCTCCACGGCGCGGGCCGCAGCGGCGTGGCGCACTGCCGCGCGATCGCCCTCGAGGGAAAGAAGCGCGCTGCGCTCCCCCGCCGGCGTGGAGAGCCCCAGCCAGACGGTCCCCACGGGCTTGCCGGGCTCCTCGCCGCCCGGGCCGGCGATGCCGGTCACCGAGACGGCAACGTCGCATCCCAGGACAAAGCGCACGCCGCGAGCCATCTGCTCGGCGCACTCCGCCGAGACCGCCCCGAGGGAGGCGTCGTCGAACACGTCGTCCGATACGCCCAGCACCGCTCGCTTGACGTCGATCGCATAGCTCACCACGCCACCGCGCACGACGTCGGAGGAGCCGGGCACGGCCGTGAGGCAGGCGCTCACCAGGCCGCCGGTGCAGGACTCGGCGGTTCCGAGCGTGAGGCCCCGCCCGCGAGCCGCCTCGAGCAGCTCGGCGCAGGACGCGAAGAGGTCCGGGTCGTCGGAGAAGATCTCGTTGTCTGCCATGGCTACCTCCCAAAGACGACGTGGCGGGCGTTCCAGAAGTACTGGACGCCGGAGACCACGGTGAGCACCACGGCGGCGATCATGAGCGCCCAGGAGACGAAGCCGATATGGATCCCAAAGTCGACGAGGCCGACCGCGTACAGCGCGAAGGCGAGGTAGTAGCCGCACAGCGACACCATCGTGACCGCGGTCTTGGCCTTGCCGAGGCTGTCGGCTGCGATGACCTCGCCGGTCGAGGCCGCGACCATGCGCAGCGCGCTCACGAGGAACTCGCGCACGAGAATCACGAAGACGACCCACACGCCCACCTCGCCGCGGTCGAGCAGCATGAGCAGCGCGGAGAAGACCAGCAGCTTGTCGGCGATGGGATCGAGGAACTTGCCGAAGTCGGTGATCTCGTTGCGGGAGCGGGCGAGATAGCCGTCGACCTTGTCCGTGAGGGAGAGCGTGACGTAGATGACGAAGGCGGCCACGGCGGGCGGCGCGTCGACCGGGCCGTCGGCGGCGGCAGCCACGAGCATGAAGACCGGGATGAACGCGATCCTCACGCAGGTCACGATGTTCGCAGGGGTCCAGACGCTCTTCTCGCCCGCCATGTCACTCAGCCTCCTTCACGATCTCGCCGACCATCTCGTAGCAGAAGGAGTCCACGAGGTCGACGGTCACGACGTCGCCGACGCAGGCCTCGCCCTCGGCGATGTGCACCGCGCCGTCGGAGTCGGGGGCCTGGAACCAGGCGTGGCCGATGAGCTCGGGGCCGTCCTCGGTCTGCTCGACGCCGTCCACGATCACGCGGACGCGCTCGCCGACGTGGGAGGCCGTGGCGGCAAAGCCGAGCTGCTCGGTGAGGTCGATCAGGCGCTGCGTGCGCTCGAGCTTCACGGCCTCGTCGACCTGGCAGTCCATGCGGGCGGCGGCGGTGCCGTCCTCCTGCGAGTAGGCGAAGACGGAGCAGTAGTCGAACTCCTGCTCGGCGATGAAGTCGTAGAGCTCGTCGGCCTCCTCGTCCGTCTCGCCGGGAAAGCCCGCCATGCCCGTCGTGCGCAGGACCATGCCCGGGATCTCGGAGCGCAGGCGCGCGAAGAGGGCGCGCAGCCCGTCCGGGGACCCGGAGCGGCCCATGGCCGCCAGGACGCGCGCGGAGCAGTGCTGGATGGGGATGTCGATGTAGGGAAGCACCTCGGGCACGTCGCGGATCGTGGCGACGAGCTCGTCGGTCATGCCCTCGGGCTGGAGGTAGAGCACGCGCACCCAGCCGTCGTAGGGGCGGACGGCCTCGGCGACGAGGCGCAGCAGCGAGGCGAGCGTGTCCTTCTCGCCGAGGTCGCAACCCCACACGCCGGTGTCCTGGCCGATGAGAACGACCTCGCGCACGCCGCCCTCCATGAGGGCGCGCACCTCTGAGACGACCTCCTCGGCGGGGCGCGAGTGGTAGCGCCCGCGGATGTAGGGGATCGCGCAGAAGGTGCAGAAGCGGTCGCAGCCCTCAGAGATCTTGACGAAGGCACTCGTCCCCTCGACGGTGCGCAGGGTCTCGGGGACCTCCCCCGCCGCCGCGGCGCCCAGGCCGAGCACCTCGCGAACGACGCCGACGATGCCGTCCTCGTCCTCGGCGCGCACGAAGGCCGCGACCTCGGGGAGCTCGTCGGCGAGCGCGTCGCCGTAGCGCGAGGGGACGCAGCCGCACATCACGATCGGGCACGCGCGGACGCCCTCGGAGCGCTCCTCGGCGAGCTCGAGCGTGGCCTCCACCGACTCCTCGGTCGCGGACGCGAGAAACGAGCAGGTGTTGACGATCGCGACGTCGGCCTCGGCGGCGTCGGCCGTCTCGGAGAAGCCGTCGGCGAGCAGCAGGGCGCGCATGCGGTCGGAGTCGACCTCGTTCTTGGCGCAGCCAAGCGTGACGATGAGAAAGCGCACGGTATCGACCTCGCTAGCGATAGTTGACGAACTGGAGGGGCTGGCCGTAGTCGCGCTGCCTGAGCTCCCCGATCACGGTCTGCAGGACGTCCTTGGAGGCCGAGCTCACGCGGAGCTTGTCGCCCTCGACCGTGGCCTTGGCCTTGAGCTTGAGGTCTCGGATGTCCTTGGCGATCTTCTTGGCGGTGTCCTGGTCGATGCCCTGGATCACGGTGCCCGTCTGGCGCACGGACATGCCGGAGGCCGCCTGCGGGTCGGCCCAGCGCACGGCCGCGAGGTCCACGCCGCGCTTCACGAGCTTGGAGCCGAGGACGTCGCGCACCTGGGACGCGACGAACTCGGACGGCGCGGAGATCTTGAAGACGCCCTCCTTCTTGGAGAGCTCGAGCGTGGCGCCCGTCCCCTTGAGGTCGTAGCGCTGCGAGAGCTCGCGCGCGGCCTGCTGGCAGGCGTTGTCGACCTCCTGCATGTCGACGGTCGAGACGACGTCGAAGCTGGATTCCTTGGCCATTTCTCTCCTTTCGCAGGACGCCCTAGAGGGCGTCCGTCTCGGCATCGGTGGCAGAGGCCTCGCCGTCGGCGGCGGACTCGTCGTCGGCGCCCTCGGGACGCGGGGTGCCCTTGATGGTCACGCTCTCGACGCCGCCGGCGGACGAGGTGAAGTCCACGAGCTCGCCGTTCTCGGTGACCTTGACGACCGACGAGTCGCCCACCTGGACGGTGATCGAGTCGTAGACCGTGAACTCCTGCGACCAGGGGCCCGTCGTGCCCTCCGCGATGACGCTCTGGCCGTCGCAGACGATCTCGAGCCAGGAGTACCCGCCGCTCTCGACCTCAACGGTGACGACGGTCTCCTCGGGCTCGGCGGGCTCCTCGGCGGAGGGGTCGGCGGGCTCGCCGTCAGCAGTCTCGCCGTCGGTCGTCGCGGCGTCCGCGGCGTCCGCGGCGTCCCCGGACTCCCCGTCCGTGCCCTCCTCGGGCTCGTCGTCGACGGTGGGGGTCGTCGTGTCATCCTGCGCGCTCGGCGTGACGTTGTTCACCTCGACGGTCTGCGCGCCCTCTCGGGGCTCGCCTCCCCGCACGCACGAGCCGACGGAGAAGATCAAGATCGCGGTGAGCACCGCGGTGGCGACGATGATGACGGCGAAGAGGGTCCTGCGGGGGTCCGAGAAGAACCCCTCGACGGCGCCGAGCAGACCTCCGCGCGCGGGCGGCTGGACAGCGCGCCGGCCCTGCGTCCGCGACGAGCGGCGACGGACGTTGGGGCGCTCGACCTGCGCGATGTTTCTCGAGGAGCGACGGCCCGAAATGGTCGACGCGGGGGCGTAGGGGTTGGCCCGGTCGTCATAGCGCATGTCGTCGGTGTACTCGCTCGGCCTCACGCGGCGGGTGCTCACGTCGTCGCGGCGGTAGAGGCGCTGCGTGCGCATCTGGCCGCGCGCGTCGTAGGCGCGCTCGGGGGCGCGCTGCCCCTCGCTGATGAGGCGGCTCGCCTGGTCCTCCGAGCGGCGGCGCCGGTCGGACGTCCTCCTGCGGGACGCGTCGCGCGCGGGGCGCTCGCGCTCCGAGGCGCTGTTGTATGGCCTGCGACGGTCGTCGTAGCGAGGGTAGTCGGGCGTGAGGTCGCGGCTCGAGGCATAGGACGAGCGCACGACCGGGGCCTGCGTCCCCGAGCCCACGAGGGGCACCGAGGAGCGGGACCTCACCGGCGCGGTGGTGGCGAAGTAGCCCATGTCGCCCGCCGGGCCTCCCGAGGTGGGCAGCAGCGGGCGGTACTCGACGTAGGCCTTCGGGCGCGACCCTGCCTCGTTCACCACGTCATAGCCCGATATGCCGCGACCCGCCTGCGTGTCGCGCGTGCGGCGGCGCAGCTCGTGGGAGGCGGTTCCGGTCTGGTGGACGTAGAGGTCCTCCTGGAAGAGGTCGACGATCTCTCGGGCGTTGAGCCCGAGGTAGCGGGCATAGCTCGAGAGCATGCCCTGGGCGTAGCCGCTCTGCGGCAGATGGTCGTAGTCACCCTCCTCGAAGGCGATGAGGACGTCCTCGCGGAGCTTCAAGATCTTGGAGGCCTGCGAGACGGAGAGCCCCAGCTCGTGACGGCGCGTGACGAGCGCCTCGCTGAACCGCGGACGAGACACTTCTACTCAACCTCCCTGTATGCCGCTTCCTGCACCCTCAGGTCCTCGAGGGCGTCCTTGTCGAGAAGGACCTCGCGCGGCTTGGAGCCGTTGGCCGGCCCCACGACGCCCTTGGCCTCGAGCATGTCCATGATCCTGCCCGCGCGCGCGTAGCCCACGGAGAGGGCGCGCTGCAGGCTCGAGGTGGAGCCGAGCTGCGACTCCACGACGATGCGGGCGGCCTCCCAGACGAGCGGGTCGTCGTCCTTGGCGGCGCCGGGGTCCCCGGGCGCGCCGGGGGCGTTGGGCACCACGGCCGTGAGGATGTCCTCGTGGTAGTCTGCCGTGACCTGGGTGCGGACGAACTCGACGGTCTGCTCGATCTCCTCGTCGGAGACCCAGCAGCCCTGGGCGCGGCGAGGCTTCTTGCCGCGGAGCTTCACAAGCATGTCGCCCTTGCCCAGGAGCTGCTCGGCGCCCTTCTGGTCGAGGATGATGCGGGAGTTGATGGAGTTGTCGACCGAGAGCGCCACGCGGTTGTCGATGTTGGCGCGGATGAGTCCCGTGACGACGTCGGCCGAGGGGCGCTGCGTCGCGACGATCAGGTGGATGCCGGCGGCGCGCCCCAGCTGGGCGATGCGCACGATCGAGGACTCCACGTCCTTTCCGGCGACCATCATGAGGTCGGCGAGCTCGTCGATCACGATGACGAAGTAGGGCATGTGCTTCGGGGGGTTCTCCATCTCGTCGTACTTGCCCCCGTCGACGTTGCCGTTGTAGGTCTTGATGTCGCGCACCTTGTAGTGCTCGAAGACCTTGAGGCGACGCTCCATCTCGGTCACGCCCCACTGCAGGGCGCTCGCCGCCTGGCGCGGCTCGGTGACCACGGGCACGTAGAGGTGCGGAAGGCCCGCATAGCCCGTGAACTCGACGCGCTTGGGGTCGACCATGATCAGGCGCACCTGCTCGGGCGTGGCGCGCATGAGCATGGACATGATGATGGCGTTGAGCAGGACCGACTTGCCCGAGCCCGTGGTGCCGGCGACGAGCAGGTGCGGCAGGCCCGCAAGGTCGACCACGATCGGCTTGCCCTCGGAGTCGCGGCCGAAGGCGCAGTCGAGCGGGCCGCCCTTTGCGTAGGGCAGGACGTCGGAGAGAAAGACCGGCTGGGGCTTCTCGTTGGGAATCTCGATGCCCACGAGCGAGGTGCCGGGGATGGGCGCGAAGATGCGGACCGACTTGGCGGCGAGCGACAGCGCGATGTCGTCCTCGAGGTTGACGATCTTGTTGACGCGCTCGCCCTCCCCCATCGAGATCTTGAAGGTGGTGACCGAGGGGCCGGCGATCCAGCCCTCGACGCGCGAGCTCAGGCCGAACTCCTCGAGCGTGCCCTGGAGCTTGGCGGCCGTGGCGGCGAGCTCCTCGTCGTTGGCGAAGGTGCCGTCGAACTGGTCGTTCTTGCGCAGGATGGAGAGCGGCGGGAGCTGGTAGGACTCGTCGCCGTCGCCGGGGCGCGTGATGTCCTCGGGCGCCGGCGCGGCCTTCGCCGCGGCTCCGGCCTCCTTGCCCTTGCGGTCGTGCCGCAGGAAGGCGGGGACGTCGCCGCGCTCGGAGACCTTGTCCTTCTCGGCAGACCTGCCCTTCTCGGGAGCCTTGCCCTTCTCGGCCCTCTTGGGGGCCTTCGTCGTGGGGGCGTCGTCGGAGAAGAGCGTCGCGCGCGCCGGCGCGGCGCCCTGGGGCAGGACCGTGGTGGCGGGCTCCTCGTCCGAGAGGAGCTTGGCGCGCCCGCGCTTGAGGACGGTGGTCTTGCGGTCGCCGATGAAGGTGGTCGCGCGCTCGCCCGTCTCGTCGAACAGCGACGCCTGGGCCTGCGCCGGGGCTGCGGGGGCCGGGGCGTAGGACTCGTCCGCGGCGGCGTCGATGATGGCCTGCGCGCGGCGCTCCTCGACGCGGGCGCGATGGTCGTCGGCGAGCGCGCGGGCGCGCTCGCGGGCGGAGGTTACCATGCCCGAGATTGAGAAGCCGCACACGACGACGCCCGCCAGGACGCACCCGACGAGCACGACGTTGCCGACGATGCCTCCGAGCAGGGTGAGCAGGGCAAAGGCAAGGGCGCCGCCCACGTAGCCGCCGGCCTGCTCAGCGCTGGCGGGGTCGAGGACGAGCGCCGGGTCCTCGGCGGCGCCGGGGAAGTTGAGCGAGAGCATGGCGAGCACGGCGAGAAGCACGAGGGCGATCCCCGCCGCGATGCGCCCGGAGACCGGGCCCTCGCCGTCGAAGAAGAAGGTCATCGCGAAGGCGAACAGGGCCACCGGAACCAGCGGGGCGCCGGCGCCGAAGGAGAGCGCGAGGAAGTCATGGACGGCGCTCGTCACGACGGCCGAGGACGGCACGACGACTGAGACGAGCATCGCCACCGCCACGACCGCGAGGACCACGCCGAGGATGTCGGACTGCGCCGTGCCGAGGGCGAGCGCGCAGGCCGCGGGCTTGGCCTGGCCGCGGGTCGGCTTCTTTCCCGAGGCACGGCCCTTTGCTGCGTTTGTGCTGCGTTTTGCGGGCATGTGCCTAGACCTCCATCACGACCGGGATGATCATCGGCCGCGTGTGCGTCCTGTTCCAGAGCTGGTTGGAGAGCGCGTTGCGCACGCCGCGGCGCAGCGCGTCGATGTTGACGCTCCCCGACCCCGCGAGCTTGGTCACGTGCGCGCGCACGAGCTCCTGGGCCTCGCCGAGCAGCAGGTCGTCGGTAGAGCTTGCCACGCCGCGCGAGGTGACCTCCACGGCCTCGACCGAGCCGCGACGCTTGGAGATGATGACGGTGCAGGTGACCACGCCGTCCTGGGCGAGCTTCTGCCGGTCGCGCAGGACCACGGGGTTGGCCTCGGTGACCGTGCCGCCGTCCACGTAGACCACGCCGGACTCGACGGCGCGACCGCGGCGGACCTTGTGCTTGACCATCTCGAGCGAGTCGCCGTTGTCGAGCACGAAGACGTGGCTCGCCGGGACGCCCATCTGCTTGCCGAGCTCGGCGTGGGCACGCAGGTGCTGCGCCTCGCCGTGGACGGGCATGAAGTAGCGGGGCTTGGCCATGGCGAGCATGAGCTTGAGCTCCTCGGCGCTCGCGTGGCCGGAGACGTGCACGAGGCCCTTGCTCTTGTCGTAGATCTCGCAGCCCACCTTGGAGAGCGAGTTGACGATCGCCTGGACGCTCTTCTCATTGCCCGGGATGGGCGTGGCCGAGATGATCACGGTGTCCGTCTCGTGGATGGAGAGCGACTTGTGCTCGCCGTTGGCCATGCGCGCGAGCGCCGAGAGCGGCTCGCCCTGGCTGCCGGTGCACAGCACCACGATCTTCTCGTCCGGGATGCGGTCGACGTCATAGGCGTCGATGATGTTCTCCTCGTCGATCTTGAGATAGCCAAGGTCGCGCGCCACCTTGGTGTTGGTGACCATGGAGCGCCCCGTCACGACGACCTTGCGGCCCACGGCGACGGAGGCGTCGCAGATCTGCTGGAGGCGGTGGATGTGGCTCGAGAACGCCGCCACGAAGACGCGGCCCGGGGCGTTCTTGATGACGTGACGGATGTCGCGGCCCACGGCGGCCTCGGACGGCGTGAAGCCCGGGCGCGTGGCGTTGGTGGAGTCGGAGAGCAGGAGGTCCACCCCCGAGGAGCCGAACTTGTTGATGGCCTGGTAGTTGGGACGCTGGCCGTCGATGGGCGTCTGGTCGAACTTGAAGTCGCCGGTGTGCATGACGGTGCCCGCGGGCGTGGACATGAACACGCCGAAGGCCGCCGGGATCGAGTGCGTCATCGAGAAGAACGTGATGGTGAAGGCGCCCAGCGTGATGGTGGAGCCGTCGTTCACCTCGCGGAACTTGGGCGAGCGGATGTTGTGCTCGGCGAGCTTGCCCTGGATGAAGCCAAGCGTGAGCTTGCTCGAGTAGATGGGCACCTTGCGGGTGAGGTCGGCCAGCAGGTACGGCAGGGCACCGGTGTGGTCCTCGTGGCCGTGGGTGATGATGATGCCGCGGAGCTTCTCCTCGTTCTCCAGGACGTAGGTGTAGTCGGGAAGGATGAGGTCGATGCCGGGCTGCCCCTCGTCGGGGAACATCAGGCCGGCGTCGACGAGGACCATGTCGTCCCCGTACTCGAAGGCGGTCATGTTCTTGCCGATGCCGTCAAGGCCCCCGAGGGGGATGATCTTGAGCGCTATGTCCTTCTTTGGCATTCCCGAATGGTTCCTTTCGCGCGTGTTTGGTCAGGCTATATGAGACGGCCGTTCGGGCCGCACCAATTCGCATACCGGTTAATTGTAAACGAGAAGAACGAGCCGCCGGCATGTTCCACGATGGCTTCACGGGACGCGCGGAGGGCACGGGGCGGGCACGCACTTCTCGGCAAGCGCCGGGAGCCCGCCCGCACTTCTCGCCCGTCGCATCCAGTGCGGGCCGGCGCGCACTCGATGCACGCACTTGGCGTCGGGGTCCGGGTGGGGTCGCGCACTCGATGCGCTGCGGACCCAAAAACGCCCGCACTCGATGCCCGCACTCACGAGTGCGGGCGAGAAGTGCGGGCGCGGCGCCGCAGCCAGGACCCAAATCCGGATTGGGGTCCAATCGCAACTCAAATCCTCATTTGTGTTGATGCCGGCAAGAGGCCGGACCGAGTGACGGCGGCGGCCCCGGGCATCCGGAAAGGGATGCCCGGGGCCGCCGGACAGCGTGTCAAGGAATGGTGCTACGCCCTACGCCCCGTGGTGACGGCGCGGACGCGGACGGTCGTCGCCGCCCTCGCCCTTGTCGCCGGGACGACGGCGCGGGCCGCGGTGCTCGCGGCGCGGACGCCCGGCGTCGCCGTCCTTCTCGCCGTGCGGGCGGCCGGAGCCAGCCGGGGCCTCGGGCTTGTCGATGCGGTCGAGGCTGATCTTGCCCTTCTCGTCGACCTCGAGGACGCGCACGCGCACCTCGTCGCCGATGTTGAGGACGTCCTCGACCTTGTCCACGCGGCCCTGCGCCACGCGGGAGATGTGGAGCAGGCCGTCCTTGCCGGGCAGCAGCTCGACGAAGGCGCCGAAGGGCTGGATGCCAACGACGCGGCCGGTGTACTCCTCGCCGACCTCGGGGACCTTGACGATGGCCTTGATGCGCTCGGCCGCCGCGTCGCCCGCGCCGCCGACGCCCGCGATGAAGACGGTGCCGTCCTCCTGGATGTCGATGGTGGCGCCGGTGTCCTCCTGGATGCCGCGGATGACCTTGCCGCCGGAGCCGATGACGTCGCGGATCTTGTCCGTGGGGATGGTGAGGCTGATGATCTGCGGCGCGGACTCCTTGGTGTTCTCGCGCACGCCGGGCACCGCGTCGAGCATGGCGTCGAGGATGAACATGCGGCCCTCGTGCGCCTGCATGAGCGCGGAGCGCAGGATCTCGGGCGTGAGGCCGGTGGCCTTGTTGTCCATCTGCATGGCGGTGATGCCCTTGGTGGTGCCGGTCACCTTGAAGTCCATGTCGCCGAGGAAGTCCTCGAGGCCCTGGATGTCGGTGAGGACGACGGTCTTGCCCTCCTCCTGGATGAGCCCCATGGCCACGCCGGAGACCGGGCGCTTGATGGGCACGCCGGCGTCCATGAGCGCGAGCGTGGAGCCGCAGGTGGAGCCCATCGAGGACGAGCCGTTGGACTCCATGACCTCGGAGACCACGCGGATGGTGTAGGGGAACTCCTCCTCGGAGGGGATCACGGGCAGCAGCGCGCGCTCGGCGAGGTTGCCGTGGCCGATCTCGCGGCGCTTGGGGCTGCCCATGCGGCCGGTCTCGCCGGTGCAGAACGGCGGGAAGTTGTAGTGGTGCATGTAGCGCTTGCCGTCGACGGGCTCGATGGTGTCGAGGCGCTGCCACTCGTTGAGCATGCCGAGGGTGCAGACGGAGAGCACCTGCGTCTGGCCGCGCTGGAAGAGGCCGGAGCCGTGGACGCGGGGCAGGTAGTCGCCCTTGACCATGAGCGGGCGCACCTCGGTGGGCGTGCGGCCGTCGACGCGCTCGCCGGTCTCGACGACCATCAGGCGCATCGCGTGCTTCTCGAGGGCCTTGAGCTCAACGGGGATGGCGCGGCTCCACTCGGCGCGCTCCTCGTCGGTGAACTCGGCCTTGATGGACTCCTTGAGGGCCTCGACCTTGCCGATGCGGGAGAGCTTGTCGGCGTCCTTGAGGGCGGCCTCCATCTCGTCGTAGTGGGCGAAGACGCGGTCGTGGACCTCGGAGATGGGCTCGTCGAGGATGTACTCGCGCGGCTGGATGGGGCCGTTGACCTCCTCGACCTTGGCGAAGAACTTCTTCTGCTCCTCGCAGAAGGCGGCGATGGCCTCCTGGCCGAAGGCCATGGCGGCGAGCATGTCCTCCTCGGAGATCTCCTCGGCGCCGGCCTCGAGCATGGAGATGAAGTCGCAGGAGCCGCCGAGCTCGAGGTCGAGGTCGGAGTTGTCGCGCTCCTCGTAGGTCGGGTTCACGATGAACTCGTGAGTGTCGCGGTCGCGGCCGACGCGCACGCAGGCGAGCGGGCCCTCGAAGGGCACGCCGCCGACGGTGAGGGCGGCGGAGGCGGCCATCACGCAGATGGTGTCGACGGGGTTGACCTGGTCGGCCACGAGGGTGGTGGCCACGACCTGGACCTCGTTGCGGAAGCCGGCCGGGAAGCTCGGGCGCAGCGGGCGGTCGATCATGCGGGCCGTGAGGGTGGCCTTCTCGGACGGGCGCGCCTCGCGCTTGAGGTAGCCGCCGGGGATGCGGCCCACGGCGTACATCTTCTCGATGAAGTCGACCGTGAGCGGGAAGAAGTCGTAGTCCTTGCGCTCCTTGGAGACCACCGCGGTGAGAAGGACCGTGGAGTCGCCCGCCCTGACGAGGCAGGCGCCGGTGGCCTGCTTGGCAAGCTCGCCGGTCTCGAGGACGTAGTGCTTGCCGTAGAGGTCGAACTCGTGCGTAACCTTTGCCATATCTTTTCCCTTATCTCCGCCTGCCCCATTGCAGGCGGGCCGTCGTGGCGGCCGTGCTGCCGGCCGCCGCCCGCTGCGCGGGCTAAACCAAAAGAGGGGGCACCCGCGGGCGCCCCCTCGTAAAGCCGCTTACTGGATGTTGTCGCGGATGCCGAGGCTCTTGATGAGGGTACGGTAGGCCTCGATGTCGTTGCTCTTGATGTAGGAGAGCAGGCGACGACGCTTGCCGACGAGCATCAGGAGGCCGCGACGGGTGTGGAAGTCCTTCTTGTGGGTCTTCATGTGCTCGGTCAGGCCCTTGATGCGCTCGGTGAGCAGGGCGACCTGCACGGCCGCGGAACCGGAGTCCTTCTCGTCCTTGCCGTACTGGGCGACGAGCTCGGCCTTGCGCTCCTTGGTGACTGCCATGTCAAAACCACCTTTCACATAGATTCGCCCCGAACTGGGATGGCCGTCAGGCAGTTGGCGGGCCTCCAGGTACGGGGTACTGACCTGTGGCAGTGTAGCACAAGCTCGGACGCGGGTCCTTCTCGGCAGAAAATCCACGAGACGCGCGCGGCGTCGGGCCGGGTGCGGGCGGGTGCAGGCCCCTTATGAGGGTATGTACACCGCCCCGTTAGGGTATGTACACCCGCTGGTTTTGGGTTGGTTGCAAACGCGCAGGTAGATAAGCTGGCGAGAAGAACGAGCAGCTCGGAGGGGTGTACATACCCTCAAGGGCGACTGTACAAACCCTCCCGGCCGCGCTCAGCGGCGGGCGTCGCCTAGCCCCGCGCGGCGTCCACGAGGGCCGAGAAGATCTTGCGGCTGGGCTCGTCGACGGCGTGCGCGAACTCGGGGTGCCACTGGACCGCCCAGCAGAAGCGAGACGCCGGGCGCCACACGGCCTCGACCACGCCGTCCGGCGCCGTCGCCATGACCTCCAGGCCCGACGCCACGTCGCGCAGCGCCTGGTGGTGGAAGCTGTTGACCGGCAGCGCTCCGGCGCCCACGCAGGCGGCGAGCGGCGTGCCCGGGAGCACGTCGACCTCATGGACCGGGTTCTCGTAGGGCGCCTTCCCGTGGTGCTCGACCTTAGAGGGCAGCTGCGCAGGCAGGTCCTGCCAGAGCGTGCCGCCCAGGACGACGTTGAGGGCCTGGAGGCCGCGGCAGATGCCGAGCAGCGGCAGGTCGCGCTCGAGCGCCGCCGGGACGAGCAGCGCCTCCATCGCGTCGCGCTCGCGGCTGAGCTCGCCGCAGAGGGCGGCCTGGCCGGGGTCGTCAGCGCGGTAGCGGGCCGGGTCGACGTCCTGGCCGCCGGTCACGACGAGCCCGTCGAGGGCGTCGAGCAGGCGCGCCACGACCGCGGGGTCGCTCGTGAGCGGCAGCATCACGGGCACGCCGCCGGCCTCGAGGACGGCGTCGAGGTAGCCCGGGAGCATCCACAGGCTCTCGCGGGCGTAGTCGACGAGCGGAACACAGCCGATCAGCGGCTTATCTGACATGGGGCGCACTCCCCTCTCGCGGATGTCAGGGCACGGCCGCCCATTATGCCGCATCGCGCGCCGGGCGGCGCCGGGCGGCGCCGCCTCCGGTCCAAATCCCCGAGAAATGTACGACCATCTCGGAAGCAGCTATGCCATTGATTTAATTTCGTAAGTCGCTGCTTTTTCGTCTGGCGAGAAGGTCGTACATTTCTCCCCCAAAGGCGCGCGACTCGAACCGCGCGGCACGTTTGAGCCTCAGAGGTTGATTCGGGCGTACCTCTCCTTGAGCAGGCCGATCAGCTCTCCGTACTTGTTGCGGCTGAGCAAGATCTCCCCGTCATAGCCGTTGAACTGGATGGCGTAGTTCTTGCTCGCGCTGTCCGCGCGAACGAAGGCCACCTTGCTCAGGTTGACGATGAAGGACTGGTAGCACCGGTAGAAGCCGCTGCCCTCGAGCAGGTGCTCGATCTCGTTCATCGTGTAGCCCTGCAGGACGACCTCCGCACCGCCCTCGGTGACGATGACGTTGGCCCGGTTGCGGCGCTCCACGAAGAGGATGTCGCTCAGGCGCGTCAGCTGGTAGCCGCTGCGCGTGCGGATCATGATGCTGCGGTTGAGCGACTCCCTCTTCGTCAGCTGGAGGTCGTGAACATAGACGAGCCTGTTGACCAGCGTCTGCAGCGCCAGCGGATCGAAGGGCGTCAGGAGAAAGCCGCTGCACTGGCTCCTGCAGGCGCGGTAGGCCTCGTCGGTCGAGTCCGAGTAGAGCACCACCTGGACGTCCGGCTCGCTCTGCGCGATGAGCATCGCGAGGTAGTCGCCCGTGCTGCTGTGCATGGCGTCGGCGGGCTGGTAGTTGATGAAGACGACGTCGACCTCGTGCTCCTGAACGAAGTCCTTGCCCTCCTCGGTGGTGCCCGCAGTCCCGACCAGCGAGAACGTTCCGTACATGGAGAGCAGCGCCCACAGCTGCCGCCTCAGGTCCTCGTCCTCGTCGACCAGCAGGGTCCTCATCGTCTCCATGGCCATCCCCTCTCCCGGCGCCTTGGCCTACTCCTGACCAAACGACTCGAAGGCGTCCACCAGAGCGTCCGCATCTCCAGAGTAGCGCGTCGCGAGCAGGCCGAAGGGGCCGTTGCTCACCGGGGAGATGACATAGCCCGAGCCGTACAGGTCGATGAAGCCCTCGGACTTGAGGCTCACATAGGCCTGATACTCGTCACTGTCCTCATCAAGGGCGTCAAGATCCCAGTAGTAGAACTCGGCGCCGTTAACGATGTAGGCTTCAGAGCAGAGTCCTTCGTTGGTGAGAAGCCCTTTGGCGGAGAGATCGATGAGCCCCTCTCCCTCCAGATACGCGAGCAGGTCGTCCAGGGTCTCGTCCCACACGGGAGCTTCGGGGTCCTCGTCCTTGGCGGTCACGAGCGTCTGGGGCGGAACGAATTCCGGGGAGCCGGCCACGTATGCCAGGACTCCCGTGAAGCAGAGCACGAGAAGAACCGAGAAGACAATGGTGAACTTTCTCATAAGGACGCCTCCTCCGGGAGCGCATAGCCCTGTTTCTCGAGATAGGTTCTATACGTGGGGCTCGTCCTCACGAGCTCGTCGTGCGTGCCGGAGGCCTCGAGCGCTCCGTGGTGTAGCACGACGATGAAATCGGCATCGAGAACGGTACGCATGTCATGGGCCACCACGACCACTGTCCTGCCGGCAAACTGCTCGCGGATGGTGCGGAATATCGTGCGGTCGGTGCGGTAGTCGAGGCTTGCGCCCGCCTCGTCGAGAAGCAGGAAGTCAGGAGCTGTCATGAGGGTGCGGGCAATCGCCACGCGCTGACGCTGTCCACCGGAGAGCAGGCTACCCGCAACGCCGACCTCGGTGTCGTAGCCTTGGGGAAGCTCATGGATGAAGTCTGCGGCCTCGGCCAGGCGCGCGGCTTGCTCTACACGCGTTCGCTCAACGGGGCCCTCCACGCCGTAGGCGATGTTGTCGTAGACGGTCCCCGAGAAAAGCGGGTTGTTCTGGAGCACGACGCCGAACCTGCGCCTCAGCTGAGAGGCCTTCGCCTCGTCCTCAGCGACATCCCCCAGCCAGATGCGACCGCTGTCTGGGCTGTAGACTCCCTGCAGGAGCTTGAGCAGCGTCGACTTTCCCGACCCGTTGTCGCCGATGATCGCGGTCACCTTCCCGGCGGGAATCGAGAAGGAAAGGTCGTGCAGCACGGGCTGCTGTGGAATGTAGCCAAACGAGACGCTGTCAAGACGCAGGGTTTCCAAAACGTCGGCTGGCGGGAGATCGACGCCGGCGTCCGGGTCCTCAACGGGACCGTCGATCAGCGCGCCAACGTACTGAAGCGCCCCCTGGGTGCCCTTCAGCGTCTGATACTGCGTGAGCACCTCGGCGGTGTACTGGTCGACACGAGACCGGTACGTGCTGAAGTCGTTGATGCCGGTCTGCGGCATCTGCCCGCGGCGGATCAGGTCAGAGCCAAAGATGGCAATGGCCACCGTGCCGATGGTGGTGTAGAGCGAATTCGTGAGCGTCTGCAGGGCGAACATGCAGGCGTAGTAGACGTCAGCGCGGTACCGTTCGTTGATGACGTCGAAGCCGCCCTCGACCTCAAGGTCCTCGATGGCTTGTGCCTTGACGTGCTTGGCGGCGGAGAGGTGCTCGGAGAAGAATCTCGTCATTGAGCTAAGGCTCTCGTAGCGACGTCTCATCATCTGGTACTGGAGGTGTCCCACGATGGCGAACACCACGAGCGCGAGCGGGATGAGGGCAAGCATGTAGAGCGAGAGGGTGGAGTTGAACCGGAACATCTCGACCCAGCATCGGACGAGGCTGTAGAGCGAGGCAACAACGGAGAAGGTGATCCTTACCACCGCACTCGCCTCTTTGATGTCGTTCACGACACCCGAGATGAGCGCTGAGGGTCCGCGCCGCTCCACCTCGCGCATGGACAGGTGAAGGATTTTTCCCCACAGCAGGCGCCGGGCGCGGAAGGTCACCTTGGCAACCCCGTACTCGTTGGTGACGTTGACGAGCATCGAGAGGGCGGCGTTTAGGACGGTGGCGAGCGCGTAGCCTATGAGCACGCCGTTGTAGAGCTCGCCCTTGTTGATCTGAATCAGGTACTCCGCGGTTCGAAGCATCACCTCGGTGTTGACCAGGCTCACGAGAAGCGAGAGCAGAAACAGCCACCACGGGATGGGAAAGCGCGTATAGAACCTCAGAAACGACCTGAAGGAAAACTTCTGCCTCCGAGTCTCCGCGGCGTGTTGCGCGACGACGTCAGCCGGGCTTCTCATGACCGTCCCTCCTCGTCTGCGTCCATCATCTGCCGACAGAAGGCGTTGGTCTTAAGCACGCTCTCCCGCGGACCCTCGGCTGCCACATGACCGTCCTCGAGAACGATGACGTAATCGGCGTTCCGGAGGGTTTGGACGTCATGTGCCACATAGACTACGGTCCTTCCCTCCATCACGTGGCGGATGCTCCTCCAGACGCAGTCCTTTCCGTTGATGTCCATGGCGGCAGTTGCCTCATCAAGAAGCAGACAGTCCGGGTGCTTGAGCAGGGCACGCGCAACCGAGAAGCGCTGGCGCTGGCCGCCGGAGAGGCTGGACCCGTTCTCATCAACTGGAGCGTCGTAGCCCCGGGGCTGCTCGCGCACAAAGTCGAGGATGCCGACCATCTCGCAGACGTCGTCAAGCTCCTCATCCGTAGGACAGCGCCCGATCCCGTGCAGGAGGTTCTGTCGGATGGTGCCCTTGTAGAGCACGCTCTCCTGCGTTACGTAGCCGAGCGCGCCGCGATAGCTGGAGAGCGAGCAAGACGCGCTGTCCTTGTCGCCAAAGAGGATACGACCGTCATGCAGCGGGTAGAGTCGGTCGATGACGTTGAGCAGCGTCGACTTCCCGCTGCCCGAGGGACCAACGACGGCCGTGACCCTACCAGCCGGGATGGAGAGCGAGAGGTTCTCGAAGATGGGCGTGTCACCATAGGAGAAGGTGACATTCTCAAGGCGGATGTCACCCGCAAGTGCGCCGGCGTCAGATCCGTCCCTAAGGTTCTCCTCCCTCTCGTCCATGATCTGGGAGACGCGGTCGACGGCGCCCTGTGCTCCCTTGAACGATGACCAGTAGCCGCAGTAGGCGCCGAGGATGTTGGTGAGCTGCGTGGCAAAGCCGTAGTACGCAACCCACTGCGTGAGGTCGAGGGCGCCAGAGGAGTAAAACCCGCGACCAACGAGAATGATGGTTACCGTCTGCAGCGCAGTTGCGATTGCGTTGGCGGGAAGCGCGAGGTTGGTGACCCAGAGGTTCATCACGTCGGCGGAATAGCTTGCCCTCATGCGCTCGCCCACGTTGGCCGACTCCTTGTCCTCGGTGGCCATGGACTTGATGAGCAGCATGTTGTTGGTACGTTCCGAGACCGATGCGGTGAGCTCGGCGTTTCTCTTGTTGATGAGGTCGGCCACGCCAAAGCGCATGCGACCCATCACAAAGGTTATGAGGAGGTTGACGGGAAGCACGATGAAGAGCGACCACATGAGGTCGCTGTCATAGCTCGAGATGCGCTCGAGGATGACCCAGCTCGAGTATGCCGTGGTGAGCGCCGAGAGAAAGACCAGCATGATGAGGCTGCTGATGTCCGAGACATCCGTGGTGATGCGGCTGAGAAGCTCCTTGGGGTTGTTTGCCTCAAAGAAGCGAAGCGGCAAGTGTACGACCTTGCGCCAGACCATTCGACGAAGGTTGCGATCGATGCGGGCGGTGCAGAGGTTGCTGAGCAGCTGGGAGAGCGATCCGATGAAAAGTGAGAGCACCTGGAAGAACAGGAACGGGAGAACCACCGTCAGAAGACCAACGTTGCCGGCGAAGAGCGCGGCGCTGTACTCCGTGGTGCTCACGCCAACGTTAGCGATTATCGCGGAGACGACAAGATAGCCAACGATCCACAGATACGGAAGCCGCGCCTTAGCCAGCATGGCAAAGAAGCGCCTAAAGCTGCCGTACCTCTTTCGGAAGAGCGCACTCGTGTCCATGTTGTTCGCCACCCTCGCCTCTAGCAGTTCCTAGCCCACGAAAAAGGTAAGCTCCGCCTTCCGTTCACAGGAGGGAAGGCAGAGCGAGTCGCATGCGATAAGGGTTTCCAGTGGCTATTCGGCCGAAAGCGCCTGGAATGCCTCCAGGGCCTCGTCCTGTTGCGCATAGCCGTCCCCAAAGGCAATGGCAAAGTTGCCGTTCACAGCGTCCGTCTCCAGAATGGCGGCGCCGCCCTGGTAGACCACAACACCGTTGTTCGCGGCCAAGTTGACAAAGCAGTTCTCATAGGCCTCGGAGGGCGCGGGGTCCCACCACATGAGCCAAAGACCGTCGAAGTCCTCGGCCTTGTCAGCGAAGGGAGCCGTCGGCAGCTGTCCGCCCGTGTTGTCGGTCACATAGCCCTCGGTGGTCAGCATGTCAATGGGCTCTGCGTCCTCGGCGATGAAGCCGCTCTCGGTGAGATAGTCAACCATCTCCTCGTATGTGCAGGACGCAGGGTTCACGGGCTCGGGAGCCTTGTCCCCCGCTCCACCGCAGGCACCGAGGGACAGGGCAAGGGCCAATCCCGACGCGGCGAGGAGCACCTTCTTTAAGAACATGTCCAACCTCCTTAACGAGCTCACATTACCAAAGGGGCGCGCTTGCAGATTGCGTGGAGCCCCGTTCTCTAGAAACGTGGAAGCGAGACGCGCGGTGTCTGGCATCTCGATTTAAGACAAGGAGAAGACCCATGAAAAGCGGTTGCGGCGATTCTGTCCCCACACGTGCGCAGAACGTCCCGATTGCGCTGCCTATGCGCTATGAGTACAGGTGCTCAGAGAGAACTGCCTTGATGTCATCGGCGCTCATGACGCCCACATGGCTCTCGACGAGCTGGCCGTTCTTGTAGAACTGCACCGTTGGAACGGCTCCGATGTGGTACGCCTCGGCAATCTCGGGATTGTCCGTGGTGTTGAGCTTGACGATGTTCAGAAACGGAATCTCCGCGTCAAGATCCTCGAGAACGCGGGCAAACAGCTTACAGGGAACGCACGTGGTGCCCCAGAAGTCAACGATGACAAAGTCCCGAGAGACGAGCTGTTCGAAGTTCTCTGCGGTGGCGTGCTGAATGGGCATGGTCTTCCCTTCCCTTTCGCAAGGACGATTGCTAGTAGAAGCTGGACGGGTCGTTTATCTCGTAGTAGCGCCTCTCAACCCATGCACCCCAGAGGTCGTACGCATGGATGCAATGGGAGGTGAAGCAGTAGAGCTCCCAGGGCTGGGCCTCTCGGGCCTGCTCGTCAGTCAGGTGCCAGGCCTTTGCGTACTCCTCGATGTGAGCGCGATAGTCCTTCTCGCTCACCGTGAAGCCGTCAGTGGCGGCGTAGCAGCGACCCAGAAGAAAGCGGCGGAGGCTGTTCCAGCTCGTCTCCTGCGTCATGGCAACAAGTTCCTCGTAGCTTCTCACGGGGATGCGACCGGCAAACTGCTCGGGGGTCATCGTCTTGATGTCAAGACCCTCCTGGCGCGCAATGGCCGCGCAGCGGTTGAGCTCGAGCGAGGCCGCCCGCTCCCAATCGCTTTCCTCAAGCTCAAAACGCGAGCCCTCAACAACGGCCCTCTCGATTTCGCCGACAAGGTTAAAGCGAATCGAGGCGAGGTGCTCGGCCATCTGCTGGCTCACGAGATGACGACGGTACTCATCGACCGTGCTCACGCCCTCCAGGCAAAGGTCACGGACCATCTCGTCGTCAACGGGGCAGACAGTCCTGTTGACGACGGACGTTACGGTGACCGTGACCAGTCCTTCGGGCAACGTGACCTCGATTTTCTCGCCAACTCGCGCGTCGATGAGGGCATCCTCGATGACGCGATTGAACATGCCGCTTCCCGCAATGAAGCGAACCTGATTCCTTTGGTAGCGAGGCAGCTCGGACAAGAGGTCGCATATGACCATGTCCCCCGAAGAGACGCTCTGGCCCTCCTCCCAGGTGGCGTGCGCATTGGCAAGCCGCTCGAGCTCTCTTGTGAGAGCCTCCCCGTCCAGGGTAAAGGTGGGAATGTCAAGTGGCACATCGTGATAGTCAAAGAGCGAGACAACCTTTGAACCCATGCGCATCTCCTTAGGACAGATCGCTAACGTGCGCTCTTCAGATACTCGGCCGCCGAGTGGGCGGCGACGTTTCCCTCGCCGACCGCCTTGGCAAACTGGTAGGGCCTGCCCGTGCAGTCCCCCGCGGCAAAGCACCCTGCGATTGAGGTACGCTGCGAGCGATCGACAACGATGTGCCCGTCAATCGTCTCGAGGCCCTGCAGAAGCGCTTGGGGGCTGACGCTTTTTCTCAGGCAAAAGACCCCGTCGAACGGCATGAGCCCCCCGTCGAACTCAACGCCCTCGACACGGCCATTGCCCACGATGGCAGTGGGGGTGCCGAGGAAACGCTCGACCCTTCCCGGAAGGGGCGTCTCGCATTCGAACGGCGTAAAGAGAGCGACGGTCTCGGCAAGATCTGCGAGAAAGGCGACCTCGTCCTCGAGCGAGGGGTCTTCGCACACGATGGCTATCCTCTTGCCGCGGTAGAGCTCGCCGTCGCAGGTGGCGCAACAGCTCACGCCGTGCCCCAGGAGCTCCTGCTCTCCAGGCAGGGACCTCGCGGCGTGGACGCCCGTTGCGAGGATGAGCGCCCTTCCCTCGAAATAGTCGGTTCCCGCGCAGGCGGCAAACGATGAGCCAAGGGGGTAGATCGACGCAACGCGCTGCTCGAGAATCTCAATGCCGAGCTCGTCCACCTGTCGAAGAAACGCGTCGCGCATATCACGGCCCGAGACGTCCGGAAGGCCCGGATAGTTTCTCACCAGCTCGGCCCTCTCGAGCTTCTCGCTCAGGGAGCGGCTCCCAAACCACAGGGTGCTCAGGCCACGAGCACTGGCGGTCAAGGCAGCGGAGACGCCAGCCGGACCGGCGCCAACAATGAGCACGTCAACCATTGCACAAGCCCTTTCTTCCAACCTTCTAGAAGTATCCGGGCCAGCATGGCGGCTTACAAGAAGAGGGGCTCAGACTGCCCCGATTGTTGGTCAGATTGTCCCGTGTGCGTGAGGCCCGCCCCTGCCGCGCTCACACGCCGGCGAGAAACTCCATGGCGCGCAGGCGCGCGTCGAGGTGAGTGGCGGCCCAGGAGTGGACGACGCCCAGCAGCGAGACGGACGTCTCGGCGTCGATTGCCACGGCGAGCAGCTCGTCGAAGGTGCACGCAATGAGCGCGCGCAGCCACGCGAGCTGCCCCGCGGGCAGGGACTGCGCGCCCGCCACCTCGCGCGCGCAGCTCGAGCAGAGGGCGCCGCCCGCCGCGGAGGAGAAGAACGTCATCGCCTCGTCGCCGCAGGCACAGCACCCGCCCAGCTCCGGGCGCCAGCCGCCGTGCGCGAGCACCTTCATGACGTAGGCGGCCACGACGAGGTCGAGGTGGGGCTGGTCGGCCGCCTCCTCGCACACCCCGAGCGCGCGGGAGCAGATGGGGTAGAGAAAGCCGTCCGGCGCGTCCTCGAAGCAGGTGAGGCGCGCGACCTCTGCCACGGCGCTCGCGGCGGCCACGCGGTCGAAGTCGCCGCGCAGACGCGGGTGGGCGTCGACGAGCGCCGCCTCGCTCACCACGTCGAGGCTGCGCCCCTCCGCGAGCAGCAGGTCGCACTCGGAGAAGAGCTCCACGCGCGCGGCGAGCCTCCCGCCCGGCTTGCGCGCCCCCTTCGCGACGGCTCGGCGCTGCGACCCGTCCTCGGCGAGCAGCGTCAGGATGAGGTCCGTCTCCCCGAGCTTGGTGCGGTCGAGCACGATGGCGCGCGTCCGATAGGTGCGCCTGCCGGCCACGCTACTCCTCCAGGCCGTAGCCGAGGCGCCGGATCTCCCGCTCGTCGCGACGCCACTGCGGGGCCACGCGCACCGTGAGGTCGAGAAAGACCTTGCAGCCGAGCAGGCGCTCGATGTCGCGGCGCGCCTCGATGCCAACACGCTTGATCATCTGGCCGCCGCGTCCGAGCACGATGCCCTTCTGGCCGTCTCGCTCCACGAGGATCGTGGCCGCGATCGAGGCGTGCCCGTCGTCGGCGTAGTCGATCTCGTCACAGAGCACCCCCACCGAGTGCGGCAGCTCCTGGCGCAGGTGCAAGAAGAGCTTCTCGCGCACGAACTCGGCCACGAGGTCCTCGGGGGTGGCGTCCACGTCCATCCCCTCCGGGAACCACCGCGGACCCTCCGGCAGGTGCGCGGAGACCAGGGCGAGAAACGCGTCGACGTTGAAGCCCTCGGTCGCCGAGACCACGAGCTCGTCGTCGAAGCGGCAGAGGGCCCGGGCCGCCTCGAGCTGCGCGGACACCTGCTCGGGCCCGGCGATGTCGGCCTTGGTGAGCACGAGCAGCTTGTAGTCCGCCTCGGAAGAGTCGACGTGGCGCGCCACCCACTCGTCGCCGCGGCCCACGGGCTTGGTGGCGTCCACGAGGAAGGCCACGACGTCGGCGTCGGCGAGCTCGGCGAGCGCCGCCTTGTTGAGCTCGGAGCCCAGGGCGTCCTTGGGCTTGTGCAGGCCCGGCGTGTCGATGATCACGAGCTGGCTCGTGGGCGTGTTGATGACCGCGCGCATGCGGCGGCGGGTGGTCTGGGCCACGGGGCTCGTGATGGCGACCTTCTCGCCCATGCAGGCGTTGAGCAGCGTGGACTTGCCGGCGTTGGGCCGGCCCACCAGGGCGACGAATCCGCTCCGGAACGGCTCGTTCTTCTCGGGCATGTGACCTCCTCGGGGCGGGCCCCTAGCTGATGATGGCGTTGGCGTAGACGAGCACGCCCACGACCGCGACGACGAAGGAGAGGAACCACACCGCGGCCGCCGCGATGTCCTTGGCGCGGCCGGCGAGCGGGTGGAACTCGGGCGAGACGAGGTCGACGATGGTCTCGACCGCCGTGTTGAAGAGCTCCGCCATGATGACCACGGCGCAGCACAGCAAGATGATCGCCCAGCTCAGCAGGTCGATCTGCAGCACCAGGCCGGCAGCGACGGCGAGCGCGCCCACGGCGAGCATGACCTTGATGTTGCGCTCGGTGACGACGGCGGTCCTGAAGCCCTGGATCGCAAAGAGGAAGCTCTTGCGGAAGCCGGGGTGGTCGCTCTTTGACCCGGGTATCATGCGTCGCCGTCCTCGCGGTGGCGGGTGAGCGTGACGTGGTCGATGGGCCGGTCGCACGGCATGAGGGCCAGAAGCGCCTCCTCGCGCGCCTCCATCGCCTCGGCCTCGTCCTCGTCGAGGTGGTCGTAGCCGAGCAGGTGCAGCAGGCCGTGCGTGAGCAGCAGGCGGAACTCGTCGGCCTCGGTGGTGCCGAACGAGGCCGCCTGGCGCGCGATGTAGGCCGGAGCGAGCACGATGTCGCCGAGCTCGCAGGGCTCCCCCGGCGCGAGGTCGGGGTCGTCGGGGCGCTCGCACTCGAGGGAGATGACGTCGGTGGCGCGGTCGACGTCGCGCCAGGCGTCGTTGAGCGCGCGAATGCGCTCCTCGCTCACCACCGAGATGGAGACCATGCAGGGCCGCTCGACGCCCTCCTGGGCGAGGACGAGGTCGCACGCCGCGCAGATGTCCTCGTCGCCGATGGGGGCGCGCACGCCCTCCTCGCAGGAGAGGTCGTACTCGTTATCCATGGCTTGCCTCCTTAGTCGCGGCGTCGGCCGCATAGGCGTCCACGATGCGCGCCACGAGGGTGTGGCGGACGATGTCGTTGCGGTCGAGGTCCACGAAGGCGACGTCGTCAAGGCCCGACAGCACACGGCGGGCGCTCTCGAGGCCGCCCACGCCGGAGAGGTCGCGCTGCGAGGCGTCTCCCGTGACCACGAACTTGGACGAGAAGCCCAGGCGGGTGAGGAACATCTTCATCTGCTCGGGCGTGGTGTTCTGGGCCTCGTCGAGGATCACGAAGGCGTTGTTGAAGGTGCGCCCGCGCATGAACGCGAGCGGCGCGATCTCGATGACGCCCTGCTCGATGAGGGCGCTGCCCTTGCCCATGTCCGTCATGTCGAAGAGGGCGTCGTAGAGCGGGCGCACGTAGGGATCGAGCTTCTCCTCGAGGGTGCCGGGGAGGTATCCCAGAGACTCCCCCGCCTCCACTACCGGGCGCGTGAGCACGATCCGGCCCACCTCGCGGCGCTTGAGGGCGGCCACCGCCATGGCCATCGCGAGGTAGGTCTTGCCGGTGCCCGCGGGGCCGATGCCAAAGGTGACGGTGTTGGCACGAATGGACTCGACATAGCGCTTCTGGCCCGCCGTCTTGGGTCGGATGGCGCGGCCGTGGTAGGTGAGCAGGATGTCGTCGCCCGCGAGGTCGAGGCGCTGCGCCCCGTGGCGGACCTGGTCGACAACGAGGTCCACGTCGTCGGGCGTGGGCGCCTCACCCGCCTCTACCAGGCGAATCAGGCGCGAGAAGACCGAGGTCAGCTGGTCGACGACCTCCACGGGGCCCGAGAGCGCGACCTGGTTGCCGCGCACCGAGATCATGGCGTCGAAGGCGTCCTCGATGCGGCGCAGCAGGGAGTCGGCCGGCCCCATGAGCGTGGTCGGGTCGACCGAGTCGGGTATGGTGAGTCTGACCTGAGTGGGCTCCATGCTCCTCCTGTGACGGCGTTCCCTACCCCGATGATACCCGAACGGCGGCGCGCGGGCAGGCAGGCGCCGGGCTAGGGGAGCTCGGCGGCGAGGGTGGCGTCGGGCGAGACGTCGACGAGGCGCACCGGCACGAGCGAGTCCACCGGCACCGACGGGTCGAGCGTCACGTCGAAGAGTCCGCCGGTGACGCCGCGGCCGGGGTACTGCACCACCACGAGGTCCTTCTCGCCCACCAGGCGGCGCGCCTCCGCGAGACGCAGCTCGTCGGCGAGCGCGCGGGCCCGGGCGCCGCGCTCGGCCATCACGTGCGGGTCGACCTGGTCGGGCATCGTCGCGGCGGGGGTGCCGGGGCGGCGCGAGTAGCGGAAGACGTGCATCTTGGCAAAGCGCATCTCGCGGCAGAAGGCCAGGCTCTGGTCGAACTCCGCGTCCGTCTCGCCGGGAAAGCCCACGATGAGGTCCGTGCCCAGGGCGATGCCCGGCACCTGCTCGCGCGCGGTCTCGACCACGCGGCGGAAGAGGTCGGTGCGGTAGACGCGCGCCATGCGGCGCAGCGTCTCGTCGCAGCCGGACTGCAGGCAGACGTGGAGGAAGGGCGCCACGCGCTCTCCCGCCGCGGCCATCGTGGCGCAGAGCTCGGGCGTGACGTCGGGCGGCTCGATCGAGGAGAGGCGGATGCGCTCCACGTCGGTGCGCTCGAGCAGGAGGTCGAGAAGGCCCGGCAGCCCGAGCTCGCGGCCGTCCGGGCCGGCGGCGCGGTAGCAGCCCAGGTTGATGCCCGTGAGCACGACCTCGCGCGCGCCGCGGCCCTGGGCCTGGCGCACGGCGAGAAGGACCTCGTCGGCGGCGACCGAGCGCGCCCTCCCGCGCGCCTTCCAGACGATGCAGTAGGTGCAGCGGTTGTCGCAGCCGTCCTGGACCTTGATGCCGGGACGGGTGCGGCCGGTGGGCGTGGGGGTCGCGGCGGCGCAGCCCTCGAGCATGCCGCTGCGGCCAGAATCGCCGGCTTCCGGGCCGGATTCCGTCCCCTGTGGCATGCTCGGCGCGACAGCGTCGCCCGCCGAGGGGGAAGCCAGGCCCAGGCGCTCGATCACGAGCCCGGCCACGCGCGCCTTGTCGCGCTCCACCACGACGTTGGGCGCGAGCGCGGCGAGCTCGTCGGCAAACAGGCTCGCCACGCAGCCGGTGGCCACCACGAGCGGGCCCCCCGGCTGCGACGCCGCGCGGCGCACGGCCTTGCGCGCCTTGGCCTCGGCCTCGCCGGTGACGGCGCAGGTGTTCACCACGATCGCGTCGGCCTCGCGCTCGCCGGAGAGGCGCGCCCCCGCGCGCTCGAGCTCGGAGGCCATGAGGTCGAGCTCCACGCGGTTGACGCGGCACCCCAGGTTGACGAGGGCGACCGCGGGCGCGGCAGGCGTCGTCACTTGCGGCTCCTGAACGGGTTTCTGGGAGCGTGCCAGCGCTCCTTGGCAAAGTGCTCGGCGGCGTTCTCTGCGGCCGCGGAGAAGCCCTCGGCCTCCGGGCCCGCGTCCTTCTCGTCCTTCTCGCCCCTATCGCCCGTCGGGCCGTCGTCGAGCGAACGCTCCGCGACGATGGCCGCGACGTCGAGCAGCTGCTTCTTGGTGAGGTCGCGCGGGGTCTCCACCTGCACGACGGCCACGAGGTTGCCGCGGGCGATCATGCCCATGCGCGGCATGCCCTTGCGCTCGACGACGACCTGCTGGCCGAACTGGCAGCCCGCGGGGACCTCCACCGTGACGCGCTCGCCCTCCATGATGCCGTCGATCGTGACCGTGGTGCCCACGATGGCCTGCAGCGCGTCCACCTGGACCGTGCAGAACAGGTCATCGCCGCGGCGCTCGAAGCGGTCGCTGTCGGCCACCTCGATGCTCACCACGAGGTCTCCCGAGGAGTCGCCCCGCACGCCGGCCTCGCCCTTACCGGGGACGGTGAGGGTCTGCCCGGAGTGGACGCCCGCGGGCACCTGGACCTCGACCTTCTCGCGGGAGGGCGTGCGCCCCTGCCCCTCGCAGGTCTCGCAGGGATGGTCGATGACCTGGCCCTGGCCGTGGCAGACGGGGCAGGTCGCCTGCGTCTGCATCTGCCCGAAGATCGTGCGCTGGACCTCGACCACGCGGCCCGTGCCGTGGCAGCGCTCGCACGTGTGCATCTTGCCGCCCTCGGCGGCGCCGGTGCCGCCGCAGTCCTCGCAGGGGGCGAGGCGCGTGTAGGCGACGGTCTTCTTGCAGCCGGAGGCCGCCTCCTCGAGGGTCACCGTGAGGCGGATGCCCATGTCGCGGCCGCGGGTGCGCGCCTGGGCGCCCGCGCGCCCGGCGCCGCCGAAGAAGGAGTCGAAGATGTCGCCGAAGCCAAAGCCCCCGCCGCCGAAGATGTCGGAGACGTCCACGTAGTCGGAGCCAAAGCCGCCGGGGCCGTTAGGGTCTCCGTAGCGGTCGTAGTTGGCGCGCTTCTGGTCGTCGGAGAGGACGGCGTAGGCCTCGTTGACCTCCTTGAAGCGCTCCTCGGCGTCCGGCGCCTTGTTGACGTCGGGGTGCAGGGTGCGGGCCTTCTTGAGGAAGGCGCGCTTGATCGTCTTGGCGTCCGCGTCGCGAGGCACCTCGAGCACCTCGTAGTAGTCCTTCTTCGGTTCCACGTGCATACTCCAGTGACTTGTCCCAAACGTTTCCCGAGGGCCTTATACCCCGGAAAAGGCGGGGGCACGCCCCCGCCGCTCACAAAGCTATCACTTTTCTGAAGCTACCAGTAGTAGCGCCCCATGTACCCGCCGCGCCCGAGACCCGCCGTGCAGGAGAACATCAGCGCGAAGACGAGCGCGATCATGAAGCCGTTTGAGATGCCGTTGGCCACGGCCATGCCGGCGTTTCTCCACCAGCGGGGCGCGAGGCGGATGCCGTCGCGCACCACGAGCACCACGCCCACGACCACGGGGATGATCACCATGAGCGAGAGCGAGGCGAGGGTCGACGTGGCGAGGCCGAGCACCAGAAACGGGATCGCAAAGCCGATGAAGTTGAAGCCGCTCGCCTGGGAGCGCGTGAGCCGCTCCTCGGGGACGCAGACGCGGCAGACGAAGTCGCCGGTGGTCGAGCCGTTGGTGCCGGCGTTGCCCATGCCTGCCACGCGCACCTCGTCGCCGTCGTGGCTGCCCGCCGGCACGTCGACGACGACCTCGCTCGCCGTGAGCGTGCGGCCCGAGCCGCCGCAGGCGGAGCAGGGGTCCGCGACGACCTTTCCGGTGCCCTCGCACTCGGGGCAGGTCATCATCATGACGCCGAAGATGCCGGTGTCCACCGTGATGTGGCCCGCGCCGCCGCACGTGGGGCAGGTCTCGGGGCGCTCCGCCTCGACCGAGCCGGAGCCGTGGCAGACGTCGCAGGAGGCGTAGCGCTGGTAGGTCACGCCGCGGCGCACGCCCTCCTTGGCCTTCTCGGCGTCGACGGTGAGCTCGTAGACCACGTCGGCGCCGGCTCGGGGCCTGTACGCCCGCGAGCGACGCGAGCGTGACGCGCCGCCGAAGCCCCCGCCGAAGGGCCCCCAGCCAAAGGGGCTGCCGCCGAAGGGGTCGCCGTAGCCGCCGGTGCCCGCCGGTGCGCCATAGCCCGCCCCCGCGAAGGGGTTCCCGGAGCGCATGGCGTCATAGCGCTTGCGCTTGTCGTCGTCGGAGAGCACGGCGTAGGCCTCCGAGACCTCCTTGAAGCGCTCCTCCGCGTCCGGCTCCTTGTTGACGTCGGGGTGAAGCTTGCGCGCCTTGGCCTGGAACGCCTTGCGGATCTCCTCGGTGGAGGCGTCCTTCTCGACGCCCAGGATGGCGTAGTAGTCCTTGTCGTTCATCGATGCCATGTGGCATGTCTCCCTGCTGGCGATACGTCACAGATGGGGAGAGTATACCCGGCATTCAGGGGTTTTGGAGAAACGCCACGGTATCCGCGCAGTTCGCGGCGGCGCGGCGAGGCGGCGGGACGCCTACTCCGCGAGGCTCATCCTCCGATAGGAGACGCCGCAGCGGTCGAGGATGTTCTTGGAGATGCGGTTGTCCTCCGTGCCGTCGTACTTGTCGTCCAGGTAGACGACCTCGCCGATGCCGGCCTGCACCAGGGTCTTGGCGCACTCGTGGCAGGGGAAGAGCGTGACGTAGACCGTGGCGCCCGTCATGTCCTTGAGCGAGCCGCGGTAGTTGAGGATTGCGTTGGCCTCCGCGTGGATGACGTAGTTGTGCTTGTCGTAGAGGGGGTCGTCGGCGATGCCCCAGGGGAACTCGTCGTCGTTGAGGCCGCGCGGCGTCCCGTTGTAGCCCACGGAGAGGATGCGGTGATTGGTGTCCGCGATGCAGGCGCCCACCTGCGTGTTGGGGTCCTTGCTGCGCAGGCTCGCCGCGACGGCGGCCCTCATGAAAAAGTCGTCCCAGCTGATGACGTCGGTGCGCTTGCCCGGCATG
Source organism: uncultured Atopobiaceae bacterium (assembly GCA_944322145.1). Lineage (GTDB taxonomy): Bacteria > Actinomycetota > Coriobacteriia > Coriobacteriales > Atopobiaceae > Thermophilibacter. The sequence goes on along the minus strand of CALUNW010000002.1, from coordinate 103,433 downwards.
GCTGCCTCCCTCTCGTGTTTCCGCTGCTAGCATGGCGCATTTGCGCCACGCGCGCAAGGGGCGAGAAGGACGGGCGGTCGATGCGGGGAGACGGGGCGCCCGGGCGGGCCGGGAGCCGCGCCCCGGCCCGCCCGCAGCTCCGCGCTAGATCTGGTTGGCAGCGGCGTATGCCGTGCGGATCGCGCTCGCGATGTCGGCCGTGCGCTCGCCGGAGCAGTCGCCCACCAACGTCACCGGGACGTCGATGCCGGAGACGTCGAAGGGCACCGCGCGCGACCCCACCGCCATGACGACCCAGTCGCACGGCACGCTCACGGCCTCGCCGTCGCGCTCCGCCTCGACCCCGGCGTCGGTGATCGCGGTCACGCGGGTGTTCACCAGCTGCTCCACGCCCTTCTCGGCGAACTCCGCCATGATCGTGGGCAGGATGGTGCCGGACTCCCCCGCCGCGATCTTGTCGAGCATCTCCACGATCGCGACCTCGCAGCCGCGGGCGAGCAGGTACTCGGCGCACTCGGTGCCCACCAGTCCGCCGCCGATCACGGCGACGCGACCCTCGGGCGACACGCTGCCCGCGAGCACGTCCCAGGCGGAGACGACGTTGTCGCGGTCGGCGCCGGGCACGGGCAGGCTCACGTTGTCGGCGCCCACGGCCACGATCGCGGCGTCATACCCGGCGAGGTCGGACGCGGACGCCTCGTGGCCGAGCACCACCTCGACGCCGAGGGCGGGCAGCGCGCGCTCGTAGTACTCCACGGCGCGCATGATCTCGGACTTGCGCGGGGGCGCGGCGGCGAGCTCGATCTGGCCGCCAAGGCGCCGGGCGCGCTCGAAGAGGGTCACCCGGTAGCCGCGGCGAGCCGCCACGCGCGCGGCCTCGCAGCCGGCGATGCCGCCGCCGACCACGGCCACGCGCTTGTCGCCGTCACCGGGGCGGATCGAGATCGTAGCCTCGTCGCCGTTCTCGGCGTTGAGCACGCAGGAGATGTAGCGGCGGCCCTGGATGGCGTCGACGCAGCCCTTGTTGCAGTTGAGGCACAGGCGCACCGGCTCGCCGGTCGCGGCCTTGAGGGCGATGTCGGGGTCGGCGAGCAGCGAGCGGCCGTAGCCGATGACGTCGGCCTGGCCGTCCTCGAGGATCTTCTCGCCCGCCTCGGGGGTGACGACGCGGCCGACGGTGGCGACGGGGACGCCCACGAGCGCCTTCACGCGCTCAGCCACCGGGAGCGTCCAGTTGTAGGGCATCGTGCCCATGGGCGGGATGGTGTCGCCCATGTTGCCGGTGTGGTTGGCCTGGGCGACCTGGATCATGTCGACGCCGGCCCTCTCGAGAAGGACCGCGAGCTCGCAGGCCTCGTCGGGCTCGAGGCCTCCCTTGCCGCGCTTGGAGCCGTCGGGGTTGGTCATGATGACGGGCAGCTTGTACTCCACCATGAGCGCGGGCGCGGCCCCCTTGATCGCGGCGACGACCTCGAGCGCGTAGCGCACGCGGCTCTCGAAGGGGCCGCCGTAGTCGTCGGTGCGGTGGTTGAGCGCGGTGGAGCAGAGCGATCCCACCAGGCGGTCGCCGTGGACCTCGATCGCGTCGACGCCGGCCTTCTCCGCGCGGGCGGCGCAGGCGGCGATGGCGTCCTTGATCTGGGCGAGCTGCTCGACCGTGGCCTCGGAGACGAAGTGCTGCATGTCGTGGTGGAGCTTGGCGTAGGCCTGGTTGGCGATCTCCTTGGACTCCGCCATCTTGGCGGCGAAGGCCTCCATGTCGCCGGCGGCCTGGGCCTTCTGCCCCTCCATCGCCGCCTTGCGCGAGGTCATGATGAGCCTGCCGACCCCGGGGACGTCGTACTCGGGGTGGAAGAGCTGCAGGGCGAGCTTGGCGCCATGGGCATGGACGGCGTCGGCGAGCGCGGCGAAGCTCGGGATCTGGGAGTCGTCGCAGAGCTTGGGCGTGGGGCTCGCGGTGTTCACGGGCGCGACGTCGCCGATGACGATGTAGGAGACCCCGCCCTTGGCGAGGCGCTCGTAGAACGCGAGGCTGCGCGGGCCGATGGAGCCGTCGCGCTCCTCGTAGCCGGTGGTGAGCGGCGGGAACATGATGCGGTTCTTGAGCGTGAGGTTGCCGACCCTGATCGGCTCGAGCAGCTTGGACGTTGCCATGAGGGTTCCTCTCCTCGTTTTCGTACGGTCTGACCCAGCGTAGGGGATGTACGGCAGGGCTGACGCGAGGCTTCGGCGACCCGGTCGTTCTTCTCGCCGCATGGGCGAGAAGAACGCTCTGGTTGAGCCTGAGGCTTGGGGGAGCCAGACTCTCAAGCAAGCCTCAAGCTCGCAGGTAATCGCAGAGCTGCGTGCGCCGCCCTGGACCCAAATCCGGATTTGGGTCCGCGGCAATTGGCCGTCACCACCCGTGGGCAGGCCGTGGCTAGTCGTCCGACGCGAGGTCCCACATGAGGCCGTAGAGCTCGTTGCCGAGGAGCCATCCCCGCCCCGTCGGCGCGAGGCGGCCGTCCGCATCCCAGGCGACGAGGCCGCGCGAGAGCGCCTCGTCCACAGCGGCGTCAACGCTCTTCTCGCCCGCCAGCGACCGCGCGCGCCCGAGCAGCTCCGGGGCCACGCCGCGCGTCATCCTCATGCCGAGCATCAGGTCCTCCGCCACGGCCTCGAGCGCGGACAGGCGCTCTACGTCGAAGCGCGTGCCGGCGTCGTCGCGCTGGACGTAGCGCACGCGCGCCGCGCCCGCCGGCTCGCCGCCGAGAAGTGCCGCGAGCTCGTCCCACTCCCCCGCCGCGAGCATGCCCGCCGCCGAGCGGCCCAGCCCGAGGTAGCTCTCTCCCGTCCAGTACGCGATGTTGTGGGCGCATGCGTGGCCGGGCCGCGCGTAGCTCGCGACCTCGTAGGGACGGTAGCCCGCCGCCACGAGCTCGCTGCGCGCCTCCTCCATGCACCAGGCCTGGAGGTCCCCATCCGGCTCGAGCGCAGGGTCGGCGTCCGCGCGGCGCGCGAGCGGCGTTCCCTCCTCGAGCGTGAGCGGGTAGACCGAGACGTGGTCCGGCGCCGCGCCCACGACCCCGCCCAGCGTGCGCCGCCAGCTCTCCTTCGTCTGCCCCGGCAGGCCGCACATGAGGTCGCAGGAGACGTCGAGCCCCACGGCTCGCCCGCGCGCGACGGCGGCGAGGGCCTGCTCTGCCGTGTGGATGCGCCCGATGGCGGCAAGCTCCGCCGGCTCGAGCGTCTGCACCCCGAGCGAGACGCGCGTGGCGCCGGCCTCCGCCAGCGCGGCCGCCATGGCGTCGTCGAACGACTCCGGGTTGGCCTCGCAGGTGAGCTCGGTCGGCGCGCACCACGACCGCACGCGGCGCACGAGCCCTGCCAGGCGCGACCCCAGCACCGTGGGCGTGCCGCCGCCCACGTAGACCGTGCGAACGCCCGCGAGCGCGCCTGCCTCCCCGAAGGCGTCCAGCCGCGCGAGCAGCGCCTCGAGGTAGCGCGCGGCCACGTCCTCGAGCGCCTCGCCGCACAGCGCCCGCGAGTCGAAGTCGCAGTACGCGCACTTTGCGCGGCAGAACGGTATGTGCAGGTAGAGCGCGGAGATCATCGTCGGCTCCTCCCATGGACAACGGGCACGTACGTCGCCCCCTCTGAGGGTATGTACACCGCCCTTCGAGGGTATGTACACGCTCCCGAGCAGCCCGTTCTTCTCGGCAGCTCTTCTACCAGCGGAAACGCGGCGCGCCCAAGTTGGGGCGGTGTACATACCCTCAGGAGGCGGTGTACATACCCTCGAGGGGCGGAACGGGGCGGCGCCGGCCCGGCCGAGAAGGACGCGCGCCCCTCACTCCCCCAGCGCGGCGCGGACCTCCGCGGCCACCGCGAGGAACTCCTCGGCCTCAACGCAGCTCATGGCCGCGTTTCTCCAGCGCGCCGCGTCCGGCATGCCCTTGAAGTACCAGCCCGCGAGGCTGCGCGCCCGCTTGAGGTGGGCGCCGGTGGCCTCGAGCAGGCGCACGTGGCACTCGAAGGCGGCGATCTTCTCGGCCGTCGTCGGAACGTGGCCCGAGAAGACCCACGGGTTGCCGTACGTCCCGCGCGCGACCATCACGGCAGAGGCGCCGGTCTCCGAGAGCGCGCGCTGCGCGGCGTCATGCGAGAGGATGTCGCCGGACGCGATGACGGGGATGCCCACGGCGTCCACGACGCGGCTCACGACGCCCCAGTCCGCCTCGCCGTGATACATCTGCGTCGCAAAGCGCCCGTGCACGGCCACCGCGGCCGCGCCGGCGGCCTCCATGGCGCGCGCGAACTCGGGCGCGACCTCCTGCCCCATGTAGCGGCCGCGGCGAATCTTCACCGTCACGGTCACGCCCGGCGCGCCCTCGCGGCACGCTCGCACGATCTTCGCCGCGAGCTCGGGATTCTCCAGCAGCGCCGAGCCCTCGCCCTTCTTCGTGACCTTGGGCACGGGGCAGGCCATGTTGACGTCGATCAGCGCGAGGCGCTCCCCCAGGCGCGCCGCCACGCGCTCGGCGGACTCGCGGAAAAGATCCGGCTTGGAGCCAAAGAGCTGCACCGCGATCTCCGGCTCCGCCGGGTCGGGGTCCACGAGCTCCCAGCTCTTCTCGCCGTAGTGGAGCCCCGCGCACGAGACCATCTCGGAGTAGGCAAGCGCCGCGCCGCCCGCGCGCGCCATGAGGCGGTACGCCGCGTCGGACACGCCCGCCATAGGCGCCATGAGCAGCCTGCCCGTAAGCTCTCCGTCCCACGCGGGACAGGTCGGCGCCAGGCCGGCCGCCGGCGCGAAGGCGGCCAGCACCTCGGCGGCCGTCACTGGTCGTCCACCTTGAGGACGGCGAGAAACGCCTCCTGCGGCACCTCCACGGAGCCGATCTGCTTCATGCGCTTCTTGCCCTCCTTCTGCTTCTCCAGGAGCTTGCGCTTGCGCGAGATGTCGCCGCCGTAGCACTTGGCCAGCACGTCCTTGCGCACGGCCTTGACGGTGCTTCTCGCGATGATCTTGTTGCCGATGGCGCCCTGGATGGGCACCTCGAACTGCTGGCGCGGGATGATCTCCTTGAGCTTGTCGCAGAGGCCGCGCGCGAGCGCATAGGCCTTGTCGCGGTGCACGATGAAGGAGAGGGCGTCCACGTCGTCGCCGGAGAGCAGGATGTCGAGCTTCACGAGGTCGCTCGCGCGATAGTCGGAGAACTCGTAGTCCAGGCTCGCGTAGCCCTTGGTGCGGCTCTTGAGCTGGTCGAAGAAGTCGAGGATGAGCTCGGCCAGCGGGATGTCGAAGTGCATCTCCACGGACTTCTCGGTGAGGTAGATCATGTCCTGGGTGATGCCGCGGTGCTCGATGGCGAGCTGCATCACCGCGCCCGTGTACTCGGGCGGCACGATGACCTTGGCCTTGAGGTAGGGCTCCTCGATGTGGTCGATGCGCGTGACGTCGGGCAGGTCCTGGGGGCTTCGGACCTCGATCATCTCGCCGTCGGTCTTGTAGACGTGGTAGTCCACCGAGGGGCTGGTCGCGATCAGCGACAGCGAGAACTCGCGCTCCAGGCGCTCCTTGACTACCTCCATGTGGAGCAGCCCCAGAAATCCCACGCGGAAGCCGAAGCCCAGCGCCACGGAGGTCTCGGGCGTCCACGTGAGCGAGGGGTCGTTCACGCGCAGCTTCTCGAGGGCGTCGCGCAGGTTCTCGTAGTCCTTGTTGTCTATGGGGAAGATGCCGGTGTAGACCATCGGCTTGGCCTCGCGGTAGCCCGGCAGCGCCTCGTCGCAGCGGCGGTCGCGCCCGGTGAGGGTGTCGCCCACGCGCACGGCCTCGGGGTCCTTGAGGCCCGTGACCACGAAGCCGACCTCGCCCACGCCCAGCTCGTCGACGAGCTGCTCGGCGGGGCGCTTGACGCCCACGCCGTCGGCGAGGAAGTCCACGCCGGAGCGCATCATCGTGAGCTGGTCGCCCTTGCGGACGTGGCCGTCGAAGACGCGCACCGTGGCGATGACGCCGCGGTACTCGTCGAAGTAGGAGTCCAGGATGAGCGCCTTGAGCGGCGCCTCGGCGTCGCCCGCGGGCGGCGAGACGAGAAACACGATGGCCTCGAGCAGGTCGTGGATGCCCTCGCCCGTCTTGCCCGAGACGCACACCGCGTCCTCGGCCGGGATGGCCAGGTCCTCCTCGATCTCCTCCTTGACCTCGTCGGGATGCGCGCTCGGAAGGTCGATCTTGTTGATCGCGGGCACGATGTCGAGGTTGGCGTTCATCGCCAGGTTGGCGTTGGAGACCGTCTGCGCCTCCACGCCCTGGGTGGCGTCGACCACGAGCACCGCCCCCTCGCACGCGGCGAGGCTGCGGCTGACCTCGTAGGTGAAGTCGACGTGGCCCGGCGTGTCGATGAGGTTGAACTGGTAGGTCTGCCCGTCGTCGGCGTCATACATCACGCGGACGGCGTTGGACTTGATCGTGATGCCGCGCTCGCGCTCGATGTCCATCGTGTCGAGCAGCTGCGCCTCCATGTCGCGCTCCTCAACCGTATGGGTGAGCTCGAGGATGCGGTCGGAGATGGTCGACTTGCCGTGGTCGATGTGCGCAACGATCGAGAAGTTGCGAATATGTGAGGTATCGTTGGTAGCCATGTGGTGAATGATAGCGAACTCGCGGTCGATATGCTATATTCATCGGGTTGACCTCGCCGTGTCTCAGCACAGAGGCCTCAGATAGAAAAGAACCGAAAGGAACTGCACGTGGCTAACATCAAGTCTCAGAAGAAGCGCATCATCACCGCTGAGAAGGCGCGTCAGCGCAACCGCGCGGTCCGCTCCGAGCTCAAGACCGCCGTCAAGAAGGTCCGCCTCGCCGTCGAGGCCAAGGACGTCGACGCCGCCCAGGACGCCGCCAACAAGGCCGGCCGCCTGCTCGACAAGGCCGCTTCCAAGGGCATCATCCACAAGAACCAGGCCGCTCAGCGCAAGAGCGGCGTCCAGAAGCTCGTGAACTCCATCAAGTAGCTTCTCCCTCATAGCACGCAGAAGCGGACCCGGGGTGCTGCCCGGGTCCGTTTTTTTGTGGCGCGGGGCCGCGGGCACGCGTCCTTCTCGACCCCGCGTCCTTCTCGGCCCGCGGAGCCTGCTAGTACACATAGTTCTAGAAACTCGCATTTCTTTCCTGCGGATATATGAAAGTTAATCGAACTGTGCGTACTATCGGGGCGACCAGGACGGGGCGCAGGCGAGAAGGGCGCGGGCCCGTCACTTCACGCCTACCGCCCATGGCCGGTAGGCGACGTGGGCGCGTGCGTACCCCATACCCTTCTCCCACGGGAGCAACGCCCAGACCAGCCTCTGGCGCCGGCTCTGATACGACTCGTCCATGGCCACGTGAATGTTGGCCAGGCTTCGCCCGTCGATCTCGTGCATCGCCTGGGCCGCCTCCAGCATGACGGCGTCGAGCCCTCCGGGGGCGTACAGGTCCTGGGAGACCACGGGGAAGATGATGCGCCCGCCCGCTGCAAGCTCTCGGTCGCGCTTTATGTCGTCGTAGTTCTTCTCCCTCACAGCCCGCAGCTCACGGGACGCGTCCCCCGCCGCGGCAGCCGCGGCGATCGACTCGAGGTCCAGGTGCCCGCGACCGTCGTAGTTGAAGCCCACGTGCGTCCCCACGACCTCGATGTCCGGCACGCGCGACTCCTTCGCGCCTAGGGCAACGAGCTCGGGGGACGCTCCGTGGCGAACGTTAAGGACGATGTCGCCGAACTCGTACCCGAGCCGGTGAACGGGCAGCACCGCGAGCAGGGCCATGACCGACTCCATGGCCGACCACGAGTTGTCCCGCACGCTCGCGAGCATGCGCCTCGACTCCAGCACGCCGGAGTGCACGCCGCACGCGTCGAGATACGACGCGATGGAAGAGGCGGACGTGACGGGCGGCACGTCATAGGTGACGACGCCTCCCCGCGGATCGCGCGGATCGCGCGCGTAGGTGCCGCAGAGCTCGTAGCCGAGAAGGGCGAGCGCCTCGGGCATCATGACGCGAGAGAGCTGCAGAAACAGCAGCTCGGGACAAGGGACGAACAGGCCGTCGCCCAAGTCGACGAACGACTCTGCGGGGAGGCGCGAGGGGTGGACCGAGCACGTGACAAACCGCGCCTGGACGCGCGCGGCCGCCCGTGGGACGACAAGCTCGATCGGGCACTCGGCAGACGGGGGCTCATCGAGCGCCAGCCGCTCGAGGGGAAAGAGGCCCGCGCCCCACCTGCGGCGCGGGCTCGGGTCGGGGGTCGGCGGGAGCACGCGCTCCGCGGGAAGGATCGCACGCGAGGCCCTGAAGACACGCAGCGCCCTGAGCGCGGCGAAACCGCTAACCGTGACGCGCATGGCGGCTCCTATCAGTCGGGTGGCGGGGGCGTGATAGCGGGGCGGGTTCTTCTCGGCCCTTGCTAGTACGCACAGCTCGATTAACTTTCATATATCCGCAGGTACTTTTTCCGGGTTTCTAGAACTGTGCGTACTAGCGGGGCGAGACGGGCCGGGCGGCGGGGCGAGACGGGCCGGGCGGCGGGGCGAGACGGGCCGGGCGGCGGGGCGAGAAGAACCCCGGCCTCACGCCACGCCGCATGCGCGGGCGATCAGCCGGACCATCTCGGTGCGCTCGTCGGCACCGCCCTTGAGGGCGCGCTCGACGCGGGCGCACTCCCCGAGCAGGGCCTCGAGCTCGCCGTCGGCGAAGGCGCGCGCCCAGCGCACGTAGTTTCTCACCTGCCAGTCCTGCTTCTTGAGCTCGGCGGCGACTCCGTGCGCCTGACCTCGGGCGTCGAGCGACCGCGCGCACAGAAGCTCCCGGACGCGCCCCGTCACGAGCGACAGCAGTCCCAGCGCCGACCCGTCCAGCAAGCGGTACAGCGCGAGCGCCCGGCGCGCGTCGCGCTCGGAGAGGCGGTCGAGGAACTCCCAGGGCTTGACCTCGGCCACGCGCGCGACGTTGGCCTCGACGAAGGGCGTCGTTATCGTGCCCGCCCCGCCCATCAGCGCGGCGAGCGTTGCGATCTGGGTGTCCAGCATCGTCGTGGACTCGCCCACGCGCGCCACCAGCTCGCGCGCCGCGTCCGCCGCGATCGAGACGCCATGCGCCGCCGCGAGCTTCTGCACGTAGGGCGGCAGGTCGCGCCCCTTCTTGGCCGCGCACTCGATGACGGTGCGCGGCCCGACCTTGGCGACGGCCTTGTAGAGGCGCGTGGTCTTGGCGAGCGTTGCGGCCACGAGCGCCAGCGTGCAGCTCTCGTTGGGGTTGCCGAGGTACTCGACGATGGCCTCAGAGACCGCCTTGGGGAGCTTCTCGGCGCTCTCGATCACCACGACGCGCCGGTCGCCGCCCATGGGCAGCGTGTTGAGCGAGGCGAGCACGGACACCACGTCGGTGTCCCCGCCCGCGACGATCTCCTCGAGGTTGAAGGCCGAGAAGGGCCCGTCCACGCGGGCGCGCAGGCGCGCGAGGGCCTGCTTGCGCTTGAGCTCGTCCGGCCCCACGATGAGGTAGGCCGGCAGCAGCGCGGGCTTGTCTGCCATGTGAGATCCCTCCTGCGGCTAGAGCAGCCGCGCGTAGTCCTGCTTGGCGTGAAAGATGCGGTCGATCTCCACCACGTCGCCCACGATGCGATAGAGCGCGACGTAGCTCGCAAACCCGGCCTTGCGGTAGCCGGCCTCCGCCACATGGCCGTCCGCCGCGTGCGGGTACATCTTCGGCATGCGCGAGAGGTTCTCGACCAGGTGGTCGAGCCCCGCGAGGAAGCGCTGAGCGCCGCGGGGGTTCTCCCGCTCGTAAAGCAGGTAGGCGACTATGCGCTCGTAGTCCCACTCCGCCGGCTCGGTGAAGATGACGTCACAGGCCATAGCGCTCACGCGTCCTTCTGATCGACTCGCGGGCGTCGATGACCCTACCCTCGCGCGAGGCCTCCTCCGCCTCCTCGATGAGCCGGTAGAGCTCGGCGCGGGCGCGCTCCATGCGCAGAGAGTCGAGCAGCTCGATCGACATCGCGGCGAAGGCCTCGCGGCCGTTGCGCGTCACGATGACGGGCTCGGGCGACTCCTCGACGAGCCGCGCGAACTCAGTCGTGTTCTTGATCTCCTTGATGGGTATGCATCTGGGCATTTCACACCCCCTTTGGGCCATAATCATGGCCCCCAGTGTAGCAGATGCGGCGCTCATGGCCCCCCTCCCTTCTGACAGCTCACCACGGGGCCCTGCGCCCCGGGCTCCACGGTGACGTCGCCGGCCCAGATCGTGCAGAGAAAGACCGAGCCGGCGCCCTCCAGGACCTCCACGCACGCGGGGTCGGGGTGCCCGTAGGAGTTGCCCTCCCCCGCGCTCGCGACGCTCACCTCCGGGGCCAGCGCCGCGGCCGTCGCGGCGTCGAGCGAGGCCTCGGAGCCGTGGTGGCCCACCTTGAGGAAGTCGACGTCGCCAACGTCGCCGCGCGCCACCGCGGCCGACGTCTCCTCTACCTCGGCGTCGGCCGCGAGCAGCCCCGTGAGCGCGCGGCCGCCGTCGTCGAAGGACAGCATCAGCTCGAGCGAGCCCTCGTTGCCCTCCCCTCCCGCCGGCACCACGGGAGAGACGACCTCGAGCGAGAAGCGCCCGGCGCCAAGGGCGTCGCCGTAGCCCACCTCCTCGACCGCGCACCCTGCCGGCAGCTCGGAGAGGACCGTGGCCTCGGGCACGACCACGCGGCCGACCGGCACCGCAGAAAGGACGTCCTCGAGCCCGCCCGCATGGTCGGCATGCAGGTGCGTGAGAACCACGGCGTCGAGGTGGAAGACGTTCGCGCGCGCCAGGGCCCCCACGACGGCGTCGCCCGGACCGGTGTCCACGAGCACCGCCGCCGGACCGTCCGTGACCAGGATCGCATCGCCCTGGCCCACGTCCAGCACCACGACGCGCGCCGGGGCGAGCAGGCGCCACCGCCCCACCCACGCGAGGGCGCAGGAGAGAAGCACGGCGAGCGCCGCCCCGACGACGCGCCGGGAGGCGCGCGGCCACCACAGGAGCAGCAGGGCGAGAAGGACGGCGAGGGCGAGAAGCGCCGGCCCCTCCTCGACGCTCACCGGGACGCACGCGAGCGGCAGCCCCGCCAGAGCGCGCAGCAGCGCCATGAGCGCGCCCCCCGCGGCGTCACAGGCGATCAGCGCGACGAGCTGCAGCGGCGGCGCCCAGACGAGCGCGGCGGAGGCCAGGCCGAAGACGAGAAGGGCCGAGAAGAGCGGCGCGAGCACCACGTTGGCAAGCGGCGCCACGAGGGAGAGCTGGGCGAACGTCGCGCAGGTGAGCGGCATCGTCACGAGCTGCGAGACGAGCGTGAGCGCAAGCGCCTCCTCGGCGTCCGCCCGCAGGCGCGCGAGCGCCGCGCACGGCCCGGAGCGAGCGCTCGCGGGACGCGGCAGCACAACGCGCACCAGATAGCGCGCATAGGCGCCGAGGGCGCAGATGCCGCAGACGCAGAGGACCGAGAGCAGGTAGCCGAGCTGCCCGGTCACGCCCGGGTCGACGAGCGCCATCGCGAGCGCCGCAGCGCTCGCGGCGGAGAGCGGGTGGGACCGACGGCCGACGAGGGACGCGAGCGCGGCGACGACCGACATCGCCCAGGCGCGCACCGCGGAGGACGGCGCGCCGCAGAACGCGACGAAGCCGCCCGTGAGCAGCAGCAGGACGGCGGCGCGCGCAACGGCGGGAAGGCGCGTCCGCTCGAGGAGCCGAGCGCCGAGCGCGGCCACCAGGACGAGGTGCCCGCCCGAGACGGCGACGAGGTGCGAAACCCCGCAGGCAGCGAAGACGTCGTCGAGCCCGCGCTCGGCCATGGCCGCCGTCGAGCCGCAGATGGTGCCCGCGAGCAGCGCCCGCGCGTCGGAGGATTCCGCGCCGATGCTCGCGAGGACGGCGGAGCGCAGTGCCACCACGGCCCCGCGCGCCCCCGTCGGAGCGCGGCGCTCGAGGACGCGGACGGCGCGCACCGTCCCCGCGAGCCCCTGGGCGCGCGAGCTCTCGCCCCACTCCCCCTCCTCGTTGGGCGAGAAGCGCCCCACGCAGCGCAGCGTATCGCCCATCCCGAGCGGCTCGTCGGCGAGCAGCCAGACGCGGCCGCCCGTACCGGCCACGCGCGCCCGCCCGCGCCAGCCCGAGGCGCCCTCGGACATGTCGCCCTCGAGGACGAGCTCCCAGGCCGAGACGGGGCTCCCCGAGAGGGCCGCCTCGAGGGCGCGCTGGGCGGCGAGCTCGCGGGAGCAGGAGATCCCCGCGCACGCCGCCGCGGCGGCGACCACGAGCGCCGCGGCTGCCGCCCGCTGCGCCCGCGTTCGCATCAGAACGAGAAGGACGGCGCAGGTCGCAAGCCCCGCGACGACGGAACAAACAGCGAGGGCGCCCGCGTCGGCCCCGGACCGCAGCGCGGCGCGCGAGACGGCGAGCACGGCCACGAGCGCCCAGAGCAGCGGCGGCAGCAGCGGGCGGTCGGGCCGCGCGACCTCGTCAGACACAGATGAGCCCCGCGAGGCGCTCGAACTTCTTCTCCCCGATTCCCGAGACGCGCATGAGGTCCTCGGGCGTCGAGAAGGGCCCGTTCTTCTCGCGGTCCTCCACGATGGCGCGTGCCGTGGCCTCCCCGACGCCCGGCAGCTCGTCGAGCTCCTCGACCCCCGCGAGGTTGATGTTCACCGGCCCGTCCGCGGCCCCCTCCCCGGAGGCCGCCGAGGCCGCGGCTCCGGCCTCCCCCTCGAGCGGCACGTGGATCTTCTCGCCGTCGGAGACGGGTGCGGCGAGGTTGACCCCCGAGGTGTCCGCGCCCTCGGCGAGGCCGCCCGCGGCCGTCACGGCATCGTTGGCGCGCGAGCCCTCCGGGAGGACGTAGACGCCGGGCGCCGCCACCGCGCCGTCCACGTGGACGACCACCGCCGCGGGCTCCGCGGCCGGCACCTCCTCGGCCGCGACCGGCTCTTCTGGCTCGATGTTCTCCTCGGGCTCCGCGTCCTCCGCGGGCCCGGCGGCGGCAACCTGCGGCGCCCGCTCGATCGTCACCGGAGTGCCCCCGAGCCCGCCGAGCAGCGTCACGCCCACGAGAAGCGCGCAGGCCGCCACCGCCGCCATGATGCCGCACGCCAGGCCGTACCTTCCCGCAAGCCGCCCTCGCCAACGTCCCCTCTCCTGTGCCATGCGACCACCTCCCTCCTCCCAGCATGCCGGGAGGAGGGCCGCGAGGGGGCCGCGCGGCCAAAAAACTTGGACAGGGACGTTTGCGCGAGCTGCGCCGGAGCTTAACGAGAAGGGCGACGCCCCCGGCAGCGGGGGCGTCGCCCATAAATGCATCAACTAAAGTCGTGCCGCTCGCGGCGGGATGGCCTACCGCTCGCAGCGCGAGGCCGCGCAGAGGTCACGATGATGCTCGCGCAGCGGCCCCTTGGGGGCGTGATAGGAGGGGCACTGCGGGAAGTCGCGCCACTCGACGTGCTCGACGAGGTCCGCGACCATGCCCTCGTGGTCGAAGCTCTCCCAGGCCTCGAGCACCTCGCGCAGGCGCGCGTGGGTCTCGGGGCGGCGCGGCATGAAGAGCGTGCAGCAGTCCGGCGCGGTCTCGCAGCAGATGTCGTAGGTCCCGATCTCATGGGCGCGGGCGATGATCTCCTGCTTGTCGGAGCCGATGAGCGGGCGCAGGACGGGCATCGTCACCGCCTCGTTCACCGCGGCGATGTTCTCGAGCGTCTGCGATGCCACCTGCCCGAGCGACTCGCCCGTGACGAGGGCCTTCGCGCCCTCGAGCTGGGCGATGCGCTCGGCGACCTGCAGCATGACGCGACGGTACATGATGATGCGCAGGCCCTGGGGCACGGCGAGCGAGATCTCGCGCTGGCGCTCGCCGAAGGGCACCACGTAGAGGCGGCCGACCACGCCCGAGGGCGCGAGCGCCTCGACGATGTCCTGGCAGAGCCACTCGCTCGTGTCGGCGGTCATGGGACGCCCCGAGAAGTGCACGGGCACGCAGATCGCGCCGCGGCGGCCCACCATCCAGGTGGAGACCGGCGAGTCGAAGCCGCTCGAAAGCAGCGTCACGACCTTGCCAGCCGTGCCGACGGGAAGCCCGCCCACGCCCGGCGCGGAGGCCGCGTAGACGAAGGTGTTGCCCTGGACCACGTGCACGACGACGGTCACGTCCGGGGTGTGGACGTCGACCTTCTTGTCGGGGAAGGCCTCGCACAGGACCGCGCCGACGATCTGGTTCATCTCGAGGCTGTGACGCTCGTAGGTGGTCGACGAGCGGCGCGCGTGCACCTTGAAGGTGGCGAACTCGCCCGCCTCGCCGAGCGCGCGGACGGCCGCGGCGCAGTACTCGCCCTCGTCGAGACCGCACTTGTAGGCGAGGCTTACGCGCGCCACGCCCGGCACGCGCCGGATGGCGGCGGCGAGCTCCTCGCTGGCGTAGCGGCCGGTCGTCTCCACGGCGATGTGCCCCGAGATGCGGGCGATGCTCGCGACGGGGAACGCCTGGAGCGCGCGGTGCAGGTTGGTGACGAGCTGGTTCTCGAACGTGGCGCGGTTCTTGCCCTTGAGGCCGATCTCGTGGTAGTGGACGAGGCAGAGTCTCTCGGTCATGCGCACCTACAGGACGATCGTGTTGGCGCCCCGGATGTCCTCGTCAAAGTCCTCCTTGACGAAGCTCAGGGTGTCGTCCTCGATCTCCTGCATGGCAATAGAAACCGGGTCCTTGCCGGACGCGACGGTGGTGATGTCGTCGAAGTCCTGGATCGCCGTCACGCGCAGGTGCTGGCCGCGAACCATGTTGTTGATGTCGCAGGCGCGCTTGGACGCGATGGAGCAGAGCAGGAAGGGGTTGTGCTCGGTCTTGTCGAGCAGGGTGTCAATCTCAGGCTTGATCACAGACATCTTCGGGGAGACCTCCGTTGTTCTCGTACTTCTCGATAGTGCTCATGAGCTCGCCCAGGGCGCGCTCGAGGTCGTCGTTCACGATGCGGACGTCATAGCGGGGCGCGCAGGCCATCTCCTCGCGGGCGCCGGCGAGGCGACGCTCGATGGAGGCCTCGTCCTCGGTGCCGCGCCCGCGCAGGCGACGCTCGAGCTCCTCGGCGCTGGGGGCCTCGATGAAGACGAGCACCGCGTCGGGAAGGGCCTCGCGCACGTTGAGGCCTCCCTGCACGTCGATCTCGAGCACCACGGAGCGTCCCTGCCCCGTGACGCGCTCGACCTCCTCGCGCAGCGTGCCGTAGCGATGCCCGTGGACCCACGCCCACTCGAGGAACTCGCCCGCCGCGACGCGACGGTCGAACTCGTCCTCGGTGAGGAAGTAGTAGGCGACGCCGTCCTCCTCGCCCGGTCGTGGCTCTCGTGTAGTCGCAGAAACCGTCAGGCCCAGGCGAGGGAGGCGCTCGCGCAGCAGTGCGACGAGCGTCCCCTTGCCCACGCCTGACGGCCCAGAGACGACAAAGAGCCGAGCTCTCTGCTCCAATTTACTTGGAGAGAGCCTCGACCAGCTGCTCGCGCTGACGAGCGCCGAGGCCCTTGACGCGACGGGTGGCGGAGATGCCGAGCTCGTCCATGATCTTGGCGGCCTTGGCCTTGCCGTAGCCGGGGAGGGACTCGATGAGGGTGGAGACCTTCATGCGGCTGGCGATGGGGTCGTCGGAGTCGAGGACGTCCTCGAGGGCGACCTTGCCGCTCTTGATCTTCTCGCGCAGCTCGGCGCGCTCGTGGCGGGCCTGGGCGGCCTTCTCGAGGGCGGCCTTGCGCTGCTCGTCAGTAAGCTGGGGTAGAGCCATGTGTTCCTCCAATTCGCGTTTCTTCGCGCCGCCGAGCCGGACCGGCGGCTTCGCAACAATCAAGTTTGCCCATTCACCTGAGGTTTTGCAACCCCTCTTCACCAAAGGTGCAGCTCAGGGGCAATCCTCCACAAAACGGGCCGTCTTAGGTGCGGCGATGCGACGTTTTCCGAGCCCGGACCGTCCATCTGCCGCACCTCGCCGGGGCGTGCCGCCGGGCCTACGCCATGAGCTCGGCGCAGATGGCGTCGAAGGCGGCCACGGGGTCCTCGGCGCCGGTGATCGGGCGGCCGATGACCAGCTTGGACGCGCCGGCCGCCACCGCGGCGGCAGGGGTGGCGATGCGCTTCTGGTCGCCCACCTCG
Source organism: uncultured Atopobiaceae bacterium (assembly GCA_944322145.1). Taxonomy (GTDB): domain Bacteria; phylum Actinomycetota; class Coriobacteriia; order Coriobacteriales; family Atopobiaceae; genus Thermophilibacter. The sequence continues at coordinate 87,264 of CALUNW010000002.1, read as the reverse complement.
GCGCCCGCCGGGCGCACGCCCGGGGTCACGATAAGCGCGTCGGGGCCGAGAAGGGCGCGCATCTCGGCGGCCTCCTGCGGGGAGCACACGATGCCGTCGGCGCCGGCGCCGTAGCTGAGGCTCGCCAGGCGCGCGACCTCCTCCGCCACGGGCGACTCCACGCCGATCTCGGCGAGCGCCGCCTGGTCCATGCTCGTGAGGACCGAGATGGCCACGAGGCGGGTGCGGTCCCCGCCGCGCTGCTCCGCGGCCTCCTCGGCGCCCGTGCGGGCGGCGGCGATCATCGCGGAGGAGCCCAGGCCGTGGATCGAGAGGATGTCGGCACCGGTGAGCGACGCGGCGCGGACGGCGCCCTGGACCTGGAACGGGATGTCGTGGACCTTGAGGTCGAGAAAGACGCGCAGCCCGCGCTCGCGCATCGCGTCGACGATGGCCGGGCCCTCGGCGTAGAAGAGCGTCATGCCGACCTTGACCCACGTGGCCTTGCCGGCGAGCATGTCCGCCAGCTCGAAGGCGCGCTCCTTAGAGCAGTCCAGCGCGATGATGACCTTGTCGCTTGCCTGTTCGTACGTCAGCATTCGAAGGCTCCAATCAGTTCGTTGATGTCCGTGACGCCCTGCTCCGCGGCCCAGGCGGCAAGCCCGTCGACGACGTCGGCGGCGCAGGTGGGGTCGTAGAAGCTGGCGGTGCCCACCGTGACGGAGGTGGCGCCGGCCAGGATCATCTCGGCGGCATCCTGCCAGCTCGTCACGCCGCCCATCCCGTTGATCGGGATCTTGACGGCCTGCGCGGCCTCCCAGACCATGCGGACGGCGATGGCGTGGATGGCAGGTCCCGAGACGCCCCCCGTGGGCTTGGAGAGGCGGCTCCTGCGCGTGCGCACGTCGATGGACATGCCGTTGATCGTGTTGATGAGCGAGAGCGCGTCGGCGCCCTCGGCCTCGCAGGCCCGCGCGATCTCGGGCACGCGCACGGGGGCCATCTTCACGAGCAGCGGCCGTCTCACGCGCGGGCGAACGGCCCGCACGACCTCGGAGGCGCTCTCGGGCGTGCCGCCCACCAGGGCACCGCCGCGGGCGATGTTGGGGCAGGAGATGTTCATCTCGACGCCGCTCGCCCAGGGGCAGTGCTCCTCGATGAGCTCGACGGCCGCCACGTACTCCTCCACGGAGTGGCCGGCCGCCTGCACGATGACGCGGCAGCCGCGCCCCTCGAGGCCAGCCAGGTACTCCCCGTACTGCTCGACCATGCCGCGGACGCCGGGGTTGGCCAGGCCCACGGTGTTCATCATGCCGGAGGGCACCTCGCACATGCGCGGCGCCGGGTTGCCGGCCCAGGGCTCCGCGGAGCAGCCCTTGAGCGTGATCGCCCCGAGGCGCGCCACGTCGAAGAAGTCCTCGAAGACAGACCCGAAGCCAAAGGTTCCCGAGGCGGTGTTCACGGGGTTCTGCATGCGCACGCCGCCGAGGTCGACGGCCATGCTGACGCTCTTCTCTCCCATCACCACGCCACCTCCTCGGCGTCGAAGACCGGGCCGTCCTTGCAGCAGGACTTGTAGGTTCCGTCAACCATGGCCACGTTGCAGGTGGCGCACGCGCCAAAGCCGCAGCTCATCATTCGCTCCATGGAGACGCGGCAGGGCACGCCCGCCTCGCGGCAGATGCGCGCCACGCCCGCCATCATGACCTCGGGGCCGCAGGTGTAGACCACGTCATAGGGGCCCTGGGCGAGAAGGTCGGCGAGGGCGTCGGTGGTGAATCCGCGCCGTCCGGCGGTGCCGTCGTCGGTGGTGACGGCGACCGTGCCGGCGCCGAGCCCCTCGAGCACGTCCGCGCCCCAGAGCCTGCCGGCGGTCTGCGCGCCCACCACGGCGTCGAACGCCACGCCCGAGCCCGCGAGCATGCGGGCGCAGGCGACGACCGGCGTGATGCCCACGCCGCCCGCGACCACGCAGGCGCGGCGGGCGCCGACAACCTCCGACCAGGGGTTGCCGCAGGGGCCGACGGCCGTGGAGGTGGCGCCGGGCGCCATCTCGGAGAGGCGGCGCGTGGCGTCGCCCACGACGGCGTAGACGATCTCGACGGTGCCGGCCGCGGCGTCGGCGTGGCTGAAGGACAGCGGCACGCGCAGGATCTGGCTCGCGTCGCCGGGGACGCGCACGTTCACGAACTGGCCGGGGCGCAACGCCGCGGCAAGCTCGGGAGCGGCCATGACGATGCGCATGAGGCCGTCGGCTGCCGGCTCGTTTGAGACGACCGCGAAGTCGTGGACCGAGAGTCCGGCGCTCATCGAAGGACCCTCTTGACCGGGGTCACCACGCCGCCCGTGAGCGTGTGGCGCCCGGCGACGAAGACGTCGGTGGCCCGTCCGGTGAGCGTCTGGCCCAGCCACGCGGAGTTCTTGGAGCGGCTCTGGAGCCAGTCCTCGGTAACCGTGACCTGGGCGGCCGGGTCGATGAGGGTGAGGTCGGCGGTGCAGCCGGCCTCCACGCGGATCTCGGGCAGGCGCAGGCAGCGGCGCGGGTTGACGGCCATGACCTCGACGAGGCGCGACCAGCTCATCGTGCCGGGGAGCACGAGGTTGGTGAGCATGAGCGGCAGCGACGTCTCGAGGCCCACGATGCCGAAGAAGGCGATCTCCCACTCGCAGTCCTTCTCGTGCGGGGCGTGCGGCGCGTGGTCGGTCACGATGCAGTCGATCGAGCCGTCGAGGATGCCCTCGCGGAGTGCCGCGGCGTCCGCGGCGGTGCGCAGGGGCGGGTTCATCTTGAGGTTGGTGTCGTAGGCGTCGGTGATGTCGTCCTCGCAGAGGAACAGGTGGTGCGGCGTGACCTCGCAGGTCACGGGCAGCCCCTCGGCCTTGGCGGCGCGCACGAGCTCGAGGCCCTTCTCGGTGGAGATGTGGGCGATGTGCAGGGAGCAGCCGGTCATGCGGCAGAGCTCGATGTCGCGGTAGATCTCGAGCTCCTCGCCCAGCGCCGGCCAGCCGAACATGCCCAGGCGCGTGGAGGCGCGGCCCTCGTTGATGACGCCGTGCGTGGTGAGAGACTCCACCTCGCAGTGCGCGGAGACGACCTTGTCGAACTGGGAGACGTACTCCATGCAGGTGCGCATCATGCCCGCGCTCTGGACGCCGTGGCCGTCGTCGGAGAAGGCGACCGCGCCCTCCATGACCATGTCGCCGATCTCCGCGAGCGTCTCGCCCTTCTCGCCCACCGTGAGCGCGCCGATGGGACGCACGTGGCAGAGCCCGGCGTGGCGCGAGCGGTCGATCTGGTAGCGGACCTCGGCGCCGTTGTCGGTCACCGGGTCGGTGTTGGGCATCGTGGCCACGTCGGTGAAGCCGCCGTGGGTGGCGGCGCGGGCGCCGGTCTCGATGGTCTCCTTGTACTCGAAGCCGGGGTCGCGGAAGTGCACGTGCATGTCCACGAGGCCGGGCACGAGGTACTTGCCGGCGGCGTCGATGACCTCCGCGCCCTCCGGCGCCTCGAGGCCCTCGCCCACCTCGGCGATCTTGTCGCCGTCAATGAGCACGTCGCGGACGTCGTCGAGGCCCAGCTGCGGGTCGACGACGTGGGCGCCCTTAAGCAGATACGCCATTGTTCTCTCCTCCCAGAAGCAGGTACATCTCGGCCATGCGCGTGAGGACGCCGGCGTTGACCTGGTCGAGGATGCGCGAGCGCGCGCAGTCGGCCACGTCCGCGTTGATCTCCATGCCGCGGTTCATGGGGCCGGGGTGGCAGATGATGGCCTCGGGCTTCATCTTGTTGACGCGGGACATGTCCAGGCCCCACAGGCGGTTGTACTCGCGGCGGGACGGGATGGCCGCGCCCTCCATGCGCTCGAGCTGGACGCGCAGCATGTAGACGACGTCCATCTCGGGGATGACGGCGTCGAGGTCGGCCGTCTGCGGCACGCCGTAGTAGTCCGGGTCGTCCACCTGGAAGGTGGGCGGGCCCACGAGCGTGACGTCGGCGCCCATGGTCTTGAGCGCGGGCACGAGCGAGCCGCACACGCGGCTGTGGCTGAGGTCGCCCACGATGGCGACCTTGAGGCCGTCGAGGTGTCCGAAGTTCTCGCGGATGGTGTAGAGGTCCAGCATCGCCTGGGTGGGGTGCTGGTGCTTGCCGTCGCCGGCGTTGATGACGATGGCGTCGGTGTGCTCGGTGATCTTCTGCGGCGTGCCGGCGAGCTTGGCGCGGCAGATGAACATGTCGACGTTCATGGCGTCGATGGTCTCGATGGTGTCCGCGAGGCTCTCGCCCTTCACGACCGAGGAGGTGGCGCCGCCCATGGAGAGGGAGTCGGCGGAGAGGCGCTTCTCGGCGAGCTCGAAGGAGCTCTTGGTGCGCGTGGACGGCTCGAGGAAGAGGTTGACGATCGTGCGGCCGCGAAGCGCGGGGACCTTCTTGATCGCGCGCTTGTTGACCTCGGAGAACGAGCGCGCCGTGTCGAGGATCTGCGTGATGTCGTCGGCGGTGAGGCTCGTCGTGTCGATGAGGTGCTTGACTGACAGCATGTTAGCGGTCGCCTCCGTTCTTCTCGGCGGGCTTGGTCCAGATCTCGACCGCGTTGGCCTCGTCGTAGGGGGCGAGGGTCACGCGGACGTCCTCCTCGTGCGAGGAGGGGACGTTCTTGCCCACGTAGTCGGCTCTGATGGGAAGCTCGCGGTGCCCGCGGTCGATCATGACGGCGAGCTGGACGGTCTTGGGGCGCCCCAGGTCGATGAGGGCGTCGAGCGCGGCGCGGATGGTGCGGCCGGTGTAGAGGACGTCGTCCACGAGCACGATGTCGCGGTCGTCGACCGCGAAGGGGATGTCGGTGCCAAACTCGACCGGGGCGATCTTGCGGCTCACGTCGTCGCGGTAGAAGCTCACGTCGAGGGTGCCCACGGGCGGTCGCGTGCCCTCGATCTTGGCGATCTCGTCGGCGAGGAGGGGCGCAAGCGCGGCGCCGCGGCGCACGATGCCCACGAGCGCGATGCTCGCGGCCCCCTCGTTCCTCTCGATGATCTCATGGGCGATGCGGGTGAGCGCGCGGCTCATGGCCTGCTCGTCCATGATCTGGGCCTTGAGCACAGGCTGTTCCATGGGACTCCCTTCTCAAAAAAAGACGCCCTGCCAAAGACCGACACGAGCGACCGAGAAAGGCATATGAAAGCGCCCCGGGAGGCCTGACCTTGCTGGCGTCTCGCACCGGCTTAAAGAATCCAGTCCAGTGTACACCATGGGCGGGCGCCGCGGGGCGGGGGCGCGGGCGAGAATAACGGGCCGGCCGCGGTCGTTTTGGAGCAAGGAGAGCGACCGGAACCGGCCCGAAAAGTCGGCGCAGGACGGGCCAGCTACGGGCGCGGGTTCACCACGCGGTCGTGGCCGTCGAGCGACTCGGGCTGGTAGTTCACCGCCAGGGCGACCGCCTCGGCACGGGTGAGCGTGCCGGCGCTGTTGACAAAGCCGCCGCGGCCCATGACCCGGTTGGCGACGGCCCAGGCCACGTCGGCGAGGGCCCAGTCGGAGATGCCGTCGGCGTCGGAGATGTCGGAGAGCGCCTCGAGCGAGGCCTCTGCGTACTCCCCCTTCGCGCGCGCGAGGTTGGCGAGCATGTGGGCGTACTGCTCGCGACTCACCGTGTCTGCTGCGTCGAACCCCGGCAGCCCGTCGACGATCCCCGCCTCGCGCGCCCATGCGAGCGCCTCGTCCTTCTCGCCCGGGCCGCCCGCCATGCGGCTGATCAGGCACACCGCGTCTCCCGGGGTGATCGGACTCTCCGGGAAGAAGAGGTTGTTCTCGGCCTCGTCGAGGTAGTACAGGTTGTAGGCGCGCTCGACCGAGACGGAGTACCACGCCGCGGAGTTGACGTCGGCGTAGTGGCCGAAGCGTTTGACGGTGAACTCGTACGTGGTGCACGCGAGGTCGTAGCGATGGCGCGCGTGGTCGGCGAGGTCGATCTCCACGGTATAGGTCCCCTCGTCGATGACCTCGCGCACGATGCGCCCCTCCTGGTCCTTGAGGGAGACAACCTGGTACAGGGACGGGTCGAGCGTGACGTAGAAGTACGCGCCGGCCTTCTTGACCTGGTACCTCACGCCGGGGATGCCCTGGGGCATGCCGGTGTAGGCGAGATAGAAGCGGTTGGGGGCGCCGCTCGGCGCGGCCTCGGGGATGAGGCCCGTGCGCGCGTTCGCCCCGACCAGCGCGTCAGCGGTGTCTGCGACGAGGCGCTCGATCGTGACCTTCTCGACCGCCTGGGCGGGGACCGGCTCGAACTGTGCCCGGTAGGCCTCGCAGACCTCCTTGGCGGGGCCGTCCATGCGCTGCACGCCCTTCTCGATCCAGATGACGCGCTCGCAGATTCGGGCGACCTGTGCCATGGAGTGCGACACGAAGAGCACCGTGACGTTGCCCGACTCGATGAAGCGCTTGATGCGGTCCTCGCACTTCTGCTGGAAGAAGACGTCGCCCACGGAGAGCGTCTCGTCGACGATGAGCACGTCGGGCTCGGTCACCGTGGCGATGGCGAAGGCGATGCGCGCGACCATGCCCGAGGAGTAGTTCTTGAGGGGCATGTCCATGAAGTTCTCGAGCTCGGCGAAGTCGATGATGTCCTGGAGATGCTCGTCGATGAACTCGCGGGTGTAGCCGAGAAGGGCCCCGTTGAGGTAGATGTTCTCGCGCGCCGTGAGCTCGGCGTCAAAGCCGGCGCCCAGCTCGATCAGGGGCGCGATGTTGCCGCGCACGGTGACGGAGCCCTCCGAGGGCTCGAGCACGCCCGCGATGCACTTGAGCATCGTGGACTTGCCGGAGCCGTTGGTGCCCACCAGGCCCACGACCTCGCCGCGCCTCACCTTGAAGCTCACGTCGTTGAGGGCGCGGAACTCCTTGAAGAACAGCTCGTGCCTCATGATCTTGATGAAATACTCCTTGAGGTTGTTGAGCTGCTCGTTTGCTATGTTGAAGATCATCGAGACGTTGTCGACCTCGATGGCGTACTCGGGAGCCTCGGTGTTTGCCATGGGGGTGTACCTGCCTAGATGTAGAGGATGAACTTGTGCTCGGTCTTGCGGAAGACGACGACGCCCGCCACGAGGGCGAGAAGCGCCCAGAAGATCGCGAGCAGGATGACCGTCCTGCCCGGGGTCGCCTGGTAGACGATCGCGCAGCGCATCATGTCGATGTAGTTGTACATGGGGTTGGCCTTGACCACCGCGAGGACGTACCACGGGGCGCCCGCGCTCGTGAGCAGCGAGAGGTCCCAGAAGATGGGCGTCAGGTAGGTCCAGGCGGTGATGAGCACGCTCCAGAGGTGGACCATGTCGCGGAAGAAGACGGCGAGCGAGGAGATGAGCAGGCTGACGCCCATGCAGAAGACCATGAGCAGCAGCAGCGCCGGAAGCATCCAGACCAGGTGCCACGTGGGCGTCACCTGGAAGAACAGCATGACGATGACGACGGCGATGAGCGATAGCGCGAAGTTCACGACGGCGGTGAAGGCCTTCTGCACCGGGAAGACCCAGCGGTCGACCTTGACCTTCTTGAGCAGGGGCGCCGCGTCGATGATGGAGGTCAGCCCGGTGGACGTGGCCTCGTTCATCAGGCCGAAGGTGATGTTGCCCACGATGAGGTAGAGCGGGTAGTTCTCCACGTTGGAGCCCCGCAGGAAGTAGGAGAACACGAAGCTCATGATGATCATCATGAGCAGCGGGTTGAGCACGCTCCAGACGACGCCCAGCACGGAGCGGCGGTAGCGCAGCTTGAAGTCCTTGCTCACGAGCTGCTCGAGGATGAAGCGGTTCTTTGCGCTGACGCCGGAGACGTGCGCGCCCGTCGCGGCAGTGGTGCGTTCCTGGCTCAAGGTTCCTCCCGGCCTGGCTGGCTGCTTTACGTGGGAATCCTATCACAGCCCCGGATGAGTCACAGAAATGGCAGAGAGGGCGGGTCGCCCGCGCGGCTGACGCGCAGCTGATGCGCGACCCCTGCGAGATTTGTACGACCATATCCTGGCTGCGGCCGGCACGCGAGGAGACGACGGGCCATCTACCTGCAAGGATGCACATAGCCTCCGCCTCTCGCCCACGAAAGGTCGTACAAATCTTGGCTGGGCGGCGAGCAAGATGCGCAACGCTGCGCGACGAGCGTGTAGAAACATGAAAAAAGAGGCCACGGGACATAGCCCGTGACCTCGCATTCTCTGGCTCCCCGGGTAGGATTCGAACCTACGACACGCTGATTAACAGTCAGCTGCGCTACCACTGCGCCACCGGGGAATTGGTGGGGTGCGTTTGCACAAGAGAAGAGTATACAGATGGCGGAGGGAGATGCAAGCGAGATTTTGGGATTTCTTCTCGCCGCGCCGCGAAACGAGGCTCTAGAGCGCAGTCAGCTCGTAGAGGCGCATGTCGCCCTCGGCGAGAAGGACCTTGAAGCCCGGGGTGTCGTCCGTAAGCTCGTTGATGCCCTCCCACTGCTCCGGATAATAGCTGCTGAGGAACCGTCGTTCATCGGTTCTCTCCCCATCCATGTCGAGGACGAGGACGTAACGTGCCCCAGTGGAGGCGACCGCATCCCGCACCTCTGAGTCCGAGGCATACTCGTCCAGGCTCATCCTGATAAGGCGGCTCTCGTCGTTCTCGAGCTCGACCGCGCTCACGGGGAGGTAACGGTAGTACAGATTGGCGTCCATGGTCGCATACGCGAACGCGCTGCCGTCGTTGGGCTCGTTGATGATGAGCGAGTCCTCCGGCATGAGGGAGAGCGCCTCCTCCACAAATTCGCGCTCGTCCTCGTCGAAGACGTTTACCGCCTGCTGGTCGTTTCCCTGTCGAGCAGATGAGCGCACGCGACCGAAGGCCGTCTCGACGCTGTAGCGCCCGGGCACCGCATAGCTGGGATAGAAGACCGTGACCATCCACAGGGCGGCGAGCGCCGAGAAGAGCCCGAGACGTGCGGACGGGGCGAGGCGTCCGTCGGAGGCGTGTGCAGTCTTTTTCGAGACGATCGATGAGACCCAGCCCCACATCGTCGCCACGCCCAATGCGGCGAGCGGGATGGCAAAGAGGCCGATCGTGGCGGCAAGGCGCGGCGGGTCGGCGTACCAAAAGCCCGCGAGCAGCTGCTTGAGGTCACCGTCGCTCGAGACGGCAACGACATAGATAACGGCCGCGAAGCAGTAGGACGCCGCCATCCAGCGCAGCCGCCGCGTGGTGAGAACGCGCGCAAAGCCAATGGCGACCGCCGCGGCGACCAAGGGCTGAGCCGCGGTATAGGAGGTCAGCCCAAGCGTGAGGACGTTCACGACCGCTTGGGCGGGATTCGTGGTGGCCTTCCAGATGTCAAAGGTGACCGTGTCCTGGAGCGCGTCGAGACCGAAGCAGAACTGCCAGATGAGCGCGACGATGACGATGGCAGCCGCAGAGAGGGCCACGCGCCATGCTACGGCATGGCGGCGAAGCGCAGAGAGGTCCGCGAGGCGCGACGCCTGCCAGACGACGAAGGGCGCCAGGAAGACCGCGGCGGTGAAGACGGCATTGGGCTGCGACGCGGCGACCGTGATCATGCCCATCACGAACAGCGCGCCCGCGCAGACGCGATCCGCCACGAGCTGCCCGTCCTCGAAAAACATATAGAAGGAGAAGATGACGGCGGGCAGCAGGACGTAGGACATCAGGTTGGGGTGAAGCGGCCCAAAGAGCAGGAACACCCACGGGAACGCCCCCACTGCCATCACGCTCAACGCCGTGCAGGCACACACGCGCCGATCTCCGCGAAACAGGCCGTCGACGAGGACGAGCAGGGTGAGGGGGAAGACGATGCCCGCCATGGTGGTGTTGAGGGCATTGGCGACGAGCGGGACGGACGCGTCGGTGAGGGTGACCGCCATCGCGGCCAGACAGTGCCAGGCGCTCGGGTAGAAGGAGGACTCAAACTCGCTTGGAGGAGTGAAGGAGAGGTCGGGAACGGAGTAGAGCGTGTTGTTGAAGAACGAGAAGGACCCCGATTCGACGAAGTTGTGGACGACGCCCAGATGGAACACGTTGTCGTACTCCTGCAGATATGACGCCGGACCGTCGAGGTTCTTCACGAACACCGCGGTGATCGCGACCAGCCCGACTGCGAGGCAGAGAGCGCAGGGTACAAGGGAGACGTCACGCCTCCAGGGAGACACCGCCACGGGGCCGGCGGCGTGCGAGCCCGCGCGCCGGCGACCAGCGCGAAGGGCAAGCGACGCGCCCGCCGCGACGACACTCGCCAACAGGGCGGGAATGAAGAGTGTGGCTCCCGAGGCGGGAACTCCGGCAACGGCGTAGACGTTGGCGAGAAGGACGTAGACAAGCGTCGAGAGGACGGGCGCGACGGCGAGCGCCCGAAGGGGGCGCAGGCGCAGGGACGTTGCGAGAAGTGCGCCGGGTGCGAACAGCATCACGCACAGCACGGCAACGACAAGGGCAAACTGAGTCCACATGGTGACGACGATCTCCTGTGTTCGACGGGGCTACAGCGCAGAGACGTACTCCGCGAGCTCCTCCTCCCAGTCGCGGGGCGAGAAGCCCGCGGCCTCGATCTTTGAGAGGTCGAGGGAGGAGCGCGCCGGCCGCGGGGCGACGGGGCCGGCGGCACCGGCGTAGTAGTCGGCCGTGCTCACGGGGCGCACCGCGCCACCGTTGCCGCCGCGCAGGTCGAAGACCTCGCGGGCGACCTCGGCCCACGACGCGGCGCGGCCGGAGCCGGTGAGGTCGTAGGCGCCGAAGGGCGCCGGCTCGAGCGGCAGCGGCGAGCCCGGGCGGTAGCCGAGCAGGTGGAGGATGCCCCCGGCCATCTGGTCGGCGAAGGTGAGGCGTCCGACCTGGTCGTCAACGACGTCGACGTGGTCGAGCGGGTCGCCCGGGTCGGCGACGCGGTCGGAGAGGGCGCACATGGTCCGCACGAAGTTGCGGCCGTCGCCGACCACCCACGAGCTGCGCAGGACGTAGTGGCGGGGGCACGTGGAGACGGCAAGGTCGCCGGCGGCCTTGCTCTGGCCGTAGACGGACAGCGGCGAGAGCGGCTCGCCCTCGTCGTGCGCCTCGCGGGCGCCGTCGAACACGTAGTCGGAGCTCACGTGCACGAGCGTGATCCCGTGCTCGGCGCAGGCCCTCGAGAGGAGCGCCGGGCCGGCCGCGTTGGCCCTCCAGGCCGCCACGCGCCCCTCGGGGGTCTCCGCGGCGTCCACGGCGGTGTAGGCGCCGCAGTTGATGACCGCGCCGTAGAGCGGCCAGTCGTACCTGCCGTACTGGGCGGGGTCCGAGAAGTCGAACTCGTCGACGTCGCAGAAGTCGAAGCTGCCGAGGAGGCCGCGCTCCTCGGCGAGCCCGCGCACGGCGCGGCCCAGCTGGCCGTTCGCGCCCGTGACGAGGGTCCTCCTCGGCGCCATGGGCTCGACGTCCCTGAGGAGCGGGTGGTTCTTGTCGGCCTCGGAGAGCTCGCACTCCCCGAGCGGGATGGGCCAGGGGATGGCGAGGTCCGGGTCGGCGAGGTTCACGAACGTGTACGTCCCCTTGAGCTCCGCGGACCAGTGCGCGTCCACGAGGTAGGTGTACGCCGTGCCGTCCTCGAGGGCCTGGTAGGAGTTGCCCACGCCGCGGGGCACGTATATCGCCTTCGACGGGTCGAGGGTGCACGTGTACGTCCTCCCGAACGCCTCGCTCCCCGCGCGCAGGTCGACCCAGGCGCCGAAGACCGAGCCCGTGGCCACGGAGACGAACTTGTCCCACGGCTCGGCGTGGATGCCGCGGGTCGCGCCCCTGCCCACGTTGTACGAGACGTTGTTCTGCACCCAGCGGCGGTCCGGCAGGCCCAGGGCAACCATCTTCTCCCGCTGCCAGTTCTCCTTGAACCAGCCGCGGCTGTCGCCGTGGACGGGGAGGTCGACGACCGTAAGACCCGGGATGCCCGTGTCGTGCGCAACAAGCCGCTTCTCGTACTCCATCGCCGTGACCTCCCTACTGCCCCTGGGCCGCGTACCTGGCCTCGGTGGCCTCCTTGGCCGGGCGCCACCAGGCCTCGTGCTCGCGGTACCACTCGATGGTGGCCATGAGGCCGCTCTCGAAGTCGGTGTGCCTGGGCTCCCAGCCGAGCTCCGTGCGGAGCTTGGTGGGGTCGATCGCGTAGCGGCGGTCGTGGCCGGGGCGGTCGCGCACCCAGTCGAAGTCGTCCTCGGGCCTGCCCATGGCGCGCAGGACGTCGCGCAGGACGGTGATGTTGTCCCTCTCGCCGTCCGCTCCGATGAGGTAGGTCTCGCCGACGCGGCCCCTGGTGAGGATGGCCCACACGGCGCTCGAGTGGTCCTCGGTGTGGATCCAGTCGCGGACGTTCTTCCCGTCGCCGTAGAGCTTGGGGCGGATGCCGCACAGAATGTTGGTGATCTGCCTCGGTATGAACTTCTCCACGTGCTGGTAGGGGCCGTAGTTGTTGGAGCAGTTGGAGATCGTGGCGCGCACGCCGTAGGTGCGGTGCCAGGCCCTCACGAGCATGTCGGAGCTCGCCTTGGTCGAGCTGTAGGGGCTGCTCGGGCGGTACGGCGTCTCCTCGGTGAAGCGCGCCGGGTCGTCGAGCGCGAGGTCGCCGTAGACCTCGTCGGTCGAGACGTGGTGGTAGCGCACGTCGTGGGCGCGGCAGGCCTCGAGAAGCCGGTAGGTGCCCACCACGTTGGTCCGCACGAAGGGCTCGGGGTCCGCGATGGAGTTGTCGTTGTGGGACTCAGCGGCGAAGTGCACGACGGCGTCGTGGCCGGGGACGAGCCCCTCCAGCAGCGCCTCGTCGCAGATGTCGCCCACGACCAGCCTCACCCTGTCCTCCGGCAGCCCCGCGATGTTCTCGGGGTTGCCGGCGTAGGTGAGCTTGTCGAGCACCGTCACGCGCACGCCCGGGTGGTTCTCGACCACCCAGCGCACGAAGTTGGACCCGATGAAGCCGCAGCCGCCTGTGACGATGATGCTCGTGGGCTCGAAGGTCTCGGCCATGTCTACTCCTTGTCGTCGTAGGGGCGGTCGGGCGCGATCCTGCCCTCCGCCACGGCGCGCAGGTGGGCGCCGTAGTTGCTCTTGCCGTAGCGCTCCGCGCACTCGAGCAGGCGCTCGCGCGTGACCCAGCCGTTCTCGTAGGCGATCTCCTCCGGCACGCTGACCGGCAGGTCCTGGGCCGTCTCCACCGTGCGCACGAACTGCGAGGCCTCGAAGAGGCTCTCCATGGTGCCGGTGTCCAGCCACGCGTAGCCGCGCCCGAGGGTGACGACGTCGAGCAGGCCGTCGGCCAGGTACGTCCGGTTGAGGTCGGTGATCTCGTACTCCCCGCGCGCGGAGGGGCGCACGGCGGCGGCGCGCTCGCAGACGTCGCCCGGGTAGAAGTAGAGGCCGGTCACGGCGTAGGAGCTCTTGGGGCGCTCGGGCTTCTCCTCGATGGAGACGGCGTTGTAGTCCTCGTCGAACTCGACCACGCCGAAGCGCTCCGGGTCGTCCACGCGGTAGCCGAAGACCGTGGCGCGGCCCGCCTCGGCGCCCCTCGCCGCGCGCCGCAGGTGGCGGGAGAGCCCGTTGCCGTAGAAGATGTTGTCGCCCAGCACGAGCGCGCAGGCCTCCCCCGCGCAGAACTCGCGCCCGATGACGAAGGCCTGGGCGAGGCCGTCCGGCGAGGGCTGCTCGGCGTAGGAGAGCGAGACGCCGAAGTCCGACCCGTCGCCGAGCAGCCGCTCGAAGTTGGGCAGGTCGGCCGGGGTGGAGATGATCAGGACCTCCCGTATGCCCGCGAGCATGAGCGTGGAGAGCGGGTAGTAGACCATCGGCTTGTCGTAGACGGGCAGGAGCTGCTTGCTCGTGACCGTGGTGAGCGGGTAGAGCCGGGTGCCGGACCCGCCGGCGAGGATGATTCCCTTCATGCGCGCTCCTTGTCGGAGGAATAGTTATCAAGACAGGGTAGCACTACCGCTGAGCCCTCCCTATAGGCTGTTGCTCGCCTGCCCCGCCGCGTAGACGCGGTTGACGAGTCTCGCAACGGGCCGTGGCCAAAACTTCTCGAGCATGGCCAGGTCCTCCTTGGTCCGCGTGTCATCGCGAATGAGGTGCGAGGTCTCGGAGCCCTCGTGAATGCGGTGGCGCATGAGGACCTCGGGGCAGTAGAGGAACGCGCCGTCGAGCCGAGAGATGCGCTCCCACGCCTCCCAGTCGAGATTCGACTTCATGGTGCTCACAAAGACCGGCGAGGAAAGGTTGGGCACGCACATGGTGACCGATGGGCAGCAGATGGCGGAGCCGCACGAAAGGATGCGGCGGCGCACGAGCTTGCTGCTGCGAAGCGACCTCGCCTTGAGCGGGGCGAGCAGCGTGCGCTTGATGCCGAGGAGGCGGTTGCTGTCGCACGGGCTACCATCTCGAAGCTCGCCGTAATCGGTGAAGAAGATGAGCGGGCGCTTCTCCTCGTTCATGAGGGCGAGCATCCTCTCCGCATAGCGAGGCAGGTAGACGTCATCTTGGTGTGCGATGGTGACGAGCGGGGTGGAGCAGTGGCCCATTGCGCAGTTCCAGTCATGGCAGATGCCCGGCTCGCCGTCGTTCACGTGAAGCTTGATGCCGTACTTCTCGGCAACGCGACGAATTTCGTCATTGGGCGTCGTCGTAGCGATGAGGACGTTGGTCCTGACGGTCTGGGCGAGAAGCGAGCGGACGCACTCTTCCAGGTACGGAGACGCACCATAGGCACACAGGGCGAAGGTGTGATCTTGCGGGGTGAACACGGGACGCCTTTCTTTCTCGGGAGCGCATCTCATCTTAGTCGAAAGCAGAGGGACGTTGTGAATCTGCACAGCAAGAGCGGCTTCCCAGAGGGCTGCGTGTACAATACGGTCTCATGAGCACAGCTACCGACACCTCCCCCGCCCCCCTCTCACTGCGCGCCAACACGCTGTGGAACGCCTTTGGCTGCCTGTTCTATCTTGGCTGCCAGTGGCTCACGAGCGTCCTCGTGGTGCGCCTCTCGACAGGCTACGAGAACTCGGGGGCCCTCGCCTTCGCCATGGCGAACGGCGTCATCTTCGCCTCCATCGGCCTCTACAAGATCAGGACCTTCCAGGTCTCCGACCTGCGTCACGAGTACTCGAGCGGCGACTACGTCGGATTTCGCTTCGTCACCATCGTGGCGGGCCTCCTGTGGTCGGCGGTGTATCTCCCCCTGAGCGCCGGCTCAAACGTCGAGTTTCTCGCCGCGTCTGCCGCCTATCTCGTGTTCAAGTCCGACGAGGTCTTCTCCGACGTCCTCTATGGCATCGACCAGCTGGGCGGGCGGATGGACTATATAGGAAAGTCACAGCTCATTCGAGGCGTGGCGTCGCTCGTGGGATTCTCCGTCCCGCTCGCCCTCGCCGACAACCTCGTGCTCGGCATCCTCGGCATGGCAGCCGCCTGCATCGCGGTGACGCTCATCTTCGACCTCCCCCACGCGCGACGCTTTGGGCCGATGGCCCCGCGCCTCGACCGCGCGCGCCTTTCGGGCCTCGGCCGAGCCTGCCTGCTCGCGATGCTCGCGAGCCTCTGCGCCAACGGAATCGTCTCCATCGTGCGCCAGTACTTCGGGGCAACGTATGGCAGCGAGGCGCTCGGCATCTATGCGAGCGTCGCCACGCCCGCGGTGCTCATCCAGGTCTCGGCGACCTATCTGTACAGCCCGCTCATCGGGACGCTTGCCAAGACGCTGCTCGAGGAGGGGCGCGCGAGGTTCATCCGGGCGTTCTTTCGCATTCTCGCGCTGATCGTGGGAGTCGTCCTCGTCTTCATCGCCATCCTGAGCGCCCTGGGCGACTGGGGGCTTCAGCTCGTGTTTGGCCCGAGCATAGCTCCGTACACCTACCTCTTCCCCTTCGTTCTCGTCGCCACCGGGTGCGTCGGCGTCCTCTTCTACACCAACGACGTTCTCGTGGTGCTGCGCCGCACGGGCGCCATGCTCGCCTGCAACCTCGTCGCGCTTGTCTCGGCGCTCGCGCTCGCCGTCCCCCTCACCGCCGCCGCGGGCATGAACGGCATCAACTTCTCCGTGATCGGAGGGTGCCTCGTGGCGATCGTCCTGTCGTTTGCGCTCATCATGATGGACGACCGCAAGAGCTGAGGCGCGGCGAGAACGCGGTATCATGTGAGCCGCCAGACCGACCAAGGAGCAACTCGTGTCAACTTTGATCATCATTCCCGCCTACAACGAGGAGGAGTCGATCGTCTCGACGGTCGAGGAGCTGCGGGCGGTGGCGCCGGAGTTCGACTACGTCATCGTCAACGACGGCTCGCGCGACCGCACCTCGGCCCTCTGTCACGAGCACGGGTACAACGTCATCGATCAGCCGGTGAATCTCGGCCTCACGGGAGGCTTCCAGACCGGGATGAAGTACGCCTGGCGCCACGGCTACGACAGCGTCATCCAATTCGACGCGGACGGGCAGCATCGTCCCGAGCACCTCGCAGACCTCGTGCGCCGTCAGGAGGAGACGGGCGCCGACATCGTCGTGGGATCGCGCTTCGTGACCGAGCCCAAGCCGAGGTCGCTGCGGATGGCAGGCTCCAACCTCATCTCCGCCCTGATCAAGCTCACCTGCGGCGTGGTGATTCGCGACCCGACATCCGGCATGCGCCTCTACGACCGATCCATGATCGAGCAGTTTGCCACGCGCACCGACCTTGCGCCCGAGCCCGACACCCTCGCCTTCCTCATCAAGCGCAAGGGGGCCCACGTCACTGAGTGCCAGGTGGAGATGCGCGACCGCATGGCAGGCGAGAGCTACCTCACCCTTTCGAAGTCGATCTCCTACATGGCAAACGCCTGCGTCTCCATCCTGTTTGCCATGTGGTTCAGAAAGTAGGCCGCCATGTCCGTCATGCTCCGCGTCTTTCTCGTCATCTGCGCCGTCGTCGTCCTGGCCTTCGTGGTACGCAAGATCAAGAAGGCCCAGCTCTCCGCCACGGGCTCGATCTACTGGCTCCTGCTGAGCCTCGGCCTTGTGGTGGTGGCGGTGTTCCCGCAGATCGCGTTCTTCTTCTCCGACCTTCTGGGCGTCCAGTCGCCATCAAACTTCGTCTTTCTCGCGATTATCGCCCTGCTCCTCATCCGACAGTTCAACCTGCAGTCCCAGGTGACGCAGCTTCAGACCAAGCTCACCGCGCTCGTGCAGGAGATTGCCCTGCGCGACACGGACGCACCGACGCGCTAAGCCGACCGAGGGCACGGCCCCGGGAATATCGAGTAAGAGAAATGTGCGAGAAGCACCTCCTCCGGGGACTGCTTCTCGCACATTTCTCTTACTCGGCGAGAGAGGCGCACGACGGCGCCGCACGAAACGGCCCCGGGCGAGCCGGGGCCGTGGGAATCAGTCTTCCATGTAGTCCTTCAGGCGGCCGGAGCGGCTCGGGTGGCGCAGCTTGGCCAGGGTCTTGGACTCGATCTGGCGGATGCGCTCGCGCGTGACGCCGAACTCGCGTCCCACCTCCTCGAGGGTGCGCGGGTGGCCGTCCTCCAGGCCAAAGCGGAACTTGATGACCTTGCGCTCGCGGTCGGCCAGGCCGTCGAGGACCTGGTCGAGCTGCTCGCGCAGCATGGAGTCGGAAGCTGCCTCGGGCGGCGCGACGGCGCTGGAGTCCTCGATGAAGTCGCCGAGCTGGGAGTCCTCCTCCTCGCCGATCGGCGTCTCGAGGGACACGGGCTCCTGGCTGATCTTCTGGATCTCGCGGACGCGGTCCGGGCTCATGCCCATCTCGGCGCCGATCTCCTCGGGGGTGGGGTCGCGCCCGAGGTCCTGAAGCAGCTGGCGCTGGACGCGGATGAGCTTGTTGATGGTCTCGACCATGTGCACCGGGATGCGGATGGTGCGCGCCTGGTCGGCGATGGCGCGGGTGATGGCCTGGCGAATCCACCACGTGGCGTAGGTGGAGAACTTGAAGCCCTTGGTGTAGTCGAACTTCTCGACCGCGCGGATGAGACCGAGGTTGCCCTCCTGGATGAGGTCGAGGAACAGCATGCCGCGGCCCACGTAGCGCTTGGCGATGGAGACCACGAGGCGCAGGTTCGCGGAGATGAGCTGCTGCTTTGCGTCGAGGCCCACCTGCTCGATGCGCATGAGGCGGCGCTGCTCGGCGCGGGTGAGCTCGAGCTCGCCCGCCTCGGCGGCCTCGAGCTTGGCCGTGGCGTCGGTGCCCGCCTCGATCTTCATGGCGAGGTGGACCTCCTCGGAGGCGGTGAGCAGGTCGACCTTGCCGATCTCCTTGAGGTACATGCGCACCGGGTCGCCGGTGAGCATGACGGTGGAGGTGTCCTGGCGGCGCGCGCGGGCGCGGCTGGAGCGCTTGGGCTTGGCGGCCTTGGCCTTGGGGACGGAGCGCAGGGCCTCCTTGACGGCCTTGGCCTCCGCCGCGCTCTCGGACTCGCCCTCCTCGTCGTCGGAGAACTCGTCGTCGGCGACGTCGTCGTCGAAGTCGTCGTCCGCGGAGTCGTCATCGTCGACGGAGAAGTCGGGCGCAGCGGCGTCCCCGCCGACCTCGACCCCCTTGGTGCGCAGGGCGTCCATGACGTCGGAAAGCTCATCGGCGTCGGCGTCGATCTCGCGCAGGGCGGCCTGCACGTCCTCCTCGGTCACGCTGCCCGCGCTCGCGGCACGGGCAAGCTCCTCGACGGCCTTGGCGAGGTCGCCGGACAGCTTGACTTCCTGCTTCGTCTTCTTGGTTGCAGCCACGTATGTCCCCTTCGACGCATGAACGGTCAGAAGTATACCCAAAACTACTCGGTGGATACCGACGAGATTCTCCTCGAGAGCTCGCCGACCCTGCGCTGGAGCTCCGTCGCCTCCTGGAAGAGGCTCTCTGAGCGGTCGTCCGGCGTCCCCGAGGCGGAGAGCTCCACCCGGATCTGCCGGATTCTCCGACGACACGAGCAGAGCTCGGCGTTGTCCACGATGAGGTCGAGCTTCTCGGCGTCCGTGAGCTCGCCCTCCCCCATCACGCGGCCGCCGGAGAGGATGGCCGGCGCGTCGGGGGTGACGGTCGTCGCCGCGGCGACGACCTCGGCAGGGGTCGACCCCTCGGGCGTGGAGAGCATGGCCCACGCCATCGCCTCGTGGCGGGCGTCCGCCCAGGAGAGCCCGGCGATGCGGTCCTCGTAGGCGCGCAGCGCGTCCGGGCGCTGGGCGAGCGCGCTCAGCAGCTCGCGCTCGGCGGCGACCTGCATGCGCTCGTCGGCCGAGAGCGCCCTCAAGGCCGGCGCGGGCGCGGCTGCGGGAGCGTCGTAGGCCTCGGCGGGCACGTAGTCGTCCGGCACCGGCGCAAAGTCGTCCTCGGCCGCGGGCGAGAAGGACGAGCCCCCCGCATCGCGGCGGGGCGCGGCGGCCCGGCCCGGCGTCTGCCCCTGCGCCGCCGGTCGGCGCACGGGCCGCTCGTCGTCGGGCTCCACGACCTTGGCCTCGCGGATGGCGCGCTTCGTCTCGTCCACGTCCATGCCCAGGGTGTCCGCCAGGCGCGTCGCGTACTCGTCAAGGAGCACCGAGCGCTTGAGGGGCGCGAGCAGCGACGCCATGTCCTCGAGCGCGCGCACGCGCCGGCCCGGCGAGGTGAGGTCGTGACCCGCCAGGCGCTTCTCGAAGACGAAGTCCATGAGCGGGCGCGCTGAGTCGAGGATCGGGCGCAGCGCGGGGGCGCCGTGCGCGGCGAGAAACTCCATCGGGTCCTGGTTGTCCGGCAGCACCACGCACAAGAGGGCCGCCGAGGTCTTGTCGATGTAGCGCACCGCGCGCTCGGCGGCGCGCTGGCCCGCGGCGTCGCCGTCGAACATGCAGATGATCTTGCTCACGCGCTGGCGCTCCATGAGGCGCACGTGGTCGAGCCTGAAGGCCGTGCCGAGCGCCGCCACCGTATTGGTGAAGCCCGCCTCGTGCATGGCGATGACGTCGGTGTAGCCCTCGCAGACGATGGCCTCGCCCGTCGCCGCCATCGACTCCTTGGCGCGGTCGTAGGCGAAGAGGTGCTTGCCCTTGTTGAAGGCGGCGGTGTCGCGCGTGTTCACGTACTTGGCGACGCCCTCGCGCTTGGCGCCCAGGATGCGCCCGCCGAAGGCGATCGCACGCCCCATCTCGTCGTGGATGGGAAACATCACGCGGTCGTAGAAGCGGTCGGTGAGCCGCCCGGAGCGCTCGTAGGCGAGGTCGGCAGAGACGAGCTCCGCGGCCGAGAATCCCTTGGCGCGCAGCTGGGCCACCAGCTGGCCGTGCCCGGGCGCATAGCCCAGGCCCCAGCGACGGCACACGTCCGAGCCAAATCCGCGCCCCGAGAGGTAGCGGCGCGCGGAGTCCGGCCCCTCTCCGCGCCCGCGCATGAGCATCAGGTGATAGTAGGACTCCGCCTCGCCGAGGGCCTCCATGAGACGGGTCTTCCGGGGGCCGCGCTGCCCCCCGCGCTCCTCCGCGAGCTCGATGCCCGCGCGGTCCGCGAGGTAGCGGATCGCGTCGGGGAACTCCAGGTTCTCGCGGCGCTGCACGTAGGAGAAGACGTCGCCGCCCTCCCCGCAGCCAAAGCAGTGCCAGAGCCCCGTCGCGGGGTTCACCTTGAACGACGGGGTCTTCTCGCCGTGGAAGGGGCAGCAGCCCCAGAACTCCTGGCCCCGCTGGCGCAGCTCCACGGTCTCGGAGACCAGCTGCACGAAGTCCGTCGCCTGGCGGACCCGCTCCTTGTCCTCGTCGGAGATCACGCCGTCACCTCCCCTGCGAGCTCGACGTCCTTCTCGCCCAGCGTCCCGCGCACCCAGTCGACGTTGCCGAGCACCGTGCGCTCGAGCTCCTCCACGGAGCCAAAGCGCCGCGGCGCGCGCAGCCAGCGCACAAAGACGACGCTCACGCGCGCGTCGTAGAGGTCGCCCGCAAAGCCCAGCAGCGTCGCCTCCAGGAAGGGCGCGCCCTCCTCGCCGGGCGAGAAGGACCTGGGCTTGCCCACGTTGATCGCCGCGGGCCAGGCCGTGCGCCCCAGGGCGACGTAGCCCGCGTAGACGCCCTCGGCCGGGAGCGCGGCGCCCTCCCCCACGCGCACGTTGGCCGTGGGGAAGCCAAAGCCCGTCCCCTCGCCGCGTCCGTGCTCGACCGCGCCGCTCACGCAGTGGCAGCGGCCGAGAAGGCCCGCCGCCTCCTCGACGGCGCCCTCGGCGAGCAGGCCGCGGATGCGCGTGGCCGTGATCGGCGCGCCGCCATCGTCCGCGAGCTCCATGCCGACGACGTCGAAGCCGTCGGCGCGCCCCAGCTCGGCGAGGGCCGCGACGTCGCCCGCGCCGCCGGCCCCGAGCCTGAAGTCCGCGCCCACGACGACGCAGTCGAGGTCGGCGAGCTCGTCAAGGACCTCGCGCACGAAGCGGTCGTACGGGAGGGCGGCGAGCTCGGGCGTGAAGTCGATGACGGCGAGCCGGTCGACGCCCTCGGTCGAGCCCAGGGCGCGCAGGCGGTCCTCGTCGCGCATCAGCATGCGCTGGGGATGGCGCGGCGCGAGGACGACGGAGGGGTCGGGCGAGAACGTGACGACCATGAGCTCGTCGCCGCGCGCGTCCGCCTCGGCCCGCGCCCGCGCGATCAGGGCGCGGTGGCCCCGGTGCACGCCGTCGAACGCACCGATCGCGCAGACGGCGCGGGGGCGCGGCGCCTGGTCGAGGGTGTGTACACCCCGCATGGAGGGTGTGTACACTTCGCAATCCGCCGGTTCTTCTCGCCCAAGGCTCTGACCTGCTGATTTGCGAGAAGAACCGAGGGGCTGGGTGTACATACCCTCCTGGGTGGGTGTACATACCCTCAAGGGGGGCTCGACGGCCACGAGAGCGTCCCGCACGAGGTCGCGGGCCGCGTCGCTGTAGAGCGGACGCTCCGGCGAGAGCGCGCGGAGGCGCTGCGCGAGGCCCTTCTCGACGCCGTCTCCCGGCGATGGGAAACCTGTCCCAAAACGTCTGCACGAAAAAACACGTCCCCTTTGTGCGGACATCAGCGGACCCCCTCGATGGCCTGGGGGAAGTTGGACTCGCACACGAGGTGGCGGGCGTCGCAGCGCCAGATGCCGACGAGGCCGTCGCCAAAGGTGAGCGCCACGCGCCGGCCGCCGGCGACGCCGCCGGCCTCGATGCGCCGTCCGCACATGACGTCGGAGACCTCCTCGAGCGCGAGCTCGCGGGCGGGAAGGCCGAGCGTGGCCACCGGGTCGAGGCAGCGCTCGTGGACGAGCCCGGCGCCGCCGGACTCGAGCTCGTCGAGGCTCACGCAGTCGGCGAGCGTCACGGGGCCGGCGAAGGTGCGCGAGAGCGCGCCGACGTGCGCGCGGCAGCCGAGTTCGCGGCCGAGGTCGCGCGCGATGCTTCTGATGTAGGTGCCCTTGGAGACGTCGAGGTCGAGCTCCCAGGTGCGGGCGTCGGGGTCGACGCCGAGCAGCTCGGCGCCAAAGACGCGGACGCGACGGGCCTTGAGCTCGAGCGCCTCGCCGGCGCGGGCGGCGTCGTAGGCGCGCCTCCCGTTCACGGACACGGCCGAGAAGGACGGCGGCACCTGGTCATGCTCGCCCACGAGGGCCGCCACCGCGGCAGCCGCCCGCATCGGGTCGAGCAGCTCGCTCGGCACCTCGGCAGTTGCCGTGACCTCGCCCTCGGCGTCGTCGGTCGTGGTCTCGGAGCCCAGCTGGAAGGTGGCGCGGTAGCCCTTGCGGTCGAGCGTGAGCAGGCCCAGGAGCTTGGTCGCCTGGCCGATGCCCACCACGAGCACGCCGGTGGCGGCGGGGTCGAGCGTGCCGGCGTGGCCGACGCGCTTCTCGCCCACCGCGCGGCGGACGCGGGAGACGACGTCGTGGCTCGTCATGCCGGCTGGCTTGTCGATGGCGATGAGCGCCGAGAACGCGCTCGGACGGCGGGCCAAGGTCAGCCCTCCGCCGCGGACGCGGGCTCGACGTAGAGGGCGCGCAGCTTGGGCAGCACCGTGGAGAGGGCCTGGTCGATGTCGCCCTCGACGGTGAACCCGGCCGCCGCCGGGTGGCCGCCGCCGCCCATCTCGCGCGCGATGACGGAGATGTCGCGGGCGGACTTGGCGCGCAGGTTGCCGCGCACCTTGCCGCCGGGCACCTCCTTGAGGAAGAGGGCCACCTCGCAGCCGTCGACGCGCCGGACGAGGTCGACGAGGCCGTCGCACTCGGCCACGGGCACGCCCGTGGCGGCGAAGTCGGCGGAGGTGGCGTAGCTGTAGGCGATCTTGCCGCGCTCGAAGGTGACGATGCGGCCCATCACGGTGGCGGAGAGGTGCAGGTACGCCAGGCGGTCGCTCTGGTAGACGTGCAGCGACACGTCCGAGGGCGAGCCGCCCGCCTCAACGAGCGCGCTCGCGACGCAGAACGCCTCGCCGTCGGCGTTCTGGTACTGGAAGCAGCCCGTGTCGGTCATGAGGGCGCAGAGCAGGTTCTGTGCCATGGTGGGCGTGAGCTCGCAGCCCGCGTGGCGGGCGAACTCGGTCACGATCACGCCCGCCGCCGCGGCGTCGGGGCGGACCACGCCGGCGTCCCAGCAGGGCTCGTCGCAGGGGTGGTGGTCGAGGACCGCCACGTGCGCGGAGCGCTCGAGGACGGCGCGCGCGTCGGCGAGCCGCCCGGGCTGAGAGAGGTCGACGCAGATGAAGAGGTCCGGCGCCCCGTCGTAGTCGCAGGCGCGGACGAGCCGCTCGACGCCGGGGAGGAACTCGTAGATCCTCGGCACGACGTCGTCGTCGGCGAGCAGGCTCGTGACCTCGCGGCCCGGCCAGGTGCGCTCGATGATCTCGGCCAGGGCGAGGCCCGAGCCGAGCGCGTCGCCGTCAGGCGAGGTGTGCGCGCATATAGCGATCGTGCGCGCGCCCTCGATCAGAGCGCAGATGGCGTCGAACTGCGCGCCCTGCGCGGCGCGCTCGCAGCTGCCCCCCATGGGCGCCCCCTACTCCTCGTCCTTCTCGGCCGGCTCGGCGGGCTCCTCCGGCTCGACCGGGTAGCCGAACTCGTCCTTCTCCACGGAGAGCGTGGGCGGGACCTCCTCGAGGGCGCGCGAGATGCGTTCCGCCTCGTCGGTGGTGGTGTCGATGCGGAAGTCAAGCTCCGGCGTCACGCGCCAGCTGAGCGAGCGTCCCAGAAGCGAGCGGATGCGGCCCTTGGCGCGCGCCAGGGCGGCGGTGACCTCGTCGTAGCGGTCGGCGTCGCAGCTCACGTAGGCGCGCAGGTAGGACTTGTCGATCGAGACCTCCACGCCCGTGACGGTAACGAGCGCGAGGTCGGGGTCGGAGACCTCGAAGAGAAGGATGCTCGCGAGCTTCTCGCGGGCGAGCTCGTTGGTCCTTCTGGAGTGCTGGTTCTGCTTCATGCTGTGCTCCCCCGGCGGGTCGGGGCGGGCCCAAGGCCCGCCCCGTGATGTCCCAAAAGTGTCCTGTCCCTATTTGGGACTACTCCGTGCGCGCGACCTGGTCGATGCGGAAGCCCTCGATCTGGTCGCCGGGCTTGACGTCCTGGAAGTTCTCCAGGCCGATGCCGCACTCGAAGCCGGCCTTGACGCTCTTGACGTCGTCCTTGTAGCGGCGCAGCGAGGCGATCTTGCCCTCGTAGACGACGATGCCGTCGCGCACGAGGCGCACCTGGTCGTCGCGGGAGATCTCGCCCTCGGTGATCATGCAGCCCGCGGCGATGCCGACCTTGGGCACCTTGAAGGTGTCGCGGACCTCGGCCGTGCCCGTCTGGACCTCGACCTCGGTGGGCTTGAGCATGCCGATGCGGGCGGCGTCGATGTCCTCGATCGCCTTGTAGATGACGCTGTAGGTGCGGATCTCGACGCCGTCGCGCTCGGCCGCGGCGCGGGCCTTGGCCTCCGGGCGCACGCCGAAGCCGATGATGATGGCGTTGGAGGCGTCCGCGAGGACGACGTCGGTCTCGGTGATCGCGCCGACGGCGGAGTGGATCGTGTTGATGCGCACCTCGGACTGGTCCATCTTGTCGAGGGAGTCCTGCAGCGCCTCGATCGAGCCCTGGACGTCGGCCTTGATGATGAGGTTGAGCTCCTTGACCTCGGCGTCGGCCATGGTGTCGAAGAGGTTCTCGAGCGTGACGTGCTTGACGCGGTTCTGCTCCTCGATGCGGGCCTTGAGGGCGCGCTGGTCGGCGAGGTCGCGGGCGTCGCGGTCGTCCTGGAAGACGCGGAACTCGTCGCCGGCCATCGGCACGCTCTGCAGGCCCAGGATCTCGACGGCGTCGGAGGGGCCGGCCTCGGTGACGGAGTTGCCCTTGGGGTCGAGCATGGCGCGGACGCGGCCGTAGGCAAGGCCCGCCACGAGGGCGTCGCCGATGCGCAGGGTGCCGCGGGTAACGAGCACCGTCGCCACCGAGCCGCGGCCGCGGTCGAGCTTGGCCTCGAGGACGTTGCCGGAGGCGAAGGTGTCCGGGTTGGCCTTGAGCTCGAGGACGTCGGCCTGCAGAAGGACGGTGTCGAGCAGCTCCTCGATGCCGATCTTCTGGCGCGCGGAGATGTTGACGAACATGTTCTGCCCGCCCCACTCCTCGGGGATGATGCCGTACTCGGTGAGCTCCTGGCGGACCTTGTCGGGGTTGGCGCCGGGCTTGTCGATCTTGTTGACGGCCACGATGATGGGCACGCCGGCGGCCTTGGCGTGGTTGATCGACTCGATGGTCTGCGGCATGACGCCGTCGTCTGCCGCGACGATCAGGATGACGATGTCGGTCACCTTGGCGCCGCGGGCGCGCATGGCCGTGAAGGTCTCGTGGCCCGGGGTGTCGATGAAGGTGATCTTGCGGTCGCCCACGGTGACCTGGGAGGCGCCGATGGCCTGCGTGATGCCGCCGGCCTCGCCCTCGGCAACGCCGGTGTGGCGGATGGCGTCGAGCAGCGACGTCTTGCCGTGGTCGACGTGGCCCATGACGGTGACCACGGGCGGGCGGCCCTTGAGGGTGGACGGGTCGTCGTAGAAGGTGAAGGAGTTCTCCTCCTCCTTGGTCATGACCTTGACGTCGCGCCCGAGGTCGTCGGCGACGAGCTCGATGAGGTCGTCGGACATGGACTCGGTGAGCGTGAGCGGGGTGCCCAGCAGGAACAGGCGCTTGATGATGTCGTTGGCGGGCACGCCGAGAAGCTCGGCGAGCTCCTGGACCGTGGAGCCCTGCGGCACCTTCACGGTGTCGAGCTGCGAGAGGTCCTGGTCGTTGGCGAGGGCCTCCTCGATGCGGTGCTCCATCGCCGCCTCCGCGGCCTGCTTCTGGCGGCGCTCCTTGCGCCTCTTGCGGCGGCCGGTGGACTCGCGGGACGCCTCCTCGACGGCGACGCGCGCCTCCTCGAGGACGCGGCTCCTGTTGTAGGCCTCGGCCTCGCGGGCCATGCGGCTGTAGCGGTCCTCGCCGCCCTCGCCGCCGCGGCGGCCCTTCTTGCCGCGACGACGGCCGTCGCCGTCGCCGGCGGCCGCGGAGCCCGGCGCGGACGCGGCGCCGGCGGGCGCGGAGGAGCGGCGCGCGGGGGCCTCGGAGCGGCGGCGGCCGCCCTGGCCCTCGGCCTTCTTCTGCGCGGTCTCCTCGGCCTGGCGCTTGAGGACCTCCTCCTGCTGCGCGATCTGGTCGAGCAGGGACGAGAAGGACGGGACGGACTTGGGCGCGTTGTCGCGCACGCGGTTGCGCTCCGCCTCCTCCCTGGCCTTGCGCTCGGCCTCGGCCTTCTCGGCCTCCGCCTTCTTGCGGGCCTCCTCGGCGGCGGCGCGGCGGCGCTCCTCCTCGGCGCGCTCGCGCTCGCGGCGCTTCTCGGCCTCGATGCGCTCGGCCTCGGCCTGCTCGGCGGCGATGCGCGCCTCCTCGGCCCTGGCCGCCTCCTCGGCGGCCTTGGCGGCCTCGATCTCGGCGGCGCGGGCCTCGAGGATGGGCTTGAGCTTCTTGCGGACCATGGAGACGTAGGCGTCCTCGAGGGTGGAGGACGCGGACTTGGCCGGGATCTTCATGTCCTTGAGGTGGTCGAGCATCTCCTTGCTCGACATCCCGTATTCCTTCGCGAGGTCATGTACGCGGGTCTTTGCCATGTGACCTACCTTCCCGTGCCGGGCGCGACGCCCGGGTTCTTCTCGTTGTGCGCTGCGGCGGAGGGGCTAGATGAGGGAGTCGGGGTCGTCGGAGACCTCGACGCCGGCCATCTGCTCGTGGACGCCGCAGAAGCGCGAGCCCGGACGGGCCATGTTGCGGCACTGGATGCCGTTCTCGCCCACGTACTCGCAGCGGTGGGACTCGCCGTCGTCCTCGACGTCGTCCTCGGCCACCACGTGGGAGAGGTCGCGCAGGACGCCCGCGGCGAGCGACTCGTTCTTGATGTCGATGTGCAGCCCCGTGAGGCGCGCGGCCAGGCGGGCGTTCTGGCCCTCCTTGCCGATGGCAAGCGACAGCTGGTCGTCGGGCACGATGACCGTGGCGTAGCTGTTCTCGTCGTCGATGATGACGCGGCTCACGCGCGCCGGCGAGAGCGCGGCGGCAACGCGGCGGGCGGGGTCGTCGCTCCACAGGACCACGTCGACGCGCTCGCCGCGCAGCTCGGAGACCACGGTGCGCACGCGGCTGCCCTTGGGGCCGACGCAGGCGCCCACCGGGTCGAGGTGCGGGTCGTTGGACGAGACGGCGACCTTGGAGCGGACGCCCGGCTCGCGCGCGATGCTGCGGACCTCGACGATGCCGTCGTAGACCTCGGGGACCTCGAGCTCGAAGAGGCGACGCAGGAGGTCCGGGTGGGTGCGGGAGACCACGATCGGCGGGCGCTGGCGCTCGCCGCGGACGGCGGGCTGGGTGGCGTTGGGGTCGCGCACGTCGATGATGATGGCGCGGATGCGCTGGTTGTGGCTGTAGCGCTCGCCCGCGGGGCGCTCGTTGCGCTCCTCGGGGTAGCGGCGCTGGTCGAAGTGCGGCAGCTCGGCCTCGACGCCCTCGCGGATCTTGATGATCGTGAAGTCGGGCGTGGACTGCAGCACGGTGCCGGTGATGATGTCGCCCACGCGCTGCGAGAACTCCTCGTAGATCTGGACGCGGGCGGCGTTGCGCACGATGGCCTTGATCTCGGCCTTGGCGTGCTGGGCGGCGATGCGGCTCGTGCCGGGCGGGGTGACGTCGACCTCGTCGAACTCGGTGTACTCGCCGGTCTCCGGGTCCTCCTCGCCGCGCGGGACGAGCTCGTAGACGTAGACGCGGCCGGTCTGGCGGTCGATCGTGACGCGAGCGCCGAAGGGCAGGTGGAGCACGTCGGTGTAGCTCTTGGCGAGCGACTGCTCGAGGCGGTCGATCAGGTAGAGCTGGTCGATGTGCTTCTCCTGGCAGAGGAGCTCGAGGGCTTCCATCATCTCAGAGGCCATGGTTATCCTTTCGCTTACTTCGACGCGCCCGACGCGGAGAAGTCGGGCTTGATCGTGCACTTCCTGATGTCATCGAGGGCGAGCTCCACGCGCTCGCCGTCGCACTCGAGGGCCACCGTGGCGCCCTCGATGCCGAGCAGGGCGCCGGTGTAGCGGCGCCTGCCCTCCCCCGGGATCAGCGAGACCTGGACGGTCTGCCCGGCAAAGCGCGCGAAGTCGCGCGGCTTGCGCAGCGGGCGGGCCATGCCGGGGGACGAGACCTCGAGCGTGAAGCTCGAGGGGATGGGGTCGAGCTCGTCGAGGGCGTCGGAGATCCAGGCGGTCTCCGCGGTCACCTCGTCGAGCGAGATCGTGGGCGCGTCCTCGTCGGCGTGGTCGATGCGCACGCGGACGCAGGGCGCCTTGCTCGCGCCGACGACCTCGACGTCGACGACGTCTATGCCGCGCCCGGCGGCGATCGGCTCCAGCGCGTCGATGATCTGCTGCTCGAGGCCTTGCTTTGGCATGAACCCTCCTCACCTGCATACAGAAAGGAAGCGGGGCGAGAAGATCCACCCCACTTCCTACGATTACAGCTTCGAATACGCTGGTATTCTACGGTGCTTTGCCGCATGCGTCAAATGCGGCTCCACGATTTTCCCACAAGCGGCGCGGGGCGGCGGCCGGGCGGACAGGCTCGCCCGCCGCGCGATAACACCGTATACTCTAGGGGGCACGCAATGAGGGGAGGGGCCATAATGGCGAGCAGGCTGCCGAGCTATGTCATGTTCACGGACCTCAAGCGCTTCGGGCGCATCTCTCACTATGACGCGGCTCGAATCCTTCTCTCCGACGCCGCGGCAGAGGGGGAGCAGCCCTCTCCCCGCAGCCGCGTGGAGGACAGGACCTACCTCTCCCGTCAGATCGTCAACGCGGCCCCCGGGCAGATTCCCCCCGCGCTCTTCTCCGACTTCCACCGCAGCGCCCAGACGGTCCTCTCCCAGCTCCTCTCCCAGCATGGCAGCGACGCCGCGGGACGCTCCGCAATCCAGGACCACTACGCGGGGCCCGCGTGCGAGAGCATGCGAGACGCGCTCGTAGGCTGCGGGATCGACGCCAACATCTACGTCAACCTGATCCGTCGCGTCATGGGCCGCGACGACCTCGGCCAGGGCCAGCGCCTCGTGCTTCTCGTCATGCTCTTCCTGATCATGGGGTGCCTCGCCGACCCGGCGGCGGCCGTCTCCCACATCGAGGAGTTTCTCGAGCAGAACAAGATCTCGCGGACGAGCACCGATGAGACCACGTTCTGCCCCCAGGAGAAGGGCAGGCGCTACGCCGATCGCGCGCCCCACATGGGCCTCGTCCGAATCTTCCCCGACTGCTCCGTGAGGGACGTGGTCTACCCCCTCAGGGGCGGCGACGAGGGCACCGTGGTCGGCGCGCTCTCCTGCAAGCCCGGCTCGATCACGGACGTGGACGCCGACGTCTCCGCCCGCCACCTGCTCATCACCAGCGCCGACGACGTCTGGTACGCCACGGGGCTCGGCTCGACCAACGGCACCGCGATCATGCGCCCGGGGTCGAGCGAGCCGGTGGTCGTCGAGCCCCCGCGCTCCGAGCGCCCGGACGGCACCGTGCGCCCCACGCGAATCAAGCAGGGCGACATCCTCTGCCTCGGGTCCACGACCCGCTTCCTGGTGGTCCGCCTGGCGGACTAGGCCGGCCCAAGGCCCTTGCTGTTCTTTTTTGCGCAAAATTTGACGCTTCCTTGACGGTAAGCTAAACGTACGCGAGCCGAGGGGAGGCAGGGTGGACAGCCGAGCGACGCAGAGCAGAATCGTTGAGGTCGAGGGCTTCGTGGCGGCGGCGCCGACGATGTCAGCCGAAGAGTCGCTCAGACGCTATGCCCGCCTCATCATCTCGGGGGACGGCGCGAGCGAGGGCGCCACGAGCGAGGTCCTCAGGGCGACCAACCCCGACGGGGAGGTTCTCGCCCTCAAGGTCATGCGCCCGACGCGCGTCCCCGCCGCCGGCGACGCCCTGGCCCTCGCCCGGGAGCGCGCCTTTCACGAGGAGTACCTCAACCAGCTCGCCGTCTCCGGCCTTCGCGGCTTTCCGGAGGTCTATGGCTACGGCATGGTGGAGGGGCGTCCCGCCATCGTCATGGAGTGGGTCGAGGGCACCTCGCTCCACGACGCGTTCGCGGCGGGCGGCAGGGTGCCCTGGCCCGGGCGGCTGACCGCCCAGCTCGGCCTCTCCGTCCTCACGATCCTCGACAGCACGAGGGTGCTGGAGCGGGGCTTCGTCCACCGGGACATCTCCTCCAGAAACATCGTGCTCAGAGCCGGCGACAAGCCCGTCGAGAAGCAGCTTGTTGACGGCTCGTTCAACGTCTGCCTGGTGGACATGGGAAGCGCCGTGAGCATCTCCCCCACCGACGGCTCCTTCACGATGCTCGCCGACGTCTGGCGCAACGCCACGCCGGACTACGCCCCGCCCGAGATGCTCACCCGCGACGTCCCCGGCATCGACGCCCTGCGCCACTCGAGCGCCATCGACGTCTACGCCCTCTGCAGCGTGCTCTACGAGCTCTACGCCGGCGAGCCGCCCTTCTGCGTCTCAAGGCATCCGGAGGCCTCCCCCTACCGGCTCAAGATGGACTCCTCCCCCGCCCCGCTCCCTGCGCGCGGGAAGGACGACGAGGGGCTCTGCGGGCTCGTCATGGCAGGCCTCGCCACCGAGCCCGGTGCCAGGCCCACGGTCGCCAGCCTGCGCGCGGCGCTCCGGGGCTGGCTCGACGGGAGCGACGACCCGACGGCCCTTCTCGTCCCCTGCGAGCCCCGCACGGCCGAGCCCGCCCAGAAGGGCGCGGAGCCGCGGGAGAGGTCCGTGTCGCGGCGCGGGCTCGTGATCGGTGCGGCGGCGGGCGTGGCGGCTGCCGCTGGGGTCGGCATCGCCGCCTGGGCGACCGGCGGCCTCGGCGCCCTGCGCGGGCCGCGCGGGCTCGCCGCGCTCAGCTGGGACGACCTCTCCGCCGTCTCCGCGGAGATCGCGGGCGCGGGGGACGAGGACGACGCCATCGAGGTGGCTCGCGGCTACGGCCTGTGCGCGGACGACGGGACCATCGACCTTGCGCAGACCAAGGCGATCACGGTCGCGGGCCACGAGATGTCGGCGCAGCTCGCGGGCATCGCGCACGACGTGCGCGCCGACGGCTCCCCCATCGGCCTCAGCTTCCTGCTCACCGAGGCGCTCCCCGAGGAGCGGCGCATGAGCGAGGAGGCGTACATGGGCGGCTGGGAGGACTCCGACCTGCGCGCCTGGCTGAACGACGTCCTTCTCGCCGACCTTCCGGAGGAGCTCGCGCGCAACGTCGTGGCCGCGGGCAAGCTCAGCAACAACGTCGGCGCCGCAAAGTCCGCGGACGACGTGACGCTCACCGAGGACGCCCTCTGGCTCCCCTCCTACGTGGAGATCGTGGGCGAGCGGCCCCGCTCCAGCTTCAGCGACGGCTTCCAGTACCTCGCCGAGGTCCTCAACGCCGAGGGCAGCCAGTACAAGCTCTTCCGCGACCAGATGATCTACCCGCGGGAGACGCGCCAGGAGCTCGTGCGCAACCGGGAGGGCGAGGCCGCCTACTGGTGGCTGCGCACCGCGAGCCCGGACGTGTCCGAGAGCGAGGGGATGGCGTACTTCAACCGCACGGGCCCCAATGGCGACCCGTTCCACTTTGCCACCGCCTCCACGGACCTCTCCGGCGTGATCTTCGGCTTCTGCGTGTAGGCCCTCCGCCGACGGGCGCGGCGGACCAGACGAACCAGATTTAAATACAGACGTACGCGACTTCCTCTGGCATTTTGCCTGTTGGCTGAGAAGGAAGTCGCGTACGTCTGTACTTTAACGAGAGGGCCGAGCATTAACGAGAGGGTCGCGAGGCCCAGCGCGGTCTACTCGCCCGAGACGGCGTCCTTGGAGAGCTTCTCGTCCGTCAGGAGAGACGCGTAGTCCCCAAGCTGGTACGAGTACAGGTCATCGACCGTTCCGCGGTTGCGGTTCTTGGTCTGCGCCTCGACAATCAGGTTGTACTCGATCTCGATGTCCCCGCCCGAGAGCCCGACGGGGTCGGAGTCCGCGAGGATGCTCATGGCCGCGGGCAGGCCCTCCGCGTCCGTGGTGCCGGAGAGGTTGGCGATCACGCGGTGCCTCCCCTCCTCGCTGGGGGCGCTCACGAGCTTGCCGGTGAGCGTGACCGCGTCCTCGGGGGCAAAGGGCGTGAGATAGATGAGGCGCCGCTGGTCCAGGCGCCAGGAGACCCGCGCGGTGATCGTTCCGTCAGCGGCGACGTCGGTGATCTCCAGCGAGGTCACGCACTCCCCTCCCTCGTCCTCGATGTCGTACACCCCGACCAGGTTCTCATACGTGACGCTGGAGGAGGAATCGTCCACGCCCTCGAAGACCCAGGCGCTGCCGTCGAAGGCGTAGTCGCACGCCAGGTCGCCCTCCGCCGTCTCAAACCACGCGGGGTCCTCGTACGGGGCGTAGACCGTGCACGTCTGGGACTCCTCGTCAAACTCAACGCGGGCGCTCCCGCTGTCCCAGCGCCGCTCGTCATGCTGGACCCCCGAGACGGCGCGAAGCCCGTCGACCGACTCCACCCGCCACGATCCCGTCCAGGTGCCGTCGTCGCCCTTGACGTAGGTGGCCGACAGGCGCTCCTCGGCGGCGTACGAGTCGTTGGAGACGGGGACAGTTGCGCGCACGCTCACCGTGCCGTCATCGGAGCCACTCTGCTCGAAGGTGGCCTCGCCCGCCTCCCACGCGCTCGGGTCCACGTACTCGTAGAGGGCATCGGCCACGGGTACGTCCGTCAGCTCCGCGACCGCGGAGAGGTCGGAGATCAGCTGGTCCTCGGTCACCCCCGACTCCCCAGGCGCCGAGCATCCTCCCAGGGCGCAGACGATGCCGAGAAGCGCCGCCGCGGGGGCAAGAAGCGCGCAGATCCCGCGCCGGGAAACAGATACGCCGGTCCTAGTCGGGCGTCGTACACCGTTTCGAGAGGGTTTACGCCCGCACCGACGTCGTAGCTGGGCCCCGGCTCGCTGGCAACGTCCTCGAACTGCGGCTCTATCACCCAGGCGCCCGTCGCGTCGATGAAGCCCCACAGATTGGGGTTGCCGCCGTCGTCACGCGCCCGCGCGGCAAAGAGCGCTCCCTCGAAGTCGCTCGGGGAGCCCGCCAGCTTCTCGTCCGCGCCCTCCGCGCGTGCGACCCTCGTCCCGCTAAAGAGACACGTTGCCGCCAACGCCCCCGCGACCCCGATCATCTGGCGCCTCGTGAGCGTCAGGCCCCGCGACGTACCCGTTCTTCTCATATGCCCTCCCGATTTCAGATAGTGCGTGCCTGTCGGTCTTCCCATGGCCCTCAGCTTAAGGAGGAGGCGCGCAAGATCTTTGCGCAAAGATGCCGAGAAAAACCCTCGTACCGTAGATGCCAGCAAAGGCGGCTCAGAAATTCAGGAGGAACCCATGTGGAACCAGCAGCACGACTCAAATAACGACGAGGTCATGCCAGGAGGCAAACAGAGATGGACATCAACAAGATGAAGCCCGAGGAGCTCGACAAGATCCTCGACGCGCTCCCCAGCGTGATTCACCGGAAGGTCGACCACGTGACGCCCGAGGGCGTAGAGATCGACGAGCAGGTCGACAGCTCCGTGTACTACGACCCGGACGCCAAGCCGGGCCACGAGTGGGACCTCCTCACCACGAAGGTGGAGAAGGAGCTCCGGGAGGAGCGGGACTGCAAGAACGGGGGCAACCTCTACGACAAGATGAGCCGCATGCCCATTTTGCGCGACCGCCTCATCAACGCCGTGTTTGGCCTGGGGTCGGCGACCCACATGTCCGAGCGCGAGTAGCGTGACCTCCTGAGCTACTACACCGAGGACGACGTCCGCATGGCCTACGAGATGGACTTCATCTAAACCTGGACCAGGCGCGTGAGGGCCAAGTCACGCGAACCCCGCCGGCCTTCCGGAGAGAAGTTTCGCGCAGCGCACTTCTCGCAGGAAGGTCGGCGGGGTTCGCCTCACGTGCGAGGACCTACACCGCCACGATGTTGACCAGGCGGCCCTTGATGACGATGACCTTCTTGATCTCCTTGCCGGCGAGCTGGTCGGCCACGGCCGCCTTGGCGGCAGCCTCGACCTGATCGTCGGAGGCGTCCGCAGCCACGGTCACGCGGCCGCGGACCTTGCCCTTGATCTGGACCGCGATCTCGACCTCGTCGGCCTTGGCCGCGGCCTCGTCGAACTCGGGCCACGCGGCGTTGTAGACGGAGCCCTGCTGGCCCAGCGCCTCGTGCCAGAGCTCCTCGGCCCAGTGCGGGCAGATCGGGGCGAGCATGGTCACGATCGCGTTGGCGGCGGCGAAGCTGAGGGCCGCGTCGCGCTTCTCGGCAGCCACGTCGTTCACGTACTTGGACGCGGCGTTGGTGATCTCCATGACGGCGGAGATGGCGGTGTTGAACTGGCAGCGGTCGAAGTCAGCCGTGCACTTGAGGCCCATGGCGTTGACCGTGCGCCAGAGCTCCTTGCCCGCGGCGTCGAGCGCACCCGCGCTCACGGCGCCCGCGGCCGCGCTCTGGGAGAGCAGCCACACGACGCGCCAGGCGCGCTTGATGAAGCGGTTGGCACCGGCGACGGCCTCCTCGTCCCAGTTGAAGTCCTTCTCGGGCGGGGCGATGAAGAGGATGGCCAGACGCATGGTGTCCGCGCCGAAGGGCTCGATCACCGAGGACGGCGGCACGACGTTGCCCTTGGACTTGGACATGGTGTCGCCGTTGGCGTCCTTGACCATGCCCTGGCAGAGCAGGTTCTCGAAGGGCTCGTCGCAGTCGATCATGCCGAGGTCGCGCAGGACCTTGGTGAAGAAGCGGCTGTAGAGCAGGTGCAGGATGGCGTGCTCGATGCCGCCGATGTAGTTGTCGACCGGCATCCAGCGGTCAACGGCCTCCTTGGAGAAGGGCAGCTCCTCGTTGTGGGGGTCGCAGTAGCGCAGGTAGTACCAGCTCGAGCACGTGAAGGTGTCCATCGTGTCGGTGATGCGCTTGGCAGGCTTGCCGCACTTGGGGCAGGTGGTCTCGTAGAACGGCGCGTACTCGGCGAGCGTCTCGCCGGCGCCCAGGTCGAGGTTGTCCGGCAGCGTGACGGGCAGCTGGTCGTAGGGCACGGGCACGTCGCCGCAGCAGTCGCAGTGGATCATCGGGATGGGGTTGCCCCAGTAGCGCTGGCGGCTGATGAGCCAGTCGCGCAGGCGGAACTGCACGGTCTTGCGACCGAGGCCCTGCTGCCCGAGCCACTCGATGATGGCGTCGACGGCCTCGGAGTGCTTGCCGCCCTTCATGCCGGTGAACCGGCCGGACTGCACGAGGTAGCCCTCGGCCTCCATCGCGTGGTCCCAGTCGACGGAGGTCACACGGAGCTCGCGCTCGTCCTTGAGCTCGTCGTAGAGCGGGTCGTCCTTCTCGCAGATGATCGGGGCGATCTCCAGGCCGTACTTCTTGGCGAAGTCGAAGTCGCGCTGGTCGCCGCAGGGCACGCCCATGACGGCGCCGGTGCCGTAGTCCATCAGGACGTAGTCGGCGACCCAGATGGGGGCCGGGCGGCCGTTGACCGGGTTGATGACGTAGCGACCGGTGAAGACGCCGTGCTTCTCGCGCTCGGAGCCCTGGCGGTCGACCGAGGAGACCTTCTCCGCGGCGGCCTTGAGCTCGAGGAAGGCGGCCTCGTGCTCGGTTCCGGCCACGAGCTCGGCGGCGAGCGGGCTCTCGGGCGGCAGCAGGAAGAAGCTCACGCCGAAGAGCGTGTCCGGGCGCGTGGTGAAGACGGTGATCTTGGTGTCGGTGGGCGTGACGCCGTCGACGTCCGCCAGCGCGAAGTCGATCTCGGCGCCCTCGGAGCGGCCGATCCAGTTGGCCTGCATCGCGCGGACGCGCTCGGGCCACTTGCCCTCGAGGAGCTTGAGGTCGTCGAGGAGCTCCTGGGCGTAGTCGGTGATCTTGAAGTACCACTGGGAGAGCGGGCGCTTCTCGGGGATCGAGCCGCAGCGCCAGCACTTGCCGTCGACGACCTGCTCGTTGGCAAGGACGGTCTGGCAGCCCGGGCACCAGTTCACCGGTGAGGTGTCGCGGTAGACCAGGCCCTTCTCCCACATCTTGAGGAAGATCCACTGGCCCCACTTGTAGTACTCGGGGTCGCAGGTGTTGAACATGCGGTCGTAGTCGTAGGAGAAGCCCATGCGGCGCATGGTCCTGGTGGCCTGGTCGATGTTCTGGTGCGTCCAGACGCTCGCCTGCGTGTTGTGCTTGATGGCGGCGTTCTCCGCGGGCAGGCCGAAGGCGTCGTAGCCCATGGGGTGCAGCACGTCGAAGCCGCGCATGCGGGCCTGGCGGGCCATGGCGTCGCCGATGGTGTAGTTGCGCGCGTGGCCCATGTGCAGGTCGCCGGAGGGGTACGGGAACATCTCGAGCACGTACTTCTTGGGCTTGCTCGGGTCCTCCTCGGTCTTGTAGAGCTCGTCGGCCTCCCAGGCCGCCTGCCACTTGGTCTCGATGGCCTCGGCGTCGTAGGCCGGGACCTCGAAGTTCTTCTCGGCGTCGCTCATCTGCGTGACTCCTTTGTGTGCGATGGTCAACCGGCTTATTGTAGCAGCACCGACGTGCGGGCGCAGGGGCTTGCCAAAATCCGGGCACGTGCGTCGCGGTGCGGAAGATGGGAAATGTACGACATTTCGGGTTCTTCTCGATGGCGAGAAGAACTCGGCGCCTCGTCTACCTGCGGGAACTCAAACGCAGCCGTTACGCGCTTTAGCGCAGTTCGTACATTTCTCGCTGGTTCTCGCTGGCGTGGGGCCAGCGGCGGAGGCGCGGCGGCGGGAGGCGCGGCGGCGCCCGGCAGCGAAAACCGCCCCGGCGCCGCAAGGGGCGTCGGGGCGGCCGACGAATCCGGGCTCTTCTCGCCAGGTCCTAGCGGTAGCTCACGCTGTGCTGGGAGTCCTTGACCACGACGTCGTGCGCGCCGCCCTCGACGATCGAGGTCGAGCTCACGAGCGTGAGGCGCGCCTTCTGCTGGAGCTCCTTGATCGTGAGCGCGCCGCAGTTGCACATCGTGGACTTGATCTTGTAGATGGTCTGGCCGACACCCTCCTTGAGCGAGCCGGCGTAGGGAACGTAGGAGTCGACGCCCTCGACGAAGCCCAGCTTGGTGGCGCCGCCCTGGTCGTAGCGCTGCCAGTTGCGGGCGCGCGCGGAGCCCTCGCCCCAGTACTCCTTCATGTACTGGCCGTTGACGTTGACGCGCTCGGTGGGAGACTCGTCGAAGCGGGCGAAGTAGCGGCCGAGCATCATGAAGTCGGCGCCCATGGCCAGCGCGAGCGTCATGTGGTAGTCGTAGACGATGCCGCCGTCGGAGCAGACGGGCACGTAGACGCCGGTCTCCTCGTAGTACTTGTCGCGCGCGCGGCAGACGTCGATGACCGCGGAGGCCTGGCCGCGGCCGATGCCCTTGGTCTCGCGCGTGATGCAGATCGAGCCGCCGCCGATGCCCACCTTCACGAAGTCCGCGCCGCAGTCCGCGAGGAAGCGGAAGCCGTCCTCGTCGACGACGTTGCCGGCGCCGACCTTGACGGAGTCGCCGTAGTTGGCGCGGACCCACTCGAGGGTGCGCTTCTGCCACTCGGAGAAGCCCTCGGAGGAGTCGATGCACAGCACGTCGGCGCCCGCCTCGACGAGCAGCGGCACGCGCTCGGCGTAGTCGCGGGTGTTGATGCCGGCGCCGACCATGTAGCGCTTGTTGGCGTCGAGCAGCTCGTTGGGGTTGGACTTGTGCTGGTCGTAGTCCTTGCGGAAGACGATGCCCACGAGGTGGTCGTTCTCGTCCACGACGGGCAGGGCGTTGAGCTTGTTCTCCCAGATGACGTCGTTGGCGCGCTTGAGCGAGATGTCCTTGTCGCCCACGATGAGCTTCTCGCGCGGGGTCATGAACTCGGCGACCTTCATCTGGTGGTCGTCGCGGCTGGGGCGATAGTCGCGGCTGGTCACGATGCCCAGGAGTCGGCCGCGGGACGAGCCGTCGTCGGTGACGGGCATGGTGGAGTGGCCGGTGCGCTGTTTAAGCTCCATGACCTGCTCCATCGTCATGTCCGGCGTGAGGGTGGAGTCGGACTCGACGAAGCCGGCCTTGTGGTCCTTGACGGCCTTGACCATGGCCGCCTCCTGCTCGGGCGTCTGGTTGCCGTAGATGAAGGCGAGTCCGCCCTCGATGGCCAGGGCGACGCCCATGTCGACGCCGGAGACGGACTGCATGATCGCCGAGACCATGGGGATGTTGAGGGAAAGCGCCGGCTCCTCGCCGCGGCGGAACTTCACGAGCGGGGTCTTGAGCGAGACGTTGGCGGGAATGTTCTCCGCCGAGGAGTATCCGGGGACGAGCAGGTACTCGGAAAAGGTGTGGGACTCCCCCTCGAAGAACGTGGCCATGTGCTGGCTCCTCTCCCCGCGCGCGGCGGAAACAACCCCGTAACTAAATTTGAGTCATTGTAGCATCCGCTCACGGGTTTTTCAGCGACCGTTTGCCGAGAAGTACCAGCTCACGATAAGGACACGACGAGAGGCGGCAAAGAGGGAAGCACGCACAAAGGGGACGTGTTTTTTCGTGCAGACGAAAAGGGACAGGTCTACCCATCTCCGCGGGCAAACCTGTCCCAAACTATCTGCACGAAATAACACGTCCCCTTTGTGCACCTACACGCTGCCGCCGACGACGTCGTCGACGTTGACCACGACGTCGTGCTTGGTGGGAACCCACTCGACCTTCTTGAACAGGGCGACCACGGTGATGGGGATGTAGGTCATCATGAACAGCGGGAAGGTGAAGAGGTTGGTGAAGACGCGCCACTTCTTCTTGGCGTGGATGTGGCTGCGCTCGGAGATCGTGGTGATGATCGCCAGGATGAAGAAGACCACGTACATCGAGGCAAACGTCATGATCAGCGAGCCCACGCACATGTCTAGCTCGCCCTGGGTGGCGATGAAGCCGTGGGAGAGCGAGCCCACGATGAGGTAGGTGGCGTTCACGAAGAACGACAGCAGCGTCAAGATCATGCCCGGGGCAACCGTCATCAGCATGTCGTAGCTCGCGAAGCGGCCCTTGGAGATGCCCTTCACAAGGTCGCGCCCGTAGCTGAAGAACACCTGGTAGAAGCCCTTGGTCCAGCGCATGCGCTGGGTCCAGGACGCCTTGAGGGTGACCGGCTGCTCGTCGAAGAACTCCGCCGGCGCGTAGCCGATCTGCACGTTGTTGGCGCAGCAGAACGTGGAGAACTGGATGTCCTCGGTCAAGGTGTGGAAGCCCCAGCCGTGCATGCCGCGGACGATGCGCTCGGAGACCATCCAGCCCGAGCCGGAGATGGCGCAGCTCGTGCCCATCATCATGCGCGCGTTGTTGAGGAACTTGGCCTCGCGCAAAAACCACAGCGCGTAGGCGGCGCTGATCCAGCTGGAGTCGAAGTTCTTGGAGTTGCGATAGCCCGTGCAGACGAGGTAGCCCGCGTCGAAGGCCTGGTTCATGACCTTGATGTAGTCGCGCGAGACGAGGTTGTCAGCGTCCATGACGATGAAGGCCTCGTACTTGTCGCCGTACTCGTTGAGGATGCGGTCGAAGCCGTAGTCCATCGCCCAGCTCTTGCCACGGCGCGCGAGGTCGTTGCGGTCCCACACGATGGCGCCGGCCTCCTCGGCCGCCGCATGGGTGCCGTCGGTGCAGGCGTCGCAGACCACGAAGACGTCCATGAGCTCGCGCGGGTAGTCCTGGGCAAAGATCGAGCGCACGAGGTTGCCGATCACGAGCTCCTCGTTGTGCGCCGAGATGAAGAACGCGTAGCGGTGCTGCTTCTTTGCCTCGGGCAGGCGCACGGTGCCCTTGAACATCACGCGAATGATGTAGACGATCTGGTAGAAGTACGCCAGCGTGAAGAACAGCCAGATGACCAGGTTAAAGACGACGATCGGCGTGAGGCCGAGCCGGTTGAGCTCCATCATGGGCATGTCAGCGCACCCCTTAGGGTCGGTCGGGAGGTCGGGCGAGAAGGACGGGCGGTCGCCGCTCAGGCGCCGAGCTGCGGGCAGATCTTCTCGCCCGCCGCCGTGCGCCCCATCGAACGGCCTTTCAGAGATTCTAGTACATCGAGCAGGTCGTCCGGCAGCCGGTCGGCAAGCTCCACGGTCTCCCCCGTCGCAGGGTGGTCGAAGCGCACGTGCCACGAGTGCAGGAACTGCCGCCTGAGGCCCAGGTTCAGCCGGTCGTCGCCGCGGCCGTAGAGCGCATCTCCCACCAGCGCGTGCCCGATGTGGCGCATGTGCACGCGGATCTGGTGCGTGCGGCCGGTGTAGAGGTGGCACTCCATCAAGGTGTAGCCCTCGTCGCGCCGGCCGGCCTCGAAGCGCTCGAGCACGCGGAAGGTGGTGATGGCCTCGCGCGCGCCGGGGGCGTCGGAGACCGCCATGCGGATGCGGTCGCGCGTGGAGCGCGCGATGCCCGTCTCGATGGTCCCCTCGTCGTGGGCCACGTAGCCGTGGGTGAGCGTCACGTAGCGGCGGTCGAGCACGCGCAGGCGGATGAGGTCCTGCAGCGCCTTCTGGGTGGCGTCGTCCTTGGCGGCGAGCATGAGGCCGGTGGTGTCCATGTCCAGCCGGTGCACGATGCCGGGGCGCTCCTCGCCCTGGAGCATGCCGAGGTGGTCGTAGCCGCAGTGGGCGACGAGCGCGT
The DNA here is from genome assembly GCA_944322145.1 of uncultured Atopobiaceae bacterium. Lineage (GTDB taxonomy): Bacteria > Actinomycetota > Coriobacteriia > Coriobacteriales > Atopobiaceae > Thermophilibacter. The sequence goes on along the minus strand of CALUNW010000002.1, from coordinate 46,071 downwards.
TGGCCAGCGTGTCGTCGACGTGCCCGGGGCTCGGGTGGCAGACCAGCCCCGCCTGCTTGGAGAGCACGATGAGGTGCTCGTCCTCAAAGCGGATGTCCAGTGGGATGTAGGGGTTGGGCGCGAGCAGGCCGCCGACGGGCTCGGGCTCGTCCACGGTCGCGCGGACGCGGTCGCCGAGAAGGACCTTCTCGCTCTTGCTCGTGGCGGGGGTCTCGTTGATGGTGACCGCGCCGTCCTCCACGAGGCGGGCGCAGGCCGAGCGGCTCGGCATGCCGTCGCCGGTGGCGAGGAAGGCGTCGAGCCGCATGCCGTCGGACTCGGGGCCGACCAAGAAGTTCATCACGCGCTGCGCCACAGGCTCTCCCCTCCCCGACTCAGGCGCTGCCATCGGCAGGCTATCGTATCACGGGGCGAGCGGCGGCGACGCGCGAGCCGGGCGGAACCGGGCTCGCAAACTCCCATACATCTGTACTTTACTGCACGCCGCTCGCAGCCGAGAAAATCTCGCAAGCCTCTGACCTGCAGATATGCAAAACGCAACCACTGCACTTCTCGACAAAGTACAGACGTATGAGAGTTTGTCCCTTCAAACCGCGGCGAGAAAGACGCGGCCTACCCACGCAAACGGAACCAAGCCGCGGTCCGCCCGTGCCCTACAGCAGCGGGAAGAGCGCAACGTCGAGCACGCAGGCAAGGACCTCGACAGCACCGGCGGCAAAGAGGAGCGCGACGCGCCAGTCGAGCCCCCAGACGCGCGCGGGGCGTCGGTCGTCACGGTCTCCGGGAAAGACGATGATGCCGATGGCGCCTACGAAGAGGCCCAGCGCTCCGCCCGCCATGAGGACGCGCCGCACCACGTCGCCGGCAGCCACCGGGGCGCCGGTGACGAGCAGCGCAACGACAAAGACGAGCGCGCCCAGGCACACGGACGCGAGGGCACCCACAAGGAGTGCCCTCGCGACGGAGAGCGCGATGTCGAGAGCCCTCTTAGCCATGCAGGTGGCACGCGCAGAAGTGGCCCGGGGACACCTCCGCGAGCTGAGGGGTCTCGGTGCGGCAGCGATCGGTCGCAAACGGGCAGCGGCTGCAGAAGCGGCACCCCTCGGGCGGGTCAACAGGACTCGTGACCTCGCCGGTGAGCTTGACGCCGCCGGCCACGCGCTCAGCCTCGGCCACGGGGTCCGGAATGGGCACGGAGGCAAGGAGCGCCTTCGTGTAGGGGTGCGCCGGGTTCTCGCAGAGCTCCTCGGAGGGGCCGATCTCAACGAGCATGCCAAGGTACATGACCGCGATGCGATCGGAGATGTAGCGCAGCATGGAGAGGTCGTGGCTGATGAAGAGCATCGCGAGGTCGCGCTCGCGGCGCAGCTTCACGAGCAGGTTCACGACCTGCGCCTGGATGGAGACGTCGAGAGCGGAGATGGGCTCGTCGAGCACGAGGAACGACGGGTCCACGGCCATGGCGCGCGCAATGCCCACGCGCTGGCGCTGACCGCCGGAGAACTCGTGCGGGAAGCGGCTCGCCTGCTCTTCGTTGAGGCCGACCATGCGCAGGTAGGAGTAGATCATCTTGGTGCGCTCGTCATGGTTCTTGGCGAGATGGTGCACGTCGATGCCCTCGCCGACGATGTCGGCGACCGTCATGCGCGGGTCGAGGCTTGCAAACGGGTCCTGGAAGACCATCTGCGCCTCGCGGCGAAACGCGGTCTTCTCGGCACGGCTCATCTTGGAGATGTCCTTGCCGCGGAAGAGCACCTCACCCGCCGTGAGCTCGTAGAGGCCCAGGACGCAGCGGCCGCAGGTGGACTTGCCGCAGCCGGACTCGCCGGCAACGCCGAGGGACTCGCCGGGCATGATGTCAAAGGAGACGTCGTCGACGGCCTTGAGCTGCGAGCCACGTCCCATCGGGAAGAACTTGCTCATGTGCTTGACCGAGAGAATCGGCTGCGTGGCGGAATCGCTCATCGGGCGCCCCCTTCCTCGCTTGCGGCCTGGATGACCTCGTCAACGCGCGGCGAACGCTCGTCATGGAGCCAGCAGGAGGCGCGGTGCCCGGAGCCAAAGTCGGTCTCGGACGGCATGGCCTTGGTGCAGACGTCCATGCGATAGGGGCAGCGCGTGCAGAAGGGACACCCCGTCGGCGGGTTGATGAGGTCGGGCGGCGTGCCCTGGATGGCGGCCAGCTCGTCCGAGCGAGACTGGTCGACGCGCGGGACGGCCGCGAGCAGTGCCTTGGTGTAGGGGTGGCGCGGGTGGGCGAAGATGTCCGCCACCGAGCCGCGCTCCACAATGAGGCCGGAGTACATGACGACCATGTCGCGCGCGATGTCCGCGACGACGCCCATGTCGTGCGTGATCATGATGACGGCGGTGCCGTGCCGGCGCTGCATCTCGCGAATCTCGGAGAGAATCTGATCTTGAATCGTCACGTCGAGCGCCGTGGTGGGCTCGTCGCAGATGAGCAGCTCGGGGTTGCAGGCAAACGCGATGGAGATCATCACACGCTGGCGCATGCCACCGGAGAGCTCGTGCGGGAACTGCTTGAAGCGACGCTCGGGCTCGGGAATGCCCACCTCGTGGAGCAGCTCGATGGCACGCTTCTTCGCCTCCTCCTTGCTGACCTTCTCGTGCGCGAGGATGGCCTCCGTGATTTGCTTGCCCACGCGCGTGGTGGGGTCGAGCGCGGAGAGCGCCTCCTGGAAGATCATCGAGGCGGAGCCGCCCTTGTAGCTGCGCCAGTCCTCCTTGGTGAAGGTGGCGGTGTCGCGGCCCTTGAAGACGATGTGGCTCTGGGGGTCCACCACGCCCGGGTCCTTGACCAAGCCCATGATGGCCTTGGCGGAGACCGACTTGCCGCAGCCCGACTCGCCCACGATGGCGAGCGTGCCACCCGGCTCCAGCGAGAAGGACACGCCACGCACGGACTGCACCACGCCAGCGTAGGTGTGGTAGGAGACCTTGAGGTCCTGGACGTCGAGAAGGACGTCCGCTTCGGACGCCGCGGGGGCACCCGTCGTCTGGTTCTTCTCGTCCATGGCTACTTCCTCATCCTCGGGTCGAGCGCGTCGCGCAGGCCGTCACCAAAGAGGTTGAACGCCAGAACGATGAGGCAGAGCACGAGCGCGGGGTAGAACAGCTGGAACGGGTAAATCTGGAGCATCGCCTGGCCGTCAGAGATGAGCGTGCCGAGCGAGATCTCGGGCGCCTTGAGGCCCATGCCGAGAAAGGAGAGGCTTGCCTCGGAGAAGATGTAGGTGGGGATGCTCATGAAGAGGTCGAGCAGCAGGATGGAGAGCGTGTTGGGGATCAGGTGGCGCACGATGATCGTCATCGGCGAGGCGCCGAGGCACTGGGCCGCCGCCACGTAGTCGCTCTCGCGAAGCCCCTTGACGAGGCCGCGCACCTGGCGCGCCGTGTCCATCCAGCTCGTGATGCACATGGCCAGGAGCAGCGCCCCCATGTTGTTTCCCGCGACCATCATGATGAGAAGCGAGATGAGAAGGCTCGGGACGGAGCTCACGACCTCGATGATGCGCATGAGGACCTCGTCGACGATGCCGCCGAAGTAGGCCATTGCCGCACCGCAGATGGAGCCGACGATGATCTGCACCATGGCGCAGGCGATGGCGACGATGAGCGAGACGCGGGCGCCCACCCACACGCGGGTCCAGAGGTCGCGGCCAAGGGCGTCCGTGCCAAACCAGTAGGAGCCGGAGGGCTCCTGGTTGGTGACCAGGGAGTCCATGAGGTAGGCGTCATGCCCGGACGTCATGGGGGCAAAGATCACGAGCACCACAAAGAGGCCAAGTACCACGAGGGCCGCAACGGCGAGCGGGTTCTTCTTGAAGCGGCGCCACGCGTCGGACCAGTAGGAGACGGGCGGGCGCATGTTGCCCTCGAGGTCCGCCTCGCTGATGCCGCGCGTGACGAAGTCCTCGGGAACGAGCGTGACGTCCTGAGGGACATGTCCCAGCGAATCGACGGCGTAGCTCACCGCGCGCTTGAGCTTGTTTTTCATGTCCCTCCTATCGGCTCGTCTTGCCGGCCAGCTGAATGCGCGGGTCGACCACGTGGTAGAGAATGTCGGTCAGAAAGATGACCACCATGTACATGGCGGCGATGACCACCGTGAAGCCCATGACCATGGTGACGTCACGGCCGGAGATGGCCTGGATGTAGTAGCGGCCAAGTCCGGGAATGGCAAAGATCGTCTCGATGTAGAACGAGCCGGTGAGACACATGGCGATGGTCATCGGGAGCTTGGTCACGATGGGGATGGCCGCGTTCCTGATCATGTGACGGCGCACGATCTGCCCCTTAGAGAGGCCGCGGGCCTCGGCGGCGAGGATGTAGTCCTGCCCGAGGACATCGGACATCGAGGCCTTGAGCAGCCGCGCGTACATTGCCATGTAGCCAAAGCTGCCCGCCAGCGTGGGCAGGACCGTGTACTCCCACCCGCCGAACATGAGCTCGTCACCCGAGGGCCAACCGATGACCGGGAACCACCCCAGCGTTCCGGCAAAGACCTGCTGCAACAAGAGGCCAAACACAAGGGTTGGCACGCTCACCATCAGGATGGAGAACGCGATTATCCCATAGTCCACCCATGTGTTCTTTCTCACTGTTGCTATGACGCCAAGGATGAGGCCAATGCCCACGCCCAGGATGACCTGCTGGAAGCCAAGGCGAAGCGAGATGGGGCCCTTCTCGGCGATGACGCTCTGGACGGTCTGACCGGGAAAGACGATCGACTCGCCAAAGTCGCCAACGACGAGGCCCCTCATGGTGATTACGTAGCGCTCCGGGGCTGGCTTGTCGAGGCCGTAGCGCGCGTAGACGCGCGCGGCCACGTCCTCGGGCAGGCGCGCGGTGCGCTCGGTGAGCGCGTCACCGGGCACCGCGGCCAGCATGAAGAAGGTGGCGGTCGCCACGATGAACAGCATGACGATCATCGTGGCGAACCGCTTGAGTGCGTACTTGACCATGCCTTACGCCTTACCGGAGATGTATGCGCGGGAGACCTCGAGGCCGTTGCCAAACTGCGGGAACGACATGTTCATGACGTAGGACTGCGTGAAGTTGTGGCGAACGGTGTAGTAGACGGGCGCGATGCCGGCGTTCTCGATGATGTTCTGCTCCATCTTCTGATAGACGGCAGTGCGCTCGGCGGAGTCGGACATGGTCTTGAGGGACTCGTACATCTCGTCATACTCGGCGTTGGAGTAGCCGCCCATGAACTTGGCGTAGCCGGAGCCGGTGGCAAAGAGATCAAAGTACGAGATGGGGTCGGAGAAGTCCGCGTTCCAGCCCATGAGGTAGAAGTCGTAGTTGTTGGCGTCACGCTCGGCGACGAAGTTCGCCGTCTCGGACTGGGCGTTGATGTTGACGGTCACGCCCACGCCGGCGCTGATCTGCTGGGCGAGCCACTCGGTGGTGTTCTTCGACTGAGTGTTCTGCTGCTGGGTCAGGATGAGCAGCTCCACGCCAGAGACGTCATCGGAGCCGGTGACCTCCTTGACGCCCTCCTTGAAGAGCGCCTGGCACTTCTCGGGCGTGTCGTACTGCTCGAGAAGGGCGTGCAGGGGCTCCTCGTAGGTGGAGCGATACTCCTCGTCACCGGAGAGGATGCCGCCCGGGATGAGGCCGTAGGCGGGAAGGTTGAGACCGGAGAGCGCGGTGTTGTTGAAGTCCTCACGGTTGAAGCAGCAGGAGATGGCAAGACAGCACTTGACGTTGTTCATGAGGCCGGAGGGACCGCCGGTGTGGTGGTTGAAGGCGAGGTAGTCGGAGCCCACGTCTGCCTTCTTGTTGTAGACGAGCTGGCCCTGGTCGGCGAGCTTGGCCCACTGGGTGACGTACTCAGAGGAGCAGTCGACGGAGTCGAGCTCCTTGGAGGAGAGGAGCTGGGAGCGCGTGGCGTCCTCGGTGACGATGGTGTAGGTCAGCTTCTGGAGCTTGACGTTGTCCTTGTCCCAGTAGTGCTCGTTGGGCTCGAGGACGATGGAATTCTCGAGCGTGCGAGAGGTGATCTTGAAGGGGCCGCTGTAGACCTGCTTCTCCCAGTCGTTGGACATGGTGTCCGCGTACTCGTTGATGAGGTCCATGCGCACCGGGTCAAAGCAGACGTTGGAGAGCTTGGCCAAGAAGAACGGAATGGGGTTGGCAAGCCTAATCTCAAGCGTCTTGTCGTCGAGGGCCGCAACGGCGATGTCCTCGGCGGCGCCCTCGCCGTTCATGTACGCGGCAGCGCCGGCGATGTCCTCGGCAAGGAAGGCATAGGAGAAGCCGTTGTCCGGGTTGCAGAGGCGAAGGATGGAGTCGACGTAGTGCTGGGCGGTGACGGGCTGGCCGTCGGACCAGCCGTTGTCGCGCAGGTGGAAGGTGTAGGTGAGGCCATCGTCGGTGACCTCGTAGTCCTCGCAGCCGGCGGGCTCAACGTGGTCGATGCCGTCCTCGTCCGTGAAGGTGCGGAACAGGCCCTCGTTGAGCTCGGAGAGAACCTCGAACTCGTTCTCGTTGCGGATGTCGTTGACGTCGAGCGTCTGGAGGTCGTTCAGCTCGACGAGGTTCATCTCCTGGACCTCGTCCGGGGTTCCGTCGCCGGCGGGTGCGGCACTGCCCTGGGACTGGTCGTCGTTGCCGCCGCCACTGCAGGCAGCAAGGCCTGCGAGCGTGGCGATGCCGGCGGAGCCAGCGAGAAGCGCACGGCGAGAGACTGCGAAGTTCTGCATGGACATAGCGTTTCCTCCCCTTTAGGTGGTACGGGTAACCGGGCGCTCCACAACATGTGGTGCGCGATGGGACTAGACGATTTTCTCCAACGGTTGTTTCAAAAGGGTTTCATTCAGAGCAACGGAGTAAAACAGGGCCTGAGCGATACGCCGCCTTCTGTCGAGCCCAGGCGTGGCGCGCGAAATAACGCGCACGGAATGCGTTCTGCGAAAAACCCACCTGCGGATATATGAAATCAAAACAAATGGTGCGCGTTAATCGGAGCGGGCGAGAAGGACGTCGGGCCGTCACTCACCCGCCGCGGCGCGCTCGCGGGCGGCGTCCCAGCGCCACCAGAGCACGAGCGCCACGAACACGCCGCAGGTCACGAAGATGTCTGCCACGTTGAAGATCGCGAAGTCCACGAACGTGGTGGCGAAGAAGTCCGTCACGGCGCCCAGTGCCACGCGGTCGATCGCGTTGCCGATGCCCCCGCCGGCCACGGCGGCGAGCACGAGCGCAACCGAGAGCGGCACGTCGACGCGACGCGACGCCACCCACGCCCCGAAGCCGGCGATCGCGGCGGCCACGAGCACGAAGAGGGGGCCAGCCCCCTCGCCGAGCGAGAAGGCGGCGCCGGTGTTGTACACGAGCGAGAGGTCCATCACGCCCGGGATGAGCGTGACGGGCTCGCCGGGGACGAGCGCGACGCGCGCCGCCGCCTTGCTCGCCTGGTCGAGGGCAACGACGGCCGCGGCGACCAGGACGTACAGGGCGAGCCGGCGCGCGCCGGAACGGTTATCGGGCGCGTTCCGGACGGTCTGGAACCCAGAACCGTCCGGAACGCGCACGTTATCTTTGCCAGATGCGGGCACGACTACTCCGCGTCCCCGTGCGCCGCCACGGCGTCGTGACAGCGCGGGCACAGGCCGTCCTCGCCGAGCTCGCGGAAGTTCCAGCAGCGCGGGCACTTCTCGCCCGCCGCGGGCTCCACGGCGCAGGCCAGCTCCTCGCCGGCCACGAGCTCGACCTCGGAGCACACGAAGGGCTCGGCCAGGTCGCAGCCCAGCTCGCCCGCCAGCAGCTCGTAGGTCTCGGCCGGCGCGGTGAGCGCGGCGCGGGCGGCCTGCGTGGTCTTCTCGGCGAGCGTGCCGTCGGCCACCGCGGTCTCGTAGGCCTTGGTGAACGCGGCGCGCGCCTCCACGACGGCGTCGTAGGCGGGCAGGTAGCGCTCGTAGACCTCGGCGGTCCAGGGCGCCTGGTACCAGTCGAGAAGGGCGGCGAACTCCTGGCCGTCGCGCAGGGACGCGGGCAGGTAGGCCATGGCCTCGTCGGTGGTGTAGACGAGGATCGGCTGCAGGTCGTGCACAAGCATCGAGAGGATCTGCGCCCAGACGGTGAGCGCGGAGCGGCGCTCGTAGGAGTCCTTCTCGCCGCAGTACACGCGGTCCTTGGTGGCGTTGAGGTAGCCGTTGGAGAGCTCGGTGATAACGTAGTCGTAGAGCGTGCGGTAGACCTGGTTGAAGCGGTAGCCCTCGTAGGCGGCGCTCACCTGGTCGTGGACCTGGCACAGGCGCGCGAGCGTGAGCTTGTCGTAGGGCGTGAGCTCGTCGTAAGGCACGGCGTCGGTCGCCGGGTCGAACTGGCCCTCGATCTCGCCGAGCAAAAAGCGCAGCGTGTTGCGGAAGCGGCGGTAGGCCTCGCCCACGTGGTCGAGGATCGAGTCGTCGCAGGGGATGTCGTTGGAGGTGTCGACCGAGGTGACCCACAGGCGCAGGATGTCGGCGCCGCGGGTGTCGCACTCGGCGTTGGGGTCGATGACGTTGCCGAGCGACTTGGACATCTTGCGGCCCTGGCCGTCGAGGGTGAAGCCCTGGGAGACGACGGCCTTGTACGGCGCGACGCCGTAGGCGCCCACGGAGGTCATCAGCGAGCTCATGAACCAGCCGCGGTGCTGGTCGGAGCCCTCGAGGTACATGTCCGCCGGGAACTTGAGGTTGTCGCGGTGACGGCAGACGGCGGTGTGGGAGACGCCGGAGTCCCACCACACGTCGAGGATGTCGGAGTTGGCCTTGAGGTGGTGCCCGCCGCACTTGGGGCAGACGCAGGCGTCGCCGAGGTAGCTCGCGGGGTCGTCGGTGAACCAGGCGTCGGAGCCCTTGGTGCGGAAGAGCTCGATCACGGCGTCGAGCGTGTCGTCGTTCATGACGGTCTCGCCGCAGTCCTGGCAGGTGAAGGCCGGGATGGGCACGCCCCAGTTGCGCTGGCGGCTGATGCACCAGTCCGGGCGCCCCTCGACCATCGAGCCGATGCGCTTGATGGCGTGGCCGGGGTAGAACTGGACCTTCGAGAGCTCCTCGAGCGCCTGCTCGCGAAGGCTGCGGCCGCCCGCGAGCGGCTTGTCCATCGAGACGAACCACTGGCTCGTGGCGCGGAAGATGACGGGCTCCTTGCAGCGCCAGCAGTGCGGGTAGCTGTGGTTGATGTCCTCGTGGAGGATCAGCGTGCCGCGCTCCTCGAGCCACGCGATGATCTGGGGGTTGGCCTCGTTGACCTCCATGCCGGACCACGGGCCGCCCGTGCCCATCTTGTCGCCCACGAAGAAGCGGCCGTCGTCGTCGACCGGCATGACCGTGGGGATGCCGAACTTCTGGCCGGCGAGATAGTCGTCGACGCCGTGGCCGGGCGCGCAGTGGACGATGCCCGTGCCGTCGTCCAGGGTGACGTAGTCGGCGTAGATGAACTCGCCCGTCTCGCCCTGGTCGCCAAAGATCGGCTGCTTGTAGCGGTTGTGCGCGAGCTGCTCGCCGGTGGCGCGCCAGACCTGCCCGTCCTCGCCGCGCACGAGCTCGAGCTCGCCGTAGCCGAACTTCTCGCAGCAGCGCCCGGCGAGCGCCTCGGCCACGATCTCGGCGCGGCCGTCGTGCACGAGCGCCACATAGGTGGCCTCGGGGTGGCAGATGACGGCGTCGTCGGCGGGAAGTGTCCAGGGCGTGGTGGTCCAGATGTCCACGAAGAGCTTTCCGGCCCAGGCCTCGAGGCCCTCCGGCACCGTGGTCATCTCAAAGCGCACGAAGATGGCGGGGCTGACCTCGTCGCCGTACTCGATCTCCGCCTCGGCGAGGGCGGTGTGGCAGTGCGAGCACCAGTGCACGGGCTTGGAGCCCTGCGTGATGGCGCCGGCGTCGAAGATGGCCTTGAAAATCTCGACGTCGGTGGCGTCGTAGTCGTTGACGTAGGTGAGGTAGGGGTTGTCCCACTCGCCGAGGACGCCCAGGCGCTTGAAGCCCTGGCGCTGGGTGTCGACCTGCTCGACGGCGAGGGTGCGGCAGAGCTCGCGGATCTTCTCGGTGGGGAGCTGGTTGAACTTCTCCGTGCCGAGCATGGTCTCGACCTTGTGCTCGATGGGCTGGCCGTGGCAGTCCCAGCCGGGGACGTACGGCGTCTGGTAGCCGCGCATGGACCAGTAGCGGTTGATGATGTCCTTGGAGATCTTGTTCTGCGCGTGGCCGAGGTGGATCGGGCCGTTGGCGTACGGGGGGCCGTCGTGCAGGACGAACTTGTCGTGCCCCTCGTTCTTCTCGATCATCTGCTCGTAGACGTGGTTCTCCTCCCACATCGCCAGGCGCTTGGGCTCGTTGGTGGCCAGGCTGGCGCGCATGGGAAAGCCCGTGCTCGGCAGGTTGGTCGTCTTCTTGTACTCGTTCTTCGCCACGCTCTCCTCCTTCGTGATTCAAAAGGGGACAGTCCCCTTTTGAATCATTTCTCCTCGGACACGAAAAAACGCGCCCGTCCCTCCTGCTGGGACGAAGCGCGCACGCGACTTCGCTTGTGAACCACCCAGCGAGCGGATATCCGCCGTACTCGGCTGGCCTGTGTCGGCGGCCACTCCGGCGACGCCTACTCGCGGGCGAGAAGAACGCTCTTCTCGGCGCGCTTTGGGGCCGCGGCTCGGGGGTGATCTTCGCCGGGACGCGACCGCGGGCTCCCACCGTCCCCGCTCTCTCTTGGCCGCGCGCCCCCGGGTACTCTCCCCGTCAACGCCTCGGTTCAGCATGGTAGCACGGACGCGCGCCCGGCGGGGCGGCGGGGCCGAACTTCACGAGGCCCAAAGACGTCGGCACGGGCCGCTCGTCGCCAACTCATTACTACCAGCTGACCGCACGCGCACCTCTCGCCGAAAAGTGCTTACGGAGGGCGACCCGCCCCTCCACAGTGGGGTAAAGCCGCGAGAAGGGAGCCCCATGACAGACCGCAAGTACCTCGAGCTCCTATCGGAGAAGTTCCCCACCGCGCGCTCGGCCTTCTCCGAGGTCATCAACCTCGAGGCCATCCTCAACCTGCCCAAGGGCACCGAGCACTTCGTCTCCGACGTGCACGGCGAGTACGACGCCTTCAAGCACATCCTCAACAACTGCTCCGGCGTCATCCGCGAGCGCGTCGCGGACACCTTCCGCTTTGAGCTCACCCACGACGAGCAGGCCGACCTCTGCACGCTCATCTACTACCCGCACCGCAAGCTCCGCCGCCTCAAGTCCGCCGGCGTCGTCACGGCGGAGTGGTACGCGATCACGCTCATGCGCCTCGTGCGCCTGGCGCGCTACCTCTCTGACTCCTACACCCGCTCCAAGGTGCGCAAGGCCATGCCGCAGGAGTACGCCTACATCATCGACGAGCTGCTCCACGCCTCCCCCGGCGAGGGCGAGCAGCGCCGGCGCTACCACCAGCGCATCATCGACTCCATCGTGGACACGGGCTCGGCCGACGACTTCATCGTCTCCCTGGCCTCGCTCGTCAAGCGCCTGGCCGTGGACCACCTGCACCTCGTGGGAGACGTCTTCGACCGCGGCGCGCACGCCGACAAGATCCTTGACCGCCTCATGGAGTACCACTCCGTCGACCTGCAGTGGGGCAACCACGACATCGTCTGGATGGGCGCGGCGGCGGGCTCCGCCACGTGCCTGGCGGCGGTCATCCGCAACAACATCCGCTACGACTCGCTCAAGATCCTCGAGGGCGCGTACGGCATCTCCCTGCGCGAGCTCGCGCTCTTCGCCGAGGCAACCTACCGTGCCGACGACGTCATGAGCCCTATGGAGAAGGCCATCTCGGCGATCCTGTTCAAGCTCGAGGGGCAGACCATCGCCCGCCACCCCAACTGGCACATGGAGGACCGCCTGCTGCTCGCCGGCGTGGACCCGGCGCGCGGCGTCGCGCGCGTGGGCGAGAAGGACTACGAGCTCGTCACCAGCGACTTCCCCACCCTCGACCCGCACGACCCCTACGCGCTCTCAGACGACGAGCTGCGCGTGATGGACAACCTCCTCGCCGCCGTCCGCGGCTCCTACAAGCTCAACGCCCACGTGAACTTCCTCTACGAGAACGGCAGCGCTTACCTCGTCCACAACGACGACGTGCTCTTCCACGCATGCGTCCCCATGAACGAGGACGGCACGTTCCACCCCGTCAACCACCAGGGCCAGCTCCTCGCCGGCAAGGCCTACTACGACTACGCCGACCGCCTGGCACGGCGCGCCTGGCACGAGCACGACGAGGTCTCGCTCGACTGGATGTGGTACCTGTGGTGCGGGCGCTACTCGCCGCTCTCCGGCCGCGTGATGAAGACCTTCGAGCGCACGTACTTCAGGGACCGGTCCACCTGGGCCGAGCCGCGCGACCCCTACTACGCGCTCACCGACGACGAGGGCGTCTGCCGCCGCATCCTCGAGGAGTTCGGCGCCGACCCCGTCCACGGCCACATCATCAACGGGCACACGCCGGTCCACGCCTCGGAAGGCGAGAAGGCCGTGCGCGCCGGCGGCCGGCTCGTCGTCATCGACGGCGGCTTCTGCCAGGCCTACCACAAGACGACGGGCATCGCGGGCTACACGCTCATCTCCGACCCGCGCGGCATGCGCATCAAGGCGCACCGGCCCTTCGGCTCGATCGCCGACGTGCTCGACCTCAACGCGGACATCATGAGCGACGACGACCGCTTCGAGCTCGAGCCCCGGCCCCTCACGATCGACGACACCGACACCGGCACCGACATCCGCGAGCAGATCTCCGACCTGCGCGCCCTTCTCACCGCGTACCGCTCCGGCGAGCTCCCCGAGCGCACCGCGCGCTGACCTGTAAATTGGGGACAGTCCCCAATTAACAGACGAGACCCGGCGCGCGGCCCCGAATTCGCCGAGTAAGAGTTTTTGGCGAGAAGAGCCCATAATTTGAGGTTCTTCTCGCAAATTACTCTTACTCGGCGCCAGGACCGGGCGTCGGCGCCAGGACCGGGCGTCGGCGCCAGGACCGGGCGTCGGCGCGCGGCCCGGCCGGGAGATTCTTTGGTCGAGCGCACGCGCGGGGGATGAAGCCCGATAATTTGGGTATGACTGAACCCAAGTACCGCAACGCATGAAGGGCATTCACGACAGATGGACATGAACGAGAACAAGCGGCGCCGCTCGATGCTGCTCTACGTGCTGATCGCGATCATCGCGTACCTCGCCATCAGCCAGGCGCTCGGCACCAACCTCACGGCGAGCCGCGTGACCCACGTCGAGTACAGCCAATTCGTCGACATGGTCGAGAAGAACGAGGTCACGCAGGCGGAATCCGTCTACGGCAACCCCGAGATCACCTTCACGACCGGCGAGGGAGACTCCCAGAAGCTCTACACCACGGTGCTGTGGAACGGCACGGAGGAGTCGACCGCCCAGCTGCTGGACGACCACGGCGTCACGATGGTCTCCGAGATCCAGGACACCTCGAGCGACCTGTGGCTCATGTTGCTCGTCTCCTACGGCCTGCCGATCCTCATCTTCCTGGGCATCGGCTGGTGGCTCAACCGCCGCATGAAGAAGGCCATGGGCGACGACGGCCCCTCGATGAACTTCGGCGGGGGCGGCTTTGGCATGGGCGGCGGTCTGGGCAAGTCCAACGCCAAGGAGATCAAGGGCGAGGACACCGGCGTCACCTTCAAGGACGTGGCCGGCCAGGACGAGGCCAAGGAGTCGCTCCAGGAGATCGTGAGCTTCCTCAAGAACCCCGAGAAGTACAACGAGATCGGCGCGCGCTGCCCGCGCGGCGCCCTGCTGGTGGGCCCCCCGGGCACGGGCAAGACGCTGCTCGCCAAGGCCGTCGCCGGCGAGGCGGGCGTGACCTTCTTCCAGATCGCCGGCTCCGCCTTCGTGGAGATGTTCGTCGGCCGCGGCGCCGCCAAGGTGCGCGACCTCTTCAAGCAGGCCAACGAGAAGGCGCCCTGCATCATCTTCATCGACGAGATCGACGCCGTGGGCAAGCGCCGCGACAGCTCGCTGAGCTCCAACGACGAGCGCGAGCAGACCCTCAACCAGCTCCTCTCCGAGATGGACGGCTTCGACAACCACAAGGGCATCGTGGTGCTCGCCGCCACCAACCGCCCGGAGACCCTCGACCAGGCGCTGCTGCGCCCGGGCCGCTTCGACCGCCGCATCCCGGTGGAGCTTCCCGACCTCGCCGGCCGCGAGGCGATCCTCAAGATCCACGCCGACGACGTCAAGATGGAGCCGGGCATCGACCTGGGCGTGGTGGCGCGCTCCACGCCGGGCGCGTCGGGCGCCGACCTCGCCAACATCATCAACGAGGCCGCGCTGCGCGCCGTGCGCTTCGGCCGTCGCCGCGTGACGCAGGAGGACCTGCTCGAGTCCGTGGACGTGGTCATCGCCGGCGAGAAGAAGAAGTCGACGGTCCTCTCCCCGCACGAGAAGGAGGTCGTCTCCTACCACGAGACCGGCCACGCCATCGTGGCGGCCATGCAGAAGGGCGCGGCTCCCGTCTCCAAGATCACCATCGTCCCGCGCACCTCGGGAGCGCTCGGCTTCACGATGCAGGTCGAGGAGGACGAGCACTTCCTCACCACGCGCCAGGAGGCCAAGGACAAGATCGCCGTGCTCTGCGGCGGACGTGCGGCCGAGGAGCTCATCTTCAACGAGATGACCACCGGCGCGTCCAACGACATCGAGAAGGCCACGCAGCTCGCGCGCGCCATGGTCACGCAGTATGGCATGTCCGACCGCTTTGGCATGGTGCAGCTCGGCCAGCCCGCGAGCCGCTACCTCGGCGGCGGCCAGCAGCTCACCTGCTCGGAGGGCACGGCGCAGGAGATCGACGCCGAGGTCCAGGCGCTCGTCGAGGAGGGCCACCAGACGGCGCTGCGCACCCTGCGCGAGAACCGCTTCAAGCTCCACGAGATCGCCCACTACCTCCAGAAGAAGGAGACCATCACCGGCGACGAGTTCATGAACATCCTCACGCGCGACGACGGCTTCGCGCCCAAGATGCCAACGCAGGCGCAGTAGCGCACCGGCATCGCAGCGTGACCCTGCCCGACGCCCCACGAACCTGCCTACGTCTGTACTTTACGACCGTTCTTCTCTGGACGAGAAGAACGGTCGACTTGTCTACCTGCACAAATGAGAATCGCTGTGTTCGGGCGCTCACGTAAAGTACAGACGTAGGCGGGTTCGTGGGATGCTGCGGACCTAGCGGAAGAGCTGCCAGAACGCCACCGCGGAGCTGGCCGCGACGTTGAGGGAGTCGACGCCGTGGGCCATCGGGATGATGACGGATCGGTCGCAGGCGTCGAGCGCCGCGCGCGAGAGCCCGTAGCCCTCGCTGCCAAACAGCAGCGCGCGCTTCTCGGCAACGAGCAGCGAGGGGTCGTCGAGCGGGACGGCGTCCGGCTCGAGCGCCATCGCGTAGCACGCGAACCCCTCGCGACGCAGCAGCTCGAGGGTGCCCCGCGGCCACTCCCCCTCTGCGGCGCGCGCCCAGGGCACGGTGAAGACCGTCCCCATCGAGGTGCGCACCGCGCGACGCACGTAGGGGTCGGCGCAGCGCGGAGAGAGCACGACGGCATCCGCCCCGAGCGCGGCTGCCGAGCGGAAGAGCGCGCCGACGTTGGTCACGTCGACGAGGTCCTCCACCACCGCCACGCGACGAGCGTCGCGGACGACCTCGCCGACGTCGCGCGCCGGCGGGCGCCCCATCGCGCAGAGCAGCCCTCGCGTCACCCGATACCCCGTGAGGCGCCCCATCTGGTCGTGAGGGAGCACGAACGCCGGGACGTCGTCGCCCGCGCGCCCGAGCAGGTCGGAGCACGCGTCGAGGTGTCGCTCGTCCACCAGGAAGGAGAGCGGAGCCACGCCGGAGTCGAGCGCGACCTCCACCACGAGGCGCGTCTCCGCGACGAGCACCCCGCGCGCCGACTCCAGCCGCGCGCGCAGCTGGTGGTCCGTGAGGCGCGCGAAGACGTCGAGCCGCGGGTCGTCGAGGCTGTCGAGGTGCGTGACCGATGCCATCTGTTCTCCTTTGGTTGGGACCAAGAAACGTCGTGTCAACGTCTCCATCCTAAGGTACGATAGCGTGCGCATACGCTACAGACACCGGAACCACAGGGGCAGAGCATGGCAAGCCACATGAAGCAGACACCCTCCGCCGCGAAGACCCAGGCGCAGCCCAAGGTCGGTGCGCACGAGGCGGCAGGCATGGACATAGAGGACATCCAGACCGAGACGGGCGCCGCAGGCGCGGGGCGCACGAAGAAGGTCCTGCTCTGGGCCATCCCCCTGGGCCTCGTCGTCCTTCTCGCCGGCGCCTACGTGGGAGGCGCCCTCTACTTCCAGACGACCTTCCTCCCCGGCACCACGCTCGACGGCGAGGACGTCTCCCTGCGGCCCACCTCCGAGGTCGCCCAGGAGAAGAGCTCCTCGCTCGACGACTACCAGATTCACGTCACCGGCAAGGGGCTCGACCTCACCGTCACCGCCGAGCAGATGGGCCTCACCTGCGACGGCGACGCCTACGTCGGCGACGCCCTCGCCCAGGCGAACCCGTGGGCATGGCCCGTCGAGCTCGCGAGCACCCGCGACCTCACCGCCGAGGCGCCGGTCTCGTTTGACCGCCAGAAGCTTGCGGACGTCATCGCGTCCGCAGTCGAGCAGCTCGCCGCCGCAGCGACCGTCGAGGGCCACGGCATCTCCTACAGCGCCGAGCGCGCCGCCTTCGTCATCGACGAGCAGGCGCTCGCCAGCCGACTCAACGCCGACCTGGTGACCGACGCGGTCGCCGCGGCGATCGAGGCCGGCGAGACCCAGGTCGAGATCGGCGACGAGTGCGCCGAGGCCGACGCCGACGTCCAGGCGGCCGTCGACGCCGCCAACGCGCTCGTGTCCTCGACCGTCTCGCTCACGCTCGCCGGCACCGCGGTCGCCGAGGTCGACTCCGCGCGCATCGCCGGCTGGGTCACCATCGGAGACGACCTCTCGGTCTCCCTCGACGCCGCCGCCGTCGAGGAGTGGACGCGCGGCGAGCTCTCCGACCAGCTCGACACCGTCGGCAAGGACCGCACCTACACGCGCCCGGACGGGGTCACCGTCACCGTGCCCGGCACCGACCCGAGCTACGGCGCGAGCACCTACGGCTGGAGCATCGACGGCGCCGCCCTGGCGCAGCAGATCGCGACCAACGTCCAGGCGGGGCAGCCCTCCACCATCGACATCCCCTGCGTCCAGACCGCCGCGCAGTACAACCCCGGCGGCCAGGACTGGGGCGACCGCTACATCGACGTCGACCTCACCGCGCAGCACGCGGTCTTCTACGACGGCGGCACGGTGATCTGGGAGGCGGCCATCACGACCGGCCAGCCCAACCTCGACCAGGAGACGCCCGTGGGCGTGTGGATGATCACCAACCGCAAGTCCCGCGCCACCGACGGCGACATCAACCTCAAGGGCCCCATCGACCCCGCCACGGGCCAGCCCGAGTGGGACAGCCACGTCGACTTCTGGCTCGGCGTCGTCGGCAACCTCGTGGGCTTCCACAACGCCCCCTGGCAGTCGACCTTCGGCGGCAACATCTACACCTACTACGGGAGCCACGGCTGCATCCGCATGAGCTACGCGAGCGGGCAGGGGCTCTATAACGCCGCGCAGGTCGGCGACGTGGTCGTCATCCACAAGTAGGGACGGCCGAGAAGAACGACGAGGCCCGGGCTCGACGCGTTCGAGCCCGGGCCATTTTGCGGAGCGTCGCTGCGCCCGGAGGCGCTGCTAGAACGGCAGGCGCCCGCCGCCGGGGCCGCCCATCTCGCGCATCATCTGCTGCATGGCGCGCCGGCCCTTCTTGCCGCCGCCCTGCTGCATGAGGCCCTTCATCTTGCCCATCATCTTGTTCATCTCGTCCCACTGCTTGATGAGCTGGTTGACCTCCTGGACCGTGCGGCCCGAGCCGGCGGCGATGCGCTTGCGGCGCTGGCCGTTGATGATCTTGGGGCGCAGGCGCTCCTCGCGCGTCATCGAGTGGATGATGGCCTCGATGCGCGTCATCTGCGAGTCGTCCGCGGCCTGGGGCATCTGAGACATCGCGCGCTCCATGCCCGGGATCATGCCCAGGATCTTCTGCAGTCCGCCCATCTTGCGGATCTGCTGCATCTGCTTGAGCAGGTCGTCCATCGTGAAGCCCTCGCGCAGCATGCGCTCGGCGTCCTCGAGCTGCTGCTCGTCGGCCACCTTCTGCGCCTGCTCGATGATGCCCACCACGTCGCCCATGCCGAGGATGCGCTTGGCCATGCGGTCGGGGTGGAAGACCTCGAGCGAGTCGGGCTTCTCCCCCATCGAGACGAACTTGATCGGCTTGCCGGTGACCTCGCGGACGGAGAGGGCGCCGCCGCCGCGGGCGTCGCCGTCGAGCTTGGACATGATGACGCCGTCGAAGTCCACGCGGTTGGCGAACTCCGTGACCACGTTGACGATGTCCTGGCCGGTCATGGCGTCGACGACCATGAGGATCTGGTCGGGGCGCACCGCGCGCTTGATGGCGACGGCCTCCTCCATCATCTCCTCGTCGATCTGCAGGCGGCCCGCGGTGTCCACGATCACGATGTCGTTGAGGCGGTCGACGGCCTCCTGGATCGCGCCGGAGGCGACGGCCACGGCGTCCTTGCCATCGCCGCGGAAGACGCTCACGCCGATCTCGCCGCCCAGCGTCGCGAGCTGGTCGGCAGCAGCGGGGCGGTGCGTGTCGCACGCGGCCAGCAGCGGGCTGTGGCCCTGGCTCTTGAGGAGGTACGCGAGCTTGGCCGCCGCGGTGGTCTTGCCCGAGCCCTGAAGGCCCACGAGCATGATGACGTTGGGCGTACGGTTCTGCGCGAGCGTGAGCTTGGAGTCGGTGGAGCCCAGGAGCACGGTGAGCTCGTCGAGCACGATGCGCACGACGTTCTGCGCCGGCGTGAGCGACTCCATGACCTCGGCCGTGAGGCACTTCTCCTTGCAGCGCGCCACGAAGCTCTTGACCACGCGGTAGTTGACGTCGGCCTCGAGAAGGGCCATGCGGATCTCGCGCATCGCGACGTTGATGTCGTCCTCGGTGAGGCGTCCCTTGCCGCGGAGCTTCTCGAAGGTGTCCTGGAGACGGTCGGACAGAGAGTTGAACATGGCTACATCCCTTCGCCCACGAGCGCGCGCGTGAAGTCGAGCGCGTCAAAGGTCTGGAGGTCGTCGAGGGTCTCGCCCACGCCGATGCGGTAGATGGGCAGTCCCAGCTGGCTGGAGATGGCAAGGGCGATGCCGCCCTTTGCGGTGCCGTCGAGCTTGGTCACGATGAGCCCGTCGAGCTCGAGCGCGTCGTTGAACTCCTTTGCCTGGTTGAGGCCGTTCTGACCCGTGGTGGCGTCGATCACGAGCACCACCGAGACGGGCATCGACTGGCAGCGCTTGCGCGTGACGTTGACCACCTTGGCGAGCTCGCGCATGAGGTCGGCCGAGGTGTGCAGGCGGCCGGCCGTGTCGATGAGGACGAGCTCGGCGCCGCGGCGCTCCGCCTCCTCCACCACGTCGTAGCAGACGCTCGCCGGGTCGGCGCCGCGCTCGCGCGTGATCACGTCGACGCCCGCGCGCTGGCCCCACACCTCGAGCTGCTCGATGGCGGCGGCGCGGAAGGTGTCGGCGCCGCCGATCAGGCAGCGCGCGCCGGCGTCGCGGGCGCGCCCGGCGAGCTTGCCCACCGTCGTGGTCTTGCCCGCGCCGTTGATGCCCACGAAGAGCACGCAGCTCGGGAGGTCGGAGAACGGGTCGCGCTCGGACGCGGGGAACTCCTGGGCGAGGCGGCGCGCCAGGGCGTCGCGCAGCTGCTCTGCGCGGGTGAGGTTCTCGCGGGCGGCCTGCTCGCGCAGGTCGTCGGTCACGCGCATGGCCACCTCTGCGCCCATGTCGCCCATCACGAGCGTGTCCTCGAGGTCCTCCCAGAAGTCCTCGTCGACCTCGCCGCCCATGTAGAAGATCTCGTTGATGGCCTCGCGTGAGCGCTGGAGGCCCGCCTTCAGGCTGTCGAGAAAGCCCATCTATGCATCAACCACCTTTCCAGTTTGCCGGTCGAGGCGCTGCGAGACGACGCGGCTCACGCCGTCCGCCTGCATCGAAACGCCGTAGAGGACGTCGGCCTGCTCCATCGTGCGCCGCTGGTGCGAGATGACGATGAGCTGCGTCGACTCCTTGAGCCGCTCGATGGCGTCGAGCAGCTTGGAGAGGTTAGAGTCGTCGAGCGCGGCCTCCACCTCGTCAAAGACGTAGAACGGGACGGTGCGGACCTTGTAGACCGCAAAGAGCAGCGCGAGCGCCGTCAGGGACTTCTCGCCGCCGCTCATGAGCATCATCTTGGCGATGCGCTTTCCGCGCGGCTGCGCCACGATCTCGATGCCGGTCTCGGAGGGATTGTCCGGGTCCGTCATCTCGATGTGGGCCTGGCCGCCCGGGAACAGCAGCGAGAAGATCTCGGAGAAGTTCTCGTTCACCCGCTCGAAGACCGCGAGGAACCGCGCGCGCATCTTGCGGTCGATGGCGGCGGTGATCTTCTTGAGCGACGCGCGGGCGGACTCGAGGTCGGCGACCTGCTCGTTGATGTAGTCGGCGCGCTCCTTGAGGCGCGTGTACTCGCCCATGGCCACGGCGTTGACGGGGCCGATGGACTCGAGCTGGCGACGAAGCTCCGCCACGCGGCGCTCGGCGGCGTCGCGGTCCTCGGGGGCCGGGATGGTCAGCGCCTCGTCGAGCACGGCGCCCGTGGCCACGATGGCATTGATGGCGCCCTCGACCTGGACCTCGAGCTTGCCAAGATCGACCTTGACCGCGGAGGCGGCCTCGCGGGCGGCGTCGAGCTCCGCGGAGGCGGCGCTCACGGCCTGCCGGGCGTCGCCGATCGTGCGCTTGAGCGAGTCGGAGTCCGCCTCGGCGAGCGACGCGCGGTCCTTGAGGCGCGCCGCCCACTCGAGGGCCCGCTCGCGGATGGCCTCGTAGCGGTCGTGCAGCGGGTCCACGCGCAGCCGCACGACCTCGAGGGCGCGCGAGCTGAGCTCGGTCGCCGCGATGCGCTCGCCGAGCTCGCCGACGCGACGTGCGAGGTCGCGCTCGCGGGTCTCGAGGTTGGTGCGGCGCTCGCTCGCCATGGCGAGCTCGAGGCGCGCGTCAGAGAGGGCGCGGCTCGCCTTGCCCTGGGCCGCGATGGCCTCCTGGTGCGCCTCGTTCTTCTCGGAGAGCTCCGCAGCGAGGGCGTCGGCGCGCTCGCGGGCGGCGCGGGCGGCGGCGCGGTGCCCCTCGATCTTGCCGCGGGCCTCGGACGCCTTCTCGGCGGCGGCCTCGCGGCGCTTGAGGACCTGGGAGCGCTCGGAGATGAAGCCGGCGAGCTGCGCCTCGAGCCGGCCGCGCTCGGACTGGGCCGACGAGAGCTCCGCCGTGAGGCGGGCCACCTCGCCCTTGGCGGAGACGGCGCCCTCGCGCGCGGCGGCGAGCGCCTCCTCGGCGAGGTCGACCTCCTCCTCGGCTGCCGAGAAGGACTCCTCGAGCCCCTCCATGCCCTCGTCGAGCGCGCGGATGCGGCGCTTGCGCTCGAGCGCGCCGGCCTCGCCCGTGGGGGTCGACCCCACGCGCAGGCGCCCGTCGGGCAGCATCGCGGCCCCTTCGGGGGTCACGTAGGTGTTCCAGGGGGCGCGCTCGTGCGCGCGCACGGCGCCCGCCACGTCGTCGACGAGCCGCACGTCGCCGAGAAGGGCCTCGAGCAGCGCCCGGGCGTCGCCCGCGACGCGCAGGCGCTCCACGAGCGGCGTGCCGGGCTCGTCCGCGCGCTCTCCGGGGCGCGGCGCCGCGGTCGAGCGGGCCACGATCGTCGCGCTGCCGCCGGCGTCCGAGAGCCCGAGCGCCCGCTCGGCGAGCGCGCTCGCGGCGTCCCCGTCCGCGACGACGAGCGCCGCGAGGTCGTCGCCGAGCAGCTGCTCGACGAGCCCCTCGACGGAGGCGTCCGCGTCGATGAGGTCGGCGAGGCGGCACTCCACGGCGTCGCCGGCCCCCTCGGCGAGCGCGGCCACGAGCGGGCTCGCCTTCTCGACGTCGGCGTCAACGGCGCGCAGCGCCTCGAGGGTCGCGCGCGCGGAGGAGAGGGCGGAGCGGGCCTCGCGCTCGGCGGCGCGGGCGCGCTCCAGATCCTCGGAGCGGCGCGCGATGTCGCGCTCGAGGTCGTCCGAGGACGCGCGGGCGCGCTCGAGCCCCTCCTCGAGGCGGTCGGCGCGGCGCTCGCGCTCGGCGAGCGCCTCCTCCGCGGTGTCGGCGCTCTCCTGGAGCTGCTCGAGCCGCGAGGCGAACATCTGGTCCTCGACCTGCGCGCTGCTGACCTGGTCCTCGAGCTTCGCGTACGCGAGCGTCTCGCGGTCGGCCTCGGCGCGCGCCGCCCGCTCCTCCGTGGTGATGCGCGCGAGCTCGGCGTCGAGGGCGCGGCGGCGCTCGACGGCGTCGTGCGACGCGGCGGAGAGCCCCGACAGGGACTCCCTGAGGTCGCGCTCGCGCACGCGGGTGTCGGAGAGCTCGCTCGCGAGCCGCTCGTGCTCCTCGGCGGCGTCCGCGCGCTGCTTGCGCATCGAGGAGAGCTGCATGCGCATGTCGGAGAGACGGGCCACCATGTTGCGGCCCTTCTCCTCCAGCAGGCGCATGTCGGCGTCCATGCGGCCGAGCAGGTCCTGCATGCGGCGGCGCTGCTCGCCGAGGTCGCCCACGAACAGGCCCTTCTGCTCGAGCAGCAGCTGGAGCTTCTCGAGCTCGCGGCTCTTCTCGCCATGCTGGTACTGGGCGAGCTCGATGGCGGCGTCGGCCTCCTTGCCGCGCGCCACGAGGCGGTCGTAGCCCTCCTGGAGGCGGCGCAGGTCGTCGACGGCGAGCTGGATGCTCAGCTCCTTGAGCTCGCTCTCGAGCGCGCGGGCGCGCTGCGCCTTGTCTACCTGGCGCTCGAGGGGCTTGAGCTGGCGCGAGAGCTCGCGGGACAGGAGCTTTGCGCGCGTGAGGTTCTCGTCCATCGAGACGAGCTTGCGGAGGCTGCGCTCCTTGCGGCGGCGGTGCTTGGAGATGTCCGCCGCCTCCTCGATGAGCGCGCGCCGCTCCTCGGGGCGGCTCGAGAGGATCGAGTCGAGCTTGCCCTGGGAGATGATCGAGTGCGTGTCCTTGCCGAGGCCCGAGTCGTGGAGGATGTCCTGCACGTCCATGAGGCGGCTCGGCGCGCCGTTGATGAGGTACTCGGACTCGCCCGAGCGGTACATGCGGCGCGTGATGCCCACCTCGGAGAAGTCGATGGGCAGCGTGTGGTCTGAGTTGTCGAGCACGAGCGTGACCTCGGCCACGCCCACCGCGCCGCGCGCCGAGGAGCCGGAGAAGATGACGTCCTCCATGGCCTGGCCGCGCAGCTGCTTGGCGCTCTGCTCGCCGAGCACCCACAGGATGGCGTCGGACACGTTGGACTTGCCCGAGCCGTTGGGGCCCACGACCACGGTGAGGCCGGGGTCGAAGGCCATCTGGGTGCGGTCGGCAAACGACTTGAACCCCTTGAGTGTCAGCGACTTAAGGTACACGCGGGCGATCTCCTCGCAGCTAGTTGGTGGTGCCGGCGCCCTCGAAGTCCTCGGGCTCCGCGTAGCCGAGGCGCACGAGCGCGTCGATGGCGGCGGCGCTCTCGGAGGACTTCTTCGACGAGCCCGAGCCGCGGCCGATCCTTTTGCCCTCGACCATCACGACGGACGTGAAGGTGGGGTCGTGCGCGGGGCCCTCCTCGGCGACGAGCTTGTACTCGGGGCCGCAGCGCATCTCGCGCTGGGTGACCTCCTGGAGGCGCGACTTGGGGCTGATGGGCTTGCGCGCGAGCTCCGGCGAGACCTCGGGGCCGAGCGTGCGCAGGACGAACTCGTGCGTGGCCGTGTAGCCGGCGTCGAGGTAGAGCGCGCCCACGATCGCCTCGTAGACGTTCTCCAGGGCGGAGTGCATGCCGCGCGCGCCGGTGCCCTTCTCGGACTCCCCCATCACGATGAGCTCGGCCACGCCGAGGCGCTGCGCCACGCTCGAGAGCATCTTGCCCGAGACGAGGCTGATCTTGGCCTGCGTGAGGGCGCCCTCGTCCATGTCCGGGAAGCACTCGAAGAGGTCGGTGGCCACGATGGCGCCGAGGATGGAGTCGCCGAGGAACTCGAGGCGCTCGTAGGATGCGGACACGGGCATCCCCTCGGCGGCCGAGGGGTGCGTGAGCGCCGAGACGATGAGCTCCTGGTTCTCAAAGTGGTGGCCGCAGACCCGCTCGGCCTCGGCCACCCGCTGGTGCATCTTCAAGAAACGGGCCCCCTGCTACTGCGCGGCCGCGATGCCGTCGACGACCTCGCCGATCGTGGCGATGGTGCCCACGGCCTCGTCCGGGAAGGTCATGGAGAACTCGTCCTCGAGGGCGGTCACGAGCTCGAGCAGGTCAAACGAGTCGGCGCCGAGCTCCTTGAGGTTGGTGGCCTCGCTCAGGGTGACGTCGTCGCCCAGCGAGAGCGTGTCGTCGACGACCTCGATGACCTTGGCGAGAATTGCGTCGCGGTCCATGGTTCCTCCTTGCGTCCAGGGCTTCTCGCCCTATTCTACCCCGCTCGGGCGGGGGCGTCACTTTCCGTGCTAGCCGGCGATCTCGCAGGCGGCTGCGATCTTGTCCGTGAGCCCGGCGCGGGCCGCAGCCGCGGCGGCGAGCGTGCCCTTGCGGACGGCCTGGGCGCTCGTGGCGCCGTGGCCCTTCACGACCGGGGCGCGCAGGCCCAGAAGGATCGCGCCGCCGTACTCGTCTCCGGACATCTCGGCGGCGAGGGACTTGAGCGACTTGGCGAGAAGCGCCATGCCGACCTTGTTGGCAAGCGACGCCTCCATCGCGGCCTTGAGCCGCTTGACCACGAACTTGCCGGTGCCCTCGATGGACTTGAGCGCCACGTTGCCGGTGAAGCCGTCGGCCACGATGACGTCGAAGGTGCCGGCCAGCAGGTCGGTGCCCTCCGCGTTGCCCGCGAAGCCGCAGTCGGCGGCCGCGAGCGCCTCGTGGTAGGCGAGCGCCATCTCGGAGCCCTTGGTGTCCTCGGAGCCGTTGCAGAGCAGGCCCACGCGCGGGTCGTCCACGCCCAGGATCGCGCGGGCGTAGGCGCGGCCCATGTGCGCAAACTGCACGATGACGTCGGGCTTGACGTCGGCGTTGGCGCCCATGTCCAGAAAGACGGTCTTCTTGCCGGAGATGCCCGGGAAAGGCAGGGAGAGCGCCGGGCGCTTGACGCCCTTGATGCGCCCCACGCCAAAGGTGGCGGCGGTGAGTACGGCGCCGGTGGAGCCGGCCGAGAACAGGCCGTCGGCCTCGCCCGCGTGGACCGCGGCGGCGGCGCGCACGATGCTCGCGTCCTTCTTCTTGCGCACGGCCTGGGCGGGGTGCTCGTCCATGGCGATGACCTCGGTGGTGACGAGCGCGCGGGCGCGGTCGTGGGAGGCGGCGAACGGCTCGACGACGTCAGCGGCGCCGGCGACGAGCACCTCGAGCTCGGGGTCGTCCGCGAGCGCCGCGGCGACGCCCTCGAGAAGGACGGCGGGCTCCTTGTCCGCCCCCATGACGTCTACGCAGATGGTGGTCATGCTTCCTCCTTGGCTCAACACTTCAACTGCTCTATTATGCCGCAACCCGCAGGGGCGCGTCCTTCTCGCACGCCCTTCTGGACCCCACGCTCCCAGCCTCTTCGTTCCCCCTCTTCGTTCCCACCTCTTCGTTCCCGCCTCTTCGTTCCCACCTCTTCGTTCCCACCTCTTCGTTCCCACCTCTTCGTTCTCCGCGAAAATTCAGCAGTTGGGTACGTTAACACGGCTCCTGGACCGCAATATTTTCGCGGAGAACCTCACGGCCGAGAAGAACGACGCGCCGCGGGCCGAGAAGTGCCCTCGGTTCAGGACCCAAATCCGGATTTGGGTTTGCGGCGGACACAAATGAGGATTTGGTCCGCGATTGCGGGTGCTTCTCAACCAGCGGGGCGTGACAGAGCCGAGAGATTAATTCCGGATTGAAGTTCTCTATCGATAAGAACGTCCGGGACCAACAGTAGCCACGACCTAGGACCCAAATCCTCATTTGGGTCCGCACTCAACCCAGATGAGGATTTGGGTCCGGGCGCGGCACAAAAAAAAGGCCGACCCGAAGGCCGGCCTGCACGTGCTGTGAGAGATCGCTACTCGGTAACGATGACCTCGCGGTCCTTGTAGTGACCGCAGTTGGGGCACACGTGGTGCGGGAGCTTGGGGGCGCCGCACTGCGGGCACACGGAGCGAGCCGCGGCCGAAAGCTTCATGTTGGCCGAACGACGGGTGTGGGTGGCGCTGCGGCCCTTCTTTTGCTTGGGTACTGCCATGTCAGACTCTCCTGTCCAAAACCTCTGCCCCTCCGCTCGCGCAGCGGCAGGCGTGTCTCAGTCATGCGAAGAGACACTATAGCACGACTCCCCGGTGCGGGGAACGCATCATCAGCAATTCTTCACTCGGACGCGCCTCACTCGGTCGCGCCGTCGCCCTCGTCGCCCTCGTCGGACAGGTCGAGCCCCGCGAGCGCGGCGAAGGGAGACGACTCGAGCCTGTCCCGCTCGCGCTGCTCCTCAAGCTGCGCCGCATGGCCGCAGTCCTCCTCGTTGAGGTTGGCGCCGCACACCGGGCAGAGGCCGGCGCAGTCCTCGCGGCACAGCACGACGAAGGGCGTCTCCATCACGAGCGCGGCGATGAGCGCGCCCGAGAGGTCGATCGTGTGGTCGGCCGAGACGAGCTCGTAGTCCGCCTCGTCCTCGTCCTCGCCGAGCTGCTCGGGCTCCTCGAACAGGTAGTAGCCGTCGACCTCGCCCGCCACGTCGAACTCGGCGTCCTCGAGGCAGCGGTCGCACGTGCCCACCACGTGGGCGCGCAGCAGCCCCGTCGCGAGGATGCCCTCGCCGGCGTTGGTGAGAACGACGTCGTAGTCGATGCCCTCGGGAAGCGAGAACTCGTGATCGCCGAGCTCGTAGCCGGACTCGTCAAGGTGCCCCGTGACGGACCAGGTGTCGCCGGGATTGGCGAGCCGCTCGTCGAGCGGGAAGATCAGAGGCTCCATGGCTACCAGGGAACGTTGTTGGTGGTGTTGCGCGGGCCGGAGTTCTCGTCGAGCGTCTGGCGGACGCGGGAGACCGAGCTCGTGAGGGACTTGAGGTTCTCCTCGAGGTGGGCCAGGACGGTGTCGGCGTACTCCTCGGCGTTGTAGCGGGTGTCGCGCTCGTACTGGGCGGCCTGGTCGCGGATGCCCTCGGCCTGCTGCTGGGCGAGGCGCACGATCTCCTGGTCGCCCGCGAGGATCATGGCCTGCTGCTGGGCGTCGGCGATGATGGAGTTGGCCTGCTGCTGGGCACGGTCGAGCGTCTCCTGCTCCTCCTTGAGGATGCGACGGGCATCCTGGAACTCCTGCGGGAAGACGCGGCGAATCTCGTCGAGAATCTCGTAGACGTCTTGGGCGTCGACGATCTTCTTCTGGCCGTTGTCCATGAGGGGGGACTTGGCCTCGCTCACGATCTGCTCGAGCTCGTCCACCAAGCTCTCGATTTCCTCACCTGGCTGCATCTATGGTTCCTTTCATGTGATTCATCGACGCATGGCTGCGCGAATCGACCCATTTTCGAGACATGTTAGCAGATTGTCCGGCCTTTCACGAAGTGACGGCCCCCGTCAACGAGAAGCGCATGCGATGCGGACGTGTGACAATTAGGACAGGCTAAATTGTCACACGTCGCTCGCGTAGCGCTCGCGCAGGCGCGCGGCGACGTTGGCCGGCACGAGGATGTCGACGTCGGAGCCCATCGCGGCGATCTCGCGCACGATCGAGGACGAGACGTAGCCAAACTCGGGGTTCGACATGACGAAGACCGACTCGAGGTCCGGCGCCATGTGGCTGTTGAGGTCGGCCTGCTGCAGCTCGTACTCGAAGTCGGTCATCGCGCGCAGGCCCTTGACCACGCCGCCGGCGCCGATCTTGGCGCAGAAGCTGACGAGAAGACCGGTGAAGGGCTGCACGTCGATGTCGGCCGGAAGGCCCTCGAGCTCGATCGCCTCGCGGATCATCTCGACGCGCTCCTCGAGCGTGAACGTGGTGCCGCGGCCGTGCTTGTTGGCCGAGGCAGCGACGGCGACGGTCACGCGCGGGAAGAGCCTCCGCGCGCGGCGGATGACGTCGAGGTGCCCGAAGGTGACGGGGTCGAAGGTTCCCGGAACTACGACGTGGGTGATGGTGGCGTCGGTCATGACGCGTCCTCCTCAGGATGGTAGACGAGCAGGTCGAGCGCGGTGATGCCGTGCGTCTTGGTGCGCCGCGCGACGAGGCCGGGGCAGCTCGGCGACTCCCCCTCCGCGCTGCGCTCATAGACGACGACGGCGCCGTCGGCGAGCTGGCCGGAGCCTGCGAGCGCGGCGAGCAGCGCCGAGACGCGCTCGGCGGGGAGCGCGTAGGGCGGGTCGAGAAACACGATGTCGAAGGGCGCCCCGGGCAGGCCGCGCCCCGCGAGGGCGCAGGC
Organism: uncultured Atopobiaceae bacterium; assembly: GCA_944322145.1. Classification (GTDB taxonomy): domain Bacteria; phylum Actinomycetota; class Coriobacteriia; order Coriobacteriales; family Atopobiaceae; genus Thermophilibacter. Next base: position 17,444 of record CALUNW010000002.1, on the reverse strand, counting down.
GTCGCCCGCGAGCACGTCGACCTCGCCGCGGCCGGCCCCGAGGGCCCCCGCCGTCCGGCGCACCCGCTGCGCCGCGCGCCGGTCGAGGTCGACGAACGTGGCGTGCGCCGCGCCGCGCGAGAGCAGTTCCAAGCCCATCGCGCCCGAGCCCGCGAAGGCGTCGAGCACGGAGTCTCCCGAGAGGTCGAGACCGCGCGCCGAGAGGATCATCGACGCGATCTGCTCGCGCGTCCGGTCCGTCGTCGGGCGCGTGACGTCACGGCCCTTGGGCGACTCGATGGCGCGCCCGCGCCACTTTCCCCCGACTATCCTCATGCGCGCTCGATCTCCTCGAAGTAGGCCCCAAACCGGTCGCGCGCCTCGAGAGCCATCGCGCGGTGCGCGGACTCGAGCAGGCACGGGTCCTCGTCGGCGATGGCTCGGGCGTCCGCGTGCGCCAGCTCGACGAGGTCGGCGTCGGCGTCGAGGTCGGAGATCTCGAGCGTGACGCCGCCACTCTGACGATACCCCAGCACCTCGCCCTCGTGCCGCAGGTGCAGGTCGAGCTCCGCGAGCTCGAAGCCGTCCGCGGTGGCCTCGAGCGCGGAGAGGCGCTGCCGGGCGCGGCTGTCGCGCTTGGCGGCGCAGGAGAGGTAGACGATGCCCGCGACGTCCCCGCGGCCCACGCGGCCCCGCAGCTGATGCAGGGTCGCAAGGCCAAAGCGGTCGGCGTCGAGCACGACCATGGCGGTGGCGTTGGGCACGTCGACGCCCACCTCGACGACCGTGGTCGCCACGAGCACCGCGGTCTTGCCCGCGCGGAAGCGCTCCATCGCGCGGTCCTTCTCGGCCGGGGGCATCCGCCCCGTGAGCAGGTCGCAGGAGATGCCGGGCATGACGGAGGTCCGCAGGTCCTCGAGGGTGGCGACGGCGGAGCGCGGCCGGTCGCCCGACGAGCGCAGCGCCTCGGGAACGTCGTCGAGCGTCGAGCCGTCGTCGTCGGAGTCCACCAGGGGGCAGATGACGTAGGCCTGGTGCCCCGCCGCCACGGCGTCGCGCACGGCACCCCAGGCGAGGTCGAGGTTGTCCGGGGTGACCACCTTGGTCGTGACGCCGGCGCCGGCGCGCGGGCGGCGGCGGATGCGGGAGAGCGAGACGTCGCCGTAGAGGGAGAGCGCGAGCGTGCGCGGGATGGGCGTGGCGGTCATGGCCAGCAGGTCGGCGCCCGCGCCCTTGCGGCGCAGCGCGGCGCGCTGGTCCACGCCGAAGCGGTGCTGCTCGTCTATGACCACGAGCGTTAGCGCGGAGAACTCGAGCCCCTCGGAGAGCAGGGCCGTGGTGCCAAAGACCACCGTGAGCTCGCCGCGCGCACAGGCGAGCTCGGCGAGGGCTCGCTCGTCCGACGGCGTGGAGCCCGTCACGAGCGCCCAGCTCACGTGCGCCGCGTCGAGCACGGGCCCGAGCTTCTCGGCGTACTGGCGCGCCAGGACCGAGGTCGGCGCCATGACGGCGGCCTGGGTGCCGGTGTCGGCCACGGCGGCGAGCGCCACGGCGGCGACGGCAGTCTTGCCCGTGCCGACGTCGCCCAGCAGCAGGCGGTTCATAACGTGCGGGGCCGCCATGTCGGCGAGGATCTGGTCGGCGGCGAGGCGCTGCTCGTCGGTGAGCGAGAAGGGCAGCGCGGCGAGAAGGGCCTCCATGTGGGGGCCGTCCGCAACGTGTGCCGTGGGCTCCACGCCGGCGAGCTCGATGTTGCGGCGGGTGAGCAGGGCGATCTGCAGGCTGAGCAGCTCGTCGTAGGCAAGGCGGCGGCGCGCGGCCTCGCCCGCGGCGACCGACGTCGGGAAGTGCACCTCGCGCAGCGCCCGCGCAAGCGTCATGAGGCCGTGCCCCGCGACGAGCGGCGCGGGCAGCCAGTCGCAGACGTCGCCCACGTCGGCGAGGGCCGCGGCGACGATGCGGCGCATCCAGGAGGCAGTGACGCCCTCCCCCACCGGGTGCACCGGCAGCACGCGCGCGTAGCCGCCCGCCTCGCCCGCGGACCCCACCACCTCGTGGAAGGGGGCCTTCATCTGCTTGAAGCCGTACGCGAAGGTCACCTTGCCCGAGAGCGCGACGACGTCGCCGACCTTGACCTGCTCGGCGATCCAGGGCTGGCGGAAGAACGTGGCCACGAGCACGCCGGTCTCGTCCATGACGGAGACCTCGACGATCTGGAGGCGGCGGTTGCGCGTGGGCTTGCGGGTCACGCGGTCGACCGTGGCCACCACGGTGGCGTCCTGGCCCACGTCCGCGTATGCGATCTTGGTCACGTGCGTGAAGTCGAGGTAGCGGTGGGGCACGTGCAGGAGCAGGTCGCGCACGCGGTGGATGCCCAGGCGCTCGAGGGCCTGGCACCGCGCGCCCGAGACGTAGCGCAGGCGCGACACAGAGTCAGAGAGGGCGCAGGTTCGCTGCACCCTCTCTGCTGCTGACGGTATGGTCGGGACGCGCCCCAAGAGCCTACTCGATCGAGAAGATCACGGGATAGAGGGGCTGCTCGCCGCGGTGCGGGTCGACCTCGAGGTCGGGCTGGGCCTCCTCGATGGCGGCCACGAGCGCCTCGAAGGACTCGTCGTCCATGTCCTGGCCGGCGAGGATGGTGAGCGAGTCGCCCTCCTCCTCGTCCTGCATCCTGGCGATGAGCTCGAGGGTGACCTGGGCCACGTCGGAGCCCACGACCTCGATGGAGTCGTCCTGGATGCCCATGACGTCGCCGTCGTGGATGGGGGTGCCGTCAGCGGCCTGGGAGTCGCGCACGGCGGTGGTGACCTCGCCGCCGCGGACGCCCGCGATGGCCTCGGTCATGGCGGCGACGTTCTCCTCGATCCCGCCCTCGGGGTCGACGACGAACATGGCGGAGAAGCCCTGGAGCACGGTCTTGGTGGGCACCACGGCGACGCGCGCGTCCTCGCAGGCGTTCGCGGCGGCCTCGGCGGCCATGCGGATGTTGCCGTTGCCGGGAAGCACGATGACCTCCTCGGCGTTGACCTGCTCGATGGCGGCGAGGATGTCGGCCGTGGAGGGGTTCATGGTCTGGCCGCCGGACACGACGACGTCGACGCCCAGCGAGCGCAGGATCTCCTCCTCGCCGGAGCCGGCGGCCACGGCGACGAAGCCGAGCGGCTTCTTGGGCTCGTCGTTCTTCTCGTCCGCCGCCTGGGCCTGGTCCGCGGCGATCTTGGCGGTGCGGTCGTGGGACTCCATGTCCATGTTGTGGATGAAGACCTCGTAGACCTGGCCGAACTGGAGCATGTACTCGAGCACGCGGTTGGGCTCGTTGGAGTGCACGTGGACCTTGAAGTCGGGGTAGGCGCCCACGATGAGCTCGCAGTCGCCGAGCGTGGCGAGGTGGGCGAGGCTCTCGTCGACGTCGAAGGGCTTCTCGGCCTTGAAGAGGAACTCGTTGCAGTAGCGGAACTCCGAGCCCTCCCAGTCGTCGTTGAGCTCGATCTGGACCTTGGAGGAGACGTCGGCCTTGGCGTCGACCGTGGTCTTGAACTCGGTGAGCTCGCCGGCCTTGCCGTTGGCGGCGTTGACGAAGGCCTCGAGGAAGGTGGCGAAGCCAAAGGCGCCGGAGTCCACCACGCCGTTCTCCTTGAGTACGGGCAGCAGCTCCGGCGTGCGGGCCACGGACTCGTAGGCCTCGACGACGAGCGCGTCGAGCATGTCGCGCGTGGAGATCTTGGTCTTCTCGAGCTGGTCGGCCTTGGCGGAGACGTCGCGCAGGACGGTGAGGATGGTGCCCTCGACCGGCTTGCGGACGGCCTTGAAGGCCACCTTCACGCCGCGGCGCCACGCGTGGGCGACGTCGCCGGGGGTGGGGTGCTCCTGGTTCTTGGCGTCGACGAGGCCCTCGGCGATGCCGCGCAGGATCTGGCTCGTGATGACGCCGGAGTTGCCGCGCGCGCCCATGAGCGAGCCGTGCGTGATGGCCTTGGCGATGTCCTCGATCGTGGCGTCGGCGGGCAGGGCCTGGACCTCGCCCACGACGGTGTTGAGCGTGAGGGACATGTTGGTGCCCGTGTCGCCGTCGGGGACGGGGAAGACGTTGAGCTTGTTGATCTCCTCCGCGCGGTCGGCCACGACCTTGGCGGCGGCGGGGAAGCAGGTGCGGATGACGGTGGAAATCATCTTCGAGTACCTCGGTTCTTCTCGGTGTGCCTAGCGGGCGTTGCGGAGGCCCTCGATGTGCACCTTGACGTCGACGTCCTCGAGCTCGGCGATCTGCTTGAGCAGGAACTTGACCGAGCTCGTGAGGTTGCCGACGACCGAGGCCATGTTGACGCCCTGCTCCACGATCACGTGGAGGTCGACGGAGACGCGGCCGGCCGTCGAGGCGACGTCGATGCCCTTGCGCAGGCGGAAGGACGGCAGCAGACGGGCGACGCCGGCCTGCTCGTCGATCTCGGCCATGCCCACGACGCCGTAGCACTCGAGCGCGGCGTAGCCCGCGAGGTCGGCGATGCAGTCATTGGACACCCTCAGCGTTCCTGGAACGACACCAGACATGTGGTCTCCTCTCGCTGGCGGAAGTTTCGCACATACATTTGGGTTAGTATACCGCAGCGCCGGCGGGAGGTCCTTCTCGGCCGGCACTGAATCCGCAGGTGCCGGATTCCCGGCTTCTGCGTGCGGGGCCTCACGGTGCCTGATTCCCGCCAAATGCGTGCCGCGGGACCTCGCGGTGCCGGATCCCCGCCAAATGCGTGCCGCGGTGCCAAATTCCCGAGAAATGCGTGAAATCGGAACCAAAATCCCGCCATATGCGTGCGGCAGACACGCATATGGCGGGATTCTGGCACCACGCGCATATGGCGGGATTCTGGCACCCGGGCAAACGGCGCGGCCGACGGAGTGCGGCGCGGGCGAGAAGAACCCGCCGCCTAGGCCCCGCGCTACAGGCGGCGCAGGGCCTCGACCAGGCCGGTCTTGGAGTCGGTTTTCTCGTCGCGCATCTTGATGACGCGCGCCGGGACGCCCGCCACGACCGCGCCCGCGGGCACGTCCTCCACGCAGACCGCACCGGCCGCCACGACGGCGCCGGCGCCCACGCGCACGCCCTCGAGCACCACGGCGTTGGCCCCGATCATGACATCGTCCTCCACGACCACGGGCACGGCGCTCGCCGGCTCGACGACGCCCGCGAGCACGGTCCCGGCGCCCACGTGGCAGCGCGCGCCAACGATGGCGCGCCCGCCGAGCACAGCGCCCATGTCGATCATGGTGCCCGGGCCCACCACGGCGCCGATGTTGATCACGGCGCCCATCATGATGACCGCCCCGTCGCCGATCTCCACGCGGTCGCGGATGATGGCGCCCGGCTCGATGCGGGCGTTCACGCCCTTGAGGTCGAGCAGCGGCACGGCGGAGTTGCGGCGGTCGCACTCGACGTCAAAGTACTCGATGGAGTCCGCGTTCTTCTCGAGAATCGCGGAGAGCTCTGACCACTCGCCGAAGACGATCTTGCCGTCGCGCCCGCCGTAGACGCGCGCGCCGCCCCAGTCCACGCGCATGCCGCAGCGCTCGTGGACGTACAGCTTGACCGGCGTGGTCTTGGGGGCGTTGGCGATGAAGTCGATGATCTCCTGGGCGTTCACAGGTCGTTCCCTTCTTTCGTGGGGGCGCGGGCCCCGTGCGTCAGCGACGTTATCTTACCAGCGGCCGGGCGACGGCCCCTCCCGGTACGGACCCAAATCCGGAATTGGGTCCGCCGGGGCGGGGCGAGAAGGACGGCGCTACCCGAACATCAGGCCGTCGAAGTCGTAGAACCCGACCGGGCGCTGGAGCAGGCGCTCGGCCGCGGTCACGGCTCCGGCCACGAAGATCTGCCGGCTCGCGGCGCGGTGCGTGAGGCAGACCTCCTCGTCGGTCCCGAAGAAGTGCACCTCGTGCGTGCCGGCCACGGTCCCGCCGCGCAGCGCGTGCATGCCGATCTCGCCGGGGACGCGGGCGCCGACGATGCCGGAGCGGCCGTCCACCACGGGGCGCTCCCCCGCCGGGTCCACGGCGGCGAGCAGGGCCTTGGCGGTGCCGCTCGGCGCGTCGACCTTCTGGTTGTGGTGGGTCTCGACGATCTCGACGTCCCAGCCCTCGAGCGCCTCGGCCACCAGCGCCGTGGCACGGCGCAGGGCGGCCACGCCGAGCGAGTAGTTGGACGACCAGATCACGCGGTTGGTCTCGCCCAGCGCGCGCAGCCCTGCGAGCTGGTCGGCCGCGTAGCCGGTGGCCCCGCTCACGACCGCGGCGCCGGTGCGGCGGGCGTACGCGAGCACGTGGGGCAGCGCGGCGGGCGCGGAGAAGTCCACGGCCACGTCAGCCGCGGGCGCGACCTCGTCGAGCTCCGCGATGTTGTCCACGTCGTAGGACCCCGCGAGCTCAAAGCCTCGGGCGAGAAGCGCCTCGCGCACGAGGCGCCCCATGCGGCCGTTGCCGCCGATGACGATGGCGCTAGCCAATGAGACCGACCTCCCTCATCGCTGCGAGCAGGCGCTCGCGGCCGGCGTCGGAGATGGTCCAGAGCGGCAGGCGGTAGTTCTCGCCGATGAGGCCCATCTCGGCCAGGGCGCACTTGACCGGGATCGGGTTGACCTCGCAGAACAGGGCGTGGATGAGCTCGAGGTTCTTGAGCTGGGTGGCGCGCGCGGCGGCGATGTCGCCGGCGAGGAAGTCCGCGCACATCTGGTGCACCGTGGCGGGCGCGACGTCGGCCCAGACGGAGATGACGCCCTTGGCGCCGAGGCTCATGAGCGGCACCACGATGTCGTCGTTGCCGGAGAACATGCGGAAGTCGTCGGAGAGGTACTGGGCGGCCATCGTGGCGTACTCGATCGAGCCCGAGGCCTCCTTGAGGCCCCACGCGTTGGGGTGGGCGGCCAGGCGCGCGAGGTTCCTCTCGCTGATGGAGCAGCCGGTGCGGCCGGGGATGTTGTAGAGGATGCAGGGCACGTCCACCTTGTCGAGGACGGCGGTGAAGTGACGGTAGATGCCCTCCTCGTTGGACTTGTTGTAGTACGGCGTGATGAGCAGCAGGCCGTCCACGCCCTCCTTGACGAGGCCGGCGGCCTTGCGCTCGGACTCGAAGGTGGCGTTGGAGCCCGCGCCGCCGATGACGGGGACGCGGCCGGCCACGCGCTCCACGACGCAGCGCGCGACGGCGAGGTCCTCCTCGTCGGTCATCGTGGAGGACTCGCCGGTGGTGCCGAGCACGAGAATGCCGTCGGTGCCGTTATCAAGATGGAAATCGACGAGGCGCTCGAGGGCCTCGAAGTCGATGGAGCCGTCCTCGCAAAACGGCGTGACGAGCGCGACGATCGATCCGGTCAGGTTGGTCATGTCCATGGCGTTGCCTTTCTCGATTTGATTCAAATGGGGACAGACCCCTTTTGAATCATTGCGTCTCATGATTCAAAAGGGGTCTGTCCCCATTTGAATCAATGTCAAGGGTGGCGAAGTAGTCGGAGGGCTTCTCGGCGCGCCGGATGAGCTCGGTTGAGCCATCCTCGCGCAGCAGCACCTCCGCAGACCGAAGCCGTCCGTTGTAGTTGTAGCCCATCGAGTAGCCGTGGGCCCCGGTGTCGTGAATGACGAGCAGGTCGCCGCGGTCGACCTCCGGCAGCGCGCGGTCCACCGCGAACTTGTCGTTGTTCTCGCAGAGACACCCCGTGACGTCGTAGGTGCGCGTGGCCGGCCAGGCGGACTTGTCCGGGCCGCCCGCCTGCCCCATCACCGTGATGTGGTGGTAGGCGCCGTACATCGCCGGGCGGATGAGGTCGACCGCGCTCGCGTCCACGCCGAGGTAGTCCTTGTAGATGTTCTTCTCGTGGATGGCGCGGGTGACCAGGCAGCCGTAGGGCCCCATCATGAAGCGGCCCATCTCGGCGTAGATGGCGACGTCGCCCATCCCCGCCGGCACGAGCACCTCCTCGTAGGCGCGGCGCACGCCCTCGCCGATGGCGCGTATGTCGCAGGGGGCCTCGTCCGGCCGGTACGGGATGCCCACGCCGCCGGAGAGGTTGACAAAGCCCACGTGCACGCCGCACTCGCGTGAGAGGCGCACGGCCAGCTCAAACAGGATCCGCGCGAGGGCCGGGTAGTAGTCGTTGCCGTGCGTGTTGGAGGCGAGAAACGCGTGCAGGCCGAACTCGGTCGCGCCGCGGTCCCGCAGCATGCGGTAGGCCTCGAAGAGCTGCGGCTCGGTCATGCCGTACTTGGAGTCGCCGGGGTTGTCCATGATGCCGTTGGCCAGGCGGAAGAGGCCGCCCGGGTTGAAGCGGCAGCTCACGGTGGCCGGCACGGGCCCCGCGACCTCCTCGAAGAAGGGGATGTGGCTGATGTCGTCGAAGTTCACGATCGCGCCGAGCTCGCGCGTCAGGGCAAAGTCCTCGGCCGGCGTGTCGTTGGAGGAAAACATGATCTTCTCGCCCGTGATGCCGAGCGCCCGGGCGATCATGAGCTCCGTGTAGCTGGAGCAGTCGCAGCCGCAGCCGTACTCCGCGAGTATCCTGACCAGCGACGGGTTGGGGTTGGCCTTCACGGCAAAGTACTCGCGGAAGCCGGGGTTCCACGAGAAGGCGTCGAGCACCGCCCGCGCGTTGGCGCGGATGCCGGCCTCGTCATAGAGGTGAAAGGGCGTGGGGTACTGCTCGGCGATGGCGACGAGCTGGTCCTTGGACACAAACGGGTGCTTCATGCACGTCTCCTTGATAGCGCTCCTGCACGGTTGCTGCAGACAGTCCCGCGGGTCTTTCCCGCGGGCCCACCCCGCGCCCGCGCCCGGGAGCGGAGTTCGGCGGGCTCGCCTCCCCGCGGGGTCGTGACGCCTGCCGGCTGCCCCGCGGATCATCTTGCCCGCGCCTCTATCGAGTGTTGCCACTGTAGCACGGCTTCGCGACGAGACGAAGTCCCGATGCCTCCGGTTGATACACTGGCAACAAAACCCCGACGGCGGAGGAGATCATGTCGGACGAGAAGAACCTCGAGCTCGAGCGGCTCACGCGCTGGCGGCGCGACCTGCACCGCATTCCCGAGCTGGACTTTGACCTGCCCGAGACGCTGGCCTATGTGCGCCGCGTGCTGGGAGAGCTCTCCTGCGAGGTGCTCGAACCATGCGAGAGCTGCGTCTGCGCGTGGTTTGACCTCGGCCGCGAGCGCACCGTCGCGCTGCGCTCCGACATGGACGCGCTGCCCGTGGCCGAGCGAACCGGCGCCGACTACGCGAGCGAGCGGCCCGGCCGCATGCACGCCTGCGGCCACGACGGCCACATGGCCATGGCGCTGGCGGCGGCTGCGTGGGTGGACGACGTCGTGGCCGGCCGCGTGCCGGGCGTGGGCGCGGGCGACCTGCCGCGCAACGTGCTCGTGGTGTTCCAGCCCGCCGAGGAGACGACCGGCGGAGCGGCGCTCGTCTGCGAGAGCGGCGTCTTCGGACGCTGCCGCGCCGAGCGCATCTTTGGGTTCCACCTCTGGCCCGACCTGCCCGCGGGCGTCGTTGCGTCGCGGCCCGGCGCCCTGCTCGCGCGGTCGAGCGAGGTCACCGTCTCGTTTGCGGGCCGCTCGAGCCACATCGCGCGCTGGCGCGAGGGGCGCGACGCGCTGGCGGCGGCCGCGCGCTTCGTGCCGTCGGCCGAGGCCATGTGCGGGCGGCTCCAGAAGGAGCTCGGCGAGCCGTGCCTGCTGCGCTTCGGGCGGCTTGAGGCCGGCACCGTGAGAAACGCCATCGCCGGCGCGGCGCGGGCGGAGGGCAGCCTGCGGGTCTTCTCGGACGCGATGTTCGACCGGGCGCGCGAGGCCGTGGCCACGCTCGCGAAAAACGCGGCCAAGACCGAGGGCTGCACGGCCGAGATCGCCTTCTCCGAGGGCTACCCGCCCGTGGTGAACGACGCCGCGCTCTTCTCGGCCGTGAAGGCGGCGCTTCCGGGGCTTGGCCACGTGGACGAGCCCCTGCTCATCGCCGAGGACTTTGCGTTCTACCAGCGCGCGCTCCCGGGCGTCTTCCTGCTGCTGGGCACGGGGACCGGCGTGCCGCTCCACGCGGACACGTTCGACTTCGACGAGCGCGTGCTGCTGGCGGGCGTCGACGCGTACCGCCGCCTGCTGCTCATGGCATAGGCCGCGCGCCCGCGTTCTTCTCGATTCTCGACCCGCGTCGCCGCCGCGCAGCGGCGCATGACGCGGTCACTCGGCGGGAGCGACCCTTACTCGCGACACAAAAAGAGGGAGGCCTCTCGACCTCCCTCGGACGTGCTCTGATGCGCAGGCTAGCTGCGGGCGATCTTGCCGGACTTGAGGCAGCGCGAGCAGACGTTGGCCTTGCGGCGGTGGCCGTCGACCACGACGGTGACGCGCTGGATGTTGGGCTTGAACGTGCGGTTCACCACACGGTGGGAGTGGCTGATGGAATGACCGGCAACGGCGTGCTTGCCGCAGAACTCACAGACCTTGGACATGCTCGTACCTCCTCGGGGGCGCGGCGCTCTTCTCGCGCCCGCATCTTTCACAGCTCGCCAACTATAGCACATGCGGTGCGGCCTGCAACAAGAAACCCCAACTTATTGTGGCGTTTTTGTTGTGCGGAGCAGGAACGCCGCCACGGCGCCCGCGCGGCACGCCACCTCGGCCCCCGGGCTCGTCACAACGTTGGATATTCCCAGGTCGCCGAGAAGCTCCATCGGCTTGTCCTCGAGCTCCCAGCGCATGCCCCGCTCGTCCACGCGGGTCCCCGGGGCCACGGCAACGGCCGAGAAGGTCGCGCCCACGGCATCCGGGCCCAGCAGCCAGCAGCTCTCCCCCGTCGCCGAGACGATGCGCATCTCGTAGCCGTCCTCGACGATCCGCGCGCCGGCCGCACCGGAGCCGGCAAGCAGCCCGACGACCGCGAGCGCGTGGTCTGGGCGGCCGCCCGAGGCGCAGGTGAGCGTGAGGGCGAGCGGGCGGGCCCGGCGCGAGGCCTCGTGCCGGGCGCAGTCGAGGGCGAGCGCGAGGTCCGTGGCGTACTTCTCGGACGGGAAGCTCACGCACGTGCGCGCCGCGGCGCGGGCCCAGGCGGCCGCCCCGGAGGACGCGGAGTCGGAGTCGCCGCAGAAGACGTCGGGCGCGACGCCCGCGGCGCGGCAGGCGTCCGCCCCGCCGTCCGCGCAGATGACGTAGTCGGCGTCGTCGGCGAGCGAGGCGAGAAGCTCGGGCGAGCTCGGCTCGGGCGAGCCCGCCACCACGAGCGCGCGCAGCGGCGACCCGTGCGCGGCGGCCGGGCGCTCGTAGTCGCGCAGCAGCGGCAGCGACAGCTCGGCGAAGCCGTGGGCGAAGACGTCGCAGAACGGGCGAATGTCCTCCTCGCGGCGCCCGTCGTGGTCGTTCATGAGGCCGACCACGGCAAACCCGGCGCGCCGCGCGGTGCGCACGCCGAAGGGCGCGTCCTCGAAGACCCACGTGGCCTCCCGCGGCGTGCCCAGGCGGCGACACGCCTCGAGGTACACGTCGGGGAACTCCTTGTCGCGGCCGCCCACGTCCTCGGTGCTCACCACGCCGAGGAAGTATCGGCGCAGGTCATGGACGGCAAGGGCGCACTCGAGCTCGCGCACTGGCGTCGAGGACGCCACGATCATCGGCACGCCCGCCGCATAGAGCTCCTCGAGCAGCGCGCTGGTGCCCGGCATGAGCGCGACCTCGTGCTCGTAGGCGTCGCGCACGTGGGCGCAGAGCTCCTCGTAGAGGTCGTCGGGCGACGCGGGGATGCCCAGCTCGTCGTGGAAGTAGCCACAGGTGTCCCGCAGGGAGAGCGACTCGATGCGCTCGAGCGGGACCGGGCCGTGCCCGTGGCGCGCCGCAAGCCAGTCCCAGGCCTGGGCCCACATGCCCATCGAGTCAATCAGCGTCCCGTCGCAGTCAAAGATCGCGCCCGCTACCTCCATCGCTCCCCTTCCGTTTCCGCGGCGCAGGCCGGCAAGGCGACCCGCAACAAGCAGATATGATGATATACGCGTCCGCAGACAAAATCCCCGCGTTTGCGAACCCTAACGTTGGGTAAAGTATCCTGCGGCTTGATTGATACGCTTTGAGCACCATCGGAGGGGACCATGGCACGTTACGACTATCACTGCCCGGACTGCGGAGCCACGTTTGAGGTGGAGCACCCCATGAGCGCCCACCCCACGGTCAGCTGCCCCAGCTGCGGGCACGTGGCCGATCGCGTCTTCGACCCGTCCGGCATCGTCTTCAAGGGCTCGGGCTTCTACAACACCGACCAGCGCGGCAAGGGCGTCGCGCCCAAGAGCGAGAAGTGCGAGAGCTGCGGCGCCTGCGACTAGGCGCGACTCGGCGCAGCATGACGACGTGACGGCGGCCCCTCGGGGCCGCTTTTTCGTGCGGCGGGGCGTTCTTCTCGCCTGCGCCACGCGCCGCACGGCGCCCGCCACGCAGCGCTGAGTAAGAGAAAAATGCGAGAAGGACCCCGATTTCGAGGTCTTTCTCGCAAATAACTCTTACTCGGCGAGATTTGGCCGCAGATGTGATCTCGGCGCGGCGCGGGGGCGGCACTGCGGGGGGCGCGGCGCGGAAGCGGCGCAGCCGGGGCAATCGCAGGCGGTGAGCCATCCGCGAACGCGCCGAGCGGCGCTAGTCGTCCCAGCTGATGTGAACGATTGGCTTGATGAGGTCACGCGGCTTCTCGTCCATCACCTTGAAGGCGTCCTCGATCTTGTCGAAGCCCTCGTAGGTGTAGTTGAGCATCTTGCCCGGGTGCACGCGGCCCGCACGGATGACGTTGAGCAGGCGTTGGATGCGATAGGCGCCTCCCGGGCAGAACCCGCACTTGAGCGAGATGTCGGACATGCCGAGGCCCCACTGGTACGTCGGGATCTGGAACGCGTCGGTCACGTCGTAGAAGTTGATGGTCGAGACCGTGCCGCCCGGGCGGGTCAGCGCAAGCGCCTGGTTGACGCTCGCGGCGCTTCCGCCGGCGATGATGCAGGCGTCGACCTGGCCCTCCATGGCCAGAATCTGCTCGACGACGTCGCCCTCCTTGTAGCTCACGATGTCGGTGGCCCCGTATTCGCGAGCGAGCTCGGCGCAGTTGGGACGCGTGCCGATGCCGATGATGCGACCGGCGCCCATGAGGGCTGCGCCGGCGATGGCCATGAGGCCAACGGGCCCGATGCCAAACACCACGACGGAGTCGCCGAACTTGACGTCGGCGAGCTCGGCGCCGTAGAAGCCCGTGGACATCATGTCGACGGTCATGAGCGCGTCCTCGACCGACACGTCATCAGGCATGTGGACGAGGTTGGCATCGGCGTTGTTCACCGAGAAGAACTCGGCGAAGACGCCATCCTTGCTTCCAAGGAACTTGAAGCTCTGCATCATGCCGAGGTCGTGCGCGTTGGGGCTGTTGCGGCGCTGCAGCTGCGGCGACTCCCAGTCGGGCGTGCAGCACGGGACGACCACGCGGTCCCCGGGCTTGAAGTCGCGGACGAGCTCTCCGACCTCGACGACCTCGCCGAGCGCCTCGTGACCGAGGATGAGGTTCTGCCGCGGGCCCGAGCCGCCGTGCATGGCATGGGTGTCGCTGGAGCACGGCGCCACCGCCGTGGGCCTGACCAGGGCGTCGAGCGGGCCGATGGTCGGCTTGTCCTTCTCCAGCCAGCCGGGGACGTTGACGTCAATCATTCCGTAGCCACGCATGGGACCTCCTCTGTTGGGAATTGCGGCGCGAACGCGCCGACGGACGGAGATGTACCCGCCCGGGGATTCGCCTAACGCATGGCGACGGCGAACGGCATTCGATAATCGCCGATCGATCGTCGCCGAGTAAGAGATTTTGGCGAGAAGGACCCCGATTTCGAGGTCCTTCTCGCAAATAACTCTTACTCGGCGCGCAATCAGTGCGGCTGAGAGCGCTCGGGGATAGCTTCAGCTCACACGTGCTCCTCGGCAGCCCGCTCACCCCAGATGAGCCGCCACCCGCCGACAATCGGCGCGCGGCGCGGCCTCCCCACCCGCCGCCGCAGCTAACCGTCAGCTGCGTCGCAGACGGCGGCAACCATGTCGATGCTACGTTGTGCCCCCAGGACGACGAACGGGGGACAACGTGAGCAGGCGAGTCGAAGAGGCAATTAACGAGCAGCTCAGTAGAGCCGAGAAGGACGGACGGTGCTGCACCCCCGAGAGCGCCGCGTGCAGGCGCGCGATGCGGGGGAGAAACGGCGCCATCATCGAGCCCATCGCCGGGCTGTTCGCGCGACGGGAGACCTGGAGGGGGCTCAATCCCTCCGAACGGACGCTGTGGCTCATGCGCGGCCTGGCGCGGAGACACGAAGACTGGACGTTCTGCGGCGCCTCGGCGGCGGTGGCGCATGGCCTGCCAGTCACATGGGACCTGCTCACGCACATATTTGTCTCGGTGCCGCAGGGCACGCGTGGGAGGTCCTCGCCCGGCATCGCGCGCCGCCACCTCAAGGATGACGAAGCGCTCGAGCTGGGCGATCTTCGGCTCACCTCGCTCTGGCGCACCGTCTTCGACTGTCTGTCGACGTTCCCGGCGGCGGACGGCCTGGCGGTGGCGGACCGCGCGATGCGCATGAGCGGGGCGTCCGCGCGGCAGGTCGTCGATTATCTGCGCACCGCGCATCGGGGCAGCCGCCACGTGCGACGAGCAGTCGAGGTGGCCGCGCTCGCGGACGGGCGCGCCGAAAGCGGCGGCGAGTCGATCGCGCGCCACGTGATGCACGAGCTCGGCTTTGCTCCGCCGGAGCTTCAGGTGTGGATCGAGGACCCGGTGGAGCCCGGCAAGTGGTTCCGCGTGGACTTTCTCTGGCTGCTTCCGGACGGCAGCGTCATCATAGGCGAGCTCGACGGGCACCAGAAGTCCGAGCGGCCCGAGCTCATGGGCGGGCGCAGCGCCGTGCGGGTGCTGCAGGACGAGCGGCTGCGCGAGTCGCACCTCACGGCGCTGCGGCCGGCGATCGTGCGCTTTGACTACGAGACGGCCCGCGACCCCGCGCGGCTCGGGGCGCTTCTCGAGCGCTACGGCGTGCCCCGGCGCACGCGCGAGCCCGCGCTGCCGCCTGCGACGAGAACGGTTCACGCACAGCTCGAGCGCATCGGAGGCTGGCGCGTGCTCGCGACAGAGGAGGTCCTGGCGTAGTACTGACCTGCCACGACCTCGCTAGGGTACCGAGTAAGAGAAATATGCGAGAAGGACCTCGAAATCGGGGTCCTTCTCGCAAAAAACTCTTACTCAGCGCGAGGTCGGCGCGGCCGAGGGCGTCGCGGGCGCGGAGGGCGCCCGGCCGGGCCTCCTTACTTGGTGAAGGGGCGCGCGCAGCCGAGGATGGCGCCGAACGCGTACATGCTCGACTCGCGAACGTTGGACGCGTAGGGCGTGGACTCGAGGATGACCCCGTCGCCCAGGTAGATCGCGACGTGGCCCTCGTAGTAGACGATGTCGCCGCGCTCGAGCTCGCTGATGGAGATGGGCTGGAATGTGTTGTTGAGGCGCCAGGTGTTGGCGAAGTGGTGGTTCCAGTAGTACTTGCTGTACGGGTTATAGTCGCCGCCGGCGGCGCCCGTGAGGTCCATGCCCACGGCGTAGAGCGCCTCCATGACGAGGCCGGAGCAGTCGATCGTAGTGCCGGGCGCGCCGCAGTGGTTGTCGACCCAGGGGGTCCCGGCGCGCTGATAGTCGCGAGCCGCGTCGATGAACGCCTCGATGACCTCCTCGCGCGTGGCGTTGGCGGAGATGACGCAGGGGTGGACGTAGCTCCAGTACGACCCCTCGGTGTAGCTCGGGAGCGTCACGTCGCGCGCGGCGAGCATGAGGTTGCCCCAGCTCGTCTGATAGCCGGTCTTGAGGCAGACGCCGTCCGAGGCAAACGGGCGCATGACGCCGTCGATCCACCTGATGCCGGTCGCCATGGCGCCGGAGACCGTGTCCAGGTAGTAGGTGTTGCCGTTCAGGGTGAACCAGCCATCGCGCCTGAGCCCGTTGAGGCCGTCGAAGTAGTAGCGGTAGCCGGAGCGGTCCTGCCAGCCGACCACGAGGGTGCCGTCGGAGTTGAAGCTGTAGATCTTCCCCGCGATGTCGCGCAGGCCGGTCGCCAGGCGGCCCATGCCGTCGAAGTAGTACCGCACGTCCCCGATGGTCTGCCAGCCGGTCGCCGCGGTGCCGTCGCTCAGGACGTAGAAGACGGACCCGCCGCTCTGGACCCAGCTGTCGGGAGCGGAGCCCGCGGGAAGAGCGGGGCCGTTGTCGACGCCGTAGCAGGCGATGCCCTCGTAGGACCACCCCGCGGAGACCAGGCGAAGGCGCTCGTCCATGCTCGTCGTGAACAGGTGCGTCCCCATGGTCGCGTTGGGGTTGTAGAGGCGGTAGACGGGGACGTCGTTGGTGCCGTCGTCAAACCACGCGAGGCCCTCCTGGTCCCAGCCGGCGAGGACGAGGCGGACGTACTCCTCCATGTCCGTCGTGTAGTGGCGGTCGCCGGTGGTCGGGTTGTAGAGCTCGAAGGCGGCGTCCTTCGCGGCGGAGGGCGTGACCCAGGCGACGCCCTCGTCGGTCCAGCCCGAGCCGATCAGCTGGCTCTTCTCGCTCGCGTCGACGGTGTAGAGGTGCTCGTCGGTGGTGGAGTTGTAGAGGCGATAGAGATCGACGTCGGTCGCGCTCTCCACGTCGAGGTCGGAGGTGCCGGGTGCGGCGACGCCGGGCATCGGGGCGGCGTCGTAGACGACCTCGGGCTCTTCCACGACGGGGTCGTCGGTCTCGCCGGCGGGCGCGTCGTCGGCGGGTTCGTCGTCGGCGGGCGCGTCGTCAGCTTCGTCGCGGAACAGGGGCGCGATGTCGGAGTCCGGCGCGGCCTCCTCGACCACGTCCTCAACCAGGACGGGAAGCGCCGCCTCGTCGTCCCCCTGCTCGAGCTCGACGATGGCGGCCTCGTCGGAGCTGACGCCGGGCTCCGTCGTCAGCTCGGATGCGACGGCCACCCCCGGGCAGATCGCAAGCGTCGCCGCAAGCAGGGCCGCCCCGGCGGCGGAGACAGCGGCGTTTCTCATCCTCATGTGCGCCCTCCGTTTCAATCATGAGCGTCATTGTCACGGGACAACCTTAGCACTCGCTGAAACGTTGCGATACGGGGGGCTCCACAAACGGGCGGAGACGCGCGGGAACTGCGCCTTCATGGCAGCTGCCGCACCCGCGCAAGCGCCGTCGCTCCCGGGCCCCGGCATGCCGCCCGGCACGTCCCCCGGCACGCCACCCGACAGCCGCCTGACGCCGAGTAAGAGAAATATGCGAGAAGGACCCCGATTTCGAGGTCCTTCTCGCAAATAACTCTTACTCGGCGTGATTTGGGCGCAGAGGCAATTTCGGCGCGGCGGGGGCGGCGGGGCGGGGGCGGCGCGGCGGGGGCGGCGCGGCGGGGGCGGCGCGGCGGGGG
>CALUNW010000001.1 GCA_944322145.1 uncultured Atopobiaceae bacterium | reverse complement strand
CTTTATCCCATATTCGCGTCTACGGGTAAAGAAGCGCGGCCACTGCGCGAGAAGTGGCAACTTCAATATAGGAGGAGCTCACATGGACGATCTGGGGAACGTCCCTGAGGAGACGCAGGGCGAGAAGGCCCCGGACGCTCGCGGCCGGGCGATCGAGTCCGCGCGCAGCGCCGTAAACGGTGCCGCGGCCACGCTGAGAAGCGGCATCTCCGCCGTGCGCGACGTCCGCGACGCCGCCCGACGACACTCCTCCGCCCGAGAGCTCCTTCGCGACATGAGCGACGCGCTCGAGGCGGACGAGGAGATGCTCGCGCGCCGCGAGGAGGTCGCGGCGAACTACGAGCGGATCGTCGAGGAGCAGGGGGCGATCATTGCGCAGAGCTCGTCCGAGATCTCCCGCCAGCGCGAGCTCGTCGAGCAGGCGCGGGCGCAGGCCGAGGCGCTCGAGGGGCAGCTCGGCCAGCTGCGCAAGGACCACGAACAGGAGCTGCGCCCGTACAAGCGCATCGTCGAGTCGGCGCGCGGGCGCTCGGAGGAGGCGGCACGCGGGGTCTCCGAGGCTAAGCGCGCGGTACGCTCTGCGGAGGGTCAGGTGAAGGAAGCCACCGAGCGCCGCGACCAGGGAATCGCCTCCGCGAGCCGTGCGATCGACACCTCCCAGGGGCGCCTTCGCAAGGTCCAGGACGCGCTGTCCCGGGCCCGTCAGGAGCATGCCGATGCGGGCGCCCTCAAGCAGCTGCAGAACGAGGTCGCGACCGAGCTCGCCCACGTCGAGGCCGCGCGGGCCGAGATCAACACCGTGACGCACGACACCCAGGCCTCCGTCGACGCGGCCCAGACGCACCTCTGGACCCAGAAGAAGTCCCTCGAGGAGGCGCAGCGCGAGGCCGACGCCGCGAAGAGCGAGTACGAGAGCCGCAAGCGAGAGTACGACGAGCGCCTCGGGCGCGCCAACGATGCCGAGAAGGACCTCGAGGACAGGATCGCCGCGCTGCACGAGGACGAGGAGGGCGCCAAGGCGGCGCACGACGAGGCTGCCGAGCGACACGACGAGGCCCAGGCGCTGCTCGACGAGGCCGAGGAGGTCCACGCCACGCCCGAGGAGACCGAGCGCCTGCGCGCCAGCATCGCCTCCCAGCGCAGCGAGGTCGCGGCGCAGCAGAGGGTGGTGGACGACCTGGCCGAGGGAGAGCGGAGCCTGCGCGTGAGCACACGCGGGTCGAGGCTCGCGCTGCTCGCCGCCGCCGTTGCCGTGGTGGTGCTGATCGCGGTGATCGTCGTCCTTATCGTCACGCGCTAGGGACCGGGCCCGGCGCCCAACCTCACAGGTGGTCTAACTCAAAAAAATATCTTTATTCCTTACTATAGGTTTTTAATTCACAGATAGTGGTACGTACCACTACCTGTGAGATTTGGTGGGTGGCGAGAAGAGCTGACCGAGGCCCCGGCGCCCTACACGATGAGCATCGCGTCGCCGAAGGAGAGGAAGCGGTAGCGCTCCTCAATGGCCTCGGAATAGGCCGCCATGATCTGGTCGCGCGTGGCGAAGGCCGAGACGAGCATCATGAGCGTCGAGCGCGGCACGTGGAAGTTCGTGATCATGGCGTCGACCACGTGGAAGGCCGAGCCGGGCATGAGGTAGAGGTTCGTGGTCGCGTCCTCGCGCACCACGATGTCGCCGACACCGGCGGCCGACTCGAAGCGGCGCGCGGCCACGGGCGGCTCGCTCGGCGCTGCGCCCGACTCCCACGCGCTCTCGAGCGAGCGGACCGAGGTGGTGCCCACCGCGATCACGCGATGTCCTGCGGCCTTGGTGGCGTGCACGGCGTCGACGACCTCCTGGGGCACGTGGTAGCGCTCGGTGTGCATGACGTGCTGAGTGGGGTCGTCCTCGGTGACCAGGCGGAAGGTGTCGATGCCCACCTCGAGCTCGACCGTCGCCCAGCCCACGCCCTTCTCGCGAATACGCTCGATGAGCTCGGGCGTGAAGTGAAGCCCGGCCGTGGGCGCCGCGGCGGAGTGCTCCTCGGTCATGGCATAGACGGTCTGGTACTTCTCCGGGTCGCCCTCGTACTGTGTGATGTAGGGAGGCAGCGGGACGTGGCCGGCGGCGTGGATGGCCTCGTCGAGCGTACGGGGCGTGCCGTCCGCGCTCTCCCCCGCCGGCGCAAAGCGCACGAGGCGACCGCCCTTGCTGCCCTCGACGAAGTCGACGATCTCGCCGGTGAGCACGACCGGCGCCGACTCCGGCGCGTGCAGCCCGCCCGCGCGGTACTCGATGACGGTCCCGGGCTGGCGCAGGCGCTTTCCGGGGTTGACGAGGCACTCCCAGACGCCGCCGAGCGGATCGACGTCCTCGCGCCGCCTGAGCAGCAGCGTCTCGCACACGCCGCCCGTCCCGCGCTTGCGCCCAACGAGCCGCGCCGGCATCACGCGCGTGCGGTTTGCCACGAGCAGGTCCCCGGGCTCGAGGTAGTCGATGACGTCGGTGAAGCGCCGATGCTCGACCGACCCGTCCTCGCGGTGCAGCACGAGCAGCCGGCACGAGTCACGCGGCTCCGCGGGGGCCTGAGCGATGAGCTCGTCGGGCAGCGGGTAGTCAAAGTCGTCGGTGCGCATGAGAGTCCTTTCGTCATTGTTTCAGCGCACTACGATAGCACGCGTCCCGGGGCGCCCGACCGGAAGGCCCGGCGCTCGGACAGTCCTCGCCGCACAGAGCGCGCGCTGCGGAACTCGCGGCGGACCTTGTCGCCAGGGGCCCCGAAAGCGTAGCGCCGGCCGGGAGATTCCCCGACGGGCGACTTCGCGCAGCGAGCGAGCGAAGCGAGCGCTGAGCCCGTGGGGAATCTCCCGGCCGGCGCGGACGACCCGAGGTCCTTCTCGCCTAGTGCCACATGCCCTTGCGCTTGAAGATGAGGGCCGCGACCAGGCAGCCCACGGCGGCAAGCAGCAGCGGGAAGGCCCAGTTGTCGAGCAGCGGCACGCCGTCGAAGGGCAGGTCCACGTTCATGCCGTAGAAGCCGAAGACGATGTTGGGGATCGCCATGACGATCGTGATGACGGAGAGCACCTTCATCACGATGTTGAGGTTGTTGGAGATGATGCTCGCGAAGGCGTCCATGGTGCCGGAGAGCGTGTTGGAGTAGATGTTCGCCATCTCGATGGCCTGGTGGACCTCGACGAGCACGTCCTCGAGCAGGTCCTGGTCATCCTCGTAGAGCGGGATGATGCGACCCTGGGCTATCTTGTTGAGCGTCACCTCGTCCGCCTTGAGCGAGGTCGAGAAGTACACGAGGGACTTCTCGAGGTTGAGCATCTGGATGAGCTCCTCGTTTCGCACCGACGCGTGGAGGCGCGCCTCGGTGTGGGACGAGATGCGGTCGATGCGGCGCAGGTAGACGAGGTAGAGCTGGCTGATGTGCAGCAGCGTCTGCAGAAGGAAGCGCGTGCGGTAGCGCGTGTCGACGCCGCGCACGCGACCGTCGCGCAGGTCGGCGACGACCTCGTTCTCCCGCGTGCTGATGGTGACGAAGAGGCTCTTCTCTGGGAGGAACACCATGGTGAGGGGCATGGTGTCGTACTGCAGCGGCAGCGAGGCGCGCACGGTGCCGTCCTCGTCGACCACGGGATAGTCCACGATGACGAAGATCTGGCGGGCGTCCTCGTCGTAGTCGACGCGGGAGGTCTCCTCCTCGTCGAGGGCGGAGAGGACGAACTCAGGCAGCACGCCGACCTCGGCCTCGAGCCAGGCGCGCTCCTCCTCGGACGGGGCCACGGCGTTGACCCAGCACCCCGGACACGGGGCCTCCACTCTCTCGACAGTTCCGTTGGCACCGGTAAGCAGGCACTCGATCATCTTTACCACCGTCCTTCTCGTCTCTCGGGGTGATTGCGGCCCCCTCACGGTAGCCCATGGGACGCCGGTCGAGAAGAACGAGCGGGCGCGCTTGCCAAATCCTTACAACAGGCGGACCTGCGTCGCGACTGTGCGTGCGGCGGCCTTGGCGGCCTTGCGGGCGTCGCGGGCCTCATGGCGCTCGATGGCGGCCTCCGCCGCGGAGAAGCGGCAGCCGCAGTAGTTCTGGCGATACATGCCGAGCTCGCGGGACTCGCGCGTTGCCTCGGGGTAGTGCGGCCGGAAGTCGCGCCACACGGGCGTGAGGCCAAAGCGGGGCGCAACGGCAGCAAGGATCTCCCCGCACGCGTCGAAGAGCTGATACGGCGAGACCACGAGCGTCGTGGACACATACTCGAAGCCGCGCTCGCGCCCGACGCGGCACGCCTCTGCGAGGCGCAGCGCGTAGCATGCGCGGCAGCGCCGCTCGCGGTCGAACCCCGCCGTCGCGGCGGCGCGCTCCCAGGCGGCGCGGTCGTCGCCCGCAACGATCACGTCGACGTGTGCCACCTCGTCCGCCCAGGCGCGCAGCGTGTCCAGTCGGCGCTGCCACTCGGAGACGGGCTGGATGTTGGGGTTGGTCCAGCATATCGTGGGCTCGAAGCCCTCGGCGCGCAGCAGGCGCACCGGCTCGAGCGAGCACGGCCCGCAGCACGCGTGGAGAAGCAGTCTCGTCATGGTCGGGGCTCCCGTGCGGCTTCCCATCGCTTCCGGCAAAGGTCAGCCGCGTTGTGTGCAGTTTTTTAAAGGCACCCCCAGTATAGGGGCTTGGCTAATCAAAAAACGTCAGCTCACAAAATGTCACTGCTTCAGTAGTACTTTGACGGGCGAGAAAAAACTGCACACAACGCGAAAGGGTCGTCTCAGTCTGCCGCGCAGAGCAGGTCGATTCCGGTCTCGGTGTCGCGCACGTGCGTGCAGCGGGGCTCGCGGAGGGCGGCGACTGCCATCGTGATGTCGCCGGCGCAGCCGGCGAGATGCAGCCCGGAGAGGAGAGCGGCGAGCACGGGGAGGCCGGCGGCCAGGGCGGGCACGACGATGCCGGCGGTCACGAGCGCGGAGGGCGCGAGCAGCACGGCGACCATGCGACCGCGCACCGCGAGCGCGTCGTCGGTCCTGGTGTAGAGAAAGGCGTCCTGGAAGCCAAAGCTCACGCGGCATCCCGGACAGAGCAGCTTGAAGGCCGCGCCATGAACGAGCTCATGGACGGGCAGCGGCGCGACGGCGCCGAGCGCGAGCGCGACCCACCACCACACGCCGACCCGCTCGCCCGCGCCAATCGCGAAGACGAGCGCGGCGAGCGCGGCCGTCGCGCCCGCGATGACGAGCGAGAGGCGCATCACCCGCTGCTGCAGGTTCTTGTCGGTCAGAATATCCAACGAGGCTATCTTTTGCATGTGGTCATGGTACCCCATCGTAAGAAGTGCGAGAATGGGAGGGCTGTACCCAGACACGAAGGAGCACCCATGCCCGAGACCTCCTCTCGCCCGAGCTTCCCCCGCCGCGCAGTCATCACCGGCGGCATGCCCTACGGCAACAAGAACCTGCACTTCGGCCACATCGGCGGCGTCTTTGTCCCCGCCGACTTCTTCGCGCGCTTCCTGCGCGACCGCATCGGGAGCGAGAACGTGCTCTTCGTCTCCGGCACGGACTGCTACGGCTCCCCCATCGCCGAGGGCTTCCGCAAGAAGGTCGAGGGCGAGGGCTACGACGGCACGATCGAGGACTACGTGCGCGCCAACCACGACGCCCAGAAGGCGGCGCTCGACGCCTACGGAATCTCGCTCGACCTGTTTGGCGGCTCCGGCCTCGAGCCCGCGCGCGACGTCCACGCCAAGCTCTCCGACGAGCTGATCCGCCGCCTCCATGAGCGCGGCTACCTGCACCGCCGCACCACGCGCCAGTTCTATGACGTGGAGGCCGGCACCTTCCTCAACGGCCGCCAGGTCCAGGGCCGCTGCCCCGTGCGCGGCTGCAAGTCCGAGAAGGCCTACGCCGACGAGTGCGACCTCGGCCACCAGTTTGACCCCGAGGAGCTCATCGCGCCCGTCTCCCAGCTCACCGGCACCACGCCCGAGCTGCGCCCGGTCGACAACTGGTACTTCGACCTGCCCGCCTTCCGCAAGGAGCTCGGGCGCCTGATGGACGAGTGGGACCTCGACCCGCAGGTGCGCGCCGTCGTCACCAAGACCGTGCGCGAGAGCCTCGTCGACCCCGTGATCTACGTCCAGACCAAGTTCCGCGAGGCCTACGACGCCGTGGCCGACAAGCTCCCCGAGCACACGCTCGCGGAGGCCGAGAAGGGCCAGCAGTCCTTCTCGCTCACCTTCTCCGGGTGGGAGGCGCGCGACGAGGCGCGCGAGGTCCTCGACGCCGCGGGGGTGCGCTTCCGCACCGGCAAGTGCCTGCTGCCGCTGCGCATCACCGGCAACATCGCGTGGGGCGTGCCCGCGCCCGACCTCGAGGGCTCCGAGGGCCTGACGGTGTGGGTGTGGCCCGAGAGCCTCTGGGCGCCGATCTCGTTCACGCAGACCGCGCTCTCGCTGGCGCCGGAGGGTCGCTACTCCAGCCGCGACTGGCACGACTGGTGGTGCTCCGAGGACGCCCGCGTGTACCAGTTCATCGGCCAGGACAACATCTACTTCTACTGCGTGGCGCAGCCGGCCCTGTGGGAGGCGCTCGACTGGGGCCTCACCCAGGACGTCCCCGTGGCCAACTACCATATCCTGTTCATGAACAAGAAGGCCTCGAGCTCGGGCAAGATCGCCCCTCCGATGGCAGCGGAGCTTCTGGACGCCTACACGCCCGAGCAGCTGCGCGCGCACTGGCTGTCCCTGGGCCTCGACCAGAAGGCGGTGTCGTTCAACCCCAAGGCCTTCGACACCTCGGTCTCCCACAAGGACAAGGCCACGGGCGAGGACGTGCTCGTCCGCGACGACCCGCGCGTGGTCGACCCCGCCCTCAAGGAGAGCGCCTTCCTGACCAACATCTTCAACCGCCTGGCGCGCTCGTGCTTCTATGGCGCCGCCAACGTGTGCGGCGCGCACCTGCCCGCCGCCGCCCCCGCCGCCGAGGCCGTCGACGCCGCGCGCGAGGCCGTCCTCGCGTTCGAGCGCCGCGCCTACGAGTTCGACGCCCACGGCGCGCTCGGCGTCGCCGAGGAGTACGCCCGCGCCGCCAACAAGCGCTGGGATGACGCCTCCAAGGCCGCCAAGGGCGACGACGCCGCCTACGAGCAGGCCCTTGCCGACGCCTTCGTCGCGCTGCGCGCGACCGCGCTGCTCATGCACCCGGCCGTTCCGTTTGGGTGCGAAAAGATCTGCGAGCACATGGGCTTCTCGCCCGAGCTGTTCTTCTCCTGGGAGCACGCCTTCGACGGGCCCGTCGAGCTCGCGGCGGCCTGCGGTGAGACGCCCGAGCAGCACAAGATCGTACCCCTGCCCCCGCGTTTCGACTTCTTCGAGAAGCACCCGTCGCAGGTGAAGAGCAAGTAACCCATCCGTCCGCTCAGGGCAGGGAGGCTCCGGCGCTCAGACAGCTTGCCGAGAAGAGCGCCCGGCAAGAACTCGCGGCCGCGCCCTCTGCGGCGAGGACTGTCTGAGCGCCGGGCCTTCTCGCCAGACCGGACGAGCGTGTAACCGAAAGGATCAGACATGACCGTCACGCCGCCGCCCGTGCACGTCCCGCGTCCGTACGCGCTGCCGCAGACGCCGCTCGCGGCGCGCGTGGAGTGCCCGATGCCGGACGGGGCTACCATCGTCGCCTGGACGTACGCGCCCGACGGAGTGACGGACGCGCCCGGGACGCCCTTCGGCATCGACCTCTCCGTGCCGCCCGTGCTGATGCTGCACGGCAACGGCGAGGAGCACGGCATCTTCGGCCCCGTCATCGACGCCGTGTGCGCAGGCGGCCGCTCCGTCATAGCCGTGGACTCCCGCGCCCAGGGCGCCTCCTCCCGCGGCACCGCCCCGCTCTCCTACGAGCTCATGGCCGACGACGCCGTCGAGGTCTGCGCGCGCCTGGGCGTGCCGCAGGTCCACGTGCTCGGCTTCTCCGACGGCGGCATCCTGGGGCTTCTCCTCGCCCGCGACTGGGGCGCGCACGTGCTCTCCCTCACGGCGCTCGGGGCCAACCTCACGCCTGCTGGCCTGCCGAGGGAGGACACCGACTGGATGGCCTTCGCCGCCGCCGAGAACCGCCGCTGGGCCGAGGAGGGCTACGAGGGCGCCGCGCTCGAGGACGGCACGCCCGTGCCCTCCCCCGCCGAGTCCGCCCGCATCGCCGAGCTCCTGCAGCTGATGGTCGACAACCCGCAGATCGACGCCGCGTCGCTCGGGGGCATCGCCTGCCCCGTCACCGTCATGGTCGGAGAGTTCGACGAGATCCTTCCCGAGGAGACCGATAGGATCGTCAGCGCGATTCCCGGCGCCGTCAAGGTCGTGGAGCCCGGCATCGACCACAACCTGCCCAAGATGGCGCCCGGCGCCGTGGCGCGCGAGCTGCTCGCCTGCGTGGCGAGAAACGACCGCCGCCACGCCCGCCGCGCGCCCGAGGTGCCCGACGGCGTCGCCGTCTGCCGCGTCCCCGTCTCGGGCATCTGGGCCGAGAAGCTCGACGAGCTCTATCGCCGCGTGGACGCCGAGCCCGGGACGTCCGGCTGGGTCCAGGACGTCTGGCCGCCCGTCGGCATGGCGCGCGAGCTCCTGGCGGCCGGCGCGTACTGGGGCGCCTTCGAGGAGGGCGCGGTGCGCGACGGCCGGCCCACAGACGACGCCGTCCTTCTCGGCGCGGTGGCGGTGGACCAGAGCGCCGACATGGGCAACGGCCGCGCGCCCGGTCACGGCTCCGGCCTCGGCGGCCCCGGCTGGAAGCGGCGCGCCAAGAAGGCCGTGGCCTGCTGGCACCTGCTGGCCGTCGACCCCGCCGCACGCGGGCGTCGCGTCGCCGATGCGCTCATCTGCGCCGGCACGCTCGCCGCGCGCGAGCTCGGCGCCAGGTTCGTCCGCCTCAACACGAACGTCGCCAACGTGCCAGCCAACGCGCTCTACGCCAGCCGCGGCCTGACGCGCCACCGCCCGGTCTGGCTCCCCTACCCGGGGCTGCCGCCGCCCGGCTGGTCCAACCTCTGGGAGCTGGAGCTGTAGCGCGCCGCGCGTCCTTCCCGCGTTCACGCACGATCGCGCCGAGTAAGAGTTATTTGCGAGAAGTGCCCGCATTTCGGGCCGTTTCTCGCAAGAAACTCTTACTCGGCGCTTCCCTGTCCACCACGCAAAGCGGCGGCCCCGAGTCGCCGGGGCCGCCGCGCGGAAGGGGCGCTCCGCTGCCGCCTACGCGCTCGGCTCGATCCAGAGGTCGCCCACGCGCACACTCGCGACGTCCTCGACGTCGATGATGCGGTCGAAGCCCATGCCCTTGCTCATCCGAGCCGTGCCGCCCGCCTCGAGCGTCTCGCCAGAGCCGCCGGACCACGTGGCGTCGATGGAGGGGCCGTCCTTGAGCGTCACCACGACCGGAATGTTGAGCTCCCAGCCCTGCTGGCCGGTCTCGAGAGGATCGCCCGAGAGCGTGTACTCGACGTGGACGCCGATCGCGGAGAGCGTCAGCCGGTCGATCGTCACGTCGCAGCCGTTGAAGGTCGTCTCGAGCCCGCTCGCCAGCTCAACGGAGGTGTCCTCGTACTCGAGGGGCACGTCGAGCTCCCAGGTCCCCGCGGCAATCGGCTCCGCCGAACGTCCCTCGTCGCCCCACCCATAGAGGTCGTGCAGGGTCACGTGGGCCGTCTGGCCGGCGAGCCCTCCCTCCGTCTGGGCCCAGCACAGCTGCACGAGCTGCAGGGCGGGGTCCTCGGGGTCGGCGTCGTAGAAGTAGGCGCTCGCGCCGCCGGAATCGCTGTCGGAGACGAGCGGGAAGAACGACCCCTCGGGCCCCAGCGCCAGACCGACCTTCCCATCCTCGAAGCGCTCGACGCCGTCGAAGAGCGCGGGGTCCTCCGGCTCGAGCGTGTAGACGACGGCGTAGAACGTGTCGTCTCCGATCACGGCCGAGACGGAGACCGTGACCCCGCTGTCGGTTGCCGACGAGCCGGCGACGCCCGCCATGTGCGACACGTCCTCGACCTGATCGTCCCGCATCCCAAAGACGTCCTGAAGGAACTCCGCCGCAGCCCCGAGCGCGCCCGTGGCGTAGGCGGTGACCGCGCCCGCGCCCAGCACGACCGCGATGCCGGCCGCCGCGGCGGCGCGCGCCGCCCATGGGTGCCGGCGCGGCGAAGCCGCGGAAACCAGCCCCTTTGCCAGCTCGCTCTTCTCGGCAGGCGAGAAGGACAGGGCGTCGAGGCCCTCCCGATACGCGTCAAAGGTCTTCTTCATCGTAACCAGCCTCCTTGAGCAGCACCTTCAGCTTTGCGCGGCCGCGGCTCAGGCGCGCGGCGGCCGCGTCCTCGCTGCAGCCGCACGCCCGGGCGATGTCACGAACGGAGTAGTTCTCGTAGTAGCGCAGGAAGATGGCCTCCCGGTACTCGAGCGGGAGGCGCATGACGGCGCGCAGGACGAGCTCGGCGCGCCCACGGGCATCACAGGCCTCGGGCGCGGCGAGCTCCGGCGCCTCGTCGAGCGCGACGGTCGGTCGCGCGGCGCGGCGGCGCAGCAGGTCCTTGCAGTGGTTGGCGGTCACGCGCACCACCCAGGCGCGCTCATGCTCGGGGCCCTCGAAGCCCTCCGAGCGGCCCAGCAGCTTGAGGAGGACCTCCTGGCAGACGTCCTCGGCGTCGGCCGTCGACCCCAGATAGGTGTAGGAGAGGCGCAGGATGAGGTCGGCGTAGTCGTTGACCAGCCGCACCGCCTGTTTCTTCGCGCGCATGTCCCCTCCCCTCGTCGTCTCTACCTACGATACGCACGAGGGGGCAAGACCTGACAGGATTTCTCGAGAAGGGCGCGACGTCAGGCGCTCACGCCGTCGGCGGGAACAGCACGGTGATCGTGGTGCCCTTGCCGACCTCGCTCTCGAGCTTGATCTCCGCGTCGTGATAGGCGGCCGCGTGCTTGACGATGGCAAGGCCCAGGCCCGTCCCGCCCATGTCGCGGCTTCGCCCCTTGTCCACGCGGTAGAAGCGCTCGAAGACCTTGGGCTGGGCCTCTGCGGGGATGCCGATGCCCGTGTCGCTCACGCGCAGCGCCGGGCGGCCGTCCACGGGAAGCGCCCAGACATAGACCTTGCCGCCCACGCGGTTGTAGCGGATGGCGTTGTCGCAGAGGTTGGTCACGAGCTCGTCGAGCAGGCGCGCGTTGCCGCGCACGGGGCACGACACGCCGCCCACGCTCACGCTGACGCTGACCTTGCGCGCCTTGGGCCCCAGGCGGTCGGTCACGTCGCGCGCCACGGAGAGCAGGTCGATGGTCTCGGAGGGCTCGAAGAGCTCCTGGTCCCCGTTGCGCTCGGAGTCGTCGAGCTTGGAGAGGGTGAGGATGTCGCTCACCAGGTCCGAGAGGCGCCGCGCGTCATCGTAGATGCGCCCGGCGAACTCGGGGACGTCCTTCTTCTTGGCGATGCCGTCGCGTATGAGCTCGGCCGCGCCCTGTATGGAGGCGATGGGCGTCTTGAGCTCGTGGGTCACGTTTGCTGTGAACTCGCGGCGCAGGTCGGCGGCGTCCTGGACCGCGCGCATGCGGTGCAGGAGCTCCTCGTGCTGCTCGTTCAGGCGCGTGACGAGGGGGTCGAGCTCCACGTAGGGCGCCACCCCGTCGCCGGAGGACGGGTCAATCTCAAGGATGGGCTGCACGAAGCGCCGCGAGAGCCGGCGCGAGATCACCCAGCTCGCGGCAACCAGGGCCACGGCAAGAAGGACGAGAAGGACGAGGTCTTGAAAGAGGAACGCCAGGACGCCGGCGCGGTCGACGGACAGGCGCATGACCTGGCCCGACTCAAGGCGCTCCGCCTCGTAGAGGCTGGTGTAGCCAACGGTGTCGCTCGCGCGCTCGGAGGCGCCGGAGCCCGTCTCGAAGGCGGCGACCACCTCGGGGCGGTCGCCGTGGTTCTCCAGCGTGCCGGCGTCTGCCTGCGAGTCAAAGGTGACCGAGCCGTCGGGGTCGATGAGCGTCGCGCGGATGTCGCCGAGCTCGAGCCTCGCGAGGACGGCGGCGTCGTCGTCGGTCTGATCGAGCAGCGACGCGAGGGTCCGGCACTCCGCGGCGAGCTGCTCGTGCTCATCGGCGAGGAAGGCGGACTGATAGAGCAGTGAGGCCGCCGCGGTAACCACGACGGCCACGCCGGCGCACGCCACGACGAGCGCCACGAACATCCTGTGCGAGAGCGAGCCCTTGCGCCCGGGCTGCCTGGTCATGGACATCCCCCCCTCGGTGTGACAATTAGGACAGGTTGAATTGTCACACCTGTCCTAATTGTCAGATACGCCTAGTCGCGGACGCGGTAGCCGACGCCGCGAACCGTCTCGATCAGGTCGGACGAGTTCCCGAGCTTTGCGCGGATCTGCTGCACGTGGACGTCGACGGTGCGGGAGCCGCCGTCGAAGTCCCAGCCCCAGACGCGCTGAAGCAGCGCCTCGCGCGAGAAGACCACGCCCGGGGAGCGCATGAGGAACTCGAGAAGGTCGAACTCGCGCATCGTGAGCTGGACCTCCTTGCCGTCAGCGACGACCTCGCGCCGGTCTGGCCACAGGGTCACGTCGCCGGAGGTCAGGGCCGCAGGCTTCTCCTGGACGGCCGCCTCGCGCCCGGAGCGACGCAGGAGGGCGCGCACGCGACTCACCATCTCCATCATGCCGAAGGGCTTGGAGAGGTAGTCGTCGGCGCCGGAGTCGAGCGCCTTGACGGTGTCGAGCTCTGTGTCCTTGGCGGTGAGCATCATCACGGGAACGTGGGAGAGCCCGGGGGTGCGACGCAGGCGGGCCAGGATCTCCAGCCCGTCTGCGTCCGGCAGCATGATGTCGAGAAGGACGGCGTCGGGCGTCCGCTCCGCGCAGGCGCGACGGAACTCGGCGTCGTCGGCGCAGCCGCGCGCCTCGATGCCGCCCTGTCCGAGCGCATAGACCGTGAGCTCCCGGATGTTCTTGTCGTCCTCTACGTAGTAGACCACCGCTGTTCCTTCCCGACGCTCCGACTACCCTACTTTACCCTACTCGGCGGCAGGCGCCTGTCGCTGGCTCTCCTTCTCGGCGATGGTGTGCTCGCCGGTCACGCGGAAGATCGCCCATGCGGAGATGCGCTTGGCGAGGTCGCCGATGCGCTCGAAGTACTTGGCCACCATGAGGAGCTCGGGCAGGTACTGCGCGGAGGACTTGCCGTCGCGGATGAGGGCGACGAGCTTCTCCTCGACCTCGACGTACAGCGCGTTGATGGCGGCGTCGGCCTCCATGACCTGCTGCGCGCCCTCGACGTCAGAGGTGCAGAAGGCGTCGACGGCCCTTTGGACCATGTCGGCGGTGCCCTCGCTCATCCGCGCGATCTCGGCCTCGATCTTGGCCGAGGCCTTCTCGGGGATCTCCTCGGTGAGAAAGACCGCGTCACGCGTCATCGAGTCGATGTGGGAGAGGTCGCTCACCATGCGGAAGGAGCCCGAGACGAAGCGCAGGTCCACTCCGATGAGCGGCTGCTGCAGCAGCATGATGTCGAGGCAGGTGTTCTCGATGGCCGAGCGCAGGCGGTCCTCCGCCTTGCGGCCGTCCATGACGCCCTCGGCCGCCCCCTTGTCGCCACGGGCGGCGAGGCCGGCAGCGCGGATGTCGGACACGGTCTTCTCGCCGAAGCGCCTGATGTAGCCCTCGACGTCGTTGAGCTGGTCGGTGAACTTGGTGCGGGTGCTGATGACCATTAGCTGAACCTCCCGGATAGGTACTCTTGCGTGCGCTTCTGCCTGGGGTTGCCGAAGAGCTCGCGCGTGGGGCCCTCCTCGATGAGCTCGCCCAGGTAGAAGAAGGCGGTCTTGTCGGCCACGCGCGTGGCCTGCTGCATGTTGTGGGTCACGACGACGACGGTGTGGTCCTCGGCGAGCTCGCACATGAGCTGCTCGACCATGCTCGTGGAGATGGGGTCGAGGGCCGAGGTGGGCTCGTCCATGAGCAGGATCTCGGGGTCGGTTGCAAGGGCGCGCGCGATGCAGAGGCGCTGCTGCTGGCCGCCGGAGAGCCCCAGGCCGCTCTTGTTGAGGTCGTCCTTGACCTCGTCCCAGAGCGCGGCGCGAGTGAGGCAGCGCTCGCAGATCTCGTCGCCCTCGGACTTGGAGATGCGACGCATGCGCTTGGGTCCGTAGAGGATGTTCTCGCGGATGCTCATCGGGAAGGGGTTGGGGTGCTGGAAGACCATGCCCACGTACACGCGCAGGGCGTTGGCGTCCATTTTGAAGATGTCCTTGCCGTCGAACTCGATCGTGCCCTCGGTGCGCACGGACTCCACGAAGTCGCACATGCGGTTGAACGTGCGCAGCAGCGTGGACTTGCCGCAGCCCGACGGGCCGATGAAGGCCGTCGCGCGGTTGCGCGGAATCTCAAGATTGACCTTCTTGAGAGCCTGGAAGTCCCCGTACCACAGGTCGAAGTCGCGGATGGTGATGGCCGTCTCGGCCCCGGCGATGCTGCGGTGGGAGTCGTCGATGATCGTAGTGTCCAATGTCCCTCCCCTTTAACCGAAGCGGCCCGTCAGGTAGTCGATCAGGCGCTGGTCGTGCGGATCGCGGAAAATCTGCTGCGTGGTGCCGGTCTCAACCATGTCCCCCACGTAGAAGAACGCGGTGCGGTCGGAGACGCGCGTGGCCTGCTCCATGTTGTGCGTGACGATGATCTCGCAGATGCCCGTCGAGGCGATGTCGCGGATGGTCTCCTCGATGGCAAAGGTGGAGATGGGGTCGAGCGCCGAGCACGGCTCGTCGAAAAGGACCACGTCGGGCTTCATCGCAAGCGTGCGCGCGATGCACAGGCGCTGCTGCTGGCCGCCCGAGAGCGCGTGCGCGGACTGCTTGAGCTTGTCCTTGACCTCGTCCCAGAGCGCCGCCTGCTTGAGCGACGTCTCCACGAGCTCGTCCTCCTCCTCGCGCGACTTCACGCGCCCGTGCTTCTTGGGGGCAAACAGGATGTTCTCGCGGATGGACTTGCGGAAGGGCGTGGGCTGCTGGAAGACCATGCCGATGGACTTGCGCAGCTCGAAGAGGTTCTCCTTGGGCGTGTTGATGTCGTGCCCGTGATAGAAGATCTCGCCGCCGATCGAGCACCGGGGAATCTCGCGGTTCATGAGGTTGAGGCAGCGCAGGAACGTGGACTTGCCGCAGCCGGACGGACCGATGAGGGCGGTGACCTGGCCCTTCTCAAAGGTGAGCGAGGTCTTGTGCAGCGCCTCGTGCGTGAGGTCGTAGGTGACGGTCACGTCGCGCGTGGTGAGCAGGGAGCCCTCTGCGGGCGTCGCCTGCGGGGTGGTGGCGTCTGTCATTCTGCGGTCAGCCTCCTCGAGAGGAGCTTGCCGAGCAGGCGGGCAAGCACGTTGAACAGGAGCACGCAGGCGAGAAGGACGGTCGCCGTGCCCCAGACGATCTCCGTGGAGCCGGCCGTGGGCTCAGAGGTGAGTCGCCAGATGTAGACGGCGAGCGAGCAGGCCGGACGGAAGATGTTGAAGGGGTTGGTGGGGCTCAGGAAGTTCACCGACGCGAAGTTGAGGCGCGCGGGAGCGGAGCCGGCGGTGAAGATGAGCGCGGCTGCCTCGCCGAAGACGCGGCCGGCGGAGAGAACGATGCCGGTCACGATGGCGGGCATGGCGGCCGGGAGCAGCACGTTGATCGTGGTCTCCCAGCGCGTGAGGCCCATGGCGAGCGCGGCGTCGCGCTGGCTGCGGGGAACGTCCTCGAGCGCCTGCTGGATGGTGCGCACCAGGATGGGGATGTTGAACATCGTGAGCGCGCACGCACCGGCGAGAATCGAGATGCCCCAGCCGAGCGTCACCACGAAGAAGAGCGAGCCGAACATGCCCACGACGATCGACGGAAGCGAGGAGAGCGTCTCGATGGCCGTCTTGGCCGCTGAGGTGACCCAGTTGTCGGGCGCGTACTCAACGAGGAAGATCGCCGCGCCCAGCGAGATGGGCACCGAGATGATAAGCGTCACGAGCAGCATGTAGAACGAGTCCCACAGCTGGTAGAGGATGCCGGGGACGGCCTCGTCGTTGTAGGGGTTGGTGAGGAACCCCGGCGTGAGCGCGCGGCCCGCGCCGCGGACGAGGATGTAGGCGATGATGGCCACGACGAGCAGCATGACCAGGCCCACGATGACGGTGAGTACGCCGGTCGCTACCTTGTCCTGGGAGTCGATGCGGCGCACGTGCGCGTCGAGGGCGACGGAGCGCCCGTTCTTCTCGCTAGCCATTGGCCTTCGCCCCCTTCCTGCCGATGAGGTGGATGATCAGGATGAAGACGAGCGACATCGCGAGCAGGATCATGCCGAGCGACCACAGGGCGTGGTAGTAGACCGAGCCGGAGACCGCGTTGGAGAGGCCGGCCGTGAGCGCCGCCGTGAGCGTGGAGGCGGGGTCGAGAAGACCCATGGGCATAGAGCGCTCGACGCCGCCGATGACCATCTGGACGGCGAGCGTCTCGCCGAAGGCGCGGGTCATGCCCAGGATGACTGCCGTCATGAGCGAGGGAAGGGCGCTCTTGAGCACGACGTGCCAGGTGGTCTGCCAGCGGGTGCAGCCCAGGGCGTAGGAGCCCTCGCGGTACTGGTTGGGCACGGCGCGCAGGGCGTCCATGGAGAGCGTGGTGATCGTGGGGAGGATCATGATGGCGAGCACGAGCGAGCCGGAGAGGATGCCGGCGCCGGTGGGCGCGGCGTCGCCGAAGATCGCCTTGATGAGCGAGTTGATCACGTAGAGGCCGAGGACGCCGTAGACGACCGACGGGATGCCAACGAGCAGCTCGATGAACGGCTGGAAGATGCGGCGGCCGAAGGACGGGGCGACCTCGACGACGAAGATCGCCGATCCGATGGCGACGGGGAGGGCGAAGGCGGTCGAGAGCAGCGTCACGGCAAAGGAGCCCACGATCATGGGCAGCGCGCCGTAGCGCTCCTGCTCGGGAATCCAGTTCTGGCCGAAGAAGAAGTCGATCGGGTTGAGGCCGTCCACGAAGAACGTGGTGAGGCCCTGCTGCGCCACCATGAAGATGAGCGTGACGACGACGAGCGCGACGAGCGCGACGCAAAAGCCCGTGATTCCCAGGCCGATGTTCTCGAGCCTCCGCTTGGGCATGAGGTTTGCCATATGGAGGAGCCTTTCTCGTCAAGGGAACGGCGGCGCCCCCGGGAGGGGACGCCGCCGCAGGGAGGAAACAGGTGCTAGGCGGCGGTGACGTTGCCCTCGGCGTCCTTCTTGACCTTCATGTCGCCCATGGGGATGAAGCCCTCCTCCACGACCGTGGCCGCGAAGTCGTCGGAGAGCATGAACTCGATGAAGGCCTTGGTCACGGCAGCGGTGGACTCGTCCTCGTCCTCGCGGGTGTACATGTGCTCGTACGCCCAGATGGTGAAGTCGCCGGACTCGACGTTTTCCTGCGTGGGCTCGACGCCGTCGACGGTGAGGGCCTTGATGCCGTCGTTCTCCATGTAGTTGAAGGCGACGTAGGAGATGGAGCCGGCGGTCGCGGCGACCTGCTCGACGACGGTGCCCGAGGAGTCGACCTCGGCGACCGGGCGGAAGCTGTCCGGGGCGACCTCGCCGCCGAGGACGGCGGCCTCGAAGGTGGCGCGGGTGCCGGAGCCGGCCTCGCGCTGGATGACCTGGATGGTGCCGGCGGTGCCGCCGAGGTCGGCCCAGTCGGTGATCTCGCCCAGGAAGATGCCCTTGAGCTGCTCGGTGGTGATGTCGGTGACGTCGACGTCGGCGTTCACGATCGGGCCCATGCCCACGATGCAGACCTGGTTGTCGACGAGGCCCTCGAGCTGGTCGGCCTCGAGCTTCTCCTCGGCGAAGACGTCGGAGCGGCCGATCTGGACGGAGCCCTCGGCGACCTGGGAGAGACCCTGGCCGGAGCCGCCGCCGGAGATGGCGACGGAGACGTCGGGGTTGGCGTCCTGGAAGGCGTCGCGGGCCTTCTCGACGAGCGGCTGGAAGGAGGTGGCGCCGGAGCAGGAGATGGAGCCGACGAGCGCGGCGGTGTCGGTGCCCTCGCCCTCGGTGCCCTCGGCGGCGGGCTCGGAGGAGTTGCAGGCGGCGAGGCCGGCGAGCGCGGCGGTGGCGCCGAAGGCGGCGACGAACTGGCGACGAGAGAGATCGAACTTGGACATGAAGGTATCCTTTCCCGTGGATGTGGCCCGTCCCCCGCGGGGGCCGTGCCGTTTCGCTTGCATCCTAGGTTCTTCTCGCCCGCCCCCGGGACCTCGTCGCCCACCCATTACGGGAGCCTGACCGTGGCTTACATTTGGCTTACAGAGCGCCTTACAATTGCGCGACCGATTGTAAGCTGCCGTTCGCCGGATGCTCCGAGCTGCAGAAACCACCGTTCGCCGGGTCATTACATTTCTGTCCCGCCCACCCTTGATGATGATTTTGTTCGGTACCGCGCAAATAATCGCACGGTACCTTGAAATCTCCCGCGCGCCGTCGCAAAATGACCCGTTGTCGAAAGGAGTCATATGCACAAGAAGAACAAGGGGCTCGGGCTCAGCGGGCGCGACGTCGTCCGCACGCTCACAAAGAGCCTCCGCGAGTTCAAGGCGCCCTCGATCGCCACGCCGATCATCGTGTCGGGCGAGGTCGTCATGGAGGTCGCGATCCCGTTCGTGACCGCTCAGCTCATCAACTCGATCCAGGCCGGTGCGGGCCTGCCCCAGCTGCTCCCCTACGCGGGCGCGCTCGTCCTCATGGCGCTCGCGTCGCTCGCCTTTGGCATCGGCGCCGGCATCACGTGCAGCCAGGCGTCGTGCGGCTTCGCGATGAACCTGCGCCACGACGTCTTCGCGGCGGTGCAGCGCTTCTCGTTCGCCAACATCGACCAGTTCTCGTCGAGCTCGCTCGTGACGCGCCTCACCACCGACATCACCAACGTGCAGCTCGCCTACATGATGGTCATCCGCACGGCCATCCGCTGCCCCTTCCTGCTGCTCGCGGGCATCGTCATGGCCTTCATCATGGCCGGCCCGCTCGCCCTGGTCTTCGTGATCATCGTTCCGATCCTGGGCTTTGGCCTCTACAAGGTCGTGCGCACCGTGCACCCGATCTTCCGCTCGGTCTTCCACAAGTACGACGCCCTCAACGAGTCCATCGAGGAGAACGTCACCGGCATGCGCGACGTCAAGAGCTACGTGCGCCAGGACTTTGAGAAGGAGAAGTTCGGACGCGCCGCGCAGGACGTCTGCGCCGACTTCACCCGCGCCGAGAAGATCCTCGCGCTCAACACGCCGATGATGAACCTCGCCGTGTACATCGTCTTTGCCGTGACGCTTCAGTTTGGCAGCTACCTCATCATCTCCAGCCAGGGCGCGCTGCTCAACGTGGGCCAGCTCTCGGCGCTGACCACCTACGGCTTCATGATCCTCATGGCGCTCATGATGGTCTCGATGGTCTTTGCCATGATCACGATGGCGCAGGAGAGCGCCGAGCGCATCTGCGAGGTCCTCACGACCGAGCCCACGATCAAGAACCCCGCTCACCCCGAGACCGAGATGCGCGACGGCTCGATCGACTTCGACAACGTGACGTTCAAGTACTCCGAGAAGGCGGAGCACCGCGCCCTGGCCGAGATCGACCTGCACATCAAGAGCGGCGAGACCATCGGCATCATGGGCGGAACGGGATCGGCCAAGACGTCGCTCGTGAACCTCATCAGCCGCCTCTACGACGTGACCGAGGGCTCGGTCAAGGTAGGCGGCGTCGACGTGCGCGACTACGACCTCGAGTTCCTGCGCAACAACGTGGCCGTGGTGCTCCAGAAGAACGTGCTCTTCTCGGGCTCCATCAAGGAGAACCTGCGCTGGGGCAACCCGGACGCCACCTACGACGAGCTCGTTGAGGTCTGCAAGCTCGCCCAGGCCGACGAGTTCATCCAGGGCCTCCCCAACAAGTACGACTACTACATCGAGCAGGGCGGCACCAACGTCTCCGGCGGCCAGAAGCAGCGCCTGTGCATCGCGCGCGCCCTCCTCAAGCACCCCAAGGTGCTGATCCTCGACGACTCCACGAGCGCCGTCGACACCAAGACCGACGCGCTCATCCGCGAGGGCCTCAAGACCTACCTGCCCGAGGCCACCAAGATCATCATCGCCCAGCGCACGAGCTCGGTGCAGGACGCCGACCGCATCCTGGTGCTGGACAACGGCCACATCGCTGGCCTGGGCACCCACGACGAGCTCATGGAGAGCTGCCCGTTCTACCGCGACACCTACCTCGCCCAGAACCGCACGAGCCAGGAGGCCGCGCCTGAGTCTGGCGCCGATAAGGACGACGAGCCCGCCGCAAAGACCGCCGCGCCCGTCGAGGCCGCGAAGGGAGGTGAGGCGTAATGGCGTCCAACAGCAACTCCGCCGAGAACGTCCTCAAGAACGTGACGGGCTCCAACCAGCCCACCGAGGCCGAGCGCGAGCCCGAGCGCCAGAACGTCGCCGGCCGCCAGGTCCCCGACCAGCCCCGCCGCCGCGGCGGACGCGGCAAGACCCTCGGCCGCCTCATCAAGATGCTCTTCTCGTTCTATCCCAAGATGCTGCCGCTCGTGATCGTCTGCATCATCGTCTCCGCGATCCTCTCGGCGCTGCCCGCCACGTTCATGCAGCGCACGCTCGAGATCGTGACCGCCACCTGGCAGGACGGCGACTGGGAGGCCGTGGCCGGCAGCATCACCTCGCTCGTGCTCACGCTCGTGGGCATCTACGTGGTCTCGCTCGTCCTCAACTTCACCTGGACGCGCGCCATGGCCGTCATCACGCAGGGCTCGCTCGAGAAGTTCCGCGAGCGCCTCTTCGGCCACATGCAGGACCTGCCGATCAGCTACTTCGACCAGCACCAGCGCGGCGACATCATGAGCCACTACACCAACGACATCGACGCGCTGCGC
Organism: uncultured Atopobiaceae bacterium; assembly: GCA_944322145.1. GTDB lineage: Bacteria > Actinomycetota > Coriobacteriia > Coriobacteriales > Atopobiaceae > Thermophilibacter. The sequence goes on along the minus strand of CALUNW010000001.1, from coordinate 299,793 downwards.
CAGATGATCGGCCAGTCGCTGCCCAACATCACCCTGACCGCGGTCACGCTCGTCTCGGTCTTCTCGGTCATGATCTACTACAGCGTCTGGATGGCCGTCGTCATCGTGGCCGGCGTGCTGTTCATGGGCTACATGACCAAGGTACTCGGCTCGCGCTCCGCCCGCAACTTCGTGGCGCAGCAGCGTGAGATCGGCATCGTCGAGGGCCACATCGAGGAGGTCATGAACGGCCAGCGCGTCGTCAAGGTCTTCTGCCACGAGGACGCCGCGCAGGAGGACTTCGACGTGCGCAACCGCCGCCTCTACGAGGCGAGCCGCGCCGCGAACATGTACACCAACACGCTCGGCCCCATCCTCATGAACCTCGGCAACCTGATCTACGTCATCGTGGCCCTCGCGGGCGGCGTGTTCATCGAGACCGGCATGCCCAACCTCTCCATCTCGGGCCTGCCCTTCTCCATCGCCGTCACGGTGCCGTTCCTCAATATGACCAAGCAGTTCGCCGGCCAGATCGGCCAGATCTCCCAGCAGATCAACTCCGTCGTCATGGGCCTCGCCGGCGCCGAGCGCCTCTTCGAGCTCATGGACGAGCCGGTCGAGCAGGACGAGGGCTACGTCGAGCTCGTGGCCTGCACGATCGACCGCGACGGTGCCGTGCGCGAGTGCGACCGCCGCGCCGAGAACTGGGCAGGCCAGTGGGCATGGCGCCACCCGCACGGCGACGGCTCGCTCACCTACACCCCGCTCGCCGGCGACGTGCGCCTCTTCGACGTCGACTTTGCCTACCGCAAGGGCCACACCGTCCTGCACGACGTGAGCGTCTGGGCCAAGCCGGGCGAGAAGATCGCCTTCGTCGGCGCCACCGGCGCGGGCAAGACCACGATCACCAACCTCATCAACCGCTTCTACGACATCGAGGACGGCAAGATCCGCTACGACGGCATCAACATCAACAAGATCAAGAAGAGCGACCTGCGCCGCTCGCTGGGCGTGGTGCTTCAGGACGTGAACCTGTTCACGGGCACCGTCATGGACAACATCCGCTTCGGACGGCTCGACGCCACCGACGAGGAGTGCATGGCCGCGGCGCGCCTCGTGGGCGCCGACGGATTCATCAAGCGCCTGCCCGAGGGCTACCAGACCATGCTCTCCGACAACGGCTCCAACCTCTCGCAGGGCCAGCGCCAGCTGCTCTCCATCGCCCGCTGCGCCGTGGCCGACCCGCCCGTGATGATCCTCGACGAGGCCACGTCCTCGATCGACACCCACACCGAGGAGATCGTCCAGCGCGGCATGGACGCGCTCATGACCGGGCGCACCACCTTCGTCATCGCGCACCGCCTCTCCACCGTGCGCAACTCCGACGCGATCATCGTCCTGGACCACGGCCGCATCATCGAGCGCGGCAGCCACGACGAGCTGATCGCCAAGAGGGGCACGTACTACCAGCTCTACACCGGGGCCTTCGAGCTCGAGTAAGCCCTGACCACGCGTTTCGTCCGCCCCGCCCCGCCCCGCTCCTGCGAGAAGTGCGCCTTGCGAGCCTTCTCCTCAGAGCGGGGCGGGGCCTTTTGTGCCCGGCCCTGGTGCCTGATTTCCGCGAAATGCGTGAATCGGTGCCAAAATCCCGTCATATGCGTGCGACGGACACGCATTCGCCCGGATTTTGGCACCTAAACACGCATTCGGCCGGATTCCGGCACCTGCGGAAACCGGCACCTGCGATAACGTATGCCGTCCGAATTCGGGCGGTGCGCCCGCGTCGCATGAGGAAAACCGGGGCGTCCGGGGCCTGCTAAGCGCCTTCATCCCCGACGGCTTGAGGATATCGCATGGTACCTTGACATCATCTCCCTAAGGCCCCAAAGTTGTGTGTGAACTGCAGTTATCTAAGGGGAAGGAGGCTGCCGTGTGTGATACGGAGGAAAAGAGCTCCAGCCCGAGTACCGAGACGCGCATCATGCGCAACTTCGGGTACTTCGGCTACTACCTCCACGTCCACTGGGGCGGTCGAAACGGCAAGCAGCACATACTCGTCGAGCTTCTCTCCAACGGCTCCGAGATGACGCAACGCGATTTGCAGGAGGCCTCGTGCATCACCTCCGCGTCGCTCTCCGAGGTCATCGCCAAGCTCGAGGCAGAGGGGCTCGTCACGCGAGAGCGGTCCGCGACGGACCGCCGCCAGCTCACGGTCACCCTCACGCCCGAGGGCGAGGCGCGCGCCCGCGAGGTCATCCGCACGAGGGCCGAGTTCGAGTCCCGCGCCTTCGACTGCCTCGACGCGGAGGAGCGGGACCGGCTCGTCGAGACGCTCGACCGCGTCGCCGCCCGCTGGGCCGAGCTCGAGTCCGCCGAGAAGGGCGAGAAGACCGAAAAGACCGAGAAGGGAGATGGGAGATGAGCATCCTTCCTCAGAAGCCCGTCATGGACGAGGAGTTCGTGAAGACGGCGTCGCACGTGGGCTACGGCACGGTTGGCCGCCGGCTCATGGGAAGCGTGCGCGAGTACAAGCGCGCGGCCGTCCTCACTCCCCTGCTCGTCCTCGGCGAGGTCGTCTTCGAGGTCATGATCCCGCTGTTCACGGCAGACCTCATCGACGCCATCAAGGCCGGCGCCGACCTGAACGAGATCGTCTCGACGGGCGCCGTCCTCGCGATCATGGCCCTCATCTCGCTCGCCTTCGGCGCGGCCGCAGGCCTCACGTGCGCCAAGGCGTCCACCGGCTTTGCCAAGAACCTCCGCAAGGACATGTTCTACAACATCCAGACCTTCTCGTTCGCCGTCATCGACCGCTTCTCGAGCTCCTCGCTCGTGACGCGCATCACCACCGACGTCATGAACGTCCAGATGGCCTACATGATGCTCATCCGCACGGCCGTCCGCTCCCCGTTCATGCTCGTGCTCGCCTTCATCGCCGCCTACTCCATGGCGGGGTGGCTCGCGCTGATCTTCGTGATCATCATCCCGGTGCTGGCGCTCGCGCTCTTCGGCGTGATCCGCAAGGTCGTCCCGGTCTTCCGGCGCATCTTCCGCAAGTACGACGCCCTGAACGAGCGCGCCGAGGAGAACCTCGCCGGCATCCGCGTGGTCAAGTCCTACGTCCGCGAGGACTACGAGAAGCAGAAGTACGAGCGCGCCGCGACCGAGGTCCAGAACGACTTCACCTACGCCGAGCGCATCCTCGCCCTCAACGCGCCGATCATGAACTTCTGCGTCTACACCGTCATGGTCTTCGTCATCTACGCCGGCTCCTACGCGATCGTCTCCTCTCGCGGCGAGCTGCTCGACGTGGGCCAGTTCTCGTCGCTGATCACCTACGGCTTCATGATGCTCATGCAGCTCATGATGCTCTCGATGATCTTCGCCCAGGTGGTCATGAGCGAGGAGAACGCGCGACGCATCTACGAGGTCCTCGACGCCAAGACCACCATCGACCAGCCCGAGCGTCCCGTGACCGAGGTCGCCGACGGCTCCATCGACTTTGACGCCGTGGGCTTCTCCTACAGCGGCGACAAGAGCCGCGAGGCCCTGCGAGACGTCGACCTGCACATCAGAAGCGGCGAGGTCATCGGCGTCATCGGCTCCACCGGCTCGGCCAAGACCACGCTCGTCCAGCTCATCCCGCGCCTCTATGACGTCACGGAGGGCAGCGTCCGCGTGGGCGGCCGCGACGTGCGGGAGTACGACCTCGAGACCCTGCGCGACGCGGTGGCCATGGTGCTCCAGAAGAACGTGCTCTTCTCGGGAACCATCGCGGAGAACCTGCGCTGGGGCAACGAGCACGCCACGGACGAGGAGGTCCTCGAGGCGGCGCGCCTGGCCCAGGCGGACGAGTTCGTCCAGACCTTCCCCGACAAGTACGACACCTACATCGAGCAGGGCGGCACCAACGTCTCCGGCGGCCAGAAGCAGCGCCTGTGCATCGCGCGCGCCCTGCTCAAGAAGCCGAAGATCCTCATCCTCGACGACTCGACGAGCGCCGTGGACACCAAGACCGACCGGCTCATCCGCGAGGGCTTCCGAAACTACCTTCCCGAGACCACCAAGATCATCATCGCCCAGCGCACCTCGAGCGTGGAGGACGCCGACCGCATCGTGGTCATGGACTCCGGACGCATCAACGACATCGGCACGCACGAGGAGCTGCTGCGCAGGAACGCCATCTATCGCGAGGTCTACCTCTCGCAGAACAAGCAGAGCCACGACGAGCGCGAGCTCGGCGAGCTGGAGGTGAGCGCCGATGAGTAGGAACATGCACCGCGGGCGGGCGCCCAAGTCCATGGGCAGGACGACCCTTCGCGTCCTCAAGATGCTGCTCTCCTTCTACCCGGTGATGCTGCCGACGGTCGCCGTCTGCATCCTGGTGCAGTGCATCGTCCAGGCGCTTCCCAACGTCTTCATGGAGCGCGCGCTCACCGTCGTGGGCCAGACCTGGGAGTCGGGCGACTGGGCGACGGCGCAGCCCCAGGTCTTCACCAACGCCGCCATCCTCGCCGCGCTCTACTTCGGGAGCCTTCTGTGCAACGCCGTGTGGCAGCAGCTCATGGCCATCATCACGCAGGGCTCGCTCAAGAAGTTCCGCTGCCTCATGTTCGACCACATGCAGGACCTGCCGGTCAAGTACTTCGACACGCACCAGCACGGCGACATCATGAGCTACTACACCAACGACATCGACGCCATGCGCCAGATGGTCTCCCAGTCGCTGCCGCACCTGTTCCTCACGATGCTCATGCTCGTCTCCGTGAGCTGCATCATGGTGTGGTACAGCCTGCCGCTGACGCTCGTCGTGGTGGCGGGCGCCGCTGTCATGGCACTTCTCGCCAAGACGCTTGCCGGCCGCTCCGCCAAGAACTTCCTGCGCACGCAGCGCGCGGTCGCGGCAGTCGAGGGCCTCGTCGAGGAGGTCATGAACGGCGAGAAGGTCGTCAAGGTCTTCTCGCACGAGCGCCAGATAGAGCGCGCCTTCGACGAGCTCAACGACGAGTACCAGGACGCGGCGTGCACCGCCAACTCCTACGCCAACACGCTCATGCCGATCCTCATGAACTCCGGCAACCTTCTCTACGTCATCGTGGCCGTCGCCATCGGCGTGTTCCTGGTCGTCGGCATCCCCAACCCGTCGGTCTCGGGCATGGCGCTCACCATCGCCGTGGGCGTGCCCTTCCTCAACATGACCAAGCAGTTCGCCAACCAGATCGGCCAGATCTCCAACCAGGTGAACTCCGTCGTCATGGGCCTCGCCGGCGCCGAGCGCATCTTCGAGCTGCTCGACGAGCCGGCCGAGCAGGACGAGGGCTACGTCGAGCTCGTCGCCTGCACGATCGACCGCGACGGCACCGTGCACGAGTGCAAGCGACGCGACGAGCACTGGGCCGGTCAGTGGGCGTGGCGCCACCCGCACCAGGCGGACGGGACCGTCACCTACACCCCGCTCGCGGGCGACGTGCGCCTCTTCGACGTCGACTTTGCCTACGAGCCCGGCCACACGGTGCTCCACGACGTCTCGCTCTACGCCAAGCCGGGCCAGAAGGTGGCCTTCGTCGGCGCCACCGGCGCGGGCAAGACCACGATCACCAACCTGCTGAACCGCTTCTACGACATCGAGGACGGCAAGATCCGCTACGACGGGATCAACATCAACAAGATCAAGAAGCCGCACCTGCGCCACTCGCTCGGCATGGTCCTGCAGGACGTGAACCTGTTCACGGGCACCGTCATGGACAACATCCGCTACGGCAGGCTCGACGCCACCGACGACGAGTGCCGGGCCGCGGCGCGCCTGGCGGGCGCGGACGACTTCATCTGCCGCCTGCCCGACGGCTACGACACCATGCTCACGGACAACGGCACCAACCTCTCGCAGGGCCAGCGCCAGCTGCTCTCCATCGCGCGCGCGGCGGTGGCCGACCCGCCGGTCATGGTGCTCGACGAGGCCACGTCCTCAATCGACACGCGCACGGAGGCGATCGTCCAGCGCGGCATGGACGCGCTCATGACCGGCCGCACCACCTTCGTCATCGCGCACCGCCTGAGCACGGTCCGCAACTCGGACGTGATCATCGTGCTCGACCACGGCCGCATCATCGAGCGCGGCACGCATGACGAGCTGATCGCCAAGAAGGGCACGTACTACCAGCTCTACACCGGGGCCTTCGAGCTCGAGTAGCGAGAAGGGCATCGACAGAGGCGGCCGGGCGCTCAGTGGGCGCCCGGCCGCCTCTTTGTGCGCCCGATCGGGCCGCAGGTTCTTCTCGGCTGCCGCGCCGCTTGGGAAGCGCGCCTCGCCGACATGGTCCCTAGCGCTCGACCTTGTGCATCGCGATGCCCTCGACCAGCAGGCTCGCGCCGCCCACGACGAGGTAGCCCGCCATGAGATAGACGAGCATCAGGCTCGAGAGGAACGGAAGTACCAGGAAGGCCGCGCCCGCCACGATGTTGACGATGCCCGTGGCCAGGGAGACGCCGGCTCCCTCGATGCCCGCGGCCCTCATGCGCCGGGCGATCGCGACGCGCTCGGCGCCCGCGGCCAGGAACAGGGCGGCCAGCAGCAGCGCCAGCGTCTCGGCCGTGAGATAGGTGGGCAGCGCAAGCAGCATGATGCCGAGAAGCGCGTTGAGGACGCCCATGACGACCGTCACCGGACTGCGCAGGGGGCGCGGGGTCCCCGCCCAGGAGGCCACGCCCGCGATTCCTCCCACGATGAGCGCCGCGGCAACCGCAGCCTGGATGAGGGCATAGAGGCCGAGCGGAGACAGGGCGCTCGCGACGCCCGCAAGCAGCAGGAGCGCTCCGAGCGCTATGGTGAGGCCGCGCGTCCGACGCACTACCTCGTTCCAGTTCTCGACGAGGTCGCCGGCGCGGTCGTAGCCGTATTCGTACTGTTGCATGTGGAGTTTCCTCTCCTTGACGTCGCCCGGCCACGGTGCCGGGCGGTATAGTCCTCTTGTGCCCTAATTGCTACTTTCTAACTCACAATTCTGAAAGCGGAGAGAAGAGCACCGTTTGAACACATGGCTCGACCGCGCCTGAAGCTCGCGGTACAGTGGGGAGACCGTCACGGAGAGGGGGACGCATGACGCAGGAGCAGTTCGAGGCTGCCGTGGAGGCCGCGATCGACTCCATTCCCGACGAGCTCTTCGACGAGCTCGACAACGTCGTCTTTGTCGTCGAGGACGAGCCGAGCGCCGAGCAGCGGGCCGGCGCGGGCAACGACAACGCCTCCTTCTCGGAGGACGAGCTGCTGGGGCTCTACGACGGCTCCCCTATGACGGAGCGCGACAGCTGCTACGGCACCGGCGAGCTCCCCGACGTCATCACCATCTTCAAGGGGCCGCACGAGCGCTGCTTTGCTGAGGACGGGCAGGACGTCCTTCTCGACGAGATCAGGCGCACCGTGATACACGAGGTCGGGCACTACTTCGGCAACGACGACGAGACCCTCGCCGCGATGGGCTACTAGCGACGCGATGGGCCTCCGCGCTGCTCGTGCCCGCGCCCACCGTGGCGATGGCCCGAGACGGTGCTGTCCGGGGAGAGGTCGCGCAGCTCGCGCATGGACATGTCCGCCGCGTCCTCGGCGCTCACGCCCTCTCCCGCCTCCGCGGCATCCTGCCGCGCGCGCCACTTCCCGACGCCCATCCCGCACTCGTGCGCGGCGTGACGCTCCTCCTCGGTCGCGCGCGAGCAGCTCACGTCGTCCGACGCGTCGCCGAGACGGTCATGGCACGCAGCCTCGATGGCATCGTACTGCCCGTTGTCGCCACACGTCACGGTCACCTCGAGCTCGGCGTCCCCGTCGAGATAGCCTTCCTGCTCGAGCCGCTCGCCGATGATGCCGAGGGCGTCGGCGCACCGCGCCCACATAACGTCAGCCCCCTGAAGCACGCCTGCGCCGTCGTCGTTCACGCCCCGCGCGCCCACCACGCGGTCGAAGCGGTTGACCGAGAGCTCGATCGAGGGGTTGACGTCGATGCCCACGTATGCCGTGGGGGTCAGCGCCACGTAGGCCCCGCCGAGAAGGGCGAGCGCCAGGCAGGCCGCGGCCGCGAGGCGCAGCGCCAGGCGTCGCGGGGCCAGGCGTGCGGGATGCGCCGGCGCCGCCCGGACAAGGGAGAGGGCGTCCTTCTCGCCAGCGCGCGCAGCCTCGACGGCTGCGATCGTGCGCTTCTTGAGCCCCTCGGGGGCGCGAACCCGCGCGAAGGCGTCGCGGACCCGCATCTCGGCGTCGGTCATGATAGCACCTCCCTGAGCCTCCGCTTGCCGCGCGAGATCCACGAGTAGACGGTCCCGACGGGCATGTCACACATCTTTGATATCTCCCGTGCCCCGTAGCCCTCGACGAGCGAGAGGTAGAGCTGGGTCTTGGGCGGGTCACCGAGCGCATCGAGGGCGTCGAGCACCTCGCGAAGGCCCGTCTCGCAGGGCGCCTGCGCCCCCAGCCCCTCGTCGCCCACGCGCTCGAGCCGCTCGTCGAGCGAGACGTCGCGCCGCCGGGCCGACCTGAGGACGTCCTTGCACGCGTTCATGGCCACGCGCAGCAGCCACGCCCGCTCGTGGGCGGCGTCCGCGAAGGCCTCCGTGTGCCGCGCGAGCTTGATGAACGTCTCCTGGAAGACGTCCTCTGCGTCACAGGGAGGCAGGTAGAGCATGCACGCGCGCCACACGGCGTCAGCGTGCTCGCCCATCGCTCGCTCCATGTCCGCGGAGTCGCGCACCTCGCCTCCCGTCCGCTAGCGCCCGCCGCGCCCGCGCGACCGCGCGGCGCCGTTACATACGCCGACGCACGTGCTGTCGCAGGGGCGCGCCGGGCGCGTGCCCGTCCCCCGATTGTCGCAGACGCCGTCGCCGTTTTCGTCGACGTAGCCGTCCCCGCCGCAGGCCGTGGCGCAGTCTGCCGGGTCCTGGCAGCGCGCCGCGCAGACCCCGCTGCTCCCCCATACGGACCCGGATGCCTGGGCGAGCGCGGGCTGTGCCGCGATCCCCGCCAGGGCGAGCCCGCCTGTCAGGGCCAGCGCGATCTTCGTCCTTCTCTGCATGCTCATCAGCTCCCTCACACGTCTCGGGGACATCCCTTTGCCATAGACACGATTCGGAGCGCACCATCCTTGCACGAGGTGCGGATTATTTAGGGTATGTACACCGCGCCTTTAGGCTATGTACACCATCCGGATTCGGACATCTCACGTACGCGCTGGTAGAGGCCCTATCGAGAAGAACGAGCGCTTCGGAGTGGTGTACATACCCTGAGGGCGCGGTGTACATACCCTCCTGGCGAGAAGTGCGCGCATCGAGTGCGCGGAGGGCCGCACTTCTGCGAGCGGGCGAGAAGTGCGCGGCATCTCTCGGCAGATGCCGCCTAGCGCGCCCTAGCGACGACGGCGCCGGCGGTTCTCGCGCATGACGTCGTGGGCGACCCAGACGCCCAGGACGAGCGCCATGAGGTACCCCACGAAGCCGATGATGGGGATGCCGAAGATGACCGGCTGGATGCGCGCGTAGTAGACCACCGACGAGCCGATGAACAGGCCGGCCACGATGACGCTCATCGTGAGGCGGTTGGCGATCTTGGAGACGTCCTCGAGCGGGTCCTCGGTCCCGGCGAGGTCGAGGTTGACGCGCAGCTGGCCGCGCGTGAGCATGCGCATGGCGAGCCCGAGCTCGCCGGCGGCGTCGAGCAGGCCGTGCGTGGCGCTCACGGTCTCGCGCGCGAGGCGGCGAAGCTCGTCGGCGGCGAGGTCGTCGAGCGCGGCGTGCGCGCGCACGTGGCTCTGGATGATCTCCACGATCGAGACGTCGGGCAGCAGGTCGTGCACCACGCCCTCGAGCGTCACGAGCGAGCGCGCGAGCATGGTGATCGTGCCCGGAAGCTCGATGCCGTTCTTCTGCGCCATGGAGATGATCGCGTTCATGAAGGCGCCGATGTCGAGGTCCGAGAGGTCCGCGGTGCCGTAGTCGGAGACGATGGCGTCGAGGTCGGCGAGCAGGTGCGCCTGGTCGACGTCGGCCACGCTGGAGACCGAGAAGCGCATGAGGCCGTCGGCGAGGGCGGCAGAGTCGCGCCTGCCCACGGCGAGCACCATGTCGCTCACGGCGCGGCGGTCGTGGGAGGAGAGCCTCCCCATGATGCCGAGGTCCATGTAGACGATCTTGCCCTCGTGGATCACGAGGTTGCCCGGGTGCGGGTCGGCGTGGAAGAAGCCGTCGTCGAGCATCTGGGTGGTGTAGTTGTCCGCGAGCTTGGTGCCGATCTCGGCGAGGTCGTAGCCCTCGGCGACGAGGCGCGCCGTGTCGTTGATGGGGATTCCCTCGACGAAGTCCATGACCACGACGTGGCGCGTGCAGAGCGCGGGATAGGGCTTGGGGCAGTCGATGAAGCGACAGGCGGCGTTGTTGCGGCGGAACTCCTCGAGGCTGCGCGCCTCGACGAGGAAGTCCGTCTCCTCGCGGAACGACTGCCAGAGCTCGTCCACCACCGACTGCAGGTCGATGAACTGGTCCTCGCCCATGAAGCGGCTCGCGTAGCGCGCGAGCGACCGCACGATCGAGATGTCCTGCGCCATGATCTCCTTGACGTGCGGGCGCTGGACCTTCACGGCGACGAGCTCTCCGGACACGAGGCGCGCCTTGTGCACCTGCGCCACGGACGCCGAGCCCAGCGGGCGGTCGTCGATGGCGTCGAAGATCTCCTCGAGCGGGGTCTCGTACTCGGCGCGCAGGGCCTCGACCACGGTCGGGTAGTCCATGGGCTCCACGCTCGTCCGAAGGCGGGCGAGCTCGCGCGTGAAGTCCTCGGGCAGGATCTCGGAGCGCATGGAGAGGATCTGGCCCGCCTTGACGAAGGTGGGGCCCAGCTCCTCGAGCATGCGGCGCAGTCCCTTGGGCGTGAGGCCGTGGAAGATGTCGTAGCGCCTCACGATCTTGACCATCTCGCCGATGCGGGCGAGGCGGGAGGCGGTGGTGAGCTCGTAGTCGTCCGAGCCGGCGGCGCGACCGCCGAACAGGCCGATCGTCTGGGCGGACTCGCGCCGCGCCTCGCGCTTCTTCACGGCGGCATACCAGGCGTCGAGGACCTCCTCGGGGGTCTTGGGGGTGGTGGGCATCTGGCGGCGCGGGAGCTCGGTCCCCTTCACGGACCCCCAGGTGCGGCGCTCCTCCGCGGGCGGGGCCGCGGCAGGGGCGCCCGCCGGGGCGTCGGCGGCGGGAACGGGATCGGACGCTGCGCGCACGTCCTTCTCGCCCTCCGCAGACCCCTGGGCCCCCGCGGCGTCAAGAGGGGCCGGGCTCTCGCCGCGGCCCCGATCGTTGTCCTGTCGTGCGTCGGCCACGCGACTCCTTACTCGGCCTCGTCCTCTGCCTCGTCCTCGTCGGCCTCCACCTCGACCGTCACGGCCTGTGCGTCGATGTCGGCCGCCATCTCGGCGACCTTGGCGGCGTAGGCGGCGCGCTCCTCGGGCGTCATGGCCTCGAGGCGGGAGCGCAGGGCCTTGTCGGCGGTGCCGTCGATGACCTCGCGCGCCTTGCGGGTGAGCTCCTGGTTGAGCGTCCTTCCCTGGTCGACGGTCAGCTCGCCCTTCTTGACGAGCTCGTCGACCACCTCCTGGGACTTCTCGGCACCCATGGCGACGGCCCCAACGCTGGCGAGGAAGAGCTTCTTCAGGCCCTCGGTCACATCGAACTCAGACATGGTGTGCTCCTTATCTCTCGATTGGAGACGCTCGGCGCGTCAACCCCTATGCTCAACCTTCTACCCATAAGCCGGGGCGTGAATTCGGCGACAGGCGCGCGCCCCGACGCTGGCGTCGGCGGGCGGTCCCGTCAGCCGAGAAGAACGCGGCGCAGCTCGTCGACGCTCGACGCGACGGAGCAGGCCCCGGCCTCCTCGAGCTCGCCGGGGGCGGCCGTGCCGCCGTAGGTGACGCCCACGCAGGGGACCCCGCAGGCGGCAGCCGCGTCGACGTCGTGGTGGCGGTCGCCGACCATGACGGCGTCTGAGGCGGAAAGGCCCAGCTCGTCGATCACGCGCGCGATGGTCTCCGTCTTGCTGACCTGGTCGTCGCTCTTCTTGCCGAGCACGACGTCGAAGAGGTCGGACACGCCGTTGTCGGAGACGGCCTTGATGACGAGCGCCTCGCGCTTGGATGACGCCACCGCGAGGCGGCGGCCCTCCGCGCGAAGGTCCGCGAGCAGCTCCCGCATGCCGGGGTAGAGCGGCCAGCCCCGGATGCCGAGGTCCTGGTAGATGGCACGGTACTCGGCCGTCACCTGCGCCGCCTCCCCCTCCGAGAGGCCGAAGACGAGCGAGAACGCCTGCGGGAAGGGCGGGCCGATGATCTGGGGCACGCGGACGAGCTCCTCCTCGGGGATGCCGTGGGCGCGCAGGACCGTGCGCGCCGTCGAGCAGATGCCCGCGATCGTGTCCGCGAGCGTGCCGTCGAAGTCAAAGAGCACGAGCGCACGGCCCGTGACGTCCTCGCCTGTGAGCGCCATGGGCGCCTCCCTCCGGATCGTGTGGGCTCCCAGCGTAGCACGCGCGGCCCTCTCGTGTCTCGGCGCCCTGTCGCAGGCCAGCCCCGTCCGCAGCGGAGGGCCGGCCGTACGCAGATGTCGGTTTTCCGGCACCGACGCAACGTCCTTGCCTCCAGGACCCAGGCGTGCCAGTTTTCCGAGAAATGCGTGTTTTGGTGCTGGATTTCCGTTAAGTGCGTACGAGAAGTACGCACATGCCCGGATTTTGGCACCGAAATGCGCATATGACGGTTTTCCGGCACCGGGCCGCTGCGCGGTGCGCGCACGCTGCGCCCCGGCGGGCGCGACACACCCCCGACATGCGCTCGGGGTATCATGGCTCCATCGCAACGTGCGCGGAGATGCGAGGAGGAGCCATGCACGCCGAGCCCATAACCTGCTATCGCCCGCGGCCGGAGGCTGCCGCGGAGCTTGCGTCGCTTCCCTATGACGTCTATGACCGGGCCTCTGCCGCGGCGTTCGTCGCAGCGCACCCGAGGTCGTTTCTCGCGATCGACCGGCCGGAGGCCTCCTTCCCGCCCGATCACGACCCCTATGCCGACGACGTCTACCAGCGGGCCCACGACCTTCTCGCAGAGCGCGTCTCCGACGGGACGCTCCTGCGCGACGGCACGCCCTGCTACTACCTCTACCGCCTCGTGAAGGAGGGACGCGAGCAGACCGGCATTGTCGCCGCGTGCGCCATCGACGACTACGCAAACGGGATCGTCCGGCGCCACGAGCTGACCCGCCCCGTCAAGGAGGACGACCGCGTGCGCCACATCGAGGCCACCGGCTGCCAGACCGGGCCGATCTACCTCGCCTATCGCGACAACCCCGTCATGGAGGCGCTCGTCGAGGCCGCCAAGCTCTCCGACCCGCTCTACGACTTCACCGACGAGCAGGGCGTGCGCCACACGATCTGGCGCGTCGCCCGCCCGGCGGCGGTCGAGAGCTTCCGCGCGATGTTCGCCTACGTCCCGTGCGCCTACATCGTGGACGGCCACCATCGCGCGGCGGCCGCGGCGCGGGTCTGCCGGCGCATGCGCACCGAGGGCGGAGACGGCCATACGGGCGATGAGGCCTACAACTACCTGCTCTGCGCCCTCTTCCCCGCCGGGCAGCTCACCGTCGAGCCGTATGACCGCGTCGTCGCTGACTGCGCCGGCCTCGACGAGGAGGGACTCGTCGCGTCGCTCGAGGCCTGCGGGATGCTCGTCAGCGCGCGTCGCCCCGAGCCCGTGCTGCCGAGCGAGCGCGGTCGCTTCGGCATGTACGCGTTCGGCGCCTGGCGCGAGCTCTCCTACGTGGGCCCGCGCCCCGACGACCCCGCGGGGGCGCTCGACGTGTCGATCCTGCAGGAGCGCGTCCTCGGGCCCGTCCTCAAGGTCGCCGACCCGCGCGAGGACCCGCGCGTGAGCTTCGTGGGCGGCGTCGAGGGGCCGGAGGAGCTCGTCAGGCGAGCGGGCGATAAGGGCGTGGCGTTCTCGCTCCACCCCACCTCCATGGCCGAGCTCATGGCGGTCTCGGACGCGGGCCTGCTCATGCCCCCCAAGTCGACGTGGCTTGAGCCCAAGCTCAGAAGCGGCCTCTTCATCCGTCGCGTCAGCCACAGGCACAGCCTGCTCGACGGCTGCCGCAGGAGGGCGGGCGAGAAGGACCAGTAGGACGCGGGACGAAGTTGAGACGCAGGAGGGAGGCGACCATGGCAGAAGTTCCCGAGGAGGGGCGCGGAAGGCTCGGCAGGCTCTTCGCGGCCCTCGTGAGCACGGATGACGATGTCGACGCCGGCAACGTCGAGGCCGACGACGGCAACACCTCCGTCCTCGACATCGAGGCGCTCTCCGACTCCCTCGTGTCCTCTCCCGACCCGATGGCGGTGCTCGCGAGCTTCGTGGTCGACGTCCGGGCCCGCATCGAGGCCGCGGCGCTCCCGGGGGGCGCGCTGGCGCCGAGCGCGGTCGAGGCCCATCTCGCCTCGCGCCTCGTCGAGGCGGGCCTGCTCGAGACCGACGTCGAGCTCCCCGCGGCCCACGTGGTGAGACCCCGTACCTCCGGCCTCTTCTACCTGCGCATCGACGACGCCCAGACCACGCAGCTCGCGCGCCTGCGCGTCCTGCGCATCGAGTCCGCGCTCAACGACGTCCTTCTCGCCAGCCACGTGATCGAGGACGTCAACGACGCCACGGTCGAGGAGCTCGTGCGCGTCGAGCAGCGCGTCGCACGCTCGATAACGTCCCAGGCAGCCGAGGTCGCCGCACGCGCCGGAACGCCCGCGCGCGGGGAGTGGGACGTCCGCCGCGCACTCTCGTTTGGCATCGAGTCGATGAGGCTCCCCCACCGCCTGACGGCGCGCTTCCGCGTCAACGTGACGCTCGGGCTCGCGGCCTTCGAGGTCGACCTCGTCCAGCCGAGCGTCTGGTCCCAGAGCGCCTACGTCGACGGCCTGGGAGTCGTCCCCGCCACGAGGGAGATGCGCCGGCGCGCCGCCACGGACTACAACGCTCGCCTCGCCGTCCTCCTCTCGGGCTACGCCCTTACGGCCTGCCCGCAGCTGCGCGAGGTCTGGGTCGCAGGCGTCGTCGACGGCGCGGACGGACACGCCTGCTACTACTCCGCGCGCCTGACGCGCGACCTCATAGAGGGCCTCGACCTCGATGACGTGCGCGACCCCCTGGCCGTGCTGCGCGCCGCCGGAGCTGCCCTCGACGAGCGGGACCGGACGCTCTCCCCCGTGACGCAGGGCTTCTCGCTCGACGACGAGCGCCTCTGCCCCGCGCGCCGCCACGATCCCGTCGAGCTCTCGGATCGCGAGCTGCGCGACGAGGAGGCGACGGCGCTTGGCTGCCGGCGCGCGGACGGTCTGGCAACCGACGAGACGGCGGCCCGGCGCTCCGTGGCCCGGGAGCTCACGCGCGAGCTCTCCGACTCTACCGAGGAGAACGTGCGCGCCATCCTCGCGGCCGCGCGCAGGAGCGGGAGACAAGACGTCCTCGAGGCGGCGACGCGCTGCGTCACGGGCCTGATCGAGGGGACCCTCCCGGACGACCCCGTCGCCATCGAGGAGGCGCTCGTCGTCGGCGACGACCTCACCGTCGCATGCGGCCGCGCCCGCGAGCGCCTCGGGGCGCGCGACATCGACGTGGCGGCGCGCATCGCGGAGGGGGCGCTGCTGCCCGTGGACGGGCTCGGCACCTACGACGGCCTCGACGGCACCCGCTGGCTCTCCTTCGCCTCCCCCACCGAGCGCGTCCTGTACAACCGCCTCGTGGCGTCCCCCGGCGAGACGCCCGCCCTCGTCCCGGCGGCCTATCCCGAGGCGCACACGATCGCCGCCGTCTGCGACCTCGCACGGGGGCGCGTCGACGACGCGCTTGGGCACGCCCGACGCGCGAGCGAGGTCGCTCCGCTCTCCCCGCAGGCAACCCTCAACCTCGCGCAGTGCCTCGAGGCCGCCGGCGACGTCGACGGTGCCGAGCAGGAGCTTGCGCATATGCTCGCGCTCGCACACGACGCGGAGTCCGTGGGCGTCGGCTACCTGCAGATGGCCCAGCTCCAGTGGCAGCGCGGTCGCGTCCTTGCCGCCCAGGCCTGCTACCAGCGCGCAACTCGCCATCTCGGCGCCCCGGCGCTCGTGGCCGGGCTCGCGGTCGTCGCGCTCATCGGTCACGTCGGCGCCTCGGCGGGCGGAGAGCTCACGGCAGAGCAGGCGGACTCCGTGCTGCTCGCTGCCGGCATACCGCTCGCCCCGACCGAGGCCGTCGCCGCTGCGCTGCTCGAGGGGGCGCGCGCCGCGACCAACGCCGAGCTCTTCGGCGTGGCGCGGGACCTCACGCGGTCGCTGTGCACCCTCTCGCGCGACGACGTCACCTACGGCGTGCTCCGCTCGCTCGAGGACGAGCCCGACCGCTGATGGGGACCACGGAGCGCCTGCGGCTCTGGCCGCCGTCCTTCTCGGCCGCGATCTTCGACTTTGACGGCACCCTCGCGCACACCTGGCATCTGTGGCGGCGGGTGGACGAGATCTTCTTCGCCACGAGGGGGCTCCCCTTTGACGAGGACGCCTCGGCCATGCTCGCGACGCTCGGCTTTGCCGCCGGCGCGCAGTGGTGCATCGAGCGATATCGGCTGCACGACGAGGTGGCCGACATCGTGGACGAGTGGAACCGCCTGGGGGCGGCGCTCTACGAGACGGAGGTGACCCTGCGCTCGGGCGCCGAGGCCTACCTGCGCCGCCTGCGCCGTTCCGGCGTGCCGCTGGCGCTCGCGACGACGAACGACCCGCACGTCCTCGGGGCCATGCGGCACGTGGACGTCTACGGACTCTTCGACGAGGTCGTCTGCGGGCGCGAGGTCGCGCGGGGCAAGGACCACCCCGACATCTACCTCGAGGCGGCGCGCAGGCTCGGGGTCGCCCCGCAGGGCTGCGCCGTCTTCGAGGACATCCTCCCCGGCGTGCTTTCCGCGCGGCGCGCCGGGATGGCGACGGTGGCCGTGAGCTGCGACGACCCGCGCCAGCCCTGGGACTCGCTCAGACGCGAGGCAGACGCGTGCATCGAGGGCTGGGAGGGGCTCGTGGACGATAGGCGCCCCGAGGGCGCTTAGGCGCGTCGACGGAGCTCGGCGTGGAAGTGGGTGTCGACGCCGGGGCGCACGACCGTGCGACCCGAGCTCACGAGCTCGAAGGCGGCTCCCAGGGGGCTGGCGAGAAGAGACTCGACCACGCGCTCGTCCTCCTCCGCAAGGATCGAGCAGGTGGCATAAACGAGACGCCCGCCCGGCGCCACGCGTGACGCGGCGGACCCGAGAAGCTCGCGCTGAAGGGTGGCGAGCTCGCGCGCGGCATCCGGCGCAAGCGACCACGCGATCTCGGGATGGCGGGCGAGCGTGCCGGTGCCGGTGCAGGGCGCGTCGAGAAACACGAGGTCGAAGAGGCCGAGATCGTCGCCCAGGCGGCGACCGTCCGCGCAGACGCACCGCACGTGGCCGGAGATGCCCGCCGCCTCCATGCGCCGCGCGGCCAGCTCGGACTTGCGCGGGCTGACCTCGACGGCGACGATCTCGCACGGGCCGCCCTCCGCGCAGGCGGCCCCCTCGAGCAGCAGGGTCTTGGTGCCGCGGCCCTGCCCGACCTCGAGCACCCGCTCGCCGGGAGCGGGCGCCGCGGCACGCGCGACCTCCTGAGCGGCGAGGTCGCACGGGATGACGTTGACGCGCTCGACGAGGCCGGAGGGGGCGAGGCACGCCGGGGCCCCGAGAAGATACGACCCCGGCAGCGGTCCCTCCTCGGGCGCGCAGCCCGCATCGCGCAGCAATGATTCAAAAGGGGTCTGTCCCCTTTTGAATCCGGCGACCCAGGCGCCCGCGGGCTCCAGCGCCCCGCGGGCCCAGGCGGCGGCGTCCGCCGCTCCGAGCGAGGCGAGGGCGCGCTCGCAGAGCCATGTGGGAAGCGCGCCGACGAGCGCCAGTTCGGAAGCACCAAACGAGCCCTCGGCGAGACGCTCGCGAGCCGCCTCGAGCATGGGGACGTCACTCTCGGCCACCCGCCTCAGCACGGCGTTTGCGAGCCCGGCCGCGCGCGGCGCGACGCCGCGCACGAGCTCGACGCCCTGGCTCACGCAGACGTCCGCGCGCCCGTCGAGGTACAGCAACTCGAAGGAGGAGAGGCGCAGGGCGTCGCGCACGCGGGGCTCAAGGCGAGCGCCGCGCCGCAGGTGGCCGTCGAGGAAATGGTCGAGCGCGCCCTCCGCCGCGGTGACCCCGAGCACGAGGCGCGTAGCGAAGGCGCGGTCGCGCTCCGTCAGCGCATCGAGTTCCGACGAGGCACGCAGCAGGTCGCGGGCGCGGGCGTCCCGGCGGCGGCGCTCGCCGAGAAGGGCGAGCGCCAGGCGGCGCGCGTCCGTGGCGCGCGCCACTACGCGCGCTCCCAGGCGAGGCCGTCCCCGCGCAGGCCTGACGCCCACGCCGCAGCCTCCATCTCGCGCTTGCCCTCGGGCTTCACGCGCAGGACCTCGAGCGCGCCGTCGGCGCAGCCCAGCCAGACCCTGCCGCGCTCCACGGCCACGGAGCCGGGGGCGACGTCGCGCTCGCCTGTGCGCGCCGCGCACACGCGCGCGCCTCGGCCCGCGACGACGCAGCGCGCGGGCGCCGTGTCGCCCGACGCCTGGACGCGCAGGGCGTTGACCCGCGCCCCGTCGGCCGGGTCGAGCAGCAGCTCGGCCTTGTCGATCTTGGCGGCGTGCGTCACGAGCGCCTCGTCCTGCTCGACCCACGCCGCCGTCCCGTCCAGGACGGACGGCAGCGTCTCAACGAGCAGCTCGGCGCCCATGCGGGCGAGCTCGGCCGTGAGGGCCCCCGCGTCCTTCTCGCCTATAGGGGTCGACGCCTGAGCGCAGTAGGCGCCGGTGTCAACGCCGTGGCCGATCCGCATGATCGAGACGCCGGTCTCGGCATCGCCCGCCAGGATGGAGCGCTGGATCGGGGCAGCCCCGCGCCAGCGCGGAAGCAGCGACGCGTGGACGTTCACGCAGCCGCCGGGAGCGAGCGCGAGCACCTCGTCGGGCAGGATGCAGCCGTAGGCCGCGACGCAGATCACCTCGGGCGCGGCGGAGCGCAGCTCATCCATGACCTCCGGCGTCACGCGCGCGGCCTCGCGCACGGGCAGTCCCAGCTCGAGCGCGCGGGCCTTCACCGGGGAGGGCACGAGCGCGCGCCCCCGTCCGCGCACGGCGTCGGGGCGCGTGAGGACGAGCGTCACCTCGCACGCGCGCGCCAGAGCCTCGAGGGAGGGCACCGCGAAGTCCGGCGTCCCCATGAAGACGACCCTCGTCTTGGACCCCATGCTCGCCTCCTACTCCGCCACCTCGGTCTCGCCGGGGAGCGCCCCGGCGGCCAGCGCGTCCTCGTAGGCGCGCTCGGCCTCCGCGCGGCGCATCGGCGACAGGTGATCGAACATCGTCACGCCGTGGACGTGGTCGATCTCGTGCTGGAGGCACACGGCCATGAGGTCCCCGTCGGCCTCGTACTGCATGAGGTCCCCGTCGAGGTTGAGCGCCTGGACCACGACGTGGCTCGGGCGGCTCACCTTGACGCTCACGCCCGGGAACGACAGGCACCCCTCGGACCCCTCCTTCTCGGGGCCGTCCGCCGCGATGACGCGCGGGTTGATGAGCACGTAGGGGTTCTTCTTGCTGCCGCGGCCCGCGTAGTCGACGTCTATGACCACGATCTGGCGCATCTCGCCGATCTGCGGCCCGGCGAGACCGCAGCCGTCCGCGGCGTACATGATCTTGAGCATGCGCTTGGCGAGGGCGCGCACCTCGTCGTCGATCCTCTCGACGGGGGCGCACTCCTCGGAGAGGCGCGGGTCGGGCGAGAGCACGATCTGCTTGAGCTCGTTCATGGTCCTCCTTCTGCGCGGCGGGCCCCTGCCGGCCGCGCGCCATGCCTACATGAGGTCGTAGGCGTCGATGTCCACTGCAATGTTAATACCCGGACGCCGCCCGAGCGAGCCCACGCACGAGCCGAGAAGCGCGCCGAGGTCCGCGTCGACGGGCGCCTTCACCATGAGATGGCGGCGCGTCTGGTCCTTCACCCGCGCCTTGACGCAGTCGGCGGGCCCGAGCACCTCCCATCCGGGCGCCACGCCCGCGGCCGCGCGCACGGTCGACGCCAGCTCGTCGCACGCGGCACGCACCGAGCGGGCGTCGCGCCCCCACACGACGACGTTGGCAAGTCTCGAGAAGGGCGGGTAGAGCGCCTCCGCGCGCTCGGCGCGCTCGGCGTCGAGGAAGATCGCCCGGTCGTGGGAGGAGACGGCGCGCATGGCAGGGTGCGTGGCCCAGTAGGTCTGCACGATGACCTCGCCGGGGCGCCCCCCGCGCCCCGCGCGACCCGCCACCTGCTCGAGCAGGTCGTAGGTGCGCTCGGCGGCGCGAAAGTCGGGGAGCTTGAGCATGGTGTCCGCGTTGACCACGCCCACGAGCGTGACCTCGGGGAAGTCGAGCCCCTTGGCGATCATCTGCGTGCCCACGAGAACGGCGCACTCCGCGGCGTCGAAGCGCTCGAGCAGGCGCTGGTGGGCGCCCTTGGCGCGCGTGGTGTCCGCGTCCATGCGGATGATCTCGACGCCCTCGGGAAGCAGCATCGCGAGCTCGTCCTCCACGCGCTGCGTGCCCACGCCGAAGGCGGCGAGGTAGCGGCTCCCGCAGTTGGGGCAGCGCGTCGAGGGGTCCGGGAAGGCGCGCACCGGCCACGTGCGACCACAGGTGTGGCAGGCGAGCGCGTGCGTGCGCTCGTGGTAGGTGAGCGCCGTCGAGCAGTGCGGGCACTCGGGGACGCAGCCGCACTCGCGGCACATGAGG
Organism: uncultured Atopobiaceae bacterium; assembly: GCA_944322145.1. Taxonomy (GTDB): domain Bacteria; phylum Actinomycetota; class Coriobacteriia; order Coriobacteriales; family Atopobiaceae; genus Thermophilibacter. Next base: position 278,923 of record CALUNW010000001.1, on the reverse strand, counting down.
AAGTTCGCGAACCCGCGGCGGTTGAGCATGAGCACGGCCTTCTCGCGCCGCTCGACGACGCCGCGCAGCGCCTCGGCGAGGGGGGCCGAGAAGATCGAGCGACCTCCCCCGCGGAACTGCTCTGCCATGTCGACGACCGTCACCCGCGGGAGGGCCGCGCCGGCGGGGCGCTCGGGCATCTCTACGCGCGTCCAGCGCGCCCCGCGCCAGGAGCCCGAGCGGCAGCGCTCGAGGCTCTCGAGCGAGGGCGTCGCCGAGCCGAGCACCAGCGCGCAGCCGCGCTCGGCCGCCATGCGCGCCGCCACGTCGCGGGCGTGGTAGCGCGGGGACTTGTCCTGCTTGTAGGACCCCTCGTGCTCCTCGTCGATGATGATGAGGCCGGGGTCCGGGAGCGGGGCGAACAGGGCGGAGCGGGCGCCCACGACGACGCGCGCGCGGCCGGCGCGAACGAGGTCCCACTGGTCGAAGCGCTCGCCGGCGGAGAGGCGCGAGTGGAGCACCGCGACGTCGTCGCCGAAGCGGCTGCGAAAGCGCCCCACGGTCTGGGCCGTGAGCGAGATCTCGGGGACGAGGACGAGGGCGCCTCGGCCCTCGGCGAGGGAGCGCTCGATGGCGGCGAGGTAGACCTCCGTCTTTCCCGAGCCCGTCACGCCGTCCACGAGCACGACGTCACCACGGCCGGCCGTGCGGGCCTCGTCGATGGCGGCGAGGGCCGCGGCCTGGCCCGACGTGAGGCGCTCCGGGCGCGGCGCCGCCGCGGACGAGAGCGTCGTGCCCTCGCCTCCCCGCAGGAAGCGCCGAGACTCAACCGCCACGACGCCGCGGCGCTCGAGGGCCGTGACGGCGCTCGCGGCGCCCGGGATGGTCGCCGAGAGCTCCGAGACGCGCTGCGGGCCCTGCCGAAGGGCCTCGATCACCGCGCGCTGGCGCGAGGCCGTGCGTGGCGGCGCGTAGTCGTTGGCGGCGGGCGTCAGGGCGGTCCACCGCACGTCGACGGCGCCCGCGCGCTCGCAGACGAGCTCCCACGGGGCGCTCTCGTCGGCGCGCGTGACGCGCACCTTCTGGCCGGGCGCGAGGAAGAGGCGGACCGCCTCGCTGAGCGGGCAGACGTACTCGCGCGCCATCCAGGTTGCGACGCGCGCCGCCGCCTCGTCGAAGGCGGGCGGGGCGAGCACCTGCTCCACGGCGCGCACGCGGGACGCGTCGACGCCGTCCGGGGGCGTGTCGGAGACGGCGAGGACATACCCCACGGCGGCGCGACGCGAGAACGTGACGAGCACCGTGGCGCCGACGGCCGCCTCGGCGGCGAGCTCGGTCGGCACCGCGTAGGTGAAGGTCCCGGACAGGGAGCGCGACGGTATGTCGAGCGCGACGCTTGCGTAGCGCATGGCTGTCCCCCCCGTTCTTCTCGCCGGTTCTTCTCGCCGGTCCTTCTCGGCAGTTGCCCTTGGTCAGACGATTGTAGCGGACCCCCCGGACAACAACCGACGCGAGGCTCAGAGCCCGAGCCAGAACAGGCTCGCGTCGTCGGAGCGCTTGAGACGGGGGAAGCGGAGGTAGTCGGGGTCGTCGTCCTCGAGCGCGCGCAGGCGCCCCAGGATGGTGCGGGCCCGCGCCGGCGTCAGGGACGCGAGCTCGGCCGCGGGGTCCGCGACGCGGAAGAGGTCGAACGCGCGCCACATGCCGTCCGACATACCCGCCACCGCCACGACCTCCTCGCGCGGCAGGGTGACGCGGCGCAGGTGGGAGAGGCCCTCGCCCGTCGGGTCGAGGCACCAGTAGCCGCCCGGGGCGTTGCGCAGCAGCCTGTTGGCGCAGATGACGTCGTCGACGAGGCGGCGTCGCTCCGTGCCCGAGAGGCCGCGGCCCGCGTCGCGCTCGGCCATGAGCGCCACGGCGCGCCCGTCCAGGGACTCGAGCACCTCGTCGGTCGAGACGAGCAGGCTGCCGTCGCGCATGAGGGCAAGAAGGGGCGAGTCGCCGAGGCCCAGCAGCTCGACGTCGTCCTCAGCCGCCACGGCCAGGGCGAGCGTCGCGGAGGGGACGGCGAGCGGGTCCATGTCGTCGACGGGGCGGCCCGCCGCGGCCTCGAGCTCGGAGCGCGCGGCGGCGACGGCCTCCTCGAGCGCCTCGCGCGCGGCGGCGCCGGCGTCGAGGGCGACGCACGCGCGCTCGCCCACGGCATGGGAGAGCCACTGGGCATTCGTGGGGAAGCGGTCGGGAAAGAGGGGCGCGCCGGCGAGCCCCGACGCTCCGTCTATGACGATGCCGTAGCGCTCGGCGGCGTGCGCGAAGTCCTCGTTGACGGCGTTGCCGCGCTCGGAAAGCGAGAAGTACCCCCTCATGTGACCCTCCGGCGACGAGGTTGCGCGACGACTGCGGGGGACCGCGGTCGGAGCCTTTCAAGAACCGTCAGGCGGTAGGAGTCAACGACCAATCCGCGATCCCCGCAGGCGGTGACTGGATGGGGCGACGTCGCGCCCGCAGGGAAAACCATGGTACACCAACGCCCGGTCCGCGGGGCGGGGGCCGCCTAGGAGAAGAGCTTGGCGTCGAGCTCCGCGAGCTCGGCGGGGACGTCGGCGGGGTCGCAGCTGAACGACTCGGCGACGGCGCGCGCCTGGAGGGCGCGCAGGCCGGCGAGGTCCTCCTCCCCGGCGCGCTCATAGACCCGCGAGAGCCGCTCGAGCGCGTAGCAGACGTAGCTCGCGACGGAGTCCCCCATGCCCGAGAGCAGCATCATCGTCACAAGCGAGTCGGGCGAGAGGGCAAACGCCGTCCCCGCGTCGAGGTCGAGGAGCTCCCCGATCTGGCGCTCGACGTCCCCGGCGCCAGAGACGTCTCCCGAGACGGCGCGCCGCAGGGAGTCGGACACCCCCTCGACGAACTGACCGACGATCTCCAGGATGTAGTCTCGCTGCAGCATGCCCGCCCCTCTCGTGTGCTCACTCGTTCTAGGATAGCGCGGCAGGGGCGTGACAATTAGGACAGGTTGAATTGTCACGCCCCTGCCGCGCGTTACTCGCTGCGGAGCGCCTCCACCGGGTCGCGGCGACTGGCCGCGCTCGACGGGATGAGGCCGGCGACGAGCGTCAGCGCGACCGAGATGCACACGAGCACCGCGGCCGAGGTCCACGGCAGGCTCATGATGTTCTCGACCCCAAAGTCGCCGAGCACCCATGCGTTCACGGGCACCGACACCGCCACGACCACGGCGATGGCGAAGACGCCCGAGATGAGGCCCTCGATGAAGGTCTCGGCGTTGAAGACGTTGGCCACGTTGCCCTTGGACGCGCCGATTGCGCGCAGGATGCCGATCTCCTTCTTGCGCTCGAGCACGCTGATGTAGGTGATGATGCCGATCATGATCGAGCTCACCACGAGAGAGATGCTCACGAAGGCGATGAGCACGATGGAGATCATGTTCACGATGTCGGTCACGCTGCCCATGATCACGCCCATGTAGTCGGTGTAGGTGATCACCGCGTCGTCGTTGCCCGCGGCGCGCTGCCCGTCGTTGTACTTCTCGATGACGTCCAGTACGCGCTCCTTGGCCTCGAAGTCCTTGGGGTAAAACTGGATCGCGGCGGGGTCGTCGGGCGTCGCGTAGCCGAGCGTCTGGAGGTTGTTGTCGTAGGTGAGCTGGCTCGCGTTGGCGTAGCTCTCCATGAGGGAGGTGAGGTCCTCGGCGTCCATGTTGAAGCTGATCGCACCCGCGAGCGCGTCGACGTTCACCGAGAAGGCGCTCTGGAGGCTCGAGAGGCCGCCGGCCACCTGGCTCGCGTAGCTGCTCAGGACCTGGGAGACGGCGGACTGGAGCTGGGCAGAGATCGCCGAGCCGATCTGCGCGGACATGCCCTGCATAAACGACTGCAGGTACGGCGCGAGCTCTCCGGAAACATAGTCGCGCACGGCCTGGTCGACCCGCTCGCGCACGGGCTCGCCCGCCACGGCGTCGATCTGGGCAAGAAGCGCCTGCGCCTCCTCGGTCTCCAGGTACTGGCCCAGGAGGTCGACGACGCTCTGGACGAAGGACGGGTCGTCCGAGTCGAGCGGGCCGGCGTTCTCGCCCCACCAGCGGACGAAGCCGCTCGTGAGCTCGCCGCCCAGGCGCGCCGCCTCCTCGAGCTGCTCGAGGGTGAGCGGCGGGTCGGTCACGGCCTCCTCGAGGATCGACGAGAAGTCCGGCGAGGGCGCGCCCGCAACGAGGGAGTCCACGTCTATCGAGCTGGCCACGCCGGAGAGGTCCACCGAGACGCCCGAGAGGTCGATGCCGGAGGGGTCGAAGGCGCCGGAGAGCGCGCTCGTGTCGAAGGAGAAGGCCGAGCGCAGCCGCGCCTCGTCAACCGAGAAGAGGCTCTCGAGGTCCACGCCCTTGCGCGCCTCCTCCTGGAGCGTGGCGAAGCTCTTCCCGGTGAAGACGTCGGTCTCGGGGTTCGCGAGCTGCTGCTGGACGATCTGCGAGCTCGCGGCTCGCTCCATGAGGGCCTCGGTGAGGCCGTGGGTGTAGGCGATGCCGGCGGAGAGCGCCTTGGCGTCGGTGCTCTCGTTGGGGCGCACGACGCCCACGACGCGCAGGTCCAGGCCGCCCTCCACCGCCGCGGCCATGAACTCAGCGTCCGAGCTCATGTCGGTCCAGCCGCCGGTCTCGGCGTTGGCGCGATACTCGTCGGCGGGGCCGATCACCCTGAAGGAGAGCGCGAGCGCGTCGTCGTAGGTGAAGTCCACGTCCTCGTGCTCGATGTCGGTCTCCCCCGCCGTGCCGCTCATGGCCGTCGTCACCATCTGGGTGAGCTCGGCGGGGTCGAGCACGCCGATGCCGTAGAGCGTGTAGTCGGAGATGCGGCCGCTCTGCGTGAGGACGAGCACGCACTCGTCGGCCTCGGTCGCCCAGCGCCCGTCCACGACGTCATACTGGGACTCGAGCAGCTCCTGGTCGTCGATCATCTCGTTGAAGACCGACATCCCGCCGGTCGACATGCCCGCCGTCGCCGTGCCGGAGGCGCCTCCGGTCATGGCGGTGCCGAGCGCGTTGGGGTTGAGCTGGACCGCTCCCTCCGAGGTGTCCGCTTTGAAGACGAGGGGCGTGAGGCCGTAGTCGTACTGGACCGCGTTGACGTACTCGTCGAGGTCATCCGGGTTGGTCTCGAGGTAGGACTTGAGCCCGGAGAGGTCGTTGGAGCCCACGGAGGCGAACATGTCCGTGAGCATCATGAACTCTGGGATCTGATCGGCGTCATCGTCGTCCTCGCCCGCCGTGCCGGAGCCCCCGTCCTCCGAGAGCATCCCGGAGATGTCCATGCTCTGCTTGGTGATGGAGAGCGGGTAGCTGGAGAGGGTGTCCTCCTCGACCCGCGCGATGTAGTCGTTCACGCCGTTGGCCAGCGCCAGGATGGCGGCGATGCCGATGATGCCGATCGAGCCGGCAAAGGCCGTCATGATGGTGCGGCCCTTCTTGGTCATCAGGTTGTTGAACGAGAGGCCCAGCGCCGTGAGGAAGCTCATCGAGGTGCGGCGCGCCCGCTTGGCCGCGCGCCGGGGGACGGAGTCGGGGTCGAGCGGGTCGGAGTCCGCGGTGATGCGCCCGTCGCGCAGCTCCACGATGCGCGTGGCGTACTGGCGCGCGAGCTCGGGGTTGTGCGTGACCATGACGACGAGGCGGTCCTGGGCGACCTCCTTGAGCAAGTCCATGACCTGCACGGAGGTCGCGGAGTCGAGGGCGCCCGTGGGCTCGTCGGCAAGCAGGATCTCCGGGTCGTTGATGAGGGCGCGGGCGATGGCGACGCGCTGCATCTGGCCGCCGGAGAGCTGGCTCGGGCGCTTGTTCACGTGGTCGGCCAGGCCGACGCGCGCGAGGGCGTCGAGGGCTCGCCGGCGACGTTCGGCACGGCCCACGCCCGAGAGCGTGAGAGCAAGCTCCACGTTGGCGAGAATCGTCTGGTGCGGGATGAGGTTGTAGCTCTGGAACACGAAGCCGATGCGGTTGTTGCGGTAGGTGTCCCAGTCGCGGTCCCGGTACTCGCGGGTGGAGATGCCGTCGATGACGAGGTCGCCGTCGTCGAAGTGGTCGAGGCCGCCCACGATGTTGAGCATCGTGGTCTTGCCGGAGCCCGAGGGCCCGAGCACGGCGACGAACTCGTTGTCGCGAAAGGCGACGGATACGTGGTCGAGCGCCACCTGCGTGAACGAGTCGGTCACGTAGCGCTTGCAGATGTCCTTGAGCTCGAGCATGGGTTCCTCCAGATGGCAATAAACCCTCACATGGTACCCAAACAAGTCCCGAGGTAGTCGCGCCCGTCTCGAACTGCGTCGCCGCGGACGCAGGACGACATGCCCGGAACATGCATAATTCGTCTTCAGTCCATATTTCCGGCAGCGCGTCTGCAAAATCGCGCTTCAGTCCATAAGAATAAAGCCCCCTCAGCCAGGCACGTACCGTTGACATTACGTAGGAATTCATCTCCATATAGTTCCACAGTTCTCAACCTGAGGGCGGCCCAGAATTCCATGGACTGAAGCGCGGTTATGCAGGCGCGCGGGCGGAAATATGGACTGAAGATCAAAATTGCATCTCGTTCCCCGCGGCGGAGTTAAGCAGGCTTGGCGACGGCAGCCTCCCGGCGGGACGCTACAATGCCCACATGGCTTCGAATGGGACATACACGCTGCACGCGGACGACATCGCCGTAGAGGTGGAGCGCAAGCGCGTGCGACGGCTCAATCTTCGGGTGCGCGCGGACGGCTCGGCGCACCTGAGCGTGCCCTGGCACTGCTCGCTCGCAGAGGCGCAGGGCTTCCTCGACGAACATACGACATGGCTGCATGCGCACGTGGCGCGTCGCACGGAGCGCGTGGCGGAGCCGGACGACGGGCTGGTCCCGCTCTGGGGACGGCTCGTGCCGCTGTCCGCCGGCACCGCCCCCGAAGAGCTCTGGCGCATCGAATTGGCCGCTCGCCTGCCCGAGGTCGCGGCGCGCATGGAGGCCGCGCTCGGCGTGCGGGCAGCCGGCTGGCAGCTGCGCGTCATGAGTACGCGCTGGGGGTCGTGCACGCCGCGCACCGGGCGCATACGCGTGAACGCGCGACTTGCCGCCTACCCGCCCGTCTGCCTCGACTACGTGGTGGCGCACGAGCTCTGCCACCTGCTGGAGCCGAGCCACGACTCACGGTTCCATGAGCTTCTTGCCCACGCGTTCCCCGAAGAGTCGGCTGCCCGCGCCCTCCTGCGGCAAGACCCCAAGAAGCTTGCTGCCGCCGATTCGTCACCAACCGTTAGCACCGACGAAACAATGTCTGGGTAAGCTGCCCTCAACCGTCACCGAAAGGATGGGGTCCATGACACGCCTCGCTCACATCGCTCTCTCCAGCGCCCCGGCCGTTGCCGGCGCTGGCGCGTGGTGGTGGACAAGGACAACCCCACTCTCGGACTGACGAGGCCACTCGCGCATACATAAGGGCCCTCGGACTCAGTTCCGGGGGCCCTTTTTATGTGCGAAGAAACGACTGCGAAAGGAGCGCGTCATGACCGGCACCACCCCCTACCGCACCTACCTCAGCGAGCAGCAGATTCCGACCGCCTGGTACAACCTGCGCGCCGACATGCCCGAGAAGCCCGAACCCATGCGGCTGCCCAACGGCGCCGTGGCCACGCACGAAGACCTCGAGCCCGTCTTTGCCGACGCGCTTATAGACCAGGAGCTCGACGACGACACCGCCTACGTTGAGATTCCCGAGCCGGTGCGCGAGATGTACGAGGTCTACCGCCCGAGCCCGCTGTGCCGCGCGTACAACCTCGAGCGCGCTCTCGACACGCCCGCGCACATCTACTACAAGTTCGAGGGCAACAACACGAGCGGCTCCCACAAGCTCAACTCCGCGCTCGCGCAGGCCTACTACGCCGCCGCGCAGGGCCTCACCACCATCACCACCGAGACGGGCGCGGGGCAATGGGGCACCGCCCTTGCCGAGGCAGCAGCGCACTACGGCCTTGACCTCGACGTCTTCATGGTCAAGTGCTCCTACGAGCAGAAGCTCTTCCGCCGCAACATCATGGAGACCTTCGGCGCCACGGTGACGCCCTCCCCCAGCGAGGCGACCGAGGCCGGCCGGCGCATCCTCGCCGCGCACCCCGACTCCACCGGCTCGCTCGGCACCGCCATCTCCGAGGCCGTCGAGCGCGCCCTCCACGTGCCCGAGAATCGCGGCAGGTACCAGTTGGGCAGCGTCCTCAACCAGGTGGTGCTGCATCAGAGCGTGATAGGCCTGGAGAGCTACGAGGCAATGCGGGAGCTGGGCGAGTACCCGGACATCGTGATCGGCTGCGCGGGCGGCGGCTCCAACCTCGGCGGCCTCATCGCCCCCTTCATGCGCGACAAGCTGCGTGGAGAGAAACCGGACACCCGCTTCATCGCCGTGGAACCTGCGAGCTGCCCCTCGCTCACGCGCGGCCGCTACGCCTACGACTTCGCGGACACGGGCCAGACCTGCCCGCTCTGCAAGATGTACACGCTCGGCAACGGCTTCATCCCCAGCCCCGACCACGCGGGCGGGCTGCGCTACCACGGCATGAGCCCCATCGTCTCAAAGCTCAGGCACGACGGTTACCTCGAGGCCGTGGCCGTGCGCCAGACCGAGGTCTTCGAGGCGGGCGAGAAGTTCGCCAAGCTCGAGACCATCCTGCCGGCACCCGAAAGCGCCCATGCCATCCTCGTGGCCATGCGCGAGGCCGAGCAGTGCCGCGAGACCGGCGAGGCCAAGACCATCCTCTTTGGCCTCACGGGCACCGGCTACTTCGACATGGTCGCCTACGACAGGTTCAACCGCGGCGAGCTGGAGGACCACGTCCCCACGGACGCCGAGCTCGAGGCCGGCTTCGCCACGATTCCGAGCGTCCCCGGGGTGCAGTAGGAGCGCGCCCGGCCCTGGCCGACGAGGCCGGGGCCGGGCACTTTTGCACGCTCTTGCACGCTGCCTTACTTCTCGGCGGCCTCTCCGCCGCAGTTCCTGCGGCCGAGCTCGCTCCACTCGGGCTCCTCGTCGGGCAGGGACCCGGCGTCCTTGCCGAAGAGCTCCCGCAGGCAGTTGTACGCCACGATAAGCCCGAGCACCACGAGAAGGATCGCAAAGACCAGCTGCAGTCCCGAGGTGGCAATCACGGCCGCGCCGCTCGTCGCCAGGGCGCTCGCGCAGCCGATGATGCTCTGGACGAGCGAGGTGAAGGTGCTCACGAGCAAAAACGCCACGGGCACGTAGAGCATCCATCCCTTGCGGCCGGTGCACTTGCAGAAGACCGCAAGCATGATCATGGTCATGCCGCCGAGCAGCTGGTTGGAGGCGCCGAACAGCGGCCAGATGTTGTTGTAGCCGCCGAAGGCGAGCGCGAGACCGAGCGCCAGGGTGAGGACCGTGGCGACCCAGGTGTTGGCGAAAAACCTCCCGGCGCCCGTCGCGCCTGCGCCGGCCTCCTCGGCCGCGTCGTTGCTCTTGGCGAAGAACTCCTGGAACGAGAGGCGGCCGATGCGCGCCACGGCGTCGACGGAGGTGAGGGCGAGCGCGGAGACGCACATGGTCATGAACACGGTCGCCAGCGTGGCGGGCACGCCGAAGGCCGTCATGCCGCGCGCGACGCCCTGAGAGAAGATCTGGAACGGCGTGCCCTGGACGGCCCCGGCAGCGCCCGTGCTGTTGATCTGCGAGTACATGATGGCGGCGACCACGATGGCGAGCACGCCCACGAACGACTCCAGCACCATCGCGCCGTAGCCCACGGGCAGCGCGTCCTTCTCGCTTCTGATCTGCTTGGACGAGGTGTTGGTGGAGACCAGGCTGTGGAAGCCGGAGAGGGCGCCGCACGCGACGGAGACGAACAGCAGCGGGAAGAGGTAGGAGCCGTTGTCCGCGAGCGCCGAGATGTCCGCCACCATCGGGGCAGTCATGGTGGCCTGGCCGCTCGCGCCGAGCACGAAGATGCCGATAACCGCGCAGGCGATCATGATGAGCATCATGATCGAGGTGAGGTAGTCGCGAGGCTGCTTGAGCGTCTGGATGGGCATGGCGGCGGCGAACAGCAGGTACACCACGATGACCGCGAACCAGCCGTTCTTGTCGAGGTAGAGGGGCAGCTGCATGCCCACGGCGAACATGGCGACGAAGAGCACCACCGCCAGGGCCAGCTGCGGCAGGCCCTTGAGCCCGAAGCGCCGGCTCGCCCAGCCGAAGGCGATGGCCACGAAGGTGAACAGGATCGAGATCGTGCCGGCGGCGCCGCCCGCGTAGGAGGCGGTGGCGTCGACGGCGCCCGCGGCGTCGAAGGTGGCGCGGAAGGTGCCGGCGACCATGTCCACGAACGCCGCGATCACGATGATCGTGAAGAGCCAGCTGAAGATCAGGAAGAGCCTGCGGCCGGTGTGGCCGATGTACTTCTCGATGAGCTGGGCGAGCGACTTGCCGTTGTTCCTCATGCTCGCGTAGAGGGCGCCGAAGTCGTGCACGGCGCCGAAGAAGATGCCGCCCACGAGGACCCACAGCAGGACCGGCAGCCAGCCGAACATCATCGCGGCGATGGTGCCCGTGACGGGGCCGGCGCCGCAGATGGAGCTGAACTGGTGCGAGAAGGCGGTGAAGCACGAGGCGGGAGAGAAGTTATTGCCGTCCTCCATGCGACGGGCGGGCGTGAGGGCCCGCCCGTCGATGCCCCACGTGCGCGCGAGCCAGCGGCCGTAGAGCAGGTACCCGGCGACCAGCACCACGGCCGCAACGAGCACGATGACGATTCCGTTCATGTTTCCTCCCTTTGATCGTTGGAGCGCACCCCATGGTGCGCCTTTAAGCTTCACGATTCCGTCATAGTTGCGCACCGCTAACCGGCGAGAAACATACCGTTCATCGAATGGTGCGGGACGGCGGGCGAGAAGGACGGCGGGGTGCTCTGGGCGAGCACGGCGTTCTCGCTGCGTGCGATGGGCGGCGTTTCGCACGCGGCGGGGAGGGCCTGCGTGCGACGGGCGGCGTTTCGCGCGCAGCCGTGCGTCCCGGGGAGCGTATGCGTGCGATGGGCGGCCTATCGCGTGCGCCAGGCGACCCCCGCGTGCGATGGGCGGCCTATCGCACGCGCCGGGCGACCCCCGCGTGCGATACGCCTCCTATCGCACGCCGCCCCATCGCACGCCACCCCGCCGCGCGCCGGGAGGCCGGATCGAGCAACCCGACAACCCCCCGGCGCCGCCCGCCACGCCCGCAAGGTGACGAAAGCGTCACGGCGGCGCGGTCCTTCTCGCCCCACGCCGCCCGTATACTCGAGTCACGACGAAGGGAGGGCTCATGAACCAGCTCCGGATACTGCTCGCCGAGGACGACCCGCTGATCGTGGAGGGGCTCTCCGAGCTCCTGGCAAACGAGGGCTTTGTCGTGGACTCCTCCCCCACCCAGGCAGGGGCGGTCGAGCTGGCGCGTCGCCCGCGCGCCGACTACGCGCTCGCGCTCGTGGACCTGACGCTCGCGCAGGGCAACGGCTTCGCCGTGTGCAACGCCATCAAGTCCGCCACGCCGGACGTCCCTGTGATCTTCCTCACCGCCGCCGACGACGAGCTCAACACCGTGACCGGCCTCTCGATGGGCGCCGACGACTACGTGGCCAAGCCCTTCCGCCCGCGCGAGCTCGTGGCGCGCATCCAGGCGGCCATCCGCCGTGCGCGCCCCGAGAGATCCGTCCTGCGGCTGGGCCGCGTGACCATCGATCCGGACCGCGCGCACGTGGAGAAGGATGGACGCGAGGTCGTGCTCTCCGCGCTGGAGTACCGCCTGCTGCTCCTGTTTGCCAAGAACGCGGGCAAGCTGGTCACGCGCGACATGATGCGCGAGGCTCTCTGGGACGACGCGGGCGCTTACGTGGAGGAGAACACGCTCTCGGTCTACATCAAGCGCCTGCGCGACAAGCTCGAGGACGACCCCGCGGAGCCGTCGCTCATCGTCACGGTGCGCGGCCTGGGCTACCGTGCGGGCGACGAGGGCTAGGGGGCAACCGTGCTCTTGCGCAACCAGGAGGTCAGGCGGACGGTCGCCGCATCCGCTGTCGTGGGCACGGCGGGCGCGCTCTGCGCGTGGAGGCTCGCGGGGCCCGGCGCCGCAGCGTGCGTCGCGAGCACGGCCGCTGTCCTGCTCCTGGTGTGGCTCACGGCCACGCGGGCGCGCTACCGGTCCCTCGCGCGCATGGCCGCCCAGCTTGACGACATCCTGCACGGCGTGCGCGACGTGAGCTTCGAGCGCATGCGCGAGGGCGAGCTCGCGATCCTGGCCTCCGAGCTCGATAAGATGTGCAACCGGCTGGCACTTGCCAACGAGGACCTCGCGCACGAGAGAAACGCCCTCGCCGACGCGTTGGCCGACATATCGCACCAGCTCAAGACCCCGCTGACCTCGCTTGCCCTCATGACGTCGCTCGCACGGCGCGAGCTCGTGGCCAACGGCGCACACGTGGAGCAGGTCGAACGGCTGCGCACGATGGAGCGCCTCGAGGACCGCGTGGAGTGGCTCGTCTCCTCCCTGCTCAAGCTCGCGCGCATCGACGCGGGCGTGGTGAGCTTCGCGCGGGCGCGCGTGGACGGCTCCCAGCTCGTGGCGCGGGCGGCCGAGCCGTTGGCCGTGGCCTTCGACCTCGCCGACGTGCGCCTGATTGTTGACGCATCGCCGGGCGCGGGCTTCGAGGGCGACCTCTCCTGGACGGCGGAGGCGCTGGAGAACGTGCTCAAGAACTGCCTCGAGCACACGCCGGCAGGCGGCGAGGTGCGCGTGAGCTGCGCGGAGGACGCGCTCGCGTTTCGCCTCTGTGTGGAGGACACCGGTCCTGGCATCGCCGCGGAGGACCTGCCGCACGTCTTCGAGCGCTTCTATCGCGGGGGCGAGAAGGACGCGCGGGCCGCGGGCGCGGGCTCCGAGGTCGACCCCGCGGGCGTGGGCATCGGGCTTGCGCTCGCTCGCAGTCTCGTAACGGCGCAGGGCGGCTCCATCAGCGCGGGCAACGCCACGGGCGGCGGCGCGCGCTTCGACATCGTGTTCTTCAAGGCCGTGGTGTAGGACGGGCCCCGGGGACGCCCGGCTCCGGGCGCCGGCCCAGGCTCGATAGGGTATGTACACCACCTCTTGAGGGTATGTACACCGCTCCAGCGGCGCGTTCTTCTCGGCAGAGCTCTGACCTGCAGGTTTTCTGCCCGCACTCGATGGCTGGGCGTACATACCCTCAGGGCCCACTGTACATACCCTCACGGCTTGACTCGCGGCGGCGACGCGTCCAGCGTGACGAATCAGTCACGCGCGCGTCACGGCTGCGCAGTCGTCCTCCCCCATCATAGAATTGAGACAAGGACGAGGAGGCAGCATGGACATCCTGCAGATAGAGCACCTCACCAAGACCTATGGCACCGGCGACACCGCCGTGCGCGCGCTCGACGACGTGAGCTTCACGGTGGCCGCCGGCGAGTTCGTGGCGATCATCGGCAGCTCGGGCTCCGGCAAGTCGACCCTCTTGCACATGATCGGCGGCGTGGACCGGCCGACCTCCGGCACCGTGCGCCTGAACGGCGAGGACGTCTTCCAGCGCTCCGACGAGCAGCTCGCGGTCTTCCGCCGCCGCGAGGTCGGGCTGGTGTATCAGTTCTACAACCTCGTCCCGGTGCTCGACGTGGTAGAGAACATGTGCCTGCCCGTCCTCATGGACGGGCGCGCTGTCAACGAGAAGCGCCTGACCAACATGCTCCACGTGCTCGGCCTCGAGGGGCGCGAGCACCACCTCCCCAACCAGCTCTCCGGCGGCCAGCAGCAGCGCGTGGCCATCGGGCGCGCGCTCATGAACGCGCCGGCCGTGGTCCTGGCCGACGAGCCCACCGGCAACCTCGACTCCAGGAACTCGGCCGAGATCATGTCCCTGCTGCGGAAGTCCAACAAGGAGCTCGGGCAGACCCTCATCGTGATCACGCACGACGAGGACATCGCGCTCACTGCGGACCGCGTGATCGCGCTCGAGGACGGGCGCATCGCCTCCGACACGAGGGTGCGCTAGCCATGGCCGCCAAGCACCTGCGTGATTCAATTGGGGACAGACCCCTTTTGAATCATCGTCCCAATGATTCAAAAGGGGTCTGTCCCCAATTGAATCACTCGGTGTTCGTGAGGTACACGCTGCGGTCGCTGGCGGCAAACCGCGTGCGCACCGCCGTCACCGTGGTGGGCATCGCGCTGGCCACGGGGCTGCTCATGGCCGTGCTCGCCAGCGTCACGAGCCTGCAGGAGGGGCTCGCCAACCAGAGCCGCGAGACGGGCGGCGTCTGGCAGGTGGAGCTTCGAGAGACCGACGACGCCGAGCTGGCGCGCCTGCGCGAGTTCGCGGGCGCGCGGCTCGACCGCCTCGCCATCCGGCGAGACCTCGGTGCCGCGCCCTTCTCGGCAGATGACGCCGAGCACTGCGGCACCTACCTCTCAGTGCTGACGCTGCCGCAGGAGCAGGACGGCACCGCACGCTCCCGAGGCGACCTCGCCTACGAGGTGATCCCGAGCCCCACTCTCGAATCCGGCCGCCTGCCCGAGAGGGACGGCGAGGTCGTGCTCACCTCCAACCTGCGCGGCGCCGAGCTCGCGCCCGGGGCCTCCGAGCTGCCCGGCGTCGACGCGGGGGTGACCGCAGAGGGCCCGCTCGCCGTGGGCTCCGAGGTCACGCTCTCGCTCGGCCGGCGCGTCGCCCACTACGAGGACGGGACGTCCCAGGAGGTCGGCGCCGAGAGCGGCGTCATGTACCAGAGCGTCATCGTGGGCACCGACCCGTACGGCATGCCCAACGTCGAGCAGGGCCCGATCGCCGAGACGCTCGAGGGCGTCTCGGCGCCGCAGACCTACACCGTGGTCGGCTTCGTCGACCCCGACTGGGAGACCCCGGGCTACACCGCCTACGTGAGCGCGGACGCCGCCGGAGGCGCGGCCATGCCCCGCGAGACCGCGTACTTCTCGACCTCCTGCGCAAGCTACGAGGAGCTCACGGAGCTCGTCCAGGAGCTGCGCCCGGGCGGCGGGGCCGCGCTCAACGTGGGCCTGATGACCTACGAGGGCCTCACCCCGGACCGCCTCATCTTCGACACGCTGGGCATGTTCGCGGCCACGCTCGCCGCCGTCGTGGTGGCGGCCGCGGTGAGCCTGATCACCAACGCCTTCACCATCTCGGTCTCCGAGCGCACGCGGCAGTTCGGCCTGCTCTCGTCGCTCGGCGCGTCGCGGCGCCAGCTCAGGCACACCGTGCTCGTGGAGGCGGCGGTCCTGGGGGCGGTCGGCATCCCGCTGGGCATGGCGCTCGGTCTCGCGGGAGCGGCCGTCGCCTTCGCCGTCACCGGCACGGGCTGGGCGCGCATGGTCGGCACCGCCTCCGAGGTGACGCTCTCCGTGCGACCGTGGTGCGTGGGGCTCACTGTCCTTCTCGCCGTGCTCGCGCTGCTGGTGAGCGCGATGGTCCCCGCCGTGCGCGCGGGCCGCGTCTCGGCCGTGGACGCCATCCGATCCGCCGCCGACGTCCGCCCGAGCCGCCGCCTGCGCCGCGTCTTCCGGCGTCGACGCAGCCCTCTGGACGATCTCTCCGCCGACCGCCGACGGCCGCGCGGGCTCGCGGCGCGCCTCGGCGGCATGCCGGCGTTTCTCGCCCGCCGCACGCTCGCGGTCTCGGCGGGCAAGGCGCGCGTGGCGGTGCTCTCCCTCGCGGTCTCCGTGACGCTGCTCGTGACCGCGGGCGTGGTGAACGACATGCTCTCCGGCGCGGTGGGCGTGGCCTACGGCGGGGGCGCCTTTTCCTACGACCTCGAGCTCTACACCGCCGATGACAGCTCCACGGTCGCGGAGGGCGAGAAGGACGCGCGCTCGGCGGTCCTCGACGCCTCGGACGGCACGCTCGGGCGCATCGCCTCGATCGACGGCGTCTCCGCCGCGGCATACGTGGTCCAGGCCGCCGCCACGGCACGTCTCTCCGAGGAGCTCGTCCCCGCCCTGCCCGGGGGCGTCGTGCCAGGGTCGAGTGGCGGCGTCAACGTCTCCGAGGACGGCACCGCCTCCGCGAGCGTCTACCTCGTGGACGACGCCAGCTGGCACGCGCTCGCCGACGCCGGCGTCGTCCCCGCCGATAACGCCGACCCGGCGCGCCTCTCCGCCCTGCTCGCGAGCACCGTGAACGCGAGCGACGGCGTCCGCTACGGCGAGCGCGAGCTCCTGGGCGCAGGGACGAGCGGCACCGTCGAGCTCCTGGCGCTGGACGCGCGCGAGGGCTACGGCGACCCCCTCATCGCGTGGGGCGACGGCGAGCCGGCCGCCTACTACGTGCCCACGGACGCCGAGGACGCCTCCCGGCAGGTCAAGGTGCCGGTGGATGAGGCGACGCACGTCGCCGCGACCGTGCCCGTCACGGCCGTCTCGCCCGACGACCTCGGCGAGCACTCATCCGTGAGCGCGGCGCAGCTCAAGGGCGACTGTCCCGCCCTCGTCATGCCGGCGCGCGCGGTGCGCGAGTCCGCCGGCGCGCTCGAGGCCCTTCTCGACGGCTCGCGCACGCCGTGGGCCTACTACCACGTGCGCCTCGCGGACGGCGCCGATGACGCCGAGGTCCTGCGCCAGATGGACGACGCCGCGGACGCGCCCGGCGTCGAGAGCCTCGGCACCACCAACCTCCTCGCCCAGCAGCGCGACGCCCGCGCCATGTCCTTCACCGTCCAGGTCTTTCTCGTCTGCTTTGCCGCGATCCTCGCGCTGATCGCCGTGGCCAACGTCTTCAACACCATCGCCTCGGGAATGATGCTGAGAACGCGCGAGTTCGCCGCGCTGCGCTCCGCCGGCATGGGCGAGCGGGCGTTCCGGCGCATGATCCTCGCGGAGTGCGCCGACTACGCGCTGCGCGGGCTCGTGCTGGGAACGGTGCTCGCGCTTGTGGTGGAGCTCGTGCTCTGGCGCGCGATGTCGCTCTCGGTGAGCGGGCTTGCGCTCGCGGTGCCCTGGGGGCATCTCGCGCTCGCGTTTGCCGTGGTGGTGGCCGTGCTCGCCGCGAGCGTCGTCTACGCGCTGCGCAAGACGCACGCACTCAACCTCGTGGAGGCCCTGCGCGCCGAGGCGCTGTAGCGGGCGCGGCGGAGCGTCCTTCTCGCCAACTGAGCACTCGTCGAGTAAGAGAAATTTGCCAAAAGGGCCCCGAATTTCGTCGGGATTTGGTAATTAACTCTTACTCGGCGAGCGGCGGCCCGCAGGCCGGATACAATGCCGCCTTGGTACCCCCGACGACCGAGAAGGACCTCGCATGACCGAACCGCACGCTCTCCCCCAGGCAGTGATCTTCGACATGGACGGCACGCTCGTCGACACCGAGCGCGTGAGCCAGACTGCGTGGCGCCGCGCCGCAGCCGACCTCGGGCTCGACGTGCCCGACCGCATCTGGAACGCGTACGTGGGGTGCAGCCTGCCCGACGCCCGCGCGATCATGAACGAGCACCTCGGCGACCCCGCGCTCACCGACCGCCTCTTCGCGCACCAGGTCGAGCTCTTCTTCGAGATTCGCGAGCAGAGCCTGGAGCCCTGCGAGGGCGCACTCGAGGCGCTGCGCTCGCTCGTCGACGCCGGCGTCACCGTGGCGCTGGCCACCTCGACGATCCGCGAGCACGCGCTGCCCCTCATGGAGCGCTTTGACATGGCACCGCTCTTCTCGTCCATGACCTTCGGCGACCAGATCGAGCACGCCAAGCCGGCGCCGGACATCTACCTCGAGGCGGCGCGCCGCCTGGGCCTCGACCCCGTGACCTGCGCCGCCGTCGAGGACTCCGTCAACGGGGCGCTCGCCGCCTGCGCGGCGGGGATGGCCACCTACCTGGTGCCCGAGTGGGCAACGCCCACGCCCGAGCTCGTGGATCGCTGCGCCGGCGTGCTCGGAAGCCTGCGCGAGCTGCCCGCCGCGATCCTGGGCCGATAAGAGCGGGCCGGCTGCGGACGTTTTCACCATCCCAAAGTGACCGCAGCCAGCCCGTTTTCGAAGGTTTGGGATAACGGGCCGGCTCCGGTCGTTTTTTCAGTCCAAAGTGACCGCAGCCAGCCCGCAATCATCTGCCGAAAATAACGGGCGGGCTCCGGTCGCCTCTCGATGAGAAAGCATCCGGAACCCGCCCGAAACCTCTGCCGCCCGGCGCCTATCTCTTTGCGTCGGCACCCGTCCCGGCGCCGGGCGCGGGCGGCACCTTGGCGCCCTCCCCCGCCGAGCCGGCCGCGATCATCTGCTCGAACATGCTCGCGGTCTGCGTGAAGTCGCTCGGCAGCACCACCGTCGAGCTCTTGCCGGTCTTGGCGAACTCCGCCATCATCTCGGTCCACTGCGTGAACATGAAGAGCTGGTTGGCCTCGTCGTTTCCCACGCCAGTCTCCTGGATGGTCTCGAGCGACTCCTTGATGCCGGCGGCGATGGCCTTGCGCTGGTTGGCGATGCCCTCGCCGGCCTTCTCCATGGCCTCGGCCTCGGCGACGGCCTCGGTCACGCGACGGATGCGGTCGGCCTCGGCGAGATCCTGCGCGGCGGCCTTGGTGCGCTGGGCCGCGTTGATCTGGTTCATCGAGTCCTCGACCTCGGCCGGCAGCGCGATCTTGGTGATGAGCGTCGAGACGAGCGTAAAGCCGTAGGCCGCCATCTGCTCGGACACGGTGGCGTTGACGTCCTTGGCGATGTCGTCCTTCTTGGCGAAGACCTCGTCGAGCGTGTACACCGGGATCGAGGAGCGCAGGGCGTCGGTGATGAAGTCGCGCATCTGCGCCACGGGCTGCTGGAGCATGTAGTAGCTCTTGTAGACGCCGGAGTCCTGCGGGCGCTCGCCGCGCTCGTAGCTCACGTGGTACTGGGCCGAGATCTCAAGCCCGATGGTGACGTTGTCCTCGGTCTTGACGTCGATGTTGAAGCCGTTCTTCATCGTGCGCAGGCTGACGGTGGCCGCCTTGCGGTCCACGAACGGGATCTTCACGTGGAAGCCCGCGCCCACGATCTTGTGGAACTTGCCCAGGCGCTCGATGATTACGGCGTGCTGCTGCTTGACCACGTAGAACAGGTTGCCGGTCACCAGGCCGACGATGAGAAACACCACGAGGACGATAAGAACCAGACCGAGTAGCTCCATTGGCACTCCCTAGGACGCCCGTTAGGTCCTCACAGCATACCCAACCAAGGTCGCTTTCAATATACTGGGTGCAACATTTTCGCCGTACGGAGGGGGCAGACGTGGCCGCGTTCCGCTTCTCGCGCACCGAGGGGTCCCAGGTCGACCCCTTCAACGCCGGCGAGCCCGAGCTGCCGGGCGGCGAGCCCGACGCGCTGGCAGGGGCAGACGAGCCCGAGGGCCAGGTCGAGTACGCCGCTCACGGCGAGCCCGGCGGCACGCCCCATAAGCCCGAGGACGACTACCGGGCGCCCAACACGCGCGGACACGACTACGACGCGCCGTCGATCGACGAGCCGCGCAGGCCGAGAAGGACGCGGGCTCGGCGCTCCCCCGCGCCCTCCGGCGAGGTGCAGGAGCGAACGACGCGCGACCGTAGGGTCGTGACGCGCGTCATCGTTCTTATCGTCCTTCTCCTCAGCTTTGGCTCGTCGCTTGTGAGCTGCGCCATCGGGCTTGTTGGCAGCGCCGCGGACGGCATCGGCAGCGCGATGGAGGACCTGGGCGTCATATTCTTCGAGGATGACAGCGACGACGGGGACGACTACGTCCCCGAGCAGGACGCCGACGACGAGTCCGCCGTGGCGACGCTCGAGGCGCGCCTTGCCGAGCTGCTCGCCGACCCCGCCTCCGGGGAGCTCCACGACCGCGTGGCCGCCTACCTCGACGAGAAGATGCTCACCATCGAGGGCTACACCGCCGCGGAGCTTGGCCTTGACGCGGATGGGCTCGCCACGCACGTCCTCGAGGGCCTCAGCGCCGAGGCGAGCTACGCCTACGCCTTCGACGACGGCACCGCGTCGGCGTATGCGGAGGTGACCGCCCGCAGCGCCAACGAGCTCTTCTGGACGCTCAACGACGCCTTCGGCGAGTACCTGCTCGACAACGACCTCTGGGGCCGGGATACAAGGATGCCCAACGAGGCGCAGCGCGAGCACATTGCCGCCGCGGCCGAGCAGGCCCTCGCGAGCCCCGCCGAGCCGGAGACGTACACGTACACCTTCCTGCTGGAGCGCGTCGACGGGGCGTGGGCCGTCGACGAGGACGACCTCGACGAGACCCTCGAGTCGATCCTCGGGCTGTACTGAGGGCGTGCCAACCCGCGGGACGCGCGACGGCGTAGAATGTCCCCCAGAGCACACGAGGGAGAGGGGACCCCATGAGCACCACCACGACCACGCACGTCGCGCCCTTCGAGGACGCCCGCGGCAAGCTCGGCTTTGGCTGCATGCGCCTGCCCAAGCTCGAGGACGGCAGCGTCGATATCGCCACGTTCTCGCAGATGGTCGACGCCTTCCTCGACGGCGGCCTCAACTACTTCGACACCGCGCGGCCCTACCACTCCGGCGGATCGGAGCCCGCGCTCGCCGCCGCCCTCACCTCCCGCCACGACCGCTCCGAGTTCCTGCTCGCGGACAAGCTCTCCCCCAACGGCTTCGAGCGCCGCGAGGACATCCGCCCGCTGATCGAGGACCAGCTGCGCGCCTGTGGCGTGGACTACTTCGACTTCTATCTCATGCACTCCCAGGGCATGGGCAACTACGAGAAGTACCAGCGCGAGCACGCCTACGAGGAGGCCTTCGCCGCGCGCGACGCCGGGCTGGTCCGCCACGTGGGCTTCTCGTTCCACAGCAACGCGGCCTTCCTCGACCGCATCCTGACCGACCATCCCGACGTTGAGTTCGTCCAGCTGCAGGTCAACTATCTCGACTGGGAGAACGGCGTCATCCAGAGCCGCGAGTGCTGCGAGGTCGCCGCCGCCCACGGCAAGCCCGTCATCGTGATGGAGCCTGTCAAGGGCGGGCGCCTGGTCAACCTGCCCGAGGAGGCGCGCGAGGCCCTCGCCGCCGTCGGCGACGGCTCCCCGGCGAGCTACGCGCTGCGCTTCGCCGCCGGGCTGCCGGGCGTAGAGATGGTGCTCTCCGGCATGGGCACGCCCGAGATGATCGCCGAGAACGTGTCGACCTTCTCGCCGCTCGTACCGCTCTCGGACGCCGAGCGCGAGGCCGTGGCGCGCGTCACGCAGATCCTGCGCGGGCAGAACGCGATCGAGTGCACCGCCTGCCGCTACTGCGTGGACGGCTGCCCCAAGAAGATCAACATCCCCGACGTCTTCTCCTGCCTCAACGCCAAGCGCGCCTACGGCGAGGACTCCGCCGGCTTCTACTACAAGGCCGTCCACACCGGGCACGGGCACGGGCTGGCGTCGGAGTGCATCGGCTGCGGGGCGTGCGAGCGCGCCTGCCCGCAGCACCTGCCGATCCGCGAGCTGCTGCGCGAGGTCGCGGCGGAGTTCGAGACCGAGGATAAGTAAGGGGCGCGTGACGAGGTTGTCATGTTCTTCTCGCCCGTGAATAGGCGGGGCCCCTGCGGGGAACAAAAAAGTGTCTGAAGTTCAGCGAGACCCGGGAGGCCCCATGAGCAACACGAACGTCGAGAAGAACCAGGCCTCCGGGCAGAGCATCGTCTCCGGCATCTTCGAGGCGGGGCACGCCGCGCACGACCTCGTGCCCGCCGCCGACGGCCCGACGCCCATCGAGGGGCGCCTGCGCAAGACGCCGCTGCGCGTGCCCGACAACTACGAGGAGTGCACCGGCTTCACGCTGTTCGGCCGGCGCATCCGCACGCTGCTCTACTCGACCGACGTCGCCGCGATCCGCAACTCCAACGCCGACGCCATCTTTGCCGTCTACCCCTTCACCGCGCAGCCCGCCATCACGCAGGCGCTGCTCACGGTGGCCGAGGCGCCGCTGTTCGTGGGCGTGGGCGGCGGCACCACCACGGGCCGGCGCGCCGCCGAGCTCGCCGCCGTCTCGGAGATGCAGGGCGCGGCGGGCGTCGTGCTCAACTCGCCCGCAACGCCCGAGACCGTGGCTCAGGTCGTCTCCACGGTCGACATCCCCGTCGTCGCCACGATCACACGCTTTGACAACGAGGCGGCCGAGAAGGTCCAGGCCGGGGCGCGGATCGTCAACGTGGCGGCGGGGCGCGCGACCGCCGACGTCATCCGCGAGCTGCGCACCGCCTTCCCCTCGCTGCCGATCATCGCGAGCGGCGGGCGCGACGACGCGAGCGCCGCGGCGACCATCGCCGCCGGGGCCAACGCGCTCATCTGGGCGCCGCCGAGCGTCGTCGAGATCCAGCGCGACATGATGGTGCGCTACCGCGAGAAGGCGGAGGGCGCCGCGCGCGAGGCCGGCGAGGAGCGGCCCGTCGCCACCGTCGTGCCCGACATCACCGACATGCCCGTCGCGGACGTCCCCAACGGCGTCGTCCAGACCGTTCCGCCCGAGGTCGAAGAGGCGGAGCAGATCGGCGAGGAGGACTTCGTGAGCCCGTTCCGCGGCCGGCTGCCCCGTCTGCCGTTCTTCGGTCGCAAGTCGCGCTAGCCGCTCCCCCTCGCCCTGCGGGCAATCTTCAGGCGAGCCGGGCAGAATGCGCGTCGAGCGTGCATAATGGGTGAAGCCAAAACCGCGACGCGAGAGGGGCACGCACGATGAAGGAGCTCGAGGACCGCATCCGCAAGGACGGAATCGTTCGAGAGGGTAACGTCCTCAAGGTCGACAACTTCCTCAACCATCAGTGCGACGTGGCCCTCTACGACCACATGGGCGCCGAGTGGGCGCGCCTGTTCGCGGGAAAGCGCATCGACAAGATTCTCACAATCGAGGCCTCTGGCATCGGCATCGCCTGCGTGGCGGCAACCCACTTCGGCGGCGTGCCCGTGGTCTTTGCGCGCAAGACCGAGTCCAAGAACCTGGACGGCGACCAGTACCGCACCAACGTGCGGAGCTACACCAAGGGACGTGAGTACCAGGTCATCGTCGCGAGGCGCTTCCTCTCCCCCGGCGAGCATGTTCTCGTCATCGATGACTTCATGGCCATGGGCTGCGCGATGAGCGGCCTGCTCGAGATTTGCAACGAAGCGGGCGTCATCGTCGAGGGCATTGGCATCGCCGTCGAGAAGGGCTTCCAGCCCGGCGGCGCCGAGCTGCGTGCCCGCGGCTACCAGGTCGAGTCCCTCGCCGTGGTGAAGTCGATGGACGCCGCGACCGGTGAGATCGAGTTCGCGTAGGCCTGGTTTTAGCGCGAGCGACGCAAAATCGACCTTCAGTCCATACTTCTCCACCCGCGAATGCAAAATCCCTCTTCAGTCCATAGGGATTAAGGGACATCGTCTGAGTTATCTCGACATTGGCATAATTTGGCTATCCTTGAGTTTATTCACTCCGTCACGACATTCGCGATTGAGCGCTTTCTCTATGGACTGAAGGGCGATTTTGCATTCAAGCCCTAAGAACTATGGCCTGGAGACCGATTTTGCACGCTCTCCTAATCTTCCTTGACATATGAACATATGCTCATATAATCAGTCTCAAGCTAATACATGAGCGCATGCTCAGATGTTCATACGGAAGGAGACTCATGGCCGAGAAGCTCACCGTGGGTGAGACGCCAGACGAGATGCCGGACGAGGAGCTGCTCTACGACCTCGCCGACCTGTTCAAGGTCTTCAGCGACACCACCCGCATCAAGATACTCTTTGCTCTCATGGGCCGCGAGCTCTGCGTCGCAGACATCGCGGAGCAGACCGGGTCGACTCAAAGCGCCGTCAGCCACCAGCTGCGCACGCTCAAGCAGGCGCGCCTGGTGAAGTTCCAGCGCGACGGCCGCAACGTCGTCTACTCGCTCGCGGACGACCACGTCTACACGATGCTCAACCAGGGCATGTCCCACATCTGCGAATAGGAGGAGCCATGCGTAAGTCATTCAAGCTCGATGAGATCGACTGCGCCAACTGCGCGCGCAAGCTTCAGGACGAGCTCGCCAAGCTCGACGGTGTCGACGCGGTCTCGGTGAACTTCATGACCCAGAAGCTCACGCTCTCTGCCGCCGACGAGCGCTTTGACGAGGTGCTCGGCCGCGTCGTCGCCCTCACCGCCAAGATCGAGCCCGACTGCGAGATCGTCCGCTAATCCTGCAATTTGGGGACAGTCCCCAAATTGCAGAAAAGTTTTATGTGATTTGGGGACTGTCCCCAATTAGCACCCAATTGGCAGAGGAGTTGTTGTGAACAAGAAGCAGCGCCGTTGGCGCAATCGCATCATCGTCGCGCTCGTCATCTTTGCGGCAGTGATGGTAGTGGAGGAGACGGGGCTTCTCGCCAGCATCTTTGGCACGCCGGGCGACGTCTACGCGAGCTTTGCCCTCTTCCTCGTCCCCTACCTCATCGCCGGCTACAAGACCCTGCTCGAGGCCGCGCGCAACATTCGCCGAGGAGACCCCTTTGACGAGGCCTTCCTCATGTCGGTGGCATCTCTTGGCGCCTTTGCGATGGTGCTGTTCCCCGAGACCGAGCCCCACATGGCCGAGGGCGCCGCGGTCATGCTCTTCTACCAGGTGGGCGAGCTCTTCCAGAGCTACGCCGTGGGCCAGAGCCGCAAGTCCATCGCGGCGATGATGGACATCGCGCCAGAGTACGCCAACGTCGAGAGGGACGGCGAGCTCGAGCAGGTCGACCCCGCCGAGGTCGCGCCCGGCACGGTCATCGTGGTCAAGCCGGGCGAGCGCGTGCCCATCGACGGCGTTGTCGTCGACGGCGCGTCCCAGCTCGACACCGCGGCGCTCACCGGCGAGTCCGTCCCGCGCCACGTGGAGCACGGCGCCGACGTCATCTCGGGCTGCGTCAACATGACCGGCCTCCTGCGCGTGCGCACGACCAAGCCCTATGGCGAGTCCACCGTCTCGCGCATCCTCGAGCTCGTGGAGAACGCCAGCGAGAAGAAGGCCCGCACCGAGAACTTCATCACACGCTTCGCCCGCGTCTATACCCCGGTCGTCACGCTCTCCGCGCTCGCGCTCGCCGTGATCCCTCCGCTCGCCGGCATGGGCGCCTGGTCCGACTGGATCCTGCGCGGCCTCACCTTCCTCGTCGTGAGCTGCCCGTGCGCGCTCGTCATCTCCGTGCCCCTCTCCTTCTTCGGCGGCATCGGCGGCGCCTCGCGTCTCGGCATCCTCGTCAAGGGCTCCAACTATCTTGAGCTTCTCGCCCACGTGGACACCGTGGTCTTCGACAAGACCGGCACGCTCACAAGCGGCACCTTCAACGTCGTCGCCGTCCATCCCGAGACGGGCGTGGACCCCGACTACGTGCTCTCCATGGCGGCGCACGCCGAGTCCTTCTCGGACCACCCGATCGCCGTCTCCGTCCGCGCAGCCTACTCCGGCGAGATCGACCGCGAGAAGATCGACGAGGTTCGCGAGGAGTCGGGCCACGGCGTCAGCGCCCGCGTGAACGAGCGCCTGGTCATGGTCGGCAACGACAAACTCATGGCCGAGCACGGCGCCCGTTGGCACGACTGCGACCTCACGGGCACCATACTGCACGTCACGGTCGACGGAGACTACGTCGGTCACATCGTTATCGCGGACGTGGTGAAGGACGACGCGGAGAAGGCGATTCGCGACCTGCACGCGGCGGGCGTAAAGCGCTGCGTCATGCTCACCGGAGACCGCCGGGACGTCGCGGAGGCCGTGGGCGGGCGCCTGGGTCTCGACGAGGTGCGCGCGCAGCTCCTGCCCCAGGACAAGGTCGCCGAGGTCGAGCGTCTGCTCGCAGGCGAGAAGGACGGCGGAAGGCTCGCCTTCGTGGGCGACGGCATCAACGACGCGCCCGTCCTCACCCGCGCCGACGTGGGCATTGCCATGGGCGCGATGGGTTCGGACGCCGCCATCGAGGCCGCGGACGTGGTCCTCATGGACGACCGCCCCTCCAAGATCGCGCAAGCGATGCGCGTGGCGAGAAAGACGATGCGCATCGTCTGGCAGAACATCGTCTTTGCGCTGGGCGTTAAGGTCCTCATCCTCCTGCTCGCCGCAGTCGGCATCGCCAACATGTGGCTCGCGGTCTTCGGGGACGTGGGCGTCGCCATGATCGCCATCCTCAACGCCATGCGCTGCATACGCGTCGAGAAGGACTAGCTCGCGTCGCGCGTCGGGTTGTGCCGATTCGCCCGTCCCTCTTCGTGATAAACGCGCTTCTTGCCCCTTTCTGAATTTAAATACAGAAGTACGCGACTTCGTTAGCGCCCAACTGGGGAAAGCCAATCGAAGTCACGTACTTCTGTACTTTGATGAGGAAGGCGGAATCGGCGCGGAGCCGAAAGCCCGGCCCGCGCCGATCCGCCCTTGCCAAAGCTACAGGCGGTCGAGCTTGGTCTGGATGACGCGGCGCAGGGACTCGTCGATGCGCTCCTCGGTGAGTTCGCCTGACGCGACGGCGTCGAGGACGCCCTGATACGCGGCCTGCAGGTCCTCAGGCATGAGCACCATGTCGACACCGGCCTTGAGCGGCTCGACGCCGAGGCGGTCGACGGTCAGCGAGTCGGTCGCGGCTCCCATGGCCATGGAGTCGGTGATGATGATGCCCTGGTAGCCGAGCTCATTGCGCAGAAGGTCGGTCACGATCTCGCTGGAGAGCGTCGCGGGGTCGTTGTCGCCGGTGATCGTGGGCATCGAGAGGTGGCCCACCATGATGAACGGCACGTCGGCCTCGATGGCCGCCTGGAAGGGGCGAAGCTCCTCGGCGCGAATCTGGTCGAGGGTCTTTTCGGAGTAGATGCGCCCGTCGTGAGAGTCACCCACCGCGCCGCCGATGCCCGGGAAGTGCTTTGCCGAGCAGAGCACGCCTCCCTCGGCAAAGCCCTCCACCTGGGCCGCGACCATCGGAGCCACGACGTCGGCGGTCGAGCCGAACGAGCGCAGGCCCATCGTGCCGTTGGGGTTGTTGGCGATGTCGGCGTCGGGCGCAAAGTCCACGTTGAAGCCGAGGTAGGTGAGATAGGTGCTGATGTGCTTGGCAACCTGGCGGGCATAGTCGGTGTCGCCGGTGGCACCCACGTCGCACATGTTGCCGACGTTGTCCACGCCAAAGCCGGGGTTGCCGCCCACGCGCGACACCGTGCCGCCCTCCTCGTCCACGCACAGGAACATGGGCAGGCCCGTAATCTCCTCGGAGTAGCGCGCGGTGTTGGAGAGCATCTGACGCGTCTGGTCGGTGTCGACGAGGTTGGCGGCAAAGTAGCAGATGCCGCCGACCGGCATGGCCTGGAGCGCCTGGCGGGTGGCCTCGCCGGCCGCCGTCTGGACGCTCACGCCCGTAACCGCCTCCGGGCGCACCACGAAGAGCTGGGCCACCTTCTGCTCGAGCGTCATGCCGGAGATGATCCGGTCGACCTCGGACGCGGGCTCGGGGTCGGGCTCAGGCTCGGGCTCGGGGTCTGCCTCCGGCGTCTCCTCGACCACGTCGTCGACCTCGGGGGTCTCCTCGACGGCCGGCACGTCGGTCTCCGCGCCCTCGTTAGTGCAGGCGCCCAGGGCGAGCCCCAGGCAGGCGCCCGCGGCGGCGACCGCCTGGCGGCGGTTCATCATCGCTCTTCTCGTCATGTGAAGTCCTTTCTCGGGGGCGCGCTAGCGGTGCGCCAGACGGTCGCGAATCCGGCCCGCGAGCACGTCGCCGAGCTCGTGGCCGGCGACGCGCATCATCTGCGGGAAGCGAGAGTAGTACGTGAGGCCGGGCATCGAGTTGACCTCGTTGAAGACGACCTCCCCCTCGGGCGTGACGAAGAGGTCCACGCGCGCCAGGCCCTCGCAGCCGAGGGCCTCGTAGACAGCGGTTCCGGCGGCGCGCACGCGATCCATGACGTCGGCAGGAAGCTGGGCCGGGCAGCGCAGCTCGGTGTTGGCGCCGGGGTCCTTCTCGAGGTGGATGCGGAAGAAGCCGTCGCCCGAGACCACGATCTCGTCCGGCTCGCCCATCCAGGTGCCGCGCACGGCGTCGCCCACGATGGCGCAGCCGACCTCGACTCCGGTGATGGCCTCCTCCACCGCCACCTTCTCGTCAAGGGCAAAGGCGGCGTCGATGGCCTCGACGTAGGCGGCCTCGTCCGCCGCGCGGGAGACGCCGATCGAGGAGCCGCCGCGCGCGGGCTTCACGAAGACGGGGAAGCCCCCGCAGGCCGTGACGGCCGCGGCGCGCGCCTCGTCGGAGCAGCCGCGCCACAGCACCTCGCAGCGCGGGGAGCGCACGCCGGCGGAAGCGGCCAGGCGGTGCGACGCGTCCTTGTCCATGCAGACGGCGCTCGCCATGACGCCGCAGCCCACATACGGCACGCCCGCGACCTCGAGCGCGCCCTGGACCGTGCCGTCCTCGCCGCCCTGCCCGTGCAGCACCGGCAGCGCAACGTCAACGGAAAGTGGAAGCTCCGCGCCGTCGGCGCCGATCTCGTAGAGACCCTCGCCCGGCACCAGGTAGACGGGCGTGCAGTCATGCGCCTCCCATGAGCCGGTCACCTCCGCGGGGTCACCGGCGTAGCGCAGCCACCGCCCCTCGCGCGTGATGCCAATCAGAACGAGGTCGAAGCGACCGTCAAGTGCTGCGATGACGTTGTCCGCAGACTTGCACGAGATGTCGTGCTCGGTGGAGATGCCACCGAAGATGAGTGCAACCCTGGTCATGTAAGCCTCTCTTCAGAAAAAGACGTGCGCCCCATTATAGGGACGGCACGGGCGCCGATGCGCGGTATAGTTGATAGGCCCATGTCTTCATAAGGAGGAACCATGTCAAAAGAGCGCAAGCTCCTTAAAATCATCTGCTTCCTGTACATCCTCGACGCCATCGCGTTTCTCATCTTCGGCGGCATCATGTTCGCCGGGATGGCCCTGCTCGACCCCGCCGACACGGTGGCGGTCGGCGGCATCGACTTCAACCTTCAGGCGTGGTCGATCATCTTCGGCATCTGGGGCATCGTGTCCGGCGTCTTCTACCTCATCTACGCCGGCATGGGCATCCGCGGCGCCAACACTCCGCGCAAGATCGGCCCGTTCCGCGTCCTGAGCCTCGTCGCGGTCATCCTCGCCCTGGTCGGCATGCTGCTCGGAGTTGCCCTCGACGGCGTTAGCACCGACACCATCCTGTACGTGGTCTCGCTCGTCTTCGCCATCGCGTGCTTCGTGCTCGCCGGCAAGATCAAGGAGCAGGCCGAGCGCTAGGCGCCGACCAGAGAAGCGCCTCGACGCCCGTCCCCGCCCGGGGGCGGGCGTTTTCTTGTGACGTCATGCGCGCTCCCCCGCGGTGCGCGCAATTCCCGCCAGCTCGTCTACCCGCGCTACTGCCGAGAAGAACCTCGAGGGCGTCGGTCACATCACGAGAAAGCGCGCACATTGTCATGTCTTATGCCGCAATGTTCCTTTCCGCCTGGGGCGTTGTCGCGCTATAGTCTGCGCCGCCACACCCAGCCGAAAGGACGCGCCGTGAATTCCCCCTCTCCCCAGACCAGCCACATGACCATGCGCGAGCTCCTGCCGCTCCTGGCGCTCACGCTCTCAGCGTTTCTCCTGAACACGTCGGAATTCGTGCCGATCGGCCTGCTCACGGACATCGCCGGCGCCTTTGGGCTCAGCGAGTCCGGCGCCGGCACGATGATCTCCGTCTACGCGTGGGCGGTGGCGCTGCTCTCGCTCCCCCTCATGCTCGCGGCGAGCAGAATGCCGCCGAAAAGACTCATCGTCACGGTTCTCTCCCTCTTCTGCGCAGGGCAGGTCGGATCAGCCGTGGCTCCCTCGTTCGAGCTGCTCGTTGCGGCGCGGCTGATGGTGGCGGCGTCTCACGCCGTGTTCTGGTCCGTGGCGACCCCGTTCGCCGTGCGCGTCGTCGCGCCGGAGCATGCCTCCGTGGCCATGTCCACGATCGTGACGGGCACCTCGGTCGCCATGATCTTCGGCATGCCGCTCGGGCGCGCCCTCGGGCTCGCGCTCGGCTGGCGCATGACGTTTGTCTGCATGGCGGCGTTCGCGGCAGCGGCGCTCGTCGCACTTCTCGCCTTCTTCCCGCGCCTCTCCCCCGGCGAGCCCTTCACGCTGGCACGCCTGCCCGAGCTGGGGCGCAACCGCCCGCTGGTGGGCCTCTACCTCACGAGCCTGCTCTTTGCCACCGGCTACTACGTCGGCTACAGCTACATCGAGCCCTTCTTCCAGCAGGTCGCCTCCCTTCCTGACGGGCTCATCACCGCCGCGCTCACGGTCTTTGGCGTGGCGGGCCTGGTGGGAAGCTGGCTCTTCGCGCGGCTGTTCGACGCCCATCGGCGCGTCTTCCTCTGCGCGACGACGGTCGGCATCGTCGCGGCACTGCTCCTGCTGGAGACGACCGCGCGCCTTGCGCCGGGTCCCTTCGTGACCTGCGCCATATGGGGTACCTGCGCCACCGCCTTCAACGTTGCCGCGCAGGCGGAGATCATCCGCGTGACCTCGCAGGACGCCTCCGCCGTCGCCATGTCCATCTTCTCCGGGCTCTTCAACGTGGGCATCGGCACGGGCTCAATCCTGGGCGGTGTCATCTGCGACGGTCCCGGCATCGCTGTGGTGGGGACGGCGGGAGCCGTCGTCGCCGGAGCGGGGGCGCTCTACTGCACGTGCCGACTGGGCGGGCTGCTCGAGCGCGCAGGGCGCGCGTGAGGTGCGCCCCGGCACGCTGGGCCGGTGCCGGATTTCCGCCGTCTGCATGCCGCCCGTACGCAGATGCGGCTCATTTGGTACCAGACGCGCGCATTTCTCGGCAATCAGGCACCTTCCCACGCAGATGACGGGATTCCGGCACCAGGGGCAACGCCCGGCGCGCGGCGCCGCGTGCTAGACTGGGCGGCACGCCGCGACCGAGGGGGCACACATGGCTTTTCCCGTCTTTGACCTGCACTGCGACACCGCCGACCGCCTGGCCTGGCAGACGCTTCCCGCCGATCTGCGCGCCGCGACGGGCAGGGACTTCTACGGCCCCGGGGACGAGACGGACCCGGACGCCTGCCGCGAGCTCGCGCGCAACCGCTGCCACCTCTCGCTCCAGGCCGTGGGCGACACGCCCTGGGCGCAGTGCCTGGCGTGCTACGTCCCCGACGAGCTCTCGCCCGAGCAGGCGGCGCGCTTCTGCGACCACGTCTTTGCCCACGCGGAGGCGCAGGCCGAGAAAAACGCGGATGTCGTGACCCTCGCGCGGCGTGCCGCCGACATCCGCCCCGCGCTGGCCCCCGGCCGCTTCGTTGCCGTGCGCACGATCGAGAACGCGCGGATGTTCGCCGCCGACCTCGGGCTCGTGGCCCGTCTCGCCGAGCGCGGCGTCCTCATGGCCTCGCTCACCTGGAACGCCGCCGGTCCGCTCGCGAGCGGGCACGACTCGCACGCCGGGCTCTCCCCGCTCGGCGCGGCCGCGCTCGTCGAGATGGAGCGCGCGGGCATCGCGCTCGACGTCTCGCACCTCAACGACGAGGGCCTCGCGGACGTCTGCCGCCTCGCGCGCCGTCCCTTCGCCGCGAGCCACTCCAACGCCCGCGCCGTCTGCGGCCACCCGCGCAACCTCACCGACGACCAGTTCCGTGCGATCGTCGACCTCGGCGGCGTCGTGGGCCTCAACTACTGCTGCTCCTTCCTCGCCGACGGCGGCACACCCGGGCGCGTGACCTTCGACGACGTCGCCGCCCACGTGGAGCACTGGCTCGAGCTCGGCGGCGAGGACGCCGTCGCGCTCGGCAGCGACTATGACGGCTGCGACGTGCCCGCGTTCCTGAACGGCTCCCAGACGATGCCGGACTTCCAGGTCCTTCTCGTCTCCCGCTTTGGCGAGACCGTGGCGCGCAAGCTCTGCGCAGAGAACGCGCTCGCCTTCTTCGAGCGCGTCGCCGCCGCGTAGCCGCCGTTGTGCGCGCTCCGCGGCGTTATGTACGCTCCGCGCCGTTGTGCGCACTTCTCGCCAGCGCATCTACCTGCGCTTCTGCCGAGAAGGACCTCGAGGCCCGTGTACACAACGCAGCGGAGTGTACACAACGCGGTGAGGTGTACACTCCGCCGTCAGAGGCAGGGAAGATGAGAGGCGAGAAGAACGCGGCTACGCGTCCTTCTCGGGATAGCGGGGCGGGACGAGGCCGGCGCGCTCGAGCGACACCACGATCGGCACCACCACGGCGAGCTGCAGCACGATGCCCACGAGGCTCGTGAGGAAGGACGCGGCGACCCAGGCCTCGAGCGTGTAGGCGCCGGGCGAGAAGATCAGCGCACGCAGCACGCCGTTGACCACGCGGCCGGCGAGCATCGCGCCGATGAGCGAGACGTAGAGGTCCACGGTCACGTTGCCGGTGCGCACGTACGTGGACAGCAGGCCCGCGACCAGGCCGTAGGTGAACAGCTCGCAGGTCATGGGCGCCACCATCGGGGCGGCGGGCATGCCGGTGAGCAGGCTGGAGAGCACGGGGCCCAGCACGCCGGTGATGGCGCCTGCAACGGGCCCGGCCACGAGCCCCGAGATCATCACGGGGATGTGCATGGGCAGCCACGTGGCGCCCGCATTGGGGATGGAGTGGAAGGCCATCGGCAAAACGATGCAGAGCGCCGCGCAGACGGCGGCAATGACGATCCTCTTGACCTGGCTCATGAGCGCTTCCTCCTTTCTCCCCCGCCGGCGGAGCCCCGCGGCGAGGACAGTCGGTAGCCGCGCGCCTCCATGGCGACGGAGAGCTCGTCGGCACGGCGGACGGCGGACACGAACATGGGGACGAGCAGCCGTATATAGCTGACGGCGCGTCGCATAATACCACGAGTAGCAACGTTGCCGCAACGTATCTCCTGCGCACGCATGAGCTGGCGGCTCTCGCGCAGGAGCGTGGGCACAAACTGAACGGTCACGCCAACGGCGAGCGCCGCCGCCTCGATGGGAAGACCCAGCCTCCCGAGGGGCCGCA
Source organism: uncultured Atopobiaceae bacterium (assembly GCA_944322145.1). Lineage (GTDB taxonomy): Bacteria > Actinomycetota > Coriobacteriia > Coriobacteriales > Atopobiaceae > Thermophilibacter. Next base: position 245,943 of record CALUNW010000001.1, on the reverse strand, counting down.
GCAGACGACGCACGCCCGCGACGAGCTCCTGCGGGCGCGTCGTGGCCGTGAGCAGCGTGCCCAGGACGACCACGAGCAGCGTGCGCACGACGATGCGCACGCCCTGGGCGAGGCCCGAAGAGGTGAGGTGCGCAGGCCCCAGCGAGAAGAGCGGATCGACGTCGCTGAAGAGCAGCGCGTTGAGCGCGAGCACCATGAGCAGGAACCAGCGAAGCCCCCAGGCCGCGCGCGCCGCGGCGCGCCATCCCACGCGCGAGACGGCGACGAGGGCCGCCACGCCCGCAGCGGCCGCGAGAAGCTCGAGCGGGCTCGACGCCAAGACGACGAGCGCGGCGCAGACGACGAGGCCCACGAGCTTTGCCGCGGCGGGCAGGCGGTGGAGCGGCGAGTCCGCCCACACGTATCCGGGGACGCCCCTCATGAGCGCCCCCTTCCCCGCGCGACGGCCCGCGCGAGCTCGACCGCCGTGAGCGGGGCTCCGTCCACGGCAACGCCCGCGCGCCGGAGCGCCGCCGCGGCGCGCGCCGCGCAGGCCGGCTCGAGGCCGTGGTCGCGCATGAGCCGCGCGTCGCCGAGCAGCTCGCGCGCGGGGCCGTCGAGCGTCACGCGGCCGGCCTCGAGGCAGACGAGCCGGTCTGCCACCGCAGCCAGCGCGTTGGCGTCGTGGCTCGCCATGACCACGGTCGCGCCCTCGGCCGCCGCCGCGCGGACGGCCTCGAGGCACGCGTCGCGCGCCCGCGGGTCGAGCCCTGCCGTGGGCTCGTCGAGCAGCAGCAGCCCGGGCCGCGTGGCGAGGACCGACGCGATGGCCACGCGCCGCTGCTGCCCGCCGGAGAGGGCAAAGGGCGAGCGTCTCCCCAGCGCGTCGAGCGAGAGGCCCATGACCCCGAGCGCGTGCGCGGCGCGCCGGCGCGCCTCCTCGGCCGCGACGCCGCGCGCGAGCAGGCCGAAGGTGACCTCCTCGGCCACCGTGGGCTCGAAGAACTGGCGCTCGGGGATCTGGAAGACCAGGCCGACCGACCCCGCGAGCGCGCGGGCCCCGGCGCCCCGGGACGCGTCCTCGCCGTCCACGAGCACGCGTCCGGCGTCAGGCGCCGTCACCCCGGCGATCACCTCGAGCAGCGTGGTCTTGCCGGAGCCGGTCTGGCCCATCAGGCCGCACACGCCGCCCGAGAGCTCGAGCGAGACGTCGTCGAGCGCGCGGACCCTCTCGCCCGCGCCGCCCTCGAAGGAGAGGCCTATGCCCTCGAGCGTCACGCGCACAGCAAGCTCACCAGCCCCTCCACGGTCACGGGCGCGGGCCCGGACGCCGCCCCCAGTCTGACGAGCTCGTGCCAGGCCCGCGCCGCCATCGGCGGCTCCAGGCCCGCGCTCGCGAGCAGGCCCTCGTCCACGAGGACGTCCTCGGGGGCGCCCGCGGCGGCGACCTCGCCCGCGCGCATGACGAAGACGCGGTCGGCGCGGGCGGCGAGCTCCATGTCGTGCGTGATCCAGATGACGGTCGCGCCCCGCTCGGCGCGGGCGCGCAGGACGGCGCGGACGAGGTCGTCGCGGCCCTGCGGGTCGATCATCGAGGTGGCCTCGTCGAGCACGATCACGCGGGGCCCGCTCGCGAGCACGCCCGCGAGCGCCACGCGCTGCTGCTGCCCGCCGGACAGGGCGTGCACGTCACGCCGCTCGAAGCCCGCAAGCCCCACGGCCCCGAGGGCCGCCGAGGCCGCGGCGCGCGCGTCCTTCTCGCTCATGCCAAAGTTGAGGGGGCCAAAGGCCACGTCCTCCCCCACGACGGAGGAGACGAACTGGTTCTCGGGGTTCTGGAACACCATGCCGCAGGCGCGGCGCAGCTCCCAGAGCACGTCCGGGTCCGCGGCGTCGAGGCCGGCCACCAAGAGCTCACCGGCCTGCAGAGGGATGAGGGCGTTGAGGTGGCGGGCCAGGGTGGTCTTGCCGGAGCCGTTCTCCCCGACGATGGCCACGAGCTCGCCGGGGGCCACGTCGAGCGAGACGCCGCGCAGGTCCGGACGGCCCGGCACGTACGCGTGGCGGACGTCGCGCGCCTCCACGATCCTCTCGCCCATCTCGCCCCCTCCCCCCGATGCCAAACGGCCATCCATTCTACCCGCAACGCGGCGGGCGCGCCGCGGGGACGTCTCCTCCGCCCGGCCCCTCCGCCCCGCCTCTCCGCCCTGTCCCTCCGTGCCTCCGCCCCGCCTCTCCGCCCTGTCCCTCCGTGCCTCCGCCCCGCCTCTCCGCCAAAGTACAGAAGTTTGAAGGCAGCCAACCTTGGCAACTGGGCAAGCGCCGAGAAGGACCTCGAACTTCTGTACTTTGCCGGAGGGGCAGAAGGGGAGCGGGGCGGAGACGCGCGGGGAGACGGTAGAGGGGCAGAGGAGCGGCGCCCGTCGGGCGCGTCCCCGTTATAGCAACGAAAGCATAACGGAGCGCCGGATGGCGCCGCTCACCTGCGGTATCATTGGGAGGTTCCCAACAACAACCCATGAGGAGGACACGTGCTCAGGTTCGAGAAGTACGTCCGCCCCGAGACCCCGCGCGAGGCCTACGAGCTCTTGCAGGAGAACCGCCTTGCCACGGTGATCGGCGGCATGATGTGGCTGCGGCTCGCCGACCGCACCGCGTCGCTCGGCATCGACCTCTCCCGCTGCGGGCTCGACAAGATCGAGGAGACCGACGACGCCTGGCGCATCGGCGCGATGGTGACGCTCGGCCAGCTCGAGCGCCACGAGCGCTTTGCGGCATCGACCTGCGGCATCTTCACCGAAGCGGTCCGCGACATCGTGGGCACCCAGTTCCGCAACCTCGCCACGGTGGGCGGGTCGGTCTACGCGCGCATGGGCTTCTCGGACATCGTCTGCGCGCTTCTGGCGCTCGACACCGAGGTCGAGCTCGAGGGCGCGGGCGTCATGCCGATCATCCCCTTCACGGAGCGCGGGGCGAGAAACGACGTCCTCACGCACGTGATCGTGCGCAAGCATCGCTACCAGGCCGCCTTTGCCTCCGTGCGCAACGCCGCCACGGACTTCTCGGCACTCAACGCAGCCGCCGCCTGCTGGCAGGGCTCCTGGCACGTCACCGTGGGAGCGCGCCCCAAGAAGGCGACGCTTCTCACCGGAGGCGAGCGCATCCCGCTGCGCCGCGACTTCTCCCCCGCCGAGCTCGACGCCGTGTGCGAGCTCGCCGAGGGTCTGGACTATGGCTCCGACCTGCGCGGCACGGCCGCGTGGCGCCGCCAGGTGGCGCCCGCGCTCATCCGCCGCGCCGTCGCCGCCGCGGCCGCCAAGCCCCGCGCCGAGAAGGAGGCGTAAGTCCCATGCAGATCACCCTCAACCTCAACGGCGCGACCCTCACCGAGGACGTCCGCCCCGACATGACCCTCTTTGACTTCTGCCGCGCTCACGGCTACAAGTCCGTCAAGTGCGCCTGCGAGACGAGCAACTGCGGCCTGTGCACCGTTCTCATGGACGGCGAGCCGGTGCTCTCGTGCTCCGTCATGATGGCGCGCGCCGACGGCCGCGAGGTGACCACCCTCGAGGGCATGCGCGACGGCCGCCGCGAGCTCCTGGCCCAGTGCCTCGCCGAGGAGGGCGCCGAGCAGTGCGGCTTCTGCGCGCCGGGCCTCGAGATGGCCGTGCTCGCGCTCGACGCCGCCCACCCGGGCGCGGACGACGAGACCGTGCGCCGCTACCTCTCCGGCAACCTCTGCCGCTGCTCGGGCTACGCGAGCCAGATGCGCGCCATCCGCCGGTTCCTGGCGCGCCACGGCAACGGCGGCGCCCTGCCGCCGCGCGCGGTGCCCGACGACCCCGTCACCGAGTCGGGCAAGGAGCACGCCCAGATCTCGCGGCCCGTCGCAAAGAAGGACTCCGGAGCCCTTCTCGCCGGCGCGCCCGTCTACACGGCCGACCTCGCGCCCGAGGGCGCGCTCGTGGTCAAGCTCGTGCGCTCCAAGCACGCCCACGCGCTGGTCACGGGCATCGACAAGAGCGCCGCGCTCGCGGTTCCCGGCGTCGTCGCGGTCTTTGGCCCGGACGACGTGCCGCATCACCGCTTCACCCTGGCCGGCCAGAGCTTCCCCGAGCCGAGCCCCTACGACACCGTGCTCCTTGACCGCCACGTGCGCTACGTGGGCGACGAGGTGGCCCTGGTCGTCGCCGCGGACGAGGCCGCGGCCGCCGCGGGCGTGCGCGCGGTCAAGGTGACCTACGAGCAGCTCCCCGCCGTGCTCGACGTGGAGCAGGCGCTCGACAACGCGACCGTCATCCACGACGAGGACGACTGGGCGCCCGGCGGCGACAAGTCCGGCGACCCGGGCCGCAACCTCGTGGCGCACGGCCAGCGCGTCCACGGCGACCTGGAGGCCGCCTTCGACGCCTCCGACGTGGTGATCGAGCGCACCTACCGCACTCAGGCCACGCAGCAGGCCATGATGGAGACGTTCCGCTCCCTCGCCTACACCGACGCCTTCGGCCGCCTCACCGTGGTGAGCTCCACACAGGTGCCCTTCCACATCCGTCGCCAGGTGGCAAACGCCCTCGGCATCCCCAAGCACCAGGTGCGCGTCATCAAGCCGCGCGTGGGCGGCGGCTTCGGCGCCAAGCAGAGCGGCTGCAACGAGCCCTTCGCCGCGTTCGCCGCGATGGCGACCGGCCGCCCGTGCGTGTGCACCTACACGCGCGAGGAGACCATGTGCTGCTCCAACACGCGCCACGAGATGGTCCTCAAGGTCCGCGTGGGCGCGCGGCGCGACGGCACGATCGAGGCCATCGACCTCTACGCGCTCTCCAACGCCGGAGCCTACGGCTACCACGGCACCACCACGGTCACCCTCGTGGGCGGCAAGGCGCTGCCGATCTACAACCACGCCACGGCGAGCCGCTTCACCTATGACGTGGCCTACACCAACACCACGCCGGGCGGCGCCTACCGCGGCTACGGCGCGACGCAGGGCTGCTTCGCCGTGGAGTCCGCGGTCAACGAGCTCGCCGACGAGCTCGGCATGGACCCGTGCGAGCTGCGCCTCAAGAACCTGGTCAAGCCCGGCGAGACCCTCTGGCAGCTCAACGACGAGCACCTCTACAGCTGCCGCCTCGACGAGTGCCTCGAGCGCGCGATGGACATGACGGGCTGGAAGGGCCGGCCCCTCCGCGAGGACCTCGGCGACCGCGTGCGCGGCATCGGCTGCGCCCTCACGATGCAGGGCTCCGGCATCGCGATGGTCGACATCGCCAACGTCGACATCCGCCTGGAGGATGACGGCTTCTACGTTCTCTCCATCGGCGCCACCGACGTGGGCACCGGCGCGGACACGATCCTCGCCCAGATGGCCGCCGAGGCGCTCGGCTGCGACGTGGACCGCATCGTCACCAAGGGCGTGGACACCGACACCTCCCCCTTCGACACCGGCGCCTATGCGTCGTCCGGAACCTACACCACCGGCGGCGCCGTCGTGCGCGCGGCCGAGGACCTCGTACGGCAGATCCGCGAGCAGGCGGCCCGCGTCCTGGGCGTTGACGAGAAGGACGTGGAGTTCGACGGCGAGTCCGTGCGCAGCGGCGACCAGGAGATGACCGTCGCCGCGCTGGCCAACAAGCTCATCGGCTTTGGCCTGCACCCCGGCATGCTCGAGGGCCACGGCACCAACGCCCAGCCCACCTCGCCGCCGCCCTACATGGCCGGCATCGCCGAGGTCGAGGTCGACAAGGCCACCGGCAAGGTCACGGTCACCGACTACGCGGCCGTCGTGGACTGCGGCACCGTCATCAACCCGGCGCTCGCGCGCGTGCAGGCCGAGGGCGGCATCGCCCAGGGCATCGGCATGGCCCTCACCGAGGACGTGAGCCGCGACGACCGCGGCAACCTGCGCACGGGGTCGTTCATGACCTACAAGCTGCCCACCCGCATGGACGTGCCCGAGCCGCGCGTCGAGTTCATGCCGAGCTTCGAGCCCACCGGCCCCTTCGGCGCCAAGTCCATCGGCGAGGTCGTCATCAACACGCCCTCCCCCGCGGTCATGAGCGCCGTGGCGCACGCCACGGGCCGCTACGTGCGCGACCTGCCGATCACGCCGAGCAAGGTGCTGGCGGCGGAGTAGCCGCGGGCGCGGGTTCTTCTCGCCCGTCTTTGCGGACGGTTGCGGGCTGGTTCTGGTCGTTTCTGAGCCTTCAGACCGTCCAGAACCAGCCCGCTATTTTTCTACCGAGAATAGCGGGCCGGCTGCGGTCACTTTCCCCGCCCAAAACGACCGGAACCAGCCCGGTATCAATCTGCCGAGAAGAACGCGGCCTCGCGGCCCACGTTAGAATGGAAGGGTTGCAAACCCGACCGGAGGCCGCATGTTCAAGCTCAGAAGATACCTCGCGGGGCACTACGTCGAGTGCGTGCTCGCCCCGCTGTTCAAGGGGCTCGAGGCGCTGCTGCAGCTCCTCGTCCCGCTCGTCATGGCGCAGGTGATCGACGTCGGCATCGCCAGCCGCGACGCCGGCTACGTGCTCGGGCACGGCGCGCTGCTCGTGGGCGTGGGCGTCTTCGCCTGGGCCATCTCGGTGACCGCGCAGTACTTCTGCTCCAAGCTCGCCTCCGCCTTCGGCACCGCGATGCGCGACGACCTCTTCCGCCACGTGCTCAGCCTCTCGCGCGAGGACGTGGAGCGCATCGGGCGCGCGAGCCTCGTGACGCGCATCACCAACGACTCCCAGCAGGTGCAGGACGGCCTCAACATGTTCTTCAGGCTCATCCTGCGCTCCCCCTTCGTGACCTTTGGCACCGTCATCGCAGCGTTTCTGGTGGACGGCCTGGAGGGCGCGGCGCTGCTCGTCGCCGTCATCGTCTCCGGCGCCATCGTCATGGGCTTCATGCGCGTGACGACCGAGCGCTACCGCCAGATCCAGCGCGGCCTCGACGAGGTGCAGCTGCGCGTCTCCGAGAACCTCGAAGGCGCCCGCGTGCTGCGCGCCTTCCGCCGCGAGGACAGCGAGCGCGCCACCTTTGCCGAGGCCACCGGCACCCTCCGCGCGCGCCAGGTCTCGACCGGCGACGTCTCCGCCCTGGTGAACCCGCTCACCTACGCCGCCATCAACTGCGGGCTCATCGCCCTGCTGTGGATCGGCGGCGGCCAGGTGAGCGTCGGACACCTCACGCAGGGCCAGCTCGTCGCCCTCGTGAGCTACGTGAGCCAGGCGCTCGTGGAGCTGCTCAAGCTCACCAACCTCATCATGCTGCTCTCGCGCGCTTCGGCCTGTGCGCGCCGCGTCAACGAGGTCTTCGAGACGCGCCCCTCGATGGCCGACGGCGCGCGCGAGGCCGCGCTCGTCCCCGGCGAGCCCGCCGTCGCCTTCGAAGACGTGAGCTTCACCTACCCGGGAGGGGCGGGCCACGCCCTCAGCCACGTGTCCTTCTCGCTCATGCCGGGGCAGACGCTCGGCGTGATCGGCGGCACGGGCTCGGGCAAATCCACCCTCGCGAGCCTGCTCATGCGCTTCTACGACGTCACGGAGGGCTCCGTGCGCGTGGGCGGCGCCGACGTCCGCGAGCTCACGCGGCAGAGCCTGCGCCGGGTGGTCTCGCTCGTGGAGCAGGGTGCCACGCTCTTCTCGGGCACCATCGCCTCCAACCTGCGCTGGGGCGGTCCCAGCGCCGGCGAGAAGGACCTGCGCGCCGCGCTCGAGACCGCGCAGGCCGCGGGCGTCGTCGACGGCAAGGAGGGCGGCCTCGAGGCAGAGGTCGAGCAGTTCGGCCGCAACTTCTCCGGCGGCCAGCGCCAGCGCCTCGCCGTCGCCCGCACGCTCGCGCGCCGCCCGGGCGTGCTCGTGCTCGACGACGCCTCGTCGGCGCTCGACTTTGCCACCGACGCCGCGCTGCGCCGCGCCATCCGCCGCGACTGCGCGGACGCCGCCGTCATCATGATCTCCCAGCGCGTGACCACCGTCCGCCAGGCCGACCAGATCCTCGTGCTCGACGGCGGGCGCCAGGCGGGCCTGGGAACGCACGAGGAGCTGCTGCGCGACTGCCCGGTCTACCGTGAGATCTGCGAGTCCCAGCTCACCGCAGAGGAGGTGGCGCGATGAGCGAGAAGAACGCGAGGAAGACCTCCGACGGAACAGTGCGCCGCGTGGTCGGGCTCTTCTCCGGAGAGGCACCGCGGCTCGTCGGCGCCGCCCTGCTCACCGTGGCCGTGGTCGTGGGGACGCTGTCGCTGCCCGTGCTCTCCGGTCAGGCGGTCGACTGCGTGGTGGGCCCGGGGCAGGTGGACTTCGACGGCCTGCTCCGGACGCTCGCGTGGATCGCCGTGGCGCTCGGCGCGACGGCGGCCAGCCAGTGGGCGCTCACCGCGCTCACCAACCGCCTCGTCTTCGGCGCCACGATGAGCCTGCGGCGCCGCGCCTTCGACCACCTGCAGGAGCTCCCCCTCTCCTACCTCGACGCGCATGGCCACGGCGACCTCGCCAGCCGCATCGTCACCGACGCCGACATGCTCGGCAACGGCCTGCTCATGACGTTCCAGCAGCTGCCGGTGGGCGTCCTCACCATCGTGGTGACGCTCGTCTTCATGTTTGCACTCAACCCCGCGATCGCCGCGGTGGTCGCGCTGCTCACGCCCGTCTCAATCTTCACGGCGCGCTTCATTGCCACGCACAGCGCCAAGCACTTCTCGGGCCAGACGCGCCTGCGCGGCGAGCTCACCGCCTACGTCGAGGAGATGGTGGGCGGCATCTCCGCCGTGGAGACCTTTGTGATGCAGCAGAGCATCCATGCGCGCTTCGCCGAGACCGACGCCGCGCTCGGGCAGGAGAGCTTCAAGGCGGTGTTCTTCTCGTCCCTGGTCAATCCCACCACGCGCTTTGCGAACGCCCTGGTCTACGCCGCCATCGGCATCTTCGGCGCGTTCGTCGCGATGGGCGGCGGCATCACCGTGGGCGGGCTCTCCGCCTTTCTGGGCTACGCCGACCAGTACGCCAAGCCGTTCAACGACATCTCGGGCGTGGCGACCGAGCTCCAGAACTCCGTCGCCTGCGCCAGGCGGCTCTTCGCCCTGCTCGACGTGCCTGCGGAGGAGCCTGACGCCGCGGACGCCGCCGTGCTCGACGCGCCGCGCGGCGAGGTCGCCTTTGACCACGTGGCCTTTGGCTACGACCCCGACCGCCCGGTGCTGCGCGACGTGGACCTCGCCGTGCGCCCGGGCATGAGGATCGCCCTGGTGGGCGAGACGGGCTGCGGCAAGACCACCCTCATCAACTTGCTGATGCGCTTCTATGACGTCAACGCCGGTAGCGTCTCCGTGGACGGGCGCGACGTGCGGGAGTGGACGCGCGAGAGCCTGCGCGCGAGCTGGGGCATGGTCCTGCAGGACACGTGGGTGCGGCGCGCGACGGTGCGCGAGAACGTCTCCATGGGGCGGCCCGACGCCACCCTCGAGGAGGTGCGCGCCGCATGCCGGGAGGCGTACGCCGACGACTTCATCATGCGCCTGCCCCAGGGCTACGACACGGTGCTCGACGGGTCGGCGTCGCTCTCGGCGGGCCAGCGCCAGCTGCTGTGCATCGCGCGCGTCATGCTGGCGCGGCCGGCGATGTTGATCCTCGACGAGGCCACGTCCAACATCGACACACGCACCGAGCTGCTCGTCCAGCGCGCCTTCGCGAGCCTCATGGAGGGCCGCACGAGCTTCGTCGTGGCGCACCGCCTCTCCACCGTGCGCGACGCCGACCTCATCTGCGTGGTCGCCGACGGCAGGATCGCCGAGCGCGGCACCCACGACGAGCTGCTCGCCGCGGGCGGGCGCTACCGCAGGATCTACGAGGCCCAGTTCGCCCCCGCGGAGTAGGTCCAACGGCGCTCGTCCCTCTTCTCCGACGCGCGATGCGGCCGGGAGCCCGCGTGAACCCCCGGCCGCTGGGGGCACCTCTGCGAGACGCGACTAGACGCAGGTCCAGCCGCCGTCGATGTAGACGGTCTGGCCCGTGGTGTAGCTGCAGGCGTCGCACACTGCGGTGGCGGGCGGCTCTGTAAGCACGCCTGTCCTCCGCGGGGCTCGTAAGCCGCCTCGGATCGGTGCAAAACTGAGCTTCGGTCCATATTCCGTGCCCGCGAAATGCAAAAGTCGCCTTCAGTCCATGAAAATAGCGCGGTCTGAGGCAGATTCAGAGCAATCAGTTCCACGCCAACTGGGGAAACATCATGTCGCTGCCGTAGGACCCCTGCAATTCCATGGACTGAAGGCGACTTTTGCATCGCACCCATCAAAAATATGGACCGAAGGCGACTATTGCAGGAGATGCCCGAGGAAGAGACTACAGCCCGCGCTCGGCGAGGCGCGCGTCGATCTCCTTGAGCGTGATGCGCGCGGCGAAGAGCTGGCGGTATGTCGCGGTCCTCACCTTGCCCGCCGCGGCGAGCTCGTCCATGCGGGCCTTGGTTGAGGCCAGCTCCGCGCGCACGCCGACAGCGAAGGCGTCAAACGCCGCCAGGCGCGCGGCATCGTCGGTCGAAAGCTCCCCCATCAGAAGTTAGACCCGTTCCAGCCGAAGTTGGCCGTCGCGTCATAGCGGATGTAGAGGCGCGCCGGATCCACGCCGAGCTCGCGCGCGATGACGGGCGTGACCTCCTCGGTGAAGCGCTCCCACGCGGAGGCGGGGATCTCGGAGCGCGCGAACACGCCCACCTCGACGTAGGCGGAGGGCTCGGAGTCGTCTCCGGCAAAGTAGATGGGCGTCTCGTCGTTGAAGACGCACATGAGCCAGGCTTCAGACTTGCCAGGGACGGCCTCGATGGCCTTGCCGTACGCCACCTTGAGCGCCTCGCGGGCGGCGTCGGAGATGGGCTCTGAGCAGTACGTGTGGACGACAGGCATGTTCGCTCCTTCTCGTCGGGAACTCCCCACAATCTAGCACGACGCGAGCCTGCCCTCCGCCGGACATGCCGCTGGGGACAGAATTCTTGCTCGTCGGGCTGATTCCGTCCCCGGCGGCATGCTCGGCAACGAAGCCGCCCACGGCCTTAAGCAAACGTTAGGAACTGCTGCGCCCCGCTCACGTATCCTTGTGGGGGACATGAGAGGGGGACGTATGGGCACACGTGTGCTGGTGGTGGATGACGAGCCGGAGATCTGTGAGCTCGTCCGCGTCTACCTCGAGGCGGAGGGCCTAGAGGTGGAGACGCTCGGGGATGGCCGCGACGCGATCGCGCGCGTGGCCGATGACAACGCGCCGCAGGTAGACCTCGCCATTCTCGACGTCATGCTGCCCGGGGCGAGCGGTCTGGAGGTCTGTCGAGCAATCCGCGGGCGCCACAGCTACCCGGTGATCATGCTCACGGCGCGCGGCGAGCAGGCTGACAAGATAGCCGGCCTCACCCTGGGCGCGGACGACTACGTGACCAAGCCGTTTCTCCCGCTCGAGCTCGTGGCGCGCGTGAAGGCGCAGCTCAGGCGCTATACCACGTACAACGTGTCAGGCGGGGCGCATGGCGAGAAGGACGGCGTCATCGCCTGCCGGGGCCTCGTGCTCGATGTGCCCGCGCATGAGGCGACCCTCAACGATCGCCCGCTTGCGCTCACGCCGACGGAGTTCTCCCTGCTTCGGATCCTGCTCGAGGCGGACGGCTCGGTCGTCTCCGCACGAGAGCTCTACCAGCGCATCTTTGGCGACGAGTACTACGAGCGGGGCTCAGGCTCCATCACGGTGCACGTGCGGCACCTACGCGAGAAGATGGGCGACTCCTTCGAGGACCCGCGCTACATCAAGACCGTCTGGGGATTGGGGTACAAGATTGAGCGCTAGCGAGAAGAACGGCGGGGCGCGGCCGATCGTCCTCACCGTTGCGATGGTGGCGGGCGCGATTCTGGTTGCATCGGCGGCGTTCGGCACGGTCTTCGGCTTTGTGGACAAGGCCTGGAACGGCTCGTTCATGGACTGGCTGGCCTCGCAGATCCTGGACATCAACAACCTGAACGAATTTGGCATCTGGCCGGAGATGGTGCTGGACGTCTCTGGCATCAAGTACTTCTTCATGCAGCTGGGCATCTGCGGCATCGTTCTTCTCGCCGTGGGCTGTGCGGTGACCGCCGTTCTCTCGGCCCGCCGCGCACGCCGTGAGGAGCGCGCCCGCGCCGCGGAGCTGCTGCGCGTCTTTCTCGCCCATGACCTCGAGCCCCACGAGGCGTTCCCGCCCGGCTGGGAGGAGCTCGCCCTCGTCGCCGCGGACGCCAAGCGCGCCGCCGCGGAGCGGGAGCGCGAGCTCGCCGACGAGTCCGCGCGCAGGAGCGACCTCGTGACCTACCTCGCACACGACCTCAAGACGCCGCTGACCTCGGTGATCGGATATCTCTCGCTGCTGGACGAGGTGCCGGACATGCCCGAGGCGCAGCGCGTCCGCTACACGGGCGTCGCGCTCGACAAGGCGTGCCGGCTCGAGCGCCTGGTGAACGAGTTCTTCGACATCACGCGCTACAGCCTCACCAACATCGAGCTCGAGCTCGCGCCCGTGGACCTCGCCGGGCTTCTCGTCCAGCTTTCCGACGAGTTCTACCCGGCGCTTGCCGCCCATGGCAACGTGGCGCAGGTGACGGTCGCGGGCACGGCGCGAACCGTCGAGCAGCCCGGCGAGCCGCTCATGGTCACCGCTGACGCGGCGCGCCTCGCGCGCGTCTTCGGCAACCTGCTGCGCAACGCGATCGCCTACAGCGACGAGGGGACGCCCATCGAGCTCGCTGCCGTCGAGGAGGAGGGGCGCGTCGTCGTCACCGTCTCCGACGTGGGCGCGACCATCCCCTCGCACAAGCTCCGCGCGATCTTCGACCGCTTCTTCCGGCTGGACGAATCCCGAGGGAGCGCTACGGGCGGCGCAGGTCTCGGCCTTGCCATCGCTCGCGAGATCGTGGAGCTGCACGGCGGCGCCATCTCCGCCGCGAGCGAGAACGGCCGCACCACCTTCAGCGTCGAGCTGCCCGTATGATGAAAAGGGACAGTCCCTTTTCATCACTGTCATGCTGAGAAGGCCCAGAGGTTCAGGCACTGCCCGAGCACGCGCTCGAGGTCCCAGGTGCGCGCGCTTCGCTCGGCGCTGTTAGGGTCGCGCACTACGACCTCGCCGCTCTCGGCCACGCCCGCCAGCACGATGAAGTGGCCCGTGGTGGTGAAGTCGCCCGGGCCAACGCTGCAGATGACGGGCTTCCCCGCGAGAAGCGCCTCGCGCACGGCGGCCGCGCTGGCGGGCAGCTCCTCCGAGGAGAGCCCGAGCCCCGCCGCGCCCTCTGACATGAGCGCCCACGCCGTCATCCCGTCGGACGTGTAGCCGCCGCGCTCGGAGAAGTCCGCCATGGCGGCGGGGTCCAGGTCGTCGCGCCCAGTGAGTGCCACGTAGACCATGGAGAGGCACGTGGGGCCGCATCCGTTCTTCTCGACGGTCCCTCCGGCATAGGGATGAGCCGCCCACTGCGGGTCGGTCTGGTAGAGGGATGGCACCTCCCCCGCCCGCCACTCCGCGCGCGGCGTGGAGGTTGCCGGCTCCCCCGTCCCGCGCGGCGCCGAGGCCGCTGCGAACCATGCGATCGCCGCGAGCGTGACCACCAGCACCCCCATCCCCACGACGAGCGGCGTTCGGCGCGCCCTCCTGCGACTGACGTATCTTCTCGGTGCGATGTGCATCGTGCTCATGAGGCCCTCCCTTAGCTTGGCTTCGACCAAGCCTAGGGGCCCGCCCCATAACGGCGCATGAACCGATTGCTAATCCTTTCCTAAGGAGCTTGCGCGACGTTTCGGGAGGGCCGCGACTTCCAACCTTGCGAAACCGTTAGGGCCGCATAAGCCCGGACGATGGCACGCCGGGCGGGCGAGAAGGACGATGGGCTCGTCACTTTCATCGCCCGGAGGGAGCCGCCATGCCCGTCACCCTGCGCGTCGCGCTCGGCAACGTCTCGCGCTGCGCGCGCGACTACTCGGTCTACCTCGTCACGCTCGCCTTTGCCGCGTGCCTGCTGTACTCGTTCAACGCCTCGGGCGACTATCTCCTGGCGATGCCGCTCACGGGCCCGCAGCTCGAGGTCATCCAGAAGGCGCGCGACGTCACGGGAGCGTTCTCGGTCTTCGTGGTGCTGGTCTTTGCCGTGCTCGTGGCCTGTGCGACCCGCTTCATCGTGCGCCGGCGCTCGCGGGAGTTCGGGACGTACGCCCTGCTCGGCATGCGCGCCCCGGCGCTCGCGGCGATTCTCGCGGCAGAGGGCGCGCTCGTGGGGCTCGCCGCGCTGGCGGCGGGTCTTGCGCTCGGCGCGGCGGCGTCGCCGGCCTTCGGCGTGGTCTCCGCCTTCGTCTTCGGCGTGCCGTGGCGGCTCGCCTGGTCCTTCTCGCCCTCGGCGGCGCTCGACGCATGTGCGTGGTTCGCCGGGATAGAGGGGCTCGCGATAGCGCTATCCGTGGTTGACGTGCTGCGACGACCGCTCGTGGAGCTCCTCGAACGGGACCGCGCTCCGGAGCGGCTCGCCTTCGCGGCGCATCGCGGCGTGACGCGGGCGCAGGCGGTGCTCGCCGTGGTCCTTCTCGCCGTGGTGTGGGGCACGTGCGTGGTCCAGCCCGGTCTCTTCGTGCTGGCGATCCTGCCGATGGGGTGGGCCGCCTACGTGGCGACGTCGCTCGTCTTTCGCCTGGCGGCGACGGGCGTGCCTGCGCGTGTGCGTCGGGGCGGCCGCTACTGGGAGGGTCTGCGCGCCTTCACGTTGCGGCAGGTGGAGGGCCATGTGTCAACGGGGTGCCAAGCGCTCTCGTGCACCTGCGTGCTCGTGGCGTGCGCGGTCTGCATGATCTGCGCGGGCCTCCTGTTCTCGGTCGGTCAGCGCGCGGCCGGGCTCGCGGACCCGGGCGCGCTCGCGGAGGCCTCTCTCGCGCCGATCGGCTACGTGGGGATCTTCTACGGGGAGGCGTTTCTCGTGGCCGCCGCGGCGGTAATCGCGCTTCAGCAGGTGAGCCAGGCCGCCGACGGCAGGCGCGCCTACGCCATGCTCACGGCGCTCGGCGCGGACGCGCGGGAGGTGCGCGGTGCCGTGCGCGCGCAGGTGGGCGTCGCCTTTACACTTCCGGCGACGCTCGCGGTGGTTCACGACGCCTTCGGCCTCATGCTGGTGCGCCAGCTCGCGGGCGGCGTGCCTGACGAGGTGTTTCTCGCCATCGCGGCGTGCTCTGTGGCGGGCACGCTCGTGCTTCTCGCCCTGTACTACCTGCTCTGCGTCCGCGAGTGCTCCCGCGTGCTGCTGGGCGGGGCGTGATGCCGATCAACGGCGCCCGCACTTCTCGCCCAGGGCGGCGCCGAATCGACGCTCCGATCTTATCCGATCCGAGCCGCCGCTGCCGCGCCCTATGTCATGTTCACGACGAGCGCGGAGCCGTTTCGCAGAACCTGTCGCTCGCCCAGACGATAGGCGAGAAGTACGAGCATCCAGCATGCAGCGGCAAACACGACAACGTGTGCTGTTGGCATATTGGCAAGGAACGCCTCCCAGGTGACGGGGCTCGCCTCTACCGCGAACACAGTGACGACGACGTTAAGCGCCGCAGCCCACGCAAGCGGCTTGGTCACGATGAGGGTTGCCTCGCTTGCGAACATCCTTCTCACCTGCTTGCGGGTGATGCCCGCCGCCAGCAGCTGGGAGACCTCGCGCCGACGCTCGGGAATCCTGCCCAGCGCGCTCGAGAACACGTCCGAGATCCCTATGCAGGCGAGCACGCCGGCGAAAACGTCGACGAAGAGCCTGAGGCCGGCACGCGACCTCGCGTCCCGCTCGGCCTCCTCAGTGAGGCTCAGCACTTCGACGCTCTCGTCACTGGAGAAGCGCTCCTCCAGCGCACGCGCGACATCAGCTTCCGCTGCCGGCGAATCAACGAGAACGTTGTAGAAGAGGTCGCCACTCTCCGCCTTGTACTCGTCACCCAGCGTGACCGACGAGACACCATCCATGGCGAGAAGGCCATCGATAAGCGACTCGTCAGCTCCTGCAGCGGCACCGCTATCGACGGTTACGCGAACGTCCCACACCCCGTCGTAGCGCTCAAAGTAGGTAACCTGAGTCGATAGATGCGATAAGGTCTCAAAGTTGATAAGCGTTACGAAGGCGAGAATGGCAAGGGCGATGGAGACGTTTGCGGTGCGCATGGTTCGCCTGCGCGAGCGGAGCGACTGTACCGCAAGCGATACCTCTATCCCCAGCCGCGTGGTGAGGACGCGGAAAAGCGGACCTGGTCGGCGTTTAGGTGCGTACTCATTGTCTCCCTCGGACATCGCCCTAATAACGCTGATTCTTCCGAGGCGACGCACAGGCAAGAGCGCAGAGAGCATAACCGTGGCAGCGGCGGCCAGAACGCCGACGAGGACGACGGACGGCGAGAGACCGATCACTGGCTCATAGACGCGGGAATCTGCGGTGAGCGCGAGCACAACTGCGACGACCGCGAGTGAGAGCCCCATGCCCACGAGAACGCCAAGGCAGGCTGCCGGCAGCGAGAGGGCGCATCCTTCCGCGAGAAGCAGACGTTTGACCTGGCCATCGTTTGCACCAATTGACTTCAGGATGCCGAGCTGGCGGATGCGGGCGCTCATGGCAACGCCGAAGGCGCTCTTGAGCATGAGGACGAGAGCGAGCGCGCTTATCGCCGTCACGGACGCGAAGGCGATGGTCGAGCCGGTGACACTTGGCGCCTCGCCGAGATATGCCATGCGTGCAAGGTAGTCGACCACGAGCATATGAGCAACGCCGACCACGAGTCCGAGCATCGCGGATGCGACGAAGGAAATCGCCGCGAGCAATGCCACCGAGGTCCGGTTATGGCGGATGTAGCTCTCGAGGTAGTCGCGCAGCATAGCTATCCCTCCCTGTCGACGACGCGGCCATCGGAGATGCGCACAATACGGTCGGCACTGGCCGCTACGCTCTCGTCATGGGTAACGAGGACGATGGTGGTGTCAAAGTGCTCTCTCACTTTGCTCAGGAGGCCAACGACCTTCTCACCGTTTGCACGGTCAAGGCTGCCCGTGGGCTCATCTGCCAGGACGACAGCCGGGTGAGAGACGAGAGCCCGCGCGATGGCAACGCGCTGCTGCTGCCCTCCGGAGAGCTCCGAGGGCATGCTCTTCTCGCAGTCTGTGATGTCGAGAAGGTCAAGGAGCTCAGAGATCGTCGCAGAATCAGGCCGAGACCCGTCAAAGCGAACGGGGAGCTCGATGTTGTCGCGCGCGGAGAGGAACGGGACGAGGTTGTGAAACTGGTAGACGAGGCCGACGGTATGCCGGCGATAGAGCGCCAGAGCGTCGGAGCCGAGCGTCGAGAGGTCCATGCCGTCCACGACCACGCGACCCGAGGTGGGGGCATCCACGCCGCCGAGGATGTGCAGCAGGGTCGACTTGCCGGAACCGGAGGCGCCCGTGACGGCAACGAATTCGCCTCGGCGCACGATAAGCGTTGCGCCGTCAAGCGCTCGCCTCTCCCCCGCTCCCTCGCCAAAGACACGTGTGACGCCTTCGACAATGACGGCGGGGTCTGCATGGTTTGCGCCGATTGCCAGGGGCTGCGGCGCGCTGGGAGCGGGGGTTCCGTCGAGCGACACGTCGAAGGGGATGCGTCGCTCGCGATCGACCTTCTTGGCGAAGAGCGTGAACGCTGTGGTCATGCTCATCCCGAGGTCGCGGCAGACGCTCTCCATGGAGCGCTTGGTGTCTTGATCAAGACGGAAGTTTACGAGCGTTGTGGGGGACATGGCAGCCTCCTTAAAGACATTGTCTTTATTCTATCTTACAGATCGAGATATGGAAAGATGACGATGATGCGCCAAGAAGACTGTCAGGCTACATTGTGGTCTGTCGTGGTATAAATTGAATCAGATTGTAAGACGGGACGACTGACGAGGGAGGTCCCATGGCGATGACAATGACATCGCTCAACACCAAGCTGAGCGCCGAGGAGAAGGACGCCTTCGTCAGGAACACCGCCGCCCTGGGCCTGACGCCGTCCGCTGCCATCAAGGTGTTCGTCCACATGTTCAATGAGTGCGGAGGCTTCCCGTTTGAGGTTCGTCGGCAGGTGAGCGACGAGGTCACAACATACCTCTCCGCGGATGACTACGGACGCTTTGCGAGCGCCCTCGACTCTGCCGTCCCCGCGGTCACCCGCGAGCTGCTCGATCGCGAGTTCGCATGGGAGGACTAGCGTTTCGTCGCATCCGCCCGCTTCTGGAAGACGACGACGTAAGCGGGTTTTGCTCCGGCAACGGCGATAACGACACCTGGCTCAAGGAGCGAGCGCGTCGCGCGATGCGGGACGGGACCGCGCGGGTGTACGTCCTGCCCCTCTCCACCGGCGAGATCTGCGGCTTCTATGCCCTGAGCACCCATGCGGTTGCGCGCGTTGGGACGCTTGCCGGCTCGTTGCGCCGAAACGCCCCGAACCCGATTCCCTGCACGCTGCTTGGCCAGCTTGCCGTTGACAAGCGCTGTCAGGGGAAAACGGCGGGTGCCCGACTGCTGCAGGATGCCATTCTCCGCGCGGCCGCGGCTTCGCGCATCGTTGCCTCTAGGGCGCTTGTCGTCGACCCGGCAGACGAGTGCGCGGAGGGCTTCTACGCCCACTTTGGGTTCCAACGCCTGGCGAGCGACTCTCGTCGCATGTTCGTGCGACTCTAGTGCCCCTCCCCCACCAGCTTGAGGCCGACGACGCACGCCACGAGGCCCGCGATGAGCAGGACCTTTGCCCACGAGAACGACTCCGCGCCGGAGGCGACGCCCCACGCCACCGTGAGAGCCGCGCCGATGCCCACCCAGACGGCGTAGGCGGTGCCCAGCGGGATCGTGCGGACGGCGTGGCTCAGGCCGAGCATGCTCGCCGCCAGGGCGACGACAAAGACGATCGTGGGGACGAGCTGCGTAAAGCCCTCGGAGCGGTCGAGGGCCTGGGCCCACACGGCCTCCATCGCGCCCGACACGACCAAAATGACCCAATCCATGGCAACCTCCAAGATTGTGCGCCGTCTTTGCGATTCTGGTACGGCTGCCCTCGTCAGAGACCCGTCGGGTCGGGGGAATCGTAGCACAGGCGCGGGGTCCGATGTCATGCGCAGGTGAGGGTGTGTACATCCCACTCCGTAGCTCTTCACGCATTTCCGCAGCTCAGGACTTCAGACGAGAAGGACGGCCGGGTCGGAACGTGTACATACCCGTTTTTTCTTTTTCGACGAACACGCGTTCTGTACTGTGGTATACTCTCGCCAAGGTACGGGAGCGACAAGAGCCGGCACGGAGGCCCCCAACGGCACGTGCCCGCAGGCGATCAGGGGTAACAGGGACTGGCCGCACTTGAAGTTCCCGGGCGGGCACGCGCCCCCGTCCTCCGGCACCCCAAGAGTCCGGAGCTCACAGTTTGTGCAGGTTAGTTTGCCGTGAGTGTGACGGGGGTTTGGCCGTGGCTCAATTCACCTATTCAGTTTGCCGAGAGGAATATCGTGCGGGCGCATATGTCCGCTTGCGAGGCCCCCTATCCTCACGCAACAATCTGCGATTCATTTTTGATTTCATTATTTGAGGCTTTGAATGAATTGGAGACGCGCATGGACTGGAAGCTGGTTGCCCCCGATATCGACAGACTTCTTTTGAGCTTCAGTAGGGGTTACAAGAATCCTTCCGCTCAGACGAGAAAGGTACTCGAAGCGCTTGATCGCCTCCTCGGAGAGCTCGCCGACCTTAAGCCCCTGACGGGCAACGGTGAGGTGAAATCAATTTGGCTTAAGATCCCACGCGGAACCCTAGATGACTTTGGCGATTACGATGAGCTGCTTGCCGAGGGGGAGGTTTCTTCGCATGAGGATTACGTTGGGCTGTGGAAAAGCGAATATCCTGACGACTACTCGTGGTACGAGCTCGTTGTGGTAGAGAACGAGCATTGTCGGGCAGTGTCGGTCGGTAGCGTGATGGTGCTCTGCGCCGACTCAAATCAAAAGCCCGCTGACTTCGATTGGCTCGAGGAGCACGCTGTCATCTTGCTTGACCTGTTGGTTCATTCCGTGCGCAAAAGCATGCGGGAGCTGCGGGAGGGGTCGTATAACGCGACCGTCGCCGAACAACTTCCGTATTTCCTACGTACCGGCGTGGTTTCGCGAGCAGTCGTCTGGGCCGCGCATCCGGAGGACAGAGACGCCGTCTTCAACGGAATGGACGGGCGCACGTATGCTACGTTCTGCGAATATGCCACAGCGGATGCGGAGGACGCAGACGCGATCGGCCGCCTGGCTTCAATGACGGGCAACGACTTTCTTGCTGCCTGTGCGCTCGGCTATGAGGCATGCGGGTACGACGTCTGCGGGAACGACGGCGAGCGCCTTCTGCTCGATGAGCTCTACATCCGCTATGCGGACGGTCGCGATGAAGGCTTGACCGGCAAGGGATCGGGGCTCTTCTCTGGACCGGGTATCGATCTTTCCAGCCCCGAGGCGTGGGAGGCGTGGTTCTTCGACAGAACCCGCAGGGGCGGACACCCGTGGGAAGTGTGCCGGGGCGGCAACTCCACGCACGTGAGCCTTGTCGTGTGTCACGACAGATGGGCTGCGGAGTTCCGACGCCGCGCCGGAGAACTCTCAGACGAAGAGTTCAGCGCCGCCGAGCGATCATGGGGTTACTACTATGTGGTGGCCGGCAAGGCATGGAACCGGTCAGTTGAAGCGGTGCATTTCTATGTCGCGCTCAAGCGTGCTGGACTGCCCGTCGTTCTGAGGGATGCTCGCGCGATTCTCGCTCGATTCAAGGGGGAGGACGTCATAG
Source organism: uncultured Atopobiaceae bacterium (assembly GCA_944322145.1). Classification (GTDB taxonomy): domain Bacteria; phylum Actinomycetota; class Coriobacteriia; order Coriobacteriales; family Atopobiaceae; genus Thermophilibacter. The sequence goes on along the minus strand of CALUNW010000001.1, from coordinate 225,144 downwards.
GCGTGGTCCCCCGTGATGTCATTCCCGTGTATTGCGAGAGCATGTTCCCCAAGAGCCATGGGACCATCCTCGATTTCATGCATGTGTACGACGGAGACATGGTCGCCTTTGGCGACAAGATCGAGTGGCTGCCAGAACATGAGGCGAAGCTGACGTGCGAGTAGGTTTTCTAGGAGGCATTCAATATGCCGCAAAAGTAGCCTAATAGGATACAATTGGGACATGTTTAGACAAAGACAAGCTCCGTTCATCGATTCGCTCTCTGCTTCCGAAGGCGTATTCACGACCGCCCAAGCGGCGCGGCTCGGCATATCTCGCAGTGCGCTAGCAAAGGCCTGCTCCGCCGGGCGGCTCGTGAGACTCGCTCACGGAGCGTACCGCTCGGCCGCGGCGACATCTTCTCCCACCGACGAGATTGCCGCCGCTTGGAAGCTTACCTCTCCCGAGAAGATGCTTCACGAGCGGATGGCGTACGGCGCATGGGACGGTATTGCTGTTGGCGGAACTACAGCGGCGTCCCTCATCGGCATCGGCGACTTTTTCCTGACCCCCATCTGCATGTATGCCCCTAGACGGCTTAAGACCAGAAACCCCGATGTTCGCTCCTCTGTCCGACAGATCTCTCGGGAAGACGTAGGATTCGATCATGGGTTTGCCGTAACGAGACCGGAGCGCACCATCGTCGACCTTGTACTCGACGACGAAGAGCCCTCACTTGTGCGAGATGCTTGCGATGACGCCCTGGAGAAGGGGCTTGACCTTGAGAAACTGCGCGCAATCGTAAGGCAGCTCACGCCCGGGAAGGCTCGTAAGGTGCGCCGAATCATCGAGGAGTGCGGTCTCTATGACATATAGGACCTCAGAGGATCTTGACAAGGCGATTAAGGCTGCGGCGAAGGCATCGCCGATGGATACCGGCAGGGCTTATGCGGGCTTCTTCTTCCATCGCCTCCTCTGTCGAGTTTTCAGCGAACCCGACTCTCACTTTCTGCTCAAAGGTGGTCTGAGCATGCTCGCACGTACGATTGATGCTCGCGCGACGCGTGACGTTGACCTCCTATCAACGGACGGCGATCTCGAGAAAGCCGTCGAAGAGCTGAAGCGTCTGGCTGCTACTGACCTTGGGGACTTCGTCACGTTCTCATTCGCCGGAATGGCTCCCATCAAGGCAGAGGACGAGTATCGATCCGGCATGAACGTGAGGTTCCAGGTCCGATTAGGGAACAAGAGGCTCCAGGATATCTCTATAGACCTTGTCGTTGATGTCATTCCCCAAGAGGATTTCGATACCGTCATGCCCGCCGACCGAATTACTGTGCGAGACCTTCTAGCATTCCCCTACCGCGTGTGTGCCGTGGAGAGCTCGCTTGCCGACAAGTTCTGTGGCATTGCAGAGCGACACCGTAGCAGGCCCTCTTCGAGGCAGAAGGATCTGGTTGACATCGTGGTGTACGCCCGAAGCTGCGCGATTGACGGCACGAAGCTTTCTCGGCGACTAAGGCAGGAATGCCTCGCAAGAAGAATGCCCCTGCCCGATCATTTCGAGATTCCTGCGGAGTGGTTTGACGCAGGGCAGACTAGATTCAGGAAGTTATGCAGACAGGTGCCTCTTGCCTCCGACATTGAGGACATATCCGCCGCCGCTGCGCTTGCTGCCACCCTATTCGATCCGGCAGTTGAGGGCTCAGCTGAGGGCAGAATATGGAATCCTGAGCTAGGAAACTGGCAATAGGCTTTCATTCTCGCAAGGGAGCGGGAGAGCCTAGGGTCACGCAACGGGTTGTTTCTTGTGCGGCGTCAGACACGCGGTGACAATGGCCTTGCAAGAGAGATACGATCAAGGAGGAACCTCATGGCCATCAAGGACGTCATCGCCGACATCCGCAGGGAGGCGGGCATCACGCAGGAGGAGATGGCGCGCAGGCTCTACGTGACGCGGCAGGCGGTGTCTCGCTGGGAGCAGGGCGAGACCACGCCCGGCATCGACATGGTGAAGCTCATCTGCGTCACCTTCGGGGTGCCGCTCGAGCGCTTCTTCGACATGCCCATGAGCTACTACTGCCAGTGCTGCAGCATGCCCATCCCCGACGAGGAGATGCACGGCACCGAGGCCGACGGCACCAGGAGTGCGGACTTCTGCAAGTACTGCTACGACCACGGCGACTTCACGGCCAAGGGCATGACGATGGACGAGTTCATCGAGGCCACGGCCCCGATGGAGGCAAAGGCGCTCGGCGTCTCCCTCGACGAGGCGGTCTCGCTCATGGCAACGCTCCTGCCGCACCTGAAGCGCTGGCGCGAGGTCGCCGAGAACGAGGAGGCCTACGGCGCAGAGGTCCGCGCGGCCTACGGTGACGAGGTGATGGACGCGGCCAACGAGAAGTACGTGGCGATGGGCGAGGCGGCACACCTGCAGGCCGAGGAGCTGGCGCTGGCCATCAACGAGCAGCTGCGCCGCGCGATGGAGGCGGGAGACCCGGCCGGCCCGGCGGCGCGCAGGCTCGTGGCGATGCACGGCCACTGGCTGCGCATGTACTGGCCGGACGGCCTCTACACGCCCGAGGCCCACAAGGGCCTCGCCGACGGCTACGTCTCCGACGAGCGGTTCCGCGCCTACTACGAGAAGGTGGCCCCCGGCGCCGCTCAGTTCCTGCGCGACGCGATCCGCGCGTGCGCGTGACCTTACCCACCTGTACTCGCTCCGTTGTGCACACTCCTTGGTGTTGTGTACACTGCCCCCGATCTTCTTCTCGGCAAACCCGCAGTTAGACGAGCTGTCGAGAAGTGCGCACAGCGCCGTCGAGTGTACACAATGTCAGGCTAGGCGTTTATCCGTTGGATGCGACGATGCGCGCGGCGACATCGTGCGGCATGAGACCGGTGGTGTCCACGAGTTCTGTGCCGAGGTCGCGATAGCGCGGGAGGTAGGAGAGCGAGCGCGCTATCGCCCCCTCGTCGCGCATGCCCGCGCGAACGTCTCCCCCAACCCGGCGACGCAGTTCGTCTTCATCGGCAACCAGGGAGACGGCGCGGACCTCAGCATCGCACTCCTCGATGGGCAGCCGACCGAGTATCTCGTCGATGATTGCGCGCTCGTGCATGACCCAGCAGAGGATGACGTTCTCGTATGTGCTGCAGCGCAGGAAGTTGCCGAGCAGGTGGCAGATATTGTCGAGCACCATGCACTTGGTCTCCGGGGTCACCTGGAACGGGTCGGCACACCAGCACCAGTCCCCGTCGAGCATGACGGAGGCGGGCAGCATCCGGTTGAGCTCGCGGCAGACGACGGTCTTGCCCACGCCCATGGGGCCGCCGATGAGGTACAGGGTCTTTGCCATGTGGGTCCCTCTGAGACTCGTGGACAGTCGAAGCTTATTATTGCAGGTAATGTAGCTTGTAAGCCTGTATCCTACCGAGATCGTTCAGCTTCGCGCTCATAGATCAGCTCCTTATCTTGTTCGATGGCCTCTCGCAGGGCGGTGTTCTTTATCGTTCTGGCGGTCACCACGTCAGCGGGGCGTCCCGTGAGCTGCTCGATCTGCTTGGAGAAGTGCTCGAGGTCGCGAAGGTTGAACGCGCGAGAGGTGTCGATGTCAAGGCGGATGTCAACGTCGCTCTTTTCGAAATATGCGCCTCGTGCGAACGAGCCGAAGAGGTAGGCGCGCTCGATGGCAGGGAAGCGCGAACACACCTCTCGCATCTTGTCGGCAACGAACTGCTTGTCGTTGGCGATGCCTTGACGTCCCTGGATGAGCCTAAGCGTCTCGGATACCTTTTGCTCTATGCGGGCGAGAGCGGCATTCTCTTGCTCGCTTTTCTCGGACTCAATGCCTTTGTTCAGAAAATGGAGAAACGCATCGGTTTTGCTCAAGTGGTGCTCGGAGGCAAACTGTTCGACCTCGCTCACGAGCTCCGGCGGGAGTCGCAGTGAGACGGCGATTCTTGGCTCTCTTGCTACTGTGGAGTGCGTGGCCATCTTCTCACCTCCAATATGTATTGCAATTGTATCACACTAGAGTGAGAGGTGGAGATTATCCTATGGACGCGCTGGGATCGGCGGCATGCCCGGTATAGGCTGCCCAAGCGCCTGCAACGGGAGGTCTTCGTCGAGCAACCGCGCAACGATCCGTTGCCCGACGAGAGGCCCTACCTCGCGGCCTCCCGTCGCCTCACGGCGGCGTAGGCGGCCGCGCCGGCGCCGACGAGGGCGACGGTGGCGGCGAGCGTGGCCCCGGCCGCGACCCAGTCGCCCTGCGAGGCGAACCCCGCGGCGAGCGTCGAGGTCACGACCGAGGGGATGCGCCCGACCGTGGCGATGGCCGCGATGCGCCACCAGCGGCAGTCGGTGAGCCCCGCGACGTAGGTGAGGACGTCCTTGGGGGTGCCGGGGATGAGGAACACGACGAGCATCAGGAGCTCGAAGCGCGCGGAGTCGCGCAGCCACGAGACGCCCTCCAGCTGCTCGGCAGAGAAGAACGCGCGCACGGCGCGCATGCCGAGCGCCCTCACGAGGGCCGTCACGGCGAGCGTGCCCACCAGCCCGCCCGCCAGGCACACGGCCGTTCCCTCCCAGAAGCCGAAGAGGTAGCCCGCCGCGAGCTCGACCGGCTCCCCGGGGAGCACCGCGACGACGATCTGCGCGACGACGAGCGCCCCCATGGCCGCGGGCGCGAGCGGCCCCTGGGCGTCGACCCAGGCGCGCACCGCGTCCCCGTCCGTGAAGAACGCCCACAGTTCGGGCCCCCAGTAGAGCGCCGCCGCGACCAGCAGGGCGGCCGCCGCGACGCAGCCCGCCGCCGCGAGCGCCCTGCCTCCCCGCGCGCCGCGCCCGCGGCCCTCTCCCTCTGCCATGCCCCTCTCCCCTCGTCAGACGCCCGGTGCGACGACCATTCTGGCGGGGGTTTATCAAGCGGCCGTCAACTGTCGCGGGATTTCTCCCCGCGCGCCTCGGCGGGCTCCGGGGCGCGGAGCCGCGCGAGGGCGACGGCGCCCCCGCCCGGGGCGTTGGAGAGCTCGAGCGAGCCACCGTGCCGCGCCGCGAGCGAGCGCGCGACGTAGAGCCCCAGGCCCATGTGGCCGCCCGTTCCCTTGGACTCCCCCCAGAAGGGGTCGGCGGCGCGCTCGAGCGCCGCCTCGCCGAAGCCGGGCCCGTCGTCGGAGACAGCGAGCGCGAGCTCGCCGCCCTCCCAGCTCAGGGAGATGCGCACCTCGGAGCGGGCGTAGCGGGCGGCGTTGGCGACGAGGTTGTCGGCGATGCGCGAGAGGGCCATGGCGTCGGCCTCCACGAGCGGGGGCAGGCCGTCGCGGGAGGACGAGAGCGCGACCCCGGCGCCGCGCGCGACCTCGAGGGCGTCGGACGCCGCGGCGTCCATCCACGCCCCGGGGTCCATGGGCTCGGGGGCAACCTCTGCCGCCTCCAGGTCGTCGAGCCCGCGCATGGACTCCGCGAAGTCGGAGAGCCGGTCCGCCTGCCGCCCGATCGCGGCGGCCGCCGCGCGCACGGGGGCGTCGCCGGACAGCCTCCCCACGAGCTCGGCCTGGCCGCGTATCACGGTGAGGGGCGTGCGCAGGTCGTGCGCGAAGGCGGCGTTCACCTGGCGCCTGCCCTCGGCGGCCCGCCAGAGCTCGCCCTCGGTGCGCTCGAGCTCGGCGCGCATGGCCTCGATCTGGCCGCAGAGGCGCCCGAGCTCGTCGTCGCGGGAGGGCGCGACGGAGAAGTCCAGGTCGCTCGCCGCGATGCGCCGCGCCGCCTCGTCGATGGCCGCGATCGGGCCCTCGAGGCGCGCGCGGTAGAATAGCCGGCCGGCCACGACGACGCACGCGACGAACGCGGCGGGCGCCGACGCCACGGCCGTCCAGGCGGCGAGGCGGTAGGGCTGGGGGTCTTTTGGGTACGGGAGGTAGTAGCCCACGTTGGAGACGACGGGGCGCTCGCCGTCGGCGTTGCCGGGTAGCTCCGCCGCGAGGGCCTCGGCCGCCTCGGAGCCCGGACGCGCCGCGGAGGCCGCCGCGTCGTAGGCGGCGATCTCGCCGAAGGGAATCCCGGCCGCGCCCTCCTCGTCCATCAGGAGCGCGAGGTCCTGCGCGGAGCCGTCCCGCACCCCGGCGGGTGGGTCGTCAAGCGGCACGGGGAGACGGCCGGAGTCCGACCGGGAGGCGACGTAGAGCACGACCGAGTCGCCGCCGCCCGCTCCGCGCTCCGCGACGGCGTCGTATGCGGGCGTCTCGTACCAGGAGAGCGCCTCCGCGGGGACGAGCTCGCCGGCGTCGGCGTCCAAGACGTAGTACCCGGCGTGGGCGTAGGGGTCCTCGGGCAGCGACGCCTCGGCGAGGTACCCGAGCAGCCCGCTGGCGACGACGGAGAGCGCGAGCCCGGCGAGCATGGCCGCGGCGGCGTAGAGCGCGAAGGCCGTACGCACCGAGCAGTTGGCGGCGCAGGCCCGGAGCGAGCCCAGCGCACCCCTCAGCCGCGCCACGAGTACCCCACGCCCCAGACGGTCGCGAGGGGCTCCCCCTCGCAGCCCGCCTCGGCGAGCGCGCGGCGGATGCGCCGGACGTGCTCGGTCACCACCGAGGAGTCGCCCGGCTCGCCCCACACGCGCTCGTAGATCATGTCGCGCCCGAACACCTGCCCGGGCCTTTTGGCGAGGAGGGCAAGGATGTCGAAGTCCTTGCGGGCGAGCGCGGCCGCCCTGTCGCCCACGCGGGCCTCGCGCCGGGCGAAGTCGACGGACACACCGCACGAAAAGCGCACCGTCGCGCGGTCGAGCGGGCGGCGGTCGCGGGCGAGCTGCGCCCTCACGCGGGCGCCGAGGACCTCGAGCGAGAAGGGCTTGGTCACGTAGTCGTCGCCGCCCGCGGCGAAGCCGGCGATGGCGTCGGCGTCCTCCACGCGGGCGGTGAGAAAGATGATGGGGCAGGCGACGAGCTCGCGGATCTCGCGGCACACGGAGAAGCCGTCGGCGTCCGGCAGGTTCACGTCGAGCAGTATCGCGTCGGGCGCCCTGCCGGCGGCCTCGACCGCGCCCGCGGCGTCGCGCGCCACGAGCGTGCGGTACCCCTCGAGCCTGAAGTACGACTCGAGCATGTCGGCGATGTCGGCCTCGTCGTCCACAATGAGGACGAGGGGCGCGCCCCTGCCCCCATCGCGCGTCACGTCCATGGGCTCCCTCCTATCCAACCCGGAACCTCCTAATGCTATCCAGACATTGTCAAGAATCCCTCAACTCTCAACTCTCAACGGGGGCGGACCCCGCAGGCCTGCCCCCAGGAGCCCCATGAGAAGGAGCTCGACGTCAGCCCCTGTCTCGCCAGCGCCACATTGTGCGTACTCCTCAGCGTTGTGTACACTGCCCTTGATGCTCTTCTCGGCGAACCCGCAGGTAGACGAGCTGGCGAGAAGTGCGCACATCGCCGGCGAGTGTACACAACGACCAGAAGTGCGCACAACGGGACCGCGTGGCCGGCGTCGCGTCACACCTTGAGCGACTGCAGGTACGCCTTCCGCTCCGGCGTGATGCGGCGGCTCTCGCGCGCCTTCTGGAGCGCCTTGTTGTGCGTCCAGGCGTCGAGGGCGATAGGCCGCCGCTCGAAGAGCGGTAGGGTCGCCGCGGGCTGCTTGATGAGGGCAAACGAGAAGTACCAGGCGCGTGCCATGTTGACGTAGTACTCGGGACGGTCGATGCCGGCGACGAGCGCGAGGTGCTCGGGCTCGAAGGCGTCGTCCAGAAAGAGCGTCATGAGCTGGACCACCCCGAAGCGCACCATGTACTCCGGCCCTGCGGCGACCCAGCCGCGGATGCGCTCGAGCGTCGCTGGAAAGTCGCGCTTGAAGGCGGGGACGCGGATGAGGTCGCAGGTCGCCCAGTTGTCGACGTGCGGAAGGAAGGCGTCGAGCAGCTCGAACGCCTCCGCAGGCGTCTTCGCGAGCCGTCCGATGAGCTCGCCGTGCAGGTTGTTCTCGTCGTAGGTCTCGTGCGGGAGCGCCGCGAGGAACGCACGCGCCTCAGTTGGCTGCTCGCCCGCGAGCCTGCGGGCATAGTCGCGCAGCGCCGGCGTGCGCACGCCGAGGATGCGCGCGGAGTCGACGGTCGGCACGAGCTTCGCCTGGAAGTCCCGGTACGCGGGGTCGGCGAGCGCCTCGAGCTCGCGCCGGATGCGGTCAACGCTCTCGGAGGTCGCAGAGGTGCAGGCTCCCATGGGCCTCCTATCGGCTGGGCTTCTCGTTCATTCTATCTTTGCTCGGAGTGCACCGACAAAACCTCACAGGTGGTGAATGTTTTTTAAATCAGATTCGTTGCCAACTGGGAAAACTCGGTCAGCTCCAGATAAAAGAGACACTACCTGTGGGGTTTACAAGCTCGAAACAAAACAGGAGTCATGTCCAGAAACCAAATTAATGGGAGCCTGACCGCTCATCCCGGCCCGCTGGGTCGTTAATAGGGATAGAGGGAGGTGGCGCCGTGGGCGAGAAGAACGAGCGGACGGACGAGGCGGAGCGCCTCGTCGGCGAGCACTACGCCGACGTGCTGCGGTACTGCCGCAGGCACGCGCCGGCGGGGCTCGCCGAGGACGCCGCCCAGGAGACGTTCCTGCGCTTCGTCCGCGCCCGCTCGCGCTACCGGGAGCGGGGCCGCGCCCGCGCCTACCTCGTCACCATAGCCCGCAACGTCTGCGCCGACATGGCGCGCGACCGCGCGTCCTCGTGGGCGGATCTCCCGGAGGCGATCCCCGGCGGGGGCGACCCGGGAGAGGCGGACGACCGCCGCGACCTGGCCTCCGCCCTCGCGCGGCTGCCCCGCGCCCAGCGCGAGGCGCTCGAGCTCAGGTACGGGGAGGACCTCACGGTCGGCGAGGTGGGCGCCGCCCTGGGCATGAGCAGGTTCGCGGCGGCGCGCGCCCTGTCATCGGCGCTCGAGGCGCTGAGGGCGGACCTGGGCGTTCAAGACGAGAAGGACGGGGAGGTCTGAGATGAGGATGCGGGAGAGGCGCGCCCTCGAGGACGCGCTGCGAGACCACTACCGGGCGGCGCCCGGCACCGACGCCGCCGCGCCACGCGCGCTCGTGGAGGCGGTCGCGGCGGAGATGGCCCGGCCCTCCCGGCCGCGGGCAGCGGAGGTGGTTTCAGGGCAGGCGCGCCGCGTCGGGGCGGGGGCGTGGGCGCTTCACGCCCTGCTCGTCCTTCTCGCCGTGCCGTGCGCCCTCTCCGGGGTCGGCGTCGGGACGGTCGCGGCGGCCCTCGGGGCGGCGCTCGCGCTCGCCTCGCTCGCGGGCGTCACGCGCTCGCGCTCCTGCGGCATGGCCGAGCTCGAGGCCTCCTGCCCGGTGAACGCCCAGGCCGCGGCGTGCGCCCGGGGGCTCGTGCTCTGCTGCGCGGACGCGCTCGCGATCGCCCTCCTCGCCGCCCTCGCGGGCCCGGCGGGGGGCGCGCCCGGGGCCGTGCTCGCCCAGGGGCTCGCGCCCTACCTCGCGGCCCTCGGGGCGGGGCTGCTCGCCGCCCGCCGCGCGGCGAGCCCGGACGCGACCGTCGCCGCCGTCGCCGCGGCGGCCGGGGTGTGCGCCGCCTGCGTCCTCGCGCGCACCGTCTGCCCGGCGGCCTTCGCCCCCGCGGCGGCGCTCGCCTGGTGGGCCGCGGCTGCGGCCGCCCTCGCCTTCGCCGCGGCGCAGGCCCGCGCGTGGCTGCGCGCGGCGGCGTCCGGCTTCGCCGACGCGCCCGCGCCCGCCGGGGCGCTCTAGGCCCCGGACCACATCGACTTTTGTACGAACACCTCGTTCTTCTCGGTAATCCGAAATCATATACATGCAGATAGTCGACTTGCACCGATTCGTTCACCGGGCGAGGACCACAGCGAGGTCGTACAAAAGTCCGCCCCCCTACGATCATCCACCGCGAGAAAGGAATCGCATGGAACTGACACTCGACCGGCTGACCCGGGAGTTCGGGCCCAAGATCGCCGTCGACCGCGTGAGCGCGACGCTCGGGCCCGGCGTCTACGGCCTGCTCGGCGCCAACGGCGCCGGCAAGACCACGCTCATGAGGATGGTCTGCGGGGTGCTGCGCCCCACCTCGGGAGAGGTGCGCTACGACGGCTCGCCCGTCGCGCGCATGGGCGACGAGTACCGCGCCCTCCTCGGCTACCTGCCGCAGGACTTCGGCTACTACCCCGAGTTCACGGCGCTCGACTTCATGGAGTACATGGCCGCCCTCAAGGGCCTCGGCCGGCGCGACGCGCGCGACCGCTCGCTCGCCCTCCTCGAGCGCGTGGGGCTCGCAGGCGAGGAGCGCCGCCGCATCCGGACCTTCTCCGGCGGCATGCGCCAGCGTCTGGGCATCGCGCAGGCCGTCCTCAACGACCCCGAGGTCCTCGTGCTCGACGAGCCCACGGCCGGGCTCGACCCCAAGGAGCGCGTGCGCTTCCGCAACCTCATCGCCGGCTTCGCGCGCGACAAGATCGTCCTTCTCTCCACCCACATCGTCTCGGACGTGGAGCACATCGCCGACGAGATCCTCGTGATGCGCGCGGGGTCCGTGGTGCTCTCGGGGAGGCCCGAGGAGCTCGTCTCCCAGGCCGAGGGCAGGGTCTGGGAGGCCGTCGTCCCCGCCGGGCGGGCTGAGGCGCTCGAGGCCGCGCTCACGGTGGGCAACGTGCGCCACCTCGAGGGCGGGCGGGCGCTCCTGCGCTACGTGGCCGACGAGCCCAGGGTGCCGGGCTCCGCCCCCGCCGAGCCCACGCTCGAGGACCTGTACCTGTACGTGTTCCGCGACGGCGCGGCCGGGGCGGGCTCGCCCCGCGCCGCCCGCGGGACCCACTTCAAGGAGGGACGCCATGGCTAGGCTCATCCTGTTCGAGCTCAAGAAGATGCTCTCACGTCGCGTGGCGCTCGCGGCCAACGTCGGCGTCGTCGTCTTCCTCGTCGCCATCATGGCGCTCAACGTGACGCAGAACCGGACGGTCAACTTCTCCGGCGAGGAGTTCTACGGCGTCGAGGCCATCGCGTACAACCGCTCAGAGGACGAGAAGCACGATGGCGTCGTCACCGCCGAGCGAGCCGCGGAGGACGTCGCCGCCTACCAGGAGATGCTCTTCTCTCGCATCGACCGCGACGCGGTGGGGGAGATGACGGGCACGGCTGTCTTCTCCCTCATCGAGCAGAGCTTCTCGTCCGAGGAGTTCGACGAGATCTACAACTCGTACTGGAGCTGGCTTTTTCGCCCCTGGCGGATCTCGGGCGAGGAGCCCGCGCAGACGGCCGCCCGCGTGACGCCCGAGATGGCGGCGGACTGGTACGGCGCCGACGACGACCTGACCCAGGCAGCCCTCGACGACGGTCAGGGCGGCATGTGGGAGTACTCCGACGCTGAGCGCGCGTACTGGACCGAGATGCGCTCGTCCGTGCCCGAGCCCATCGAGTACGGATACTCGGGCGGCTGGGACAACGTCGTCAACTGCGCGGCCTTCCTCGTCTTCCCGATCCTCGCGGCGTGCGTGACGCTGGCGCCCGCGTTCTCCTTCGAGTACAGCTCGGGCGCCGACGCGGTGGTGCTCGCCACCAGGCGCGGGCGCTCGACGCTCGTGGCGGCCAAGGTCGCGGCCGGGCTCGCCTACGCCACCGTCTACTTCGCGCTCTGTGCGGCGCTGATCGTGGGCGTCTCGCTCGTCTTCTACGGGGCGGACGGCTTCGGGCTCTCCATCCAGAGCATGGCGCTCACGTCACCGTACCCGCTCACGGCGGGGCAGGCCGCGCTCGCAACCGTGGGGCTCATGTACGCGGCGTGCCTGGGCTTCTCGTGCCTCACGCTCGCGCTCTCCTCGCGCACGCCCTCGACGCTCGCCGTCTTCCTCGCGGACGTGGCGCTCGTGCTGCTCACGGGTCTCGTCCCCTCGGCCGGCGTGGGCGCGCTCGAGCGCGCGCTCGCACTCTTCCCGATCAACTTCGCCAACTTCAGCGTGCTCTTCTCGGCGCTCGAGTCCTATCCGCTGGGCCCGGTCGTGCTCGACCTCATGGGCATGGTGCTCATCGTCTACGCGGCGCTCGCGCTCGGGGCGACCCCGGTCGCGGTGGTCTCGTTCAGGAGGCGCCAGGTGGCGTAGGGGCTTTGCTTCCGAAGTCTAGGTTTAGCGGAAGTGAATTCAGGTTCACTTCCGCTAAACGCTATTCCGAGAAGTAAAATAGTCTTACGAGAGGCCTAAGCGGAGGGTGAGGGACATGCTGTCAGCAGTCAGCTACGAGGAGCTTCCTTGGCACATCGACCCAAACGAGAGAGACCTCATCCCCCGAAGCGCCCGCAGGAGGATGTCAGCGACCTACCAAGCAGCCATTCCTGCCGCCATTGCCAATCTCAGCCCAGCTGTCCCGGAGGCCACCTCGGCACGCATCGACGACCTGCTGATAAGGCTCGCCCGCTTCGACGAGGCACAGGCTGCGCGCGGCTACGACCTGCCCGCGCTCCTGCTGCGAAGCGAGTCCGCGGCAAGTTCCCAGATCGAGCACCTGACCTCGAGCGTCCGCAACGTCGCCCTTGCCGAGCTCTCGAACGAAGCTCCGGCTAACGCGCGCATCGTTCAGGGCAACGTTTCGGCCATGCGCGAGGCGCTCAGACTGCCGCCGGACATCTCGGTCGAGCAAATCAAGGCCATCCACAGACCCTTGATCGAGCCGACGGGGGCGTCGTTCGGAGGGGAGCTGCGCGACGAGCAGGTGTGGGTCGGCGGGACGGCATACAGCCCGCATGGGGCGCTCTTCGTTCCGCCCTCCCCTGCACGCGTTGAGGGCTGTCTCGAGGATCTTGTCGCCTTTGTCGGCAGGGACGACGTCAGCCCCATTGCCAAGGCGGCGGTCGCTCACGCCCAGTTCGAGACCATCCACCCCTTCATCGACGGAAACGGGCGCACGGGCAGGGTCCTTCTCCACCGCATCCTCAGGAGCGAGGGCGTGCTCACGCGCACCACGCTCCCCGTCTCCGCAGGGCTCCTCCACGACGTCGACGCCTACATGGAGGCGATTGAGGCCTATCAGGGCGGCGACTACCTGCCCATAGTGGAGAGCGTGCTGAGCGCGCTCGAGCTTGCCCTCGTCATCGGCGGTCGCGTCTCCGGCCTCATTGACAGCGTGATGGAGGGCTGGAGGTCCGCAATTGCCGAGCGCGCCGGCTCTGCCATCTGGCGTCTCCCCCCGCTGCTGGCAGAGCAGCCCGTCATGACCGTCGCGTATGTCGCGGAGCATCTGGCGATCACCCCGCGCGCCGCCTCGACCCTAGTCGCGAGGGCGTGCGAGTATGGGATGCTGCGTCCCCTGGGGTCGCGCCGACGTGGAGACTTCTATCAGAGCGACGAGCTCCTCGACATCCTCGAGGAGATATCGAGTATGTCGGGCGTTCGTCGCATGCTCGCACACTGAGGCGGGGCCCATCCCCTTAACGTTGTGCGCAGCGCCGGAGGGCCCCGCCGGCCCTACTCCCCGTCCACGCGGCGGCGGAGCTGCTTGACCTGGCCGCGGGCGCGCTTGGCGTCGAGGCGCTTGCGCTTCTGGGACGCGGGCACGCGGGTCTTCTTGCGCGGGCGCGGCGGCCGGGCGCGGCGACGGCAGATCTCGAGGATCTTCTCGACGCAGCGCTCGCGGTTCTGCAGCTGGCTGCGCTGCTCGCGCGAGACAACGGTGATGCCGGTGGGGACATGGCGCATGCGCACCGCCGAGTCGGTCGTGTTCACGCCCTGGCCGCCCGGGCCTGACGCGCGAAAGACCTGCACCTCGCAGGCGCGCGCGATCTCCTCGGGCGTCTGGCGCGCGAAGGCGGCGTAGTCGCGATAGGTGAGCCCGGTCTCCCCCACCGTGCCCCCTACAGGACCACGCCAGCGCGGACGCGCTCCACGGCCTCGTCGCCGAGGTAGTGGCGGACGATCTCAAGCGCGAAGAGCATCGCGGTCCCCGCACCCTGGCTCGTGATGAGGTTGCCGTCGACGACGACGGGCTCGTCGGCGAGAAGCTCCGCCCCCTGCTCGGCGAGCACGTGCTGGAAGCCGGGGTTGGAGGTCGCGCGGCGGCCCCTGAGCACCCCCAGCTCGGCAAAGATGGAGGGCGCGGCGCAGATGGCGGCGAGGGGCCTTCCCGCCTCGGCGCGCGCGACGACCTCTGCGCACAGCGGCTCGCAGGCGCGCAGGTTGGGCGTGCCGGGGATGCCTCCGGGAAGCACGAGCATGTCGTAGTCGTCGAAAGCGAATCCCTCGTCAGCGATAGAGCGCTTGCAGACGATGGTCACCTCGTGCGAGGAGGTCACCGTGCGATCGGGCGTGATGGCGACGGTGTCGCACGGGATGCCCGCACGGAAGAGCAGGTCCACGACCGTGAGGCCCTCGATCTCCTCGAGCCCCGGGGCGATGAAGACGGCGACGCGCGCGTCGGTTGCCTGATTGAACATGTGATGCCTCCTTGTGACGAGGCCCCGCCGGCATGCGCGGACGGGGCCTGCGAGCTGGTCGTCTGGGACGTCGCCTAGTCCTCGATGCCCGCCTCGACGGCCGCGGCGATGGCCTCGGCGTCGTCCGTTCCGCGGACGAGGGCCTTGAACTCGTCCTTCATGAGAAGGACGGCCGTCTTGGAGAGGAGCCTGATGTGCGTGGTGCCAGCCTCGCCGTCCGGCACGAGCAGAGAGATGGCGATGTCGATGGGCCTGTCGTCGAAGCTCGGCCACTCGATGGCGTGGTCGTTCTTGACCACGATGACGGCAGCCTCCTTGATGGCGTCCGACTTGGCGTGCGGCACGGCAAAGCCGTCGGTCATGCCGGTCTCGCCCATCTCCTCGCGCGCGACGAAGGCCTCGTAGACGGCGCCGGCGTCGTCGGTGATGCCAAGCTCGGCAGCCCTGTCGGCGATGAAGCGAAGCATGTCCTCGCGCGTGTCCAGGCTCTGCCCGACGAAGACGTTCCCTGCCCTGACAAAGTCGCTCACGTAAGTCCTCCTTCATCACGAGGGAGCACGGCCCCCGCACCCAAAGTCAAGCTCATCATACCTAGTTTGGGCGCGAGAAAAGCCCAGAAGCTGGGATTTCTAGGCCTATCGTGACGGCGGCTCGATGCCGAGGTGGTCAAAGGCGGCAAGCGTTGCCTGCCGGCCCTGCGGCGTGCGCACGATGAGGCCACGCTGAAGCAGGTAGGGCTCGTAGACGTCCTCGAGCGTCGAGGGGTCCTCGGAGACCGCGCTCGCGACGGTGGTGAGGCCGACGGGGCGCCCGCGGAAGGTCTCGCAGAGCGCCGTCAGGATGCGCACGTCCATGGTGTCGAGGCCCATCGCGTCGATCTCGAAGAACTCGAGCGCCTCCGCCGCGACCTCCCAGGTGATAGACCCCTCCCGCTTGACCTGCGCGTAGTCGCGCACGCGCTTGAGCAGGCGGTTGGCCAGGCGCGGCGTGCCGCGCGAGCGCGAGGCGATCTCGGCCGCGCCCTGCTCGTCAATCAGGACGCCGAGAATCTGCGCGGAGCGCGTGACGATAACGGCGAGCTCTGCGGTGGTGTAGTAGTCCAGGCGATACGAGATGCCAAAGCGGTCGCGCAGCGGCCCGGTGAGCAGGCCCGTGCGCGTGGTGGCGCCCACGAGCGTGAAGTGAGGCACGTCGATGCGAATCGAGCGCGCCGCCGGGCCCTTGCCGATCACGATGTCGAGGAAGAAGTCCTCCATGGCGGGATAGAGGATCTCCTCGATCTGGTGGTTGAGGCGATGGATCTCGTCCACGAAGAGGACGTCGCCCTCCTCGAGGTTGGTGAGGATGGCGGCGAGGTCGCCCGCCCGCTCGATGGCGGGGCCGGAGGTGGTGTGCATCTTCGCGCCCATCTCGTTGGCGACGATGCCCGCGAGCGTGGTCTTGCCCAGCCCCGGGGGGCCCGAGAAGATCACGTGGTCGAGCGACTCGCCGCGGTCGCGAGCGGCCTGGATGAGCACGCGCAAGTTCTCGCGGACGCGCTCCTGGCCGATGTACTCGTCAAGCGTGCGCGGGCGCAGGGTCCGGTCCTGGTCGAGGTCCTCGACAGTCAGCTCGCCCGAGACGTCGCGCGGTCCCACCGGGCGCCGCTCCGCCGCGCCCGCCCCGGCGAAGAGGTCCTTCTCGCTCGCCTCCCACATCATCTACCACTCCCCAGGCGCCGCAGCGCGTACGCGAGCACCTGCTCGACGCTCACCGCGCCCGCCTCGGCGTGGCCCTCGAGCGCAAGCTCCGCCTCCTGCGAGGTGAAGCCCATCGAGAGCAGGGCCTCGGTAGCGTCCGCCTCCACGCCGGACCCCGCCGCGGCTGTGGAGCCCAGCGGAAGCGACGCGGAGTCCGGGCTCGAGAGCCCCACGAGGCCGCGAAGCTCGGCGTTCTTGGAGAAGACGTCCGAGAGCTCCACGATCAGGCGGCTCGCCTTCTTGCGCCCCACGCCCGGGACCTGCGCCATGCGGGCCGTATCCTGCGTGGTCACGACCTGCGCGAGCACGGAGGGCGAGAAGGTCGAGAGCACGGCGAGGGCGAGCTTTGACCCCACGCCCGAGATGGCGCGCAGCTGGTCGAACAGCGCCCGCTCCTCCCGCGTGGCGAAGCCGTAGAGCTCCATCGAGCCGTCGCGCACGACCATGCGCGCGAGCACGGTCACGCCCGACTCCCCCACGTGCGGCAGCGATGCCGCCGTGGTGGACGAGACTCCCAGCTCAAAGCCTACGCCGCCGACGTCGAGCACGATGTGGGTGGGCAGCACCTCGAGCAGCGTGCCGGTAAGCTGGACAATCACGCGATGACCCTCCTTGCCTCCTCGAGGCTCCGTGTGCGGGTGAAGTTGGCGTGGCAGACCGCCGCGGCGAGAGCGTCCGCCGCGTGGTCGGGCCGCGGCTCGTGGTCAAGCTCCAGGACCGTGCGCACCATGTACATGACCTGGCGCTTGTCCGCGGCGCCCGTGCCCACGACCGCCTGCTTGATCTGCATGGGCGTGTACTCCCCCACCGAGAGGCCCGCCGTCGAGCAGGCGACGATCGCGGCGCCGCGCGCCTGCGCGGTGGCGATCGCGGACTTGGTGTTCTCGCCGAAGTAGATGCTCTCGATGGCGAGCTCGGTGGGGCCGTACTTCTCGATCACCTCTCTGAGCTTGCGATAGATGCGGCCGAGGCGCATATCGATGGGCTCCGACGCCGTGGTGGTCACGCAGCCGTAGGCGCGCGCCCTGCATATGGGCCCGCGCGTCTCAACCACGCCCCATCCGGTGTGGGCGAGTCCCGGGTCTATGCCGAGGATGACCATGAGCCCCCTTTGCCATTACTAGAACGTTCGTTCTATCATAGCACACGGGCGCGGCTTGGCAAGCGTCGCCTCAGTTCTCGGAGAAGGGACCCTCCCAGAGCGGGTGGTGGGAGCCTTCCTGGCCGGAATGCCTCCCGCCGCCCTCCTCGGGGCCCCTCTGGGACGAGAACGCGCCCCCCTGCGAGAAGTCGCGCAGATAGCCAAGGAGGTCGTGCACCTCGCGGTCCCGGTCGCGTGCCGAGAGCTCGGGGGGCCTCCCCTCCTCGCCCCGGACGTCGGTGGCGCCCATCTTGGCCAGCGCCTCGATCGCCTCCTCAACGCGGATGCGCTCCTCGTCGGCGCGCACGCGGTCCGCCCAGGCGAGCCCGCGCGGGGCGCGCGCCTCCGGGAGGGTCTTGGACGTGAGCGCGATCGGCAGCCCCCCGGCCTGGCCGCGCCCCTCGGAGGAGCGCATCCTGGCGATGATCGCCTCCGTGGCCTCGGGCCTTCCGCGCTCGGCGACGATGTCGGAGATCGGGAGCTCCCACTCGACGTAGCTCGAGAGGACGAGGTCGATGAACTCGAGGCGCACCTCGTCGGAGGAGAGCGACTCCAGCCCCGGCACCGAGGGGACGCCGAGCGCGGAGAACGCCTCGGCGGGGATGGCGGGGGAGATGGTGTTCCTCAGGTGCGCCAGGGCGACGACGTCCGAGCGATAGAGGTCCGCGAGGGGGCTGACCTGCGCCGCGCTCGCACGCACCGCACCGTCGAGCGCAAGACCGGTCTTGTCCTCGTTCCCGAGGGCGACGAGCCCCTCCCGCCGCGCGAGCGCGGCAAGGTGCGCCTCGGCGAGGTCGCGGGAGAGAACCGGGTCCCCCTGCGCCTCGGGCACGAGGCGCACGACGTTGCCCGCGGGGAGCCTGAGCGCCGAGACGAGCCGCTCGGAGGCGCCGTCCGCGGCTGCGTCGCCAGCGGGGAGCACGAGGGCGCGCACGTTGGTGGGGCCGAGCGCGTCGGTCGCGAGCGCCGCCGTCACCATCGACCCGAGCGTCCCGTCGACCACCGCGCAGGCCCCGCTGCCGCCGAGCAGCGCGCACGCGTCCGCGAGCCCGCGGGTCAGGGCGCTCCAGGCCATGAGGGTGCCGTCGTAGACCTCGGGGGTGAGCGGCTCGGCGAGCGGCCCCTCGGCGGAGGGGTCGACGTCGCACACCAGAAAGGCCTCCTCGAGGCTCGGGGCCTGGGCGGCGAGCTCCCCCCACGGCGCCAGGACGAAGCTCGACCCGCAGAATACCTGGGCATCGTAGCTCCCCACGGCGCCGGCGCCGACGATCCAGGCGCCCGTCGCCTCGGCGTCCGCGGGGAAGCGGCCCTCGGTGAGCGAGCTGCCGAGCGCGCTCGAGGCGTCGTCGATGGCAAAGCCATAGCTGGGCAGGTAGACGATGACGTCGACGTCATACTCGTACTCGTCGTAGTCGTCGAGGTCGTCGTAGGTGAAGGCGATACCCAGCCGCGCCCCCGCGAACTCGACCTCCGGGAGCGGGCGGGCGTCGCTCTCCCCCGGCCCCCTGCCGGCGGCGACCTCCTGGAGGTAGGAGGCGAGGCGCAGCGGGGCGATGGAGCCATCCGCGATCAGCATCGCCTCGGGAAGCGGAGAGCCGTCGAGGTCGGCGAGCACCGGCACCAGGCAGGGGCACGCGAGGTCCTCCACGAGGCCGAGGAGGCACTCGGCGAGGTCGAGCAGGTAGCCCTCGCGGTCGACGTAGGGCACCGGCGTCACCCCGCAGAGCGCGGGGGCCGGGAAGACGAGAAGGTCGACCCCTTGCTCGGCGGCGCGGCGGGAGAGCTCGACCATCCGCCCCGCAGTGGCCTCGAAGTCCCCCGCCCTCGTGCCCATCTGGGCAATCGCTATCCTCATGCGCCCTCCCATCGTTCTTCTCGTTGGTCAATTGTGCCACACGCACAAGGGGGCGGGGCCCCGTCGCCAGGACCCCGCCCAAGTTCTTGCCTCGGCGCTCGGCTATGCGCCTACCTCGGCCTTCCAGAGGCCGTGCAGGTTGCAGTAGGCGTAGACGGTGCCGCCCGCGGAGCAGCACGCGCCGAACTTGGCGACGGGCTCGTCGCCGGGGGCGAGGTGCTTGAGACAGAGCTTGCCGTCCGTCACGAGGGCAATCCACTCGATGTAGTGCTCGGGAAGCATGGGGTGGGCCACCTCGCCGACGCTCACGACGATGTGGCTGCCGTCCTTGGCGACGACGGGCACGTGCTTCTCGGTGGCGGCGTCCGTGGAGCCGGCGACGAGCAGCTCCATGGGCTCGCCGCAGCAGCTCGGCGTGACGCCGCCGTCCTTCACGACGGCAACGACGTTGCCGCAGTGGTTGCAACGGTAGAACTTTGCCTCGGCCATGGCTGGTCCTCTCTCTTGGGCGGCGACTGAACGCGCCGCGATGGGGTATTGATACCCATCAGCACGCATTTTTACACCGAGAAGGGCGGCGACACGCGCGGGTGGCGCCTCTCGCAGGCCCAGCGTTCTTCTGGACCGGCTTTTTCGCCTCGCCCCGGGCGACGCCGCTCCTACGCCACCAGCACCTTGCCCTGGCGTCCCACGAGGTCGATCATCTCGGCGAGAAGGACCATGTTGCGCGCGTCGATGCGCGTGGGCAGCTCCATGCGCATGACGTCGCCCGAGGTCGACTCCACGCGCAGCTCCACGTGGTCGAGGCCCGGGTAGCGCCCGAGGATCGAGCCGAGGCTGTCCATGTAGGGCCGCGTGAGCAGCGAGGCCGGGATGTTGACCTCCATGACCTTGGGCCGGTTTGACTTCTCGTCCAGCACGAGCGGATCAACCGCCATGCAGATCACCTGGTTGCCGCGGTCGCCGCGCTCGAGCTTGCCCTCCACCTTCACGAAGACGTCGCCCGCGCTCTCGCCCGTCTCCTCGTCCACCTCGCCGGCGAGCGCCGAGGCGCACTTCTTGTACAGCTTGGGGAAGACGACGAGCGCGACCTCGCCCTCCATGTCCTCGAGCGTGACGATGGCCATGGAGTCGCCGTTCTTGGTGGTCTTCTTCTGCACGGCCGTGACCATGCCCGCCAGGCGGATGACCTTGCCCTCCGGCACCTTGAAGCGCTCGTGCACGCCGCCCGAGGCGTCCGCGACCTCCTCGGCGACCTCGATGTCGGCGATGGTGTAGTCGCGGTTCTTGGCGAGCGCGTACTCGTACGGGCGCAGCGGGTGGTCGGAGACGTAGAGTCCCAGGACCTCGTGCTCCTTGGCGAGCTTGACCGAGCGGTCCCACTCCACGCCGTCGGGCTCGGGGACGGTGTTCTCAAAGCCCGAGCCCGCCACGTCGCCGAAGAGGTCGAACATGGAGAACTGCCCCGCCGCGCGCTCCTTCTGGCGCTTGGTCGCCGCGTCGATGATGTTCTCGGGGTTGGCCTTGTCGACGAAGCGCATGAGCTGCATGCGGGTGTAGCCGGTCGAGTCGAAGGCGCCCGAGCAGATCAGGGCCTCGACCACGCGGCGGTTTGCCTGGCCGGTGTCCATGCGGTCCACGAAGTCGTGGAGGTTGGCGAACGGCCCGTTCTTCTCGCGCTCCGCCATGATGGCCTCGCCCACGCCCTCGCCCACGCCGCGGATGCCGGCGAAGCCGAAGCGCACGCCGTCGGCGGTGGCGGTGAAGTCGCGGCCCGACTCGTTGATGTCGGGCGGCAGGATGGCCACGCCCTCGTGGCGGTAGGCGGTGACGTAGTGCACGATCTTGTCGGTCTTGCCCATGTAGGACGTGAGGACCGAGGCCATGTACTCCTTGGGGTAGTGCGCCTTGAGCCACGCCGTCTGCATGACGAGGATGGCGTAGCCCGCGGAGTGGCTCTTGTTGAACGCGTAGGACGCGAACTCGAGGACGTCGTCCCAGATGCGCTGGGCGATCTCCTTCTTGTACCCGTTCTTGACCGCGCCGTTCATCCAGTGGTCGTAGGTCGTCTCGTCCTTGCCGTCGTCCCAGTGGAAGACCGTCGAGGTGAGGAGCTTGATCTTCTTCTTGGCCACCGGCTTTCTGATGCGGGAGTCCGACTCGCCGGCCGAGAACCCCGACATCTTCATCGAGATCTTCATGACCTGCTCCTGGTAGACCATGGTGCCGTAGGTCTCGCCCAGGATGTCGTCGAGGCGCGGGTCGTAGGAGACGGCATCCTCGCGGCCGTTCATGCGGTTGATGTAGCTCGTGACCATGCCGGCGCCCAGAGGGCCCGGGCGGTAGAGGGCGATGAGAGCGACGACCTGCTTGTACTCGGTCGGGCGCATGTTCTTGATCGTGGACGTCATGCCCGCGGACTCGATCTGGAAGACGCCGGCGGTGCGGCCCTCGCGCATGAGCTTGTAGATCTCGGGGTCGTCGAAGGGAATCTCGTCGACGTTGATGTCGATGCCGTGGTTGGCCTTGATGTTGGCGAGCGCCTTGGAGATGACCGTGAGGGTGCGCAGGCCCAGGAAGTCCATCTTGAGCAGGCCCATGTCCGCGACCGAGTGGCCCTCGTACTGGGTGATCTCGACGCCGCCCTTGGTGTCGATCTTGGTGGGCACGTGGTCGTTGACCGGCGTCGGCGTGATCAGGACGGCGCAGGCGTGCACGCCCTCGCCGCGGTGCAGGCCCTCGATCGAGAGCGCCGCGTCGATGATGCTGCGGGAGTCGGCCTCCTTGTTGTAGGCCTCCTCGAAGTCCGGGGAGAACTGATCCGGCGCCTTCTCGGACTTGTGGAGCGCGTGGTCGAGCGTGAGCTTGGGGTCGTTGGCGAGCATCTTGGAGAGCTTCTGGCCCTGCCAGACGGGAAATCCCAGCACGCGGGCTGCGTCGTTGATGGCCTGCTTGGCCTTGATCGTGGAGTAGGTGATGACGTGGCAGACGCGCTCGGGGCCGTAGAGCTGGCGCACGTGCTCCACGACCTCGAGGCGACGCTCGTCGTCGAAGTCCATGTCGATATCGGGCATCTCGGAGCGCTGCGGGGAGAGGAAGCGCTCGAACATGAGACCGTTCTCGAGCGGGTCGAAGGTGGTGATGTCCATCGCGTAGGCGACGATGGCGCCGGCGGCCGAGCCGCGGCCCGGGCCCACGCCGATGCCGTTGCGCTTGGCCCAGCGCACGTACTCCTGGACGATCAGGAAGTAGTCCGCGAAGCCCTTCTCGCAGATGACCTTGTACTCGTACTCGAAGCGCTCCTTGACGTTCTCGCCGCCGATGGTGAGCTCGCGCCAGTTCTCGCCGTAGCGGCGCGCCAGTCCCGTCTCGCACTCCTTGCGGAAGCGCTCCTCGGAGGTCTCGCCCGGGTCGAGGTCCGGGAACTTGGGCAGGTACATGTGGCTCCAGTCGAGCTCATAGGAGCACTTCTCGGCCACCTCGAGCGTGTTGTCGATGACCTCGGGGCACCACGAGAAGAGCTCGCGCATCTCCTCCTCGCTCTTGATGTAGAACTCGGTGCCGGTCATGCGCTTGCGGTTGGCGTCGTCGAGCTTGGAGGCCGTGCCGATGCAGCTGAGCACGTCCTGAGTGGGCGCCTCGTCGCGCGTGAGGTAGTGGTTGTCGTTGGTGGCGATGACCTTGATGCCCAGCTCGCGGCCGAGCTTCACGATCTGCTCCGAGAGGGTGCGGTCGGTGAATCCGCCCCAGTTGGGGTCGGCCAGGCCGTGGTCCTGGACCTCGAGGTAGAAGTCGTCGCCGAAGATCTCCTTGTAGGTGAGGGCCCAGCGGCGCGCCTCGTCGGGCTGGCCCTGGAAGTACATGCGCGGGATGATGCCCGAGACGCACGCCGAGGTGCAGATGATGCCCTCGTGGTAGCGGCGCAGCATGTCCAGCGTGGTGCGCGGGTAGTAGTAGAACATCTCGCCGGAGGCCGCCTCGCTCATCATCTTCATGAGGTTGACGTAGCCGGTCTCGTTCTTGGCGAGCAGAATCAGATGGTAGCGGTGCTGGCGGGTGCCCTTCTCGATGCAGTCGTCCGTGATGAAGTAGGCCTCGCAGCCAAAGATCGGCTTGATCATGAGGCTCGGGCGGTTGGCGCGCACGGCGTCGAGGTCGTGGGTCTCCTCCCAGACGCGCACGTCGGAGGCCCACTGCGCGTGAATGCGGTCATGCGGCGCGGCGTCCGGGGCGTCGGGCTCCGGCTCCTCGAGGTCCCAGCCCTTCTGGAAGCACTCGACGTCGTGGCGCCACTGGCCCATGTCCTTCTGGGCGTCGTTGTACTTGCGGCACTCCATGTCGAAGTCCGGGATGCCGAACATGTAGCCGTGGTCGGTGAGGGCCAGGGCCGGCATGCCGAGGTCTACGGCACGCTTGACCATGTCCGAGACGCGGGTGGCGGCGTCGAGGATCGAGAAGTCCGAGTGGTTGTGAAGGTGGACGAAAGCCATGTGATGGTTCCCCGTCAGCTTGGTGTCAGTCGCGTGCTTCCTAGAATAACGGTTCTGGCGCGGGCGGACCGGCGACGCGATGGGCCGCTGAGCTGGGTCCGGTTGCGTTTTCGCAGGTCGTGGGCGCAGAGAATCTTCACGGCGCGGGCGGGCGGCGGGGCGCGGTCGGGTCGACGGGACGTCGGCGCGTCAGGCGCCGAAGGCGTAGCGCGCCACGAGGGGCTCGCCCGGCGCATCCGGGTCGTCGCGCTCCACGCAGACGAAGGCGCACTCGACGCGCTCGAGCCCCTCGGCGAGAAGGACCCCGGCGTAGAACTCCGCCTGCATCGCGTGGCGCTCGCGTACCTCCTCGCGCGACAGCCCGGCGTCTCCGGTCTTGTAGTCCACCACGAGCGCGCGTCCCGCCGCAGGGTCGACGCACAGCAGGTCGATCGCACCCTCGAGGTAGTCGCCGTGCGGGGAGTCCACTCGCTGGAAGAACGGGACCTCCGGGCGGACGCTGGGCCACGAGAGCGCCTCGGCGCGCAGCGACGAGCCCTCCCAGCGGGCGAGCGCGGCGCGCAGCCGCCCCTCGGCGCGCGCGGAGAGGTTCCAGCGGCGCACCTGGGAGGCCACGCGCGCGTCGTCGACCGGTCTGCCGGACTCGACCATCGCCTGCGCGAGCTCGTGGAAGGCCGATCCGAGGTTGGTGGCGCGGTCGGCGTCCTCCGTGACGGGAGAGCCGGCCGCCTCTGCCGCGCGCTCGGCGGGCGAGGGAGCCGGCGGGCGCTCGGCGGCCGGCGCGAGCGCGGCGTGCACGCTCGAGTAGCTGAAGACGCCCTCGCGGGCGCGCCAGGACGTCGGCGTCGCGCCGCGCGCGGCACCGTCCATCTCGTAGAGGTCAAAGATCGCGCCGGCGCCCTCGCCCGCGGCGCCCGCCTCGTCCCCCTCGAGTCCCCAGGCAGCCACCTCGGCGGGGTCGTCGGGCAGCGGACCGTCGAAGCCGGGGAGCGTCCCGGCGGAGTCGGCCGTCGCGCCATCGTTCCCCTGCTCCACGACCACGCAGCGCAGGCGCGCCGGCGCCGATCCGCCATAGTCGACCGACCTCACCCCCGGCGCGGGAGCCCACTCCCCCGCCGAAAGCGCCTCGAGGGTCGCGGCGGCAAGATCGGAGCAGACGCCCTGCCTGCCGGACGCGGCGCTCACGCCCACGACGAGCGCCTCGCGGGCGCGCGTGAGCGCGACGTAGAGCAGGCGCGCCTTCTCCTGGGCCTCCTGCTCGAGGTCATTCGCGCGAAGCGAGAGGTAGCGCGTGCAGAGCGGGCGCGCGGCGGAGCGGTCCGCCCCCTCCTCGAGCTCCTCCGGATCGATGGCGGCGAGCACGGCGGAGCCCACGTCGTCAGGGCGCAGCACGAATGTGCCGTCCCCCGCCGCCGAGCGCCCGCACGCGAGCCGGGAATCGGGGCGTGGGTTCCCCCAGCACTCCGCCACCGCACAGACGCCGAACTCCAGGCCCTTGGACGCGTGGACGGTCATGACGCGCACCGTGCCGCCCCCCTCGTCCTCCCCGCCCGCGAGAGACGCCGGGGGCACCTTCGCGGAAGCGAGCCACAGGTCGAACTCCGTCGCCGCCCTGGCCGCGCCGAGTCCGAGCTCGCGGGTGAGGTCGCGGACGTAGCGCACCGCGGCGAGCACGTTGGCGGCGCGCGCCAGGCCCTCGGAACCACCCGCCTCGAGCCGGGCGAGCCAGCCCGAGTCGCGTGCCACGTCCGCGCAGACGTCTGCCACCGGGCGCCAGCGGACCTCGTCGAGCGCGCGGGCGAGCACCTCGTGGGCGCGGCGCAGACGCGCGGACGGCTCCCGGTCGCGGAAGAACGTCATGTCCAGAATGCCCCGGTCGATCGCGCGCTTGGTGGGGGCGTCAAGCTTGTCCTGGGCTCGGGTCCCCAGCTCGCAGAAGTCGTTGGCGTCGAGGCCGAACATCTCGCTCGCGAGCAGGGGGAACAGGCCGGACTGTGTGTCGCGCGGGTTTGCCAGGGCATGGAGCAGGGCGCAGACGACCTTGACCTCCTCGGTGCCCGTGAAGGT
Organism: uncultured Atopobiaceae bacterium; assembly: GCA_944322145.1. Taxonomy (GTDB): domain Bacteria; phylum Actinomycetota; class Coriobacteriia; order Coriobacteriales; family Atopobiaceae; genus Thermophilibacter. The sequence continues at coordinate 199,436 of CALUNW010000001.1, read as the reverse complement.
GGACCCGCCCGTGACGACGCACTCCATTCCGCGCGCGCGGATCGCGTCGATGTAGGCGTCCGCGTGCGTGGTCACTCCGAGCAGCAGCGCCATGTCGCCGGGACGCTCCCCCGCGTCGCGATAGCGCGCGAGGGCATCGGCCACCTGGGCGGCCATCGTGCCCGTCTGGTGTCGGCTCGGCCGGCCCGAGCGGCCCGCCCCGGCGCAGACCTCCACGTCGACGCGCGGCAGCGCGCGGGCGCGGTACTTGTCCGCGCGGTCGGGGAAGGCGTCGAGGTGCATGAAGTCGGGCATCGCCCCGCGCGCCGGCCCCGCGCCCGCGCAGACGCGCTCCACGAGCGCGAGAACGTCCGCGTGGCTGCGGTAGTTGACGTCCAGGCGCACCACGTTCTTCTCGTCCACGCGCGCGCCGCGTCCCCTGAACACGCTCACGTCCGCGCCGCGGAAGCGGTAGATGGACTGCTGGGCGTCGCCCACGGTGCAGAGGTGGGTCGCCCCCTCGCCCGACAGCAGGCCGATGAGCTCGAGCTGCGTCTCGTCGGTGTCCTGGAACTCGTCCACCATCACGAGGCGGAACCTGCCCGCATAGGCGCGGCGCACCTCCTCGTGGTCGCGCACCGCGCACAGGGCGAGGCGGATGAGGTCGTCGTTGTCGAGGCAGCCCTCGGCGCGCTTGAGCTCGTCGTAGCGCGCCGCGACGCGCCGGGCGAGCTCGAGCAGCAGGCCCGCGGCGGGCGCCACGCGCTGAAACGCCGCCTCCGCCCTGACGAGCGCCAGCGCGGACTTTGCCGCCGCCACGGCCTCCTTGAGGGCGCCGCGCGCCTGCGGGAGCGAGATGCCGTCGAGCACGGCGGAGAGCTCCCCGGGCGGCATGGAGCCGACGCGCCTGCCCTCGAGGCCGCGGAGCGCCTCGAGCGCCGGGCCGACCTTCTCGGCCGCCGCGGGAGTGAGCTTGCAGGCGCCGAGCTCCTCCACGCGCAGCGCGAGGTCGCGGACCGCGCCTTCGAGGGCCCGCGGGTCGGCGGGGGCCGGCGCGAGGCCATCGAGCCCGCCCGGCAGCGCGCAACCCTCCCGCACGAGGCGCTCGACGACGCCCATCGCCCCCGTGTAGCCCTGGGCGGAGAGCGCCCCGAGGTCGAACTCCGAGAAGGCCGGGGCAAAGGTGGCGTCCGCTCGGGCCTGCCGCATGACCTCGTCCATCGCGGCGTCGAGCAGCGCCTGCTGCCGGGAGTCCGCAATGACCGAGAAGGACGGGTCGAGCCCCAGGTCGAGCGCGTGGCGCGCGAGGATGCGCCGGCACATGCCGTGGATCGTGGAGATCCACGCGTCGTCGACGGCGAGCGCCGCCTCGGCCATGCCGGCGCGGCGCAGCGTGGAGCGGACGCGCTCCTTGATCTCGCGGGCCGCCGCCTCGGTGAAGGTGATCACGAGGACCTGGCCCAGATCGTCGAGAAAGGGGGCGCCGCCCGCGCCGGAGCCCGGCGAGAGCGCCCAGGCGATGCGCTGGGTGAGCGTGAAGGTCTTGCCCGACCCCGCGCCCGCCTCCACGAACAGCGGCTCGTCGAGGGTCGTGGCAATCTGGCGCTGACGCTCGTTGAGATTGGCGAGGTCGATGGTCGCGCTCATTTCCTGAGCCTCCTCTCGCAGTTGAGCACCGGGCAGAACAGGCATGCGTCGGCGTCCACCGGCGCCGCCTCGATGTCGCCGGCGAGCATGCGCTCGATGCGCTCCGCCACCATGTCCTCGCAGGCGTCGAGAAGGGCGTCCATGCCGCTCTCCCCCTCCCGCCCGAAGGTCGCCTCGCGCGGGACGCTGAGGCGCGCGGCGCGCTGCGCCGAGGGAGGGCGCCCGCCGAAGACGCCGTCCACGAGGTTCTCGTCCACCGCCCCGGCGAGGGCATGGGCGCCCTTGGTGCAGAGGTACACCGCCGCGCGCACCTTGAGCTGGGGGAACGCGCGCCGCACCACCTGGCCGTAGACGAGCGACTGCACGCGGCGGGGCAGTGCGAGCGCCGCTCCGTCGGCGCCGCCCTTGGGGAAGACGTCGTACTCGGCGGCAAACCCCGCATCGGACTTGTGCTTGTAGTCGATGACCACGGCCTGGCCGTGCGCGTCGACGTCGATGCGGTCGATCGTGCCGGTGAGGAGCACGCCGGCGTACTCGACGCGCGCCCCGCCCCGGCCGAAGCCCCACTCGAAGAAGCGCGGCTCAAACCCGGCGAGCATGCCCGACTCGTAGTCCAACAGGGACGCGAGGTCCCGGCGGAGCACCTGGAGCTGGCCCTCCTCGCGGGCGGTGTGCGGGACGAGGGCCTGCGGCAGCGGGTGATTCCTGCGGTCGACCTGATACTGGTGCGAGAGGTGCGCGTCGAACTCCTCGGCGAGCACCGCGCGCGCCTCCTCCAGCGCGGCGGCGTCCGCGACCGCGGAGCCCGGAAGGCGCGCCGCGGGGTCCTCCTGGGCGCGCGCCTCGAGCGCGGCGACGAGCTCTCGATAGGCGGGCGACTGCATCGCGTCCTCCGCCGCGGCCCGCGCGGCAGAGAGGGCCGCGCCGCCCTCGGCGCGCTCGACCGCGCGGGCGAGCAGCTCCCGGCGCGTGACCTCGAGGACGCGATGAGCGAAGGTGCCCATCTCTGCCCCCGTGAAGCCTGCGTCGGCGTCGCGCAGGCGCAGGCGCCGCAGGCTGAACCACTTGTAGGGACACTCGAGGTAGGTCTCGATCTGGGAGGCGGACAGGATCGGCCGCGACCCCTCGGCGGGGATGCCCTCGGGCGGCGGCGAGACGCACGCGCGCTCCTCGGCCTGGATGCGCCCGGCCGGGGCGACGCGCTCGGAGCCCTCGCGGGGGGATGCGACGCCGGCGCTCGCGGCGTTCTCGCGCACGAGCGTCTCGGCGCGCGTGACGAGAGCGCTCCCGAAGACGCCCGCGATGTCGTCGACCCCGGCGTCTGCCGCGAGGCCATAGCACGCCTGGAGCTCGGTCATCATGACCGAGGGGTAGCACTCCTTGCCGTCCGCCCCGAAGAGAGGCCGCTCGACCACGAGGGCCCGGCGTGCGGAGCGCACCGTCGCCGCAAAGCGCGCGCGGGCGAGGTCCATGGCATGCGCCTCCTCCTCGACGCCGTATGTCTCGAGCAGCGCGGTCAGGACGTCGTCGGGTGCGGCGACCGGAGAGGACGTCGAGGTCTGACCGAGAAGCACGACGGCGTCGACGGAGCAGGGAGCGAGGAGGGCGGCCGCGCGCGGGGACACGATGCGCGCGACGCAGGCGGCGCGCGGGACCGCCTGCTCGAGTCGCAGCGAGGCGCGCGAGCGCTCGAGGGCCGCAGACGCAAGCCCGACCAGCTCGGAGAGGCTCACGCGCGCCTCGGCCGACGGGTCTGCCGTGACGCCGAGCTCCTTGAGGCTCTTGGCGGCGCCGAGCACCTCGGCGAGGGCCGCCGTCGCCTCGGCCGCGGCGGGGGCGCCGACCTTCTCGCCCTGGGCATAGGGCGCCAGGAGCTTGGAGGCGGCCGATCCCAGGCGACCGCGCAGGAGCTCGCGCGTCGCGGCGGCGACCTCCGCGGAGACGTCGCGCTCGGACTGCAGCTGAGAGAGCACCGCGGCGGGCGTGAGCAGGCGGTTGCCGCGCCATGCGGCATCGAGGTCGCGCGCGCGCCGGGCGTCGGTGTGAGAGACGTCGCTGAGCAGGAAGTCAGAGAGCTCGCGCGGGGGCCACCAGGACATGTCCGCGAGGCGCACGCGCGTGGTGCCCGCCTTGGGGGCGTCCGGCACCGGCTCGGCGGGGGGCCAGGAGCCCGCGAGGTCCGCCAGGCGGGCGACGGCGGCGGCGAACTCCAGGAAGGCGCGCCCGCACTCGAGCGAGCCCGCCTCGGCGAGGACCTGCGCCCGGACGGTCACGTCGCGGGCGACGAGCTTGTCGGAGAGGAGGCGCCACGCCTCGGCGGGGTCCGGCGCGACGATGGCGACCTCGCGCGCGCCGCCGTCCGCGAGGCGGCGCACCTCGCGCGCGACCAGCTCGGCCTCGGCAGAGGGCCCCGCCGGCAGCAGCACGCGCACGGAGCCCGTCGCCGCGACCGGCTCCGAGGCGCCGACGAAGAGCGCGTCGAGAAGGGCGGAGAGCTCCGCGGCGCGGCCGGTGGCCTCGGCGGCGCACGGCCCGGTCGCCTCGACGACGACGGCGCCCCTCTCCGCGGCGCAGGTGCGCAGCTGCCCCTTGAGGAGGCGGGCCTGGGCGAACTCCGGACCCTCCCCCGCGCGCATGACGAGCGTCACCTCATGGCGGGCGGCGAGGCCGCAGACGAGCTCCCGCTCCGCGCGGCGCATCTCCGCAAACCCCGCGAGCACGATCGGCGGGACCTGCGCCCCGGACGCCTCGAGGATGCCGGGCAGCGCCGCCGCCACCTCGCACGGCTCGACGAGGCCGCGCGCGCCGAGCTCCGCCCCATAGTCTTCCAGCAGCGCGACCACGGCGGCCTCGGCGGCGGTCGCGCCGTCAGGCGCCGGGGCCCCGGCGAGCCACGGCAGTCCCGCGCGCGCGAGGTCCGCGAGCAGGGCGGCGACGCCCGGCGCACAGGTCACCCCAGAGCCGGGCCGGGCCGCGGCGCGCGCCAGGACGCGACTCGCCAGGAGGCTGCGCGAGACGTCGTCGACGAGGCGGCGTCCGTCGCCCCAGACGCCCCAGCGCTCCTCCGCCCAGGCGGCGGGGGTCGTCACCGTCACGCCGAGCGAGAGGCCGCCCTCGGCGGCCAGGGCGCGCTGCGCGTCGAGCGCCTGGGCGAAGGACGGCACGATGAGCACCGCGCGCCCGCAAGAGGAGACCGCTGCTCGCAGGGCGTCCGCGACCTCAGCGCAGACGAGACGCTCGCCAGCCGTTGTCACAAGGTTAAGGGGCATGAGTTCCCTCTCTGCCTCGACGTTCTTCTCGCCAGAAATCGTAGCGCAGCGACCGGACAGAAACCGCCCGCCGCCGCGAGGCGGGCGCTCAGTCGAGCCGCCCGAGCACCGCCCGGTACCCGCCGCCCGGGCCGTTGAGACACTTGGAGACGCGGCTCACCGTGGTGGACGAGGCTCCCGTCGCGCGCGAGACGTCGACGTAGGAGCGGCCGCCCGCGAGCAGGCGCGCGACCTCGAGGCGCTGCGACAGGTCGGCGAGCTCGCGCGGGGTGCAGAGGTCGGCAAGCAGGGAGCGGGCCTCCTCGGGCGTCCTGAGCGCGCAAAGGGCGCGGGCCAGCCTCTCGAGCTCGTCGTTTCTCTCGTCCGCGTGCGCCATGCCTGCCCCTCTCCTTTTTCCTCCTTGAGACACTTTAGCCGATTAAAGCGCTGGGCGCGAGGAGGTTCGGGTACCCTATCCACAAGACAACAAGGAGGTCGTCATGAGCTTTCTCGCACGCTGGGTCGTCACCACCATCGCCTGCGCCGTGGCCATCTGGCTCGTTCCGGGCATCGTGCCCGTGGGCGGCACCTGGGTGGGGGCGGTGTTCTGCGCGCTCGTGCTCGCGCTGCTCAACGCCACCGTCAAGCCCGTCCTGCAGGCGCTCGCCATCCCCTTCACCATAGCCACGCTCGGTATCTTCTACCTGATCGTGAACGCCTTCGTGCTCGAGCTCGCGAGCTGGCTCTCGCGCAACATCTTCCACGCGGGCATCGCCATCGACTCGCTCTTCTCCGCCATCCTCGGCGCGGTCGTGATATCCGTGGTGAGCATGCTGCTCTCCGGCGTCGTGGGCGACGAGTAGCCCTCACTCCTCGCCCGGCGCGCGCCCGGTCACGCGCCGCGTCACGTCGGCGGCTACCTCGGACACCCCGCGCACCACGGCGTCGCGCGTCGCGGCGGCGCCGGCTCCGACGAGCTCGCGCACGAGCCCGAGCATCATCTCGCGCGTGCGGGGGTCGACCCCGCCCAGGGCGGCCATCACGTCGCGCGTGGCGGACGCGCTCGAGAAGATGTCCTCGAACGTCACCGCTCCCCCGGCCTCCAGGGCGTCGAAGAGCTCGGTCGTGAGCTGGCGGCGGTCGTCGGGCCCCAGCCTCCCGAGCCACGCCGAGAAGGACCGCGCCACGACGAGGCACTCCGGGTCCGGCCCGTCCGCCTCGACGAAGCCCGCCGGCCCCACCTGCCACGTGAGCGGGTCGTGCTGGAGGCTGCGCTCGGCGGAGCTCGCCACTATGGCCGCCGGCGCGTCGTCGCTGAAGAGCCTCCCCACCACGCTGTAGGCGGGGATGATCTTGGAGTAGCGCTCCCCCATCACGTCGTGGCAGCTCACGGGCATGACGGAGCGGTCCATGCCGGGCCCGTCGAAGCTGTAGGCGCGCTCTATCAAGCCCGAGAGCGCCACCGGGCACGACGCCGCGGCAAACGCCGCGAGGTTTCCGCCCTTGGAGTGCCCGCCCACGCACACGCGGGAGCCCGCACGAGCCGCGCGCTCGAGCTCCCGGGCGAGATACCCCGCCGCGGCGCGCTGCGCCTGCGTCACGTCAAAGCTCAGGACGAAGTTCTCGCGCCACCCGACGAGGGTGGTGTCGGTCCCGCGAAAGGCGACGTAGGTCTCGCCGCCCTCGAGGTCTGCGGTCACGGCAGAGAACTGCATGACGCGCTCGTCGTCGCGCACGTCCACGTAGTCGCGCAGGACGGCGTCGCCGAGTCGCGCCGACCCCCCGAGCGCCACGACGAAGCGCTCGTCGATCGTCGCGAGCGAGCGGACGCGCGACGCCACGTCGCCGCCCGAGCGGGCGAGCAGCTCGCCGCACGCGTCCGTGAGCCGCACGCCCCGCTCGCCGGGGCCGCCCACGACCCCCGAGAGGTCAAGGTACGCAAGCGTCGCCAGGGCGAGGGCGTCCACGTCGTTGAACGGCCGCTCCCCGAGCGTGATGTCGCCCCTCAGCTCCAGGTAGTCCCGAACGTCCGCCACCTCAGCATCGCTCCTCTCACCAGTCAGACCCTTCCGGTCCGAGCCCATTGTGACATGACGGGCCCGCCCCTTTGCTAAGCATGTTTTCTGAGCGCAACGCGCGAAGCAACATGCGTGCAAAGGGGCAGGCCCTACGCGTCAGGGAGCAAATGCGAGATCTACGCCATGACCTTGCGGAAGAGCTCCACCACGGCGGCGTGGTCGGCCTCGCGCGGGTTGCCCGGGAAGCAGGCGTCCGCGATCGCGTCGTCGGCGAGCTGGTCGAGGTCGGCCTCGACCAGGCCGTCGCAGGTCGGCTTGATGTTGACGTCGGCGGAGAGCTGGCGCACGGCGGCGATGGCGGCGTCGGCGGCCTCGTCGTCGGTCATGCCGGTGGTGTCCACGCCCATGGCGACGGCCACCTCGGCGAGGCGCTTGGTCACGACGGGCTTGTTGTACTCCATGGCAACGGGCAGCAGCATCGCGCAGGCAACGCCGTGCGGGGTGTCGTAGTGTGCGGAGAGGGTGTGCGCCATCGCGTGGTCGATGCCCAGGCCCACGTTGGAGAAGCCCATGCCGGCGATGTACTGCGCCAGCGCCATGCCCTCGCGGCCGGAGCCCGACTGCCCGCTCTTGGCCTCGGCCACGGCGTCGCGCAGGTGCTGGGAGATAAGCTGGATGGCCTTGTAGTGGAACATGTCGGAGAGCTCCCAGGCGCCCTGGGTGGTGTAGCCCTCGATGGCGTGCGTGAGCGCGTCCATGCCAGTGGCGGCGGTGAGGCCGGCAGGCATCGAGGCCATCATGTCGGGGTCGACGACGGCCACGTCGGGGATGTCGTTGACGTCGACGCACACGAACTTGCGGACCTTCTCGGGGTCGGTGATCACGTAGTTGATCGTGACCTCTGCCGCGGTGCCGGCGGTGGTGGGCACGGCGATGGTGAAGACGGCGTGGTTCTTGGTGGGCGCCACGCCCTCGAGGGAGACGACGTCGGCGAACTCGGGGTTGGCCACGATGATGCCAATGCCCTTGGCGGTGTCCATCGAGGAGCCGCCGCCGATGGTGACGATGCAGTCAGCGCCGGACGCCTTGTACGCCTCGACGCCGTTCTGGACGTTCTTGATCGTGGGGTTGGGCTTGATCTCGGAGAAGAGCTCCCAGGCGACGCCGGCCTCGTCGAGCAGGTCGGTCACCTTGGCCACGACGCCAAACTTCACGAGGTCGGGGTCGGAGCAGACGAAGGCCTTCTGGTAGCCGCGGCGGGTGAGCTCGCCGGGGATCTCCTTGATCGCGCCGGAGCCATGATAGGAGATGTTGTTGAGGACGAAGCGGTTGACTGCCATCTGTGTTCCCCCTCGGGTCGTTGCGTGCCGGAAGCCCGGCGTTCCGCGGGGTAGTATGCCCCGCCTAACACGCCGTGAGACGCGACGCTCCGCGGACGGCGCGTACTTCTCGGCGGAAGCGTGCGGGTGCAAGCGAAGGGGCACCGTTTAGGGAGTAGCTGTGTCACTATTTGCCTTATCTGAGCATCTGACTGCCAAACACCCCGCAAGCCGACGAGCATCATCTGGCGTAACGCCTCCAACGGAGGGACGCACAGGGATCCCTCTAGTCGCGCACCCCTCGCACGCCACCCAGACCACGCCTTTTGTGCCACACCTCCGTCGCTGCGGCGCCCCGACGAGCCATGGCTAAGGTAAGCTCATAGCAAAACGGCACCGCATCACAGGAGCAGCCAGCATGGACGAGAAGATCAAAGGGGTCGCGACGGCCTACGCCGACGAGTGCTTCGAGGAGGAGCTCGAGCTCCTGCGCGAGCTCGCGCAGATCCCCGCCCCCTCCGGCCACGAGGAGCGGCGCGCCGCGTTCATCCGAGACTGGTGGCTCGCCCAGGGGGCGCCCGTGGGGTCCGTCCGCATCGACGACGCCAAGAACGTGATCTTGTCGCTTCCCGCCGGCCCGCACGCACGGGGCGACGACGGCGTCGCGGTCTTTGCCGCCCACACCGACGTGGTCTTCCCCGACACCGAGCCGCTGCCGCTCGCCGAGTCCAAGACGCGCCTGCTCGCGCCGGGCGTCGGGGACGACACCGCCAACCTCGTGGGGCTCATGCTCGGCGGGCGCTACCTGCTGCGCCATCAGGTCCCGCTCGACCGGCCCCTGCTCATCGTGGCCAACTCCTGCGAGGAGGGGCTCGGCAACCTCGCGGGCACGCGCGAGCTCTTCCGCCACTACGCCGGGCGCGTCGCCGAATTCACGAGCTTCGACCTCTACCTCGGCATGCACGTGGTCTCGGCCGTGGGCAGCCACCGCTGGCGCGTGAAGTGCCACACCGAGGGCGGCCACTCCTGGGAGAACTTCGGGCGCGACAACGCGATCGAGGCGCTGTGCTCCTTCATCGAGGACCTCTATGCGCTCGACCTGCCCACGGAGGCAAAGACCACCATCAACGTGGGGCGCTTCGTGGGCGGCACCACGGTCAACTCGATCGCAGAGGACGCGAGCGTGCTCGTGGAGTACCGCTCTGCCTCCGAGGCGTGCCTCGAGCAGATGTACGGGAACTTCGTGGTGCTCGTGGAGGAGCACCTCAAGGCGGGCACGCGCATCGACGCCAAGCTCATCGGGCGGCGCCCCGCCTCCGGCGAGCACGTGCCCGAGGGCCAGTGGGACCTCATCGCGCGCACCGACGAGGTCCTGCGCGAGCTCGCGGGCGTGGAGCCCACGCACCAGGAGTCCTCCACCGACGCCAACATCCCGTTCTCGCTCGGCATCCCCGCCCACACCGTGGGCACCGTCGAGGGCGACCTGCTCCACACGCGCGAGGAGTGGGTCGAGAAGGACAGCCTGCGCCGCGGGCTCTCCGTCATTCTCGCCCTGCTGCTCGCGCACGCCCGAGCGTGACGTGCCCTCGCAGCGCGGCATCACGGTATCGAGGCAAAGAAAAAGGAGCCCGCAGGCTCCTCCTCCCAAAGTGGGATGCTGTGTCGCTTACGCTGCGGCAACGCACTTGACGAGCAGGTGCGAGTCCGCGTGGTTCTGCTCGTGGGAGGAGAACCACTCGTCAACGTCCTTGAACAGGAGCCTCTGGCTGTCAGCCCAGAAGCGGCGCTCATGGCCGTCCACCAGCGCGCGATACTCGCCGCTCATGAACCAGCCGTTGTGACAGGCGTCGAGCACCTTGCGCTGACGCTTGCTCATTTCCTTGATCTTGGTCATACCTTCCCTCCTTTCATTGTTGGACGCGACTGTTATACCCAAACGGCCCGTTGACCGAAAGGGGCTTGACATAACGTTTACAACTCCTACATGACTCGTTAAGACAGCGTTAAACTGCGATTCATCTCTCGTTATGCCGAGGCGCCGAGCACGGGCCGCCTTCGCACGACGTCCACAAAATGCCGCTCGCCGACGAGCATGCCATATGGGACAGAATCAGGCCCTCATCTCCCGGTTTCTGTCCCGTGAGGCATGCTCGGCGCGGCACGGCGCCACGATGGGGCGAGAATGACCGTCGAGGCCCAAAGCCATACAATGTTTCTATGACAGATGCATCTGTAGGAGGGTCTTTTGAATCTCAAACAGCTCGAGTACTTTGTCGCCATCGCCGAGGAGGGGCAGATCACCGCCGCCGCCCGGCGTCTGCACATCTCGCAGCCTCCCCTCTCCTACGAGCTCGCCCAGCTCGAGCGCGAGCTCGGCACGCAGCTCGTCCGCCGCGGCCCGCGCGGCGTCACCCTCACCGAGGCGGGACGGCTCCTCCACGAGCGCGCCGCGCGCATCCTCGCGATGGCGAACGCCACGGCGCGCGAGGTGTCGAGCGTGGGCAGGGGCCTCACCGGCACGCTCTGCCTCGCAGTCTGCGACTCGGCGGCGGGACTCGCCCCGGGCGCGCGCCTCGCGGAGCTCGCAGAGCGCGCCCCGGAGGTCGCGGTCGAGGTGCGCTGCGGGAGCGTCCCGGAGGTGCTCGAGCTCGTCACGGGCGGCATCGCCGAGGTGGGAGTCGTGCGCACGCCCTTCTCGTCGCAGGGCCTGCGCTGCCGCTACGCACCGGCCGAGCCGCTCGTCGCCGTCATGCCGCACGCCATGGAGCGCGGGGCGGAGCTGGAGGTAGGCCTCTCGGAGCTTGCGGGCGTGCCGCTCGCCTGCGACCGACGCACGGCCGCTCTGCTCGCGGAGCGTCCCTTCTGCCAGACGGACGACAGCCGCGCCACCTGCGCCTGCGCGGCGGCGGGCCTGGGAGTGGGCCTCGTGCCGCGCTCCCTGCTCGCCGTCTGCGACACCGGAGACTGCTTCATCAAGACCGTCACCGACAAGGACCTCGAGACGCGCGCCGCCGTGATCTGGAAGGCCGACCGTGCGCTCTCCCCGCTCGCCGAGCGCGCCGTCGCCCTCCTCGGCGAGCTCTGCTGATTGGGGACGGGTTTTCTGCCCGTTGGGGACGTGTTTTTTCCGTCAGACCGTTTGGGACAGGCCTGAAGACAGGCCTGTCCCAAACGGTCTGACGGAAAAAACACGTCCCCAACGGGCAGAAAACCCCGGGCGGGAAAGGGTCCCGGGGGCTGGGAGGAAGGACTACTGCTCGGGCTCGTCGTTCTTCTCGACCGTGGCGGAGACGGGCTCCGAGTCGCCAGAGCCCTCCTCCATGCCCTCGCGAACGCTCTTGACGGTCTTGCCGAGGGCCGACCCGAGCTTGGGCAGGTTCTTGGGCCCAAAGATCACGAGCACGATGAGAAGAATGACTGCCAGCTCGGGAATGCCCATGCCAAGGACCATGATCGTCGCCTCCGAGGTTCGCGCTGCCGTACAGGACCATGGTAAGCGCGGAGAGCCCCACCGTAAAATACATAGTAAAGGGGCTTGCCATACATCGATTGTATGGCAAGCCCCGAGTGGGAAAAGGGGGCGCTACTCGACCTCGTCCTGGTCGAAGACGTGGAAGCCGGCCTTCTCGATGGCCCAGCTCGCCTCCGCGGCGCTCGCCGGGTCGGCGATCTTGAGCGCCAGCACCGCCATGTCGTCGGTGGTGGAGAAGCAGTAGAAGTACTCGATGTCCACATCGAGGTCATCGAGCTTCTCGAGCAGGTCGGCGGCGCCGCCCGGGTGGTGCGGGACGGCGATGGCCATGACCTTGGTCTTGATGGCGCGGTAGCCGCCGGCGTCGAGTGCGGCCAGCGCGGCGGCGGTGTCGCTGCAGATGATGCGCACGATGCCGTACTCGGTGGTGTCAGCCACGGAGAGCGCCGCCATGTTGATGTTGGCGTCACCGAGGGTGCGGCACAGCGACGCGATGCGGCCGCGCTTGTTCTCGAGGAAAACCGTAATCTGATCGATCATTACTTGATCCCCTTTCGCAGGTCGACGATGCGCTTGGCCTTGCCCTCGCTGCGCGCGATGGTCTTGGGCTCCACGAGCTTGACCTTGACGCCCACGGAAAGGGCCGTCTTGAGGCGCGCGGACATCTCCTTCTGCAGGCGCTCGACGGCGGCGACGGAGTCGAAGCCAAAGTCGGGGTTGACCTCCGCCTTGAGCGTGACGAGGTCGAGCGAGCGCTGGTCGGTGTCGATCTCGATCTGGTACCAGGAGGAGACCTGCGGGAACGTCTTCATGACGTCCTCGATCTGGCTCGGGAAGACGTTGACGCCGCGGATGATGAGCATGTCGTCGGTGCGGCCGTGGATGCGGTCGATCCTGCGGTGCGTGCAGCCGCAGGCGCACTCGCCCGGCAGGATGCGCGTGATGTCGCGCGTGCGGTAGCGCACGACCGGGGACGCCTCGCGGTCGATCGTGGTGAGCACGAGCTCGCCCCACTCGCCGTCGGGCAGGACCTCGCCGGTGTTGGGGTCGATGATCTCCGCGTAGAAGTGGTCCTCGGCCAGGTGCAGGCCGTTCTGCTCCCAACACTCGATGGCCACGCCCGGGCCCATGGTCTCGGTGAGGCCGTAGACGTCGAGCACGTGGTAGTTGAGCTTGCGCTCGAGGTCGCGGCGGAAGTTGTCCGAGAAGGGCTCGGCGCCGTGGATGCCCGCGCGCAGGTGGAAGTCGCGCGCCGGGTCGAGGCCCATCTCGAGGGCGGTGTCGGCGATGTGCATGGCGTAGCTCGGCGTGCAGCAGATGATGGTGGAGCCCATCTCCTTGAGCACGCGGATCTGGCGCTCGGTGTTGCCCGCGGACATGGGGATCGTCGTGGCGCCGGAGTAGAGGCCGCCGTAGTGCGCGCCCAGGCCGCCGGTAAAGAGGCCGTAGCCGTAGCAGACGTGGACGACGTCGTCGGCGCCGCCGTTTGCGTACTCGATGCCGCGCGCGAAGCACTCGCCCCAGATCTCGAGGTCATGCTGGGTGTAGCCGCCCACCGTCGCCACTCCGGTGGTGCCCGAGGACATATGGATCTCCTTCACCTCGGAGAGCGGCGTGGCGAACATGCCGTAGGGGTAGTTGTCGCGCAGGTCCTGCTTGGTCACGAACGGGGCCTTCTCGAGGTCCGCGAGGCTCTTGACCGAGTACGGGTCAAACCCGGCCTCGTCGAAGCTCTTCTTGTAGAAGGCCACGTTCTCGTAGCACTGAATCACGGTCTTCTTGATGCCCTCGAGCTGGATCTGCTCGATCTGCTCGTGGGGCGCGTGGAGAATCTCCTGCATCTTGTCGCCCTTTCCTGAAAGCACACGGATAGGGTGATTCTACGGCGCACACCAGGCGAGAAGAACGCGGGTCCGCGGCGCGTTCGCAAACGGAAACGCGCGAGAGAGCGTGGACGGACACGCCACGCCACCCATGCGACAACGCGCGGCGCCGAGTAAGAGTTTCTCGCGCTTATCTCACTAAAAACGTGCCGATAAACGCTTATAACTCTTACTCGATGACAACCGGGACCGCGACGAACGGGCGGCAGGCGCCGAGGGCCTACCGCAGCGCCTCGAGGCGCGCGAGCACGGTGCGCGTGGCGCCGATGGCAGCCTCGACGCCATCCTGGGCGTCGTCGATCTTCTTCTGCACGTAGAGGTCCACGAACGGGTTGTCCGCGACCACGTCGAGCGCCGTCGCGACGCCGCCGATGTCGACGCGCAGGCTTTCGATGGCGCGCACGTCCGCGACCTCGCGCGTGAAGGCGTAAAGGTCCGCGCGAGCCCGCTCGAGCGCCTCGCGGGCGTCGCCCAGGCGCGCGTGCTTGACCAGGCTCGTGATGAGCCCGCCCGCGAGCAGGTCGAAGAGACCCCAGTTGCTCGCACTGTCGAGCGCGTCAGCCGCCTCCTCGAGGCTTGCCAGCGCGCGCCTTCCGGCGAGCACCGCCTCGCGCACCTCTCGCTTCTCGTCTGCCGTCACGACGCCCCCTCCCCGCGGTTCTTCACGCCCAGTGTGACAGATATCGCCGCACAGCGCGCGACACACGCCGCTGAGAACGATACCGCTCACGGACGCGACGCCGCACGCGCGGCTGAAAGCGCAATAATGCGTCTATCTGTGGGCAAGAGGAAGGGAACACGCATGCTTCGAGTCGGTCTTCTCACGAGCGGCGGCGACTGCCAGGCGCTCAACGCCACCATGCGCGGCATCGTCAAGACGCTCTACCGCCAGTCCAAGGAGCCCGTCGAGGTCTACGGCTTCGAGGACGGCTACCAGGGCCTCATCTACGAGCGCTACCGCATGATGGACAACCGCGACTTCTCGGGCCTGCTCACCCGCGGCGGCACCGTGCTGGGCACCAGCCGCACACCGTTCAAGCTCCTCGACACGCCCGAGGCCGACGGCGTCAACAAGGTCCAGGCCATGAAGGACACCTACGCCAAGCTCAAGCTCGACTGCCTCTTCATGCTCGGCGGCAACGGCTCCACCAAGACCGCCAACCGCCTCTCGCAGGAGGGCCTGAACGTCATCGCGCTGCCCAAGACCATCGATAACGACACCTTCGGCACCGACATGACCTTTGGCTTCACGAGCTCGGTCGAGGTCGCCACCCGCTGCATCGACGAGATCCACACCACTGCCTCGAGCCACGGCCGCGTCTTCGTCATCGAGATCATGGGCCACAAGGTCGGCTGGATCCCGCTGTACGCGGGCGTCGCCGGCGGCGCTGACGTCATCCTCATCCCCGAGATCCCCTATGACATGGACAACGTCGTCCGCGTCATCGAGGAGCGCGACAAGGCGGGCTCCCGCTTCACGATCGTCGTCGTCGCCGAGGGCGCCATCTCCAAGGAGGAGGCCGCCCTCTCCAAGAAGGAGTACAAGAAGCTCGTCGCCGAGCGCACCTCCCCCTCGATCGCCTACGACATCGCCGCCGAGATCGACAAGCGCACCGGCCGAGAGATCCGCATCGCCGTCCCCGGCCACACCCAGCGCGGCGGCCAGCCGGACGCCCAGGACCGCATCTTCGCGACGCAGTGCGGCGTCGAGGCTGCCCTCGCCTGCCTCAAGGGCAAGTTCGGCGTCATGATCGCCCAGGTCAACGGCAAGATGTGCCGCGTGCCGCTCGAGGAGGTCGCCGGCAAGCTCAAGTACGTCGACCCCAAGAGCGACCTCGTCAAGGAGGCCAAGGCCCTCGGCATCAGCTTCGGCGACGAGTAGGCTGTACCTCTCGCACAAACGAGCGCCTGCGTGCGGGGTCTCTTTTGAGGCCCCGCACCTTTTTGCGCGGGGCCGCCGAGCGTACGCTCTTCTCGGCAAAAACCACGAGAAGGGGCAGCGCCATGTGCGAGTGGAACCGCAACGTCATAATCCAGGACCTCGTCCTGGCCATCGTCATCAACACGAGCGCCACGATCATCGACGGGGCGCCCTTCGACCACACGTGGTACACCTTCACCTGCGTGGCGCTGGCCACCAACGTGATCGGGCAGCTCATCCTGCCCACCGGCGCCGTCGCACGCGCGCTGACCGGCTGGGCCGGCGACGCCTCCTGGCGCGTCTACGTGCAGATCTTCATCGAGAACCTCATCTTCGTGACCATCATCTCGCTCACGGAGGCCTTCGTGCACACGGGAGGGCCGGGCCTCGTCGCGGCGTGGCTCAACTCCTACGTCTGGCTCGTCATCATCGGGTACGTGACGTCGGTCGTGCTCTTCCACGCGCTCAAGCCGCGCGACTAGGGGTTCCCTCGCAACCGTCACCGACAAAACTCCAGGTGCCTGATTCCCGCCATTTGCGCGTCCCTCATACGCAGATGGCGGGAATCAGGCACATTTCGTACGCAGATAGCAGTAATTCGGCACCTTGACGCGCAGATGACGCAAATCAGGCAGACGAAAAGGGGCGCGGGCGAGAAGAACCTCGTCCGCGCCCCTGCGCAGGTCCGGAATCCGGCGGCACGCTAGTCGTCGAAGCCGGTGAACACGGGCACGCCCGTGTAGGTGCGCGGCTCCTCGACGCCGTCGAGCACGCGGCGCGCGCCGGCTGCCATGGCCTCGAGCTCGAACTCGCCCGGGTAGGCCGTGACGGGCGCGATCCACTCGCAGCGCCTGCGGATGTCGGCGACCAGGCCCTCGTTGTGGACCATGCCGCCGCCGAGCAGGATGCCGTCGACGTGGCCCTCGAGCACGCAGGCCATCTCGCCGATGGTCTTGCAGATCTGGTAGATCATCGCGTCCCACGCGCGCCTGCAGGCGGGGTCGCCCGCAGCTGCGCGCTGGCTCACCTCGAGCGCGTCCGAGGTGCCGAGAAGGTCGACGAAGCCGCCGGTCTTCATGCACAGGGCGCGCGCGTCTCCGGTGGTGTGGCTCTCAAGGTAGCGCAGCAGCTCCACCACGGGCACGGCGCCGCAGCGCGTGGGCGCCATTGGGCCGTCGCCGCCGACGATGTCGTTTCCGTCGACCATCTGGCCGTGGTCGTGGGCCGAGACGGAGATGCCGCCGCCGATGTGGCACACGACGAAGCAGCAGTCCTCGTAGCGGCGGCCGAGCGACGCGGCGTGGCGGATGGCCGTCTCCTTGAGGTTGAGCGCGTGCAGGTGCACGCGGCGGTACACGCCCTTCACGCCGGTCATGCGCGCGAGGTCGCAGAGCTCGTCGGTGTCGGGCGGGTTGACCACGAAGGCGGGCTTGCCGCCGGCCGCCTGCGCAAACTCGTTGGCGAGCTGCGGGCCGAGCTGCGCGGGGTGCTGGATGCCGTTGGCGCCGTCGTGGGAGTGGCGCAGCATGACCTCGTTCACCGCGTAGGTGCCGCCCGGCGTGGGGAGCAGGCCGCCGCCGCGCCCGACGAAGGCGTCGACGCTCGCGAGGTCGACGCCGTGGGCGTCGAGCATCTCGCGGATGGTGTCGCGGCGGTAGGGCATCTGCTCGGAGATGCCGCCGAACTCCGCGAGCTTGTCGGCGGAGTGCGCGACGTTCTCGGAGAAGACCTCGTCCTCCCCGTCGAACAGGCCCACCTTGGTGGAGGTGGAGCCGGGGTTGATCACGAGCACGCGATAGTTCTTCTCGGCCATGCTAGCCCTCCAGCGCCTGGGCGCGCACGCAGCTCATCACGACGTTGCCCACGATCTCGGAGACGGGGGCGGAGCGGCTGCAGTCGCACACGATCTTCTTGAAGCCCTGGAGCATCGGGCCGTAGGCGTCGGCTCCGGTGAGGTTCTGGATAATCTTCACGCCGATGTTGCCCACGTTGATGTCGGGCCAGATGAGCAGGTTGGCGCGGCCGGCGACCTCGGACTCGTGGTGGACCTTCTTGGCGGCCACCTTGGGGTTGATCGCGGCGTCAAACTGGAACTCGCCGTCGATCTTGAGGTCGGGGCGACGCTCGTTGGCGATGTCGCGGGCGGCGCGGACCTTGTCCACGAGCTCGTTGTCCATCGAGCCGTCCGTGGAGTGGGACAGCAGCGCGCAGCGCACGTCCCAGCCGGTGAGCGCCGCGACGGTCTCGCTCGAGGCGATGGCGATCGAGGCCAGCTCCTCGGGCGTGGGGTTCACGCACACGGCCGAGTCGCCGAAGCCGATCAGGCCGCCCTCGCCGCCGTCCCAGTTGGGCACGTCGGCGATGCCGCAGGAGCTGATCGTGTCCACGCCGTCGGCCAGGCCCACGATAGTCTGCGCCGCGAGGATGATGTCGCCCGTGGCGCTCACGATGCCGGCGAACATGACGTCCACGTCGCCGAGCACCTGCATGATGAGGGCGCGCTCGAGCGGGCGCGTCATGCGGCGCGCGACGCCCTTGGGCTTGTACTTGCAGTCGGGGTGCGCGAGGTAGCGCTCGGCGCAGGCGGCGTTGCCCGCCTCGTCGGTGACGTCGACGACCTCGATGCCGTCGAGGCTGATGCCGCGCTCCCCGGCGAGGCGGGCGAGCTCCGCGCCGTCGCCCACGAGCACACACTTGGCGAGGCCGGCCTCGGTGAGCTCGGCCACGGCGCGCATCATGGTCTCGTTGTCACCCTCGGGGAAGGCGACGCGCATCGGGCGCGCCGCGGCGCGCTCGCGCAGGGTCTCCATGAGGCTCACGACGCTACTCCATCTCTTCCTCGACGCGCTCGACGAGCTCGCCGATGGTCTTCATGGTCATGACCTCGCGGATGGGCACCTCGGCGTCGAGCTCGTTCTCGATCATGGAGGTGAGGGCGATCATCTTCATCGAGCCCTTGCCGAGCTCGGCGAAGGTGGTGTCGGCGGTGACCTCGCCGTCGTACTTGTAGGCGGACTTGGCGAACTCGCAGACCTGCTCGAGGACTTCCTGGCTCATGGCATTTCCTTCCTGTCGATGTGATCCAAAAGGGGACAGACCCCTTTTGAATCATTTTTCAAAATGAGTCAAAAGGGGTCTGTCCCCTTTTGGATCACTAGTCGAGCTCGAAGCAGAGCTCCTTGTAGCCGGGTCGGTCGATGATCTTGGCGTGGACGCCGACCTTCTCGCCGGCGATGAGGCGGGCGCGGATGTCGGCCGCCTTCTTCTTGGTGATGCCGAAGATCACGTAGGTGTAGGCCGGGCCCTCGTCGAGCTCGACGGCGCCGTAGGCGTACTTGCCGACCTCGCGCAGGTAGGGCTTGTCGTTCTGCGGCCCGGGGAGCGTGAAGTCGATGAGGTGGCCGTGGCCGGAGACCTCGCACCACTCGGTGGCGTGGTAGCCGCAGGCGTTGCAGGCCAGGTGGGGCGGGAACTCGACCGCACCGCACTCGAGGCAGCGGCGGCCGTAGAGCTTGCCCTCCTCGAGGCCCTGGTAGAACTTCTTGACGATCGGCTCCATCTGATCAAGCTGCATGGGGTGTACCTCCTTTGTCTCTCGGCTCGGTTACTCGACGGTGCGAAGGATCTGGCAGCGGACGTTCTGGGAGCCGCCGAAGCCGCGCAGGAACGTGGTGCGGGGCACCTTGGCCATCTGCGTCGCGCCGGCCTCGCCGCGCATCTGCTTGACGGCCTCGTAGATGTCGGCGATGCCGGAGGCGCCGTGCGCGTGGCCGAAGTTGCAGCGGCCGCCGTGCGGGTTGATGGGCTTGTCGCCGTCGAAGGCGGTGCGGCCCTCGATGGCGTACTTCCAGGCCTCGCCGCGCGGGATGTAGCCGCACTCCTCGGCGGAGCAGATCTCGGACGCGAGGAAGAAGTCGTTGCACATGAAGAGGTCGATCTCGTCCGGGGAGACGCCGGTGAGCTCGTAGACCTGCTTGGCGGCGACCTCCGTGGCCCAGTGCTCGTTGTGCACCAGGCCCGCCTCGACCGCGGAGGCGCCGGTGCCCAGGACCTCGATCGGGGTGTGGGGCACGCCCATGGCCTTGGCCTTCTCGGTGGGCATGACCACGATGGCGGCGGCGCCGTCGCACTTCTTCTCGAAGCCGGTCACGCGCAGGTACTGGGTGACCTTGGGGTTGTACATGCTCTTGAGGTACTCGTCGGCGGAGTCGAAGCCCATCTCGGCCGCGTCCTGCTCGACGGTGGTCTCGTAGTAGGCAAGCGGGTTGGCCACGGCGCCGCGGCGCAGGCTCTTGGTGAGGCCGTTGAGCGCGTCGTCGATCTTGTCGGCGTCGAGGTCGTAGATCATCGAGTACTCGTTGATCCAGTTGTCGAAGGAGACACCGAACGCGCCGTCGAGCGGGCGGCCGTAGGCGCGGTCGTAGATCTTGTCGAGCGAGGGGATCATGACCTCCAGCGGGAAGTCCTGGCGCACGTGGGAGGGCATGTGCTCGACGGGCAGCGTCGAGGCGAGGTCGACCGCGCCGGACAGCACCACGTCGTAGGTTCCGGAGGCGACGGCCATGACGGCCTGCTCGAGCGCCACGTAGCCGGTGCAGCAGGCCTCGGAGTGGTGGACGGAGGCCTTGGCGCGCATGCCGAACCAGTCGGCGACCTGCATGTTGGGGGTGATGCAGTCGTTGATCAGGTAGGGGTTGGCGGCGCCGTGATAGAAGAAGTCAACGTCGCGCGGCTCGAGGCCCGCGTCGGCGATGGCCTCGAGCGCGGCGTAGCCGAACGCCTCGCCCTCGCCGACCCCCTGGGTCTCGGGATGGTCCTCGAAGTCCTTGAACGGGGTGCAGCCCACGCCCACGATCGAGACGCTGCGCATGTTTCTGCCGAGCTTGACCATAGCATCACATCCTTTTCCGAAAGCCAATGCTTGCCTTGCCTGTCTCGCATGCTATGACGCACGCGGAATGCCGAGAAGAACCTCTGGGCGGCAGTCGTTCCGCCCCGTGGGACAACTTTGCATGTAGTGTTTCTTCTTACAGGTAGATGGTGCCGTTTGAGATAATTTAGACGCGCCGTTCGGCGGCTGGAACCTACCGCTGGCGGCGCCGCTCGCCCTTCTCGCCCCGCTCGTCCTTCTCGTCCGCGTCGCCTTCCCCGCGCCTTCCGCGGAAGGGCGAGGCGGGGACGTTGCGCGCGTTGGAGTCGTCGAGGAAGAACGGCGCGTAGAAGAGGCGGTTGAGCACGCCCGCGACGACCTCCGGGGAGACCTCGGGGCGCTCCTCGAGCCAGTACTGGATCACGTTGTGGTGACCGGCCAGAACGAAGGCGAGGTAGAAGTCGCGATAGGTGCCGGACCCCTCCACGTCGGAGAGGCGCTCGCGGAAGTGGTCGTGCATGAGGATCGTGGCCTTGTGCACGAACTGCGGGTCGCCGTGGGGGCCGTTGAGCGCCACGATCTTGTCGCGCCGCTCCGCGAGGACCTCCATGCGCCTGATCATCGTGGGCGTGGGGTCGAGCTCCGACTGGCCGAAGCGGGCCTTGAGCGCGTAGCTGTTGATGGAGTGCATGTTGGCCAGCACGTCGGTCTCGAAGGCCTTGACCACGTCGTCGACCGAGCCGAAGCGCCGGTAGAAGGTCGAGCGGGAGACGCCGGCGAGGCGCACGACGTCGGCCACGCGGATGTCGGGGATGTCGGTGGTCTCCATGAGCGTAAAGACCGCGTCCTCGATGCGCGCGTCGACGGGATCCGTCCTGCTGTCGCTTCCCCAAACCGCCATTGCCGCCCTCCCTTTCATTTCTATTATCATGTGTCGCAGGGCACTGTCAGCCACACGCCGCCGAAAGGAGCCGAGAATGGGGCCGGGCGAACCGTCCACGCAGACCACGAGCGAGCGCATCCTCGCAGCACTTCTCTCCGACCGGGGCATCAGGCACCTCGTCGACGAGGCGGCGGACGCACTCGGCAACCCGGTCGTGGTGGTCGACCCGAGCTACCACTATGTCGCGAGCAGCGGCGTCACCCCAGCGGCGGACGACGACTCGGCCTATGCGCGCGTGATGCGCGAGGAGATGGCCTTTGGCGACATCCTCGAGGACGGCGTTGCCTACATCGAGGACGACGGCATCAACGAGCGCCTCGCCCGGTCCCACGGCCCCGTGATTCGCGACAACGCCAACCTCGGCCTCACCACGATGACGCAGAACGTCGTCGTGCACGGCATCTGCCTCGCGCGCGTCATGATGATGGCGCACGAGCGCCCCTTCGCCGATGCCGACGTCGCGGACTTCTCGCTGCTCTGCAACGTCGTCGGACAGGAGCTGCAGAAGGGCGAGGTCTTCACCGTGGGCAGCGCCCAGATGGAGTCCTACTTCCTGCGGCGCCTGCTCGAGGACGAGCAGCCCACGCCCCAGGCGACCGCCCGGCGTCTGGGACTGCTGGGGCTCGAGCCGCTGCCCGCGCTCTTTGTCGTGGTGGTGCGCGACGCGTCGAGCAGGGCCCTCAGCGCCCGCGACGAGGAGAGCCTGCGCGGCCAGCTCCAGCCGATGCTGGTCAAGAGCCTCACGACCTCCTACGGCGGCGACCTCGTGATCGTGGCGAGCCGCGCCGAGGGGCCCTTCCTCACTCCCTACGACCGCAGGCTGCTCGCGCGCGTCGCCAAGGACAACGACGTGCTCGTGGGCGTGAGCAACGCCTTCGACGACCTCTGCGACGTGCGCCGCCACCTGGCCCAAGCGCGCTCCGCGATCCACTTTGGCTCCTCCTACACCAAGGTGCTCGACGACACCCACGTCTACAACTACTACGACTACACCTACATGGAGCTGCTCGACTTTGCCAACGACCGGGTGAACCTGTTCAACTACGTGCACCCCGCGATCTGGGCGCTCTACGAACACGACCTGCGCCACGGCAGCGAGCTGGTGGAGACGCTCTACGCCTACATGCAGAACGGGTGCAGCACCGCGCGCACGGCGCTGCTGCTGTGCCTGCACAAGAACACGCTGCTCTACCGCCTGGGCCGCATCAAGGAGATCTGCGACAACGACCTCACGTCCGGAGAGGACCTGTTCCTGTTCCACCTCTCCATCCGCGCCCTGCTCTACCTGGGGCTCCTTGAGACGCGCACCAAGCCGCACACGAGCGACGACCTCCGCGCGCACCACAAGTGATTCAATTGGGGACAGACCCCTTTTGAATCAAGGCGCGGGTGATTCAAGAGGGGTCTGCCCCCAATTGAATCACCCGCGCTGACAACTAGCGCTCGATCTTGAGCGTCGGGAACTCCATCTTGGCGTACTTCTCCATCAGCGGCTTGACCTCTTCGAGGTGCGCGAAGAACTCGTCGCGCGTCTTGTTGATCTCGTTGAGGTGCTCGGCGCGCGCCTTGTCGTCGTTACGGTCGCGGATGAGGCCGTTCTCGGCGATCTTGAGGTAGGGGCGCCCGGTCTCCTCGTTGACGGCCAGGTCGCCGCCGGCGCCGCACACCGCGCACTCCCACGGGAACTCGATGCCGTCCCAGTGCTTGTCGCCGGGATAGACCAGCGAGCTGTGGCAGTTGGGGCACACGCCATCGTCTGCGTCGCCGAGCCAGGTGCGCTCCTCGACCGGCGTCTGGATGGCCTTGACGATGTTCTCGCCCATCTTGCGGGCGCGAGCGAGCTGGCCGCCCCACTCGACGTCGTCGCCCCAGACGAAGGCGTTGCCCGGGCGGCCGTCGCGCTGCGCCATGTAGCGGTCGACGACCTGCAGCGACATCGTGAACATGGTGGCCTGCAGGCTCTCCAGCGCGAGGCTCTGCCAGTCGTGCATGGAGCCGCCGACGGCGATGAGGCCGGCCACGGTGTGCGGGTTCTCCTTCACCGCGCCGATGGCTAGCAGGAAGGAGAGCTCGTAGGCCAGGAAGCGCTGCGCGAAGCGCGTGTAGACCGAGCTCGGCGTGAGGTCGTAGGTCGGGACGGCGAAGATGACGCCGTGGCAGGTGCGCAGCTCGTTGACGATGGCGTCGACGTCGTCCTTGTTCTTGAGAACGCAGCCGTGGTACTCCTTCTGAAGACCGGCGCCGACCTTGCCCATCTGCATCGTGCAGCCCTCGCAGCCGGTGCAGGGCAAGATGTTGTAGTCAAAGAGGTTGATCAGCTCGACCTCTCCGCCGGCCTCCTGGACCGCGCAGAGCGCCTCCTTGGCGAGCGCCTCGCCGTTGCCGCCGTGCCTTCCGGCGCAGATTGCCATGACCTTGAAAGACATGTCCGCTCCTCTCCTCGAGCGTCGGGCGCGGACCCCCGTCCGCGCATTCTGAGGAGATGCTACGGCGCGCCGCGACGGCGTTCACCGTCCGGACGAACGACGCTTTCGGCCGTTGCGGGCGCGGCTTCGTGCGCCCGGACAAAGCGTGGCCCCTCCGAGCTCCGGCATGGCAAACAGAGCTCGAAGGGGTCATGTTGAGAGTAGTATCGCACGGCGCGTGGGCGGGCAGCATGTTCGCGGGACCAGACCTCGGCGGGCGGAACGGGCCGCGTTTGTGCGCAAAGGACAAAAGCGCAGCTCCGCGCTCTTCTCGCCGCGCATTTCCTTCTCGCAGCGCCCTCCCGGCCCGCGTGCCCCCTCCCGCCTGCGTCAAACCCCTGGTGCCTGATTCCCGAGAAATGCGTGAATCGGTGCCGGATTTCCGCCAAATGCGTGCGGCGGACACGCATATTCCCGGATTCCGGCACCAAAACGCGCATATGGCGGGAATCAGGCACCAGGCGTTTTGTCGTGGGTGCGAGAAGGACGCGCGCGCAGCTCGATGCCGCTCCGAGCGCCGTGTTTCGCATCTGTTTGCGACGGGGTCCGCTCACGGACCAGATGCCGCCAGTCGCGGACTCATCTGCGGGCGAGATGACCTCCTGCGCCTCTCTGACCTGCGATTCCATAACGTGTCGTGGCGGCGTACAGCTGCGGCAACGCTGCGTGGCAGACGCTGCAGGCGGCGCGTCGCTACCGTTGGGGGATGGACATCGTTCTCTCACATATCACCGCGCTCGAGGCCATGAGGAAGCCGTACTTTCCCTCGCGCCTTGCGCGCGCCGGGCTCTGCCCGACCGAGCTGCCCTGCCAGATGCCCGTCATCGGAGAGGCGCGCGAGGTCCTGAGCATCTGCCCTCAGCTCGAGGGTGCGTCGACGCCGCTCCACGTACTCGTGGGAGGCTCCTGTCATCGGCATGCGAGCCCCGCCGTCATTCCGCACACGTGCGTTGCCGCGCTTCCCCCCGGATCGCTCGTCGAGCTCATGCCCGGCGTGCGCTGCAGCTCGCCCGCCCTTCTCTGCGTTCAGATGGCGCCGTACCTCACCGCAAGCGAGCTCACGCTGCTGCTGTCGGAGATGCTGGGCACCTACGCCGTGAGCGTGACCGCTGACCGCGGCGTGGAGCAGCGTCGTGCCCCGCTGCTCACGCGAGCCGGCCTCGAGGCCTATCTCGAGAGGCTCGGGAGGTTCAAGGGGGTCGCAATTGTGCGCGAGGCCCTGGGAGGCGTCCCCGAACGCGCGGCGTCACCTATGGAGGCAAAGCTCTTCATTCGCGCCACGCGGCGCTTTGCCTCGGGAGGATATCGCCTCGAAAGGGTTGCGCTCAACGACCCCGTGCGGCTCGAGGCGCTCTCAGGCGAGGTGGGACAGCTGCGCGTTCGCAAGCCCGACCTGCTGCTGCTCGCGCCGGAGGACGCGGCGGCTGCGGCTCGGTTTCGGGGCGTCGCCTTTGACTACTACGGGGACTGGCACACAAAGCCGGAACAGGTCAAGCGCGACACCAAACGCGCCAATGAGTTTCTCGCGCATGACTTCAAGGACTACGTGCTCTGGAAGGAGAACTACGACGACATCGACTACATGGACGGTGTCATGGCAAAGGCCCGCCGGGACATCGGCCTGCCGGAGCGCAAGGTCTCGTTCAGGCGCGCCCGCGCGGAGCGGGAGGCGCGCGTGGCGCTCTGGAAGGAGCTCGAGGGAATTGACGGCATCCACTGGAGCGGCTTTTGAAAACGCCTGGTGCCTGATTCCCGCCATATGCGCGTTTTGGTGCCGGAATCTGACCATATGCGTGTCCGCCGCACGCATTTGGCGGAAATCCGGCACCGATTCGCGCATTTCTCGGGAATCAGGCACCGGGGGCTGTGAAGGGAGCCGAGAAGAACGAGGGCCCGAGGCCCGAATGCAAAAGGGCCGCCTCGGGGGAGGCGGCCCAGGGACGTCACCAGCTCGTTGGGGACTGTCCCCAATTTGCAGCTAGCGCTTGCGGATGGGGATCGGGCGCGGCGGGGTGCGGGGCTTGTCCGCGCCGGCCATGATGATGGCCTCCTCGTCACAGGCGCTCACGCACTTGCCGCACTGCGTGCACGCCTTCTGGTCGATCACGTGGATGAAGCGCGGCTTGCCGAGGATGGCCTCGTCCTCGCAGGCGTCGACGCACTCGCCGCAGCCCACGCACTTGGTGGGGAGGATGTGGTAGGTCATGTAGGCCTTGCACTCCCCCGCCGGGCAGACTTTCTTGGTGAAGTGCTGCTCGATCTCGTCGCCGAAGGCATCGAGCGCGGAGAGGACGGTGCGCGCCATCACGCGGCCCATCTCGCAGAGGCTCTGGGTCTCCATGACCGGGCAGAGGTCGCGCAGCAGCGCAACGTCGGACGCCTTGCCCTTCTTGCGGCAGATGTCGCTCGCGATCTGGGCGACCTGGTGACCGCCCTCGTGGCCGAAGACGCAGCGGCCGCAGGTCTCGTGGCGATAGAGCTGGCACACCTGGTCGAGCGCGCTCGCCATGCAGGAGGCCTGCCCGTACACGCGAACGTAGTCGCTGCCGAGCTCCACGGCGGCGTCCGCGTCGGATGCCGAGAAGAACGCGCCGGTCGGGTAGCCCACGTAGACGGCCTTGGCGTCGGCCACGCCGGAGGCCGCGACGAGCGCGCCCACGGTCGTGGAGGCGGGAAGCTCGACGGGGGCGTCCGCGCCCTCGATCCAGGTCCAGCGGGAGCCCTCGGTGCCGAGGAGCTCGGAACCGGCAATGAGGCGCAGCTCAGGCGTGATGCCGGTGACCTCGGAAGGCAGGGGCTTCTCGCCCTTGAGCACGCAGGCGCAGGCGGTGTCGTTGGCGTAGACGAAGCCGAGGGACGGATCCGCCTCGACCACGCGCGCGGCGTCGCCGAGAAGCTCGCGCAGGCGCGCGGAGAGCTCGGGCTCGGTCGACGGCACGAGGACCGCCACCTCTCCCCCGAGGCCGGAGATCTTCTCCGCGGCGCCCTCGACGTCTCCCTTCAGGAGGTGAAGGGAGACGGGGGCCGCCGCGTAGGTCGGCATGAAGCTAACAATCGTCGTCATTTCTCGCTCCCTTCCTAGTACTCGTTCCACAGGCGCGGGGTGTGCAGGGTCAGGCGCAGGTCGCACTGCAGGCAGCGGGACGCCTCGCACTTGGCCTCGTCCTCGGTGAACGGGCACTCGAAGACGTCGAAGGTGTGCGCGCGCTCCTTTGCCGGGCCGATCTTAGGCTCGACGCGGCCACCGTAGAAGCCCTCGGGGACCTTGCCGATGCACTGCTCGGGGACGTCCGCATCGAGCAGCTCGGCCGTGATGTCGCCGTCGCCGCCGAGGTAGCGGTCGATCGAGCTCGCGGCCTCGCGGCCCTGCTCGATGGCGGCGATGACGGACTTGGTGCCCGTCACGCAGTCGCCGGCGGCCCAGACGCCCTCGACGCTCGTGGCGAGCTCGCTGTCGGCCACGATGTAGGGGCCGTGCGTGAGCTCGAGGCCCATCTCGGCGGTGCCCTCCGGCTTCTGGCCCACGGCAAAGATGACGTGGTCGGCCGGGATCGTGAGCTCGCCGCCCTCGACGAGCTCGGTCACCGCGCGGTGGTTCTCGTCGAAGTAGAAGCGCTCGATCTTGTGGATCGTGACCGAGCCCACGCGGCCGGAGCCGGGCTCGGACTCGTTGAGCGAGGTGAACGCGTAGGCGTCGTGGAGCTCCACGCCCTCCTCGGCGGCCTCCTCGCGCTCCTCCGGGGTCGACGTCATCTTATCGAGGGACTCGAGGCAGGCCACGTCGACCTTCTCGGCGCCCAGGCGCACGGCAGTGCGGGCGCAGTCGTAGGCGACGTTGCCGCCGCCGAGCACGACGACCGCTCCGGTGACGTCGAGCGGCGCGCCGGTGCGGGCGGCCTTGAGGAAGTCGGTGTTCACGTAGACCCCCTCGAGGTCGGCTCCCTCCATCGGCAGGCGCGTTCCCACGTGGGTGCCGATGGCAACGAGCACGGCATCATAGCCCTCGCCGAGAAGTGCCTTGGGGTCGGCGACGCGCTCGCCGCAGCGGATGTCGATGCGGGGGTCGGCATCGGTGCCCTGGGAGATCTCGCGGATGATGTCGACCTCGTGGTCGACGGTGGCGTCGGGCAGGCGATAGGCGGGGATGCCGTAGCGCAGCTGGCCGCCGACCTTCTCGTTTGCCTCGAAGACCGTGACCAGATGGCCCTTCTCGGCCAGGAACAGGGCCGCGGTGAGGCCCGCGGGGCCGGCGCCCACGACGGCGACCCTCTTGCCGGTGAGCGGCTCGTGGCGCACGCGGCTCTTCCACTCGCCGGTGTCGCGCACCGCGGCGGCGCGCTTGAGGCGGCAGACCGAGAGCGGCGCGGTCAGGTCGTTGCGCTTGCACTCGCTCTCGCAGTTGTGGTTGCAGATGGTGCCGAGGGTCTCGGGGAACGGGACCTTCTCGCGCACGACGGCAGTCGCGGCCTCCCACTCGCCGTCGCGCACGTGGCGCAGGTAGCGGGGGATGTCGATGTGCGCCGGGCAGCCAAAGCGGCAGGGCACGACGTTGTCCTCGCGCGTGCGGTCGTCATGGGCGCGGGAGAGCACGTCGATGATCGAGCCCGTTGGGCAGACCTCGATGCACGCGCCGCAGAAGCGGCAGCCCGCCTCCTCGAGCGAGACCGAGCCGTCGGTGCCGATGCGGATGCCCTCCTCGGTGTGCTGGTAATCCAGGACGCCGACACCGCGCAGCTCGCGGCAGGCGCGCACGCAGCGGCCGCAGCGGATGCAGCGCGTGAACATGTGCGTGATGAGCGGGTTGGACTCGTCGGTGGAGACGGGGCGGCTCTTGACGCGCCAGCGCGTGGGCGAGACGCCCATGTACTGGTACATGGACTGCAGCTCGCACTTGCCGTACTTGGGGCAGCCGGTGCAGTCGGTCGGGTGCGTGGCGAGGATGAGCTCCATCGCCATGCGGCGCACGCGGTCGGCGCGCTCTCCGTTGACGTTGACCTGCATGCCCTCGCGCACCTCCGTCTTGCAGGCGCACACGGGCTCCTCCGCGCCGTCGACCTCGACCATGCACAGGCGGCAGCCGCCCACGGCCTCGAGGTCCGGGTGCTTGCAGAGGTGCGGGATGAAGATGCCGGCGTCGAGCGCGGCGTCCAGGACCGACTGTCCCTCGCGCGCCTCGACCTCCAGGCCGTTGATGGTGAGCTTCACATGACCCCCTCTTCGTGATGTCGGGCCGCTGCGCCGCAACGACGGCGCCTCTCCGCGGCGATGGGTCGGAAGGGGTCCGTCCCCTCCCGGCCAAAAAGGACGCGCGGGGCCCCGAGCCGAGACCCCGCGCGCGTCCCCCTACCCCTCTTAGTACTCGAACAGCTTGGCGGCGGCGTTCTCGCCGGCGATGCGCCCGGAGTTGAGGCAGAAGCCCATGGTGTTGCCCGGGATGCAGTAGTTGTAGGAGTCGCCGTAGATGGTGCAGGCGTCGGTGCCCACGCAGTAGAGGCCGGGGATGACCTTGTAGTCGTCGGTCATGACCTCCATGTTGTGGTTGATCAGCACGCCGCCCAGGGTGCCGTAGGCGCCGATGTACTGCTTGCAGCAGTAGAACGGGCCCTTCTCCAGCGGCTGCATGAACTCGCGCTCCTTCTCGAAGATCTCGTCCCAGCCGTTGGCGCACATCTCGTTGTACTCCTCGACGTTGGCGATGAGGCCGTCGACGTCGATGCCGGCCTTCTCGGCGAGCTCCTCGAGGGTGTCGGCCTGGCAGATGGCCTCGTAGCCGTCGGCGAGGTCGCGCTCCCACTGCTCGTCGAAGCCCTCGTAGAGGTCGTGCGGGTGGACGTGGGAGACGATGTCCGGGCCGTCCTTCTTCCAGTGCTTGAGCATCTTGGAGTCAAAGATCGCAAAGGCGACCTTGCCGGGCAGGTGGTTGATCGCGTTGCCCACGAAGGTGGTGTTGAAGATCTCGTCCTCGGGCATGAAGCGCTCGCCCAGGCGGTTGCACCAGTAGCAGGGCTGGCGGAAGGCGCCCTCGACGTAGAAGTGGTTCATGTTGTCCGGGATCTGGTACATCATCTCCATGGAGACCGGGGTGTGGCCGGCCCCCACGGCGTGGCACATGTTGAGGCCGTCGCCGTCCATGCCCGGGATGGCAAAGGAGAAGAGGTTCTTGCCCCAGTCGAGGCCGATGGTCTCCTTGATCATCTCGGTGTTGTGGCCGAAGCCGCCGGTGGCGACGATGACCGAGGAGCAGGAGATCTCGTACTCCTCGCCGTTCTTGTCCTTGGCGGTGACGCCCACCACGGCGCCCTCGTCGTTGGTGATGAGGCCGGTGCCGGGGCACTCGAGCATGAACTCGACGCCCAGCTCCTGGGCGCGCTCGGTCATGCGCTTGGTCATCGTGGTAGCGGCGCGCGGGCCGGGCTCGGAGCCGTCCTCGGGCTGGACGACGTGCCAGGTGTACTCGCCGTCGGCGTAGGCGCGGGTGCGCTCGCGGGCGCGGAACGCCGGGCGGACGCTGTTGAACTCGACGCCCATGTCCATGAGCCACTGGATGGTGTCGCCGCTCTTGAAGTAGTAGTCGCGCACGAGGCGGGCGTCGACCTGGTAGTGGGTGTAGAACATGTGGCGACGGAAGAGCTCGCCGGGGGTGACCTCGATCATCGAGGCCTTCTGCAGGGGCGAGCCGGCAGCTGCCGGGCCCATGCCCATGTTGGCGGCGCCGCCGGTGTTGGACGCCTTCTCGAGGGTGATGACCCTCGCGCCGCTCTCGGCGGCGGCAACGGACGCGGCCAGGCCGGAAAGGCCCGCCGCAACGACGACGACGTCGGTCTCAAGCTGCTTCATGCGAATCCTCCTCTATCTGCTGCCATGCCTTGTTTGGCACCTTCTTGCACGAGTACACCTTCGCGCAGGCCGCCCGCGGCAACAATGTGCGCGCACAACATATCGGGCCAAAATGTCCCGCAGGGTTTGTGCAATGGGACCATGGCGGACGGGACGCCCCGAGGCGGGTTCGGCGCGGCGCGCCGGCGAGAGGGGCGCCCCAGACGAGAAGGACCCGGCCGCGCGGCTGCGGCCGGGTCCCAAGACCACGTTCTTCTCGCTCCGAGCGACGCGTTACGCGCGCGGCGGCATCGTGGGCTGGATGAGGTCGCGGTAGTAGGCGACGCGGTCCTTGTAGGCCTGGGTCTTCTTCATCTCCGCGAGCTTGCCCTCGTTCTCGGCGATGTCCTTGCCGTGGATCTCCTTGCCGGACTGGATGTCGTGGGCCTTGTGCAGGTCCTCGTCGGCGTAGGTGACCTTGACGGCGCCGTCCTCCACGGACACGGTGCCCTCGAGGCCGCAGACGCAGCAGATGGCGCGGTTCTCGCCGGGGACGAGATAGAAGTCGTTGCAGTTGCAGTGCGGGCAGATGCCGGGCTTGCCCTGGTAGGTGGCGTGCTCGATGTCCTTGGCGGCGTTGGCCAGGTTGACGCCGATCTGGTGGGCGCGCTCGATCAGGGAGTCGTCCATGAGGGCGGTCTTGGACCAGGCGACCCACTCGTTGTCGATGACCTTCCAGCTGGGGGTCATGGCCTGGAGCTGGTGCTCGGACTGGACGTGGGTGCCCCAGTCGGAGCCGCCGATGCCGATGTAGGAGACGACCTTGGGGCTCATGATCGCGGGGTTGGGCACCTCGACGCCCTTGGCCGCGTCGCCGCCCTGGGCCAGGCGGCCCTGGGCGATCTGGGTGCCGATGAAGTTGTTGCCGGTGTCCATGCGGGGCCCGAAGCGGTCCATGATGGTGTGGAACAGGCCCGAGGCGCCGGTCTCGAAGATCGGGTCGACCATGATGACGCCGTCGGCGTTGAACATCTCAAAGGCCAGCCAGTCGAAGTCGTCCTTGTGGACGCACATGTTCTTGGTGCCGCTCATGAGCATCTTGACGCAGGTGATGCAGCCGGTGCAGTGCTTGATGTCGAGGTCCATCGCGCGGATGAACTCGATCTCGCAGCCCTCCTCCTGACAGGCCTTGAGCACCTCCTTGCAGATGCAGTCGTTGTTGCCGTTCTTGGTGCCAAACGAAACGCCCACGATCTTGGTCATGGCGACCCCTTTCCTCTCCGGTTTGGGTTCCGTTGGGAAAAGCGTATGGGCAAACCCGTTAGGCTGACGTTTGATAAACGCCCGGGCGAGAAGAACGTGTCTGTGCGATTGCACATTGGGCGGGACGGGTCGCCCGCCCTCAACCAACGCGGTGCCTGATTTTCGAGAAATGCGTGTCCGCCGCACGCATATGGCCGGATTTTGGTACCGGAGACGCGCATTTCTCGGGTATTAGGCACCACTGCGCGCATTTGGCCGGATTTAGGCACCAGGCCTTCGAGCGCCTCCCCCGTCCCCGCTACCGGCGTGCCGCCTCGAGGACCTGGGCGGTGAAGGAGAGCGCCAGGCGGTCCTCGCCGTCCTTGAGGTCGACGAAGAAGAGCTCCTTGACCTTGTTCATGCGGTAGAAGTAGGTGTTGCGGTGCACCGAGAGCGCCGATGCCGCCTCGGCGGGACTGCCGGGGAAGCGCACGGACATGATGGCCGTCTCGAGGTAGGCCGTCCCGTGCTCGCGGTCGTAGGCGTCCATCGCGACCACGCGCTTGTCGAGCAGCATGTCCACGCGCTCGCGCGAGCCCGCCACCACGGCGAGCACGCCGAAGCGGTTCTCCCAGAAGTAGCACACGCGGCCGTGGACCCGCGCGTCCGGCACGCGCATGAGCAGCCGGCACTGCTCGAGGCGGGCGCCCGCGCGGTCCACCTCGGCAAACGGCTCGCTCACGTAGGCGCGCAGGTCGTTGTTCTCGAGCATGGCCGCGAGCGCCGAGTTGGCGGAGATGCGCCGGATGGCCCGCGCGTAGTCGTCATAGCCCACGCCGTCGCCGCGCCCCACCGGAACGAGCGCGCACAGCACGCCGTCCTCCACGCACCAGAGGCAGTTGCGCACCACGCGCCCCACCATCGAGCCCACACGCGCGAGGTAGTCGCGGTCGGCGTCGCGCGGGCCCGCGAGCGTGAGCATCGCGTAGGAGCCGTCCTGCGGCAGGTGCGTGACCATGAGCTGGGCGCGCATGGTCTTCTCGTTGACGAAGCCGCCCGTCACGAGGTCGTGCAGGACCGAGGAGCCAAACCCCACGCGCTCGCCCGCCAGGCCCAGGCGGTCGATGAGGATGCCCGCGAGCTGGGAGGCGTAGTCGATGAGCTCGAGGTCGATGCCGGAGATCGCGCGGTCCTTCTCCATCACGTCGAAGCGGCCCATCTCGAGGTGGTGGAAGTACACCATCGAGGTGACCCAGCTGCGGCCGTAGCGCGCGGAGAGGGCCAGGATGGAGTGGTGGGCGCGGCGCACGCCCTCGATGATGCCGTCTGCCTCCATGTCGGCGTTGACGGTCTCGGAGATGTAGCCCTGGTCGAGCACCTCCTGCACGTCGAGGGCGTCGAGCGGGAACTCGCCGGCGGTGGCGAGCACGCGCTGGTCGGAGTTGAGGATGATCACGGGGTTGCCGAGCACCTCGGAGGCGCGTCGGGCGTACTGCCCGAGGTCGTAGGAGCCGAGAAACGCGTTGAACATCCGCTCGCGCAGCAGCTCCAGCACCGCGATCCGCGACGGCAGGTCGAGGAACAGCACGCGCAGGTCCTCGTAGCTGCTCGGATGGGCGATGAGCACGACGTTGCCCGCGGGAGTCGCGTCGGCGGGGATCTTGGGCCCTGAATGGACGAGCAGCAGCTCGCGCTCGGCGGCGCTCACGGCGCCGGCCGCCCAGTCCTCGAGGCGGCACAGGCGGACGAACAGCATGTCGCCAGGGGTCGCGGAGCCGTACTCGGGCGTGAGCAGGACGTTGGCGTCGAGCAGCTCCGGGCGCGCCGGCCAGATGGCGTCGCACGCCAGCTCGTTGACGACCGTTCTCAGCTTCATGTTCACCCTCCCCGCGCCGGCGGCGCGCCGGCCCGTCCGTACTTCTCGACCCCTCATGATACCAGCGCGTTGTGCGGTTGACCAAGGGCCCTGAGCTGGGCGGTGGGCAGCGGTACCGCCCAGGCGGCCCGTCGGGGCCCAAAGTTTGTAACCCAGTCCAATGACCTTCTTGGCCCAAACACCCACACTCTGAGACAGGGAAAGCGCCCGCCGGGCACGCCCGGGGGGCTCGTCAGAGAGGAGCGCCGCATGGCCGAGAAGAGAGAGGGCATCGTCAAGAAGATGACCTTCGGCGGGGAGGAGTTCGAGGTTCCCTTTGCCAAGGGCAACCCCGGCAAGTCCCGCGAGGAGCTCGAGGAGATCAAGCGCCGCCTGGCCGAGGACCCCGACGCCGGCGACGGCGAGATGGTGGCCACGATGGGCTTCTGCGCGCCCTACCAGCCGCACACCTACATGACCGAGATCCCCGGCGTCATGTGCGAGCGCGACCAGGCCTGCGTCCTGCGCGACGGCACCACGATCTACGCCGACATCTACCGCCCTGCCAACACCACCGAGAAGGTCCCCGTCATCTGCGTTTTTGCCCCG
Source organism: uncultured Atopobiaceae bacterium (assembly GCA_944322145.1). Lineage (GTDB taxonomy): Bacteria > Actinomycetota > Coriobacteriia > Coriobacteriales > Atopobiaceae > Thermophilibacter. The sequence goes on along the minus strand of CALUNW010000001.1, from coordinate 165,149 downwards.
TTTGGCAAGAACCCCTCCGAGGGCATGGACTCCTGGCAGCTCATGGGCGTGCCGCCCAAGACGGTCTCGCAGTACGCCAAGTTCGAGGCCCCCGACCCCGGCTACTGGTGCCACTACGGCTACGCCGTGGCCAACGTTGACCCGCGCGGCGTGGGCAACTCCGAGGGCGACGTCTACCTCTGGGGCAGCCAGGACGCCCAGGACGGCTATGACTTCATCGAGTGGGTCACGGCCCAGGAGTGGTGCAACGGCAAGGCCACGATGATCGGCAACTCCGGCGTGTGCATGGCCCACTGGCGCATCGCCGCCACCCGTCCGCCCCACCTCGCGTGCCTGGCGGCCTGGGAGGGCCAGGGCGACCTCTACCGCGAGAGCTACTACTGCGGCGGCATCCCCAACCCCGACTACGAGACCCACATCATCCAGGCGCTCGCCGTCAACAACTACATCGAGGACACACCGGCGATGGTGGCCCAGTACCCGCTCATGAACGCGTACTACAAGGACAAGATCGTCGACTGGAACAAGATCCGCATCCCCACCTACGTCACCGCCGGCTGGGTCCACCACCACCTGCGCGGCGCCTTCGAGGGCTTCCGCCGCATCCGCTCCCCCAAGAAGTGGATGCGCGCGCACCGCGACTTCGAGTGGCCCGACAGCTACAAGCCCGAGAACCTCGAGGACCTGCGCCGCTTCTTCGACCGCTACTGCAAGGACATCCACAACGGCTGGGAGATGACGCCGCGCGTGCGCATCGACGTCATGGACGGCTACGACTTTGACTACGCCGACCGCCGCCCCGAGGAGTCCTTCCCGCTCAAGCGCACCGAGTACCGCAAGCTCTACCTCAACGCCGCCGACGGCTCCGCGAGCTACGAGAACCCCGAGCAGGAGGCCGAGGTCGTCTACGACCCCAAGACCGAGACCACGACGTTCACCTACCAGTTCACCGAGGACACCGAGATCACGGGCTTCATGAAGCTGCACCTCAACGTCGAGTGCCGCGGCTATGACAACATGGACCTGTTCCCCTGGGTCATCAAGCTGGACAAGGACGGCAACTACGTGCCGATCCGCGTCATGGGCGCCCCGTTCCGCGGCGCGTGGGGGTTCCTCCGCTGCAGCCACCGCGAGCTCGACCCCAAGTACGCGAGCGACTTCCAGCCGGTGCACGCGCACACCAAGGAGGAGCGCATGCAGCCGGGCGAGATCGTGCCCGTGGACGTCGAGATGTACCCGCACTCCCGCTTCTGGCACAAGGGCGAGAAGATCCAGGTCGTCGTGGCCGGCCGCTTCATCAAGACCGAGTGGTTCCACGACAACGACATGAACCACAAGACCGACAACGGCGACGGCATGCACGTCATCCACACCGGCGGCGAGCACGACTCCTACCTGCAGATTCCCGTGGTTCCGCCCAAGTACCAGGTCGGCGACTACGTCTACCGCGGCTAGGTGATCCAAAAGGGGACAGACCCCTTTTGAAGCATTTTTACAAAATGATCCAAAAGGGGTCTGTCCCCTTTTGGATCACGACGGAAAGGAAGCAAGATGAACGAGTTCCAGGAAGAGGTCGTGGACATCCTCAAGAACAAGGCGGCCGAGATCTTTGGCGTGGACGCCTCCACCCTGTCCGCCGAGACCAGCTTTGTCGACGACCTGCACTGCAAGTCCGTCAACATCGTGCAGTTTGCGTCCGCCCTCGAGGACGAGTACGAGGTCGAGGTCCCCTACATGCAGCTCAACAAGTGCGCGACCTTCGCCGACGCCGCCAAGTTCGTGGATGACGCCCTGTCCATGTAAGCACGCACGGCCCGGCAGCGCGGTCCTTCTCGGCCGCCGCCGGGCCACTTTTCTATAGAGAGGAACTCACATGACGCTTATCGAGAAGCTCGTGGAGGACGCCAAGGCAGCGCCCTCCCGCCGCGTCGCCCTGCCCGAGTGCGAGGCCGTCAAGACCCTGCTCGCCGCCCGCCGCGTGCTCGACGAGGGCGTGGGCACCCCCGTGCTCGTGAGCCCGCGCGACGTCATCGAGGCCACGGCAGCCGAGGCAGGCGTTGCGCTCGACGGCATGGAGGTCGTCGACACCTCCGACGAGGCCACGGCCGACGCCTTGGCCGAGCGCTACATGGCCGGTGGCGCGCGCCTGCTCTCCGCCAAGGGCACCCGCCGCAAGATCAAGAATCCCATGTGGTACGCCATGGTCATGGAGGAGCTCGGCGACGTCGACTGCACCTTCTGCGGCCACACCAACACCACCGGCGACGTCCTCATGGCCGCCCAGACCATCATCGGCCTCAAGGAGGGCGTCGACGTGCCGTCGATCTTCGCCCTGGTGGAGACCGCGGGCTTCGAGGGCCCCGAGGGCAACGTGATCTGCTTCGCCGACTGCGGCCTCAACCCCGAGCCCACGGCCTCCGAGCTGGCCTCCATCGCCATCTCCGCCGCCGACAACGTGGCCGCCATCATGGGCTGGGAGCCGCGCGTGGGATTTCTCTCGTACTCCACCTGCGGCTCGGGCGCCGGCAGCTCGGTCGACCGCGTGAACGAGGCCATCTCCCTCGTGCACGAGCGCAGGCCCGACATCGCCGCCGACGGCGAGTTCCAGCTCGACGCCGCCATCGACGAGGCCGTGGCCGCCAAGAAGGTGGGCCGCGAGTCCTCCGTCGCGGGCCGCGCCAACGTGCTCATCTTCCCGGACCTCAACTCCGCCAACCTCGCGGTGAAGATCGTCCAGCGCTTCGCCCACGGCGCCGCCTATGGCCACACGCTCTCGGGCTTCAAGTGCCCCGTGGCCGACTCCTCCCGCGGCGCCACCGTCGACGAGATCGTCGGCGACATCGCGATGCTCGTGCTCTCCGCCCGCTAGTCCTTCTCGCCCGCCCTTTCCGGTTCTCCGCGAAATTAGCGCAGTTTGGTACGTTAACACGACCTCCAGACTGCCGAATTATCGCGGAGAACCTGGCCGCCCGGGCGAGAAGGACGTGCCCGCGTTCTTCTCGCCCACTTTTGGACCTCGCGCACAAAGACAACCGCCGCCGCGCCGCGCACAATCGAGCCACGGCGCGACGCGCCCGCAGAAAGGAACCCCATGGGATACAAGATCCTCACGCTCTCCCCCGGCTCCACCTCCACCAAGGTGGCCGTCTTCGACGGGACCGAGGCGCTCTTCCGCCTCAACGTCACGCACCCCGCCGAGGAGCTCGCCGCGTTCTACAGCGCCGCCGACCAGTTTGACTACCGCAGGAAGACCATCCTTAACGCCCTCGCCGAGCAGGGCATCAAGCTCGAGGACATCGACGCCTTCTCCGGCTACTGCGGCGCGATGGGCCCCACCGTCGGCGGCATCTTCGCCATCGACGACACGGTCTGCGACCACGTCATGAACGCCGGCGTCAACCACCCCGCGATCCTCGGCGCGCCGCTGCTGCACGCCTTCGCGCAGGCCACCGGAAAGCCGGCCTACGCCGTCAACCAGCCCGACACCGACGAGCTCGCCGACGTGGCGCGCATCACCGGCTTCCCGGGCGTCTACCGCAAGAGCCACGTGCACTGCCTCAACCAGAAGGAGTGCGCGATCCGCTGCGCCGCCGAGCTGGGCCTCACCTACGAGACCGGCTCCTTCATCGTGGCGCACGTGGGCGGCGGCCTCTCGGTTGCCTGCCACGACCACGGCCGCATGGTCGACACCAACGACGTCCTCGAGGGCTCCGGCCCCTTCGCGCCCAACCGCTCCGGCGACGCCCCGCTCAAGCCGGTCGTGAAGCTCGCGTACTCCGGCGCCACCAAGAAGGAGCTCGACGGCGTCATCGGCAAGACCGGCGGCCTGCTCGGGCTTCTCGGCACCGACGACGCGCGCCAGATCACGGCCCGCATCGAGGCCGGCGACGCCTGGGCCGAGGTCGTCTACGACGCGATGGCCTACCAGGTCGCCAAGGCGATCGGCGCCTTCGCCGCGGTGCTCGCCGGCAAGGTCGACGGCATCGTGCTCACCGGCGGCGTCAGCCACGACCCGCGCTTCGTGTCCTACGTGACCGAGCGCGTGGGCTGGATCGCCCCGGTCAAGGTCTACGCCGGCGACTTCGAGATGGACGCGCTCGCCGCGGGCGCCATCCGCGCGCTCGAGGGCGCCGAGGCCGTCATGACCTACACCGGCGAGCCCAGCTGGAAGGGATTCACGATGGACGGCGCCATCGCCGACGTCGAGGGATAGTCAAGAGATAGGAGACCCAGGACCAATGGCCGAGAAGAACGTCGAGAAGGGCGCGCGGACGGGCGGGTTCCACTACGCCTACGCCATCGTCGCGTCCTGCATAGCGATAACGTTTCTCCCCTGCGCGCTCGTGCTGTCGTGCGCCGGCATCTTCTTCACGCCGGTCTCGCAGTACTTTGGGGTGGCGACCGCGGAGTTCACGCTGTACTTCTCGGTGCTCAACATCGCGCAGATGATCACCCTGCCCGTGGCGGGCAAGCTGCTCTCGCGCCTCGACGCGCGCGCGGTGCTCTCCGCGGCCGTGGTCCTGTGCGCCGTGGGCCTTGCCGGCATGAGCATGTGCCAGGCGATGTGGCAGTTCTACGTCTGCGGCGCGGTCCTGGGCGTGGGCGTGTGCCCGCTGATCTACCTCTCCGTCCCCACCCTGGTCAACGCCTGGTGCGTCAAGCGCGTGGGCTTCTTCGTGGGCCTGTGCATGGCGTTCACCGGCATCGGCGGCGTGGTGTTCAACCCCGTGGGCACCGCGCTGATCAACTCCGGCGCCGAGGGCTGGCGCACGGCATACCTGGTCTTTGCCGCGATCGTGGCCGTGGGCACGCTGCCGTTCACGCTGCTCGTGGTGCGCAGCCGCCCGGAGGACAAGGGCCTTGCCCCCTACGGCGCCGGCGAGGCGGCCGAGGGCGGCGACGCGCCGCAGGCCGAGGCTTCCGGCGTCCCCGCCGCGCAGGCCATGCGCATGCCCGCGTTCTTCGCGCTCGCGGCCTTCTGCGGCGTGATCACGCTCAACCAGACCATCTACCAGTTCCTGGCCGGCTACGCCCAGTCCTTCGCCGACACCATGCCCGCCATCGCCGCCGCCTCCGGAATCGTCGCCAGCGCCGCGATGGGCGGCCAGGCCGTGGGCAAGGTCGTGCTCGGCGCCGTGAACGACCGCTCCGTGCACGCCGGCGTTGTCCTGGGCATCGGCGCGGGCGTGGCCGGCGTCACGCTCATGTGGCTCTTCCCGAGCGCGCTCGCCCTGCTGCTCGTGGGCGCCTTCCTCTTTGGCGTGGTATACGCCATGACCACGGTGCAGACGCCGCTTCTGGTGCGCACGGTCTTCGGCAGCGCCGACTACACCAACATCTACTCGCGCGTCTCCATGGTGGGCTCGCTCATGAGCGCCGTCGCGGCCGTGCTCTGGGGCCTGGTCGTGGACTCCGCGGGCGGCTACCCGCTGATGTTCGTCCTCGGCTACGGCTGCATGGCCGTGTGCCTCGTGCTCGCGCTCTTCTCGCTCAAGGCGCGCCCGAGCGTGGCGTAACCGCCGAGCAGCTCGCACGTCCTCTCCCGCCCCGGGCGCCCCCTCACGCCCGGGGCGCTCTTGTGCGGCGGCGTCCGGCGCGTTTGCTCGGGCCGGTGCCTGATTTGCGCCATATGCGTGCGCGTGTGCCCTGGTGCCGGATTCGCGCCATATGCGTGCGCGGGTGCCTGATTTGCTTCAAATGCGTGTGAAAGTGCCTGAATCCCGCCATATGCGTGTCACGAATACGCATATGGCGGGATTCAGGCACCAGTGAAAACGCTACCGAGAAGAACCTCGCCGCCCACGCCGACGCTCCCGCGGCGCGGGGAGCCCGCGCGTGATGACCGCGCGAAAGTCGGGGCTGTCGACGTCGGCGGTGCCGCACGGGCACAGGTGGCAGGTTCCCTCCCACTCCGCGACGTCGGCGTGGTGCCAGGCGATGCCGCGGTCCTTCTCGGCAAAGTCCGCCGCGGCACGCCAGCTTGGCAGGTCGGCCTTAGTGAAGGCGCGACGGTGGTGGCCCGTGTAGAAGCGCTCGAAGGGCAGGCCGTCCATCTTGTCGAGGGTCGCGCGCCAGGCGGAGACGGGCAGGCTCTCGTCGAAGCACAGGCACATGATCGGCGTCACCGCATCGCCCGAGAGCAGGACGCCGAGCTCCGGGCAGAGGTATCCCATCGAGCCCTCGGTGTGGCCGGGCAGCGCGACGCAGCGCAGCGCGAGGCCGCCGAGGTCGAGCTCGTCGCCGTCCGCGACGTGCGCCACGCGCGGGCGTGCCCCCTCGGCGATCGCCCACGGCGCCGCGGCAAGGCGCGGGTCCGCGGCGACGCCCGCGGCGCGATGCTCCGCGGCAAAGTGCTCGGCATCGTCCCAGTGGCCGTCCTCGAGCGCGGGCATCATGACCTCGTCGAAGCGATAGGCGCCGCCCACGTGGTCGGGATGGCGGTGGGTGAGAAGAACATGGAGCCGCCGCCCGCCCGCGAGCCGCTCGGCGACGGCGCGCACGTCCCCGACGCCGAGCATGGCGTCCACGAGCGCCGCGTCCTTCTCGCCCACCACGAGGTGGGCCAGATAGCCCATCGGGTCGGCGAGGCGCCAGAGCCCGGGCTCTATGGGCTCCGCGCTGATGAGGTCGTCCACGGTCCTCCCCCCTGATCCAAAAGGGTCAGTCCCCCATCGGATCATTTCGAACAGGAAGGCCCGCCGGCGCGGGGCGCGGGCGGGCCGATGGTCAAAGATGCGCGAGAAGAGCTTAGTGCATGTCGGGCGCGGGGTCGTTCATGAGGTTGCGGGCGATCTTCTCGGCCGGCTGGGCCCAGAGCAGGGAGACGATGTAGCCCACGATCCAGCACTGGAAGAAGCTGCCGAGAAGGGCCATCGGGAACATCGAGATGGGCATGCCCTGCATGACGTTGGCGTTGACGAAGGTGAGGATGACGGCGTTCACCACGACGTAGACGGTGTTCACGACGATGTTGAGCACCAGGCCGAAGGGCAGGCCGCTCTGCGGGGTGAGGCCGAAGGCGCCGGCGAAGGCAAAGCCCCACTTCTCGGCCGGGATGAACCAGCCGATGAAGAAGGAGATGATGTAGGCCATGACGATGTTGATGGCGGCGGTGGACAGGAAGGCCGGCATGAAGGCCTCCTCGGGGACGCCGGCGGAGCTGATGCCGATGTAGCTCGCGACGAGCGAGATGCACACGGCGATGGGGATGTTGGTCAGCAGGACCTTCACGAGTTTGGTCGAGCTCTTCATGGGCATGGCAGTCACCTCTCCGTTGATAGCCGCCCGGCGCGGCATGCGCGCCGGAGCCCGGACCCTGTGCCCGGGCCTGTAACCCTGTGCAGATAGTATGGAGAGGGCGCGACGCCGGCCCAATGGATGCGGGACACAAAACGCGGCGGCGGCGAGCACAATCGTTGTGCCGATGCACAGGGAGCGACGCGGGCGCGGGGCGCTACTGCGCGAGGACGACGGCAGTCGCGACGCCGCGCTCGTTGGTGATCGAGACGAGAAGCTCCGTGACGCCCGCCTCCGCGAGCACCGGGGCGAGCGGGCCGTCGAGCGTAACGTGCGGGCAGCCGTTCTCGTCCTCGAGGGTCTCCACGCGGCGGAAGTCGAAGCCCTCCGCGGTGTGGCGCGCGAGGGCCTTGAAGGCGGCCTCCTTGACGGCGAACTTGCCGGCGAGGCATGCCGCGGCGTCATGGCGCGCGAGGGCCTGGGCGCGCTCGGCCTCCGTGAAGGCGCGGCGCGCGAAGGCGGTCTGCCCGTCGGCGACGAGCCGGGCCATCTCCTCGATGTCGACCGAGTCTATGCCGATTCCCCTGACCATGCGGGCGCCCCTCCCCGGCGTCGGCGTCAGCCGAGCATGTTGCGGGCCGCGAACTCGGCCTGGACCGTGGCGAGCATGAGCTCGACGTCGTCGAGGCCGAGGTGGCGCTCGGACTCGCCGGGCTTGAGGGTGCCGCGGCGCAGCGCCCAGCTCTCGAGCGACGCGGGGCGCATCTCGTGCGGCAGCGTGCGGGTCTCGGGGTCCACGCGCCGGCAGATGTCGCGCGTGTCGATGGGCACCACGCGCCCGGCCTTGCGCGCCTCGGCGTAGCCGTCGATGTGCAGCATGAACCAGGAGTCCTCGAAGGCGGCGTTGTGCGCCATGTACGGGTAGGCCGTCAACGCGGCGAGAAGCGCCTTCTGCACCTGCGCGTCCTCGCGGAAGGGCCGCCTCCCCTCGAGGTCGGACCATTGGATCTTGTGGATGTCCGCCAGCGGCACGCCCTTCTCGGCGTACAGCTCGGGCAGGCCGAAGTAGCCGGCGAAGGGGTCGTGGGGGCTGGCGTCCGGCCCCACGGTCATGAACTCGAGGCCCACGTTGATGATGTAGCCGCGCGCGGGGTCGCGGTCGGTGGTCTCGATGTCGATGCCCACGACCATGCCGGAGACCGGGGCGTCCACCCACGCAACGTTGAGGTCGCGCGCGTCGGGGCCGGAGAGGGCCGTGACCTGCGCGTCCGTGCGATGCTGCAGGACCGCCACGGCATGGATGAGGTCGGCGCTGGACAGGCCGCGCGCCAAGCTCGATGCCGAGACGTCGCGGAGCTTCTCGATGCCAAAGCGGTCGCAGACGTCGCGGTTGCGGTCGGCGAGCGAGCGCACGAGGTCGTACGAGAAGGGCTCGCGGCCCGCCGGGGCCTCCGCCCAGGCGGCGCGCAGGACGCCGAGGGCCTCCTCGTTCCTGGCGCGCTCCGCGGAGAGCGACGCGTCGTCGGTGAGAAATCCCGGGAAGACGAAGGCGCTCGCGCACTCTATGGCCTGGCTGAGATCCACTGGTCCCCGCTCTCGCTCGTCACGTACGGAAAAGGGTCGCCGGGCATGCCCGACGACCCTCTAGGCTAGCACGTTGCGCCGCGCGCCGGCCCGCTACTCCGCGTAAAACACGCGACCGTCGTTTCGCGGCTTGGCGGCGGGGACCTCTGCCGGGTAGCCCAGGATGCAGTGGCCGATGCCCTCGTAGTCGCCCTCGACGCCCAGCTCGGCGAGGATGGCCTTGCCCTCGGGCGTGTCGAACTCCTCGCGGGCGCGGTGGATCCAGCAGCTGCCCAGCCCGAGCGCGTGCGCCGCGAGCATGAGGTTGCCCATGACGAGGCTGCCGTCGTAGACGCGGTTGGCCTGGTCGCGCGGGGCGAGCACGACAAGGACGACGGGGGCGCCGTAGAACGGGTCGCGGCTGGGGTCACCGATGACCTCGGCGTTCATGGCCGAGAGCCGGTCGCGCAGCGCGCGGTCGGTCACGGCGACGATGATCGGGCCCTGGCGGTTCATGCCGCTCGCAGCCCACAGGCCCGCCTCGACGACCTGGTCGATCAGCGCGCGGGACGGTACCTCGTCGGTGTAGGCGCGGACGCTGCGACGCTCCTTCATGGCCTGGATGACCTCGTTCATGGCTCCTCCTCTGTCCGGGATTCCCTGAATCGGTTATACCCCGTCCGCGGGCGAGAAGAACGCTCGGCCGTCGGCTCCGCCCATCAGGACACTCGGCGGCCGGCCGCCGCCCATAAGGACAATCTGCCGCCGGCCTCCACCGAGTAAGAGTTGTTTGCAATAAGAGCGCCGATCTGGAGATCCTTCTCGCAAATAACTCTTACTCGGCGATGGGGCGCGGGGCGGGCAAGCGAGAAGGACCCCTCTCAGGAACCGGGAGATTTCGGGAGCTTCGGGTTCGGCCGCTGCCGTGGCCTATCATTAGGGCCACGTAAGTCCCGCGTTATCAAAGGATGAAGATGCTCGTCGCACTCCCCCTCGTCACGCTCGCCCTTCTCGCCTTGGCAGCGGGCCTCTACGTTCGCCGCCGTCGCGCCCGGGACAGCCGGCCCTCCGCACGCACGCTCTGCTGGCTCCTCGTCCCGGTGGCGGGCCTCGTCCTCGCGGCGGCGTGGTGCGCCCTGGGCCTCTACGAGGGCGGCCCGGCCGAGCTCGCCGTCCTGTGCGCGTCGGCCCTGGTCGCCGGCGCGGCGGCGCTCGCGCGGGGCCGCTTTGCGGCATGGGTCGCCGAGCGGTCGAGAAGGGCGCCGGGGTCTGGAGCCCCCACGCGCGCGCTCGTCGCCGTGGTCGCGGTTCTCGCCTGCGTGGTCCTCGGCTTTCTCGCCCTGGAGCTGACCTACAACGCCACCGCGCTCTCCATCGCCCTCAACTACGCCGCCATCGAGGCGAGCATCATCCTCGGCGCCCTTCTCGTCCTGTTCTTCCTCTTCCAGCGCCATGGCGCCGGACTGACGCTGGGCGTCTTCATCTGCTGGGTCATCGGCCTCGCGCAGTACTTCGTCGCGCGCTTCAAGGCGTCCGCCATCCTGCCCAACGACCTCTTCGTCCTCGAGACCGCCGCGGCCGTGAGCGGCAACTACGTCTACGCGGTGAGCGGCGCCGTGCTCCAGGGCCTCTCCTGCGTGATGCTCGCGGCCGCCGCCTCCGCGCTCGTGTTCGCGGCGCGCGCCGAGACGTCGGAGGGCTCCGCGCGACGCAGGCTCGCGAACCTGGGATGCGCGCTCGCGGCCCTCGCCGCGCTCGGCGCGGGCGTGACCGTCCCCAGCTACTTCGACGACCTCGGCGTGGGCATGGAGTACTGGTACGCGCTCGACTACTACGAGCGCCAGGGGTTCCTCACCACCTTCGTCGCCGTGGCGCAGGACCTGCCCATCGAGCGCCCCGAGGGCTACGACGCCGCGGAGGCCCGCGCGACCGAGGCCGCCTACGCGGCCGAGTACGACGCCGGCGACGGGGCCTCGGTGCGGCGCACCGTGGCCGAGGAGCAGTTCGATGAGCTCAAGCCCACCGTCATCTGCATCATGAACGAGACCTTCGCCGACCTCTCCGCGCTCGGCGGCGACATCTGGGGCTACGAGGGGCCCGCGCGCTACAACTCGGTGGGCGACTCCCTCATGACCGGCGACCTCGCGGTCTCGGTGCTCGGCGGAGGCACCTGCAACTCCGAGTTCGAGCTGCTCACCGGCATCCCCCTCGCCTACGTGGGCGACGGCAAGTACCCCTACTCGCTCTACGACCTCTCCGAGGCGCCGAGCCTCGCCAAGCAGTTCTCCGAGCTGGGCTACGCCACCACGGCGATGCACCCCAACTACGCCACCAACTGGAACCGCAACCGCGTCTACGAGGCGCTCGGCTTTGACGAGTTCCTCTGCATCGACGACTTCGAGGGCGCCGAGACCTTCCACAGCGGCGTCTCGGACGCGGCCACCTACGACAAGATCCTCGAGCTGCTGGAGGCCGACGACGGGCCGCAGTTCATCTTCGACGTGACCATGCAGAACCACTCCGCCTACGACCAGGAGAACATCGGCGAGGTCGCCGAGTACGCCGTCGACGGCATGAGCAGCTACGACAACGACCGGCTCTCCGAGTACCTGGCGTGCATCGAGGAGTCCGACCGCGCGCTCGCGGAGCTCGTCGACGAGCTGCGAGATCTTGAACGACCGGTGGTGCTCCTGTTCTTCGGCGACCACCAGCCGGCGCTCTCCACGATCGTCAACGACGCGCTCTACCCGGGCGAGGACGCGCTCGAGCACAGCCTGCGCATCCACGAGACCACCTACGTCATCTGGGCAAACTACGACGTCGCCGGCAACGACCAGAGGGCCGAGAAGAACGACACCTCGATCTGCTACCTCGGCGCCCTGCTGAACGAGGCCGTCGGCGCGCCGCTCAGCGACTACCAGAAGGCGGAGCTCGTCGTGCGGGAGGAGCTCCCCGCGCTGAGCCTGGTGGGCACCCGCCTGGCCGACGGGTCGTGGCTCGCCGCCGGAAGCGACGCCGAGGGGCTGCCCGACTCATACGACGACCTGGCGGACATGGCGTATCTGGAGTTTGCGAGCAAGCTGAAGTAGCCCCCTCGGGAAGGGCGGGCGCGCAACCTATACTGAAAAGGTTGTGTAAGCGTTCCGTCAGCTCGCCGGCGTCCCGCGCGCCGCCTCAGGGAGCAGTATGTTCGAGCTCAGCCCACAGATCCCCCAGACCTTCCTCATCGTGCTTCTCGCCTGCGCCGCCTTCGCGGCGTACTGGCGCGTCTCGCGCAAGAGGGATGTGCACCCGCTTGACTTCCTCTGGCTCCTCCCCGCCGTCGCGGCGCTTATCGCCGCCCAGATCTGGTGCGCGGACGGCCTCTACGAGAGCGAGTCCGACCCGCTCGCCGTCGTCCTGCTCTGCATCGCCGCCCTCGTCGAGGGCGCCTGCGCGCTGGCACGCCGACCCGTCCTCGACGCCCTCGACGCGGCGCCGGAGGGCGACCGGGCGGCGCGCGCACGCAGGGAGGCGGCTCGCGGCGGCATCGCGCTCGCGGCGCTTCTCGCCTCCTGCGCGCTCGGCTGGCTCGCGCTGGAGCTCCCCTGGAACAACGCCATCTTTGAGATCGACCCCGTCTTCTCCACGGTCGAGCTCCTCATCATCCTGGGCTCCCTCGCCATCCTCTACTTCGTCTGCCAGCGCCGCGGCGCGGGCATGGCGGCCTGCGTGGCGACGCTCTCCATCGTCGGCATCGCCCAGTTCTTCGTCACGCGCTTCAAGGCAGCCTCCATCATGCCCGGCGACCTCCTCGCGCTCGGGACCGCAAACGAGGTCAGCGGCACCTACACCTACTCCGTCGACCACCTCGTCGTGCTGGGAATCGCCTGCGCGCTCGTCGCCATCGGCATCTGCGCGTTCGTGGCGCCTTCGCGCCCCCGGACCCACGAGGGCGTCTTCGGCAACGTCCTGGGCAACGTCACCGCGGCGCTCGTCGTGGGCAGCCTCTTCTGGTCGGGCGTGACGATGGACTACGGGGAGGCGTTCGACACGAGGGTGGACTACTGGGACTCCGTCACCTACTACAAGCGCCACGGGTTCCTCCCCTCATTCGTCAAGGTGCTCCAGGACATCCCGATCGAGCGCCCCAAGGGCTATTCCGACGAGGGCGCCGCCGAGCTGGAGGAGGGCTACGCCGAGGCGTATGACGCCGGAGAGGGCTCGAGCCCGCGCCGCGCCGCCGCGGAGCAGCAGTTCGACGAGCTGCGGCCGAGCATCGTCTGCATCATGAACGAGTCCTTCTCGGACCTCTCGTTCCTGGAGGGCCTGCGCGTGGGCTACGCCGGCCCCGAGTTCTACAACAGCTGGCAGGGCACGACGCTGCGCGGCGACCTCGCCGTCTCCATCCAGGGCGGCGGCACCTGCAACTCGGAGTTCGAGTTCCTCACGGGCACCTCGCTCGCCTACGTGGGCAGCGGAAAGTACCCCTACACGATCTACGACCTCTCCGAGGTGCCGAGCCTCGCCAAGCAGCTCTCCGAGCTGGGCTACGAGACCACAGCGATCCACCCCAACCTCGCCACCAACTGGAACCGCGAGAGCGTCTTCGAGCAGCTGGGCTTTGACGAGTTCGTCGACAGCGACGAGTTCCAGGAGTCGCCGTGGTACCACAGCGGCAGGACGGACGCCTCCACCTACGACAAGATCCTCGAGATCCTGCGCGAGAGCGACGACCCGCAGTTCGTCTTCGACATCACCATGCAGAACCACAGCAGCTACACTCAGGGCAACATCCCCGCGGACCAGCTGCGCAACTACGCCCCCGAGGGCCTCGACGAGTCGACCACGGCGCAGCTCAACGAGTATCTCGCCTGCATCGACGCCTCCGACCGCGACCTCCGCTACTTTGTGGAGCAGCTCTCGCAGCTCGACCGGCCGGTCGTCGTCCTGTTCTTCGGCGACCACCAGCCCGGCATAACCCCCGCGATCGTCGAGGCGTTCTACCCCGGCGCGGACGACCTCACCAAGGCAGCCCTGTGCTACCAGTCCACCTACGCCCTGTGGGCGAACTACCCCATCGCGTCGGGCACCTACGCCGAGGACGGATCGGTCGTGCCCGCGGAGACCGTCTGGGACTACACGAGCCCGGCGTATCTCGCGGCCATGATGCTCGACGTCTCCGGGGCTCCGCTCACCGAGCTCCAGAAGGCCCAGCTCGCCCTGCGCGACGAGCTCCCCACCCTCAGCATCGTGGGCGCGCGCCTGGCGGACGGCAGCTGGATCGAGGCCGACGACAGCCGACACATGCCCGACGCCTACGACGACCTCGCGCAGATCACCTACCTCGAGTTCGCGCGCAAGGTCGAGTAGGCCGTCCTTCTCGGCGCCCCGCGCGTCTCTGCGCCCCGGTGCCGGAATCCCGTCATATGCGCGTCTTGGTGCCCGATTGTGGCCTCATGCGTACAAACGGAACCAAAATGCGGGCTTCTGCGTGTCGGCAACGCGCAGAAGCCCGCATTTTGGCACCTGCCGCAACGTCAGATACGAAAACAGCTCAGAGCCGATATGCTCTGAGCTGCGAAGATTTGGTGGGCGCTACAAGATTTGAACTTGTGACCTCTTCCGTGTCAGGGAAGCGCTCTCCCCCTGAGCTAAGCGCCCTTATGTTGGTTGGCTGCGTTGGGGACCGCAGCGCGAGGGATATATTAGCAAGGATCTCCCCCGGAGCGCAAGCCTCAATTTGGACTTTTTTCTGACCACAGCGTTTTTTCGCCCGAGTGACGCGCCTCGCGCTCAGAGAATGCGCCCCGGCCGGCGAGAAGGACGCCCTACTGCTTCGCAGCGTCCTCGGATGCCCGCTTCTTGGCCGCGGCAGCGGCCTTGCCCGCGGCGATGCGTGCCTCGACGCCAGAGCCGCCCGAGACCCTCTTGGCGCCCGCGGCGGGGCCGGCGCCCTTCTTGGCCCCCGGCTTCACCGTGACGCCGCCGCGCGCGGCACCGCGCTTCTTGCCGGCGCCCTTGCCGGTCACGAAGCCGCGGATGCGCTTCCAGACGCGCTTGGCGCGCCGGTTGATGGACTCCCCGCTCGCGGAGCGCAGGCCCATGCACGGGGCGGCGATGATGACGGGCAGCAGATACTCGATCGCGCGCCAGATCACGAAGCCGGCCGTGAGGTGCACGCCGTACATGTCCTGGAAGAGGTAGGCAAAGCCCACCTCGGCGCCGCCCGCGCCGCCCGGCAGGGGCACGGCGTTGACCAGCAGCTCGAGCATCGAGCCGCTCGCCAGGCACACGAGGAAGTCGGCCGGCTCGCCGAAGGAGCGCAGAACGAAGTACGGCAGCGCGTACATGCAGCCCAGCTGCAGCAGCGTCACGCCCATCGTGGCGAGCATCTCGGGCACGTTCACGGCAGCGCGCTTGAAGGCGCGGGAGAACTCCATGACCTGCGTGTTGACGACGTCATAGTACTTCTCGTACTTGTCGTCCTTGAGCCACTTGCGGCGGTTGGCAAAGCGCAGCGCCCAGTTGCCGATGGCCATGACCGGCTTGGGCAGCAGGCACAGGGCGACAAAGCCCGCCACCTGGACGACCTTGAAGCCAAAGAGGAAGAGGCCGATGAGCGTGACGTCTCCGAAGGTCTCGTAGAAGTAGCTGCCGCAGAAGATGAGCATGATCGCGGCGAAGACGCCCTCGCCGGCCTCGTAGATGATGGTGCGCGTGAAGTTGAGGGCGCTCGCGGCGCCGGCGGACATGCCCGCGCGCGTGAGGCGGAAGATCTGGGCGGGCGGCGCACCGGCGCTGTTGGGCGTCAGGCGCATGAAGAAGACGCCCGAGGCCTCGACGCTCATGAGGTCGCGGATGCCCACGGGGCAGTCCGGGTCGGCCGCGACGGAGAGCACGTAGGCGAGGATGCCAAAGACGTAGTAGAACAGGAAGCAGATGACGCCGGCCACGATCCAGCTCATGTCCACGCCGGCGAGCGACGACACGAACTCGTCCACCTGCCCGGTGAAGACGAGGTAGAGCGCGTAGGCGACGGCGACGCAGCCCAGGAAGATGACGGTCTTGCGGACCTGCCCCATGGACTTCTTGTCCGCGGCGCTGTCCTCGGCCGAGACCGAGCGAACGGCGGAGACCTTGAGGGCGACCTTCTTGGGCGCCTTGGCCTTCGTTGTGGGGTCCTGCTCTGCTGCCACCGAGCGCTCCAGACGACGTGCCGACAAGAACCATCAGCCTAGTGTAGCGCGGCGGGCGGCGCTGCGGGGACGGGCCGGGCGCGTCTCCCGCTATTCTCCCTCTCTCCAGCCCTTGCCCACGTCGACCCAGCCGCGCGCGCCGGAGACGCGCTCGAGCTCCTCGCAGGTGAGCTCGACCGCGGAGTTGGAGCTGCCCGCCGCGGGCCAGACCGTGTCGAAGCGGCGCAGCGACTCGTCGAGAAAGACCTCCACCCCGGGGTTGACGCCGAACGGGCACACCCCTCCCACGGCGTGGCCGACGAGCTCGGCCGCCTGGTCGGCGGAGAGCATCTTGGCCTTGGTGTGGAAGGTCGCCTTGAACGCCTGGTTGTTGACGCGCGCGTCGCCGGCGAAGAGGACGAGCGTCGGGGTCTCCCCCACCATGAAGCTGAGCGTCTTGGCAATGCGCGCGGGCTCCACCCCCACCGCCGCCGCGGCGAGCTCCACCGTGGCGCTCGAGACGTCGAACTCGCGGATCTTGTCGGCCAGCCCGAACTGCGCGAGGTGCGCGCGGGCGCGCTCTATGGACATGGGCTCCTCCTTCAAGGCGCGAGGCGGCGGGGGTGTCCCATTTGGGGACACCCCCGCCGTCTCAGTGCACGATGCCGCCGCCGAGGCAGCGGATGCCATCGTAGATCACCGCGGACTGGCCAGGGGCCACGCGGCGGGCGGGTTCGTCAAAGCGCAACACGGGAGCGGGCCCGGCGAGGTCGAGCACGACCTCCCGCAGCTCGCCGGTGTGGCGGGTCCGCACGAGATAGCGCCCCGGCGCCGGCGGCTCGCCCGCAATCCAGCGGACGTCCTCGAGCTCGATCTGGCGCGTGAAGAGCGCCGGGCTGTCGTGGTCCGCCGTGACGTAGACGACGTTCTTCTCGACGTCAGTGGAGACGACGTAGCGCGCCGGGCCTCCGCCGAGGTCGAGCCCCTTGCGCTGCCCCACGGTAAAGAGGAACGCGCCATCGTGGCGGCCGAGCACGCGCCCGGTCTCCAACTCCACGACGTCGCCTGCTCGCCGCTCGAGCGCGTCGAGCAGGAAGGTTCGGATGCCCACCGGCCCCACGAAGCAGATGCCGTCGGAGTCCGGCTTTGCCTCCACGCCCAGGCCCCGCTCGGCGCACATGCGGCGCACCTCGGCCTTGTCGCGAATCTCCCCCACCGGCAGCAACGCACGGGAAAGCGCCCCCTCGCCCACGCGCCAGAGGAAGTACGTCTGGTCCTTGTGCTCGTCGAGGGCGCGCAAGAGGGCCGTGCGGCCGTCCTCGCCGCGCGCGACGCGGCCGTAGTGGCCCGTCGCCACGTAGTCGGCCCCCTCGGCGAGCGCGCGCTCGAGGAAGGTGCCGAACTTGATCGTCTGGTTGCACATGACGTCTGGGTTGGGCGTGCGGCCGTGCGCATAGGCGTCAACGAGATAGTCCACGACCGTCGCCTGGTACTCGGCCTCGCAGTCCCAGACCTCGAGGTCGATGCCCAGCGTCACGGCGACGCGCTCCGCGTCGGCGAGGTCGTCGGCCCACGGGCAGCGAAAGCCCGGCAGGTCGCGCGACCAGTTGCGCATGTAGACGGCCGTGACGTCATAGCCCTGCTCCAGCAGCAGCGCGCAGGCGAGCGCCGAGTCCACGCCGCCCGAGAGGCCGCAGAAGACGCGCGCCCCGCGGGATGTACGTTGGCTCACCGCGCACACCCCCCGTTTTGAGGGGGTGTTCGCGGCCCATTTTGGGAGGTGTGCGCGGTCAGCCCCGGCCACCCCTCCAGAAGCGCCTCCACGCGTGCGGCCTGCCCGGCATCATCGAGCCCGAGACGCGCCGCCTCGGCCCGCACGGCCTCCCCGATCGACGCGACGGCGTAGTCGACGTCCTCCTCGGTCGTGGGGCGGCCCAGCGTGAGGCGCAGGCTCCCCTCGGCAAGCGGGCGCGGCATGCCGATCGCCTCGAGCACGTGGCTCACGCGCATGCGGCTCGCGGCGCAGGCGGAGCCCGTGCCCACGGAGACCCCCGCGCGCTCGAGCGCGATCACGAGGCGACGTGCCTCGATTCCCGCGAACGCCACGTGGAGCAGGCCCGGGAGCCGCCGCTTCGCCGAACGCGGGCCCGAGACCACGGCCCAGGGCACGCGCTCGCAGATGCCCTCTCGCAGGCGCTCGCGCAGCGCGGCCAGCCGCCTCGACTCCTCGCCGCGACGCTCGCCCACCAGCTCCATCGCGCGCGCAAAGCCCACGATTCCCGCGACGTTCTCCGTGCCGGAGCGCACGCCGCCCTCCTGGCCGCCGCCATAGACGAGCGGGCGCAGGCGCACGTCGTCGGAGGCCCAGAGCAGGCCCACCTGCTTGGGGCCGTAGATCTTGGCCGCCGAGAGCGTGAGCAGGTCCACGCCGAGCGAGCCCACGTTGACCGCGAGGGCGCCGACCGCCTGTGAGGCATCCGAGTGCAGGTAGAGGGGAACGTCCTCCCCCGCCTCGAGCCGGCGCGCCCGCTCGGCGGCGACGACGCGCGCGATCTCGCGCACGGGCTGGACGCAGCCGATCTCGCCGTTTGCGAGCTCCACCGAGACGAGCTCGGTGTCCGGGCGGATGGCCCGCGCCACGACGGCCGGGTCCACCAGGCCGTCCGCCCCCACGCGCACGGTCTTGCGGGCGTGCGTCGCGGCGCAGGCGAGCACGCTCTCGTGCTCGATGGCGTCCACGACCACATGCCCCTCCACCGCGGCGAAGGCGAGGTTGTTGGCCTCGGTCGCGCCGGCCGTGAAGACCAGGTTGTCCGGACGAGCGCCGATGAGGCGGGCGATGGCCCCGCGCGCCCGCTCGACGTCGTCGCGCACCTCGCGGGCCCGCGCATAGGGCGCCGAGGGGTTCCAGAACCTCTCGGTGAGATAGGGCATCATCGCCGCGGCGACCTCCGGGTCCACCGGCGTCGCCGCGGCGTAGTCGAGATAGACCTCGCGCTCGGGCGTCATGGGCGCACCCCCTCGTCCTTCTCGGCCGCCGGCTCGTCGTCGAGGATGATGTTGCCGTCCGCGTCGACCTTGTCGCGCGCGTCGCCGATCTTGAGGTTCTCGAAGCGCGCTGCGATGAACTCGTCGGAGTAGTTGGTGTCGACCCACTGCTCGAAGGCGTTGGCCGGGGGAACGCCCGCGTCGCGCTCGGTCTTGCGGTCAAAGCACACGAGCGTCATCGCGATGTCCGCCACGAGGTAGACCGCCACGAGCGTCACGAAGACCGCCTGGCGGCGCGTGGTGGGCATGCCGATCTGGTAGAGCAGGCGCGGCA
Organism: uncultured Atopobiaceae bacterium; assembly: GCA_944322145.1. GTDB lineage: Bacteria > Actinomycetota > Coriobacteriia > Coriobacteriales > Atopobiaceae > Thermophilibacter. The sequence goes on along the minus strand of CALUNW010000001.1, from coordinate 145,871 downwards.
TGACGGCTCGGCTCCAGGTGAGGCCCAGAAGGCCCCAGAACGCCAGGAACCGCCACGCCACCCACTGGGTGATGTGGTCGGGAAGGTGCAGGTAGGTCCAGGACTCGGCATCGAAGAAGGTGGACATGGACCAGCCCGTCAGCTGCTCGAGCACCCCTCCCACGAGCGCGGAGACGAGAAAGACCTGCCAGGCGCGCGCCCCGCGGGAGCGCAGGAAGAAGCTCAGCAGCGTGAGCAGGACGGCGCCCAGGCCATAGAGCGGCGAGAAGGGCCCCCATACCAGGCCAACGCGGTTCTCGGTGAGCCCGGCGGTGGCGAGCATCCAGACCTCCTCGATGAGCAGGCCCGCCATCGACCCCAGGAAGAAGAGGATGACGATCTGGTACCAGCCGAGGTGAAGGTGGTCGAGATACTCGTCGACGGCCGCGGCGGAGGCGCGCCAGCGGGCGAACAGGCGGCCTAGGCCGCGCTCGCGCTCGGCGCGGGCGAGCTCGCGCTCCAGGGCGTCCTCCGACTCCTCGAGGGCCGCCTCCGCGCGCTCGACGTCGTCCTCGTCGAGCTGCCGGCCGCGGGACAGCCACTCCCAGAAGAACACGACCACGCGAACGAACCCCTGGACCACTGCGTAGAGAAACACCACGAAGATGAGGGAGAGGAACATGCGCTATCTGGCTCCTAGCAGAACGGTTGAGGCCTGACGGCACCCTAGGATAGCAAAAAGGGCCGGTCAGTGACCGGCCCTGGGCTCGCATGGAGCGGGCTACGGGGTTCGAACCCGCGACCTCCACCTTGGCAAGGTGGCGCGCTACCAACTGCGCTAAGCCCGCGACGCAAGGAGATATGTTACGCGAGGTCCCTCTCGATTGCAAGGGCTTTTTTGCGGGGCCGCGTTTTTCTCGCCCCGCACTTCTCGCTTGTCGCCGAGAGGCCGCCCGCACTTCTCGCTTATCGCCGAGAGGCCGCCCGCACTTCTCGCCCAGAACATCGAGTGCGGGCGACAGCGCACTCGGTGCGCGCACTCGACGCCTCCGGTCGAGAAGGACCCCGCACTCGATGAGCGAAAGCGGCAAGACTGCCCGCACTCGGTGCGCGCACTCGATGCGCGCGGCCATGAAAAAGGCGCCCCGGAGGGCGCCCGAAAGATCCTGGAGGCGAAGCCCGGATTCGAACCGGGGGTCAGGGCTTTGCAGGCCCGTGCCTTACCACTTGGCCACTTCGCCGTATGAAAAAGGCCGAACGCATCCGGCCTTGAAGCTCGCATGGAGCGGGCTACGGGGTTCGAACCCGCGACCTCCACCTTGGCAAGGTGGCGCGCTACCAACTGCGCTAAGCCCGCAAGTGCGAGGAATATAATACGGGCCGCGCGCCCTCCGCGCAAGCACGATGTTGGCCACACATGGAGGAAATGTGGAGACGCTCAGACGCTGCCTTCCGAAGCTGGGAAAACGTCGGGCACTCCGCCGAAGAGCTTCACGAGGCGCACCACCGTGCCGTCGCCGGTGCTCTTGTGGGCGATGCTCACGGAGTCCGCGAGCAGCCGCATCAACCTGATGCCGCGCCCGCGCTCGGCGCACGGGCCGGTCGCGGGCGGCTCCTCGCTCTCCCCGAGCTCGAAGCCCTCCCCGCAGTCGGCCACGTCGATGGTGACGCGGTCGGGATAGGCGGCCACGGTGGCGAGCACGCCCCCGCCGCAGGTGTGGTCCACGGCGTTGCCCAGGGCCTCACCCGAGGCAAGCGTCAGGTCGAAGACCTCGTCGGGCGAGAAGGGCAGCGTCGAGAGCAGCTCGCCCACGCGCTCGCGCGCCTCCCCCAGCGCCGCGGCGTCCACGCGGAAGGTCGTGCGCCACTCCGGCAGCACCGACGGGTCGAGCGCGTCGACCGCGCGGCGCTCCCCCGCCCGGGACACGGGCATGAAGTCGAAGACGCGCATCCGGCGCAGCGCCTGATACGCCTGCGGCGAGACGTTCATGAGCGAGAGAAGCCCGCCCGCGGCCCGCATGCGGCGCAGCTCGGTCAGGATGAGGCCCATGCCCGCCGAGTCGACGTAGCGCGCGCCCGCCATGTTGAGGAAGATGCGCCGGCAGCCGCCTGCGACGAGCCGGTCGATGCGGCGCCGCAGCGCGGGCACCGTCCGCACGTCGAGGTCGCCCTCGACCGTCACCAGGGCTATGTTGGCCATGTCCGACATGGTGTTGTTATTCCCCAAACGCGCCAGCTCAATCGCCGCGCGCGGGCTCAATCGCCGCGTGCACCCCCTGAGGGCGCGCCGTCCTTATCGGCGGTCCCGTCGAAGCGCACCGCCACCATGGCGACGTCGTCCTCGAGGTCGTGCCCCGTGAAGTCGTCGAGGGCGGCGAGCAGGCGCTCGACGAAGCCCTCGAACGGCTTGCCCTCGGCGGACTCTCGCATCACCATGTCGCGCAGGCCCTCCTCGCCGAAGAAGGCGCCGGACGGGTCGCGCGCCTCGGTGGTGCCGTCGGTGTAGAGCAAGAGCACGTCGCCCGGGCCAAAGCTCACGACGCCGTCCTGGTAGGCGATGTCGTGGAAGGCGCCCACCACGCCCGACTGCACGTCGAGGATGGAGATCTCCTGGGCGTCGGCGCGTATGAAGATCGCGGGCGGGTGCCCTGCCGAGCAGTAGCGCATGGTGCCCGCCGCCAGGTCGATGATGCCCACGAACAGCGTCGCGAACGTCTCGAGGCGCGAGAAGCCCAGGAGGAAGTCGTTGAGCGAGCGCACCATGCGGGCGGGGGCCAGGCCCTCCCAGGCGTAGGCGCCGAGCGCGGTCTTGACGGCGGCCGAGACCGACGCGGCCTCCACGCCCTTGCCCGAGACGTCGCCCATGATGACGCAGGCGCGGCGGTCCGGGAGGCGGATCAGGTCGTAGAAGTCGCCGCCCACCGAGGCGGCCTTGGTGGCCGACGAGTAGACGGCCTGGGCGGCGAGCCCCTCGACGCTCTGGAGCTCGTTTCTCATGCCCGTCTGGAGCGCCTGGGAGATGCGCTTGTCCTGCTCGCGCGCCACCGCGCCGCGGGCGATGTCGCGCACGTCAACGGCAAGCTCGCGCAGGAACTCGAGCTCCAGCTCGTCGAAGGGCTCGGCGCCGTCCGGGCGCAGCGCCATGCCGCAGAGCCGGTTGCCCTCGAGCGTGCCGAGGTCGATGACGGCGCCCACGCAGGGCTCGCCGAGGTCGCGCAGGTAGGAGCTCAGAGGGGAGTCGGGCACGATGGGCGCGACGGCCACTCCGTCGACGAGGTGCGGGCCCACGAAGTCGTCCAGGTCAAGCGGAAGCTCCCGCGTCCCCGTGAGCGGCAGGTCGGCCACGACGACGCGCTGCGCGGGATTCGCGCGCATGCGGACGGCCGCCGCCTCCAGCTCGTCGCCCACCTCGGCGAGGACCTCGAAGAAGCGCGCGGACGCGGCCTCGTCCCCGCCATCGGCGTAGGAGAGCAGCTCCTCGCGGACGTCGGTGGCGAGCGCCGCCAGACGGTCGGCGCGCTGGGCGCGGAAGGCGGTGAAGGCGCCGGCGAGCTGCACCGAGAGGTAGTGGGCCACGGAGTCGAGCAGGCGCGCGTCCTCCTTGGACAGCGGGTGGAGGCGACGCCAGCCGACCTCGATGATGGCGATGACGTGGCCGCTGAACCACACCGGCACGGGGATGAAGCTCGTGAACGGCGGGAGCATGGCGCTCCTCATGCTCAGGACCTCGTGGGTGTCCTCGTTGACGACGTCGCGCGTCGTGAGGCGCCCGCGGCGCAGGGCGTCGCCGGTGGGGGCGCACACCCTCAGGCGCACGGCGGAGCCCTCGCGCACGGCGAGTCGCTCGACGCTGCGCCCGAACGGCATGAAGCGCGCGATCTTCTCGCCCGCGACGCCGCTCGAGACGCCGCGCAGGTGGAACCCGTCCGCCTCCGCGAGGTAGACGATCGTGCCGTCCGCCTCCATCGTCTGCGTGAGCTCCTCGAGCACGCGCTCGAAGAGGGCCGCGATGTCGGTGGAGTCGATGGTGTCGAGCACGATCTTGAGGGTGCCCGAGAGGCGATGGTTGGCGCGGCGCAGGTCGTCGAGGGCGCGCTCGCCCTCGCGGTCGACGCGCGCGTCCCGCTCGGAGGCGAGCGCGACCAGGAGATAGGTGGCGCCGGGGGCGTTGACCGAGTCGCAGCGCACGCGGACGGAGACGGGCTGTCCCGCGGCGCCGAGGCAGAGCACCTCGGTCATCGAGCCGTCCGTCGCAAAGGGGAGGTCCTCGACGGCAAACGCGACGCCCTGGGGGTCCACATCCGCGCTCGGGAAGAGCAGCCTCACGTCGGAGCCCACCGCCCCGCGCTCGGCGCCGAAGAGCTCGGCCGCCTCGTCGTTGGCAAGCAGGATGCGCCCGGCGCCGTCAAAGACGAGGACCGACTCGCAGGTGAGCTGCAGCAGGCGCGAGAGGGTGCCCAGCAGGCTTCCCTCCCCGATGCCCTCCACGCGTCGTACGCTGAGTGCGGACCTCGCCATGCGCGCCCCCGGAGTCGAGATACGAAAAGCGGGTCCCCGTGGGGACCCGCGTTCTTTCGTGGTGTCGGAGGCGGGACTTGAACCCGCACGACCTTTTAGTCAGTCACTAGCACCTCAAGCTAGCGCGTCTGCCAATTCCGCCACTCCGACGTGCACTGCGCTTTCGCGCAAGGAGTAGTATGCACTACCGCACGCGCCCGCGCAAGCCCCAATTTCGAAAAAGTTTGGGACATGCCCGAAGCGGCGGGGGCGGGCCCTTCTCGCCCGGGCCCTGCGTCCTTCTCGGCCCCGCGCCCTTCTCGCCCCGCGCCCCCGGCACCGCCCCTCTCGCCGCGCAATAAACCCCTGGTGCCTGTTTTCCGAGAAATGCGTGAATCGGTGCCGGATTTCCGCCGAATGCGCGCGGCGGACACGCATATGGCAAGATTCCGGCACCAAAACACGCATATGGCGCGAATCAGGCACCAGGCGCGCCGACCCCGTGGGAAGAGACCTCCGGCGCCGGGCGCTCGAGCCGCAAACAAAAGGCGGCCCCGAAGGGCCGCCGAAAGCAATCGATGGGAGCTCCCCTAGGCGAGGGTGCCCGTGGGGAACGTGAGCGCCATAACCAGCACGCACACGATGAAGACCGTCGAGGTGATCACCGTGAGGCGGTTGAGGTTCTTCTCGAGCACGCCCGAGCCGGTCCCGGAGTTGTAGAGGGACGAGGCGATCATGTCGGAGACGCCGGTGCCCTTGCCGGAGTGCATGAGCACGAGGATGACGGTGAGCGCGCCGGAGAGGAACAGCACGACGGTCAGGATGATGTTGAGCGGGTTCACGGATGGGACTCCTTCTGGGGACAGATGCATAACAGCTTGTTATGGTAACACAAAGGGACCCGAGCTCTCGCCCGGGTCCCCGTCTTCACATCTGCCGAGAAGAACGATGAAAAGGGACTGTCCCTTTTCGTCACTACGCCATCGCGCTCTTCACCATGGCGGCGAAGCTGTCGGCCTTGAGGGAGGCGCCGCCGACGAGCGCGCCGTCAACGTCCTCCTTCTCCAGGAAGCCGGCGATGTTCTCGGGCTTGGCGGAGCCGCCGTAGAGCACGCGGATGCCCTGGGCGATCTGATCGCCGAAGACCTCGACGAGGGTGGCGCGGATGGCGCCGCAGACCTCCTGGGCGTCGTCGGCCGTGGCGGTCTTGCCGGTGCCGATGGCCCAGATGGGCTCGTAGGCGATCACGTACTTGGAGGGGTCGGTGATCTCGAGGCCCTCGGTGTCCTTCTTGATCTGGTCGACGACGAACTCGACGTGCTTGCCGGCCTCGCGGATCTCGAGGGACTCGCCGCAGCAGGAGATGGGCACGATGCCGTGAGCCATGAGGGCCTTGGCCTTCTTGTTCACGTCCTCGTCCGTCTCGCCGAAGTAGTCGCGGCGCTCGGAGTGGCCGATGATGCAGTGGGTGGCGCCCACGGCCTCGAGCATGTTGGGAGCGGTCTCGCCGGTGTAGGCGCCGGACTCCTCCCAGTAGACGTTCTGCGCGCCGAGCGCGAACGGGGCGGACGTCTGGTCGATGACCTCGGAGACGCCCTTGAGGTCGACGGCGGGCGGGCAGACGACGACGTCGACGTCGCCGGTGCCGTCCTTGAGCTCGTCGGCAAGGCCCTGGGCGAGGACGACGCCCTCGCTGTAGGTCTTGTTCATCTTCCAGTTGCCAGCGATCATCCTCTTACGCATCGAGAAGCGCCTCCACTCCAGGAAGGGCCTTGCCCTCGACGAGCTCCATGGAGGCGCCGCCGCCCGTGGAGATCCAGCTCATCTTGTCGGCCAGGCCAAACTTGTTGATGGCCGCGACGGAGTCGCCGCCGCCGATGATCGAGGTGCAGTCGGAGTCCGCGATGGCGCGGGCGACGGCCTCGGTGCCGTGCGCGAAGTTGTCGAACTCGAAGACGCCCATCGGGCCGTTCCAGAAGACGGTCTTGGCGGCCTTGACGGCGTCGGCGTAGAGCTTCTCGGTCTCGGGGCCGATGTCCATGCCCTCGCGGTCATCGGGGATGGCGTCGGAGGCCACGACCTCGGGCACGGCGTCCTCGCCGAAGTGGTCGGCGACGCGGTTGTCGATCGGGAGCAGGATCTTGACGCCCTTCTCCTCGGCCTTCTTCAGCATCTCGCCGGCGCGCTCGACCCAGTCCTCCTCCTTGAGGGACATGCCGACGGACATGCCCTGGGCGAGGAAGAAGGTGTAGGCCATGCCGCCGCCGATGATCAGGGTGTCGGCGGAGTCGATGAGGTGATCGAGGACGCCGATCTTGGAGGACACCTTGGAGCCGCCGACGATGGCGACGAAGGGGCGCTCGGGCTCGGCGAAGATCGAGGTCAGGGTATCGACCTCCTTCTCCAGCAGGAAGCCGGCGTAGGCGGGCAGGTAGGCGGCGGGGCCGACCACGGAGCCCTGGGCGCGGTGCGCGGTGCCGAAGGCGTCGAGCACGAAGATGTCGCCGTAGGAGGCGAGCGTCTTGGCGATCTCGGGGTCGTTCTTCTTCTCGCGCTTGTCAAAGCGGACGTTCTCGAGGACGAGGATGTCGCCCGGCTCGAGGGCGGCCACGGCCTCGGCGGCCTTCTCGCCGTAGGTGTCGTCGACGAACTTCACGTCGTAGCCGGTGAGCTCGGCGAGCTTGTCGGCGGCCGGCTTGAGGGAGAACGCGGGCTCGGGGCCGTCGCCCTTGGGACGACCGAGGTGGCTCATGAGGATGATCTTGGCGTTGTGATCCTTGAGGTACTCGATCGTGGGGATCGCGGCGCGGACGCGGGTGTCATCGGTGACGACGCCGTCCTTCAGGGGGACGTTGAAGTCGACGCGCATGAGGACGCGCTTGCCGTCAACGTCGGCGTCGCGAACGGTCTTCTTGGTGAAAGCCATGCTCACTCCTTGCGACAGTTGTTCCGATACTAACGAGAAGGGGCGCGGCCGCGGCCCGTGAGCTGCAAACCGCACCCCTCTGCGAAGAGCTTGAGGCGAGAACTACGCGACGAACTTCTCGAAGTACTTGATGGTGCGGACCATCTGAGAGGTGTAGGAGTTCTCGTTGTCGTACCAAGAGGTGACCTGGACGAGGCTCTGGCCGTTGCCGAGGTCCTGAACCATGGTCTGGGTGGCGTCGAAGATCGAGCCGTGGGTCTCGCCGATGATGTCGGAGGAGACGATGTCGTCCTCGTTGTAGGCGAAGGTCTCGGGGATGGTCTCGGCGTAGGCCTTCATGGCAGCGTTGACCTCGTCGACGGTGACCTTCTTGTCAACGACGCAGTAGAGGTTGGTGATGGAGCCGGTGGGCGTCGGGACGCGCTGGGCGGCGCCGATCAGCTTGCCGTTGAGCTCGGGGAGAACCAGGCCGATGGCCTTGGCGGCACCGGTGGAGTTGGGGACGATGTTCTGAGCGCAGGCGCGGGAGCGACGCTTGTTGCCCTTGCGCTGCGGGCCGTCGAGCGGCATCTGGTCGCCGGTGTAAGCGTGGATGGTGGTCATGATGCCGGAGACGATGGGGGCGAAGTCGTTGAGGCCCTTGGCCATCGGGGCGAGGCAGTTGGTGGTGCAGGAGGCCGCGGAGATGATGTTGTCATCGGCGGTCAGCTGCTCGTGGTTGACGTTGTAGACGATCGTGGGGAGGTCGTTGCCCGCGGGAGCGGAGATGACGACCTTCTTGGCGCCGGCGTCGATGTGGGCCTGGGCCTTGGCCTTGGAGGTGTAGAAGCCGGTGCACTCGAGGACGACGTCAACGCCGAGCTCGCCCCAGGGGAGCTTGGAGGCGTCGGCCTCCTTGTAGATGGTGATCTTCTTGCCGTCGACGGTGATGGAGTCCTCGCCGGCCACGACCTCGTGGTCACGGGCGTAGTTGCCCTGCGTGGTGTCGTACTTCAGGAGGTACGCGAGCATGTCGGGGGAGGTGAGGTCGTTGATGGCGACGATCTCGGAGCCCTCGTGACCGAACATCTGACGGAACGCCAGACGGCCGATGCGACCAAAGCCGTTGATAGCAACCTTTACTGCCATGCTTTCTCCTTTCACGGGGCCGACGGGGCTTCTCCCCGGCGGACCAAAGCACACATGGGCATGACGCCCTTGCCACCCGATAGTGTACCCCACACGTGACGACGCGTATCCCCAAAACTGAACGGCGGGCCAATTTAGGCGGCGGGCGCTCAGATTTGCGCCGCCGACGTGGGATTGTTCTCGGGCCGCGGCGGAACGTCCTTCTCGGCTCGTGAGCTGGGGCGGGGCGCTTAACAAATGTGGGACGGGGGCGTCTTGCTCGATGCTTAGGCTTTGCGCTGCGCTCGGCGAGAAGGACGACGCGCCTAGTCGGACAGCACGCCCTCAGGCGCTGCCGAGCTCTTCTCGGCACCCTCGACGATCTCCTGGAGCCGGAGCACGCGATGGTACATTGCCGACTTCGAGGCCGGCGGGTCGAGCTCCTCCCCCAGCGCCGCGAGCGAGAGCTCGGGGTGCGCGCGGCGCGCCACGCAGAAGGCGCGCAGGGCGGGCGGCAGGGCGGCGAGCCCGACGGAGCGCTCGGCGCGGTCGATGAGGTCGAGCTGGCTGGCGGCGGCGCCCGTGGAGCGCGCCTGGTTGGCCATCTCGGCGTTGACGCGCCGGTTGACGTCGTTTTTCACGGACTTCTTGGCGCGCGCGACCTCGACCACGCGCGCCATGCGCCGCGCCCCCATCGCGCGCAGCAGCGCGATGACGTCGTCGAAGCTCTTGAGGTAGATCGCGTAGGCGCCGCGGCGGCGGTTGAGGCGCGCCGACACGCCGAAGGAGTCGATGAGCGCCACGAGGTCGCGCGCGAAGTCCTCCCCCGTCACCGCGATCTCAAGGTGGAAGTCGCCGCGCGGGTCCGCGATGAAGCCGCCCGCCATGAAGGCGCCGCGCACGAAGGCCTCGCGCGCCGGGCGCGTCGAGAGCAGCGCGGCGGGCGCCCCGGTGGCAAGGCCGCGCCCCGGCACGAGGATGCCTAGGCGCACGAGGTCGCCGGCGAGCTCGTCCTGCTCCGGAATCTCGATGAGGTAGTTGCGCGTCTTATGCAGCACCGAACGCCGCACCGTGAGCGACGTCTCAAGGTCGAAGACCTTGTGCGTGAGCTTGATCACGGTGCGCGCCACGGCGCCGGTCTCGGTGGCGATGCGGATCGAGTAGCGCCCCGAGCCGCGGAACGACATCGTGCCGCACACGCGCATGAGCGCCGAGAGCTGCGCCAGCTCGCAGGCGGCCGTGGGCGCCTCCACGCGGGAGAGCTCGTCTTTGACCTCGGCGGTGAACGACATGCTAGCTGGTCCTCACGTTGGCGAGCGCCAGGTCGCGATGCGAGAGGCTCACGTGGTAGCCGCCCTTCTCGAGGTAGGCGGCCGTCGCCGCCGCGATGGCGACGCTGCGGTGCTGGCCGCCCGTGCAGCCCACCGCGATGGAGAGGTGGCTCTTGCCCTCGGCCACATAGCCCGGCATCGCCACGTCGAGCAGCCGGTACCACGCGTCGAGGAACTTCTCGGTGGTGGGGTTGCCCAGAACGAAGTCGGCGACCAGGCGGTCGTTGCCGGTGAGGGTGCGCATCTCGGGGTCGTAGAAGGGGTTGGGCAGAAAGCGCACGTCGATCATGAGGTCGGCCTCGACCGGCATGCCGTGCTTGAAGCCAAACGAGAAGACCGAGACCTCCATGAGCTGCTGGTCGGTGAGCTCGGAGTAGGCGCGGCGCAGGCGGGCGCGCAGCGCGCTCGTGCGCAGGTGGCTCGTGTCGATGACGAGGTCGGCGGCGTCGCGGACGGCCGTGAGCTGCCGCCGCTCGCGGGCGATGGCGGAGGCGATGCCCTCCCCCGGCGCGGCGAGCGGGTGGCGGCGGCGGTTCTCGTCGTAGCGGCGCATGAGGACGTCGTCGGTGGTGTCGAGGTAGACCACGCTGACCGTGAGCTCGTGCTCGCGCAGCTGCTTGATCGAGTCGGCAAACTCGTCGAAGAGTCCCTGGGAGCGCAGGTCGCAGGTCACGGCGAGGTGGCGCCCCACGCCCGAGTTGATGCCCACGAGCTCGGCGAGCTGCAGCAGCAGGCGCGGCGGCAGGTTGTCGATGCAGAAGTAGCCCATGTCCTCGAAGACGTGCAGCGCCTGGGTGCGCCCCGAGCCGGACATTCCCGTGATCACCACGACGTCCGGCACGCGCGCCGCGCTCTCGGCCGCTCGCATCCGCTGGCTCGCGTCTGGCATGGTCTCTCCCCTCGACGTCCCTCTCGCCAGTATACGGCAGGCGGGCGGCTACGACCTAGCGAGCAGCGCCTCGACCTCGGGCCTCGTGGCCAGATGGTCGGAGAACGCGCTGGCAGAGCCGGCCGCGAGAGCCATGCGGAAGGCGTCCTCGTAGCTGCCGGTCTCTATGAGGCCCGCGAGGAAGCCGGCGACGGAGGAGTCGCCCGCGCCCACGGAGTTGACCACGGTGCCCTTGGCGGCCGGGCTCTGGTGCACGGCGCACGTCTCGTCCACGAGCACGCCGCCCTCCCCCGCCATGGAGACCAAAACGTTGGCGGCGCCCAGCTCCTGGAGCCTCTTGGCGTACGGCACCACCTCGTCGCGCGTGCGCAGCGTGACCCCAAAGATGTCCCCGAGCTCGTGGTTGTTGGGCTTCACGAGGAAGGGGCGGTACCGCAGGACGCGCGTGAGCAGGTCCTTCTCGGCATCCACGACGATGCAGACGCCGCGGCCCTCGAGGCGGGCCATGATGCGCTCGTACATGTCGTGAGGCAGCGTCGCCGGCACGGAGCCCGAGATGACGAGCGTGTCGCCCTCGCCCAGCGCGTCCAGCTTGGCGAGAAGAACCTCGACGTCCTTCTCGGCGATCTTTGGCCCCATGCCGTTGAGCTCGGTCTCCTCGGCGGACTTGACCTTGACGTTGATGCGCGTCATGCCCTCGGCCACGCGGATGAAGTCGGCCTCGACGCCGGCCTCCGCGCAGAGGCGGCACAGCTCGTCGCCCGTGAAGCCGGCGACAAAGCCGAGAGCGCGGCTCTTGTGCCCGAGGTTGCCGAGCACGATGGAGACGTTCACGCCCTTGCCACCCGGGAGCATCTGCTCGTAGGCGGTGCGGTTGATGGCGCCCAGGCGCATGTCGTCCACGCGGACGATGTAGTCGAGCGACGGGTTGAACGTTACGGTGCAGATCATCGGGCCACCTCCACGACGTTGTTGTATGCCTTGTATTTCTCGGGGACGTCCCCGCAGGTGACGATCGTGGCGGAGTCGAAGGCGCCAAATCTCACCAGGCTCGTGTTGTCGAACTTGGTGGCGTCCGCGAGCACGTAGCGGCGCGCCGTGTGCTCCATCGTTAGCTGCTTGATCAGCGCCTCGTTGCTCTCCGGCGAGGTGAGGCCGTTCTCGGGGGTGATGCCGTTCACGCCCCAGAAGCCGATCGTGAAGTGGTAGCGCGAGATCGCGGCGATGGTGTCCGGCCCCACGAGGGACTCCGTGGCGCTCTTGAGCTCGCCGCCGAGCACCGTGACGTGAAAGCCTCGCGCGGCGAGCTTCATGGCGTGCGAGACCGAGTCGGTGACGTAGCGTGCGCCGCGCTCGGCAAGATGGTTGATGAGCTCCTCCACTGTGGAGCCGGCGTCCAGGTAGACGAGGTCGTCGGGGCCCACGAGCGTGGCGGCGTAGCCGCAGATGGCGCGCTTCTCCTCGGCGTGCAAGCCGTGACGCTCCTCGAGCGTAAGGTCGCGCGTGAGATGCGCGGACTCGAGGGTGGTGGCACCGCCGTGGACCTTCACCAGGCGGTGGGCCTGGTCGAGCTTGTCGAGGTCGCGGCGGATGGTGGACTCGGAGATGTCGAGCGCGGAGGCGAGCTCCGGCACGGTGACGGTTCCCTGCCGCGCGACCATCTCGACGATGCGCACGTGGCGCTCTGCGGTCAGCATGGGCTACGCCTCCTCGGGGTAGGTGACGCCCCAGGAGCGGCGCACGTCGGTCATGAGGCGCATGACGTCGGCGGCCGTGTCGATGAGGCCCGCGGCCTGGGCGTCGCCGGCGACGGCACGCTCGAGGTCGGCCATCTCGTAGCAGAGCGCGTAGCCCTCCACGCCGGCGGACACGGTCTCGCGGCGGCCGTCGGCGGTCCACACGATCTGGGCGGTGTCGGCGCGCGGGTACTCCATGATCTCGACGTAGCACCTGTCGAAGCTGAGCACGGCGCGCTTGGGCTGCTTGGAGTGGAGCGTGAGCGAGACCACGCCGATCTGGCCCTGGTCGTTCCGGCAGACGATGCCGCCCGCCACGTCCACGCCCGTCTCGCAGAGGTTGCCGAGCGAGAGCACCTCGGCAGGCTGGCTCTCCATGAACAGGCGCATGATGCTGAGCGCGTAGACGCCGATGTCGAGCATCGCGCCGCCGGCGAGGTTGATGTTGTAGAAGCGGTTGGTGAGGTCGCCGTACTCCTTGTAGGAGCCAAAGTTGACCTGCGCGAGGTTCATGCGGCCGAACTCGCCCGCGTCCGCGCGGCGGCGAAGCTCCCGGTAGAGCGGCATGTGCAGGATCGTGGTGGCGTCCATGAGCACGACGCCGTTGGCCGCCGCGATGGCGCGGGCCTCGTCGAGCTCCTCGGAGTTGAGGGTGATGGACTTCTCGCAGAGCACGTGCTTGCCCGCGGCGAGCGCGGAGCGCAGGTAGGTGATGTGCGTGTTGTGCGGGGTGGTGATGTAGACGGCGTCGACCTCGGGGTCGGCGTAGAGCTCCTCGAAGGAGTCGTAGACCTTCTCGACGTGGTACTTCTCGGCAAAGGCGACGGCCTTCTCGCGGGTGCGGTTGGCAATGCCGTGCAGGCGGCGGCCCGCGAGCGCGAGCGAGGTGGCCATCTGGTTGGCGATGACGCCGCAGCCGATGACCGCCCAGCGGAGCTGCGGCGCGGTGAAGACGTCATCGGGGAACGGACGGCTCTCGATGGCCTCGAAGGCGGCGGCTGCCGCGGCGGCGGAGTCGAGCGGGGCGTTCTTCTCGGTGCCTGACATGGGTTCCCTCCCTTGTGGGGCTTCTTGCTGTTTTCATTTTCGCGCAGTTTCAGTCAGTTTTGCGCATCTTTGCGCAGTCTACCGGTGAACGGCGCTATTTCACGTCTAAACGGTCACTTCTGCGCAGTTTTGCGCAGTTTCGCGCATTCGAAATCACGTCTATGTCGTCCCGTCGAATAACGGGCCAGTTCCGGTCGTTCCGGGCCGGGAAAGTGACCGCAGCCGGCCCGTTATCCCCACGCCGAGATAGCGGGCCAGCTCTGGTCGTTCTGGGCCGGGAAAGTGACCGCAGCCGGCCCGTTATTCTCGACCCAAAGAAAACGCGCCGGTTCCGGACGGTCTGAGACTGAAAACCGTCCGGAACCGGCACAAACCGGTCACGCGCTGGCGAGAAGGACTCCCCTACTCCTCGATCGCGGCCTTGAACCACTTGGTGAGGGAGGTGGGGTGCGTGATGCCCGTGCCCACGACCACGGCCCAGGCGCCGGCGTCGATGGCGGTCTTGCCGTCGGCGGGCGTGTGGACGTGGCCCTCGCAGATGATCGGGTAGTCGGGGAACTCCGAGGTGGCCTGCTTGAGCAGCGGCACGTCGGGGCCGTCGTCCATCGTGGTGTCGATGGCGGCCTTGTTGTGGGAGAGCGTGGTGGAGACGAGGTCGCACCCGCACGCCACGGCGTTGCGGATGTCGTCGATCGTCATGCAGTCGGCCATGATGAGCACGTCGGACTGCTCGCGGATGGCCTTGACGGTCTCCGCGAAGGTGCGGCCGTCCGGGCGCGGGCGGTCGGTGGCGTCGAGGGCCACCACGTCGGCGCCGGCGTGGACGCAGGCCATCGCGTGGCGCAGGGTCGGGGTAATGTAGACGCCCTCGTGGCCCTCCTTCCACAGGCCGATGACGGGGATGTCCACGCGGCCCTTGATGGCGGCGATGTCGGAGAGGCCCTGGCAGCGGATGGCGGCGGCGGCGCCGAGCTCGCAGGCGCGGGCCATCTGGGCCATGGTCTCGGGGTGGCGCAGCGGCTCGCCGGGATAGGCCTGGACGGAGACGATGAGCTTGCCCTTGAGGGACTGGACGAGCGGACTGATGGGCATGACTCCCCCTTTCTCATGAGGAGCCGGCGGGGCGCCAAAACCCCGCCGGCCAGGAGTGACGAGAAGAACGGCCTAGTCGGATACCTCCGCGTAGCCGGACTTCACGAAGTTCTCGGCGGCGCCGATGAGCGGCGCGTCCCCGCCGAGCTCGCCGCCCACGATGGGCGTGGTGGCCACGGGCGGCATGGCCTGGCCCTTGAAGGCCTCGGCCATGGCGTCGGACCAGTCGGGGCCGCACTGGGCCACGGAGCCGGAGAGGATCACGACGTCCGGGTCGAGCATGTTGCACATGCTGCCCAGGACCTCGCCCAGGGCGCGGCCCGCGCGGGCCTCGGCGGCCTTGGCGGCCTCGTCGCCGGCGGCGGCGCGGCGGTCGATCTCGGCGCCGTCCATCGGCGTGCCGTCGGGCTGCGTCTCGTCGCCGCCCAGGCGCACGTACTCGCGGATGATGCCGGGGCCGGCGGCGATGGGCTCGAGGTGACCGGTCGCGCCGCAGGAGCACGGCACGCCCGCGGCGGCCGGGCAGCAGACGTGGCCGATGTGGCCGGCCTCGTCGTGCGCGCCGAGCATGATCTTGCCGTGCTCGACGAAGGCTCCGCCGATGCCGGTGCCCACCGCGGCGACCAGGCAGCTCTTCGCCCCGCGGCCGCCGCCCCAGCGCGCCTCGCCGAGGGCGTGGGCGTGGACGTCGTTGAGGACGCGGCAGGGCAGGCCCGTGGCCGCGGTGACCTCGGCGCCCAGGTGGGTGCCGCCCCAGCCGGGCATGAGCTCGTTGGCGAAGGTGATGTCGCCGTTTCTTGGGTTGACCACGCCGGCAGAGGAGATGCCCACGCCGACGGGCTTCTCGTCCGCGCGCTCAATGGCGGCCTTGACCTGCGAAAGCACGGTGGCGAGCACGTGCGCGCCGCCCTCCATGGCCTCGGTGGGGACCTTCTGGACCCTCTCGATGACGGGGGCGTCACCGCCGAGGGTCACCAGCCCGCACGCGATCTTGGTGCCGCCGATGTCGACGGCGACGATGGTCTGGGTCTCAGCCATGGGAACCTCCCTAGAGAAGCCCGTTGTCGACGAGGACCTTCTTGATGGCCTCGACGTTGGCGCCCTCGAGGGCCTTGACCGGGCGCGGCATGGTGTTGGAGTCGAAGATGCCGAGCAGCATGAGGGCGGTCTTGAAGGCGCCCACGCCGCCCGCGTAGCCCTGCACGCCGGACGTGACGTCGAAGATGTGGCTGATCTCGTTGAGGCGGTCCTGCTCCTTCTTGACCGTGGCCCAGTCGCCGGCCTCGGCGGCCTTCCACATGCGGACGTAGCCGCCGGGCTCCACGTTGGCGAGGCCCGGGACCGAGCCGTCGGCGCCGGAGAGGTACGCGCCGTCGACCACGATCTCGTGGCCGGTGAGCAGGCTCAGCGGATGTCCCGCCTTCTCGTTCTCCTGGCAGAGGTAGCGGAAGGAGATATCGTCGCCGGAGGAGTCCTTGACGCCGGCGAGCACGCCCTCCTTGCCGAGCTTCACGAGCAGCGGCCACGGGAGCTTGGTGTGGACGCAGACCGGGATGTCGTAGGCAAAGATCGGGAGGTCGAGCTCCTCGTGCAGGATGCGGAAGTGCTCCTCGACCTCGGTCATGCCGCCGAGGGCGTAGAAGGGCGCGGTGGCCACGAGGGCGTCGGCGCCGAGCTCCTGGGCGACCTTGCCGTGCTCGAGCACGCGCTCGGTCTCGGTGTCGATGATGCCCACCAGGACGGGCACGCGGTGGTCGACGATGCGGATGGCCTCGGTGATGATCTGGCGGCGGCGCTCGTCGGTGGAGAAGACTACCTCGCCGGAGGAGCCGAGGAAGAACAGGCCGTCGACGCCGGCGTCGATCATGTAGTTGATGAGGCGCTCGAAGGACGGGACGTCGAGCTCGTGGTCGGGCGTGTCGGGGACGACGACGGGCGGGACGACGCCTCTGATCTTGAAGTCTGCCATGCTGATCCTTTCTCGTGTGCGACGGGAGTTCGTCGCAGACCTTGGATGGAGCACTCAGATGCTACGGCACGGGAGGCGAGAAGGACATGCCGCCGGCCGATTTGCAAAGCGGGCGCGCCCGGAGGCGCGCCCGAGGTGAAGCGGTGGTGCCTACTTGCCCAGGTTGGGGTGGAGCAGCGACGGGGCCGCGCCGAGGAGCGTCTTGGTGTAGGCGTCCTGCGGGTCCTCGAAGATCTGCTTCGCGGGGCCCTGCTCCATGATCTGGCCGTGGTTCATGACGACGATGCGGTCGGAGATGTAGCGCTCCGTCTGGATGTCGTGGCTGATGAAGACCATGGCGAGGCCGAGCTCCTTCTTGAGGTCCGTGAGCAGGTTCAGGATCTGCGCGCGGACGGAGACGTCGAGGGCCGACGTGGGCTCGTCGGCGATGATGACGTCGGGCTGCAGCGACAGGGCACGCGCGATGGCGACGCGCTGGCGCTGGCCGCCGGAGAGCTGGCCGGGCAGGGCGTACATCGCAGAGGACGGCAGGCCGACGATGCCCAGAAGCTCGTTGACGCGGGCCTCGCGCTCGTCCTCGGAGCCGACCTTATGGACGATCAGCGGGTCGAGCAGCTGGTCGTGCACGGACATGCGCGGGTTCAGGGCCGTGGCCGGGTTCTGGAACACGACGGAGACCACGCGGCCGATCTTCTTGCGGAGCTCGGCGGTGCGCTTGGTGACGTCGTCGCCCTTGAAGTAGACGTGGCCGTCGGTCGGCGACTGCAGGCCGCACATGACGTTGGCGGTGGTGGACTTGCCGCAGCCGGACTCGCCGACGATGCCGATCGTCTCGCCGGGCATGAGCTTGAGCGTCAGGCCGTTGACGGCGTGCACGAGGTTGGGGTGGAACAGCGAGCCCGTGCGGGACTTGAACGTGACCGAGATGTTGTCCAGGAAGATGATGGGCGTCTGCTCGGTGTTCTTCTCCGCCATCTACCTCACCTCCAGACGGGAAACGAGACCGTTCTTGGCGAGCTCCTCGTCGGGGATCTCCGAGACGAGGTGGTGCTCGGCGCCGGGAACGGGCTTGAGGATGGGATGGACGTCGAGTCCCACCGTCGGGTGGCTCGAGCGCGGGGCGAAGCGGTCGCCCTTGGGGAAGTCCGCGGGGCTCGGGACGGAGCCGGGGACCTGGTGCAGACGGCTGCCGTCGTGCGCCTCGATGGAGAGGACGGCGCCGAGCAGGCCCTGCGTGTACTCGTGGATCGGGTTGGTGAGCAGCTCCTTGGTGGGGGCGGACTCGATGACCTGGCCGGCGTACATGACGGTGATCTCGGAGGCGACCTCGGCGACGAGCGCCAGGTCGTGGGACACGAAGATCATGGCAAAGCCGAGCTGCTTCTGAAGGTCGTTCAGGAGCTTGATGACCTGCTTCTGGACCGTCACGTCAAGGGCCGTGGTGGGCTCGTCGCAGATCACCAGCGACGGGTTGCGCGTGAGCGCCATGGCGATGATGACGCGCTGGCACTGGCCGCCGGAGAGCTCGTGCGGGTAGGACTCGAGCGTGCGCTTGGGGTCGAGGCCGACGAGCTCGAGGAGCTCCTCGGCGCTACGGGTGCCGCCGCGGCTCGTGAGCTGCTTCATCTGAGCCGAGATGAGCATGGACGGGTTCAGCGAGGACAGGGAGTCCTGGTAGACCATCGCGAGCTCGTGGCCCAGCAGCTTGCGGTGCTCCTCCTTGGAGAGCTTGAGGAGGTCCTGGCCCTTGTAGAGGATCTGGCCCTCGATGCGGGCGCTGTCGGGCAGCAGGTTCATGATGGTCTTGGTGGTGATGGACTTGCCGCAGCCGGACTCGCCGACGAGCGCCATGCACTGGCCGGGACGGACGTCGAAGGAGACGTTGTCGACCACGTGGACGTCGCCGTGGCGCGGGAAGCCGATCGAGAGGTTCTTGACCTGGAGGATCGGCTCGACGGAGTAGTCGGGCACGCGACGGTCGGTGCGGGCGAGCTCGACCTCGCGCAGGGCGCCGAGACGGCGGGACAGGGAGGCAGCCTGCTCCTTGTAGGCGCGGACGGGGTCGGCGACGAGGAGATCGGCCTCGCGGCGGCTGTCGGCGTTCTCGTTGGAGACGGGGGCGGACGGGGCGGCGGCCATGGCGTCGGTCAGGCCCTCGGACAGGATGTTGAGGGCGAGGCAGGTGACCATGATCGCGATGCCCGGGAACAGCGCCTGCCACCAGCGGCCAAGAAGGACGCCGTCGCGCGCGGAGGACAGGATGTTGCCCCACGTGGGCGTGGGCTCGGCGATGCCGGCGCCGATGAAGGTCAGGGACGCCTCGAAGATGATGGCGTCGGCGACGAGGGTGACCGTGAAGACCATGATCGGCGCGATGCAGTTGCGCAGGACGTGCTTCATGAGGATCCACGGGGCGCGGGCGCCGGAGACGATGACCGCGCGGACGTAGTCCTCGCCGTACTCGGACACCACGTTGGCGCGGACGATGCGCGCGATCTGCGGCGTGTACATGAAGCCGATCGAGAAGATGATGGCCGGGACGGAGTTGCCCAGGATGAGGACCAGGATGGCCGCGAGGGCGATGCCCGGGATGGACATGATGACGTCGAGGACGCGCATGATGACCTCGGAGACGGCCTTGCGCGCGACGGCCGCGACGGCGCCGATGATGGAGCCGAGGACGAGCGCGAACGCGGTGGCGCCGAAGCCGATCACGAGCGAGTACTGGCCGCCGTAGAGCATGCGGGAGAGGATGTCGCGGCCGGCGTTGTCCGTGCCGAAGAGGTAGGTCCCGTCGGGCGGCTGGTAGGCCTTGGTGATCTCGAGCGGGTCGTGCGGGGCGATGACCGGGGCCAGGATGGCGGAGAGCGCCACCAGGACGAGAAGGACGAGCGAAATCTTGCTCGGGACGCTCATGTTCTTGATGCCGTGGAACTTGGCGCCCTTGGACGCGGCCTTCTCGAGCTGGGCGGTCTTGTTCTCTCTGATCTTAGTCATGGGGCCTACACCGTCCTAATGCGCGGGTTGATCAGCAGGTAGAGCATGTCAACCACGATGTTGATGATGACGAAGGCCAGAGCCACGACCACGACGACGCCCTGGACGAGCATGATCTCGCCGCCGGTGATGCCCTGCTGGATGAGGGTGCCCATGCCCGGGAGGGCGAAGATGACCTCGATGACGACCGCGCCGCCCATGAGGTAGCCGATCTTGAGGCCGAGGGTGGTGACGGGCGTGATGAGGGCGTTGCGCAGGACGTTCTTGGCGATGACGACGTTCTCGGGGATGCCCGAGCCGCGAGCCGTCTGCACGTAGTCCTTGTCGAGCTCCTCGACCATGGCGGTACGCACGATACGCGTCATCTGGCCGATGACCGGGAAGGCCAGGGCGATGGCGGGCATGATCATGCGGCCGAAGTAGCCGCCGGGGTTGGCGAAGATGTCCGGGAGCGCGCCGGAGGACGGGAAGACGCGCGTGAGCCCGGCCATGGTCACCAGAAGGATGAGCAGGACCGCCAGCCAGAAGGACGGCGTCGCGATTCCTGCGATGGATATCACTCGTATGATCTGGTCGGGCCACTTGTCACGGTAGAGCGCCGATATGACGCCGAGCGTGAACGAGAAGACCGCGGCGATCAAAAGGCCGAAGAACGTGAGCTGCATCGTGATCGGCAGGGCCGACGCGATGGCGGTGGCGACGGGGGTCTGGCGGCTGCCGTAGGTGCCCAGGTCTCCCTGGACGAGGCCGCCGATGTAGTCGACGTAACGGACCGGCCACGGGTCGTTCATGCCGTGCTCGTCCATGTACTCAGCGACGGCCTCCGGCGACGCGCCCTCGCCCAGGACGGTGCGCGCGGGGATGGAGGGGTCGGTGAAGGACATGAGGAAGAACACGAGCAGGGTGACGCCCAGGGCCATGATCGGCAGCGCGATGATGCGCCGGCCGACGAGGCGCAGAAGGTTGTTCATACCCTCTCCTCTCTCAATGCCTGCAGTACAGAGAGGGGCCCGAGCGAAGCTGTGCCCGGGCCCCTCGAACGTCCTTGTTGATCCCCAGCCTTTCAGTGGGGAACGGAAACGTCGCTAGAGGCTACGCGGAGACCGTCTTGCAGCCGATGAAGTTCATGCCCGTGGTGCCGATGCCCGCGAAGCCCTCGATGGCGGTCTTGGTCGGGGAGGCGGCGGCGTCCGCCCAGGAGGCGGTCACGGTCTGGACGTGGATCAGCGGGTAGAGGACCGCGTTGTCAGCGATGAGGTCGTAGACCTGCTTCCAGGTGGCCTGCTGCTCGTCGCCGGACTGGCCGAGGGCGGCGGTCATGAGCTCGCGGATCTGCTTGAACTCGTCGGAGCTGCCCCAGCCGGTGCGGGTCTGCTGCCAGACGTTGTCGCCGTACCACCAGTTGAGGAGCAGGTCGGGGTCGGCGCCCCAGCAGGACGGGTCGCCAGGGGCGATCAGGATGTCGAAGTCGTCCGTGCCGCCGTCGATGGCCGCGTAGGTGGCAGCGGAGGTCTCCTCGGCGATCTCGCAGTTGAAGCCGAGGGCGTCGAGGTCCTGCTTGGCCGAGGTGGCCATGCCGGAGGCCTGGGTGTTGTCCGTGCAGCGGATCTTGAGGGCGCCCGGGGTCACGCCGGCCTCGTCGAGCAGGCTCTTGGCCTTCTCCTGGTCGTAGGTGTAGACCGTCGCGGCCTCCTGGAAGTTGGGGAAGTCCTTGGGGATGTAGGAGGACGCGGTGGCGGCGAGGCCGTTGAAGATGTTGTCGATCATCCGGTCGGTGTTGATCGCGTACATCACGGCCTGGCGGGCGACCTTGTTGTCCCACGGCGCCTTGGTGGTGTTGAACATGATGAAGCGGGTGCCGAAGCCCTGGACCTGGTCAACCTTGCAGCCGGCGGACTCGATGAGCTCGATGGCGTCAGCGGTGACGGACTCCATGACGAGCGTGGTGCCCTGCTGCTGGGCGGTCATGCGGGCGGTGGCGTCGACGAGGATGTCGTAGTGCAGGCCGGCGTCCTCGGCCGGGAAGGAGCCGTTGTAGTTGGGGTTGGGGACGAGGTCGACGGTGTTGTCCGTGATGGCGTCGTACATCCAGGGGCCGGAGCCGACGGGCTGCTGGGAGAGCTCGTCGTCAGAGGTGCCCGCGGGGAAGACGCGGACGAGCGCCAGGCGCTCCTTGAGGAGCGAGAAGTTGGCGATGGCGGTCTTCACGGTGACGGTGGTGTCGTCGGTGGCCTCGAGGGAGTCGATCGGGGCGAGGAACGCGCCGTAGGTGGCGTCGGCCTTGGTGCGGTCGAAGGCCTCGACGACGTCGGCGGCGGTCACGGCGTCGCCGTTGGAGAACGCGGCGCCCTCGCGGAGGGTGACGGTGAAGGTGGTCTCGTCGACCTGCTCCGGGTCGCCGGTGGCGAGCTCGGGGAAGGTGGAGTAGTCGTGCGGGTCGGTGCCGTAGAGGCCCTCGAGGACGTGCCAGTTGGAGCCCAGGCAGAAGGCCGAGGAGGTCTTCGTCGGGTTGTACTCGGACGGAGCGTAGGCGGAGCCGGCGGTGATGGTGCCGCCGCCAGAGGTGGTCTCGCCGCCCTCGTCGCCGGTGGTGTCGGCGGGCGTGTCGCTGCTGTTGTTGCACGCAGCGAGCGCGAGCGCGGACGCCGCGGCGGTCCCACCAAGGAACGCACGACGAGACACGGCGCTGTTCATGAGCTTCTTCATAGTCTCTTCCTTTTCTCCTCCTGCGGCCGCACCTGTGACGGCGACCGTCCCTAATGTGCTTACTTTACGAAAGGCCCCGGGCACATCACTCATAGAACCGACTAACGGACGGATTAATGCCCCCAAACGGTTGGGCATATGTAATCAACCTGTAAATCTGGTATGGTGGTTATATTCTCTTTTCCCTTTGCAATACAGGCCATCCATTCATATACGGCCAGTTGTTTGACCGTATATGAAATCGTTCTCAGATGTTCTTCTCGCCTGATTTTCAGGAAGTGGTATTAAGACAGCTCCTGAAGGGCCTGATAGACGGCGTGCGCCACCTCAGCTGGTATGCCCTTGGTCGCGGCGATCTCCTCCTCGCTCGCGGCGCGCATCCTCTTGAGCGAGCCAAAGCGGCGCATGAGGGCGCGCTTGCGCTTGGGGCCCACGCCGGGCACGTCGTCGAGGACCGACGTGGTCATCGCCTTGTCGCGCAGCTCGCGGTGGAAGGTGATGGCGAAGCGGTGGGACTCGTCGCGCACCTGCTTGATCAGATAGAGCGAGGGCGAGCCGCTCGGCAGGACCACCGGGGTCTCGTCCCAGGGCACGAAGATCTCCTCGTCCGACTTGGCGAGGCCGCAGACCGGGATGTCCAGCCCCAGGCTCTCCAGCTGCGCCATCGCGGCGGTGAGCTGGGGCTTGCCGCCGTCGACCACGAGCAGGTCGGGGCGCGAGCCAAAGCGCTCGTCGGCCATGCGCTCCGGGGAGTAGCGCCGGCCCAGGACCTCCTGCATGGAGACGAAGTCGTTGGCCTCGGTCAGCGGGGTCTGAATCTTGAACCGGCGGTACTGGGACTTGTCCGGCCGGCCGTTGGTGAAGACCACCATCGACGCCACGGTGAAGTGCCCGTGCAGCGTGGAGATGTCGAAGCACTCGATCCGCATCGGCGGCGCGTCGAGGGCGAGCGCGCTCTCCAGCTGCAGCAGCGCCTTGTTGGTGCGCTCGTCGGCGTAGCCCGTGCGCACCATGTAGCGCATCAGGGCGTGCCGCGCGTTCTCGCAGGCCATGTCGAGCAGGCGGCGCTTCTCGCCGCGCTGCGGGCGCCTCAGGCGGCAGCTCCGCCCGCCCTTCTCGGCGAGCCACCCGGCGATGAGCTCGGCGTCGGCCAGCTCGCAGGGCAGGTCGACCTCTGAGGGGACGTCGGCCGTCTCGTCGTAGTAGCGCTTGACGAAGCCCGCCACGAGCTCCTCCTCGCCCACGTCGAGGCCCTTGTCGAGGATGAACTCCGCCGAGCGGACCGTGCGGCCCTCGCGCACCACGAAGACGCAGGCGCAGCTGATGGTCTCCTCGCGGTAGAAGCCCACCAGGTCGAGGCTCACGCTCGACGAGAAGACCACCTGCTGGCGGTCGTCGAGCGCATCGAGGTTGTCGAGGCGCGCCTTGATGCGGCCCGCGCGCTCGAAGTCGAGGTCCGCCGCGGCGGCGCGCATCTGGTCGGTGAGCTCCCCCACTATCTCGGAGCGGTTGCCGCGCAGAAAGCGCTCGACCTGGCTCACGTGGCGCGCGTACTCCACGGTGTCGATCATGCCGGCGCAGACGCCCGGCCCGCGCCCCACGTGGTAGTCGAAGCACGGGCGGCACTTCTCGGCCAGCATCATGTTGGCGACGGACGCCTGGTCCGGGTCCTTCTCGAGCAGGCGCTTGGCGCGCTTCCACTCCGCGCAGGTGGCCAGGCATATGGGAACGACCTTGCGCAGGGTGTCGATGGTCTCGCGGGCGGCGCGGGCGTCGGTGTAGGGACCAAAGTAGCGCGTGCCCTTGCGGTGCCTCTCGCGCGTGTACTTGATCGCGGGGAAGACGTCGGACTCGGTGATGGCGATGAACGGGTAGGACTTGTCGTCCTTGTAGTCCACGTTGAAGTAGGGGTGGTACTGCGCGATGAGGTTGCGCTCCAGGACGAGCGCCTCGTGCTCGGAGCCCACCACCACGTAGTCGAAGGACCTGACCACCTGCATCATGAGCGGGATCTTCTCGCGCTCGTCCTGCAGCGTCACGTACTGGCGCATGCGGGCGCGCAGGTTCTTGGCCTTGCCGACGTAGACGACCTCGCCCTTGGCGTCCTTCCAGAGGTAGCAGCCCGGGTCGGTGGGGACCCGCGCGACCTGCTCGGCAAGGGAGGGCTCCACGCGGCCGTCGCCCGCGGGGCTGTCCGGGGCCTCGCTCACGAGGCGTCCCCGTCAGGCAGGTACTTCTCGAACTTCTGCACCTGGTGGAAGTAGTTGATGTAGGCCCAGAGGCGCTGCTCGAGGGAGTCGTGTCCGCCGCGCCAGTCCAGCGCGAAGCTCGCGGTCTTGTTGCGATACGACGCCAGGATGCGGTCGCGCAGGGGCCCGGCGGGCATGCAGCGCTCGATGACCTTGCGCGGGACGGCCACGTAGGCCCAGTCGTCGCGAGGCGTCACCGGCGCGGGCGCGCGCCCGAGGACGACGTCTTCCACCTGGATGCGGGCGAAGTTGATGCCGGCGAGAAGAACGAACCAGGAGCTGCGCCCGGGGCGGGCGTTCATCTCGAGGAACTTGAACTCGCCGGTGCGCGCGTCCCACTTGGCGTCGAAGGTGCCCATGCCGTGGTAGCCCACGCGCTTGACGAAGCGGGCCGCCGCGGCCTCGACCGCGGCGTTGGGCTCCGGGACGATGGCCACGGCGTTACCGATGGCGCCGGGGTGGTGGTCCTCCAGGCCCACGTGGCCGCAGACGGAGAAGACCACGTCAGAGTTGGTGTCCGCGTAGAGGTAGATGGCGTACATGTGGGAGTCGCCGCCGGGGACGAACTCCTGGATGATGAGGCTCTCGTCGTAGCAGGAGCGCTTGAGCTCGTCAAAGATGCGGTGCAGCTCGTCGGGCGTCTCGACGATGAAGATCTTCTTCTTGCCGGGGAACTCCGCGTAGTGGTAGGCGGCGGAGTTGGACGGCTTGGCAACGAGCGGGTAGGTGAAGCCGGCGTCGTCCGCCCGGGCGGAGGGGTCGGAGCAGTCGAGGAAGCGCGTCTTGGGGTAGGGCACGCCCACCTCCTCGCACACGCGGTAGAAGTTCTCCTTCTGCGTGACAAAGTCCAGCACGTCAAAGTCAACGACCGGCGTGTAGAACCAGCGCTCGAGCTCGGACTTGTGCTGGGAGACGATGCGCGCGTAGAAGTCGCCGCAGGTCACGAGGAACGGCACGCGGCCGGCGGCGCAGAGCTCCTCGCCGAGCGCGGCGAGCGTGGACAGAAGGACCTCGGGCTCGTCGAAGCCCTCGACGACGCGGTACTCCGCGAAGCGCGTGCGCGAGATGGACTTAACGTCGGAGCTCCCGTAGATGATCGAGCGCGCGCCGTAGGCCTCGCGGAAGGCGCGGACGTAGGCGTAGGCTGAGTAGTCCGCGCCCAGGATGACGGGTTGCAGGGACGTGGCGAGGTCCTTCTCGGTGACGTGCTCCGGTCTTGAGGCCATGTTGTTCCTATCTGCGTTCTGGCGGTCTAGCGTTCTAGCGGTGGCGTGCGTCGAGCTCGCCGGCGAGCTCGTCTATGGTCACACCATAGCGCTCGAGCGTGACGAGAAGATGATAGACGAGGTCGGCGGCCTCGTAGCGGATGTGGTCGTGGTCGTCGTCCTTGCAGGCGAGGGCGACCTCGGTGGCCTCCTCGGTCACCTTCTTGAGCAGCGTGTCCTCGGGGCCCTGCAGCAGGCGCGCGGTGTAGGACGCCTCGGGCGACGCGTCGCGGCGGCCGCGGATGACGGCGGCGAGCCCGGCGAGCGTCTCGCCGATGTTGCCGTCCTGCACGTTTGCGGTTCTCTCCCCCATGGGTCTCCCCTTCCCGGGATGTGACGATTTGGACAAGCCGGCGCGTGACAATTAGGACAGGTTAAAATGTCACGCCAGCTCACGGTAGAAGCAGCTGCGATGCCCCGTGTGGCACGCCGGGCCCGGGGAGTCCACCTCCACGAGCAGCGTGTCGGCGTCGCAGTCCACGAGCACGCGGCGCACCTGCTGCATGTTGCCGCTGGTGGCGCCCTTGTTCCAGAGCTCCTGGCGGCTGCGGCTCCAGAACCAGGTGGTGCCGGTCTTCAGGGTGAGGGCGAGCGACTCCTCGCTCATCCACGCGACCATGAGCACCTCGCCGGTGCCGGCCTGCTGCACGACGGCGGGCACCAGGCCCCGCTCGTCGAAGCGCACGTTGGCGGCGGCGGGCGTCACGGGCTCGAGCGCCTCGCCGGCGTAGGTATACTGGACTTCCCGCTGGGGCATGCGACCTCCTCGGTCCTGGCTTCGCCCCATCACTTTACTACACGGCCGCAGGGAGGTCGCCATGGCGCGCTACGACGGAAACGAAGTGTTCGACGTGCTCGTGGTGGGAGCCGGGATCGCGGGGTGCGAGGCCGCCCTGGCCGCGGCGGAGTCCGGCGCGCGCGTGGCGCTGGCGAGCGCGGGCGAGACGTTCTCCGGGTCGAGCTTCTTCCCGGGGACGTGGGGGCTGGGCCTGGTGGGACCGGCGAGCGAGAAGGACGAGGAGGACTTCGTCGAGACGATCCTCGAGGTGGGTCGCGGGATGGCGCTGCCCGGGCTCGTTCGCGCGCTCGTCCGCGGCGTCGCGCCGGCGGTGGCGCGGCTCGAGGAGCGCGGCGTGGAGCTTCGCGGCGCCGCGCGGCCCGAGGAGCGCGACTTCATCCCCTGCTTCGACCGGAAGTGCCGCGGCTGGCACGGCCTGGAGCGGGCCTCGTACCGCACCGCGACCGAGGCGGCCCTTCGGCGGGCCGGCGTGACGACGTTCCCCCGCCACGAGCTGCTCGACCTCGTGGAGCAGGACGGGCGCGTCTGCGGCGCCCTCTTCGCCCGGGGTGACTGCCCCGCTTACGTGGCTGCCGGCTCCGTCGTGCTAGCGACGGGCGGCTTCGGCGGGCTCTTCTCGCGCACGCTGACGATGCCCGACGTCCTCGGCACCGCCGCCGCGGTGGCGCTGCGCCATGGGGCGCGCCTCATCAACGTGGAATTCATCCAGATCATGCCCGGGCTGGTGGAGCCGGTGCGGGACGTGGTCTTCAACGAGCGGACCTTCCGCTACGCGCGGGTGGAGGGCCTCGACGCTCCGGACGCCGCCGAGCTGCTCGACGAGCGCGGCGGACACGGTCCCTTCACGGCGAGCCTGCCCGACCGCGCGGTGGACTTTGCTATCGCGGCGGCCGGGGCGCGCGGGGCGGCCGTGACCTACGACCTGCCGGAGAAGCTGCCGGAGTTCATGCAGACGTACTTCGACTGGTTCGAGGGAGCGTTCGGGCGACGGCCGGACGCGGGCCTGCGCATTGCCCCGTACGCGCACGCCTCCAACGGCGGCATTCTCGTGGACGAGACCGGCGCGACCGGCGTGCCCGGGCTCTTCGCCTGCGGCGAGGCAACCGGCGGCATGCACGGCGCCGACCGCATCGGCGGCCTCTCGAGCGCAAACGGCCTGGTCTTTGGCCGGGCGGCCGGCCGCGCCGCCGCCCAGCAGAGCACGGGCGTTGCGAAGGGGCAGTCTCCTCGCAACATCCCGGAGCGGGAGGATCTTCTCGCCTTGCGGAGCGCGATGGACAAGCACTGCCTGCTGGGACGCACCGCGGAGGGCCTGGAGGCGATGGGCCGCCTGCTCGACGAGCTGGACGAGAAGAACACGCAGGCCGCGTCCCTGCGCCTGGCCAACGCCACCCTCTCGGCGCGGGCGCTCGTGACCGCGATGCTCGCGCGCACGGAGAGCCGCGGCGCGCACCATCGCGCCGACTTCCCCGACGAGGACCCGGCCCAGGCCCGCCCGCTCATGGTGCGCCTGGACACCGACGGCCGCCCCGTGGCGGAGCCGCTCGCCTAGAGCAGCCGCACCGTCCCAGAGGGGAGATGCGCGCTGATCTCAAGGGTTCCACCCAAGGCGGCGATGTAGCGCTTTAGGGTATCGATCTTGAGCAGATCAAGCCGCCCGTTCTCGATGTCCGAGATGCGCTTCTGGCTCACGCCCATGTCCCGCGAGAGCTCTGCCTGCGTCACGTCACGGCTCTTCCGTGCCTGCATGAGGTTATACGTCTTGATTTTCTCCTCTGTCGCCCGGAGTGCCTCCTCCTTCAGATCAGAAGAGATGCCGCGGCTGGCAACGTAGTCTTCAAATGAAAGCGCCATCACTTCTCACCCAACCCTTCCAGGTGCTCCGCATAGAGCCGATCGGCCTCCGGAATGGCCCACTTGTACCACCTTCCCCATCTCCGACGGCCCTCACCTGCCGACTTGTCACCTGCGAGCAGCATGATTGCCTGGCGCCGTGGGTCAAAGGCAAAGAGGATGCGAATCTCACTCCCTCCGGGCGATGCGGGACGTAGTTCCTTCATGTTGGGAAACCTCGAGTGCTCGACGGTGTCGACAAGCGGCCTTCCCAATGCTGGTCCCTCATCAGAAAGCACCGATAGCGCCGCCCACACATAGGCAACGGTCCGATCGTCCTGCCCGTCGAGCCACTGCCGGATGTGTCCCACGTCGATCTCCCACTTCCCCATAATATACCCTTTCTATTCTACTCTGGAAGGGTAACAAACTAGAACAAGTGTACCAAATCAACAGTACATTTGTTCTATACGTCAACGCGCTTCCCCGACGCGTCGAACAGGTCCTCTGCAATTGAGAACACGTCCGTCCGATGAAAATCTGGCCCCCCATGGACGATGACGTCAAGATCTGAATCGGAGGACGCCTCACCTCGAGCGTATGAGCCAAAAATAGAGGCGCCACGCGCGTGATAGCGCTCCAAGATCGGCCGAAGGAGCCCAGCGATCTCCTCAAGCGAATAAATCATTGGGCACCTCCTCGCAGCCTGGCATGGACATCGCTGCTGTCAGCATATCCCAGTTGCCAGGTGGTCATACCCGGCGGGGGTGAAGACGATCGGTCGCCGACCCCCGCCGAGTAAGAGTTATTTGCGAAAAGGACGTCGATTTGGGGGTCTTTCCCGCAAATAACTCTTACTCGGCGGAGGGGCACGTGCCGGAGAGGCGCGGGCGAGAAGAACGCGCGGCCGAAACTAGAAGTCCAGCCGCACCGGGATGCCCTGGCTGGCCATGTACTCCTTGACCTGGCGGATCGTGAACGTGCCGAAGTGGAAGACGCTCGCGGCCAGCACCGCGTCGGCCTCGCCCTCGATGATGCCCTCGGCGAAGTGCTCGAGCGTGCCCACGCCGCCCGACGCGATCACCGGGATGGGCACGGCACGCGCCACCGCGCGGGTGAGCGCCAGGTCGAAGCCGTCCTTGGTGCCGTCGCGGTCCATGCTCGTGAGCAGGATCTCTCCGGCGCCGCGGCGCGCGGCCTCCTCCGCCCAGGCCACGGCGTCGATGCCCGTGGCCACGCGGCCGCCCGCAAGGTAGACCTCCCACTTGTCCGCCGCACCCACACGCTTGGCGTCAATCGCGCAGATGACGGCCTGGCTGCCAAAGGCAGTGGCGGCCGCGGTGATGAGGCTCGGGTCCTTGACCGCGGCGGAGTTGAGCGAGACCTTGTCCGCGCCGGCGGCGATCATCTCCCGGCAGGAGGCCACGTCGCGGAAGCCCCCGCCCACTGTGTAGGGGATGCGCAGCTCGGCCGATGCGCGGCTGGCCAGGTCGATCTTGGTGGCACGGTCGTCAGAGGTTGCGGTGATGTCCAGGAAGACCACCTCGTCGGCACCCTCGGCATCGTAGCGGCGGGCCAGCTCGACGGGGTCGCCCGCGTCGCGCAGGCCGACGAAGTTGACGCCCTTCACCACGCGCCCGTCCTTCACGTCCAGGCAGGGAATGACTCTCTTGGTGAGCATGGGCGTCCTTTCGTCGGTCTTTCGTGGGCCCATCATAGCGTGG
This sequence comes from uncultured Atopobiaceae bacterium, assembly GCA_944322145.1. Lineage (GTDB taxonomy): Bacteria > Actinomycetota > Coriobacteriia > Coriobacteriales > Atopobiaceae > Thermophilibacter. Next base: position 115,725 of record CALUNW010000001.1, on the reverse strand, counting down.
CCCGGGCGCGCGCCGGGCGCGGCGTCCCGAGGTTGTTACATGGCGGGGCAGACGCCGCGGGGCGGCGGGCGTCAATCGTTCTTGTCCCCTCAGGAGGCCAACAACGCCGGCCCATGCCGGATTCAGACGCATTTCGGTCCCGTTCTTGTCTCCTGCAGGGGACAAGAACGGGCCCGCATCAGGGAGCCGAGAATAACCTGGCCGCCCATCCTCGGCACGCGCCGGCCCAGACACGGCACCATAAGGCGTTCGTCGTCAGGCGGCTCTCGGGCGTTGGCGGATTCGCGGTCATGTCACGCTTGCCGAGAAGCGCGTTGTCATTATTGGAGTCATATCACCACCGGCACGGAGAGGGCAGCCCGGATGCGGACGCCAACTGGGGTTTTGTCCCGGCGGCGCACCGGAGGGGCGTCCTTCTCGACCGACGGCAATGGAGGCAACGTGTCCCTAGAGTTAGCTGTCGTGACTGCGCGCTGGTCAATCGATATGAAAAGCCTCCCATCCCTCGGACTTCTTTTCTGTCCAAGAAATGGGAGGCGGTTCAAAAGGAGACACGCCAGCTACTTGCTCAGGACGCCTTCCATGACGGCGTTGTACACCATGGCAGCCATCTCGGCGCGTGTAACGTCATTCGTCGCACAGAGGGACAGCGTGCCGTCGTCCAGCTCGACGCCGTGAATGACGCCAACCTCGACCGCCCAGGCAACGGCGGGACTCGCCCAGTCGCTTACGTCATCGGAGTCGGGATACGCGTCGAGCACGTCAAGGTCGATAGCGCCGAGGTCCGCCCCCACGGCGTTGGCGATGACGCCGCAGAACTGCTCGCGCGTGAGCGACTCACCGATGCCAAACCGGTCGATGCCGTCATAGCCGTTCATAACGCCGTTGGCGACCGCCCAGTTGAGAGCCTCGGAATACCACTGTCCCTGCAAGACGTCCGCATGCGGGGCAATGGGGGCAGTGACGTCGCCTTCGCCGAGATAGTTGTACATCACGGCCGCAGCCTGCTCGCGCATCAGCCTGTCATCGGGACCAAACGTCCCATTGTCATACCCGTTCATGACATCGTTCTCAATTGCCCAGTCCAGCGCGTCATGGTACCAAGCATCCTGATTGATGTCAGGGAAGTCATGGGTCACGCATAGGTCACCGCCATCGCAGCCAAAGACGGCCTCCACGGACACCTCGCCGTCAGGCATGACAAACTCGAAGGTACCGTCACCGTTGTCGGTCAGCCCGATCTCGTCGCCATCAGCATCGGTAACGACAAGGCTCCTGAGCTCCTGGCCGGGATCGGGCTCCACCGTGACGGTCACCTGCTCGCCCTTCTCGGCGCGTTCAGGCAGCACGCTCACCGCCCCACCATCGAGCTCGTCGGGAGTCGAAACGGGATAGTCGTCCGCAGCGGGAGGCATGACCGTTCCTCCGCCAGAGCCGACTTGCGACCATCGAGCGTAGAGCGTCAGGTCGGCCTTGACGGGACTGCTGAAGTCATACGCCTGCGTGCAAGCAGCGTCCGTGTACCAGCCCATGAAGTGGTAACCCGAGCGCACGGGGTCAGTGGGCCTTGCAACCAGACCACCACTCTCCACGACGCTCGAAGGAACCTCAGAACCGCCCTGACTGTCAAAGACGACGGTGTGGAGCTCGGCGCCATCACCCATGAGCAGCTTGATGGCCACTTGATACGTTCCCGGCTCGTCCGGAAGAGCGAGATAGAGCCAGTTCAAATCCGAGACGTATTCAATCGCCGTCGTAAAGGTCCGACCGGGGTCGTCCACGTCAACGAAAGTCGCGGTTGCCTGGAGCGAGCCATCCGCTTCGACGTAAAGGTAATCGACCGCGTTCCCGTACTCGTCCGAAACGTCTTCGAGGGAAGCAGAAATGTTGCTGCCCGTCGGATACTCGCCGCCATCATAGACGTTAAGGTCGACGCTGCCCCGGAAATCGGCGCCTACCTGGAGCAGATTGTCCTTCTCCCCCACTTCAAACGCGCGACTGAGGGCAACGTGGACTCCCGAGCACATCAAATCGAGGAGGAAGTCGTTATGGCCTTCCGGAGCGCGGAAGGCATTTCCGGAGGCGAAGTCCCACTCATAGAGGGTGCTTCCCGTCTCTGGGGTTGCTTGGACGGTCCCCAGCCGAGCGAAGGGTGCAGGCCAAGAAATGGTCACGTCACGGAACTCGGTAAGGCTATCCCCGACCGGAACCTCGCAACTCTCCGAGACCGTTGCGCCAACGTTGCAGGTGACAGTACGCACATCGGATATGAGGGTGACGGAGAAGCTGAAGTCGCCATCGGGAATGTAGATTGTGTTGCCGTGCAGGTCGACCGCCAGATCGTTCCACTGCAGGTACACGTTGCCAACGGCCCAGTCTTCGCTAACGGGGACAAAGACGACCTCGTTCAAGCTGGACTTATCGAGCGTGGTCGCGTCCTCGGCGTTGCCCGCCCGTACAAGGCTGAGCGCGGGCGCGTCATTTGCCTCGCCTGACACCTGAACGAAGTACGCCTCGCTTTCCGACCAAACGACGAGGTATGCCTCCTCGGAGCGACCAATCACCTCCATCTCCCATTCGGAGTACCCCGAGCACGTGAGTACTCTCGTCTCCGAATCGAACTGCGTATTGAGATAGCTGTTTTGCCACTGCTCGCTTTCCTCGGAGCGCATGAAGAGAGCGGTGCTATACCAGGAGGCATCCGAATTGAGCATCTCAAAGGAGCGGTGGAACACGCGATCGGTCACGTCGAGGACCAGGTTTCCATCAGTCAGGTCAACCTCGACATATACGTTAATTGGGTTTCCGTCCCAGGAGCCCTCTGCCCGCACCTCGTAGACGCCCGGTGTGAGGAGGACGGGCTCGTCGACGGAAATAGGAGCGCTGGGATAGCAGTAGGAATCATTCGGGCTAATCAGCATGCTTATATACGCTGAAGAAATCTCAAGCCCCTCATGCTGGGCAAAGGCCAACTCGTTTCGCGGAGCCTCAGACAGATCGGCCTCACCCTCGGACATGGTGGTGACAAGCACGGACTGACCGCCGGAGATGACAATCGTAAAGTCATTGGGACTTGCCTTCATCTCGCTCGTCATGGAGCAGCGATAGGAGCCATCCTCCGTCTGCTCAAAGTCACACTGAATCTCAGACCCGTAGTGGAACACCTGGAAGATCGGAGACGTCACGTCATCAGGAAGCGCCACAGAGAAGAACGCCAGGGGGACCACCTCGAACTCGGTCGAGAGGACCATCTTCTGCTCGCCAGACGCCGTGACATAGGTGAACTCGGCGCAAAGAGTGTGGGTACCGACGTCCAGCCCATTTTCGAAACTGACCTGGTAGCGCAGACCTTCGGCGGTCCTGAAGACCGCCGGCTCGGCAAGGGCGGTCCCGTCGACGGTAAAGACGGCTCCGGTCACGTCAGCCGTATCTATGACGTCGACCATCATCGTAAACGGCTCTCCCGCCACAATCTCTCCGTTCAGGACGTTCTTAATCTGCGGAACTTCACGCTGGCGCGCGACGACGTTAGCCACGGCTACGTTGTTGTCATCACTGCGCTCCTCCAAGTTGACGGAGGTGTTGACCAGCTCCACGCGGACCTCGTTGCTCTCCGAGGAGGGCGTCCAGCCCTCAATCTCAAAGGTGGTCGAGCTGAAGGCGTCCAGATAGTAGTTTGTCTCCTGGAGCAGCACGTTCTCGCCATCAGAGCAGGTGAGGTTGAACCAGCCGCCGCTGCTTCCGCGGTTGTACACGTTGAACGAGAGCCCGGTCACCTCTCCGACAATAGCGTCGTCAGAAGCGAAGATGTTCTCGGGATAGACGCAGAAGTCCGGCTTGGTGCGCACATCTTGCAGATCATCCGGCTCGCCAATGTAACCAACCTCGGTGTCCGTGGGATATAGCAGGGTAATCTGCGTGTCGGTGGAGATGAAGTAGTGCCCGGGGGAGGTGTCGTAGTCAAAGACTATCGTGTTGTTCTCGCCGAGCCGCAGCCCCTCGGTCCCAACCTCGGCCATCGCCACGTCCGTGACGCCCGTGTTGCTGACGCTGCCTGCGGGCTGATCGTTGAGGATGATGTCGAAGTTGGTCTCCTCGCGATCTACGTAGCCTTCGCCGTACATCCTGCTCGAGCTGTACATCGACGGGCGGGTCCCATCGGACGTCCCATAGTCGGGAGCATAGAAGTCAGCCTCTATCTTCCCGCGGTTGGTGCACTGGAACCCGTATACGTCGTAGTAACGCTCCGCCATCGGGTTCTCGAGAATGGAGTCCTGGTAATCGGAGAGCATCTTGTCGAGAGGCTTGGTCAGAATGGAGAAGAGCGTGCCGACAAGAGGGTTGGCGGCAGTTATGGCGATGCCTCCGCCCATGATGATGCCACGCATGATGGATGCGCCGTAGTAGCCGACACGCTGACTGTCCGTATAGTCCGGATCGTGGGCGATGCCAAACGCCTCAACGGTCATGTTTGAGATTTCGTAGGCGTTGCCAATGTATCCAATCGCCGTGCTCCCGCTCCCAACCCACGTGAGCAGCTCGTTTCCCTCAAAGACCGTGTCTAGGACAACGTTTCCCTGCGGGTCAATCTTCCGCGCGGACATGAGGGCGATGGCCTCGGCCTCGTTGCCGGAGGCAATCGCCTCGTCAAGAAGCGCCAAGTACTCCTCGGCGGTAAGTACGATGCGCATCCTCATGACGACCGACCCGTCGTCCGTCTCCTCGAGCACCGGAGTGGTGTCTATCGCCGCCGCCTCTTCGGCAGAGACAGAAGTGGCCTTCATGCCATAGGCGAGCGTTACCGGCTCGCTCACGCCAAGGTCAACGTCACTGGAGAAGTTCATGTCAAAGAGACCGTCCTCGTCCAGAACGTCCTCGATGGTGGAGCCCTCGCCAAAAGACCGGACCCGCCCCTCCTCGTCAACGTACTCGAGTGTGGCGGTCTCCTCGAGAATCTCGAACTTCGAGAACGGGTTGCCGTCCTGCTCCAGGGCAAGACTGCCCATCGTCGTTATTGTTATCTCCTCGCCCCGGGCATCGAAGGAGCACTCAAACTCAGACGTCATGCCCGCACAGGAGGCAATCAGGCTGCCAGAGAGGGCGCTCACGCCCTCACGCTTCATCTTTGCAAGGTCGGGACGAACCTCAAACTCAACCGACTCCCTCTCCCTCAGAGCAAGGTTGAAGACGGCCGGCGAGAAGGACACGTAGTCGGCAATTGACTCGGACGTCGTGATGGTGAGATCGGTAAGGGCGTCACCCAGGTTGGTGACCTTGAAGCCCTTACGCAGCGTTGACTCATCTGACGAGACGAGGTCCCAGTCAAGGCTGAGGGTTGGAATGTCGCAGTTTAGGACGACGTTGTTCTTTGCATCCTCGACGAAGCCCTCCCCATCGCGAACGTAAGCCGTGACAGGAATCGTATACTGCTCTTTCTCAGCATTCTGCGCGAACACCGAGAGTTTGACCGCCAGGTGCTCTCCCGCCGCGATGACCGTAGGATTGTCCTTTGAGCCGCTCTCGATGAATCCCATCGAGAGGTCTCCGTAGTTGTTCGTGGCCTCAAGGTAAAACTCCCTGGGCTCGTCAGAAGGGTTGTAGACCGAGACCGAGCACGTCTGCTCATAGTCTCTATCAATCGTGAACCACTCCCTATACAGCTGCAGAGACCCTCTCTCAACGGGTCCGGACGGGTCCTCACCCTGTTGACCCGTCACCGTGACGGTATCCTCCGACTCGCCTGTGATGGTAATCGCCGAACTGCGGCCTTGAGACTCAGCCCCCATGGCATACGCCGCGGTCGTGAGATAAGGCGTCACAAGACCAAATGCCAGCAGAATCGATAGGAGCTTTCGCGCCGTCCCCTTCTTCATATGGGACCCCACTTCCGTTATTCGCGGATGCTGTCTGACGGGCCTGGAGGCGCTCGCCATTGCGCGGAGTATATAAACCCCCTGTGACCTGCGTATTATCTCTTGTTAAGGGAGCTTTCAGCTTTCGCTGAACGAGCGGATTATCTAGGATGAGCGGGGCGTGTTGGGCGGACGCGGCAGCATCTCGACATTGTCGAGTGCTACGAGAGCCAACAACTCGAAGAAAAGGATCTGGGTCGCACTCGCTGCCAGTCATCGTCCATCCTGTTAGTGGATGTATCCATCCCACGTTGCCGATAGAACTGAAAGCTTTCAAGGCCTCGTCCCTCGGACAGGAGCACGACCTAACCAGCCTTGCAGGGTGAAAACCCAATCCCCAGCACGGCCTCATTCATATAGCGGCCAATGTCCGCCGGCCTCTCCATGCCAGTGACATGACCCTGATTCTGGCTACGGCCTCGGGCAATCCCAACCGCAATAAGTCGATAATATCCTCCCCCATTGTCTCTCTTATTTCTACTAATCACCCATTGGTTGCCACCTCATCGAGCGTGGAGGAGAAGACCCGCGAGACGCTGGGCGCCGAAGGAATCCATCCCGATGCTGAGCGTGTGTTCCTTCCCGCCCGGCCTCCAATCCTCAAGAGTGCGCCAGATTCTCGCTCATGTCATTTCACTTATAGGTTAAACTGTAGCTCATCGGAAGGGGGTGCGGATGAGGGGCTCTCAAGACTACGAGCTCGCAAATGAGGAACTCTATGATGAATCGGACGTTTACCGTGGATTCATCTGGGTGCTCACAAAGAAGGGGAGGACGTCCTTCCTTTCAAAAATGAAAAAGAAGCAGGGCGAGAAGCACGATGCGACTCTCATCGAGCTTGCCTCCATACGTCTACAAGCCACCTCCAAGGACGTCGCCGTCACAGTCACGCTCATTCGTCCCCTATCGGATAACGATGGAATATATGCCTTCGAACTACGACCGAATCCCCGGAAGAGCACCATCCGAGTCATGGTCTATCTGCACCACGATGACACCCATCAAGCGGTCTTACTCTTTCCGTTCGAAGGGCACAAGAAGAAGAGCGCCGGAATCGACCCAAAGTATCTCGACAAAGCAAAGCGCTTGGCAGGCATCGCCAGATCTCTTTGCGAGCAGAAACAACGACTTGAATTCATAGACACGACAATGTAGGGAAGGAACAATGGGATATGCGCGATGAGCTCACTGCAGAAGATTTGAGATGGCTCCATTCGCTCGATCTTGCCATCTCCATCTGCGCACGCATGAAAGAGCTTGGCCTCTCCAAGAACGAGGTCGCGGAACGAGCCGGGATGAAGCCCAGCGCTCTTTCTCGAATCATCTCTGGCGAGCAGAACCTGACGCTGGCAACGATCGCAAAACTTGAATGCGCGCTTGACGTGAGGTTCGATGCAGGATTCCGATACGAGACGGAATGGAAGGGCCTCTCCTATTCGAAGCCGCAAGAGCAAGTTGAAAGCGGCAAATTCAACGACGGTGCAGATGAACGTTTTTCCTCTAGACGTATGGACGAGAATGCGGAAGCCCCTGCTAATCAAGCGGTAGAGTGGAATGCTTCCGCAATGGGGGTGGCTGCATAAACCATGGCAACGTACAAGTCTCCTGTAGATCTTGACTACGCGTACATCACTGACGCAACCGTCCACATATCGGCAAGCCCCGACGGCTACTCAATCCTAGAATACTCGTTGGAACTTGGCCGTCCCGCACGAAAAGCAGCGCCCGTAATCAACGAGCTAAAGGGGCGGATTCTTCTCGACTATCGACTCTCCGTCAAAACAAAGGCCTCGGTAGGCGGCACCTCGGAAAGGGTACTTGACGTCGAGCTTATTGTCGACGGCAGGGTGTCCGCCGACCAAAAGGCGACCCTCAACATTAAGGCCGAGCATACGGCGAGGTGGCTCGAGGCAAACGCCGTGTCCCTGCTCTACGCCAAGGCCCGCGCGTATGTGGAGTACGTCACTGCCATGTCCCCGTTCGGGGTGCACTCCCTGCCGACCATAGACCCGTACGCGTTCCTCGACGGGGTCGGGACGGACGCGTGAGGGCCGACGCCGCCCGTCGAGCCCAAGGCCTTTACCCCAGCACGCAAACGCTCCCGGGAACTCATCTGCACAGGTTCCCGGGGGCGACTCCATCGTTATCACAATCCTGGCGAGAAGAACCTCAGCTCCGAGCTTGCGCCTCATTCTCGCAGAGCATAGGACAACGCGCGCCCGCTAGCTCTCGAGAAGGTGCTGGACCAGCAGCCCAACGGTAGAGGTCAGCCTTCCGATTGCCTGAGAGGCGTCCTGATTGATGCTTCCCTCCTGCTCGCAGGCCGCGGAGTAGCTGGACGCCAAATCTCCGATGTGCGGGTTGCCCTTCGGGTTCATTCCCGTCGCCTCCGAGAAGAGCCTATCCAGATAGCGCCTCTTGCCCGTTTTCCGATTCTCAAGGATCTCTGCCTCATGCGGGGCGATCCAGCGCTCGTAACCGTCCTCCAGATGTAAGAGAAGGAAGAGCTCAAACGCCGGGAATGTCACGTATGGGTCCACGCCGACGTTCTCGCAGCTCCGTAGCAGCTCGAGGTAGCCAGAGGAATCATGGCTATAGATATCCGCGTCAAACACAACTGCGATCTCATCTTCCTCGGAGAACGCGTCCTCCTCCATCACGGTTTTCGCGAGCTCAAGAAGGCTCTTGGGGTTGGAGGCTCCTTCGTCATCGCCAGTCCGATCGCAGCGGCTGACCGCCAGATACTTGGGAAGGCCCTTCCGGTTCAACAGCGCAACAAGAGGAGAGAAGTACAGTCTCTCGGTGTGGTCTCCCTCATAGAGAAGGTAGAGACGGCGACGCGGCTCGATGGGCTCCCCCAAGTCCGAGCGGCGCCCCCAGACCTCGATGTTATTCAGCGGAGGCATCGTAATCTCCTCCAAGGACCGCCTCGTTGAGCACGGGAACGCCGCCGTATCTCCCCTCCCAGTACCTCTTTTCCACCGAGGTCTCCGTCTTCACGTCACAAAAAGCGTCAAGCGAGTAGAGCCTCGAGCCCTCGGAGGTCTTCCGCTCCACGAACCAGACCTCGTCCTTACGCAGGAGATCAAGATTCATGAGCGCATCCTCATGCGTCGTGCAGATGAGCTGCACCTTATCTTGAGCATGAACTCTGTTGAACAGCTTGATGAGATGCTTGCTGAGCATGGGATGGAGGCTCCGATTGATCTCGTCGATGACAAACACAGCGCTACGGTCGTTGGTCAGGAGGAAATCGATGAAGTCAAAGAGTCTCTGGGTTCCGTCGGACTCCTCGGCAAACTCGTAGGTGCTCAGCGAGTCCTCGTGGCGGAGGCATATCTTCTCCATCACGGGCTCGTCGCCCTTCACCGAGGTGACGATGATGTATGCGCTGTCGGAGCGTATCGTGATGTTGTTCACCTCAGAACCGTTTGCCAGCATATCTGAGAGAAGGACTTTCACCTGGCCGACAAGCGGAGGTGGTAGGAGCTCGTTGAGCTCAGCCATCGTGATTTTCTCGCGCTTCACCTCATTGATACCGGTGTCAAAGCCCGAAAGAAGCTCCGAGATAATCTCCAGCTGATTGCCCCTCAGATAGACCTCCGCCTGCGGGGTGTGGTCACCAGCGCCAATGACGCGGATGCTTCTCACCAAGAATGAATAGGCCCTCTCAAATAACGAGAAGAACGATTTCTCGGCATATTTCTTTCCCCTGTTAAGCTCGGAGAGAAAGAGTCGGTCGGAAGCGCCCGAAAAGTCACTGGCATAGAGCTCGAAGCGATAGCGCTCGTTGTCCTCAAGCGTGAGGCCATCCCCCAAGGCGGGCGCATCGGATCCGTTGCGCTCATAGACCTTCTGCTGAGCCCATGCTCCTCCCCTGCCCGGCTCAAGGCGATACAGCCACTCGGAGGATACCTCTCGTTCGGCAAGAACCGCGGAGAATCCATAGTCGAAGAACTCCCCGTCTACCTCGAACAAAAGGTCGAAGACACTCTCCTCGGTCCTGCCGTCATCACCAATCTTGCAGTACGAGCTTGACGCGTCGAGGGGAAGGGCCCCCGTCTTGAGAGCTGACTGGACGAAAGCGAAGGCCTTGTGCAGGTTGGATTTACCGGAGGCATTCGCGCCGTAAATGACCGCGTTGCGCAGGACCTTCATCTCCCCAAACCTGACCACGTGGCTGGGAAGAGCGCGAACCTTGGTGGAAGAAACCAGGTCAATAGTCACGGCGTTCTTGAACGACTTGAAGTTCTTCAGAGACATTTTTAAGAGCATGATTCCGCCTCGATTCGTATCGCTCAACGCACGGCAGCACTTGTGATGCGTCCATAATAACGGATGATTGACGGGATTCGTCAATTCTTTTGACGAATCCCGTCAATCGGGGTTTGCGACAGGTATCCCTGAGATGGTTTCTTGCCGTCCCACTGCGAGCCGGCATGCGCTCTGACGAGAAGAGCGGCGCCATTAGTCACCCCTGAAATCGACACCCAGGCTCATTTCCGAAAGTCAGAGTTGACTAAACACCGGTCTTCCTGCTCAGCGTGTCGTTCTTGCGCCTACCCATTGGCTGCCACCTCATCGAGCATGGGAATGCCGCCGAAGCGCCCGTCCAGGTAGCTCCTGATGAGGTCCTTGTCAAAGCGTATGCCCTCGAACTCGCTCAGGCCCACCAGCTCCGACCTGCCGTCCGAGCCGCGCTGGGTGATGAACATCTCGTCGCGCCGCAGGAGCGACTGGTCCATGAGGAGGAGGTCGTGGGTGGTGAAGAGAAGCTGCTTGCGCGTTTGGGGCCCGCACTTGGCCAGGAAGCTCTCGACAAGGTTGGAGGTGAGCATGGTGTGCAGGCAGCGGTCGAGCTCATCGACGACAAACACCTTGGAGCCCGTCGATCCGTTTGCGCCGGAGAGGTCGAAGAGCATGGGGAGAAGGCCCATGAGACGCTGGGTGCCGGAGGACTCCATCCCGATGCTGAGCGCGTGCTCCCTGCCGTCCGGCCCCCTGTGCACCGTGCGAAGACGTTGGACGTCCGGTCTGGGCCCGCCCTTCACCAGGAACATCTCGAAGCCATAGTCTCCCGGCATCCGATCGATGACAACGGTCATGGCCTCGTTCTCTTTGAGCTCGGACGCTCTCTTGAGAAGGCGAGCGTCGGGGGGAAGCGAGCCCATGTCCGCGCTCTCGCCCACGAGCCCGCAAACCCCCGTGTCCATCCGAGAGAGGGCATCGGCAGCGTAGACAAGAAAGTCGTCACTCTTGCTCAGCGCCGTCGCGAACGACCATGCCTGAGACTCGACGCCCACAAGCTCGAGCGTGTCCGAGAACCACCGGTACGGCTCTTCGAGCTCCGTCACGTTCTGCGCGAAGCCAGACTGAAGGAACAGCTGGTTCGAGCGCGTGCTCGCCGCGGCAAAGGAGACGTGCGTCGAGACGTGGAAGTAGTCCTCGTTACAGTTGAAGAATCCGTCGGGCGAGGCATCGCGCTCGTAGACCTCCACGACACCCTTTTCCTTGAGAATCTCGAGGGATTCGTACTTCACCGCGTGGCGCGTCGCCTCGACGACAAGACGATACGTGTTCTTGCCGGCAAGGAACGTGATGTCGAACACCGTGGGCTTGAGCGGAGACTCATCATCGAGCGAGAAGGGCCGAACGGGAAGCAGGCCGTCGACGCCGCAGTCCCTCAGCACCATCTCGCTCAGGGCGGCAAGGGCTTTGAAGACGCTCGTCTTTCCTGAGGCGTTTCCACCGTAGAGGGCAACGACGGGCAGCACCTTCTTGCTCCGGAAGCCCGGAAGATTGGCACGCGTCCCCCCGTGCTGGCGCTCCAAGGAGGAGATCGTGCTCAAGGACGCCTCGTCACGGAAGGACATCCAGTTTTCAATCGTGAAGTTCAGCAGCATGGCGCCTCCCTGTCCCTACGTCGAATGTGATAATATCACATTCGACGTAGGGACAGGGAGGCGCCAGTCATGAGCCCGTTCAAGTCCCCTCGAACGCCCAACTTGACAGATTCCCTTCAGACTTGGCGTGCATAGCCCGAGGAGGCGCACATGAAGAACGATCTGGAAGTCGTTGATGAGGTAATTCGTACCAATCAATTCGACGAGCCCCATTTCAAGCAGGCTGACGTCATCCAGCTTGTAGAGGACCCTTTTGGAAGTGTTTGGACGACTGTATACCAAGCGCGCGAGGGTCTCTATTCCTACCCAAGCATTTTTGCCTGCCTCGCAGACCCTACACTTGAATGCGAGATTTTGCAGAGAACCGACTGGCTCCGACATGCGGAATCATTTAACCCTGGGTTTACCGAAACAGGCTATGGCGTCTTCTACGAAAACGGCCACGACGACGGCTTCGACTTTCTAGTTAAGGCAATTTACTTCCACAGTCTCCAACAATGGCAGTTCCACGTAAGCCAGGAGTTCGTTTTCCTGTTCTCGCTTTTCCGCGAGAAGGACGGGAGCTATTACGCCATCGACAAATGTGGCCGCAAAGAGCAGGTCGTTGACGTCGACGAAAACGTGATCAAGTTCCGGACGAGTTATCTGATGCGGTACATGGCAGCAAGACAGATGCTCTACGTACAGTTCATCGACTCTAGACGCTCCTCAAGCCCGAACTATCCCATGAGAGCCGAAAACATAGGCACTGAGAACCACCAAGGCGATGTTCACCACTATGAGATTTGGTACCAAAGCACCGAAAGCCGAGACTATCTGTTTTCGATGCTGTACGCCCGCAGCATCGTGCGCCCCGATGATGTTAGCAAATGCAAAATCTGGCCGTACGAAGATGATGAGAGCGAAGACTATCCCGAGTTCGCAATTGAAGAGCTTCCCAACGGAGATCTCGAAAGGTTCTCCTGCAATCCGGACAAGCTCGGGAACTACTTCGGTGAAAATCCCAATGCTCCGCAGTACCTAACGCCCGTGTTTTTTAGCCCAGACGTACTCGACCGATATCGTGGTAACCCAAACTTCCAGGTGACAGAGCGAAGCCTCTCATGTGGCACACAATGGAAGCTTGAGATAGACAACGCCATTTCCGAACGCGTCATGGTATATCTTGGCGACTTGGGCCGAGACCTGCCTGCAAGCGAGAGACGCCACTTCCTGGACCACGAGATCTCGCCTACAGGGCAACACATATCTGAGACTGCGGTCGCTCAGGACTTCTTCTGCTCGTTCGACGCCCCCATGGGCCCCGTCACCGCACTCTTCAGCGCTCGGTGTAAACTCGACGAGGCATGGGCAACGAGATTCGGTCATCCCCTGTACCGCCCCGCTCACCCAGATGAAAACGACATGGAAAAGCTCATCAGGATTCCGGCAGGAAATGGCAGGCAGGAATTCGATACGGTCATCCTCAACCTAACCAAGTACTGCATTGACTACATTGACGAGTCCGCCTTGTCTGTCTGCGAAAACGGCGGGAGCATAAACAAGCTCGAGTCGACACTACGCGAATTGAAGATTGATGCCGATATAAAACCCCTTAGGGACCTGCAAAATGTGAGGTCATCGTCTATCGCCCACGCCAAAGGAAAGAATTATGAGAAACTCAGCGACGACCTCTTAACCGGAGACCGTCCAAGAGATGTAGCGCGGATTATCGAACGTCTGACAGACATGATGAACGACCTAGCTTCAGACATTAGTGCCGCGACGACGTAGGTGCTCAAATCGAACGCCACCCGCTCTGGAGTGCCACTCCTATCAAACCCGTAAGTCCAATCCATCACTATGCGGATAAAGCCCTATAAAGTAAGCTCACTCCAGCGAAGTGCGCTCCCCCACCAAAGAGCCTTTCGAAACATCGAGCTCTGGCCTCAGAGAACTACGGGCGCCACGTCAACCTCGACTTCGCTCACTTCGCCGGACTCACAAGGCTCGGCCGCTACCGCGCCCAGCGCCTCAGACGGTACACCATAACCCCCATAAACGGCTCTCTTACGCGCGCCGACTCAAGCGCCCGGAGCTTCCTGCGGGCAAACGCGCGCTTGGCCTCGGGCGTCTTAGGACCCTCCTTCTCGATGGCCCTCTGCATCGCCTCGTAGACCCCGGCGCGGTCCTGAGGCAGGAACGCCTCCCGGCAATTCAGGTTCAGCGTCTCGTCAAGATCGCGGTCGAAGGAGGAGTCGGTCGAGAAGATCTCGCCGTTGCGGCGATAGCGAATGGTATCAATATCACTCTGGGAACACGGGTCTATGGAGATGGTCTCGTTGCCCTTGTGAGAGTCGCACGTCTGAGCACTATGCGGACGGCCGCGCACGTCACTCCCGCCCATGCACGAGACGAGCATGTTGGCGTAGTCAACCGTTTGCTCGGGATGACCCTCTGCAATCGAGCGGGACTGGGGGTAGAGGTGCTCGAGCTTGGCGTGGTCGGCATCCTCGATTCTCCGCATGCAGTAGGCGCACAGATGCCCCTGCCTCTCAAGAAGGGACTCCTTGAGAGCGGTGCGCGTCTCCGAGGAAAGGTTCTCATAGGACCTCTGCTCCGGAAGAAGCTCCTGCACATTCTTCGTTAGCTCCGCTGGAGGCTCGCCCCGATCAATCGCCAGCATTCGCCCCCCTAGAGCCGCTCGAAGGCCAAGGCGCTGCGGGCGGCGACAACATCGGGGTTGTCCGCACCAACAAGACGCTCGAGCTCACCCAGGACCCGCTCGGCAGAGTCGAAGTCCTCCGTGTCGAAGTTCTGTCCAAACTCGTCTAGAAGTCGGCGGACATCGGGCTGCCGGTCGCCCGCCCCCATAATCCCCGTCAGGACGTCGTTTGCCGCAAGCCCGTAGCTCTCTCGCATCGGGGCGTAGGCGCAATCCTCCCCCAGCACCCGCACCTGCCTCTTGGGGACGGAGGAGATGACCATGGGCGCATGGCTGGTCACGATGAACTGGACATTGGGGAACACCGCACAAAGGTCCCCGAGGATCCGCGCCTGCCAGCGCGGATGAAGATGCAGGTCGACCTCGTCAATGAGAGCGACGCCCGGAGCCTCGAGAACGCGGTCCCCAAGCGCGGGGTTGAGCAGCGCCATGCGATAGGCGATATCGGCGAACAGGCTGAGGGTGGTCCGATACCCATCGCTCATCTTGCTCATGGGAAGGCGCTGAACGAATCCGTCGGCATCACGATACTCGACGTCAAGGTCGTTGACGTCGAGGTTATAGGTGACGTTCACGCGCTCGCAGCCGGAGATCTCCGCGAAGCAGCGCTCGACGGCGGCCCGAACGGCCGTGAACAGCGGGTTTGGCCCCTGGGGCTCGATGCTCTGCGCCCGCTGGACGTCCTGCGCCGTCATCTTATAAAACCAGTCGAGCATCCTCTGCGTGCCCGCGGTGGCGTCAAGGGCCCCGCGGTAACCATCCTGCCGAGAGAAGCCCTTACGAGCCCCGCCGGCAAACGTACCATCGCTCGCCCAGAGGCGGCCCGTGCCATAGTAGGCCAGCACGGGGAGCACGAGATTGGCGTCGCCGGCCTGCATCCTGTCTTTGCATTCTTTTGCATAATGCCAGAGGCGGTCCCGATCAACGGAACGCCCATTATCATCTGAAGAGCTCAGGGAGCGGGACCAGGAAACCCGCTCCGCATCTCCATCGCCCACGAAGCCCTTTGCGGCAACGATGACGGGATACTGCTCCTGCCGGTCAGTAATCCCGCCCATCCCATAGCGAGAAACACGAACGTCCGCCGGATCAATACACCGCTGAAAGCTGCGGGTGGCGTGATAAGCAAAAGAGTCGAGCGCAATGCGCGCCGCCTCGAGCACGGACGACTTGCCCGACCCGTTCTCTCCCACGAGGACGGTCATCCGCTCGTCAAAGTCAACGGAGAAGTGCTCGAACTTGTGGAAGTTCGTGAGCTCGAGCTCGTCAAGTCGCATCATAAACGCCATGAAAGACCCCCGTTTTGCGGCAAAAAACGTCTTCGGATATCGTAACCCATGGGAGGCCATCGGGTGTCTGGCGGGCGTCGTTTTCGATTGCCCCCCGCTCAGAGGGAAGAGTGAGAAGGAAACGGCGGGGTGACTCACGGGGGGAAAGGCGTGCCACTAGACAACCAGGGCAGTATCCGGTTTTCTTGCCGGAGCTACCCTGCAGCGATGGATGGCGCGGCGCCGAATCGCGATATCGAGGGTGCTAACAAGCGCGATTACACAGCGATGGAGCAGCGCCCGTAATCAACGAGCTAAAGGAGCGGATTCTTCTTGACTATCGACTCCCCGTCAAAACAAAGGCTTCGGTAGACAGCACCTCGGAAAGGGTCCTTGACGTTGAGCTTATTGTCGACGGCAGGGTGTCCGCCGGCCAAAAGGCGACCCTCAACATGAAGGCCGAGCATGTGGCGAGATGGCTCGAGGCAAACGCCGTGTCCCTGCTCTACGCCAAGGCCCGCGCGTATGTGGAGTACGTGTCCGCAATGTCTCCGTTCGGGGTGCACTCCCTGCCGACCATAGGCCCGTACGCGCTCCTCGATGGGGTTGGGACGAACGCGTGATGACCGGCGCCGCAAGTCGAGCCCAAGGCCTTTACCCCAGCACGCAAACGCCCCCGGGAACCCATCTGCACGGAATCCCAGGGGCGACTCCATCACCAACACATTCTTAGCGAGAAGAACCTCGGCTCCGGATTTGAATACCGTCAAGAAAATAGGGGCACTCCCCGAAGGAAGCCCCCCTTTAAAACGGCAAGCCGTTTTTCATAGTGAAGGCAATGTACCCGTTTCGAGGCCTTGGGGCAAGAGGGGCCTCGGATGACACACCTCCCCGCGCTGCGGGTATACTCGGGAAAAGGAGGTCCCCATGCTTCGACTTGACGACATCAAAGGCGCCGTGACGCGGACGGCTGCGGCCCACGGGCTCGACAAGGTGACGCTCTTCGGCAGCTATGCGCGAGGCGAAGCCACTGAGGGCTCCGACGTCGACCTCGTGGTCGAGTCCTCGCGCCCCCTCGGCTTCGCAAGAGGCTCGATCTACCGGGAGCTCGAGCAGTCGCTCGGCCGTTCCGTCGACGTCGTCTTTGGCGAGAAGAACCTCTACCCGTTCGTCCGCGACGCCGTCAGGTCGGAGGGCGTGGTGCTCTATGAGGCGTGAGCGCCCCATCCCAGAGGAAGCGAAGGGATACATCATTCAAGAAATCATCCGCAACGCCGAGATGATCTGGAGACGCATCGACGATCGCAGCATCGACAAGGACCTCTACGCACGTTCGACCGAATGTCAGGATCTGTTGACTATGCCCATGCTCCGCATCTGCGAGCTCGTCAGCGAGTATCGCGGCGTCTTCGAGGAGATAGACTCGACGTACCCTTGGGCGGACGTTGCAAAGATGCGCAGCAAGATCGCCCACCCCTACGGCGGGTTCGACTTCGACTTTGTCTGGGACGCCATTGAGGTCGACCTGCCCGGCCTCGTCGCCATCTGCAGGCGCGCGACTGGAGACTCGCGGGCATAGGATGAAGGCCGATGTGACGCTGTACTCACGTCGGCATCTTCGCTGCGTTTCCAAGAGCGCGGACCGATGCCGTGGCGAGAAAAACGGATGCCTTGGCCGTTGCCAGAACCAGAATCACCCCCGAGGTTCGCCGTCCTCCCCCGGCAAGCCCTCGGCCAGCTTGTAGGCGTCCGTCATCCCTGACACGGGAAGCTCGCCAGCTCAACCCGCCATCATGAGCCGCGCATTGCTCGCCGTTTCCTTAACCTCATCGTCCTCACGTCGCTAAAGGCGTCGAGCGAGTAGAGCCTCGAGCCCTTGCCGGTCCTTCGCTCCACACACCAGATCTCGTCCTTGCGCAGGAGCCCGCGGTCCATGAGGGCGTCCGCTTAGGCACCGTCGAGCGGCTCGATGATTTCGATAGTGAAGCCCCGGCCTAGCCTGCACCGCGGTATTCCTATAGATTCACAGCGAGGGCGATGGAAGGCGGTGCTGCGGCGCATGGCCAGGGAAAAGGGCAAGATAATCATCGCGCCGGGCATCAACGTCTGGCCGCATGAGCTCAAGACAGCGGAGGCGCTCGCCGAGGCGGGGCACGTCGTGGAGTTCGTGCGGCGCAGAGAGGAGAAGCGCGCGAAGTCGGCGGACGCCCTCATCGACGGCGTCCTATAGGAGATGAAGGCCCTTCCGCCGACAACCTGAAAGCGATTGAGCGCAACCTTAAGCGCGGGCGCTGGCAGTCTGGCAGCATCGTGTTCGACTGTCGCCGCATGAAGAAGGTTCCCGGGCACTCCATAGAGCACGAGGTCCGCAAGCAGGCGTTTGCCCTGCAACGCATCGTGCATGTGAAGTTTATCGACAAGCACGGGAGTGTGATTGACATCCGCTAGGAACCTTGTAGCATGGGATTTGATAAAGCGCCCGAAAGGTACGACAGTTACCTCCTCCGGCGCTTTCTTCATGTTTATGCCATCCTGATGCCCGTCAGGCACTCTCACCGCAATGCGAGGAGCGGCTCCGCTAGATATCGACCACGCACAGCACAACGCAGATGCGACAAGAATCGCCAAGTCATAGCGCCGGACATTGCGGTCTGGCGGGGTTCTCGAAATCGCAGTCATGTCGCTGTTGGCGAGAAGCACGTTGCTGGATTCGGGGCTGTGGCACTGGCGCGGTGGTTTGGGTGGGCCGGGACGCGGGCGATACCTGGGGTTTTGTCGCGGCCAGACGTAAGAGGGGGGTCTTCTCACCCGCCGGCGGGCCCTCTCGCTGCCACGGCGCCGCTTTCCGCAACGCCGTCCGGCGGATCAGTGACATGAACGCTAAAGCGACAACGCCCGGGGCCGAGAAGCCGTCCCTCCCGAAAACGCACCGGCGGCTCTTCGGGCATTTTGCTTCATTCCTGCGATTATATATATAATAATATTTTTAAAGTGAAATTATCCCAGAACTATGTAGTTGTCATTACTTGCCTGTCTTTCCTGAATCCATGGCGACCAGAAGACAAGGTTGATCCAATGAATATCGAATCAGAAGTTTGAATCACGAGGGCCTGGACGACTTCTTCCTCACTTCTTCGCTTTGCCGCGGCCACTGCGCAGCGAAGACGCAATCCTTCGGACAAAGCATTGATAATACTTCACAGCCATGGCGCACCAGCGGTTCCAAGCAGTATCCGGATGGAATCCCAAGTACTGCTCTCACCACATTAGAAAGAAGCGGATAAACGGACGTTCGAAATACTGTCAAATCTGGTGAATCCGAACAATCTACTCGTTGTTCGACAATACACGATGTATTATATTATTCGAACAATGGAAGGAGCTCGAGCATGAGTCTGACAGCTAACCAATTCAAAGTCGTCAAAGCGCTCTCGGACAAGCCCGGCGCGACTCAACGCGAAATAGCCGAGATTGCTGGCATAGGGCTCGCAACTGTCAACTCGACGTACAGAGAGTGCGCCTCCACCGGTCTTGTGGATGAAGGGCGCTTGACGGCAAAGGGCATGGCGGAGTTCAGACCTTACAAGGTGGACAACGCGGTCATCCTCGCGGCGGGAATGTCCACTAGGTTCGCGCCGATCTCCTACGAGCGGCCGAAGGGTCTGCTTCGCGTTCGCGGTGAGATCCTCATCGAGCGCCAGATTGAGCAGCTGAAGGCTGCCGGAGTGGATGACATTGTGGTGGTGGTTGGCTACAGGAAGGAAGCGTTCTTCTACCTCGAGGACAAGTACGGGGTGCGCATCGTCGTCAACCGCGACTACGCCGAGCGCAACAACAGCTCCTCAATCATGTTGGTGCGCGAAATCCTGGGCAACACCTATATTTGCTCGTCAGATAACTACTTCGAGGCAAACCCATTCGAGTCGCACGTGTGGAGGGCATACTACGCTGCTCAATACTTCGAGGGGCCTACGGACGAGTGGTGCCTTACCACCGGCGCGCACGGACGAATAACCGGGGTAGAGGTCGGCGGCTCTGACGCGTGGTACATGATTGGACACGCCTACTTCGATCGAGAATTCTCATCTCGCTTTCGAGAAATCCTCGAAGCTGAGTACAACATGCCTGAAACGCGTGGAAAGCTGTGGGAGAACCTCTACGCCGAGCACGTTCGCGAGCTCGACATGCGCATCCGAAAGTACACTCCCCCCATCATCCACGAATTCGACTCCTTGGACGAGCTCAGGGAGTTCGACCCGCTGTTCCTTGAGAACTTGGACAGCCAGATCTTCGACAACATCGTCGCCGTATTGGGTTGCTCGAAATCCGAAATACACGACGTCTATCCTCTGAAACAGGGACTCACAAACCTGTCCTGCCACTTTGCAACCGACGATGGCGAATGGGTCTATCGTCACCCGGGCATCGGAACCGAGCTCATCATCGACCGTGATGCAGAGCGTGAAGGGCTTCTGACCGCACGACTGCTGGGGCTTGACGACACCTTCATTTTCGCGAATCCCAAACGTGGCTGGAAGATCTCGCGCTTCATCCCGAACGCAAAAAACCTTGACGCACACGATGACGATCAGCTCAAAGAGGCAATGTCATACGCTCGCAGTCTCCACGAATGTGGGGCGTCGGTGAAGCGTTCTTTCAGCTTCTATGAAGAGGGCAAAGGCTATGAGCACAAGGCGCTGGAGCGTGGGCCTATCGACGCGGCGGATTACTGGGAAATGTCGAGGCAGGCAGACGAGCTGAACGGGTTACTCCTCGCGGACGGTGGCAAGCCCGTTCTCTGCCACAACGACTTCTTTGGGCTGAACTTTCTCGTCGCGGAGGATGGTAAGGTAAGTCTCATCGACTGGGAATACGCAGGCATGAGCGACTACGCCAACGACTTTGGCACGTTTTCGGTGTGCGAACAGCTGAGCGAGGAAGAAATGCGTCACGCGCTGACTTACTACTTCGAACGTGAGCCAACGGATGCCGAGTGGCGGCACAATTTGGGGCAGGTGGGCATGGCAGGCTGGTGCTGGTACGCATGGTGCATGCTCAAACTCGCCGAGGGTGAGGACCCTGGCGAATGGACCTACATCTACTACCGCGCCGGCAAGACGTATCTAAAAAAGTCGCTCGAGCTCTACCGCACAACGTCAGGAGAATAGGGCAAACAATCGAGAAGGCGCAACAAAGGAGACATAGCATGACAAAGGGAGAGGGTGTCGCCACAGCAATCGCTGCGCGACGTAAGCGCTTCCTTGCACGCGGCATCGCGTTCGCGGGAGCGTCCGGCGTATGCTACGGGCTCTACACGGCGTTCCTCACGCTTGCGCAGACACAGGGCGTGTGGGGAGAGTGGTTCGCGGGTGGCGGCAACCCCCCACTTTCCGCATTCGCCATCACGTTCGTCCTGGCATCACTGGCGTCCGGCATCAACGACCTGTTCAGCGGGATCTGGTCGGTCGCCGCGTGCGCCCGGAACGGCCAGCTGGCTGATCTGGCGATGACCTTCCGGAGCAGGCCGGGGCTTGCCATGGTGGCGTGCGCAGCCATAGGCGGACCCGTCGCCTCAACCGCCTACGTGGTAGCGCTCAACTCTGCCACCTCGGCCGGCAATCCGGGCGTGATTGTGCCTATCGCCGCGCTTAACTGCGCAATCGGTGCGATATTGGGACGACTTCTCTTTAAGCAGGAGCTCAAGGCGCACATGATTGCGGGTATAGCATTGTGCCTGGCGTCCGCAGCCGTCATCGGCGGGGCAAGCATGTCCTCTTTGGCCCCAGATGCTGTCATCGGCTGCCTCTTTGCTCTTGTGGCGGCTTTCGGATGGGGTTTCGAGGGATGCGTCGCAGGCTTCGGTACCGCACTCATTGACTACCGGGTCGGAATCGCCATTCGACAGCTAAGCGCCGGGGTGTTGGAACTTGTCATAGCGTTCCCACTCCTCTCGCTCGCCAATGGCCACCTCGCGGATGCGCCGACACTCATTGTTGCGGCGTTTTCTGATCCGAGCATCGCGGTCTTCGCACTCTCAGGTCTCTTTGCAATGCCGGCGTTTTCATTCTGGTACAAGGGAAACTCCATGTGCGGAACCGCGCTGGGAATGGCATGCAACGGCATGTACGCATTCTGGGGTCCGTTTTTCATTTGGCTAATCATGGGAGCGCTAAACGTCGGGGGAATGTCCGAGAGCTATCCACCGCTCTCGGCGGCACAATGGCTTGGCGCCGTCGCAATGGTGGCAGGTATTTTCTTAATCGCCGTTGACCCAGTTGATGTCCTCCGCAAACGGAAGGAGGAGCGCGATGAATAAAAAGATCGAGCCCTTGAGCTATGCAATCATGAAGCTTTTCAGGGACGGAAAAGCCCGCAGTGTAGCAGGCGTGGTTAACGAGCTGGAGCCGCTGTACGGCGGCCACAGGCTGCTCAACGAGAAGGACGTGGACGAGGCGCTGGCCACCGCAAAAGAAAACGGGCTACTGGACGAATCGCGTGCCGAGGTGGATGAGGGCGGAACGCTACGAATCTTCTATACCATCAACGACTACGGACAAGGGATGGTTGAGAAGTATCTTTGATTCGAAACGCGCCTGAATGGGCGCCATCAACATTACGATACACATACCCGAGTTCGGAGGGCTGCGCCTCGCCCCAGCGGTCATCGAGTACTGCCGCCAATGCGCGGCCCTCGAGCGTCTTCAGAGCCTCGAGCAGAGCCACGCGTTGGTGGGTTTTCTACTTTCTATCTGTGTAGCATGGAAATCATCCAGGATGAACCGGATCGATTGTGAGCCCGACGGGAAGCGTCGTGAACACACTGCGTTCGGCATTCAATACAATAGCGAGGAAGATTCAGACTCCCAAGATTCTAGAAGCTCTAGTCGGCAGCACCCTGCCCGCAACGACGCAAAACGTATATGACAGCCCCAGTGTAAGAAGCCAGGAAAGAGCCACAGAGGGCAATCCGGAGATAGCGGTCTGAGTGAGTATCTTGCGGAAGACCGCAAGAATTAGTATGTGGCTAAGGTAGACACCGAACGACGCATCGCCTAGCGGCACAAGTGGAGACGATAGCATCACCGACCTCGTCCTTGAAGACGCAGACATCATCACTGCAATCGCGGCAAGAGACGTTACCGCCGAGCTCAGCTTAATCTGCGTAGTTGCCATGTTGTAATCGCCGAACGAGTTCCAACAATACCCGACAGCAATCTGTAGGCCGATAGAGCCGACAAGCACCCATGCCCAAACCCTTAGCTTGCCTTCGACAACCCTTTGCCAGCGCCTCCAATCCAACCCGATAATATAAAAGAGCATCCAGAACGGGAAGAGTCTGCCAAGCGCCGGAAATGCAAAACCCGCTGCCGTCGCAAGTTCATATACTACAAGTGTAGCCGGAGTCACTAAATAGACGAGAACTCCGCACGATTCCAAAGCACGATACATTAGCGGTGGCAGAATCGTGAGCTGGACATAGAGGAGGAGAAAGTACATATGCGACGCAGCCCCTCCTGTAAGTAAGGATCCTAGGAAGCTCATCAGGCCTTCGCGCTGAAAGACCAGCACGTAAACCGTGCTCCACACGACATAGGGAGGCAGGGCCTTGCGCAATCTACGGGAGAGTACCCCCCCCCGTTCGACTTCGTTCTTGTCCGTAAGGTATCCGGACAGGAACAGGAACACCGCGACCGACCAGTTGAGAAACGGTCTAATCGCCACCGAAGCAGCGCAGGCGGGAAGACAGTGTATAAGGACCACCGAAGCGATGGCGGCGCCGCGGAGTGCCTGCAGATATCGATCGCGTGCCATTATAGGAACCTCCTTACAAGGTATCTGACGACACCGGCCATACCGTCCTCGCTGGCGACAGCCCGGAGCGAGGGCGCCCCCCCGCTTAACCTGTCGTAGCGGCCCTGGAGCCCGGGGCTAGAGAGAAGTGACACTCCAGACGCGATGAACGTATTCAGTTCCCGCGTCAACCCGTCTCGCATTCCCATGAGCGAACCAGCGTCAATACCCGTCGCTTGTAATACCTTGGAGTTGTCCACCACCCGGTCGAACATGCGGTCGTAATTCACTTGATAACCACTGCCCCGTTCAGCGATGAACGCATCAACCGAACAGATCGTTATCTCGAAATGCAAGACCTCCGCATAGGTCTCGGCCACCTCTCTCCATGTTATATGGTCGGACCCTGAGACCGTGAACACTTCTCCTAGGGCAGAGGGGTTCCCTACGAGCAGAGAAATCATCTCGGCCACGTCCCCGCCATAGGACATTGTTGCTTGCCTGCAGAGCATTTTAGAGGGCATGGGCACGGGAATGCCATGTGCCGCACGCCACAGCCACTCCTCAGATTCATAGGCGCCCAGCTGCAGCCTCCCGCTAACGCCATCGTAAGTGATCGCGGGGCGGACCACGGTCCAATTCGTCATGCCGGAAGCGAAAAGCATATCCTCACATCTGGCCTTACGAAGCGCGTACTCGTCGGTCGCAAGGTACTCGGGGTCGTCACAGACGTCGAGCAGCCGGGGCGACCCCTCGGTGATGACGGGCGAGTCGGCGTAGACGCGATAGGAGGACAGGAAGACGTACTGGTCCGTCGAGCCGAGGAGGGCGTCGACCCTCTCTCGGAACTCGGCGGTGGACCAGACCATGAAGTCGATGACGGCGCCCCACCGCTCGGCGAGAAGGCCGTCGAGGAAGGGGCGGTCCTTCGCGTCCCCTTTGACGTAGCTGACGCCGTCCTTTGAGGTGCGTTCCCTTCGGCTCGTGACGACGACCTCGTTCCCCGCATCAGCCAGCAGCCGCGTCACGTGCACGCCCATCGCGCCCGTGCCCCCCAGGACGAGAACTCGCACAGCTACCTCCCGAGGATCCTCTTTGCGGCGGCGATGCCCCTTTCGCCAATGATGGACTTGACCGCCTGCCTGGCGGCGCCCTTCGCGTCCACCTCCAGCGTATAGAGGGCCTCGAGCGCGTCGCTCTCGTCGCGGCTGTCCGTGAAGACCTCGAAGAGCATGGGCCGGTCGCCGCGCCCGGGCGTCGTGAAGCGCTCGGCCGCGGCCAGCGCCTCCCCCTTGGTCTCCGCCGAGAGGTACTCGAACCCGAGGTCCGTGGCGTAGTGTCGCAGCAGGTCGCGCGACTTGTTGCCGAAGTGCCCGCGCGCCGCCATGTGGGCGTCCGCCTCGTCGCCGAAGGCCGCGGCCTTGTGGTTGTAGTTCTTGAACTCGGTCCCCACGCCGTTGTTCACCACCATGAGACGCACGTTCGGGCCCACGTGGCGGTTGCCGAGCGAGTTGAGGTCGTAGAAGCAGGCGAGGTCTCCGACCACGCCGAAGAAGAGCTTGTCCGGCGACGCCAGCGAGGCGCCGACCAGCGACGACACGCAGCCGTCGATGCCGAAGCCGCCCGTGTTGCAGTAGCAGCGGATTGAGGGGTCGAGCGGGAAGAGGTTCCAGCTGCGCAGCGAGTTGAGGATCCCGAGGTGAAGGACCGACCCCTCCGGCAGCATGGGCCCGACGTTCTGCGCGAGCCAGGGGTTGGAGAGGGGCAGCTCGGGGACGAGGGCGCGGACCCTGGCGTCCTCGGCGCGCCACGCCTCGAGGTAGGGGTGCTCGCCCATGGGCTCCGCGAGCGAGGCGTACGCCTCGAAGAACTCCGCCTCCCCCATCTCGAAGACGTAGCGGAGCCTCTGGAACGGGTCGCGCGGGACGCCCTCGGGGTCGACGCGCCAGACCTCCTCGCTGGAGACGCTAACGTAGGACCCCGAGATCTCGCCGATGTGCACCGTCACGTCGCAGCGCCTCACCTCCGGCGCGCTGCGCGTCTGGGAGCACACCAGGGCGGCGTCCACCCTGAACCCGCCCCGATAGTTCGACGTCCGGTCGCAGATGACGGCGGCGTCGTAGCGCTCGCAGAACCCGTCCACCGCCGAGGCGAGGCGCTCGTCCCAGGCGGGGTGCGCGCCGACGTAGACGGCAACCCTCTTTCCCGAAAGCGAGGGCAGCTCGTCTCCTCGCTCGACGCGGTCCACGCAGCGCACGGGGGGCAATTCCCTGGTGCTGAAGTCACCGCTGTACGTCGTCACGAGGTTCACGTGGACGGGGCCGCCCCCGTCGCGCGTGAGCTCCAGGAGCGCGCGGTTGAGGGAGGCCTCGCACGCCCAGCGGTCGTCCGCCGTGTGGACGCTCGGGCACTGGACGCTCAGGCGGCAGACGTCGTTGAGCTCGTTGGTGCGGTCGATGACCTGGGGCACCATGTTGCCGATGCGCCCCAGGTGTTGCGTTGAGGTGACCGCGAGGACCGGGAGCTTCCGGTAGTACGCCTCGGTGAGCCCCGGCAGGTAGTTCCTCGAGGCGGTCGCCCCGGTGCAGGAGAGGAAGACCGGCTCCCCCGTCTCCGCCGCGATGCCGCACGCCATGTACGCGGCCGACCGCTCGTCCACGGAGGAGTACAATGTGAAGTAGGGGTCCCGCTGGAGACACGCAACGAACGTTATGTTCGTTGCGCCGGGGCTCACCACGCCCCGGCACAGCCCGTGATGCTTCATCAGGGCGACCAGAATCTGGATGTTGGCCTCGTCGGTGTAGCCGGGGCCGGCGGTTGCTGACATGTGGGCTTCCTTTCTGACGTGCCCCGCTACGAACGGCGGAGCCTGCTTGCCATGGCGGAGCGTTCGTCACGCGTGAGGACGAGCGCGAAGGTGAGGGCGGCGTAGAGCAGCGTGTAGGCGACGCCCCACATGAGAAACGAACTCCAGCTCGCAACCGGGACGGCCCGCGCGCCGAGCAGGCACGCCGCAGTTGCGACGACGCCCACGCCCACCACGGGCAGGACGCGCCGCCAGAAGAAGAGCATGTCGAGGCCGATCCGGGCCTGGTAGTACCAGTTCATGAAGAGGCCCGTACCGAGGATGACGTAGGCGATATAACCGATAGCGGGTCCCCAACACCCGATGCGAGGAGAGAGAATCGCCGTCAGTGCTAGATTCAGCAAAGCCATCAGAAGATAGCAGACGCTTCTCGCTCTATGTCTGTTCTTGGCCCTCTGGATCTCGATGCCGGTGTTCTGGACGAGCGGAATGAAGAGCGGCGTCGCCATCGCGAGGATGAGCCAGTAGGCGTCCGCGAAGCCAGCGCCGGCCCACGCGGAGATAAAGAACCTCCCGAGAACGACGAAACCTCCGAGGACCCAGATGTAGAGCGCAGCTTGATAGCGGCCAACTCTTGTCATGAGACGAGTGAGAACCGCATTGTCATCCGTCTCCGCGACAATGCGGTTTATTTGGGGTATGAAGACATTTGACACTGTCGTAGACAAGGAGTAAAAGACAGAACGAATTTGCACGGAGACAGCGAAGACGGATACCGCCACCGCGCCTGACAGTGCGCCGAGCAGGACATTCGGAACGTTCTGGTTCACGAGCTCGCAAACCTGGTTGGCAAAAATCCATGCGCTGAAGGCTGCAATCGCCCGAAAGAGCCCTATGTCGAAATGCCTAATATCAAAGCGCATTCCTAGTCGCCCGATACAGAATGCAGCGTTCAGCACAAGGAGAACAACGCTTACTGCAAGCTGTGCCACGGCGACGCCGACGACGCCCATCCCGAGACACAGGAGCGCATAAGCTACAAAGGGCGTGGCGATTGTGGTCCCAAACTGCCTCGTCTGCTGGAATCGAAACTCCTCATGGGCGAGCACGTAGGCATCAAACACAGAACTGAAAAGCGTCGCGGCGATATTCGCAGCCATCAGAGACATGGCCTTGCCAGCGATGTCGATCTGCTCGGTCGTGAAGCCGCCAGAATAAATTGAGCTCGCGTTAGCTGCGAAGAATAGACCGATAATAAGGGCGATGGCGCTGATAACGGAGTAAAGTGTCAGGTAGACCCCATTGAGGCGACAAATGTCTCCATTATTCCCATGGACCTTCTTCTGAGTGTAGAACCTGACATACGCCTGCGAAAAACCAAAGGAGAGCAGGGTCAGTGAGAACACGAAGGAATTGCAGGACTGGTACACACCGTAGTCTGCCTGCCCCACGAAGGAGAGGAGCATAGGCGTGTAAACAAGATTCACAAGATTCTTGACGATGATATTGGCGTAACCGAGCACAATCCCGGCGCGACGCTGACTAACCATTCTACCTCGTCCCCATCTCCAGTATTTCATGCAAGCCCAGGGTCGACGCGAGACTGTCGATAGCTTGACGATCGAAATAGCGGCTCAGGTGCCGCAGATAAAGAAACCTCTCGTCATCGAGCACCTTTCGCTTGGTCTTATTGTTAAGCAAGACATTCCCACCACCGCTTTCAAACAGGGCACTCTCCAGATGAAACTTTTTGACAAAGGTTTCAATGCGCGAATTTAGCTCAGAGCCCCTCCCCATGCGCTTGACTATTGTTAGTGGCGTATCGAGGAGCATAGAGAAGACCGAGCCATGGAACGAATCAGTTACAACGGCATCTGCTTTTGCGATTAGGTCGATGAATTGAGCGGGACCAGCCAAAACACCATCCAAATCGCAATGATCGCTCAGAGCTACCACCGACTTGCCCCCTGCCACATCTTCGACGTAGTTCCTGATTGGCTCCGTTTGCCGGCCAAGCATATACACGAATACGTACGGCTCGGTTGGAGTCGCCGAATCGTCAGAGACCCGCATCCAGTCCTCTGGCTCAAGCATTATGGTCGGATCCGCTAGAACCGTAGAGCCGGTGCAGCCAAGACCATCCAAAATCGCCTTGCCTGCGTACTCTCTTACTGTAAGGACGTCAAAGCCCCGAGTCCCACGTCTTAGGCTTTTTTCGAATTTTGATGGTATCGTATCGATGCCTATGCTCGGACAGAGCGCAATACGCTGCCCCTTTTTTGCAAACTCCAAAAAAGGCCAACGCAAATCCGGAGAGTACCATGGATTCCAGATCTGATCGCTTCCAGTTGAAAACAAATCGTATTGATCCGACAGCCCCCTCCAGCTCGTTACCCTTTCAAACTTTAGGGATTCGTTGAATTCTACAAACAAAGGGTAGCGTGGATCCTTACTAGGGTTAGGGACAGCCTCGCCCCTGCCGATAATACTCTTAACTGCTGATTTCACTTTAATTATAACCGGTACACGCTCGTTTATAAGCGTCGTAGGCAACAGCCCCAAACGCCTGTAGATTGAGTCGACTGCGTAGTTCTGCAACCGATTTCCATAGTTCAGGTTGTCCACTAGTGTGACGATGCCGATTGATTGTTGGTGCATAGTCGTGTCCTGTATCTCCGCGACCTAAACGATCAGAGGATTAAATACGTACGGATATATTTCTGAAAAACCTAGGTTGACATAGTATGTTAAGAAGTAAAGCAATGAGAGGAAGAGCAGAGCCGCCCCAAAGGGCACAGCATCCTTCTCTTTTAAGCTTGAGGCAACTAAGGGAGCCGCAAGAGCAACGAAAACCAAGTAATACAGAGCGACTCGTTCCAACTGCCCCTGCCACACCGTTAAAAAACGGAAAATGAAACCAAGCAGAGCTAAATGGACCAGGAAGCTACAGTGACTAGATGGTTCACACGAACGGCTTAACTGGTGCATGCACAGCACGAAAATAATCAAAAAGAGAATGGCAGTAATCGAAAGGCTGATGCCACCTTGGCCCAGACGCGTAACTTGCGCGCTATACGAGTCTTTCGCAGATGAAAAAAGCAACACGAGCCGATCACCGAAAACAACCACGCATAGTGCGACAATGAGCACAAGAGCTTTCAGAAGAAAGCTTCCCTTACTCGCTCGCGGCGAATTGTTCCCGCCCATTTCAATCCAGTAGATAACGAGCATGGGCAACGAGAGAATCGCTGTCTGATGGAAGCAAATCGCCAACAACGACGAAATGAAATAACCGACGGGCTTTTCCTTAATGAGATACGCTGCCGCTAATAATACAAAACCAAGTGCTGTCCCTTGTCTTAAATAGTTCAGTGTTGCTCCAAAGAACATCAAGTAATATATGGTAAGACCGAGCCACGCGTACCTGGGAGATAGCTTGAAGCAAGCCACCACAACAGGAGCCGTGGCGCAAAGCGCAATCGCCCCGAGGAGCACTGGTATCGAATGGAACATATTTGAGATTGCCCAGACCAACACCATATAAGCTATTTCGAACTCAGACGAAACAAGCGAGATATACTCAAAGAGAGAGCGGCCATGCGCAAGTCTATAAGAATAGATTCCATACACCTGCACGTCTGTCCCAATTGTGTAGTCACGTAAAGCAGCAAGCAGAACAACGGGGGTACATATCGCCAGAATCAGTGCCGCCACCCTAACTTTCGATTCAAGAACTCTGCCCCCTCTTCCCGCCGCGAACGCAATCAAAGAAGAGAGTGTGAAGCAGGTAAAATACTCCCACATTAGCGCTCCCCATATTTCTGCATGACTTGCGCGAACGCACAAAGGGCAAGCGCCGCAAGCCTTGTTTTGGTAATTAGCGCTGTCACAATGGCACGCTGCCTGAGGGACAGCAGGGATCTGTCGAACCCCTTCTTTGATGCCGCAAAGAACTCTGACTTTGCCAAAGCAACTATCGCCTCTGGCTCATTGAAGAGAGCAAGAGCCCTACAATAATCGGCGCAATAAATTAAGCAGTTAGCCTTGAAGCCTGATAGAGTCTGTCCTATCAGATCCCATTCAAGCATGTGAGAACACATGAGCCTTTGTTTTCTTACGCTCTGATCAAAGCGCAGCTGAGGATCAATTGTACTTGTTACGCTTTCATCGTTCGCTGTGTATCTGTACAGAGTCTTGTTGAGGCCGATAACCTTTTTGCAGTGACACAGCACGCTCGCAACCTGAATGGCGTCCTCTCCGTAAACCAGGCGCCCTTCTGAATCATCGAGAGATGATTTCAAAAGGACTGACCTCTTGATACATTTATTCCAGATTGGATTCATCAGGTGGCCCGCAACCATCTCTCGTCGCGCCTCCGCAAGGTTCAATGACCGAAGCCATTCGCCAGGGCATAAAGAACCATGTTCTGACTTGGCATTAAAAACAATCATGTCTGGATATAGTTCTATAGTTGGACGCAGTGAGTTCAATAGGTTGTTAACGACTGAGTCATCCGCATCGAGGAACAGGCAGTACTCTCCACGCGCGGCTTCTACCCCAACTCTCCGCGATCGATAGACACCTTGATTAGATTGGCTAATAAGACGCAGATTGTGAACGTCATGCATCAATTCCTGGACGATTGAGGATGTGCCATCCGTTGAGCCATCGTCCACAATAATCACTTCATAACTTTCGTACTCTTGAGAGCATGCCGACTCGATGCATCTTGCAATCGAGCGTTCGGCATTATACGCAGGCACGATTATTGAAAAGTCCAAGCGCAACTGCTGCTCTTTTTTGGCCTTCATTAAACCCTGCCTTCAATCTCCAAGATGGACTTCGCAAAATCAAGCAAGGCATCAAGCGACTTTTCTTCAGTGAAATCTGCCGTCCGTCTCTTGCCAGCAGTCGCGTATCGGCTGTATACATCGGGATCCGAGAGCAAAAGGCCGACTTTACGTGCCAGGCTCTCGGGATCTTTAATTCGACATAGCAAACCATATTCGTTGTCGCCCAGAATTTCACGGGGGCCCGTACGGACATCCGTCGCCACAACCGGCTTTCCGAAGAACATTCCCTCTAAGATTGTCGTTGGGAGGCCTTCATTGCCCGCACTCGCCTGTACTACCACTTTGCATGCTTCGTAGTAACTCGCCGGATCGGAATCAAACCCGACGAATATCACTTGATCGTCCACGCCAAGCTCACAAGCAAGCTCTTTTGCCGCACCCAGGCTATCGCCGTCACCTACGAAAACTACCTTCGGAGCAAGCCCGTAAAGCTCCTGAAGAATCGGCAGGGATCGAATCACGGTCA
Source organism: uncultured Atopobiaceae bacterium (assembly GCA_944322145.1). Lineage (GTDB taxonomy): Bacteria > Actinomycetota > Coriobacteriia > Coriobacteriales > Atopobiaceae > Thermophilibacter. The sequence continues at coordinate 84,022 of CALUNW010000001.1, read as the reverse complement.
TCTGGTCTTTGTGCGGATAGTCAAATCTCGAAACCATAAGGACGAATTGGCCATACTTGCGACGATACTGATCCGCTTTTTCTTTTGAAGATCGCGTCTGTTGTTCAGATACAAAATTATATATTTTACGCATATTAAACTGAATGTAACGATTTGCGTATGCGAACTCCTCGTTCCCCTCATCGACCAGACTCACAAGGTTGCGTATCCTCTTATATAGATTGATGTAACCGTCGCTTATGAGCAGATACGACGAGATGGAGCCGTGGAGCCAGGCGATTGATGCCCTTGCCGGCGCGATGCCCTTAGCCACAAAGGTGAGATCGTTATAGTGCCCTGACATGGCGACAGAGATGTCCGCCTCCGGGACACCGTACTTCAAAAAAGGCATTCTCAAAGCAGTTGCGACCGTCGCCACCGCATGCGCAAGCGGATAGGCGTAGCGACCCCAGCTCCTACGTTTTATGAGCGTGCAGTAACGCTCAGGGGCGAGTGATTTAGGGTAGTTGCACTCCATATAAGAGATTTTACTGTCCAGTTGGGTTGTAAACTCGTTCTTCCCAGGAACAAGGTTTACCACGGCTACGTCATGGCCCCTTCGAGTAAGCGCATTGCAGTAATCTACACCCACACGCTCGATGCCGCCGCACCCCAAGCCATCGAATACGAACGTGAATCTCATCAAATCACCTCAACGGATGAGTAGTCGTACAGATGCTCAGGAATCTGCTTTTCTATATAGGCGATGTCGGCAGCGTACTCGGGGTATTCCAGCCACTTACGCGTATTGCGCTTTGAGCGCTCGGGGATAAGCAAAGTCCTAGGTGCAACATGTGCGGCATCGTCGAGATCGAGGAAATCACGCAGGCGCTCTGTTTCGGCGTCGTACCTATACAACAAATCTTCAAACCGGACGAATAACGCCGTCCTTCCATCAAAGATCTCTTTTTTGCGATGCTGTCGAGTGTAGCGGTACCACTTCACGAAAGTCTCAACATCGTCGTGAGGGATAACGCCGTCCTTCCACTCAACCTTCTCAAGGAGGTAAAGGTCACGGGGATCTCGATCCACGACAACGACCTTGATGTCATCAAAGTAGCGCGTGTAGCGAGGCAAGTTGGATGGAGGGACAATCTGGTCTACCATCACAGTTCTAGCGCCGCCGCTTGCCTCGTTAAGCAGCTCCTTGATGTAGTCTTTCGTGAGGCTCACGAAGCGCTCCTCTGTCGGAGCAGCACAGTAGGTAACCTCGTTTTTCATGGTGTTAAGCACACGATCAGGTCTGTTGCGCCAAATAGTCTTGTGCAGCAGCTTGTTGGCAATGCGCTTGCGGAAGTAGAACCAAGAGCCCCGGTCATAGAGGTCGTACATCCACCACCCGTTGAACTTAAAGTCAGTCAGTTCGTCGATGTAGCGATACGAGATCTCTTTCCAGCGGTCATGGAAGAACGGCGCGTACTTCCTACCAAAGATGTTGCCGTCGTAGAAGTCGACAAGCCGCTTGTAACGCTTGAGTGCGTGGCCCGCGTTGTGACGGTTGTGGTTCTCTAGCAGATGGAAGGCAAGGTCGTCGATGCCGTCGGGATCGTGCAAGAAACGGAACTCCTCGTTGGTGAGTGAGAACACGCCATCGAACTCCGACACGTAGTCGGTTATAGCACTTGACCCCGTCCCATAATAGCTTGCGCAGCTTATGACTCTCATCGATTCGTATCCTCACCCCTTTACTGGTTTTGATGCCTTAGGGCCTCGAGCACGATGCCCCTGCCCGCATAGGACAAGAGCGCGGCAACTCGCGCTTTCTTACGCGCCCGTCCGTCCTTAAGCACACAACCTCTCGTGGCTATAACCTCACGCCAGAGAGAACAAACCACATCCGGATCCTGCGCTTGCGCCATGACATGAAAAGCGAACGAGAGCCTGCGGCAGCTACAAGCCCTATAGAGGTCCGGATATCTTTCGAGAATGTCATCGGCGACCTCGCGGGCTACATACCATGCGGCTTCCTCGCGCCTGGAGGAACTGAGAGATTCCGGGATAACGCGGTATCGATAGCCGCTGTCTCTGACGATTGCAACCTTGGTGCTTTTCAGCAAGGGCTTGTACACTGTCGCCAGGTCCTCACTTGAAGGCAGCGACGGGAACCGCACCCCATCAAGCATGTCCGCCCGGAACAGCTTGCCCCATGGCGCCGTGTCTACACCCTCCTGGTACATGAGCATCTCGAGCGCGCGGCGTGCGGACACCGAGGCTCGCTCTTCAATTGGGGCAACGAGTCCACCAGGTTTTCCGCCCTTTTGAATTGTGCGATATCCACCTATCGCCACCTCCGCATCGCTGGCGCGTACGGCGGAGAGCAGAGCCGACACGCACCAAGGCTCCAAGATATCATCGGAGTCGACGAAGGTAATCCACTCCCCGCTTGCAGCAGCGAGAGCGCAGTTGCGCGCGGTGCCGACGCCACCGTTGCTTTTATGAATAACGGTGATTCTCGCGTCTCTCGCAGCCAGCTCGTCGCACAGCCCCCCCGAGCCATCCGTCGAGCCATCGTTCACGACGATGATCTTCATGTTCGCGTATGCCTGCCCCGTAACGCTTCGGATGCACGCCCCCAGATACGGCATTGCGTTATGAACGGGCACTATGACCGATACCAAAGGCTCGCTCATTAGCGACGCCTCTCACTCTGAGCCGCGCACGCTGGAACAAACTTGTGCGCAATCTCTTCGTAGTACGAAACCAGCCCAGAAGCGGCGCCGGTAATATCAAAATGTTTCAGACGCCGCACTTCGTCTACCGTCAGCGCTCTGTCTTGGCGAGGCTTCATGCTGAGCATTGCCGCCTCCCATGCCGATTCGTCATCAAGGGGAGCGAAGACAACCTCCTGAGTCGGGTTTGCCTCTTGGCAGACCGACGATGACGCAAGACACGGGAGCCCTGCCGCCTGTGCCTCAACGAGCGCCAGGCCAAAGCCCTCATATGTACTCGGAAACAGGAACATATCTATCCCTGAGTAGAACGCATCCATGTCGCGGCACTGCCCCGGGAAGATAACCTTGCCCTCGACTCCCAGCTCCTTTGCGAGCTCCCTACACGGTGCAAGATCCGGGCCCTGGCCGGCGAGTACCATTTTGGATTCCGGACGTTTGGCGACAACTCGGGAAAAGATACGAATCAGCTTCGCTTGATTCTTCGGCGGGGCAAAGCGTCCAGCGTGGCCGAACACGACTGAAGTTTTATCGATGTTATGAGCATGGCGGAACAATGCGCGGGCAGATTCTCTAAACCGGAGCCCGTTAACATCGAAAGCGTTGACAAGAATGTCGAAACGCTCGCTACCGAAGAGCCATTTTCCCGCATGCTCACTGCACGCAAGTCGATGGGTGGGATAAAGGTTCGCAAGCGGACGAAGAGTGCATTTCAACACGTTTCGGACAAACTCTCCCTCGCCTGCCGTGGCATGGCTGTGCGCGATGCGCACGGGCACGCCCGCCCTCTTCGCCGCGCGCAGCGGGAAGACGGAGAGCGAGTTCACGTGGCTGTGGACGATCGGCCAGCGCTCCTGCCGGAACAGGCGGACGAGCTCGCGCTGGTACGCGATGACATGCTGGTAGGGCGGGACGACGAAGACCCTCCCGCCGAGCGACTCGATCTCGTCGCGGGGCACGAGCGTGGAGTCTGCGTCCACGAGGAAGTCGAACTGGACCCGGTCGCGGTCGATGTGCCGGTAGTAGTTCATCACGACCTGCTCGACACCGCCGCCGACCATCTTGCCGACGACGTGGGCGACCCTAATCGGCTCCCCCATCGCTCAGCTCCCCTGCGCGGTGAGCACGCAGCCCACGGTCTGGACGATGAGCTTGAGGTCCGTCAGGACCGAGCACTTCCTGATGTAGAGCAGGTCGAGCTCGACCCACTCGTCGAAGGTGATGGAGTCGCGGTCGCGCCTGGTCTGCCAGAGGCAGGTGAGGCCCTGCTTGACCGAGAGCCTCTGGCGCTGGCGCGGCGTGTACTCGGCGACCTCCTTTGGCAACGCGGGGCGCGGGCCCACGACCGAGAGGTCGCCTACGAGCACGTTGGCGAACTGCGGGAGCTCGTCGAGCGAGAGCTTGCGGATGACGTGTCCCACGCGCGTGATGCGCGGGTCGTCGGCGATCTTGAAGACCGGTCCGTCCTTCTCGTTTTTCGCGGTAAGGGCGGCGAGACGGCTCTCGGCGTCGGCGACCATGCTCCGGAACTTCCACATGCGGAACTCACGTCCGTCACGCCCCACGCGAACCTGCGAGAAGAGGACGGGACCCTCGGGATCGTCGAGCTTGATCGCGACGGCAATGATGAGGAAGAGACAGCTCAGACACACGAGCACGCAAGCGCTGAAGACGACGTCGAAGACGCGCTTGGCGACGCGGTACCCAAGCCTGTCCGAGCGCAGGCGCTCCGCTGCAGCCTCGGTCTCCACGTCCTTCTCGGTGCTGCCGCAGCCCGGGAAGTCGTAGCGCCTCGCGGTCGCGACGCGCACGTCCTTCTCGCCTGCAGCAGACACAGACGTCTCCCTCTCCCCTATCGTCGCCACGCCGATCACCACTACCTCTTGACCGGGACGTCGATGGGCATGGTCTCGGCGAAGCCGCCGTCGCGGTCGCTCACGGTGACGAGGCAGCGCCTGCGGTGGCGGTCCACGCGGCTGACGCGCGCCTCCTGGCCCCTGAGCGGGCCCTCGCTCACGAGGAGCCGGCCGTCCACGATGGAGGCGACGCTGTTGCGCAGCACGTACTTCTCGTCCATCGTCTGCTCAAACCAATCGCGCGCCTCGTCGGAGAGCGGCAGGTAGGAGCGCCCGAAGGCGCCCACGAGCTCGACGGGCAGCGTCAGCGCGGAGAGGGCCTTGCCGAGCCCCACGGCGTCGCGGCTGGCCAGGAAGACGTAGCCGCGGTACATCGGGACGGTGTCGAGGTGCCAGCTCCCCTCGTGGGAGAACCAGTGCTCGCGGGACATGACGAAGGCGTCGTCGAGCAGCTCCGGGCTCACGACCCGGCGCAGCGTCTCGCAGATGGCGCGCTCGCGGCCCTCGGGCACGCGGGCGAGGTACCACCGCTGCCGACCGCGCGGGGAGCGCCTACCGCACGGGAGCCCCATGGGCATGCGCGTCGTGGCGTTATGCGCTGCGGTGCTCGCCAAGCCCGTCTCCCTTCCGGCGTCCCCGCAGCGTGAGAGCCGCAAAAGGTACACCTTTTCAACCGTCATTCAACGCGCTCTATTATAGTGACCCCCTCCCCATATTCACGTAGAAAACAAGAGCTCTCACCGGCTTATTAAATGTAAAAGGTGAAGTCCGGTCGTCATCCGGCCCGCTCTCAAAAGGTGTACCTTTTCAACGCTCTGAGCGGCGGTTTTGTTGCGGGGCGTCGTTCTTCTCGCTTTTTCATCCTTCTTTGAGCCAGCGGTCGAAGGTGCTCGGGCACACGCCGAGCGTGCTCGCGGCTGCAGATCGGGTGAGCTGGCCGCACAGATACTTGCTCCTGACGTCCTCGTAGCAGGCCGGGCGCGGCTTCCGGGGCCTGCCAAACCGCACGCCGCGCGCCTTTGCCGCCGCGATGCCCTCCGCCTGGCGCTGGTGTATGGACTCGCGCTCCACCTGCGCGACGTAGCTCAGCAGCTGCAGGACGATGTCGGCTATGAGCGCGCCGGTGACGTCGTCGCGCCGGCGGCGGGTGTCCAGCAGCGGCATGTCGAGCACCACCACGGCCGCGCCGCGCTCCTTGGTGATGGCGCGCCACTGGTCGATGACCTCGTCGTAGCTGCGGCCGAGCCGGTCGATGCTCTTCACCACCAGCACGTCGCCCGCGCAGATCCGACCCATGAGCCGGCGCCACTCCGGGCGCTCGAAGTCCCTGCCCGACGCCTTGTCCGCGAACACCTCGTCCACGCCGAAGGCCGCCAGCGCGTCGAGCTGCCGGTCCAGGTTCTGGTCGCTCGTGCTCACGCGCGCGTAGCCGTACGTCATTTCCGCCATGTGCGTCCCGCCCCTCCGCCCGCCTGCCGCTGGCACCCGCCCCGACCTGCGGGCACGCGGCCGGGGCACGGGCGCTACGTTAGAGGGTGGCGCAGGCGAAGAGCTGGGGCTTGGCGCGCGGGCGGGGCGGCGGGCGGGGCGGCGGGCGCGAGGGTATGTACGATGCGGCGGGCGCGCCGTTCTTCTCGGCACGGCTCTGACCTGCGGATTTGCTGCCCGCACTTGATGGCGGGGTGTACATACCCTCACGGGGCGGTGTACATACCCTCAGGGGGCAACCGGCGCCCAGTGAATCCGTGACATGACCGCCAAAACGACAACGCCCAGGCCGGACCATGAATCTCTAACAGCATAATCAAGCGATTATCTACATGACTAGTGGAATTATTCCCTAGTATTCTATATAGTTTGTACTGTAAATGAACTATGCAAAAGAGGATGCATGAACGAGGAGCTCGCATATCTGAAGTCCGCCCTCGGGATTGAGGCGACCGCAGTCAAATGGGACAAGATCGACTGCCTGCCGCTCTTTCTCAAGCATGGCGTCGCAATTGCCCACGTTGATGCAGGCAGCACCGCCTTTCTTCTCGCCCGGCAGGAGGGGGAAGCTTCGCTTCCCGCCCTGAAACGCCTCTACTCCCAGCTCCTCAGCAGAGCGGATATCCCGGTAGTTGTATCCGCGCCCTGGGCCAGCGCGCGACAGCGTCAGTCGCTCGTCTCGCAGCACATCCCGTTTGTCTGCGCGGGCAGACAGGCCTTCCTCCCCTTCCTCGGCATGGCGAGCACCGAGTGGGGCAAGGCGAGGCTGGAGCTTCCCCTCGGGAGAAAGCTGTCCCCCAAGGCCCAGCAAGCTGCGATCTGGGGCGCGCTCAACGATGGCCCGTACACGCCGCCTGAGCTCCGCTCCGCCACCGGCATGACGCCGAGTCAGGCAAGCACCGCCGTCTCGGAGCTCGTGAGACGGGGCCTGGCTCAGAGCACGAGGGTGGGCCGAGCCGTGACGATCTGCCCCCTGAGCGTTGAAAGACTGCTGGCGGAGCACATGGCCGTGCTCTCGTCGCCCGCCCTCAAGACCGTCACGGTCTTACGGACGCTGCAGATCGAGGGCCTCCCCGACGCCGGAGAGACCGCCCTCGCCCGCCGGACCATGCTCAATCCCCCCTCCGTCCTCTGCAAGGCGCTGGGTCGCACCTCTCAGGAGATCCTGAGGGGAATCGAGAGGATCAGGGGGGAGCTGCCCGACAACGAAATCGCATCCGTCCAGGTATGGAGGTACGCGCCGGTCTTCAGCGGAAGCCGGGACGTCGACCCCATCTCCCTTGCTCTGTCCCTTGCAAACGTGCGGGACGAGAGAGTCGAGGGCGAGGTCAACTCCCTCTTTGGAAAGGACTACCCGTGGCAAGAAGCTCAGTGAAGGGCCTCGACGAGTTCAGAAGGCACATGCAGGGGCTGGAGGGTTCGTACGTGGTCATCGGCGGAACAGCGTGCGACATCCTCCTCACCGAGTCCGACCTCGACTTCAGGGCCACGCATGACCTGGATACGGTGCTGGTGGCAGACGCGAGGCTGCCAGAGACCGCCCGGGCAATTTGGTCGCTCGTGAAGGACGGAGGCTGAGAGGGTATGTACAGTGGGCCCCGAGGGTATGTACGGTGCGTCGGATACGCCGTTCTTCTCGGCACGTCCTCTAGCTGCGGGTTTGTGGGCCGCACTTGATGGCGGGGTGTACATACCCTCGCGGGGCGGTGTACATACCCTCACGGGCGGCGCTGCTGGGCGCCGCACTCGGGCCCCGCCCAGCCTCACCCGCGGCGCGACCACGCGCGCAGCGCCCAGCCCACCGGACCGGGCTGGAAGCGGCGGCCGACGTCAGCCAGGCGCGCGGGGATGTCGATGTGCTGCGGGCAGTGGCGCGCGCACTTGCCGCAGCGAACGCAGTTGCTCACGAGCTTGGGGTGGGTCGTGCGCACGGCGCTCGCGGTGAAGTACTGCGAGAGGCCCGTGAACCAGCCGTGCGCGAAGCTCGCGTTGTAGGCCGAGAAGCACCCGGGGATGTTGATGCCCTGCGGGCAGGGCATGCAGTAGTTGCACCCCGTGCAGGGGACGCGGTTGGTTCGCGCGAACTCCTCGACCACGCGGGCGATGACCTGGTGCTGGTCGGCCGTGAGCGAGCCGGGCAGGGCGCAGCAGGCCACGGCGGCGTTCTCGTCCACCTGCTCGGGAGAGGCCATGCCGGAGAGCAGCATCGTCACCTCGGGGTGGTCCCACACCCAGGAGAGTCCCCAGGCCGCGGGCGTGGCCAGCTCCGGCGTGGCCGCGGCGTCGAGGATGCGGCGGGCGCGGGCGGGCAGCTTGTCGGCGAGGCGACCGCCCAGCAGCGGCTCCATCACAAAGACGGCGAGGCCGCGCTGCGCCGCGGCGCGCAGGCCCGCGGTGCCCGCCTGGTACTTCTCGCCCGCGTAGTTGTACTGGATCTGGCAGAAGTCCCAGTCGTAGGCGTCCAGCAGCACGGGGAAGTCGCCGGCGCTGCCGTGGTAGGAGAAGCCGATTTGGCGGATGCGACCGGCCGCGCGCTGGCGGGCGAGCCAGGGCTCGATGCTCAGGTCGCGCAGGCGATCCCACTGGGCGGGGCTCGTGACGTTGTGAATCAGGTAATAGTCGATACGGTCGGTGCGCAGGCGGCGGAGCTGCTCGTCGAAGATGCGGTCGAGGTCCGCGGTGGTGCGGACGGAGCCGTGCGGCAGCTTGGTGGCGATAAGGACGCGGTCGCGCAGGCCCAGGTCGGCGAGCGCGGCGCCCACGCAGGCCTCGTTGCCCGGGTAGAGGTAGGCCGTGTCCAGGTAGTTGATGCCTCGCTCGACGGCGCGGGCGATGATCGCGCGGGCCTGCTGCGGGTCGGGACGGCCGGGCGGGCCGGGAAAGCGCATGCACCCGAGGCCGAGCGCGGAGATGCGGTCCCCGTTGCGCGGGTTGACGCGGTACTGCACGTTCTTCTCCCCTCCCGTTGGCGTTTAGGCAGTATGGTAGCGCGGTGGTCCGGGCGGCGGTGCCCGACGCCCGGTGCCGGAATCCGGGCATATGCGTGTTTCGGTGCGAGAATCCGGGCATATGCGTGTCCGACGCGCGCATTTCTCGGAAATCCGGCACCAATATACGCATTTGACGGAAATCCGGCACCTGCCCAAACGCCGGCACCCGCCCGCGCGCCGCGGGGCCGCGGAATCATCCCTCTCGCAGATGGCTCACCTCAACGAGCTCCCGGTTGATGGGGACGGAAGAGTCGCATGGAGAAACGATCTTAGAAAACATGCTGATGAGCTGCGAGTAGTCCCTGTCCTCAGCGGCAAGCCGACTTGCCTCGTCATTCTCCTCGCCGGACACGAGCCGCCAATCAAGATCGTATCCCGCATCATGGCAGAGCAGCGTCCAAAACACGCGCTGCGTCCGACCGTTGCCCTCCCTAAACGGATGAACGAAGTTGTAGTTGTCGTAGTGATAGGCAAGCCGCTCGATGAATTTGGGACGCTCCAGCCCTTTGAGCATGTTGTCACCCAAAAGCTCGGAATGCGACCACTCCATTCCCATGGCTATATTGGTCGATGGCAGGAAGAACTCGGAGCCTTCCAGATTCTTGCGTATCTCGACCGTTCGAATGCGGCCCGCCCACCCATAGATATCCTGGAACAGGGCATGATGAATCTGGCAAAAGTCATCCAGCGTGCCCGCAGGGCGAAGCCCTCCGCGCTCTATCAGCTCGCCCATCCGAAGGGACGCAAGTTCCCCCTCAGCCCGAGCAAGATCGTCGTAGGTCCGTGCCCCGACAAGATTTCTCAGGACACCCGTTTCCGAATCGACATAGGGATCGACAAACTCACCCGGCATGAGCGGGCTCCCTGCGATCGATCTTCCAACGACGCTTTGTCCTCATCATCAGATCATCAATGGAGATATCTCCCTTGACATACTCGTCCGCATCCTCTCGGAATTCCTCGGATACGTACGCGCCCTCCATCTCACCAGAATGGATGGCCTCCTCCATGAGTCGCTTTCGATCCACGCCCGCCACCTCCTTGTAAGCTCTATACAAACATACCCTTAAGGGAGCGAATAATGCAGCTCGCCCGCGCACTGGCGTTCACGCAGTATGGTAGCGCGCCGGGCCGGTCGGTGCCCGGTGCCGCGGTGCCTGACACCGCGGTGCCGGAATCCGGGCATATGCGTGTTTCGGTGCCGGAATCAGGTCATATGCGTGTCCGCCGCACGCATTTCTCGGAAATCCGGCACCAATATGCGCATTTGACGGAAATCCGGCACCCGGCCGAGCGTTACGCGCAGGCCGCGAGCGCGTCCTCGAGCGAGAAGGACCCCTCGTAGAGGGCACGGCCGGTGATGGCGCCCTCGACCACGTCCGGGCCGAGCGCCGCCAGGGCCCGTAGGTCGTCCAGACCCGCGATGCCGCCCGAGGCCACTACGGGGAAGCCCGCGACCTCGGCCACGTGGCGGTACGCCTTGGCGTCCACGCCGCAGCGCATGCCGTCGCGCGCCACGTCGGTGAAGACGAGGTGGCGATAGCCCAGCTCGGCGAGGCGCGCCACGAGCTCGTCGGCGGTAAGCGACGCGCCCTCGCGCCAGCCGTTCACGCGCACCTCTCCCCCACGCGCGGCCACGTCGGCCACCACGAGGTCGCCGAACTGCCGCGCGGCCTCCGCAGCGAAGGCCGGGTCGCGCACCAGAGCGGTGCCGATGGCGATCCGACGCACGCCGAGCCTCGCCAGGCGCTCGACCGCGGCGAGGTCGCGCACGCCGCCGCCGGCATCGACGGAGATGCCGGGCACGGCGCAGACCGCGCGGATGGCGGCGTCGTTGGCCGCCCGGGCCTCGGCGTCCTCCTCGAGCGTGGCGGAGAGGTCGACCACGTGCACCCAGGCGGCGCCGGCGTCGCGGAACTTCTCGGCCACCGCGGCCGGGTCGTCGGAGTAGACGTCCATGTGGGCGCGCTCGCCGCGCGCGAGGCGCACGACCTTGCCGCCCACCAGGTCGATCGCAGGGAAGAGAATCATGCCACACCTCCGATTATCGCGAGAATAACGCGCACAGTCTGTTTTCACTTTATATATCCGCAGTTGGCCAGGACGCAAAAGTCACGCCGTGCGCGTTATTCGGGCGGGCACGGCCCCCGGGCGCCGTGCTCGTTATTCGGGCGGGCACGGCCCCCGGGCGCCCGACGCGTTACTGCCGCGCGCCGCCCGCGCCCCCGACCACGCCGACGAAGCCCCCGAGGATCGCGCGGCCCACCGCCGAGCTCTTCTCGGGGTGGAACTGCACGCCGAAGACGTTGTCCCGCCAGACGGCGCTCGCGAAGCTGCGCACGTAGTGCGTGCGCGCCGCCACCACGTCGTCGGGCACGTCGTCGGCGAGTGCGAAGGAGTGCGTGAAGTAGACGTTTGCGCCCTCGGGCACGGCCGAGAAGAGCGGGCACGCGCGGCCGTGCTCCGTCAGGTGGACCTGGTCCCAGCCCACGTGCGGCACCTTGAGGCGGTCGGACTCCAGGCGCGTGGCCGACCCCGCCAGAACGCCCAGGCCGTCTGCCCACGAGCCGTCGTCCGTCTCGTTGCCGCGCTCGAAGAGCAGCTGCAGGCCAAGGCAGATCCCCAGGAACGGGACCCCACGGCCGAGCGCGTCGAGGACCGCGTCGGCCTCGCCGCTCTCGCGCAGGTAGGACATAGCGTCGCCGAAGCTGCCCACGCCGGGCAGCACGACGGCCGCCGCCGCGCGGATGGCCGCCGGGTCATCGGAGACCACGGCGTCGCCGCCCGCCTCCGCGAGACCGCGCACCACTGAGGAGAGGTTTCCCTTGTGATAGTCCACGACGACGATGCGGCGCGCGCCGGCGCCAGCCGTCGCGGCCGTCATCACAGGCTCCCCTTGGTGGACGGCACGCCCTCGACGCGCGGGTCGGGCTCGACGGCCTCGCGGAGCGCCCGCGCCGCGGCCTTGAACGCGGCCTCGAGGATGTGGTGCGCGTTGGTGCCGCAGACCAGCCGCAGGTGCAGCGTGATGCCCGCCTCGCGCGCGAGGCCGGCGAAGAACTCGTGGCCGAGCTCGGTGTCGAAGGTCCCCACCTTGGCGGGCCCGATGGGCACGTCCCAGTAGAGCTCGCCGCGGCCCGAGATGTCCACGGCGGCCATGACCAGCGCCTCGTCGAGCGGCACCATGACCGAGCCAAAGCGCCGGATGCCGCGCTTGTCGCCGAGCGCCTCGCGCAGAGCCTGGCCGAGCACGATGCCCGTGTCCTCCACGGTGTGGTGGTCGTCCACCTCGAGGTCGCCCTTCGCGCGGACGGTGAGGTCCACGAGCGAGTGGCGCGCCAGCGCGGTGAGCATGTGGTCGAAGAATCCGATGCCGGTCTCGACGTCAGCGACGCCGGTGCCGTCGAGGTCCACGGAGATGCCGATGTCGGTCTCGGACGTGCCGCGGACGGCCTTTGCGGTCCTTGTCATTGTTCCTCCCTCACGAGCGTCGCGAGCGCGTCGAGAAGAGCGTCGTTCTCCTCCCGCGTGCCCACGGAGAGCCTGAGACAGCCGTCGAGCCCCGGCGCGGAGCTGAAGTCGCGCACCAGGACGGAGTGCTCGTCGCGCAGGCGGCGGCGCACCTCGGCCGCGCGCGGGACGCGCACGAGCACGAAGTTGGCCTCCGACGGCCAGATGCGGACGCCGGGCAGCGCGGCGAGGCCGGCGGCCAGGCGCGCGCGCTCGGCCACGATGTCTGCGACCACGGGCGCGAGCTGGTCGCGGCAGCGCACCGCGGCGAGGCCCGCGGCCTGCGCGAGCACGTCAACGGAGTATATCTGACGCACGGCCGCCAGCGCGTCCACGACCGCCGGGTCCGCCAGGACGTAGCCCACGCGCGCGCCCGCCAGGCCGAAGGCCTTGGAGAGGGTGCGCAGCACCACGAGGCGCGGCTCGGAGGCGACCCAGTCGGCCACGCTCGAGCCCTCGGGCGCAAACTCGACGTAGGCCTCGTCCACCAGGACCAGGGCGTCCGTCTCGTCGAGCACGCGGCGCAGGGTCTCGTGGGGCAGCAGGTCGCCGGTGGGGTTGTTGGGCGAGGTCAGGAACACGAGCGCTGCGTCGGCGGCCGCGGCCACCAGGGCGTCCGCGTCAACGGAGAAGTCCTCGGGGTCGCGCCAGACGGGGCGCAGTTCGGTCTCGCACATCGCGGCGAAGTTGGCGTACTCGGAGAAGTCCGGCGGGCAGGTGACGAGCGCCCGGCCCGGCCCGCCAAAGGCGAAGAGCAGGTTGAAGAGCAGCTCGTCGCCGCCGTTGCCCACGCAGACGCGGTCGCGGGCCAGGCCGTGGCGGGCGGTGAGCTCGTCGCGCAGCTCGTTTGCCATGGGGTCGGGATAGCGGTTGAGCGGCGTGGACAGCAGGGCGGCGTCGATCGCGGCGCGCACGCCGACCGGCAGCGGGTGCGTGTTCTCGTTGGCAGAGAGGTTCACGCGGCACGGCGTGAACGCCGGGTCGTAGGGCTCAAAGCCCGCGAGCGCCGGGCGCAGTCGCGCGGCGACGTCGAGGTTCTTCTCTGCCATGTCACGCCTCCGATGATGAAAAGGGACTGTCCCCTTTCATCAGGTCGGAGGGCCAGGCAACGCGGTGGACGTCGTCGACGTCGAAGGTGCCGCCCTCGGCGAGGCGGCGGCGCAGGCCCACGGAGAGCGCGTGCGCCCAGAGGCCCTCGGACTGGGCCAGGGTCTGCGCGGCCGGCGCGTCGGCGAGAAGCCCCTCGGGCGTGTAGCAGATCACGCTCGAGCGCTTCTGGAAGTCGTAGACGCCCAGGGGGTTGGAGAAGCGCGCGGTGCCGCCCGTGGGCAGCGTGTGGTTGGGGCCGGCCACGTAGTCGCCCAGGGGCTCGGAACTCCAGGCGCCCACGAAGATGGCGCCGGCGTTGCGGATGCGGCCGAGAAGGGCCATGGCGTCGGCGCAGTGCAGCTCGAGGTGCTCGGGCGCCACCACGTTGACGGCGTCCACGGCGGCGTCCAGGCTCTCGGCAACCACGATCACGCCGCGGTCGTCGAGGGAGGCGCGGGTGATCTCCTCGCGCGGGCTCTGGGAGACGAGGCGCTCCGCGGCGGCGAGCACGCGGTCGGGCAGCTCGGGGTCGCAGGTCACCAGGTAGCAGCTCGCCAGGGGGTCGTGCTCGGCCTGGGCCATGAGGTCGGCCGCAACCACGACGGGGTCGGCCGAGGCGTCGGCCAGCACGCAGACCTCGGAGGGGCCCGCCACCATGTCGATGCCCACGTCGCCGGAGACGTAGCGCTTGGCGGCCGCCACGTAGGCGTTGCCGGGCCCCACGATCTTGTCGACCGCCGGGATGGACTCGGTGCCGTAGGCCACGGCGGCCACGGCCTGGGCGCCGCCGACGGCGTAGACCTCGTCCACGCCCGCGAGCGCCGCGGCGGCGAGGGTGTAGGGGTTGAGGCCGCCGTCTCTCTGCGGCGGGGTCACCATGACCACGCGGGGCACGCCCGCGACCTTGGCGGGGATGGTGTCCATGAGGACGGTGGAGGGATACTGCGCGCGGCCGCCGGGCACGTAGACGGCGGCGGAGGCAACGGGCGTCACCTGGACCCCGAGCAGGGTCCCGTCGGCGCGGGTGGTGAACCAGGACTGCTCGCGCTCGCGCTCGTGGAAGTCGCGGATCTGGTCGCGCGCCTGCGTGAGCGCGGCGAGAAACTCCGCCGGCACGGCATCGAGCGCGCGGGCGAGCGCCTCGTCGGGCACGCGGAAGGCGTCCGGGCAGGCGCCGTCGAAGCGCAGGCAGCACTCGCGCACCGCCGCGTCGCCGCGCGCGCGGACGTCGTCCACGATCTTCTCGGCAGCCTCCACGATCTGGGCCGGCAGCGCGCCCGCGCTGCGGTTGAGGTCCGCCTGCGTGAGCCGGCGGCCCCCCTCGAGAACGACCTTCCTCATGACGCGCTCCCCTCCCTCGCGACCTCGGCGAGACGGCGCGCGAGGTCGCGGATCCTGTTGTCGCAGCGGTAGGCGGCCGGGCCGGCGAAGAAGCGCGCGGTGCACTCCATGACCTCGTCCACGATCACGAGGTCGTTCTCGGCGAGCGTGGTGCCCGTCGCCGTGATGTCCACGATGCGGTCGGCCATGCCCACGATCGGGCCCAGCTCGATGTTGCCGTGGAGCGTCACGATGTCGACCTGCTGCCCTATCCCATCGTAGTACTGCTGCGTGATGCGCGGGTACTTGGTGGCCACGCGCACCGCGCCGCGCCAGGCGTAGTTGCGCTCGGCCTCGCCGGCCTTGGCGCGCGGCTCGGCCACCACGAAGCGGCAGCCGCCGTAGCGCAGGTCGACGAGCTGGAGCAGGTCGAGCCCGGCCTCGATGAGGGAGTCCTTGCCGCAGACGCCGCAGTCGGCCCCTCCCCGGCCCACGAAGGCCGGCGCGTCCTGGGCGCGCACGATGACGTACTCCACGTCGCCCTCGCGGATGACGAGCTTGCGCCCGGGGTTCTCGAGCTCGGCGGTGGGCAGGCCCGCGGCGGCGAGGGCGGCCACGGTCTCCTTGAAGAGAGAGCCCTTGGGCACGGCGATGCGGATGGGGCGGGCCGCCACGTTGACGCCCGGCGTCACCACGCCGGACTCGCCCGGCTCGCCGAGGACCTCCTGCAGGCGCTCGAGCGAGAGGGCAAAGCCGCAGGCCGCGAGGCCCGGGCGCCCGAGGTTGGCGAGCACCGCGTCGTAGCGGCCGCCCGAGGCCAGGCTCGCGGCGATGCCCTCGGCGTAGCCCTTGAAGATGATGCCGGTGTAATAGTCGAAGGAGTTGATGATCGAGAAGTCGAAGGAGAGCCGGCCCGCGTCAAAGAGGTCGGCGAGCCTGGCGGCCAGCGCGGAGAGCTCGGCGGTGCCGCGGCTCTCGGCCGGAACGCCCGCGTCGGCGAGAAGGGCGTCGAGGCGCTCGATCACGTCGGCGCCGCCGCCCAGGCGCGGGACCTCGCGCAGGGCGCGCGCGGCGGCGGGCGCGAGCTCGGGCGTCGCGCCGATCAGCTCGTCCAGGGTCACGAGGTCGGAGTCGTGGACGAGCGCGAGGACCTCCTCGTGGAAGGCGGGCGTGGGGGCGCAGGCGTCGAGCAGCGCCGTGAGGGGCACGACCGAGCCAAAGACCACGCGCCAGTCCGGGACCTCGAGCGCGCCGAGCGCCTCGGCGAGCAGGCGCACGACCTCGAGCTCGGCGGCGGCGCCGTCCTCCTGGACGAGCTCGACGCCGAGCTGCGTGAACTGGCGGGGCTGGCCGCGCAGGCTCGGCTCCTCGCGCACGACCGGCGCGTTGTAGCGGAAGCGCGCCGGCAGGCGGTCGGCGGCGACGCGGCCGGCCACGAGGCGGGCGACGGGCAGGGTGAGGTCCGGGCGGAGCATGAGCAGCGTGCCGTCCTCGTCGAAGAGCTGGAAGGCGGAGTCGCGCACGCGGGCGCCGCGCTCGAGGGCGGCGCGGTCCTCGAGCAGCGGGGTCTCCACGGGCAGGTAGCCGTGCATGGCAAAGGTGTTGCGCACGATGCCGGAGATGCGCTCGCGGGCGAGCGCCTCGCGGGGAAGTATGTCGCGGAAGCCGCGGGGGGTTCCTGCTATCACGGGGTTCCTCTCTGTCGGAAGATGCAGAGATGACTTTATCACACTAAAGTACGCGGCCGTGACCGGTGTTTTCCCGCGCGAAACACGGGACGGCGGGCTGCACCGCGGTGACGGTTGCTCACCGGCGAGGCGGGGCTCCCGTGGCGGGCCGGCCGCCCGCGGGGCTGCTTCGACCGCCGGCCGAGCGTTCTTCTCGCTCGCGACCTTAGGCAACTCGCTGACCTGCGGGCGCAGCTCCGTGTCAGCTGCGTGGCAGACGGCGCAAACCCCTCCCCTGCTAGGCTCCTCACCACGCAGTCGAGGAAAGGAGCGAGCATGGCACTTCACTGGCCGGACGCGGGGGTCGCCATCAGGTTCGAGCGGGAGGCGCGCGAGGACGAGAAGGGCTATCCGCCCGACACCGTCGTCGTGGTCATGAGGCCCGACCAGGTGGACGAGCCCTCCTTCGTGCGGGAGATGCGACGCATCGTGGCCACGCGCTCTATCGAGCGCGAGTACGAGCGCCGCGCGAGCACGGGCGGCGTCGACGAGGGGGACCGCGAGGTCAGCGACGAGGAGCGCCGCTTCGTGACCAACTTCTTCGGCGAGGACGAGGACCTCGATGACAGCGGCCTGCCGGAGTTCCTCGACGACCTTCTCGACGAGTCGCTCGGGGTGCCGAGCTGGACGCCCTGGCAGGGCGCCGCCGCGCACTTCGTCATAGGCCGCTGCGAGCAGGTGGTCGTGGGCGGCTAGCCCCTCCCGGGCGGGCGGCGGCGACTCGCCGCCCGCTACCGGTGGAGCAGCCTTCCGGCGAGCCTGCCGATCATGGCCGCCTCGGGCACCTTGAGCAGCAGCCCACCGCCGTAGGTCACGATGAGGGCGGGCACGCCCGCGGCGACGCAGTAGGCCACGGAGCGCAGCATGGTGCCCGTGCAGTCCCCGAGCGTCGCGTTGAGCACGCGCAGCAGGACCGCGCCCACGACGGCGCCGGCCAGTCCCAGCGCGGCGGCGCGCAGGGCGGAGACGAGCACGCCGCCCAGCCCGATGTGGCCCAGCTCGTGGCGCAGGCTCGCGAACATCACGACGCACAGGGTGACGAAGAACAGCGTGGACGAGAAGGCCACAAAGTCGAGGCCGAAGGTCGGGGTCAGCGTGAGGAGGGCAACCACCTGCACCACGGCCGCGATGGCGTTGGCGACGGCGCACAGGGCCATCTTCCGCATGGCGGAGGCGACCTTCTGGAGGTACATGTAGACGGCGTAGACCGGCAGAGAGATGGCGTAGGCGGAGAGGTAGGACGCCGTCATGGCGAGCGCGTCGGGCGTGAAGCTGCCCGCGGCGAGCACGGAGATGAGGGGCACGGAGAACACGATGAGGTAGAGCATGAAGGGCACCGAGAAGAACAGGATCTGGCCCGAGCCTGAGACGATTCCGCGCGTGAACGACGAGCGGTCGCCCTTGGCCCAGCTGTCCGAGAGCTCGGTGAACATGGCCGTGGTGATGGGGACCGTGAGGATGGAGTACGGCAGCGTGTACCACAGGCGGGAGTAGTAGGTGATCGAGGCGCCCGTCGCCACCACCGAGAGGGCGGAGGACGACTGCACCGACGTGGTCACGAACGAGGCAACCACCACGGCGAGCGACGGCACGCCGATGCGCAGGGTCTCCTTGAGCAGCGGGTCGTGGAGGTCGATCCGGAAGCGCAGGCGGATGCCGTGGCGCAGCATGGGCGGGATCTGGAGAATCACCTGCACCGCCACGCCGAGCGGGTTGCCGAGCGCCAGGACGAGCAGCGCGATCTCGGGGCTCTTGTCGGCAAGCGCCGCGTAGACGAGGAAGGAGGCCGTGGTCACGAAGTTGTTGAAGATGGGGGCCGCCTGTCCCCAGAAGTAGTCGCGCTCCGCGTTGAGCACGCCCGAGAAGATCGACGAGAGCGCGTAGAGCACGACCTCGATGACAAAGAACCTGAAGAAGTAGACCGTGAGGTCGAAGTCGAAGGCCTCGGTCGCCGAGAAGGACTGCGTGTAGACCATCTGCGCGGCAAAGACAAAGCCGAGCACCGCGACCGCGCCCATGGCAACGAGCACGATCGAGACGAGGTTGGAGGTGTAGGCGCTCGCGCCCTCGGTCCCGGCGCGCTTCTTGACCGTCATGTAGACGGGCAGGAAGGCCGTGGTGAGCATGCCCGCCGCGACGAGCTCGTAGAGCTGGTTCGGGAGGTTGTTGGCGATGGAGTAGCAGCTCGCCATCACGGTGACGCCGATGGCATAGGCCTGGCCCCAGGTGCGCATGAAGCCGGTGAGGCGGCTGACGACCACCAGCACGCTCATCAGCGCCGCACTGCGGCCGACCTGCTCCTGCGTGCTCGTCTCGCTCTTGCTGGGTGCCTCGGCCACCTTCATGTGCCGCGGCCGATACTCGGGCGTCCCGCTCACGTCTTCCCCCTCGTCTGCATCAGTCAACCTTTTGATTCTCTCACCGCCGGGCGAGAAGGACGCGCTGCTGCGGGATTTAGCGCCGTATCACCACAGCGGGCATGGAACGGCCTGGCGGACCGCAAACCGTGGGTGACCGCCCCCGCCGTCCGCGCCCGCAAAAGCCCTGATGCCCGACCCCGCCGCCCGCTCCCTCAAACCCCTGGTGCCCGGCCCCGCCGCCCGCTCCCTCAAACCCCTGGTGCCCGGCCCCGCCGCCCGCTCCCGCAAACCCCTGGTGCCTGATTCCCGCAATATGCGCGAAATGGTGCCTGATTTCCGCCATATGCGTGTCTTAGACACTCATTTCTCGGTAATTTGGCACCATTTCGCGCATTTGGCGGAAATCAGGCACCAGCGCTTTTGCGGGCGCAGGCGGCGGCTCCAAGTACGGCAAGGTCGCTTCCGCTGATCTGCATCTCTACCAACTGCAATAGGTTTTGTTAGCTGTTTTTGTTATACTAAATGAAAGGACGGATGCGTGTTCGTCAGAATTCACGAGAGGGTGCGCAGGCGCCATCCGGAGCTCTCGAATGACGATGTCAGAAGCGCGTGGTCGAATGCCTTTCTCATCCAGGAGCGCTGGGGCGACGGACTCCCGGACGGGACGCTCGTTGCGCTGGGAACCGACGGGCGCGGAAGGCTTCTTGAGGTGATAGGCGTTCTTCTCGTCGATGACACCGTGCTCATCTACCACGCAATGACGCCTCCCACAAAGAAAGAGCTTGACGAGCTGAGGGGGATGATGTGATGACCTATCGGACGAAAGACGGCACCGAGCTCACCGAAGCCGCACTCGAGGAGCTCGCGTCGCGTTTCGAGCGGGGCGAGCTGCCGGGCCCCCCGGGCCGCGTCCTCGTAGGCAGGCCGAGAATCAGCGCCGAAGACCTGAGGCTCATTGGCGCAAGGGTCCCGGAGTCGCTCGTCGTCGCCTTCGACCGCAAGGCCGAGAAGAACGGGCAGACGCGCTCGCAGCGGATACGCCAGCTCATCGAGCGCGACATCGCCGAGGCATGACTCAGGCGACTCGCCCTGAAGAATCCCCTGGTGCCGGATTTCCGCCAAATGCGCGAAATGGTGCCAAATTACCGAGAAATGCGTGTCTGAGACACGCATATGGCGGAAATCAGGCACCATTTCGCGCATTTGGCGGGAATCCGGCACCAGGGGCTTTGCGGGCGCGGACGGCGGGTCGCGTACCAGGGTTTTGCGGGCGCGGGCGGCGCGGCCGGGCGCCAGGGGTTTCCGGGCGCGTCAGCGGACGATGTCGGCGAGGGTGGCGTCGCAGAATGCCGCGAGGTCGTCCGGGGCGATGATCAGCGAGAGGCCGCGGCGCCCGCCCGAGACGTGGATCTTCTCGAAGAGCTGCGCGGTCTCGTCGACCAGCGTGGGAAAGCGCTTCTTCATGCCAACCGGCGAGCAGCCGCCGCGGACGTAGCCCGTGACCGGCTCGAGATCGCGGACGTGCATCAGCGAGAGGCTCTTCTCACCCGCCGCCGCGGCGGCCTTCTTGAGGTCGAGCTCGTCGGCCACGGGGATGCAGCAGACCACGTGCTCGCCCGCCGGCGTCACGCAGACGAGCGTCTTGAAGCTCGCGGCGGGGTCCTCGCCCAGGCGCTGCGCGATGTGCAGCCCGAGCTCGCTCGAGGTGTCCGTCTCATCCACCTCGTAGGTCTCGTACTCGAAGGGCACGCCGGCCGCCTCGAGCTCGCGCATCGCGTTGGTCTTCTGGAACTTCTCACGCCGCGCCATCGCGCTACTCCCCCGCCTGGCGGGCCCGGTCGCGCGCCAGGATCTGCTTCAGGAACTGGCCCGTGTAGCTCTCGGGCACCTCCGCCACCTTCTCGGGCGTCCCGTATGCCACCACCGTGCCGCCTCCGTCGCCGCCCTCCGGGCCCATGTCGAGCACGCGGTCGGCCATCTTGATGACGTCGAGGTTGTGCTCGATCACCAGCACCGTGTTGCCGGCGTCCACAAGCTTCTCGAGCACCTCCACGAGCTGGCGCACGTCCTCGAAGTGCAGGCCCGTGGTGGGCTCGTCGAGGATGTAGAAGGTCCTGCCGGTCTGCTGGCGGTGCAGCTCCTTGGCGAGCTTGACGCGCTGGGCCTCGCCGCCGGAGAGCGTGGTTGCGGGCTGGCCCAGGTGGATATAGCCCAGGCCCACGTCGTAGAGCGTCTGCAGCTTGTTCTTGATGCGCGGGATGTTGGAGAAGAACGCCAGCGCCTCGTGCACCGTCATGTCGAGCACGTCCGAGATGGACTTGCCGTGGTAGAGCACCTCGAGGGTCTCGCGGTTGTAGCGCTTGCCGTGGCAGACCTCGCAGGGCACGTAGACGTCCGGCAGGAAGTTCATCTCGATCTTGATCTGGCCGTCGCCCTTGCAGGCCTCGCAGCGCCCTCCCGGCACGTTGAACGAGAAGCGCCCGGGGCTGTAGCCGCGCGCGCGGCTCTCGGGCAGCGACGCGAAGAGGGCCCGCAGGTCGTCCCAGAGCCCGATGTAGGTGGCCGGGTTGGAGCGCGGGGTGCGCCCGATCGGCGACTGGTCGATGTCGATGACCTTGTCGACGAGCTCCACGCCCTCGAGCTTCTTGTACGGCCCGACCGGGCGCTTGGAGCGGTGGACGGCGTTGGTGAGCGCGGGCGCGAGCGTGTCCGTCACGAGCGAGCTCTTGCCCGAACCGGAGACGCCGGTGACCACCGTGAGCGTGCCGAGCTCGACCTTGGCGGTGACGCCCCTCAGGTTGTTGGCGCTGGCGCCGGTGACCTTGATCGCGCCCTTGCGCGGGTTGCGGCGCCTCTCGGGCAGGCGGATCTCGCGCGCTCCGGTGAGATAGGCGCCCGTGATGGATTCGGGGCAGGCCGCGATCTCATCGGGCGTGCCGGCGGCGACCACGCGCCCGCCCAGCTCGCCGGCGCCCGGTCCCATGTCGATCACGTAGTCCGCGGCGCGGATGGTGTCCTCGTCGTGCTCGACCACGATGACGGTGTTGCCCTGGTCGCGCAGGCGCTTGAGGGTCTCGATCAGGCGGTTGTTGTCGCGCTGGTGCAGGCCGATCGACGGCTCGTCGAGGATGTAGAGCACGCCCATGAGACCGGCTCCGATCTGCGTGGCCAGGCGGATGCGCTGGGCCTCGCCGCCGGAGAGCGTGGCGGCGGCGCGGGAGAGCGTGAGGTAGTCCAGGCCCACGTTCACGAGGAACCGCAGGCGCGCGAGGATCTCCTTCACCACGGCGCCGGCGATGAAGCGCTGGCGCTCAGTGAGCTCCAGGGCCTCGAAGAAGGCCAGGCACTCGCGGCAGGAGAGCTCGCAGACCTGCCAGATGTTCTTCTCGCCCACCGTGACGGCGAGGATCTCCGGCTTGAGGCGCGCCCCGTTGCAGGTGGTGCAGGGGACCTCGCGGATGTACTTCTCGAGGTGCGTGCGCATGGTCTCCGACGTGGTCTCCTGGTACTTGTCGAAGAGGATCGAGCGCACGCCGGGGTAGGTGGTGAACCAGTGGGTGTCGCGACCGTCGCGCGTGTGGTAGTCAACGCGGATCTTGGTGGACCCCAGGCCGTCGAGCAGGGCCGACTGGACCTTCTTGGGCAGGTCGCGCCAGGGGGTCTCGTCCGAGGCGCCGAGGTGGCGGCACACGGCGGAGAGAATCTGCGGGTAGTAGTTGGAGTGGCCGAAGAGGCTGCCAAAGACGCCGTCGGCCACCGAGAGCGACGGATCCTCGATCAGGGCCTCGGCGTCCACGACCTTGCGGAAGCCCAGGCCGTCGCAGTCCGGGCAGGCGCCGTAGGGGGCGTTGAAGGAGAAGTCGCGCGGCTGGAGGTCGTCCATGGAGTGGCCGTGCTCGGGGCAGGCCAGCGCGAGGGAGTAGCTGAGCAGCTCGCCGGGGAAGCGCTCCGGGTCGTCGCGGTCGGGCATGAGGTAGAAGCCCACCTTGCCCTGGGCGAGGCGCGTGGCCTGCTCGACGGCCTCCGCGATGCGGCCGAGGCTGTTCTCGCGCACGACGATGCGGTCGACCACGACCTCGATGCTGTGGCGGTTCTTCTTCTCGAGGCGGATCTGATCGTCGCCGAGCTCGCGGACCTCGCCGTCGATGCGCACGCGGGAGAAGCCCTCGCGCCGCAGGTCCTCGAAGAGCTTGGTGTACTCGCCCTTGCGGTCGAAGACCACCGGCGCCAGCACCAGGGCGCGCCGTCCCTGGGCGCGCTCGAGGACCTTGTCGGCCACCTGGTCGGTGGTCTGGCGCTCGATGACGCGGCCGCACTCCGGGCAGTGCGGGGTGCCCACGCGGGCGAAGAGCAGGCGCAGGTAGTCGTAGATCTCCGTCACGGTGCCCACCGTGGAGCGGGGGTTGCGGCTCGTGGTCTTCTGGTCGATGGAGACCGCCGGGGAGAGGCCGTCGATGCTGTCCAGGTCCGGCTTGTCCATCTGGCCGAGGAACTGGCGGGCGTAGCTGGAGAGGGACTCGACGTAGCGGCGCTGCCCCTCGGCGTAGATGGTGTCGAAGGCGAGGCTCGACTTGCCCGAGCCCGAGAGCCCCGTGATCACGACGAGCTTGTCGCGCGGTATGTCAACGTCCACGTCCGCGAGGTTGTGCTCGCGCGCGCCGCGGATGACGATTGCGTCCTGGGCCATGTGCCCTCCTTCTGGTGGTTTTCTCGGCTTCCCAGTGTAGCCGAGTCGGGGGCACTTCACGCGATTTGCAACGTGTGTTCTGGTTGGGGCGGGGCGGAGGCGCAATCGTTAGGCGAGAAGAACGGCGCGGCCCCTACGCCACCCGGTACCGGCTCACGCCGTCGGCGCCGCGCTCGCGCCGGACGGCGCCCGTCGCGACCAGGTGGTCGAGGTGCGCGATGCTCTCGGACACGAGGAACCACCGCGTCATGGCAGGCGTCTCGGCCCAGCGGTCGAAGGGCGCGCGCCAGCCCATGGCCGGCACGAGCTCGTAGCCCGTGCTTCCCGGGCGCTCCGCGATCGCCGCCAGCGCGCGGGCGCTGCGGCGCTCGTGATGGCCGGCGTTTGCGAGGCAGCGCTCGGAGACGCTCCCCTCCTGCAGGCCGTGGCCCATGAAGGCGTGCTCGATGCCGCGGTCGGCAAGCGCGCGCAAGGTGCGAAGCTGCTCGCCGATCGGGTCCTCGCCCTCGCCCCAGAAGCCGATGCAGGTCGAGCACAGGAAGAGCACCGCGTCGCCGAGAAACGCCGTGCGCGTCTCGGGCTCCCAGAGCACGCACTGGCCCACCGTGTGGCCCGGGGCGGCCACGACCTCGAAGGCCCAGCGCCCGACCCGCACCGCGTCGCCGGGCGCGACCGTGGAGAACGCGATCTTCTCGGTCTCGAAGTTGACCACGTGGTCCCAGATGACGTCTGCGAGCTCGGCTGCCTCCGCGTCCGGCGCGCCCTCCGCGCGCAGGCGGGCCACCATCTCGTCGCGCCATGCGGGCACGGCGAAGCGGCGCATGTCCGCGAGGACGCCCTCCGGGACGAGCACGCGCGCGCCCGCCTCGGCAAGCTCGCGGGCGAGCCCCACGTGGTCGATGTGGGCGTGCGTGCAGAAGAGCGTCGTGGGCGTCTCCGCAGGGTCGACGCCCAGGCCCAGAAGCGCGCGCATCAGGCGCGTGTCGTTCAGCGGGTCCGGCGTGCCGGCGTCCACCACGAGCGCCTCCCCGCCGTCGAGCACCACGAAGGCGTTCACCGAGGGCAGGAAGGTGTCGTGCATGAGGAGCTCGACGCGCCAGACCTCGGGCGCGTCGAGCACGCGGCTGCAGGTGAAGCCGTCCTCGTCGAGCGTGAAGCAGTTGGCGCCGCAGCCCTGGCCCCAGCCCTCGCCGGAGGCGGCCGCGGCGCCGGGGACGCTAGTCAACGAGCACCTTCACGCAGATCTTCTTGAGCGGCGCCGGCTCGCCCGGGCAGCAGCCCGGCTTGTGGGCGTCGCAGGGCGGGGTGACCACCAGGTCGCCCGGCGTCAGGACGGCCCAGGCCTCGCGGTCGCCGGGCGTGTAGAGGCCAAAGTCGTCGGCCTCGGAGAACTCCCCGACCGGCGCGCACTCCGCGACCGGCGCCACGCCGATCAGCTCGGCGCCGCTGATGACGTAGTGGATGTCGGCGTAGCGACGGTGCGCCTCGTAGTTCTTCTCGCCCGCGGGGACGGTGGTGAGCTCCTGGACGTTGGCAAAGACCTCGTCGCCCATGATGTCGTGGCGACCGGGCTCGAGCTCGGCGAGGTCCGAGCGGGCCAAGAACTCGAGCGCCTTCTGATAGCGCTCCGTGGACAGGTCGTTGGCGGCGGCGTTGGCGAGCGACGTGAAGATCATGGCTGACTCCCCTCTCGTTGCGGCGCCCTGCGCGCCGTTTGCAACAGTATGCGTCATCGCGCGGCCCGCGCTTGGGTAGAATCGAGACGTTGCATACGCGCGCCGGCATACGGCGCAGAGGAGAGGAAGCCACATGGAAGCCAGCGACCAGGAGAAGCTCCGCCAGGAGGTCGACGAGGTGCTGCACGGCAGCAAGCAGCCCGCCGGCCCCGAGATGTTCGCCCAGAACGACTACTCGAACGTGCGCCACGTCATCGGCGTGGTCTCGGGCAAGGGAGGCGTGGGCAAGTCGCTCGTGTGCGGCGTGCTCGCCGTCGAGCTCGCGCGTCGCGGCGCGCGCGTGGGCATCCTGGACGCCGACGTCACCGGCCCGTCGATCCCCCGCATGATGGGCCTCTCCGGCGCGCGGGCGCGCGGCGTGGACAACCTGCTCGTGCCCGTCAAGACCAAGGGCGGCATCGAGGTCATGAGCGCCAACCTCGTGCTCGAGAACGAGACCGACCCCGTCATCTGGCGCGGCCCGGTCATCGCCGGCGCCATCAAGCAGTTCTGGGAGGACTGCGCCTGGGGCGAGCTCGACTACCTGCTCGTCGACATGCCCCCGGGGACCGGCGACGTGCCGCTCACCGTCTTCCAGTCGCTGCCGGTCGACGGCATCGTGATCGTGAGCTCGCCGCAGGACCTGGTCAAGATGGTCGTCGGCAAGGCCGTGAACATGGCGAACATGATGCAGGTGCCCGTGCTCGGACTCGTGGAGAACATGGCCTACGTCGAGTGCCCGCACTGTGGCGAGAAGATCTACCCCTTCGGGCCGAGCCGCCTCCAGCAGACCGCGGACGCCTTCGAGATCGAGGCGCTGGGCCAGCTGCCCATCGACCCCAAGATCGCCGAGGCGTGCGACAAGGGCACCTTCGAGGACGACCTTCCCGCCGGGACGCTCTCCGGGGCCGTGGGCACCGTGGTCAGCGTGGCCGAGTTCGTGGACGCGCTGCGGGGCCAGGGCGCGTAGTTTGGCGCGCGGGCCGAGAAGAACCCCGAGGTCGCGGGCGCGCGAGGAGGCGCTCGCCGCTGCAGCGGCGGTGCGCGTCCCCGCGCGCTGCGACGTGGCCGTGGTCGGCGGCGGCGCGGCCGGGCTCGCGGCGGCGATCGCCGCGGCGGAGTCCGGCGCGTCCGTCGTGGTCCTGGAGCGCGGGCTCGCGTGCGGGCGGACGATTCTGGCCACGGGCAACGGCCGCTGCAACTTCATGAACGCAACGCTGTGCGGGCCCGCACCCGCGTGGGAGCGCTACAACGACCCAGCGTTCGTCGCGGCCGTCTGCGGGCCGCGCTTTGGCGACGACGTGCTCGCGTTCTTTGAGGAGTGCGGGCTGGCCTGGGCCGAGGAGGAGGGCGGGCGTCTCTACCCGCTCTCCCGACAGGCGGCCTCGGTGCGCGAGGTGCTGCTCGCGCGGGCGGCGCGGGCCGGCGTGGTGCTGGCGCCGGCGCGCGAGGTCGCGGGCATCTCGATGTCTCGCCACGAAGTGCGCATACGTCCCCTTTTTGAGGCAGATTTCTCGTCAAAAAAGGGACTTATGTACACTTCGCTCGTCTATGCGGCGGGCGGCGGCGAGGAGACCGCGCGCTCGCTGGGACTTGCGTGCGCGCCGTATGAGCCCGTGCTCTGCTCGCTCGCGTGCGCGGCGCCGCAGGACGTCTCGCTCGCCGGGCTCGACGGCCGGCGCGCGCACGTGGTCGCGCGGCTCGTGCGCGATGGGCGCGAGGTGGCGCGCGAGGTCGGCGAGGTGCTCTTCCGGCCGTACGGGCTCTCCGGCATCGTGGTCTTTGACCTCTCGCGGCGCGCGCGCCCCGGGGACGTGGTCGCACTCGACCTCACATGCGGGCTCGACCGCGACCGGGCGCGGGCGCTCGTCGCCGCGGCGGGCGGCTGCGCGGGCGTGCTCGACCCCGTGATTGCGGGAGCGCTCGGGCCGGACGCGCTCGAACAAGCCTTTGACCTGCGCTTTGTTGTGACGGGCCACACCGAGCCAGAGCGCGCGCAGGTCACGCGCGGCGGGCTTCTGACCGAGCAGTTCGACCCCGCGTCGCTCGAGGCGCGCGAGCTGCCCGGGCTCTTTGCCTGCGGCGAGGCACTGAACGTCGACGGCGCATGCGGGGGCTTCAACCTTGCCTGGGCCTGGAGGAGCGGCCTCGTTGCCGGGCGCGCTGCCGCGAAGTCCGCCGGGAATCGCGCCTAACGGCCCGAAGGTCGCGAGCTGCCCCCATGCGGCGGTTGTAAGCACTTTTTCACGGGTCCCTTTGGTATTGGGAGTCCTCTCTGCGACATATCTGCAGGTAGTTAAATGCTACATCATAGGTAGTACTTGAGGCTCCCTCGGAAAAACACCTACAATCGACAGAAGGCCCGCTGCCAGCGGACACCGCACTCGAAAGGACTCCCATGCTCGAGGTCTCCGGGATCCGCATCCCCCTCTCCGCGCTCGACGGCTCCGACGCTCGCGAGCTCGCCGCCTGCCGCCGCGCCGTCGCGCGCAAGCTGCGCGTTGGCGAGAAGGACCTCGCGACCGTCGAGCGCAGGCGCCGCTCGATCGACGCCCGCAAGCGCGGTGACGTGCAGATCACGTTCACGCTGCGCATCGAGCTCGCGGGAGGAGCGGCGGAGGAGCGGGCACTTCTCGCCCGCCTTGCCAAGAAGCGTGCCGACAAGAACGTGCGCATCGTGGACGAGCGCCCCTTCGGCTTTCCGGAGCGCGTCGAGCGTCGCGACGCGCCGCGCCCGGTCGTCATCGGCGCCGGGTGCGCGGGCCTGTTCTGCGCGCTCTCGCTCGCGCGGGCCGGCCTCGAGCCGCTGCTCGTCGAGCGCGGAGACGACGCGGCCCGTCGCGGCGAGATCGTGCGCCTCCACGACGAGACCGGCGCGCTCGACCCCGAGAGCAACATCCAGTTTGGCGTCGGCGGCGCGGGGACCTTCTCCGACGGCAAGCTCCAGACGGGCACCAAGAGCCCGGCGCACCGCCTCATCCTCGAGACCTTCGTCGCCGCGGGGGCGCAGCGCGAGATCCTCTGGGACGCCAAGCCCCATGTGGGCAGCGACGTGCTGCCGCGCGTGGTGACCGACATCGTGCGCCAGATCGAGGAGGCGGGCGGCGAGGTCCGCTGCCGCTGCCGCATGACCGACCTCGACGTCTCTGGCGGAGAGGTGCGCGGCGTCACGCTTTCGACCACGCGTTACGATGGAAGCGTCTGTGAGGAGCGCGTGGCCTCGGACTGCGTGGTGCTGTGCTGCGGGCACTCCGCGCGCGACGTCTTCGGGCTGCTGCGCGAGCGCGGCGTGCCCATGGAGCGCAAGACCTTCGCGATGGGCGTGCGCATCGAGCACCTGCAGGCTGACGTCGATCGCGCGCTCTACGGGGAGGCGGCGGGCCACCCCGCGCTCGGCGCGGCGCCCTACAGCCTCTCCTGCCACCTGCCCTCCGGGCGGAGCGCCTTCTCGTTTTGCATGTGTCCCGGCGGCTACGTAGTCTCCGCAGCGAGCGAGCCCGGCGGCGTCTGCACCAACGGCATGAGCCTCTCCGACCGCGCCGGCGCAAACGCCAACTCGGGGCTGCTCGCCAACGTCTTCCCCGAGGACCTGCCCGGCGACGACGTGCTGGCGGGCGTGGAGCTGCAGTGGGCCTGCGAGCGGGCGGCCTTTGCGGCGGGCGGCGGCGCGTACGTGGCGCCGGCCCAGCTCGTGGGAGACTTCCTGGCAGGGGCGCCGTCGAGCGCCGGCGGACGCGTGGCGCCCACCTACCCGCGCGGCGTGGCGTGGGGCGACGTGACCCCGTGCCTGCCGGGCTACGTGACGGAGACGCTGCGCGCGGCGATTCCCGCGCTCGGGCGCAAGCTCCGCGGCTTTGACGCTGCGGATGCCGTGCTCACGGGCGTGGAGACGCGCTCGAGCTCGCCGGTGCGCGTGACCCGCGGCGACGACGGGCAGAGCGTGGGCGTGCGCGGCCTCTGGCCCGTGGGCGAGGGCGCGGGCTACGCGGGCGGCATCATGAGCGCCGCCACCGACGGCATCCTCGCCGCCGAGAAGATCGTGGCAGCGTACTCGGCGCGCGCTTCTCGCTGATTTCGCTGGTGCCGGAATCGGGCCATATGCGTGTTCTCGGCGCCGGTGCCAGAATCGCGCCATATGCGTGTCCGAGGCACGCATATGGCGCGAATTAGGCACCGATACGCTCATATAACGGTTTTCTGGCACCAAAACACGCATTTGGCATGACTCTGGCACCGGGGGTGGCGCTGGCGCAGCGCGGGCACCGGGGGTGGCGCTGGCGCGGCGCGGGCACCGGGCGTAGCGCGGCACCGAGGGCGGGCTCGCGGGCGCGGAGTCGGGCTAGCGCTCGTCGAGAAGCGCGAGCAGGCGGTCGAGCTCCTTGTCCTGGTTCATGCCGGTGAGGAAGGCGACGCCGCTCACGGTGGGGACGTCGTAGTCGTGCTCGGGCTTGACCACGGGGACGAAGACGTCGGCGTCCGCGAGCGCCTCGTCGACGTGCGCCACGTCCACGGCCACGATCTCAGCCTTGACGCCCTTCTCGACCAGCAGGTGCCGCAGCCTGGCGGCGACCATCTCTGACGTCGCCACGCCCGAGCCGCATGCCACCACGATCTTTGCCGCCATCTCAGCCCTCCCCTGTCTCGACCGCTCCGTCAACGCCCATTTTACCCGGCAGGAGCTCGGCCAGGTCGGGGAACTGCGGCAGCTCGAAGCCGGGAAGCTGCGGGAGCTCGATGTCCGGCATGAACGCCTGGGCAAGCAGCGCGAGCGCCCGCGTGATGTGGCCGCGCTGCTCGGGCTCGAGCTCGCCGAGGCGCCGCAGCATCGCGGGCACCGACGCCTGCCAGTTGCCGCTGAGGTCGGCAAAGGTGTCCTCCCCCGCCGCATTGAGCACCGAGAAGAGCGTCTCCACGAACCCCTCGCGCTCGGCGCGCGTCATGCTCGCGATCCACTCGTTGAGGCCCTTGTCGACGAAGCTCGCCCCGCGGCCGAGACCCTCCTGTCTCACGAAGCCCGTCCCCTCGACGACCCAGGAGAAGGGGTTGTGCTGGGTGAGGCCCGCCGTGGAGGACTCCACGACCGCGTAGTCCTCCTGCCGCTCGAAGAGCATGCCGATGACCGAGGAGCGCGGAACGGTCTTGGACACGAGGCCCGAGCGCTGCTTCCAGACCTCGTCGGCGAGCGCCTCCTCGGTGAAGCCGGGTCCGTCGTGCGAGAAGACCCGCGCCACGCGCGCCGCGACCCCCGCCGGACAGCGCGCCGCTGCGCAGACGGCGAGGTTGCCGCCCTTGGAGTGCCCGCCCAGATACAGGGGTCCCTCGATCGTGGGCGCCACCCGCCCGAGGTAGGCGATCGCCGCGTACTGGGACGGCACGCCGGTCTCGAAGGCCATGTTGAAGTCTTCCTTCCAGCCCACGAGGGTGTTGTCTGTCCCGCGGAACGAGAGGTACGCGCCGCCGGAGGGCAGGCGCAGCACGCATGCCGAGAACTGCTTCTCGACGGACTCGTCGAAGTCGTCGACGTAGTCGCTCACGCGCAGGTCGCGAAAGCGCGGGCTCGCCGCGACGAGCGCGAGCAGCCGCACGAGGCCCTCCGGGTCCCAGAGACCGTGGGTCATCGCCTCGAGCCACTCAGCTCGGAAGAGGTCCCTCAGCGGGACGCCATCGCTCGTGCGGACCGCGTCGCCCTGATAGCGAAAGTACGACAGGCACGCCAGCACGAGGCTGTCCACGTCGGAGAGCCCCCTCTCGTCAAAGGTGTCGAGGGCGCGGGAGAGGTACCCGAAGAGGTTCTTCTCGGCTGGGTCAAAGAGCTGCGGCATGGCGGACCCCTGCTTCTCGTGCGGATGATGAAAAGGGACTGTCCCTTTTCATCACTTGTGCGGGCGGTAGCGGCGGCGGGTGGCGTGGGCAGAGCCCTTGCGCGCGCCGGACTTGAGCCGGGCGATGACGGCGTCGGCGGAGCTGCCCTCCGCGCGCGTGCGGATGGCGACGATCTGGTCGCGGATGCGGGCGGCCGTCTCGAAGTCCATGGCCTCGGACGCCACGGCCATCTCCTCCTCCAGGGCGTCCAGGACGTCGGCGAGCTCGGACTCCGAGAGGCCCGCGAGCTCCTCCGCGAGCGCGTCGGACGTGGCCTCGGCATCCTCCGACGGCGACGCCTCGCCCGCGAGCGTCTCGAAGGCGCCGTGGCTGCCCGTTCCGTGCCGGTCGCGCGTCTTGCCCTCGAGCGTGCGCTCGGCCTCCGAGATGAACGACGAGACGTCCGTGATCGACTTCTTGACGGTGCGCGGCACGATCCCGTGCTCCTGGTTGAACGCCTCCTGGATCTGGCGGCGCCGCGCCGTCTCCCCGATGGCCTCGCGCATGGAGTCCGTGATGGCGTCCGCGTACATGATGACCTCGCCCTGAGCGTTTCTCGCCGCGCGGCCCATCGTCTGGATGAGGGAGCGCCTGTTGCGCAGGAACCCCTCCTTGTCCGCGTCCAGGATGGCGACGAGCGAGACCTCCGGGATGTCGAGGCCCTCGCGCAGAAGGTTGATGCCCACGAGCACGTCAATCTTGCCAACGCGCAGGTCGCGGATGATGTCGACGCGGTCGAGCGTGGCGGTGTCCGAGTGCATGTAGTTCACCCGCACGCCCTCGTCGAGCAGATGGTCGGTGAGGTCCTCTGCCATGCGCTTGGTGAGCGTGGTCACGAGCACGCGCTCCTTCTTGGCGACGCGCTCCTTGATCTCGGAGATGAGGTCGTCGATCTGGCCGTGGACGGGGCGCACCTCCACCTTGGGGTCGAGCAGGCCCGTGGGGCGGATGATCTGCTCGACCTCCTGCTGGGTGACCGACTCCTCGTAGTCGCCGGGCGTGGCCGAGACGTAGATGAACTGCGGCACGCGCTCCTCGAACTCGTCGAAGCGCAGCGGACGGTTGTCCAGCGCGGACGGCAGGCGGAAGCCGTGGTCCACGAGCGTGACCTTGCGCGAGCGGTCCCCCTCGTACATGCCGCGGATCTGCGGAACGGTGACGTG
The DNA here is from genome assembly GCA_944322145.1 of uncultured Atopobiaceae bacterium. Taxonomy (GTDB): domain Bacteria; phylum Actinomycetota; class Coriobacteriia; order Coriobacteriales; family Atopobiaceae; genus Thermophilibacter. The sequence continues at coordinate 51,547 of CALUNW010000001.1, read as the reverse complement.
GGACTCGTCGATGATGCAGAGCATGTCCTTGGGGAAGTAGTCGATGAGCGTGTAGGGCGGCTCGCCGGGCTTGCGTCCGTCCAGGTGGCGCGAGTAGTTCTCGATCCCGTTGCAGTAGCCCATGGTCTCCAGCATCTCGAGGTCGTAGCTCGTGCGCTGCGCGAGGCGCTGGGCCTCGAGGAGCAGGTCGGCGGCCTTGAGCTCGGCCACGCGGGACTCGAGCTCCTCGTTGATGGTCTCGAGGGCATGCGTGACCTTGGGGTGCTCGGTCACGTAGTGCGACGCCGGCCAGATGGGGATGGCATCGAACTCGCGCACGATCTCGCCCGTCAGGTTGTCCACCTCGGCGATGAGCTCCACCTCGTCGCCGAAGAACGAGATCCGCAGGGGATTCTCCGCGTAGGGCGGAAAGACGTCGACGGTGTCCCCGCGCACGCGGAAGGTGCCGCGCGCGAGGTCATAGTCGTTGCGGTCGTACTGGATGTCGATGAGGCTGTGGATGAGCTCGTCTCGCTCGAGCGGCTCGTCCTTGCTCACGTTGGGCGCGAGGCCGGCGTAGTCCTCCGGGCTGCCGATGCCGTAGATGCAGGAGACCGACGCCACCACGATGACGTCGCGCCGCGAGAGCAGGCTCGACGTAGCCTGGTGGCGGAGCTTCTCGACCTCCTCGTTGATGGAGGCGTCCTTCTCTATGTAGGTGTCCGTCTGGGGGACGTAGGCCTCGGGCTGGTAGTAGTCGTAGTAGCTGACGAAGTAGACCACGGCGTTGTTGGGGAAGAGCTCGCGCATCTCGCTCGCCACCTGGGCGGCGAGCGTCTTGTTGGGCTCCATGATGAGCGTGGGCCGCCCGAGCTTCTCGATGGTCTTGGCCATGGTGAAGGTCTTGCCCGAGCCCGTGACGCCCAGAAGCGTCTGGTAGCGGAGTCCCCGCTCCACGCCGTCGGCGAGCTTCTCGATGGCCTGGGGCTGGTCGCCCGCGGGCTCGTAGGGAGAGACCACCTTGAGCGGCTCCCCGCCCGACTCGCGCCCAAAGCGCACCAGCTCGCCGCCGAAGCGCTCGTTCTTATCGTCCGCCATCCAAGCCCCCTCTCTCGCGTGGTGATAGTGTACCCCAACCGCCGGACATAGTACACTTGTTCTGGTATCAATTTTGGGGCCAGCTCCAGCCGTTCTCGGTACCGATTTCGCAGTTCCGGGGACATGCGTACGTACCCAACTGCTGTTTTTTCGCGGAGAACCGCGGGGCGGGGCGAGAAGGACCGGCGGGGCGAGAAGGACCGGCGGGGCGAGAAGGACCTGCGGGGCGAGAAGGACGGGGCGAGAAGGACGCCCGCGCCGGCGCCGGGTAGAATGGACATCGACGGGAGGAGGCTCATGCGATCAGACGACACCAGGGACGGAGCGGCGGGCAAGGCCCTCACTCGGGCGCTCGCCATCGCGCTGGTCGCCATCCTCGTCGTGATCGCGTGCCTGCTGCTGGCCGACGAGGGCCCCAACGACACCAAGATCGCCGGCCGTCTGGGCGCGGCTGCGGCTGCCGTGCTCGCGCTCCTCGTCTACCAGGGCATGGAGCGCCGCAGACGGCGCACCGAGAAGGACTTTGCGGGCGAGCCGTGGATGCGCGACGCCGAGCCCGCCCGGGACGCCGAGCCCACCCGGGACTCGACGCCCCAGGCGCCGACCCCCGCGCAGACCCGCCGGGGCGGCGGGGCCGACCTCGACGGCATGCTCGCGCACGCAGACGACGCCCTTCTCGCCCTGCACGACCTCGTGCTGCACGGCGACCCCGCGAGCAGCGGCATGCTCCCCTCGCTGCTGCGCCGCGCAGGGCTGCTCGAGTGGGAGGGCCCCGCGCCCGTGAGCGCCACCAAGCTCAGGAGAAACGGCCGCTGGTGGCTAGCGCTGCGCACGGACGAGCCCCTCTCCGAGGACGTCTACGACCGGCTGACCACCCTGGAGGCGGTCCTCAACGTCAACGACGACCTCACGCGGAAGGAGTGGCCGGAGAAGGCGACCCCCGTCTGGAGGCTGATGCGGACCCTCTCGGACGTCGCGGACCTGACGCCCGCCTCATGCGACCGGCCGCTGGTCACCGACCTTCTCGACCGTGCCGAGAAGGACGGCGAGTGGTCCTGTCGCCTGCGCTTCGCCGACTCCGTCGAGAACCTCCCCGCGCCGTTTCGCATCGAGATGGCGTTCCAGGTCAACCTCGCGCGGGGCCTCCTCGGCGTCGACGTCGTGGTCCCCCGGCCGGGGTGCCTCTCCTTCGCCGGGGTCCGCAGCCAGGCTGCCTGGGCGCGGGCCTACGCGCTGAGGGTCGCCCTGCTGCTCGGTCGGCGAGGGTTCGCCTCGTCAGAGCGCGTCGGGCGCGTCGTCGTCAACTGCCGCGAGCACGGCTCGGACGACGTGCTCATGTCGCTCGACCTCACGAGGGAGGCCCTCGAGCGCCTGCGCGCCGCCGCGCGCTCGCCCAAGGTCGTCGACGAGGGGCTTCCCGAGGACCCGGCGCTGCGCTTCTCGCTCGACGCCGCGGGATGGCTCAGGGCGGTCGAGCCCTTCCTCCCCCTCGCGGACGAGGAGCTGGGCCCCGCCGCGCGCTGGCGCCTCCCGGAGCTCGACGACGCCCCCTGCGACGAGGCCCTCGCGCGCGCCTGCGGGGCACGACGCGTCAGCGACCTCGGCATCATGGAGAAGGCCGGCCGCGCGGAGGCTTGGAACGCCGTGGTCGACGAGCTCGGGTCCACCACGCAGGGAGCCGTCGCCCGCCTCATGGCGCTGCGGGACGCCACGGACGACCTCACGGTCGCCGAGGCCTGCGAGCGCGCGAGCAAGGCGCTCGTGGACGGGGCGGCCGACGTCTCGGACCTGCCCGCGCTCGCCGCGCTCTTCGTGGACGGGGGCACCCTCGGCGCCGTGGTCCGCTCCGCTCGCGCGGCGCTCGAGGGCGACGCCACGCCCGAGCAGCTCGAGCAGGTCGTGGGCGCCCTCGAGGAGGCGCTCTCCCCCATCGCCGAGACGGGCCTCTACCTTGACGACGAGGACAGCGTCTATCGCTACTTCAACTCGGTCGCCGAGCGCGTGTCCTACAACCTCGCTGCCGACGACGGCGGGCGGCGCGTGCGGCTCGTCCCCGACGAGTACTACGCCGCGCACTCCTACGCGTCGCGCGCGCTCACGATGCTCGGGCGCATCCCCGAGGCCATCGCGCACGCCGACGAGCTCATGCGCGTGGCGCCGGCGACGCCCGACGCGGCGCTCGCCAAGGTGCGCTGCCTCGAGGAGGCCTCGAGGATCTTCGAGGCGGCCGACCTGCTCAAGCGCGCGATCGGGGTCTGCCCGTCCGCGCGGGAGCTGGCCATCTGCTTCTATCGGCTCGCCTTCATGGAGTGGAAGCTCGGCAGGAGCGACCTCGCCGTCGCCTGCTACCAGCGCGCCATCGCGCTGCACGAGGACATCGCCGGGCAGGCGAAAAGCGAGCTCTCCGACCTCCTGGAGGCCGGCGGGGAGGGCCTGCGGGCCCTGGACGACGACGAGGTCGTCCCGGCGCTCGAGCGGGGCGAGATCCCGGCGGGCGACCTCGGCGCGCTGCGCGCCCGTGCGGGGGACGCCGCGGGCGCCTGCGTCGACGCCGGGCTCTTCTCGGTGGCTCGACCGCTCATGGGCGCCTACCTCGAGCTCGGCCGCGACGACGCCCTGCTCGACGTCTACCGCTCCCTCATGAGGCCGTAGCGACGCCGCACTTCCGACTGACTGCGCTCTTATCTCCTCTTGACCGAGTCGCGTTGCCACGTGCCGTTCCCGGGTATAGAATACATTGTATTCACCAGAGAAGGAGGATCCGTGGCCACACTGACGATACGCATGAGCGACGGCGAGGCCGAGGTCGCGAAGAGGTTTGCCGCCTTCGAGGGCAAGACGTTCTCGGAGTTTGCGCGAGAGTCAATCATGGAGCGCATCGAGGACTTCCTTGACGTCCAGGAGCTCGAGAAGGCGATTGCCGAGGACGATGGCGTGCGATACACGCTTGATGAGGTGAAAAGCGAGCTCGGCCTATGAGCTGGAGGGTCGAGTTCACCTCCGGCGCGCTCCGACAGCTCAAGAAGCTGGACCCATTCGTGCGCAGAACGCTGATCGCCTGGGTCGAGAAGAACCTGGAGGGCTGCGCCGACGCAAGGGCGCATGGCAAGTCCCTCGTCGGCGACAAGCCCGGACTCTGGCGTTATCGAATCGGTGACTACCGGCTCTTGTGCCGTCTCGACGACGGCCGTCTCGTCATCGAGGCGATCAAGGTCGGCCATCGGCGCGAAGTCTACAAGTAGCGACGCCGCCTACTCCGCGGGCGTCAAGCCCTCCGGATAGCTCCGCTGATACCCCTCGTATGCCGCGCGGACCCGCTCGAGGTAGGCGCGCGTCTCGGCGTACTCGATGCCCCCGGGAAGGGTCGCGCCGTCCGCGATCCAGCCCTGGACGGTGCCGATGCCGGCGTTGTAGGCGGCTATGACCTCGTCGAGGCTCGAGAGGTGCGTCTGAAGATAGCCCAGGTAGGCGCAGCCGTACTCGATGTTCACCACGGGGTCTGTGAGCGCGGCGGGGTCATAGTCCGCGGCACTCACCAGTCCCAGGCCGTTCAGGCTCTCCGCCGTCGCGGGCATGACCTGCATGAGGCCCACGGCGCCGGCGTGCGAGACCGCGCCCTCGTCCCAGCCCGACTCGCACTTGATCACGGCGCACACGAGGTCGGGGTCGACGCCGTGGCGCGCGGCGGCGTCCTCGATCGTCTGCACGTGCTCCACCGGGTAGGCGACTGAGCGCACCCACTCGAGCGGGGCCGCCGCCAGCCCGGCGGAAAACGCCAGCGTCAGGGCGAGAAGAACGAGCGGTATGACGCGGTACCAGCGCCAGAGCCGCTCGGGTCGGCTATGCCTGGGCACCCGCACGCCCCCTCTTGGGCACGTTGTGCCAGCCCTGCTGCTCGCGCTCGTGCCACCAGTCGCGAATCTCCTGGTCGAAGACGTCGGCGGTGTGGATGTTGTTGAAGACGAAGCTGCTGTGCGCCTTGATGTAGGCCTCGGTGGGCTGCTGGTGAAGCCTGCGGTCGAAGTCGCGGGGGTCCATGCCGCGCTGCGCCGCGCGGGCGCGGCGGGCGGGCGCGGGGCACACGACGCCGATGATCTCGTCGGCCATGTCGAAGGAGCCGCGCATGCGATCGAGCAGCGGGACCTCGACGACCACGACCTTCTCGGCCGCCTCCGGGTCCTTCTCGCGCTCGGCACGCTCCTGATCGGCGAGGGCGGCCACGCGGGCGCGCAGCAGCTCGTCGATCAGCGGCAGCTCGATCTCCTCGAGCGTGACCGTGCGCTCGGTGGTGGCGAAGGCGCGCTCGGCGAGCAGCTCGCGCTTCACGCCGCCCACGGGGTTGATGACGTCATCGCCAAAGGCCGCCTTGATCTGCGGCAGGATCGGCGAGCCGGGGGCCAGCGCCTCGCGCGAGAGATCGTCGAGATCGATCCTGACGGCGCCGAGCTCCTCGAAGATGCGCGCGACGGTCGACTTGCCGGACGCGATCCCGCCCGCCAGATAGATAACGTGCATGTAGACTCCCTTCGTTTCAGCACTGTCTATCATCGCACATGCTGGGGCGGGGCGCCCCGACATACCTTCCCCGCTCAGACAGCTTGCTTCGCAAGAACTCGCGGATGAAGGTATGTCGGGGCGCCCTTCCGAAGGGTGGGACGACATACCTCAGATGCGAGTTCTTGCGCAGCAAGCTGTCTGAGCAGATGGGGTATGTCGTCCCACCCCTGCCGCAGGTCAGTCCGAACCCTCACAGTTTAAACACGTTGCCGTCGCGGACCGTCCAGAGGACGGGGTTGGGAAGGAGGTCCTTCTCGCGCGGGTCGTGGGTGACCCAGAGGACGGTCTTGCCTGCGAGAAGCGGCGTGACGTAGTCCATGACCTGGGCGATCGTTGCGTCGTCCATGCCCTTGAGGGGCTCGTCGAAGAGAAGCGCGTCGGCGTCGGCGAGGACGCAGCGCAGGATGGCCACGCGGCGGCGCTGGCCGCCGGAGAGCTCGCGGACGGGGCGGCAGTCGACGGGCAGCCCCACCGCGGCGAGGGCGGCGCGCTCGCGGACGAGAAACGCCTCGAGGGCGGCGCCGCGCAGGCGGGCGTGGGGCAGGCGGACGTTGGCCGTGGCGGTGAGGTTGTCGAGCAGGCGGTCCTCCTGGAAGGTCATCGCCAGGCGCGCGCCCGCGGGACAGGCGACCGAGCCGGCGTCCGGCGCCTCGAGCCCGGCCAGGAGGCGCAGCACCGTGGTCTTGCCGGCGCCCGAGGGACCCATGAGCACGTGGGCGCAGCCGGCCTCGAAGCGCGCCGTGGCGCCCGAGAGGACCGAGAGATCCCCATAGCTCTTCTCGACCCCGCGCAGCTCGAAGGCTTCCCCGCTCATGGCCGCGCCTCCCAGCGACGCAGGCCGGCGTCGAGCGCGCGGTCGACCGCCGCGGTGAGGACGACCGACACCACGACGATGGCGACGGTCCATGCGAAGAGGCTCGGGGTGTCGAGGTAGACCTTGGCGTCGTAGAGGTGCTCGCCGATCGTGAGGTCGGGCAGGCCGATTACCTCGGCCGCGATGCCCGCCTTCCACGAGAGGCCGAGCGCGAGCGACGCTGCGGCGCGGAAGTACGGCAGCACGCGCGAGAGGTAGACGAGGCGCACGCGGTCGAGGCCGGTGAGCCCGAAGACGTCGGCCATCTCGAGCAGGCCCGCGTCGGTCTGGGCGATGCCCTCGCAGACGTTGGTGTAGACGATCGGCAGCGCCATGATCCAGGAGATGACGACGGAGAGCTCGCTCGAGGAGACCCACAGCAGCACGAGGATCACAAACGAGGCCACCGGGACGGCCTTGAGGGCGCCCATCACCGGGGCGAGCAGCTCGCGGACCGCGCGCACGCGGCTGGCGAGCGCAGCGAGGAGCACGCCGCCGACCACGCCGGCAAGAAACCCGAGACCTATCCGCCCGAGCGAGGTGGCCACGGAGAGCCAGAACTCCTCCGTGGCCGCGAGCTCGCCGAGGCGCGCGAGCACCTCGAGGGGGCCCACGAGGATGATGCGGGCGTCGATGGCCCAGGCCGCGAGCTGCCACGCCGCGAGCCAGAACGCCACGGCAAGAAGGCGGACGCCCCAGGTTCTGAGGCGCCCGCCGGTCTCAGGGTTTTTCTCGCCCGCCCTCGGCACTAGGCACCGTAGTAGAAGTCGTCGCCCGGGACGGCGCCGCCCACGGCCTGCGGGTTCTGCTCGGCCAGGACGTCGAGGTAGCCCGAGAGCTTCTCGGCCATCTCATCGCCGGTGATGCAGACGATGTTGCACTCCGGGATGGCCTTCTGCGCCACCTGGGCGGCAACGATGTCGTAGCTGCCCACGAGCTCGGCGGCCTCCTCGACGCTCTCGTTCACGAAGTCGACGGACTCGGCGTAGTGCTCGAGGAACGCGTCGACGGCGGCCGGGTTCTCGTCGGCGAAGGCGGCGCGCACGATGGCGGCGCCCGTGATCATGGTGCTCTGCTCGTCGCCGGTCTGGACGGCGTCCCACTCCTCGGTGAGGTCGAGCGCCACGCGGATCTGGTCGTTCTGCGCCTGGGCGGTGGTCACGAAGGGCTGGGGCAGCATGGCCACGGCCGGCCCGGAGGACATCGCGAGCGCCTGCACGCACTCCGCGTGCTCGCTCTTCCACTCGATCTGCACGTCCGTGCCCACGACGAGCCCGTTCTTCTCGAGCACGTACTGCAGGCCGTACTCGGGCGTGGAGCCCTTGCCGGAGGCGTAGATCGTCTTGCCCTTGAGGTCGGCGACGCTGTGCACCGTGTCTCCGAGCTCGCAGATGTAGAGCACGCCGAGGGTGTTGATCGCGATGGCGCGCACGCCCTTCTCGGTCTTGTTGTAGAGGACCGAGGCGAGGTTGGCGGGCACCGCCGCGATGTCGACCTCGCCCTTGGCCACGAGCGGGGTGACCTCGTCCGGGGAGGCCACGATGTCGAAGGAGTAGTCGTTGTCAGCGAGGTTGCCGTTGTCGACCTCGCTCATGAAGCGCACCAGGCCCATGGCGGTGGGGCCCTTGAGGGCGACGGCGCGCACCGCGACGGGCTCGGCGGGCTGCTCGTCGGCGGCGGGCTGCTCGTCGGCCGGCTCCTCGTCGTCAGTGGGCTCGGTCGAGCCGTTGCAGGCAGCGAGGGCGAGCGAAGCCGCGCCGGCGCCGGCGACCGTCAGAAACTTCCTTCTGTCGAGCATGAGAAAACCTCCCCGTGAGCGCTGTTCAGATGGAACAACGATAGCACGGGGAGGCTTGTCCCGACGGCGGCTCTCTGCGAGCGGTCCCTACGACCTGACCTCGAACTTGGTCTTGCAGCGCGGGCAGGTGACGCGGAGCTTGCCCTTGCCGCGCGGCACGCGGACCCGCTGCTTGCAGGAGGCGCACTTCACGTGCTTGTAGGCGCGCAGCTCCGCCCAGGCGGCGCGGGGGTTCTGGACCCAGGGGCGCGCCGGGCCGAGCGCCTTGAGAAAGGCCTCGTTCTCCCGGGCGCGGCTGCCGAGGTTCTTGGACTGGATGCGGAACATCGAGTAGGCGATGAGCACGAGCGCGACCCACCCGAGCCAGCTCACCCGCGCAAAGAGGTTCACGACCACGACGACGATCGCGAGGTTCATCGAGAAGACCGCGAGGTCGTCGGGGCCCTGCCTGCCCTGAAGCCACTCCATCATCTTGCGCTGCCAGTTGCCCGATGCCATGCTCTCCCCTTCTCGTCTCTATCAACTCTGAACTCTTACCCGTTTGCCGCGCAGCGTATGCATGCGGACGAGAAGGACGCGCCCTCTCTAGCGTCCGCAGCCCATCACGTAGGCGCGGGCAAGGAGCTCGGTCTCGACGAGCGCGTCCACGTGGCAGCGCTCCCGGCCGTGCGAGTTCATGCAGGCCATGCCGAAGGCGCCGGCAGCGATGTCGTTGCCGTGCAGGGCGGCGGCGTTGGCGTCGGTGGAGTAGTGGAAGCAGACCTGGGTGTTCCAGCGCCCCGGCGTGCAGGCCTCCTGGGCGCACGCGATCAGCGTGTTGGTGAGCCCCCAGTCGTAGGGGCCCTTGGCATCGGAGCAGATGACGCCCACGGAGTGCTCGTCGGAGCCCGCGTAGTCCGGGCCGATGAGCGTGATGTCCACGGCCACGTACTCGTCCACCTCGTCGGGCACCCACGAGCCTCCGCGGCCTATCTCCTCGTAGATCGGGAAGGCGAAGAGCGTGTCATAGGCGGGGCGCTCCCCCGTCTGCGCCAGCCAGCGCAGCACGTCGAGAAGGACGGCGACGGCCGCCTTGTCGTCGATGTGGCGGCTGATGACGTAGCCGTTGTCGAAGCGCTCGAAGTGGGGGTCGATGCCCACGATGGCACCCTCGGTGACGCCGAGCGCGCGGGCGTCCTCGGCGCTGGCGACGTCCGCCACGAGGCTCACGGCCATGGTGTCCTCGGTGCGCTCGCGCGAGCGCGCGTCATCGAAGACGTGGGTGGAGTGGTGGTCGCATATGACCTGGCCGGCCACCGCGCGGCCGTCGCGACAGTGCACGAGGCAGGTCTCGCCCTCGATGCTGTGGTAGTTGATGCCGCCGAGCTGGCGGACGCGCAGGGTGCCGTCATCGTTGATGCCGCGTACGACGAGGCCGATCGTGTCGAGGTGGGCCCCCAGGCACACGACCTTCTCGGAACTCTTGCCACAGACGCGCACGTAGGCCGTGGCGTTGTTGTCCACGGTCATCTCGTAGCCCATCTCGGCGAGCGTCTCTCGCAGCCACTCGTGAGCCTCTGGGTAATACCCGACGGGACTCTCCACCTCCACGCACTCGCGTAGCAAGCGAAGCAGGTAGTCCTTGTCGATGTCGTGAGTCATGGGACTCTCCTCTCAAGCTCGACGGAGGGCGAGAAGGTCCGCCGCGAGTTCCGCAGCCGCGCCCTTTGCGGCGAGGACTGTCTGAGCGCCGGACCTTCTCGCCCTCCCCCGCTGGGTACAAGAAGGGGTCGCCCGCACGGACGACCCCTCAGCAAATCAGATGAAGCGGAGGACTTACTCCTCGGTGACCTCGGCCACGGTCTCGGCCTCAGCCTCGACGGGCTCCTCGGCCGGCTTGTCGCCCTCGGGGAGCGGCTTGACCTCGACCTCGGTGCCGAGCGTCTCGGCGGCGGCCTTCATGGACAGGGAGATGCGACGACGGTCGAGGTCGATCTCCATGACCTTCACCTGGACGGTGTCGCCCACGGCGCAGACCTGGGACGGCTGGTCGACGTGCTGCTTGGCCATCTCGGAGATGTGCACGAGGCCCTCCACGCCCTCGCCGAGGTCGACGAACGCGCCGAAGGTGACGAGCTTGGTGACGGTGCCCTCGACGATGGCGTCGACGGGGTACTTCTTGACGAGGGAGCGCCAGGGATCCTCGGTGGTCTGCTTGAGGCCGAGGGAGATGCGCTCGCGGTTGAGGTCGACGTCGAGCACCTGGACCTCGACCTCCTGGCCGACCTTGACGACCTCGGAGGGGTGGTTGACGTGGTTCCAGGAGAGCTCGGAGATGTGCACGAGGCCGTCGATGCCGCCGAGGTCGACGAAGGCGCCGAAGTCGACGATCGAGGAGACGGTGCCCTTGAGGCGCATGCCGACCTGGAGCTTGGAGAGGATCTCCTGGCGCTCGGCCTTGCGGGCCTCCTCGAGGACGACGCGGCGGGAGAGGACGACGTTGTTGCGGTTGCGGTCCATCTCGATGACGCGGGCCTCGATGCGGGTGCCGAGGTAGGCGTTGAGGTCCTTGACGCGACGGAGGTCGACGAGGGAGGCGGGCAGGAAGCCGCGCAGGCCGATGTCGAGGATCAGGCCGCCCTTGACGACCTCGATGACCTCGCCCTCGACGGTCTCGCCGGAGTTGAACTTCTCCTCGACGGCGTTCCAGGCGCGCTCGTACTCGGCACGCTTCTTGGAGAGGACCAGACGACCCTCCTTGTCCTCCTTCTGGAGAACGAGGGCCTCGATCTCGTCGCCCAGGGCGACGACGTCGGCCGGGTTGACGTCCTTGCGGATGGAGAGCTCGCGGGACGGGATGACGCCCTCGGACTTGTAGCCGATGTCAAGCAGGACCTCGTCGCGCTCGAGCTTCACGACGGTGCCGGTGACGAGATCGCCCTCGTCGAAGTCGGTCACGGTGCCGTCGATGAGGTTGTTCATCTCCTCGTCGGAGATGTCATCCAGCGCAAAGATGGACGAGTTCTGAATCTCACTCAAAGGTGGACCCCTTTCGAACAACGGGGCCCCGGTCGTCATGGTCGCTGCCTGCAGTGCCTAGAATCGTGGCGTCTACGTGGAAACTTACATGCTCTCGGGGGCCGACAGATACGGTTGTGCGGGCCCTGTGCCCACACGGAGGATAGAGTAGCGTTTTTCACGTGTGTATTTCAAGCGCCGCAGATGGGTATTTATTATTTTCTCGTAAGCAGACTCATGCGGGGGCGCTCCCCCGCGAAGGGAGCGGTTGTGATCAAGGCGGTCCTCTTCGATCTGGACGACACGCTGCTGCGCCTCAACCTCACGGCGTTCATCGCCCGCTACGTCGCGGGCGCGGCGCGCCTGCTCGGCGAGGCAGCCCGCATGAGCCCGGCGGCGCTCGCGGTCCCCTTCATGCGCAGCTTCCTCGCCATCGACGCCCAGGACCGCTCGGACTCCCTCACCAACGAGCAGCTCTTCAACCAGACGTTCTTCTCGGCCTGCGGCATCCCCCTCGACGACCCCGTCATCCACGACCTCGTGGACTGCTACGAGCGCGAGGTCGTCCCCGGCCTCTCCGGGGGCATCGTCGACGCGCGGCCCGTCGAGGGCGCCCGCGAGGCGATCGAGGCCGTGCACGCCGCCGGCCTCACCTGCGCCCTCGCCACCAACCCGACCTTCTCGCTCGCCTGCGACCGCGCCCGCATGGCGTGGGCCGGCGTGGGCACGGACGACTTCGCGCTCGTCTCCACCTACTCCAACTCCACGCGCTGCAAGCCGAGCGTCCGCTACTACCAGGAGTTCGCCAACCAGCTGGGCGTGCGGCTCGAGGAGTGCCTCATGGTGGGCAACGACGCGCGCCGCGACATCGTGCGCCCGGACTGCGGGCTGCGCACCGCCTACGTGGGGCACGGCCGGCCGCGGGGCGCCGTCTGGCGCGGGCCGATGTCCGACCTCGCGCGCGAGCTGCCCCAGATCGCGGCGCGCCTCGACGAGGCCGACGCGTAGGGCGAGAAGAACGCGGGCGCGGCGCCTCTGTGCCCGGTCTGGCCTGGCCCGTCCTGGCCTGGCCCGCCCCTGGTGCCTGAATCCTGCCATATGCGTGAATTGGTGCCGGAATCCGGCCATATGCGTGTCCGCCGCACGCATTCAGCGGAAATCAGGCACCGATTCACGCATTTCTCGGGAATCAGGCACCGCGGGACGTGCGCCGGGTGCCTGGTGCCAAAAAAGCCGCATCTGCGTATCGTACGTACGCAGATGCGGCGATTTGGGCACCAGGGCGAACCGAGAGGACGCCGCCGAGCGGCTACACCCAGAACAGCATCTCGTTGTAGGTGGGCACGGGCCAGTACTCGGCGCCGCAGACCTTCTCCATCGCGTCGACGCAGGCGCGCAGGTGCTCCATCGAGGGCAGGACCGTATCGCGATACGCGTTGCACTGCTCCTGCGGGTCCTCGACAGCGTGCGCCGCGGCGTTGTTGGCCTCGAGGTCGATGGCCGCCTCGTGGATGGCGGCGATGCCGTCGGTCAGCGTGCGCACGAGCTCCTTCTCCACCGGGCTCTCGATGCCGATCTCGGCCTTGGTGGCCACGGTAGAGGCCAGGTCGCCGGAGAACTCGGAGAGCGCCGGCAGGTAGAGGTTGGTGGCCATGTAGACCATGGTGTTGGCCTCGATGTTGAGGAGCTTGGCGTACTGCTCGGCCTTGGAGACGTAGCGCGCGTGGATCTCGGCCTCGTTGAGGACGTGGTACTTGCCGTAGAACGCCACGTTCTCGGGCTTGACCATGCACGGCAGCGCGTCCGGCGTGGTCTTGAGGTTGGGCAGGCCGCGGCGCTCGGCCTCCTGCTCCCACTCCTCCGAGTAGCCGTTGCCCTCGAAGAGCACGCGCTGGTGGTCGCGCAGGGTGTGGCGCACCCAGCGCAGGGCGAGGTTGGTGAACTCGTCGCCGGTCTTGCCCTCGAGCTTGGTGGCAAAGCGATCGCACTGCTCGGCAACCGCGGTGTTGAGGACCACGTTGGGGTCGGCCAGGTTCTGCTGGCTGCCGCACATGCGAAACTCGAACTTGTTGCCCGTGAAGGCGAAGGGCGAGGTGCGGTTGCGGTCCGTGGAGTCGCGCAGGAGGTCGGGCAGGGCGGGCACGCCCAGGTCCATGCGCTCGGCCTCGTGGACCTCGGGCTCCTCCTTGTTGATGAGGGCCTCGACGATCTCGTGGAGCTGGTCGCCCAGGAAGACCGAGATGATCGCGGGAGGAGCCTCGTTGGCGCCGAGGCGGTGGTCGTTGCCCGCGGAGGCCACGGAGGCGCGCAGCAGGTCGGCGTGCTCGTCAACGGCGGCGACGAGAGCGGCGAGGAACACTAGGAACTGCAGGTTCTCGCTCGGCACGTCACCGGGCTCGAGCAGGTTCTTGCCATCGGCGCAGATGGACCAGTTGTTGTGCTTGCCGGAGCCGTTCACGTACTCGAAGGGCTTCTCGTGCTCGAGGCAGGCCAGGCCGTGGTGGGTGGCCATGAGCTTGAGCTTCTCCATCGTGAGGAGGTTGTCGTCGATGGCCAGCGAGCCCTGCTCGAAGATCGGCGCGAGCTCGTGCTGGGCGGGCGCGACCTCGTTGTGCTTGGTCTTGACGGGGATGCCGAGCTTCCAGAGCTCGTCGTCGACCTCCTTCATGAAGTCGTTGACCGTCGGGCGGATGGCGCCGAAGTAGTGCTCCTCGAGCTCCTGGCCCTTGACCGGCTCGCAGCCAAAGAGCGTGCGTCCGCAGTAGATGAGGTCGGGGCGCTTCTCGTAGTCCTCCTCGCGCACGAGGAAGTACTCCTGCTCGGGGCCGATGGTGGTGAAGACGCGCTTGGGCTCGCGGCCAAAGAGCGCCAGGACGCGCTTGGCCTGCGTCTCCAGCGCCACCTGCGAGCGCAGCAGCGGCGTCTTCTTGTCGAGCGCCTCGCCGGTGTAGGAGACGAAGGCGGTGGGGATGCAGAGCACCTCGTCCTTGATGAAGGCCGGGCTCGTGGGGTCCCAGGCGGTGTAGCCGCGTGCCTCGAAGGTGGCGCGCAGGCCGCCGCTCGGGAAGCTCGAGGCGTCCGGCTCGCCCTGGACGAGCTCCTTGCCCGAGAAGGACATGAGCACCGTGCCGTCGTCGATCGGCGTGAGGAAGCTGTCGTGCTTCTCGGACGTGATGCCCGTGAGCGGCTGGAACCAATGCGCAAAGTGCGTGGCGCCCTTCTCGAGCGCCCACTCCTTCATCGCGTGCGCGACCTCGTTTGCGATGTCGAGGTCAAGCGGCGCGCCGTCGTCGATGACCTGGCGAAGCTCCTTGTACGTAGGCTTGGGGAGCCGCTCCTGCATCACCGCGTCGGTGAACAGCAGGCTGCCGTACTCCTGCGAGACCTTGTCCTTGCCCATGTGCGCCCCTTTTCGTCGTTGGCGTGTGGCTTACGGCGGAATACTCTACGTGGCTATTATTTCACGACCGTTGCCCCAACGTGAAGCTCACGGTGCATCTGCGTTGCGGGCATGCGGCGGTTTCGTGGCGAGAAGGGCGCGCACCGCCCGTCCTTCTCGCCCCTCGCCTCTCCAAGACACACGTGATGGCTCCAGTCTTCTTCGTATTTCGAAGAAGACTTCAAGTCACGGGATTGTTTCCAACGTGCAAACCTCACAGGTAGTGGTTCTTGTATAAAGTTAAGGTTTGCCCTCATAAAGGAAAGGCGTGAAAAGAACCACCACCTGTGAGGTTTTGGGGCAGGCACGGCGCCACGCAAGCCGCAGGGCCGGAAACTGCCGAGAAGGACCTCGCGCCGTGGGCGGCACCGCACCCCGCGGGTGCTTCTCGCCTACAATGGGGCGGAGACTCAAGACGAGAGGAACCCCATGTCCGAGACGCCCGAGACCCGCACGATCGCCGTCATCGACGGAAACTCCCTCATGCACCGCGCGTTCCACGCGATCCGTCAGCCCATGAACGCGCCGGACGGGCGCTCCACCAATGCGCTCTTCGGCTTCTTCAACATGTTCATCAAGCTCGTGGACGCGTTTCACCCCGACGGCGTGATCTGCGCCTTCGACAAGGGCAAGCCGCGCGTGCGCATGGAGATGCTGCCCCAGTACAAGGCGCAGCGCCCGCCGATGGACCCGGCGCTGCACGAGCAGTTCCCGATGGTCAAGGACCTGCTGCGCGCGCTCGACGTGCCGGTGGCAGAGCTCGAGGGCTGGGAGGGCGACGACATCCTGGGCACGCTGGCCCGGCGCGGCGAGGCGGCCGGCTACACGATGCTGCTGTTCACCGGCGACCGCGACATGTACCAGCTCACCACCGACCACGTGAAGGTCGTCTCCACCAAGAAGGGCGTCACTGACGTGACGATCATGGACCCCGCGACGGTCGAGGACCTCTACCACGGCATCACGCCCGAGCTGGTGCCGGACTTCTACGGCCTCAAGGGCGACACCTCGGACAACATCCCCGGCGTGCCGGGCATCGGCCCCAAGAAGGCCGCTGCGCTCATCGTGCAGTACGGAAGCCTCGACGAGGTCATCGCCCACGCCGACGAGGTCAAGGGCAAGATGGGCGAGAACCTGCGCGCCCACGTCGACGACGCGCTCGTCTCCCGCAAGGTGGCCACGATCCGCACGGACGCCCCCATCGAGCTGGACCTCTCCGACGCGCGCTTCCCCACCTTCGACCCGGCCGAGGTCGCGCGCGCGTTCTCCGCGCTCGGCTTCACGGGCATGACCTCGCGCCTCGTGCGCCTGGCCGGTGACGGCGCCGTCGCGGCGGCGCGCGCCGCGCTGGGCGAGAAGAGCGACGAGTCCGCGGCGCCTGCGCTGGAGCTGCCCGCCCCGCTCGCCGGCGACGAGGCCGCCGCGGCGCTCGACGAGGCCATCGCCGCCGGCGGCTGGATCGGCGCCGCGGTCGACGACGACCGCGCGGACGGGGCGCTCTTCGGCCTCGCCCACGTGCTGTGGGCGGCCACGGGCGAGAAGATCTGCCGGCTCGAGGGAGACGCCGCCGACGCCGCGCTCGCGCGCATCTTCCGCGCGGGACGCCTCGCAGCGGGCGACGTCAAGGCGCTGCTGCACGTGCTCTCCCCCGCCGACTCGTCGAAGCCGGAGGCGCTCGCCCCGCGCGAGGCGGACCCGGTGCGCATCTTCGACGTGGGCGTTGCCGCCTATCTGCTCGACTCCGAGCGCGGCAGCTTCGCGGTGCCGGAGCTCGCCGAGGCCTACCTCGCCGACGTGCTGCCCGAGCCCACCGAGGACCTTCCCGCCGCGGCGCTCGACGCCGTGGCCTCCCAGCGCCTGGTCGCGGTCCTGCGCGAGAGGCTCGAGAAGGACGGCGCGGCGCGCCTGTTCGACGAGATGGAGATGCCGCTGCTGCCGGTGCTCGCCGAGATGGAGCGCCTGGGCCTGGGGGTCGACACCGGCGTACTCGCGGCGCAGTCCGCCGAGCTCGGCGCCGAGATCGACGCGATGGTCGAGAAGATCCACGCCGAGGCCGGCGAGGACTTCAACATCGACTCCCCCCAGCAGCTGAGCCACGTGCTCTTCGACGTGCTGGGGCTGCCCACCTACGGGCTCAAGCGCACCAAGCGCGGCTTCTACTCCACCAACGCCAAGGTGCTCGGCGACCTCGCGGCCCACCACGCGATCGTGGCCGAGGTGCTCGAGTACCGCGAGCGCGCCAAGATCAAGTCCACCTACCTCGACGCGCTGCCGGCGCTCGTGGCCGGCGACGGGCGCATCCACACCACCCTCAACCAGACGGTGACCGCGACGGGGCGCCTCTCGAGCTCCGACCCCAACCTGCAGAACATCCCCACGCGCTCGGAGCTGGGCCATCGCGTGCGCCAGGCCTTCACCGTGCCCGAGGGCTCCGTGTTCCTGGCCTGCGACTACTCCCAGATCGAGCTGCGCCTGCTCGCCCACCTCTCCGGTGACGAGCACCTGGTCGCCGCCTTCTGCGAGGGCGCGGACTTCCACGCCGCCACCGCTGCGCGCGTCTTCGGCGTGCCCGTGGAGGAGGTCACGCCGCAGCTGCGCAGCCGCGCCAAGGCCGTCAACTTTGGCATCGTCTACGGGCAGCAGGCCTTTGGCCTCGCGAGCTCCCTCAAGATTCCGCGCGCCGAGGCGCAGGAGATGATCGACCGCTACTTCGAGGCCTACCCGGGCGTGCGCGCCTTCCTCGACGACGCCGTCCGCCGCGCCCACGAGCTGGGCTATGCCGAGACGCTCTACGGGCGGCGCCGCTACATCAAGGAGTTCAAGCAGAAGAACCGCCAGCTCGTGGCCTTTGGCGAGCGCACGGCGATGAACCACCCGATGCAGGGCACCGCCGCCGACATCATCAAGATCGCGATGGTGCGCGTGGCCGCGCGCCTGCACGAGGAGGGCCTCGCCGCCAAGCTCGTGCTGCAGATCCACGACGAGCTGGACCTCGAGGTCCCCGAGACAGAGGTCGAGACCGTGAGCGCGCTCGTTCGCGAGACCATGGAGGGCGTGGTGAGGCTGCGCGTGCCGCTGCTCGCCGAGGTCTCCTACGGTCGCAACTGGGCGGAGGCCAAGTAGTGGCCAGCTGGAGCGAGTTTGCGCGGGAGCACGACGGAGGCGCCGTGCGAATGCACGTGGAGGCCTGGTCGGACGGGTCGTCGCGCGGCAACCCGGGGCCGGGCGGCTATGGCGCGGTCCTGCGCTACGTGGGGCCGGACGGCGTCGCGCACGAGCGCGAGCTCTCCGCCGGGTATCGGCGCACGACCAACAACCGCATGGAGCTCATGGGGGCCATCGCCGCGCTCGAGGCGCTGCGCCGACCCTGCGCGGTCACGATGACGACGGACTCGCAGTACGTCTGCAACGCGTTCAACCAGCACTGGATCGCCGGCTGGCAGAAGCGCGGCTGGAAGACCGCGAGCAAGCAGCCCGTGAAGAACGTGGACCTCTGGCGGCGCCTGATCGCCGCCGCCGCGCCGCACGACGTCACGTGGGTCTGGGTCAAGGGCCACGCGGGGCACCCCGAGAACGAGCGCTGCGACGCACTGGCCACGGCAGCCGCCGACGGGACGGGCCTTCTGGAGGACGCCGGCTTCGAGGGCTAGCCGCGAGCCCGCGTCCTTCTCGGCCAAGCGCCGACTTTTGTACGAACACTCTGGCGCACGGTCTTGTTTCGTATCATATATGAGCAGCTAGATGAACCATCCCGCTCCTCTCGGCGGGCGAGAAGGGCGGGATGGTCGTACAAAAGTCCGGGTTCGGCGGAGACGGGCCCGGGTTCGGCGGAGACGGGTCCGGGTTCGGCGAGCGAGAAGGACGAGCGCTAGAGCACGTGAACGTCCTCGGGCGTGAACGCCACGTACGCCTCGTCGCCGACCTCGTAGATCTTGTGGTTCTTGGGGTTGAAGTCGGTGATCTTGACCAACGTGTCGCCGACCATGACCTGGTAGTTCTGGTAGTTGCCCATGAAGCGCGAGAGCGTCACCTTGCACGGGAGCACGCCCTCGTCGGCGAGCTTGGCTGCCTCGGGGCGCAGCACGAGCACGGCGTCGTCGCCGACCGCCAGGTGCCCCACGTGAGCGACCTCGACCTTGTGCCCCTCGATCGTGGCCAACCCGGACTCGCCGTCCTTCTCGGCCAGCTTGCCGCGCAGGAAGTTGGACTCGCCGATGAAGTCGGCCACGAACTCGTCCACGGGGTGGTAGTAGACCGTGTGCGGGTCGCCCACCTGGTCGATGACGCCCTTCTTCATGATGATGATGTTGTCGGAGAGCGCCATGGCCTCGGACTGGTCGTGCGTGACGTAGATGGCCGTGATGCCGGCCGCCTGCTGGATGCGGCGGATCTCGTTGCGCATGTCCACGCGCAGCTTGGCGTCGAGGTTTGAGAGCGGCTCGTCGAACAGGAGCACGCCCGGCTCGATGACCAGCGCGCGGGCGAGCGCGACGCGCTGCTGCTGGCCGCCGGAGAGCTGGTTGGTCATGCGGTCCTCCATGCCCTCCAGGCCAACGAGGCCCAGGATGGCGTGGACCTTCTCGGCGATCTGCTCCTTGGGCAGCTTGCGCAGCTTGAGCCCGTAGGCCACGTTGTCGAAGATGTTGTAGTGCGGGAGCAGCGCGTAGCTCTGGAAGACCATCGCCGTGTCGCGCTTGTTGGGCGTAAGCTCGTTGATGGGCTCGCCGCCGAGGTAGATCTCGCCCTCGTCGGGGCTCTCAAAGCCCGCGATCATGCGCAGGATGGTGGTCTTGCCGCAGCCCGAGGGGCCCAGCAGCGTCACGAACTCGCCCGGGGCGATGTCGATGTTGGCGTCGTGGACCGCGTAGAAGTCCTTCTTGGTCTTGGGGTCCTGGTAGATCTTGGAGACGTGCTCAAGGCGCACGCCCTTCTTCTCCTTGGCCATGCCTTATGCCTCCTCGGTGTACTTGCTGGTCCCAAAGTGCTTGATGGCGAGGTTCATGAGCAGAACCGAGCCGTAGGTGATCGCGATCAGAATCGTGGCGAACGCGCAGGCGATGCCGTAGGAGCCCTTCTCGGCGAACTCGTTGATCTGCACCGTGATGAGGAAGAACTGCGGCGTCACGAGCAGGATGATCGCAGAGATGGCCGTGATGGAGCGCACGAAGGCCGTCACGAGGCCCGAGAGGAACGAGTCCTTGATCAGCGGCAGCGTCACCGTGCGGAAGACCGTGAAGCTGTCGGCGCCCATGTCGTAGGCGCTCTCCTCGATGGACTTGTCGATCTGGCGCAGGGCGGAGATGCCCGAGCGCGTGCCGGTGGGCAGCGAGCGCACGATGAAGACGATGATCAGGATGGCGGCCGAGCCGTAGAGGCCCTGGAGAAATCCGGTGCGGAAGACGCCCGCGGAGAAGCCGCGGATGAAGCCGACGCCCAGGACCGTGCCGGGCACCGCCATCGCGAGCATGCTGACGAACTCGATGAAGGCCTTGGTGCGGAAGTTCCGCTTGACCACGAGGTAGGAGATGATCATCGAGAGCAGGGCCGTGATCGGCGAGGCTATGAGCGACAGCACGAAGGAGTCGCGGAACGCCTCGAGGCCGTGGTAGCGCTCGAAGACCTGGATGAACCACTTGGGCGTGAGCGTAAAGTCGTAGCCCCACGTCTTGAACAGGGCGCCGAAGGGCACGCAGATGTACATGATCACGACGAAGAGGGCGATGACGCCGCACAGGATGGTAAGCGGCAGCGTCACGGACTTGTCGGTGATGAGCATGCGGGCGCGCGAGGCCTTGCCGGTGAGCGTGGCCGTGCTCTTGGCCTCGAGCACGTACTTCTGGACGATGAACATGAGCAGCGTGATGCACAGCAGCACCACGGCCATCGCCGCGGCGCCCTCCTTGTCGTAGGCGCCGGTGATCTGCAGGTAGATCGTGGTGGCCAGCGTGTCGTAGGAGCCGCCGATGATCATGGGGTTGGCAAAGTCGGCGATCGACTCGATGAAGGTGACGAGAAACGCGTTGCCCAGGCCCGGCAGCACGAGCGGCAGCGTCACGGACGTGAAGACCTTCCAGCGGGAGGCGCCCATGTCGCGGGCCGCCTCCTCGAGCGACGGGTCGATGTTCTTGAGCAGGCCGCGCAGCATCATGTAGCACACGGGGAAGAACGTAAGCGTCTGGACCACGAAGATGCCCCAGAAGCCGTAGACGGAGTTGTCGTAGATGCCGAGCAGGTAGCGCGTGATGATGCCCGCCTTGCCGAAGAGCATGATCACCGAGAGGGAGAGCACAAACGGCGGCGAGACCACGGGCAGCATCGAGACCACCTTGAACAGGCCCGACAGGAAGCGCGTCCGCAGCTTCACGTAGACCTCGACGTAGGCGAAGAGCAGTCCCACGAGCGCCGACGCCACGCTCACGAGCAGTCCGACGGCGAGCGTGTTGGTGATGGCCGTCGTGAAGGTGTGCATCTCGAAGATGCGCTGGAAGACCTCCAGGCTCGGCCCGCGTTCGGTGATGAAGCTGTCCACCAGCAAGATCGCGAGCGGGTACAGGATGAACAGCGTCAGAAACGCGATGAGCACCACGATCGTGGTGATCATGATGGGATCGGCCAGGAGCTTCTTGCGGTCAAGCTCAGCGCTCTGGGTTCTAGCCATAGCCACCCCTTCTCATAGGTCGTCTTACATGGAGGGGCGCCGGGCGGATGAGCATCCGCCCGGCGCGGCTCAGATCACACGTGTCCCGCCTTG
This sequence comes from uncultured Atopobiaceae bacterium, assembly GCA_944322145.1. Lineage (GTDB taxonomy): Bacteria > Actinomycetota > Coriobacteriia > Coriobacteriales > Atopobiaceae > Thermophilibacter. Next base: position 30,075 of record CALUNW010000001.1, on the reverse strand, counting down.
GCGGGCGATAAGAACGAGCAGGTCCGGGGCTTACGCGTCCTCAGTCTCGAAGCGGTCGTCGCCGCCGCCGAGGGCCTCCATGACGTCGGCCACGTACTGGTCGGTGTTCTCCTTGGCGTCCTCGAAGTCGTAGTCCATCGTGTTGTTCGGGTCGAGGCCGAACTCGGTGGCGATGGCCGGCTGCTCGGCGTTGTCGATGACCAGGAACTGGTAGGAGCCGTTCTGGGCGGCCAGCTCGACGCACTCGGGCGAGAGGGCGTACTCGATCCAGAGCTTGGCGGCGTTGGGGTGCTCGCAGCCCTTGAAGATGGCCGTGGCGCCGACCTCGCAGGAGGTGCCGGAGGACGGGACGACGAGCTCGATGTTCTCGTAGCCCTGGTCCACGATCTGGAAGATGCCGTCGTGCAGGAAGCCCAGGCCGATCGTGCACTCGCCGGTGCCGATGTTCTTGGACGGGCCGGAGCCGGACTTGGTGTAGACCTGGACGTTCTTGTCGAGGTCGACGAGGAACTGGATGCCCTCGTCGTGGCCGTACTTCTGGATCATCGTGTTGACGATGAGCTTGGCGGTGCCGGCCGTGTTGTAGTTGGACGACCAGATGAGGCCCTTGTACTGTGGGTCGGTGAGGTCGGCGAAGTCCTCGGGCGGGGTGACGCCGAGGCGCTCGACCTCGTCCTTGTTGTACATGATGCCCAGCAGGCCGGTGTAGATGCCGTACCAGTTACCGTCGGCGTCCTGGTACTTGGGGTCGGTGATGTGGGAGGCGTTGGCGGCCTCGTAGGGCTCGAGCAGGCCCTCGGCGGTCACGACGTTGTAGGGGTCGGTGGTGCCGCCAAACCAGACGTCGCCAGAGGGGTTGCCGTTCTCCTCCTCGATCTTGGCCTGGACCTCGCCGGTGGAGAGGCGCTGGTACTGGACCTCGATGCCAAAGACCTCCTGGAAGTGGTTGCAGGCGGCGGCGAGGTAGTCCTCCTCGCAGGAGCCGTAGACGACGAGCGTGCCCTCCTCCTGGGCGGCCTTGATGAGGTCCTCGGAGGCGCCGACGCTGTTCTCGGCGACCTCGGTGCCGCCGCCGGAGGTCTGGTTGCCGCCGTCGCTGCCGTTGCAGGCGGCGAGGCCGAGGACGGTGGCGCTGGCGGCGCCGGCAAGGAAGTTCCTGCGCGAGATGTTGGTCATGGCTGGTCCTTTCCCTTTATGCGTACCTTATGTGCCTGAAGAGGTAACACCCGTTACCTTTTATAGCCACCTTACATTCTCCTTACACTTCCCTTTCCGCTGAGCGGTGCCTTAGCGTACGGCAGCGTTTTGCCCAGAAGGCCGTGGTTCTTCTCGGCCACCCGATGCGCTAACCTAGATAAGATGCACAGAAAGGAGCGAGCATGCCCGCGATCATCACGCATCACATCTTCGGCGAGGACATCGCGCCGGGCCTTCCCGCGGGGCTGCTCGCCGGGGAGGAGGAGCTGCTCGCCTTCCTGCTGGGCAATCAGGGCCCCGACCCGCTCTTCGTTCGCTTCTCCACGCTCCCCGCGCAGGCCGCGACCTGTCATCGCCTCGCCTCCCAGATCCAGGGCGGCAGCATCACCCATGCCTTCATGGCGCTGCGCGACGGCGTCGAGCACCTGCCGCGGACAGACATGCGCGCCGGGCGCGCCTTCGCGCTGGGGCTGCTCGGCCACTACGCGCTCGACCGCGCCGCGCACCCCTTCGTCATCTCGCAGCAGCGCGCGCTCTGTGCCGCCGACCCCACCCTCGCAGACGCCGAGATCGAGGTCCATTCCGTCATCGAGTCCGACGTCGACAGCTGGATCCTCTGGGAGAAGCGCGGCGCCACCGTCGAGGAGCGGCCCGCCGCGGCAAACCTCATGCGCACCGCGCGCATCGAGCGCGTGGGCGGCGCGCTGCTCTCGCAGGTCGCCCTCGCCGTCTTTGGGACGACGGTCGGGCCGCGCGAGTACGCGGGCTGCGTGCGCGACTACGAGAGGCTCTACCGCCTGATCGACCCGGCGCGCTCCCCGCTCTCGAGGGCGGCGGGCATCGTGGAGCGCCTCGCGCGCGGCATCTCGCAGGCCGAGGCCATGGCCCACTACGTGCGGCGCGGCAACGAGTGCCCCGCGGCCAACCTCGACTGCCTGCCCTGGCGCGACCCCTACGACGGCCGCGTGCGCCACGAGAGCTTCGCGGACCTCTTCGACGAGGCGCGCCTCGCCTATCCCGCACTCGCCGAGGCCTTCGTGCGCGGCAACGAGTCCGAGCTGCGCCGCCTGGTGGGCGGGCGCGACTACGCGGGACGTCCCGGGGCGGACGACTAGGCCCGCGCTTTAGAATTGCGATTCGTCCGGGGCCGGGGTGCCGCAAGCGGCGAGAAGAACGCGCGGCCGCGTCACAGCCACACGAGGGTCGGGGCGTCGTCACCCTCGTCCCCCGCGTCCTCGTCGCGGTTGGGCGCGTCCGGCTGGCCCCAGTTCGACGACTCCTCGAGCCAGGGGCGCCGCGCCTCCTCCAGGGGCTCGAACGGGCGCTCCTCCCCGTCGACCAGCCACACGATGTCCTTCTCGCCGCACATGGCTAGAGCCCCAGGTCGGCCGCGACCTCGCCCGCACACGCCATCGCGTCGGCGATCGCGCTCACCACGAGCGACGACCCCGTCCGCGCGTCGCCCGCCACGTAGACCGTGCCCGCGCCGGCGGCCCGGTGAAGCCCGGGCTCGCAGGCCGGAAGCCCGCGCTCCCCCGCGCCCACGCCGAGCGCCTCGAACACGCCGCGCTCCGGCCCCGTGAAGCCGCACGCCACGAGCACCAGCTGCGCGGGAATCTCGCGCTCGCTGCCCTCGACCGGCTCCGGCCTCCCGCCGGACCAGTCGAGGTCGACCACGGAGAGCCCGCGCACTGCGCCGTCTTCGCCGAGAAGGACCTCGCGCGTGTCCACTGCCCACGAGCGCATCTCGCCCCCCATGAGCTCGATGGCCTCGGCCTGGCCGTAGTCCGTCTTGAGCGTGGACGGCCACTCCGGCCAGCGCACGGCGCCCGGTCCCGGATCGGCCGGCCGCGGGAGGAACTCGAGCTGGCGCACCGAGCGCGCCCCCTGGCGCACGGCGGTGCCCAGGCAGTCGTTGCCCGTGTCTCCCCCGCCGATCACCACCACGTCGAGGCCCCCGGCGCTCACCGCCGGCGCGCCGCCGTCGAGCAGCGCCCGCGTGGACGCCGCGAGGTAGTCCACGGCAAAGGCCACGCCGCCCGCCGCGAGCCCCGCGTCGAAGCCCGCCGCCGAGAGCCCGCGCGGGACCCGCGCCCCCACGGCCACGACCACGGCGTCCGACGAGGCGAGAAGCTCCGACGCCACGTCCTTCTCGGCAGCATCCGTCCCCAGGCAAAACTCCACGCCCAGCTCCTCCATGAGGCGCACGCGGCGCTCGACCACCTGCTTCTCCAGCTTCATGTTGGGGATGCCGTACATGAGCAGGCCGCCCGCGCGGTCGTCGCGCTCCACCACGCGCACGCGCGCGCCGCGGCGGGCGAGCTCCCACGCCGCCGCCAGGCCAGCCGGGCCGGAGCCCACCACCGTCACGCGCGGGGCGTCCGGCGCCGGCGGCGCGAACCGCCGCGGCCCGCCGTGCTCCCACTCCCAGTCGGATATCGCGCGCTCGTTGTCGTGGATGGTCTCGGGCTCGTCGTGACAGCCCAGGTTGCACGCCGCCTCGCAGAGGGCCGGGCACACGCGGCTCGTGAACTCCGGCAGCGGAGAGGTGAGCGCCAGGCGGTCGGCCGCCTCGCGCCAGAGGCCGCGCCACATGAGGTCGTTCCACTCGGGGATGAGGTTGTGCAGCGGGCAGCCGCTCGGGCGCGCCCCGCCAAAGCCGATCCCGGCCTGGCAGAAGGCAACGCCGCACATCATGCAGCGGCTCGCCTGGACCCGCTGCTGCTCGGGCGGGAGCTGCTCGTAGAGCTCCGCGTAGTCGCGCGTGCGCTCGGCGACCGGGCGCAGCTCGTGCGCGCGGCGCCCCTCGGTCAGATACGCTCCGGGCCTTCCCATGCTATGCCTCCCTCATCTTGTCGAACGCATATGTCAGCGCCTCGGCGCGGTCGCGCCCGGCCGCGCGCGCCTCCGCCACGTACGCGAGGACGCGCTCGTAGTCGCGCGGAATCACCTTCACGAAGTGCGTCCGCGCATCGGCCCACTGGTAGAGCATCTTGATGCCGCGCGGGCTCTGGGTGCGCCGCACGTGCTCCTCGACGAGCGCGCGCACGGCCTCGAGGTCCTCCTCGGTCGGCGCGAGCAGGTCCACGAGCTCCGCGTTGCAGCGCCCGGCGAGCGTCCCCAGCCGGTCGTAGACGTAGGCCACGCCGCCCGACATGCCGGCCGCGAAGTTGGGGCCCACCTCGCCGAGGATAACGACCGTGCCACCGGTCATGTACTCGCAGCCGTGGGCGCCCACGCCCTCCACGACCACCACGGCGCCGGAGTTGCGCACGCAGAAGCGCTGGCCCGCACGGCCGTTCACAAAGCCCCGGCCGCCCGTGGCGCCGTAGAAGGCGACGTTGCCCACGATGACGTTCTCGTCGAACTTGTAGGTCGCGCGCTCGGGCGGGCGCACGGAGAGCACGCCGCCCGAGAGCCCCTTGCCAAAGTAGTCGTTGGCGTCGCCGGAGACGCCCAGCGTGACGCCCGCCGGCAGGAACGCGCCGAAGCTCTGCCCGGCCGACCCCTCGCAGTCCACCGTGATCGACCCCTCCGGCAGGCCCTCGGGGTGCGCCTTGGTCACGCGGCTGCCGAGCAGCGTTCCCACGCAGCGGTTGACGTTGTCGATGTCCGCGTGGAAGCGCACGGGCTCGAGGTGCTCGCGCGCGGCGGCGGTGTAGGGCACGAGCAGCGTGGCGTCGAGGGTGCGCTCGATGCGCAGGTCGGACGCCATCTCGGGCAGGAAGCGCGGGGCGTCGGCGCCGGGGATGTCCTGTCCGAACTCGGGCTTCACGCAGGCGAGAAGGTCGGAGAGGTCCAGGCTGTTGGCCTTCCAGTTCCTCTTTCCCTCCACGGGGACCTGGCGCAGGCAGTCGGCCCGGCCCACCATCTCGTCCACGGTGCGAAATCCCAGCTGCGCCATGACCTCGCGCAGCTCCTCGGCCACGAACGTGAAGTAGTTCACCACGTGCTCGGGCCTGCCCGAGAAGCGGGCGCGCAGGCGGCAGTCCTGCGTGGCGATGCCCGCCGGGCAGGTGTCGCGCTGGCAGTCGCGCTGCATGAGGCAGCCGCAGGCGATGAGCGGCATCGTGGCAAAGCCGAACTCCTCCGCGCCCAGCAGCGCCGCCATGGCCACGTCGCGGCCGCTCATGAGCTTGCCGTCGGTCTCCAGCACCACGCGGGAGCGCAGGCCGTTTCGAAGCAGGGTCTGCTGGGCCTCGGCCAGGCCGATCTCGAACGGGATGCCGGCGTGGTAGATGGAGTCGCGCGGGGCGGCGCCCGTGCCGCCGTTGTGCCCGGAGACCAAGATCTTGTCGGCCCCGCCCTTGGCCACGCCCGTGGCGATGGTGCCCACGCCCGCCAGCGCGCAGAGCTTCACGGAGATGCGCGCCTCGGGGTTGGCGTTCTTGAGGTCAAAGATGAGCTCCGCCAGGTCCTCGATCGAGTAGATATCGTGGTGCGGCGGCGGGGAGATCAGCCCCACGCCGGGCGTGGACTGGCGCACCTCGGCGATCCACGGGTAGACCTTGCGCCCGGGCAGGTGCCCGCCCTCGCCCGGCTTGGCGCCCTGGGCCATCTTGATCTGGATCTCGTCGGCCGACACCAGGTAGCGGCTCGTGACGCCAAAGCGGCCCGAGGCCACCTGCTTGATCGCCGAGCGAGCGGAGTCTCCGTTTGCGAGCGCCGTCTCGCGCGCCGGGTCCTCGCCGCCCTCGCCGGTGTTGGAGCGACCGTGCAGGCGGTTCATCGCTATGGCCAGGCACTCGTGCTGCTCGCGGCTGATCGAGCCGTAGCTCATCGCGCCGGTGTTGAAGCGGCGCACGATCTGGCTCGCGGGCTCCACCTCCTCCAGCGGCACGGGCGGCCCGGCGGGCGAGAAGTCCATGAGGTCGCGCAGGGTGACGGCGCGGCCGGGCCGGTGCACCCAGGCGGAGAACTCCTTGAAGAGGCCGTAGTCCCCCTCGCGGCAGGCGCGCTGAAGCAGGTAGATGGCCTGCGGGTCGATGAGGTGCTCCTCGCCGCCGCGGGCGCGCCACTTGGTGAGGCCGAGCGTGGGGAGCTGCCCGAGCGCGGGGCTGGCGGCGAGCGCCGTCGCGGCGTCGTAGCGCGCGTCGAGCTCGCGCTGGAGGTCGGCGACCGCGAGGCCGCCCACGCGCGTGGCCGTGTACGTGAAGCACTTCTCGACCAGCTCGTCCGAGAGGCCCAGGATCTCGAAGATCTGCGCGGAGTGGTAGCCCTGCATCGTGGAGATGCCCATCTTGGACATGATCGAGACGATGCCCGCCGTGACCGCGCGGTCGTAGTTGGCCAGCGCCTCCTCGACGGGAAGGGCGAGCTCGCCGCGGGCGCAGAGGTCGCGAATGCAGTCGTGGGCCATGTAGGGGCAGATCGCGGAGGCCGAGAAGGACACGAGGCACGCGAAGTCGTGCGCGCTGAGCGCGTCGCCCGTCTCCACCACGAGGTCGGCGCGGGTGCGCAGGCCGCAGCGGATGAGGTGGTTGTGGACGCAGCCGAGCGCGAGCAGCGACGGTACGGGGACCTCACCGGCCTCGGCGCGGTCCGAGATGACGACGATGTTGGCGCCGGCGCGCACGTCCCGCTCGACCTGGGCGGCGAGCTCGTCGAGGGCGCGCTCGAGGGCGTCCGGTCCCGCGTCGCGCCGATAGCCCGCGCGGGCGCGCGCGACCTTGAAGCCCACGAGGTCGATGGCGCGCACGCGCTCGAAGTCCTCGTCCGAGAGGATGGGCCCGGGCAGGCGCACGAGGCGGCAGGTGTCGCGGCAGTCCTCGAGGAGGTTGCCGTGGTTGCCGAGGTAGAGCGTGGTGCTCGTGACCATGCTCTCGCGCAGCGCGTCGATCGGCGGGTTGGTCACCTGGGCGAAGAGCTGGTTGAAGTAGTCGAAGAACGAGCGCGTCTTGGTGGAGAGGGCAGCGGGGGGCGCGTCCACGCCCATCGACGCCAGGGGCACCGCGCCCTTCTCGGCCATGGGTCGCACGACCTCGTCGACGTCGTCATAGTGCCAGCCGAGGCGCGCCATGCGCTGCGTGAGGGGGAGCTCGTCATCGGAGCGCCCGACCCCGTCAAGGTCCGCCGCGAGTTCTGCAGCCGCGTCCTGTGCGGCGAAGCTGTCTGAGCGCCGGACCTTGACGGGGTCGGGCGCGGGCAGGTCGGCAAGGTCGACGGTCTCCTGATCGAGCCAGGAGCGGTAGGGCTTCTCGGCAGCCAGACGGTCGCGGATCTCGTCGTTGCCGATCACGCGGCCCTGGGCGGGGTCGACCTCGAGCATCTCACCGGGGTCGAGGCAGCCCGTGGAGAGGACGTTTTCGGGGTCGATGTCAATCGTGCCCACCTCGGAGGCCAGGATCAGCCGGTCGTCGCGCGTGACGTAGTAGCGCGCCGGGCGCAGGCCGTTGCGGTCGAGCGCGGCGCCCACCGTGCGACCGTCGGTGAAGACGATCGCCGCGGGGCCGTCCCAGGGCTCCATCAACATGGACTGGTAGGCGTCGTAGGCGCGGCGGCGGTCGGAGAGCGCCGGGTTCTTGTCCCACGGCTCGGGAATCATGAGCGTGACCGCGCGGTCGAGCGCGCGCCCGTTCATGACGAGGAACTCCAGAACGTTGTCGAGGATCGCGGAGTCCGAGCCCTCGCGGTTGATGATGGGCAGCACGCGCTCGAGGTCGGCGCCCAGGACCGGCGAGTAGAGCTCGGGCTCCCGCGCGCGGACCCAGCTCACGTTGCCGCGCAGGGTGTTGATCTCGCCGTTGTGGATGAGGTAGCGGTTGGGGTGAGCGCGCTCCCAGCTCGGCGTGGTGTTGGTGGAGTAGCGCGAGTGCACCAGGGCCAGCGCCGTCTCCACCGCGGCGTCGTTCAGGTCCAGGTAGAAGCGGCGCATCTGGGTGGCAACGAGCATGCCCTTGTAGACGATCGTGCGGCTCGACATGCTGCAAACGTAGAAGATCTTGCCGGCGAGGGCGGGGCTTGCGTCCGCCGCGCGCTCGATGGTGCGGCGGGTCACGTAGAGGCGGCGCTCAAAGTCCTGGCCGCGGGGCACGTCGTCCGGGCGGCGCAGGAACGCCTGGCAGATCGTGGGCATGCAGGCCCGCGCCGTGGAGCCCAGGTCGTGCGGGTCCACGGGGACCGCGCGCCAGAACATGAGCGGCACGCCGCACTCGGCGCAGCCGCGCTCGAAGACCTGGCGCGCCGCGGCCACGCCCGCCGGGTCGTCGTGCGGAAGGAAGAGCATGGCGACGCCGTAGTCGCCCTCGTCCGGAAGGAGCTGGCCCTCCTTCTGGGCCTCCTTGCGGAAGAAGCGATGCGGGACCTGGAAGAGCACGCCCGCGCCGTCGCCGGTGTTGCGCTCCAGGCCCGTCCCGCCGCGATGCTCCAGGTTCACGAGGACGGAGAGCGCGTCGTCGAGCGTCTGGTGGCTGCGGACGCCGCGCAGGTGCGCGATCGCGCCGATGCCGCAGGCGTCGTGCTCGTACTCGGGGCGATAGAGGCCGGGCACGTGGTTCTTCTCGCTCATGGGACTCCCCTCTTTCTGGTTTCCATGGCGAGTCTAGGGCCGCCCGCGCGAGGGCGAGAAAAACGGAGACGAAGTTGCTACGCGCTCGCTACCTGTACGTCGTTTGTTCGCCATCCGCGGGACGCCCGCCGGAAACGACCGGGAAATCTGAGCAGGTGGCGGAGCTTAGGGGCCCCGCTTGTCCCAAAAGGGGACAGGACACAATTGGGACATTGCGCAATGTCCCAATTGTGTCCTGTCCCCTTTTGGGACAAGCGCCGCCGCGCAATTCGCTACCATGTATGGGAACGGTCCCTCACAGAAAGGGAGCCCCATGCTCGAGGACTACGCCAAGGCCCGCAAGCTCGGCCTCAAGCAGGTGGAGCGCGACGTCGCCGCAGGCCGCTACCCCTACCCGCCCGCGCTCGACGACATCCTCAAGAACCAGGGTTACCAGGGCGAGGTGCCCGTCGGGCTCACGGAGATCGACCTCTCCCTCATCGCCGGCACCAAGACGCGCGGCCGCCAGAACATGTTCTCGAGCGGCTTTCTCCCCATCGCGGAGGCGGGCTCGGAGTTTGCCGCCAAGTGGAGCGACCTCATCGACTCCCAGCGCACAGAGGGCCTGCGCGACCCGATCGTGGTCTACGAGTACCTCCAGCGCTTCTACGTGCAGGAGGGCAACAAGCGCGTCTCGGTCTCGCGCTACCTGGGCATGCCCACGATCCTGGCCAACATCACCCGCGTGACGCCCATGCCCTCCGACGAGAAGGGCCTGCGCGTCTACCACGAGTTCACGCGCTTCTACCGCGTGTGCCCCATCTACGGCATCACCTCCGCCGAGGAGGGCTTCTACGCCCGGCTGGCGGCACTTCTCGGCCAGGACCTCGAGACCCCCTGGCCCGACGACGTGGTGCGCGACCTGCGCGCCCTCTTCGACGCGTTCTCCGCCTCGTTCCGCGCCCGCGGCGGAGGCGATCTGGACCTGCAGGTGGGCGACGCGCTCGCATACTTTGTCTCGATCTTTGGCTTCGAGCACGTGCGCGCACTCGCCCCGCGCGAGGTGGACGAGCACGTGGCCAAGGTCTGGGGCGAGTTCGTGGTCAAGCAGGGCGAGGGCGCCCGCGCCTATCTCGAGGACCCGAGCGCGGACCACACCGCGCCGCTTCCCAAGCTCAAGAACCTCGCCAAGAAGGCCGTGCTCGCCAAGCCCTTCCGCGTGGCCTTCATCTACGACCGCAACCCGCTCTCCTCGGGCTGGATCAGCCTGCACGAGCGCGGGCGCGCAAAGCTCGAGGAGCGCCTCGCCGGCACCGTCGTCACCCACGCCTTCACCGACCGCAGCTCCGACGCCGCCTTCGACCAGGCAGTCGACGAGGCGATCGAGCACAAGGCCGACCTCATCGTCTCCTGCGCGCCCACGCAGATGCGCCAGACCCTGCGCGCCGCGGCGGAGCACCCGGGCCCGGCCTACCTCAACTGCTCCGTGAGCCTCTCGCACAGCGCGGTGCGCGGCTTCTACGGGCGCATGTACGAGGCAAAGTTCCTGCTCGGCGCACTCGCGGCGAGCCTGGCGGGCCACCACAAGGTGGGATACGTCGCCGAGAGCCCGGTCTTCTCGACCGTGGCGGAGATCAACGCCTTCGCCATCGGCGCCCAGATGGTGGACCCCTACGCGACCGTCTACCTCAAGTGGTTCTCCGCCAAGGACTACGACTGGCGCCGCGAGCTGCGCGAGGAGGGCGTCCACATCATCTCCGGGCGCGACTACGCCAACCCGCTCGCGCCCAAGGAGTCCTGGGGCCTCTACCGCGTCGAGGACAGCGGCGCCGAGACGCACCTCGCCGAGCCCGTCTGGAAGTGGGGGCGCTATTACGAGATGCTCGTCCGCTCCATCAGAAACGACACGTGGAAGAAGGAGGGCGAGAAGATCCAGGGGCAGTCGCTCAACTACTGGTGGGGCATGTCCGCCGGCGTGCTCGACGTGCGGCTCTCCGACGCCCTGCCGCGCGGACAGCGCATGCTCGTCGACGTGCTGCGCCAGTCGGTGCTCTCCGGGCGCGTGCACCCGTTCACCGGCGAGCTCGTCGCCCAGGGCGGCGACGTGGTGCAGGGCCCGGAGGCGGGTCGGCTCACGAGCGAGCAGATCGTGCGCATGCGCTGGCTCAACGAGAACGTGGTGGGGCGCCTGCCCGAGCAGCGCGAGCTCGACCGCGACGGCCTCGTGGAGGTGGAGGTCGCGGGCGTGATCCCCGTGGACCCCTCGACGGTGCTGCTCAAGGACACGGCGCGCTAGGGGGCTTCGCATGAGGATCCTTGCCATCGCGGACGTGGAGGAGGGCTGGCTCTACGACCACTGGGACGCCGAGCGCGTGGCGGGCGTCGACCTGATCGTGTCGTGCGGCGACCTGCCGGCCACCTACCTCGAGCACATCGTGACCCTGGCCAACGTGCCGCTGCTCTACGTGCAGGGCAACCACGACGGCGCCTACGACCGGCACGCGCCCGAGGGCTGCGTGTCCGTGGACGGGCGCGTGGTCGACGCCGGAGGGCTGCGCGTCATGGGGCTCGGCGGGTCGATCCGCTACAACCCCGAGGTGCACGGCTTCACCGAGGCCGAGATGGGGCGACGCGCCGCGCGGATGGCGCTTCTCGCCAGCGCGACGGGGGGCGTGGACCTGCTGGTGACCCACGCCCCGGCGCGCGGCTACGGCGACCTCGACGACCTTCCGCACCGCGGCTTCGAGGCGTTTGGGACGCTGCTCGAGCGGACGCGCCCGCGCTACCTGCTGCACGGGCACGTGCACATGGAGTACGGCCGCATCGAGCGCGTCCGCGAGCACCCCTGCGGCACCACGATCGTCAACTGCTGCGGCTCGTACGTGCTCGACATCCCCGACGACGCCATCGGGGGCCGCGGCGGCCTCTTCCCGGTCGAGAGCGTGTAGCCCGGGCGGCGAGCGCTCCATGAGCGCTCCGTGAGGGTATGTACACCCGCCCGGGAGGGTGTGTACACCGCCGCGACCCGCCCGTTCTTCTCGGTAGCCCGTCTACCAGGGAGTTTGCAACTCACCCTAACCAGACGGGTGCACATACCCTCAGGGGCGAGTGTACATACCCTCGAGGCCGGGCGAGAAGGATGACCCCTCCTCGGTCGTCCGGCACCCGGAGCCCAGCCCTGTCACACGGCGCGGACGCCGCGCTCGCCGGTGCGAACGCGCACGCACTCCTCGACGGGGTAGACGAAGATCTTGCCGTCGCCCACCTCGCCGGTGCGCGCGACCTCGCAGATGAGGTCAATCAAGCCGTCGACCTGCGCGTTATTGACCACGAGCTCAACCTTGACCTTGGGAATCATGTTAAGCATGACGGGCTTTCCGCGGTAGTACTCGGTCCAGCCGCGCTGGCTGCCGCAGCCCATGCACTCGTAGACGGTCATGCCGTGGACGCCCTTCTCGTTGAGCGCGTCCTTGAGCTCCTCGAGCTTCTCGGGCCGGATGATTGCGGTGATCTTCTTCATGGTGCCTCCTCGGGCATCGGGTTTGGCTGATCAGGAGTCGAGGCCGGTGAAGGCCGGGTAGGCGCTCTCGCCGTGGACCGAGACGTCCAGGCCCAGCGCCTCGTCGCGCTCGCTCACGCGCAGGTCGCCGAACACGGCGCGCATCGCGGCAACGAGTACCAGGTCAAACACTACGACGATTGCGAGCGTCACCAGGATGCCGAGCACCTGGCTCGCCATCAGGGACGGGTCGCCGGTGTAGAGCAGTCCGCCCTTGTCGGTCCAGGAGAGCTCCGGCACGCAGAAGAGTCCAGTCAGAACGCCGCCGAGCAGGCCTCCCACGCCATGGCAGCCAAAGGCGTCGAGCGCGTCGTCATAGCCAAAGTGAGCCTTGAGCTTGGAGATTGCCAGGTAGCACACAGGCGAGACGAGAAGTCCCATGACCACCGCGGCCCACGGCTCCACGAAGCCGGCGGCCGGCGTCACCACGACGAGGCCTGCCACCAGGCCCGTGCAGGCGCCCACGAGCGAGGGCGTGCCGGAGGCTACGCGCTCCACAACGAGCCAGGACGCCAGGCCGGCTGCGCTGGAGACCACGGTGTTGAGGATCGCCAGGGCCGCGACCTCGTCGGCGGCGAACTCGGAACCGCCGTTGAAGCCAAACCAGCCGAGCCAGAGAAGCCCCGCGCCCAGCGCGACGAACGGCACGTTGTGCGGGCGATAGCTCTTGAGGCCAAAGCCCTTGCGACCGCCGAGGGCCACGCACAGGATCAGGCCCGTGACGCCGGAGCTGATGTGGACCACGTCGCCGCCGGCAAAGTCCAGCGCGCCGATGGCGTCGCCGATCAGCGACCCCTCGCCGCCCCAGACCATGTGCGCGAGCGGCGCGTACACAACGAGCGACCACGCGCCGATGAAGGCGAGCACCGCGCCGAAGCGCATGCGGCCCGCCACCGAGCCGGTGACGATCGCCGACGTAATCATGGCGAAGGCCATCTGGAAGCAGACGTCGACGAGGCTCGGGTAGACGGCGTCTGCCGGGACGCTCGCCGCCTCGGACAGCATCGCAGAGACCAGGCCGACAAGCCCCAGCTGGTCGAAGCCGCCAAACCACGAGAGCGAGCCGTCGCCGCCGTAGGCGAACGACCAGCCTGCCAGGACCCATAGGAGCCCCACGACGCCGATGACGCCGAAGCACATGAGCATCGTGTTGACGACGTTCCTGCGCCGGGCCAGGCCGCCGTAGAAGAAGGCCAGCCCCGGCGTCATGAACAGGACGAGCATGGTGCAGACGAGCATGAAGGCAGTTGATCCGCTGTCGTACATGGTTCCCTCCCCCGTTTCGCGGACGTGACGGGGCGATGGTGGCAGGTTTCAGGTTGCTGGGCGCGCGCGTCGGACGTGAGTTAACGCGCCCGCGCGCGGAACGTAACGTTTGACGCGGGTCCGCAACGCGCCGCCACGGGGTGGAAACCCGCGGGCAACAGACGAGCTTGCCGCTAGGGTGTGTACACCCGCCCCTGAGGGTATGTACACCTCCCCGAGACGCTCGTTCTTCTCGGCAGCTCATCTACCTGCGCGTTTGCAACCAAACTAAAACCGGCGGGTGTACATACCCTCAGGGGTGGGTGTACATACCCTCAGGGGTGGGTGTACATACCCTCGAGGCCGGGCGAGAAGGCCGGGCGAGAAGGACGCTGGTTGGCGGCGAGCGGTCGGATTGCGGCGGCGGACGGCAATTCGTACTTCTCGCTCCCGCGCGCCCCATGGCGTGGTATAAGTCTGCCAACAGGAATTGGAAACGTTTCCAACCAACGGGCTCATGAACGACGAGAAGAACGAGGCGCCATGGACATCCGAGACATCGCAGCGAAGTCGGGCTACGGCGTGGGCACGGTCTCGCGCGTCATCAACGACCAGCCCAACGTGAGCGACCGCGCCCGCGAGCGCATCCTCGCCGTCATGGCTGAGCTCGGCTACGAGCCCAACTCCAACGCGCGCTACCTCAAGATGCGCTCCCAGACGCCGGTGGCCGTCTTTGTGATGGGCGTCGGCAACCGCATGTTCGACGACATCCTCGGGCCCCTGCAGGCCGCGCTCGCGCGCGAGGACGAGCAGATCGTCGTGACCTACCTCAACGGCGACATCGACGAGGTTCGCGCCGCCATCGACTACCAGCAGGCGCGCCACCCCAAGGGAATGGTCTTCCTCGGCGGCGAGCTCGAGAGCTTCCGCGCGTCCTTCCATGAGATCGAGACGCCGAGCGTCCTGGTGACCGCGGACGCGAGCCAGCTCGGCTTTGCCAACCTCTCGAGCGTCACCATCGACAACGTCGCGGCGGCGAGAAGCGCCGTGGGGCATCTGCTGGAGCGCGGGCACCGGCGGATCGGCATCGTCGGCGGCAACCGCGCAAGTGGGCAGATCGGCGAGCTGCGCCTGCGCGGCGCCGAACAGGCCCTGCGCGAGCACGGCATCGAGCTCGACTACGAGCGCGACTTCGAGCCCTGCGACTTCATCGAGGTCGGCGGCTACGAGGCCACGAGCCGCCTCCTCGAGCGCGCGGGCGACCTCACGGCCGTCTTCGCCCTCGGCGACGTCGTCGCCTTCGGCGCGCTGCGTGCCATCGTCGACCGAGGGCTCAGCGTGCCCGGCGATGTCTCGCTCGTCGGCTTTGACGACACCGCCTTCTCCCAGTACTCCGTCCCCCGCATCACGACGATTCGACAGGACGCCGCGCGTCTCGCCGAGCGTGCCGCGCAGCTCCTGCTGGGCGCCCTCCGCGACGGCTCCTCGGCAACCCACGAGCTCGTGGACTTCGAGCTCGTCGAGCGAGAGAGCGTCCGCTCCCGGGTTCTTCTCGCCAAATAGCGTGCAAAAATCCGATTTGATTTCATATATCCGCAGGTCAGCTTTTCGAGAAACTTTGAATTTGCGCACTAACGGGCTTGTTCGGCCGGGCAAGAAGTGCCCGGCATCGAGAAAAGGAGGACACATGAGAACCTCGGGCATCCTCATGCCCATAACGTCGCTCCCCTCCCCCTGGGGGGTGGGCACGCTCGGCGGCGAGGCGCGCGGCTTCGTCGACTTCCTGGCGCGCGCCGGGGTGTCGATCTGGCAGGTGCTCCCCATCGTGCCCACCAGCTATGGCGACTCGCCGTACCAGTCCTTCTCCACCTATGCCGGCAACCCCTACCTCATCGACCTCGACGACCTCGCAGCGGAGGGGCTGCTCGAGCGCGGCGAGTACGCGGGCGTGGACTGGGGCTCCGACCCCGAGCGCGTCGACTACGGCGCCCTCTACCGCGGGCGCTTTGACGTGCTCAGGTGCGCAGTGGAGCGCCTCCAAAGGATGAGGCCGGACGAGCTGGCCAGCTTCTGCGAGCGCGAGGCTGCCTGGCTCGACGACTACGCCCTGTTCATGGCCCTCAAGGACCTCCACCACGGCACCCCCTGGCACACCTGGCCGGACGGGGTGCGCCTGCGCCGCGCGGACGCGCTCGCCCGGGCGCGCGAGGAGCTCACCGAGGACGTCGCCTTCTGGCAGGGCGTCCAGTGCCTGTTCTTCTCGCAGTGGGACCGCCTGCACGACTACGCGCGCGCCGCGGGGGTGCGCATCATGGGCGACCTGCCCTTCTACGTGGCCCAGGACAGCGCGGACGTGTGGAGCCACCCCGAGCAGTTCCAGCTCGACGCGGACCTCAGGCCCCGCGAGATCGCCGGGGTGCCTCCCGACGGCTTCTCCGACATCGGGCAGCTCTGGGGCAATCCGCTTTTTGCCTGGGACCGCATGAAGGCGGACGGCTACGAGTGGTGGTGCCAGCGCGTCGCCTTCCAGCTGCAGCTCTATGACATCCTGCGCATCGACCACTTCCGCGGCTTCGACACCTACTTCGCCATCCCCGCGGGCGCCACGACGGCGGCGGGCGGGCGCTGGCGCAACGGTCCCGGCATCGACCTCTTCCGCGTGCTGGAGCAGCGGCTCGGGCGCTGCGACATCGTGGCCGAGGACCTCGGCTACCTCACCCCCTCGGTGCACCGCCTGCTCGAGGATTCGGGATTTCCCGGCATGAGGGTCCTCGAGTTCGCCTTCGACACGCGGGACGGCACGGGCGTCGCGTACCTGCCCTTCTCCTACCCCACCAACTGCATCGCCTACGTGGGCACGCACGACAACGACACTGCGCTCGGGTGGCTCGAGACGGCGCCTGCCAAAGACGTCGCCCTCGCCCGCGAGTACCTGCACCTCGACCCTTCCGAGGGCGAGGGCTGGGGCATGATGCGCGCCATCTGGGCGAGCCCGGCGGACACCGCCGTGGTGCAGATGCAGGACCTGCTGGGGCTGGGCAGCGAGGCGCGCATGAACACGCCGTCGACGCTCGGAGGCAACTGGGTCTGGCGGGCGCGCCCGGGCTTCGCGAGCCGCGAGCTCGCCGAGCGCTTGCGCCACCAGATGGAGCTCTACCACCGCCTGCCGCCCATCAAGGTCGTCCCCGACGACTACGCGCGCAGGGGCGCCACCCCCGTCAGCGGTGCCGGGATCATGAGAACGGGACAGTTCCGCTTCCGCATATAGGGACGACGTGATAATGGGAAGGAGAATACCGATGGACATCGAGAAGAACCTGGGTCAGGCGCTCGCCGAGATGGGCACCACGCTCGACGACGCCACGAACGCGCAGATCTTCTGCGCCCTGCTTCGCACGGTGCGCGACCTCCAGACGGGGATGCCCCCCGCCGCGGGCGACCGCAAGCTCTACTACTTCTCCGCCGAGTTCCTGGTGGGTCGCCTGCTGCGCGCCAACCTTGTGAACCTCGGCCTGGCAGACGAGGTCGAGCGCGCCCTCTCCGCCCACGGCACCTCGCTCGCCGCCGTGGAGGACTGCGAGCCCGAGCCCTCGCTCGGCAACGGAGGCCTGGGCCGGCTCGCCGCGTGCTTCCTCGACTCCATCGCCTCGCTCGGGCTGCCCGGCGACGGCGTGGGCCTCAACTACCACTACGGCCTCTTTCGGCAGGACCTCTCCGAGGGCGTCCAGCGCGAGGAGCCCAACCCCTGGATCGAGCCCGAGTCCTGGCTGATCGACACGGGCACGTCCTTCTCGGTCCCCTTTGGCTTTGGCTCGCTCACGGCGCGCATGTACGACATCGAGGTGCCCGGCTTTGAGAACGGGGTGGTCAACCGCCTGCACCTCTTTGACGTGGAGGAGCCCTCGCCGGCACCCGAGAGCGGCATCGCCTTTGACAAGGGCGACGTCCGGCGCGGCCTCACGAGCTTCCTCTATCCTGACGACTCCGACGAAGCCGGCCGCCTCCTACGCGTCTACCAGCAGTACTTCATGGTCTCCGCAGGGGCGCAGCTCATCCTCGCCGAGCTCGAGCAGCGCGGATACGCGCCCGAGGAGCTCGACCGCCACGTGGCCGTGCACATCAACGACACCCATCCCTCGATGGTCATCCCCGAGCTGGTGCGCCTGCTCGTGGAGCGCGGCATCGCGTTCGAGGACGCCGCCGCCATCGTGGAGCGTACCTGCGGCTACACCAACCACACCATCCTCGCCGAGGCGCTCGAGACCTGGCCGATGGGCTACATCGAGCAGGTGGCGCCCGGCATCGTGCCCGTCATCCGCGAGCTCGACGCTCTCGCCCGCACGCGCTCCGAGGACCCGGCCGTCGCGGTGATCGACGGCGACGACGTCGTGCACATGGCCGCGATGGACGTGCACTTCAGCCACGCCGTGAACGGGGTGGCCGCCCTGCACACGCAGATCCTCGTGGAGTCCGAGATGCGGCCCTTCGCCGAGCTCTACCCCGATAAGTTCTCCAACAAGACCAACGGCATCACCTTCCGCCGCTGGCTCATGGACTGCAACCCGGCGCTGACCGCCCTGGTGACCGACGCCATCGGAGACGGGTGGGTCCGCGACGCCTCCAAGCTGGAGGACCTTCTCGCCCTGAGCGGTGACGCCGGCTTTGTCCAGCGGCTCCTGGAGGTCAAGGAGGGCAACAAGGAGCGCCTGGCGGCGTGGCTGCGCGCCGAGAAGAACATTGAGGTGGACCCGCACTCGGTCTTCGACATCCAGGTCAAGCGCATGCACCAGTACAAGCGTCAGCAGATGAACGCCCTCTACGCCATCTGGAAGTATCTTCAGGTCAAGCGAGGAAACGTTCCCAACAGGCCGCTGACGATGGTCTTCGGCGCCAAGGCGGCACCGGCATACGCCCTTGCCAAGGACACGATCGCCCTGCTCCTCGCCCTTGGGCGCCTCATCGATGAGGACCCGGAGGTCGCGCCGTGGCTGCGCCTCGTCTTCGTGGAGAACTATAACGTCACTGCCGCCGAGCACCTCATCCCCGCCGCGGACGTCTCCGAGCAGATCTCGCTGGCGTCCAAGGAGGCGAGCGGCACCTCCAACATGAAGTTCATGGCAAACGGCGCGGTGACGCTGGGGACCCTCGACGGCGCCAACGTGGAGATCGCGGAGCTCGTGGGCAGGGAGAACATCTATCTCTTCGGGCGCTCGTCCGACGAGGTCATCGGCTTCTACGACCGCGGCGACTACCGGCCCTGGGACCTCTGGGGCTCTGACGGCGAGCTTGCGGAGGTGCTCGACTTCATCTGCTCGCCCGAGCTGCTCGCGCGCGGCGACGCGGGGTGCATCACCCGCGTCTACCGAGACTTTATTGCCAAGGACTACTTCATGGCGCTGCTCGACGTGCGCGACTACGTTGCGGTGAAGGAGCGCTGCCTCGCCGACTACGAGGACCGTGCCGCTTGGGGCGAGAAGGCCCTCGTGAACGTGGCCAAGTCCGGGTTCTTCTCGTCCGACCGCACCATCCGCGAGTACGACCGCGACATCTGGCACCTCTCGTGATGAAAAGGGACAGTCCCTTTTCATCACGTCTCAGTAGAAAGGAGATATGACATGACGCTCATTAACGGGAACGAGGAGTGGTGGAAGCAGGCGGTGGTGTACCAGGTGTACCCGCGCAGCTTCTATGACGCGAACGGCGACGGCCTCGGCGACATCCGAGGCATCACCGCCCACATGGACTACCTGCGAGCCCTGGGCATCGACGCGATCTGGCTCTCGCCGTTCTACCCCTCCCCGCTCGTCGACGGCGGCTACGACGTGGCGGACTACCGCAACGTCGACCCGCGTCTGGGCACGCTCGAGGACTTCGACGAGATGGCCGCCGCCGCGCACGCCGCGGGCATCAAGGTGATCGTGGACATCGTCCCCAACCACACCTCCACCGAGCACGAGTGGTTCAAGGCCGCGCTCGCCGCCGGCCCCGGCTCCCCGGAGCGCGACCGCTACATCTTCCGCCCCGGGCGCGGCGAGAACGGCGAGCTGCCCCCCAACGGCTGGAAGTCGACCTTCGGCGGCCCCGGCTGGGAGCCGGTGGGCGACGGCGAGTGGTACCTGCACCTGTTTGCCGTGGAGCAGGCCGACCTCAACTGGAAGAACCCCGAGGTGCGCGAGGACTTCAAGAGGACGCTGCGCTTCTGGAGCGACCGCGGCGCGGACGGCTTCCGCATCGACGTGGCGCACGCCCTGGCCAAGGACCTCGACAGCCGGCCGCTCGACGAGTGGCCCGACGACCTCGACGAGGGCGAGCCCGGCGACGAGAACCCCCTGTGGGACCGCCCCGAGGTCCACGAGATCTACCGCGAGTGGCGCCAGGTCTTCAACGAGTACGAGCCCGCGCGCTTTGCCGTGGCGGAGGCGTGGGTCGTGCCCGAGCACCAGTGGATGTACGCCTCAACTGACGAGCTGGGCCAGGTCTTCAACTTCGAGCTCTCCAAGGCGGGATGGTTCGCCGACGAGCTGCGCCGCGCCATCGAGGAGGGCCTCGCCGCCGCCGAGCGCTCCGGCTCCACCACAACCTGGGTCCTCTCCAACCACGACATGGCGCGCCACCCCACGCGCTACGGCCTGCCGCAGGTCCGCTCCGCGACGCACCACCAGCTCGTGAACGACTGGCTGCTCCGCGACGGAGCGACCTACTACGAGGACCGGGAGCTGGGTACCCGCCGCGCCCGCGCGGCGCTGCTCATGGAGCTGGGCCTGCCCGGGTCGGTCTACCTCTACCAGGGCGAGGAGCTGGGCCTCTTCGAGGTGGCGGACATCCCCTGGGGCGCCCTCGAGGACCCCGAGGCGGCCATGACGAGCCACGGCGACGCCATCAAGGGCCGCGACGGCTGCCGCGTGCCGCTGCCCTGGAGGGCCGTCGACGAGTCCGGCGACTTCGGCTTCTCCGCGCCGGCTAACCACAGGCCGGCGCACCTGCCGCAGCCCGAGTGGTTCGCCCAGCACGCCGTGGACATCGAGGAGACCGAGAAGGACTCCATGCTCAAGTTCTACCGCCGCGCGCTCGCCGCGCGCGCGGAGCTGCTCACGGCCACCGGCGACACGTCGCTTTCGTGGGCCGACGGCTACGACGACCAGGTCATCGCCTACAGCCGTCCCACGGCCGACGGGCGGTCGCTCACGAGCGTGACCAACTTCGGGGCTGCGGCCGTGGAGCTGCCCGCGGGCGAGGTCCTTCTCGCCAGCGCGGCGCTCGTCGACGGAAAGCTCCCCTGCGACGCCACCGCCTGGGTCGCGCGCTAGCACGCCGGCGACATCGCCCCCTGCCGGGCCTCGGACGACACCCCCTGCTCGTCCGGGGCCCGTTCTTCTCGCCCCGCACAACCGTCCGCAGCTGGCCCGGTATCGACCGGGCGAGAATATCAGGCCAGCTGTGGTCACCTTCACGACCAAAAGTGACCACAGCCGGCACGAAAAAGGGGCGACGGCGCGCCATGCAAGCGCCGTCGCCCCACGGGGGAAACAAAGGCCAGGCGAGAAGAACTAGTCCACGCGCTCCAGACGGTACATGAAGTTCTCGTACGGGCCGGCAGGCACGGTCAGCGGCAGGCCCATGTCCATCAGGGCGTCAGCCGAGAAGACCGTGCCGTTGCTCACCATGCGGTAGCGCGCGCCGGGCGTGAGGCCGCGCGGGACCACGTAGTTGGCCTTGCCGTAGCCGTCCACGCGCGTGACCACGGCGCACACGAGCGCCTCGCGGCCGTCCTCGGAGACGAACTCCCAAGCGGAGACGTCGGCGTCCTTGGGGTCGGACAGGCGGTAGAGCAGGCCCTCGCGCACGAGGTGCTCGACCTGGCGGTAGGTCTTGACCTGCGTGCGGATGATCTCGCAGGCGCGGTCGTTCAGCTCCATGAGGTCGAGCTCGTAGCCAAAGGCGCCGCCCGCCATGGCGACGGTGCCGCGCGCGCCCAGCGGGATGGTGCGGCCCGTGATCTCGTTGGGGCAGGCGGAGACGTGCGCGCCCACCGCGGAGCAGGGGTAGCCGAAGGAGGTGCCGTACTGGATCTCCATGCGGTTGCGCGCATCGGTGTTGTCGGAGGTCCAGATCTGCGGCGTGTAGTAGAGCATGCCGGCGTCAAAGCGCCCGCCGCCGGCGGAGCAGCCCTCGATCAGCAGGTCCGGGTAGCGGCTCACGATGCGCTCGAGCAGGTCGTAGAGGCCGAGCATGTAGTCGTAGAGGACCTTGCCCTGGTCGCTCGCCGCGCGGGAGTGCACGTCCACGATCGAGCGGTTGTAGTCCCACTTGACGTAGTCGATCCCGCCCTGGTCGAGCACGGCGCAGAGCTGCTCGAAGAGGTTGTCGCGCACCTCGGGTCGCGAGAGGTCCAGCACCAGCTGGTCGCGGCCCAGCACCGGCTCCTTGCCGGGGATGGTGAGCGCCCAGTCGGGGTGCGCGCGGAACAGGTCGGAGTCCTCGTTGACCATCTCGGGCTCGACCCAGATGCCAAAGCCCAGGCCCACCTCGTTCACGCGGTGCGCGAGGTCGGCCACGGTGCCGCCGAGCTTGGCCATGTTGGGCTTCCAGTCGCCCAGGCCGCGGTGGTCGTCGTTGCGGGCGCCGAACCAGCCGTCGTCCATGACGAGCATGTCGAGGCCCAGGTCGGCCGCCCTCTTGGCGAGCTCCACGAGCTTGTCGCCCGTGAAGTCGAAGTAGCAGGCCTCCCAGGAGTTGATGAGCACGGGACGCGGGCTGTCGCGCCAGGGCCCGCGGCAGATGTTGCGGCGGATGCAGCGATGCAGGTTGTGGGAGACCTTCTCGAGGCCCGCTCCGGAGTAGGTCATGAGGACCTCGGGCGCCACGATCTTCTCGCCCGGCTCGAGCGGGTAGGAGAAGAGGTCGGAGGCCAGGCCCATCTGCATGCGGGTCTGCTCGTACTGGTCGCGCTCCACCTCGGCCAGGAAGCTGCCGCTGTAGACGAAGCTCATGGACCAGCAGCGGCCCGCGGTCTCGGTGGCGTTGTGGTCGCAGAGGATCATGACGGGGTTGTACTGGTTGGAGGACATGCCGCGGCGGCTGCCCACGCTAAAGGAGCCGTTGGTAACGGGGCGGCGAGAAGGACGGCGCTCCATGGCGTGGCGCCCGTCGAAGGTGATGACGTCGAAGTCGCCGGAGACGAAATCGAGGCAGGCGGTCTGGGCCTTCTCCACGGTGACGCGGCCCGTGCCGTTGTTGCGGATCACCGCCGCGCGCGTGATGACGTCGACCTTGGGCAGCACGCCGTAGAGCAGCTCGACCTCGAGGCCCAGGCGCGGGTCGGCAAGGGTGATCGAGAGGGTCTCGGCGCCGTCGGCCTCGTCCTCGGAGTAGGCGGCGGGAAGGCCCGGCAGGCCGTACTTGCCGGGACGGATCTCGTGGCCGACGTAGCGCAGGTCGCAGCCGAAGGTGCCGTCGGCGCCGCGGACCATGAGCAATGGGCTCCGCATATCGCCCGTGCCCTGGAAGGCGTACTCCTGCGGAAGGACGTCGAGCGAGTAGGTGCGGTCGGCCACGTCATGCGGGCAGCCGCACATGCCGCTGCGGTCGGCGTAGGTGATGAGGTAGGACAGGTCGCCCTCGGCGCGGGCGCCGTAGTAGAGGTGAAGGAGGTAGCCGTACTGGTCCACCTTCATCTGGTAGGTGGAGGCTGCGGTGTGGATGGTGAAGGTGCGCGCGGAGGCGTCGTACTGAACTGACATGGCTCCTCGATCTCTCTTGTCGCTTGCGGCCGGCAGGAGTGTAACGCATGCGGGCCTTTCGGGGGGACGCCCGGAACCCACCACAAAAAGGATGGATTCCGGGCGCCAGGGGGAACAGTGAGCGGCGGTGCGGTGCGCTCGGAACTACTTCACGGCACCGTTGGTGACGCCGCCGATGATCTGCTTCTGCGCCACGATGTAGAAGATGATCATCGGGAGCATGGCAAGCAGGTAGGAGGCAAACGCCAGGTTGTAGTTCGTGCCGAACTGCGTCTGGAAGCTCATCTGCGCGAGCGGCAGAGTGTTGACGCCGGAGCCGCCCATGATGACGAGCGGGGTCATGACGTCGTTCCACACGGCTAGGCCGGTGATGACGGCTACGGTGGCGTGCATGGGCTTCATGAGCGGGAAGATGACCTTCCAGTAGGTGGTCCAGGTGGACGCGCCGTCTACGCGAGCCGCCTCCTCGAGGGCGGTGGGGATGTTCCTCAGGTAGCCGGTGTAGAGCATCATGTTCATGGGCATGTAGAACACGACGTAGAGGATCATGACGCCGAACATGTTGTCGAGGTGCATCATGGCCGTCTGCTTGACGAGCGGCATCATCAGAATCGCGAAGGGCACGTACATGCCGGCGACGATGAAGTAGTAGGAGCCCTTGAAGAGCTTCTTCTTGTCCATGTTGCGCCCGATGGCATACGCCGCGAGGCTGTGGATGAGGATGGAGACGACCACAGCAACGACGGTGATGATGAGCGAGTTCAGGAACGAGTGGAAGAAGTCGGTAACCTGGATGGCCTCGATGAAGTTGTCGAGGGACCACGTGGCGGGCAGGGAGAGAATGCCCGCGATGTCGTTGGTCATCTCGGAGGGATCCTTGAAGGCGATGACCACGGCCATGTAGAGCGGGAAGAGGACCGTGAGGGTACCGATCATGAGCAGGATCGTGATGGGCCAGTTCACCCGCTCCTTGACCTTGGTAGGAACAGTGTTGTTAGCCATTAGAGCTGCTCCTCCTTACTGTTCAGGAACTTCGTCTGCGCGATGGAGACCACGGCGATGAGGATGAAGAAGAGCACCGCGTTTGCGCACTGGAAGCCAAACTGACTGTTGTTGAGGCCGTTCTCGTAGATGAGGTACGAGATGGACTCGGTGGAGTTGGCGGGGCCGCCGCCCGTCATTGCCACGATCTGGTCGAAGACCATGAGCATGTCCTTCATGACGAGGACCATGTTCGTGGTGATGGAGGGCATGATGAGCGGGAACGTGAGGTAGCGGAACTTGTCCCAGCCGGTTGCGCCGTCGAGCGCGCCCGCCTCGTAGACGTCCTCGGGGACCGAGGAGAGACCGGTGATGTAAATGATCGTGGTCTGGGCGCACGCCTGCCACACGAGCACGACCACGATTCCGATCCACGCCCAGTCGGCACTTGCGAGGATCGAGTCGGTACCCGTCACCGCGGGGACGATGTAGGTGAAGAAGTACGTGAAGACGTAGCCCACGACGAGGGCGCCGAGGATGCGCGGAACAAAGTACAGGCCGCGCAGGGCGCTCTTGAACTTGATCTTGCTCGAGAGGCCGATGGCCAGGATGAGCGAGAGCACGTTCACGAGAATCGTGGAGACCACGGCAAGCTTGAAGGTGAACAGGTACGAGTTGCCAACGCGGGCGTCCTGGAACAGGTCGATGTAGTTCTGGAGCCCGATGATCTCGAAGGGACCGTAGCCCTTGGAGTTGGTGAAGCTGTAGAAGAAGCCCGTGAGCAGCGGAATCGTGTTGAAGGCCACAAACAGGACGAGCACCGGAATCAGAATCATGAGGAAGGTGCGGTTCCTGTCAGACCCCGCCTTGGACGTTGCGAGATTTGCCATCAGTTTCCCTCCTTATCCCTGATTCGCTTCGTATTCCTGGACCGTGCGCATGACGGTCTTGTTGTAGCGCTGCCAATCCGAGTCCCACTTGGCGAGAAACGCGTCGACGTCCTGGTCGTTGATGAGACCCTGGAGGACGGTGTCGCAGGCCATAGCCGACGGGTAGGAGTGGTCGGGGTAGTCGATGAGCCTGCCCTCGTCGATGAAGTCGAGGATGTCGTCGAAGAGCGGGTCGAGCGTGAAGTCGCCCTCGGTGCAGGGGATGGCCTTCTGGTCGTCGATGTAGGCCTGGAGGTTCTCCTGGTCGGCGAGGAAGTCGATGACTTTGTAGATGGAGTCCTTCTTGTCCGACTTCGCCTGGCAGATGTTCCAGCAGAGGTCCACGCCGGAGACCACGATGCGGTCATCGGGGTTGTCCGCCGCGGGCATCGCGAACAGACCGACGTTCATCTCGGGGTTCACCTGCAGGATCTGCGGGACGGCAAACGAGCCGCAGGGATACATCGCGCTCTGACCGCGCGCGAAGGCGGTGCAGGCGTCGTTGTAGCTGTAGGCGAGCGGGCCGGGCTCGGCATAGTCGAGGAGCTTCAGGAGCTTCTCGGCGGGCGCGCGGTAGTAGTCGGAGAATTTGGCGTTTCCGGCGTTGACCTGACGCGTGAGGTCCTCGGGAACGAGCTGAACAAGCATGGAGTTCCACGGGGAGAGGATGGTCCAGGTGTCGCGATAGCCCAGATAGAGCGGAAGGACCTCGCCCTCGGCCTTGATGGTCTCGCAGAGCTCGATGAACTCGTCCCACGTGGTGGGAATCTGCCAGCCCTTCTCGGCAAACATGTCCCTGTTGTAGAGCATGCCGGCGGCGTTTGCCACATAGGGAACGCCGTAGATGCCGTCCATGGGAACGTAGGTGAGGCTCTTCATGATCTCCTGGTAGGCAGGAGACACGTTGGCCATCCCGGGGTAGTCGGAGACGTCGGCGAGCATCTCGGAGTCAACGAAGTCCGCGTAGGTGGCGTCGCCGCCGATGGCAACGACCTCAGGATAGTCGTCACGGACGAAGCGCGTCTTCATGATCGTGACGGCGTCGTTGGGGCTGTCAAAGTTGAGGAAGACGTCGTCGCTCTGCTCGTTGAACTGGGCCTCGAGGCCCTCGAAGTAGGAGGCCGCCTCCATCTTGTAGTTGACGATCTCCACCTCGGCCTTGCCGTCGGCGCGCTCGCCCTCGCAGCCCGTGAGTGCGAGACCGGCCGCCGCGGCGGCGGAGAGCCCGAGGAAGGAGCGGCGTGTCAGTGCTCTTTTCTGCATAAGGTGTGCCCTCCTTCCCTAGTGGGCGATGGCGAGCTCGGTCTGCTTGTCGAACAGGTGAATCTTGGCGAGGTCGACGGAGCAGTTGATCTTGGAGCCGGTGCGGACGGAGCTTGAGGCGGAGAGGTGCGCGGAGATCTGGCCGCCGTCGACGTCGGCGTAGATCATGGCCTCGGAGCCCAGCAGCTCGTAGACCGTGACGTTTGCCGGGAAGGTCTCGGAGAGGGTGCGGCCCTCGGCGTACTCGTGCTCCTCGACAACGTCCTCGGGGCGGATGCCCATGATGACGACCTTGCCCACGTAGCCGCCGTCCTTGAGGGCCTTGGCCTTGGGGCCGGTGAGGGTGATGGTGTTGGAGCCGAAGGTGAGCGCCACGCCCGCGCCCTTCTCGCTCACCTTGACGTCGATGAAGTTCATCTGCGGGGAGCCGATGAAGCCGGCGACGAAGAGGTTGCAGGGCTCGTTGTAGAGCTTGGTCGGGGTGTCGACCTGCTGCATGACGCCGTCCTTCATGACGACGATGCGGGTGCCAAGCGTCATGGCCTCGGTCTGGTCGTGCGTGACGTAGATGATCGTGGCGCCGAGACGGTCGTGGAGCTTGGAGATCTCGGCGCGCATCTGGACGCGGAGCTTGGCGTCAAGGTTGGAGAGCGGCTCATCCATGAGGTAGACCTTGGGGGCGCGGACGATGGCGCGGCCCATGGCGACGCGCTGGCGCTGGCCGCCGGAGAGGGCGGAGGGCTTGCGGTCGAGGAGCTTCTCGAGGTCGAGGATGCGGGCGGCCTCGCGAACGGCCTTGTCGATCGTGTCGGCGTCGACCTTGCGGAGCTTCAGCGGGAAGGCCATGTTCTCGTACACGGTCATGTGCGGGTACAGCGCGTAGGTCTGGAAGACCATGGCGATGTCGCGGTCCTTGGGCTCGACGTCGTTGACCACGCGACCGTCGATCTTGAGGGTGCCGGAGGTGATGTCCTCGAGGCCGGCGATCATGCGCAGCGTCGTGGACTTGCCGCAACCGGACGGGCCGACGAAGATGATGAACTCCTTATCGGCGATCTCGAGGTTGAAGTCCTTCACCCCCTCATAGCCGTTGGGGTACTTCTTCCCTACGTGTTCCAGTGAGAGACTCGCCATTGCGAAACCTTTCTCCCTGCCCGACGCCGCGGCGCGGCACTCTCGGGCCCCACCTTACGTTGGCTTAATTCTAGGCTGACACTTTTGCGCGTTTTTATATGTATTTTGGTATGTTTGATATGTATTTGCGCGTTTTTGCTGCTAAATCGCTTGTCCACGGTATACACAAGAAGTTCATCATTTCGCTCAGCGGAATCGTTTTCCGGGCAAGCGGTTTTAGCGTTTTACGTTTTCTCAGGTAGTTGGCTTGGCTGTAGTTGGCAGTGGTCGGGAATCGATTCCATATTTGCTTTGGGCGATTTATCTTTTTACGTCTTCTTGTCAAATCACGTATAGCTTAAATGCGTTATACTATGCAAAATGCGTCATGCTGCAGAGGCGGCTCCGGTCCGCGCCGGGGCCGAGGTGCGAAAGGGGCGAGACATGCCCGCACACGAGCTCGAGTTCTCCACGTTTCCCAGCGGCCACTACGTCGACCTGATGCCGTATCAGTACGGCCGCGAGGCCTGCACGCCCGGCCATGCCTTCGGTCCCGCGCGGCGCAGCCACTTCCTCTTCCACTACATCATCTCCGGCCGCGGCCTGCTCATGTCTACGAGCGACAGCGGCGCCAAGTCAGACCACCGCCTCGGCGAGGGCGAGGGGTTCCTCATCTTTCCCGACCAGGTCAACACCTACGTGGCGGACCTCGACGACCCCTGGGAGTACGTCTGGGTGGAGTTCGACGGCATCCACGTGAAAGACGATCTCGAGGCGGCCGGGCTCACGCCCTCCTCCCCCGTCTACCGGTCGCGCTCCAGCGAGCTGCGCGCCGGCATGGTCGAGGAGATGCGCTACCTCGTGAGCAATCGGGACGCCTCTCCGCTGCACCTGATCGGGCACACCTACCTCTTCCTCGACTACCTGCTGCGCTCCGTCGACCACCCGGCCGAGCAGGCGCCGGGCAAGCTGCAGGGCTTCTACATCCGCGAGGCGGTGGACTTCATCAAGGAGCACTACCAGGACGACATCACCGTGGAGGACATCGCCAAGCGCACCGGCCTCAACCGCAGCTACTTCGGCAAGGTCTTCAAGGCGGCAACGGGCAAGTCGCCGCAGCAGTACCTCATCGGCTACCGCATGGCCAAGGCGTCCGAGCTGCTCAAGCTCACGTCGCTGCCGGTCGCCGAGGTGGGACGGGCCGTGGGCTACCCCAACCATCTGCACTTCTCGCGCGCGTTCAAGGGGGCCTACGAGATCTCTCCGCGCGAGTGGCGCCGTCGCAACGCCCTGACCCTGTGAGTTGGGGACAGTCCCCAACGTGCAGGCCTGGGCCCAACGTCCCAGCACACGAGCGGAAGCGCGTTTGGAGCCGAGAAAAACGTCCGATTGCGGCCGTCCCGGCCGGGCGCCCGATATACTGGCGGCGAGAGAAAGGGTGCCCATGCTCGCCGACTACCACGTTCACACCGGCTTCTCCGATGACTCCACCTACCCGCTCGAGCAGGTCGCGCGCGACGCGCTGCGCCTGAACCTCGACGAGGTCTGCTTCACCGAGCACGTCGACTACGGCGTCAAGCCGGAGTGGGACCAGCCGGCCGGAGCGCGCTTCGAGGACGGGCACCCGGTCACCAACTGCGCCTACGACGCCTACTTGGCCGAGCTCGACCGCGTGCGCGCCGAGCTCGGGGACCGCATCGGTCTGCGGGCGGGCCTGGAGCTGGGCGTGCAGCGCCACACGCTGGAACAGAACCGCGCGCTGCTCGAGCGGCTTGGAGGGAGGCTCGACTTCGTGATCTGCTCCATCCACCAGGTGGGCGACCTCGAGTTCTGGAACGGCGACTACCAGCGCGGCCGGGCGCAGGAGGAGATTCACTCCGCCTACTACGAGGAGATGCTCGCCGTAGTGGAAGCCTTCGACGGCTACTCCGTGCTGGGGCACCTCGACCTCATCCGCCGCTACGACCCCTTCGGCGACTACCCCTTCGGGCGCGTGCGCGACATCGTGGCCGAGATCCTGCGCCGCGTGATCGCGGGCGGCAAGGGCATCGAGGTCAACACGTCCGGCATCCGCTACGGTCTGGGCGACTTCCAGCCGCGCCGAGAGATCCTCGAGCTCTACCGCGACCTCGGCGGCACCGCGGTGACCGTGGGCTCGGACTCGCACACGCCCGGACACCTTGGCTCCTACCTGCGCCTTGCGTACCGCGAGCTCGCGGAGCTGGGCTTTGAGGGCGTGTGCGCGTACGAGAAGGGCGAGCCGCGCCTCGTGCGGTTCTGACGCAGCGCTTTGCCTGGTGACGATTACCCCTGGTGCCGATTGCCCCTGGTGCCGGAATCCGGCCCATTGCCCCTGGTGCCGGATTGCCCCTGGTGCCGGAATCCGGCCATATGCGTGTCTGCCGCACGCATTTGACGGAAATCCGGCACTGAGACACGCATTTCTCGGTAATTTGGCACCAAAACACGCATTTCTCGGAAATCAGGCACCTGGGGCGATGCGGCGCGTTGGGCACCTGGGGCGATGCGGCGCGTTGGGCACCTGGGGCGATGCGGCGCGTT